>NZ_JAAATY010000031.1 GCF_013280595.1 Kibdelosporangium persicum
AGCATTGACCACCCACCAAGGCACCCCCGCCCCAACAACTCACAGTGGAAAAGCTGGGCAGACCAGCGGCTCCCGCACGCCCACGACAGAAACCACCGGCCCACCAACACAACCACCCACGACCAAGATCACCAACAAAACCCATCGGTGGATCTGGGTTCTAACCCGGATAAACACTCACGAGGGGGTCATGGGGTGATGATGTAGGCGATGCCGCCGGGACCTCCCGCGACCGAACCGTCCGTGCGGTACCGCTTGGTGCGTTGCCAGATGTTTTCGAACTGGGCTCGCTTGTAGACGTTGCGGACACGGTCGTTGCTGGCGGACGCCGGGTCGTTGACGATCACGTCGCCGTCCTTCGTGAAGCCGATGACCACCATGATGTGGCCGGCCGTGCCGTAGCCCGCGCCATCGAGCTCCGAAGCCAGGAACGACTGCGAGGTGATCACCGGGATGCCGCGCCTGATGTACCGCTCCAGCTCGGCGAGCGAGCGCAGCCGGGTCACGTGCGCCTTCAGGCCGTACGTCGCCGCGTAGGCGGTGTTGAACGGCCAGTTGCCCGTTCCGTCGTAGTCCTTGTCGTAGGTGAACCGGGCCGCGTGGTCGACGCTCGGGTCCGCATAGGACGGATCGACCCATGCCAGATCCTCTGGGGAGGGCCGCTTTCCCCAGTACTCCACGACCATCTGCGTCGAGGTCGGGCTGCACCAGGCCTCACCGCCGCCGCCGTACTCCGGATACTGTCCGATGTGGATGTTCTGGGAGTACCGCGGCACCGTCAGCTCGATGCCCCAGGCACCGGCATTCGGGCTCGTCGGAACCGTGAAGCGGTCCGGGATCGCGGACGTCATCGCGCCGGCCATGGACAACGTCGGCGATTCGTCGGTTCCCGCGGCACGGTAGAGCGTCACGCGGAGCTGGTAGGCGCGCAGCGGCGACCGAGCGACGAACGTGTCGACGTCGATGTAGCCGTGCTCGTCAGTCTGCTGCGGCAGGCTCGTGCGGCGGATGTCCGTGTCGGGCAGGGCCCATCGGCCCATGCCGTACCAGATGGTCTCGGCCCCGGACGCCGTCTTCCCGCGCATGTCCACGCGCAGCCAAGTGCCCTTGGGCGTGGTGGCGTTCCACGAGGCGACGAGCTGCGTCGCGTCGAATCCCTGGCGGTAGTACGGCGACGTCCACGTGCCGTACTCGTACGCGCGGGTGCCCATGTCCGGCTCTGTATGGTCGATCGTGCCCGCCGGGCGCCCGATCCGCAGGCCGCGCAGGGTCGGGATCAGGCCGTCGCGCTGGCCCGCGAAGAAGAAGTCGTGCTTCTGCCACGAGTGGAAGTCGACCGGCGCCTGCGGCTGGGCCGCCGTCGCGGGAAGGACGGGCAACGACAGCAGGGTGGCTATGGTCAGCAGGGCTAAGCGGGTCATGGCGTCTCCCTCGGATCCGTGGGAGATATTTTCATCATTGTGATAGATCATGTAAACAGCTGTCAGGGTGGATCACGGTCGAGCTCGTCCAGGAAGTCCTTCCAGAACTGCTCCACCGTGCGCTCGTAGCGCAGCCCCAGCTCCAGGGTCTTGAGCTGCCACCGGTCGGCCACCGCCTCGATCTGGGCGCGCTGCTGGTCGTAGCCGTCCGCACGGGCCCGGTGCGACCGGTAACGGTCTCTGGCCAGTCGGCGGATGTCGTCGGGCGTCGCGCTGACTCCGAAGAACAGCTTGAGCAGACCGGTGTCCCGGACCTCGGTCTGCTCAAGGGTGGGCTCGGCGAGCCAGTCGGCCAGCGCTTTGCGGCCCTCGTCGGTGATCGCGTACGTCCTTTTGCGTCTGCCGCCCTTCTCGGTGGTCTGGGTGACCAGGCCGGCCGCGGCCAGCCGGGCGGGTTCGTCGTACAGCTGCGAGTGCGCGAACGCCCAGAAGTTGCCGACGGTCCGGCCGACCCGTTGTTTGAGCTCGTAGCTCGTGGCCGGACCGTACGAGAGCATGCCGAGAACGACGTACGAGGTCGCGTTGAGCTTGCGGGAGCGGCCTGCGGCCGGCTCGTCGAAATCGGCGGGCAGCGGGAGTCACCTCCTGGGAACGAGGCCCTGACCATAGCGATCACCCGGCGGTTGCGCCGCTCCCCATAGCACCACACTCCAGCGGTTCCCGCCTGGTCAGAACGGTTTCGCCAGGACCAGTTCCGTGTTGTGGTCGACGGCCGCGCCCATCAGCCCGGGATCCCTGTGCAGGTCGTTGAGTGAGATCTGCCGGTACAGCGACGCCAGCCCGGCAGGCGAGCTGTCGCCGTAGTCGGCCTCGTACGGGCTGTCGGCCTCGATGAGGGTGGTGAACAACGACAGCGTGCCGTCGCCGTTGTCGGTCAGCTCGATGATCCTCGCGTGCTGCGGGAAGTCGATGTGCGAGGCGGTGTTGATCTCCCAGAACCCCTGCGCGGGCGTGGCGCCGCGATGTGCGGTGATCGCGTTGCGGTGCGAGTGGCCGTTCACCCACGCGACGACGTTCGGGAACCGGTTGAGCAACGCGACCAACGCCTTGCCGTCCCGCCTCGGTTCGAGCAGGTTCGTCGGGTCCGGCAACAGGTTGTCCATCGTGGTGCTCGTGTGGTGGCTGAACAGGATGAACAACGTGTCCGCGGCACTCGTGCGGACCAGATCGCCTTTGGTGTCGTAGTAGCGGGAGCTGCCCGCTTCCAGCGTGCGCTCGATCCGCTTGAACTGTCCGTCGCCCAGCGAACCGTCCGCCAGTCCGGCGCGGTTGGTCGTGTCCATACCGATGCCGACGACACCGGGCGCGATCGGGAACGTGTAGTAGAGGTCGCGGCCCGTGGCGTTGGCGGGTCCGAAACCGTGACCGGCCGGGCCGGGGCCGGTGTTGCGCGGATCGCGGTGCGCGGCGACGTACTCCTTCGGCGTGAAGGGCCTTCGGCGCGCGTCCGGCGTGACCCGGCGGACCGGTCCGCTGAAACTCAGCAGCAGTTCGACGGCCCTGAGCGGCGACGTGCGCATGGCCTCGGCGAGTTTGGCGGCGTCCGACTGGGAGGAGAAGCCCTCGATCTTGAACGAACCGGTGTAGAGGGCGTCGACCAACGGCACACCACTGGGGAACGTGCCTTGCACGCTGTCGTCGTGGTTGCCGAAAACGCTGTACCAGGGCCGGTTCAGGCCGGGACTGGTGAACGGCTTGACGGCGTTGGCGAGCAGCTCCGGCATCTGCGGGAAGCCCTTGTCCTTGTACATGTCCGCGACACTGTCGCCGGGGTTCCAGTAGAGCTTCGACCGCGAGTTCTGCACGCCTTCGAACCGCGCGGGATCACCGGTGTCGGGCGTGATCGTGCCACCGTTGAGGATGGTCAGGAACCAGTCGAGCTCGACGAGCTCGTGGTTGTCGGTGTTGTCGCCCGTGCTGAGCACGAAGTCGAACGGCCGCCCGGTGTAGGGGCCCCGCGTCGCGTTGACCCGCTTGATCAGCGCGGCGGCGCCCTGCGTTCCCAATGTCTCTTGTGGACGATGTGCGGACCCGATGAACGGGTGCACGTACTCGACCCGCGCCGGGCTTTGCGCGTCGATCACGTGCATGTCGGTGAGCTGCACGAACGAGGTGAGCGCGGTCCGCCGGTCGTCCCGGCCGGTCCGCGGTTCGACGAGGTCGGGGCGCACGACGAGCGGCCAGCCCGGCCCCGGGACCAGACGCCGGAAGCCGGTGCCCGCCGGCACACCGACGACTTCCAGCGTCGTTCCGGCGGGATTGACCGTGCGCTTGATCGTTTCACGCGACGCGTGGTCGCGGGCTTGCGCCGGAGTGGCGGCGAGCAGACCCAACGCACCAGTGGCAGTCAGCAGACGACGACGGCTAAGGGTGGCCATGCGCCGATCCTGCCGGAGAACATGAAGAAAAGTCACTACTCCGAAGGTAGCTGCCGAGCCTCTTGGCTCCACTGTGGACGTGAGCACAAACTTGAGTTCTCACACGGGAAAGTGCTCAACTTTGGGCTTCGGGACGGGCGCGTTCGCCCCCGGCCGGGCGGCGGGAGCGAACGCGAAGCGCCCACGCGGTTACTTGCCGAGTGCCGCGCGGATCGCGTCGGCGACCGGGGTGGCCGGGCGGCCGATCAGCTTCTCCAGGTCCGGCCGGACCTCGGCCAGGGCGCCCCGCTCGATGTGCACGTGGATGTCGGTGTACAAGTCCGCCGCCTCGGGCGGAAGCCCGGCGGCGATGTAGCCCGCACGCAGGTCCTCGGCCGGAATGCTCTTGTGCACGAACGGTTCGCCGGAGATCTCGGCGACCAGCTCGGCGAACGTGTCGAACGTCCACGCGGTCGATCCGGTGAGTTCGTAGGCCGTGTTCTCGTGGCCGGGCGTCGTCGCGACAACCGCTGCGGCCAAAGCGAAGTCGTCGCGGGCGGCCGAGGCGAGCAGGCCGGAACCGGCGGAGGTCAGGAAGGTGCCGTCGGCGTGCGCGAGCTGACCGGTGTAGTTCTCGTGGTACATGTTGTTGCGCAGGAACGTGTACGCGATGCCGGAGTCGACGATCGCTTCCTCGGTTGCCTTGTGGTCAGCGGCGAGGGCGAGCGGTGACGTGGGCGCGTCGGTCACACTCGTGTAGATGATGTGCCGGACGCCTGCCTTCTTGGCCGCCGTGACGGCGTTGCCATGCAGCGTGACGCGGTCGCCCCCACTGGTCGAGATCAGGATCAGGGTGGTCACGCCGGCGAACGCCTGCTCCATGCCCGCGGGGTCGGCGAAGTCCACGACCCGGCCGTCCGGTGACGGCGTGCGTGAACCCACCACGAACGCCGCGCCGCGTTCCGTCAGGTGCTTTTTGATCAAAGTGCCGAGCTGGCCGTTCGCCCCGGTCAACAAGAGTGTCATGACACTAACTGTAAGCAGGGTACTAACTCGCGGTAAGTACCCACTTTGCTGTCATATACTTACTTCATGGAAAGTGCCTTGGTCGACGTCTTCGACATGAACTGTCCGTCGAGGGCGGTCATGGAACACCTGTCGAGCCGCTGGGGCGTGCTCATCCAGGTCATGCTGCTGCGGGAAGGCACTCTGCGGTTCAGCGAGCTGCGCCGGGCGATCGGCGGCGTCAGCGAGAAGATGCTGGCGCAGACGCTGCAGGCGCTTGAGCGGGACGGCATCGTCCGCCGCGTCGTGCACCCCGTCATCCCGCCGCACGTCGACTACAGCCTGACCGACCTCGGCGAGGCCGCCGCGAAGGCCGTGAACACCCTGTTCGACCTGATCGGCGACCGGTGGGCCGAGTTCGAGAAGGCACAGGTGGAGTACGACCAGCGCAAAGCCGCCCAGCCATTGTGAGCACGTTCACCGACGCCGACTACCCTGCCGCGCCGTACCCGGGCACACGCCCGCCCTTCTCCTACGTCCACCTCGACGGCAAGGGCTGGCGGATCGCCCCGGACGACGACCTGGACGAGTGGCTGACCAAGCACAACGCGCCCACGCTCGCCGAACGCGTTCCGGTTCTGACGTACGGCTCCAACGCCAACCCGAGCAAGATCACCTGGCTGCGGGAGAACCTCGGCTTGGACGGACCGGTCGTCGTGCTGCGCGCGACGTGCACGGGCCTGTCCGCGGTCTGGGCCGCCGGGTTGCGGGTCGTGGACACGCAACGACCGGTCACGTTGACCGCGATGCCGGGCGTCACCGAGGTCCACGCCGTGTGGATGGCCGATCCCGCCCAGGTCAGGGTGCTGGACGTGTGCGAAGGCCGGGGTGATCGATACCAGTTGTCCCGCTTGTATTCCGGCCGGGTCGAACTGGAGGACGGCAGCGTGTGGGACGGGCCGCTGGCGTACACCGGCAAGGCCGAGATCCGGTGGCCCCTGCTCGTTTCCGGCGCCCCGGTCCGGCTGGCCGAGCTCGGCCAGGACCAGGCTCGCCGCCTGGTCGGCACCGCGGCCCCGGTGATGGGCCTCGATGTGTCCGTTGTGGACGGAGAACCGGGACCCGAGGAGTTCCCGCCCCGGGTTTTCGTCTACGGCACGCTCAAACCCGGCGAATCCGCGTGGGACCTGGTCGAGCCCTGGGTGGACGGTGAGCCGTACCCGGCGAGCGTCACCGGCGAGGTGTTCGACACCGGCTTCGGCTACCCCGGCCTCAAACGCGGCACGGATCAGGTGCCCGGCTGGGTTCTGCCGTTGCGCAGCCCGAAAGCCGCACTGGCCACTTTGGATTCCTACGAGGGTGACGAATACCGGCGAATCCGGGTGACGCTGCCGGACGGGACGATTTGCTGGGCCTATCTGTGGAAATTCGCCTGAGCGCGTGAACGCTCACACTTCGCCGTGCGGGTACCCGTTCTTACTGGTAGGACCGGATAGCAACGTTACGGAGGTGGCAGCATGGCCCACTACAAGGCGCTGGCCGTGGGGGTGACGGTGGTCGCAGCCGGCACGCTGGCCGCGTGCGGCGGGGAGACCACGACAACCCAGCCGCCGCGAACCGTGACGGTCACCGAGACACCGGCACCGCCGTCCATGCCACCGGCGACGTCGGCCGGCCCGGAGCGCCCGGAAAGCGTCGCGCGCGGCAGCCAGACCGCACGCTGCGGCCCGACCGTGCTGAAGGGCGAGATCCAGGGCGGCGACGCGGCGGCGGGCAACCGGTACGCCAAGCTGGTCGTCACCAACACCAGTTCGAAAGCGTGCACTTTGTACGGTTACGGCGGCCTGCAGCTGACAGACGCCAACGGCAACCCGACGCCGACCAAGCTGACCCGCAAGCCGGACCCGGGTCCGGCGCTGGTCACGCTGGAGCCGGGGCAGCAGGCGTACAAGAACCTGCACTGGGGCATGGTGCCGGACGGCACCGAACCGACCACCGGGCCATGCGAGCCTGAATCCGCAGGTGCGAAGGTGATTCCGCCGGACGAGACCGAGCCGTTCACGGTGACGTTCGGCTTCGGATCGGTCTGCCGGCACGGCGCGATCGATGGAAGCGCGTATTACAAGTAGTCCGTTCGTTACCCGCAGGCCGGGGAAAAGAGGCACCCTGTCGCCATGTCGACAGAGATCGTCCCGCCGGCCACGACGCAGCACATCGAGGAAGATCCGCTGGACAAGATCACTGTGCCGCCGCGGGTGTTCGTCGCGTCGCTCGCGTCCATCGCGCTGGTCGTCGGGCTGCTGCTGGGCCTGCTCCCGGTCCGCGTCGCCACGCTGGACACCACCGCCACGGTCAAGGTGAGCTGCGGTAACACCCTCGGCGGTGTCGAGACGCCACGCCTCGCCGCGAGCCTCGGCTACCCCGAACGGCCGATCCTGGCCGAGTACGTGGCCATGTGCGATCGCGGCATCGACGCCCGCGCGATGCCCGCGTGGACGCTGTTCTTCGGCGGAATGATCGGCTGGATCTGGCTCGGCGCGGTGCGCAGGCGGAAATCAAGGCTCGAATAGGTCTGGACCATTAGGTACTATCACGGTGTATGAGGGTTCGAGCGCACACCGTGATCGTCACCCTGCTCCTGCTCGCGGGGTGCTCCGCGCAACCAGTCCAGTCCACCGCGTCCGTGCCGTTGCCGCCGGACGAATGGGCCTCGTTCCGGATCGTCGACTCCTGCGCGATCCTCGACGAGGCCGCGCTGTCGAAGCTCGGGACAGTGGGTGCCCGCACCTTCAGCGGTGCGAGCGCGCACAACTGCGTCGTCACGATCACGCCGCCGGACGGGCCGCCTTACACCACACGGGCAGCCGTCGGCGAGCGCGTCGGGCCCGACGCCAAACCGGTTGATCTCACCGGCCTGAGCGCCTTCCAGGACTCGGGCTGCACGGTCACGGTCAAGACCGCGGGCGAACTCGGGGTCAGCATCTCCATCGAGGGCACTGACTACGAGAAACAGTGCGCGCAGGCCCGCGATGTGGCCACGGCCGTCGCCCCTCGGATGCGGACGCTGCCGCAGAACCCGGCCGTGTCGCCGTTCCACGGCAAGGACCCCTGCCAGCCGGTCGAGCGGTTCACCCAGCAGATCGGCGCCCTCACGCAGGCCCGGCGCCCGACGCTGATCAACTGTGAGCTGACCGGGACCGACGGCACCCTGTTGATCAGCCATGAGATCGAGAACATGGCCGGGCACGTGCACGGCGAACCGCTCACCGTCGGCGGCAAGGAGGGCATGCGTCACCAGGAGCCCGAACAGCAGGACCGCTGTGAGGTCATGGTGCTTGTCCGGCCCGTGCTCGAACAGTCCTACTTCACCACCCGGATCGAGGTGGGCGGGACGTCCGACCCGTGCACGAAGGCGACGAACGCCGCCAACGAGTCGGCTAGGGAGCTATGAGCTTGCCGGGGTTGAGAATCCCGGCCGGGTCGAGCGTGTTCTTCACCGCGGCAAGGACTTCCGTGCCGAGATCGCCGATCTCGGCGGTCAGATAAGGAGCGTGATCGACGCCGACGGCGTGGTGGTGCGAGATCGTGCCGAGCCCGGAGATCGCCTCGCACGCCGCGGCTTTGGCGCGCAGCCACTGCCCGGCCGGATCGTCGACGGACCTCGGCGTGATCACCGTGAAATACAGCGAAGCCCCGGTTTCGTACGCGTGCGAGATATGGCACATGACGATCGCGCGCCCCAGCGAGTCGGTCAACGCCAGCCGGACTTTGTCGTACAACTCGTCGAGCTGCGACCAGTGCGTTGCGGTTTCCAGGGTTTCCACGCACACGCCGACGTTCATCAACGCGTCACGTTGGCGGGGGCCGTTGAACCGCCCGTGCCGCCACGCCTCGCCCAGCACGCGGCCCAGCCGGACCGCACCGCGCAGCCTGCTGATCGTCGCGGCCCGCCGCGTCGCCAGTTCCCGCTGGTCCTGGGCCTCCCAGCCGACGATCAGCATGCAGGGCCGCCGGATTCCGCGCGCCCTGAGGTAAGCCCGCAACCCGGCGGCTTTCAGGCCACCGGCCAGCGCGAACGACACCCGCGTCTCGTCCACATCGGACAGACGAGTCACGTCCGCGAGCACGCGATCCTGCGCCAGCCGCCGGACGATCTCCGCGCCCCGCTCCCAGCCGTCCACCACAAAACCTTCGTAGCGACGGACTTTCGGCAGCGGACGCACGCGCACCGTCACTTCGGTGATCACCCCGAACGCGCCTTCGCTGCCGATCACCAGATGCCGCAGATCCGGGCCCGCGGCTGATGCCGGTGCGACGCCGAACCGCAACTCACCGCGCGGCGTGGCGACGCGGATACCCTCGACCATGTCCTCGAATCGGCCGTAGCCCGACGAGGCCTGGCCGGCGGACCGGGTCGCGGCGAACCCGCCGATGGTGGCCCGTTCGAACGACTGCGGCACGTGCCCGAGCGTCAATCCGTACTCCGCCAGGGCTTTCTCGGCGTCCGGCGCCCGCACACCGGCCTGGAACACGGCCAGCCGGGACACCTCGTCCACCAGCACCAACCGGTCCAGCCGTGCGAGGTCGAGCACGATCGCACGGTTCGCCGCCTGCACACCGCCGACCACGGAAGTCCCGCCACCGAACGGAACGATGGTCAGCCCGAGCTCCGCGCAGGCCTGGACCACGGCGGCGACCTCGCTCGGGTCGGCGGGCAGCACCACCGCGTCCGGCACCGAAATCTCACCGACCCCCTTGTGCGCCAGGAGATCCAGGTACGACAGGCCACCGGTGCGGCCAAGCCTGCTCGCCTCGTCGGTGAGCACGTGCTCGGCGCCGACGATCCCGGTCAGCACCTCGCGCGCCTTGTCGGGCAGTTCCGACGGCGGCGCGGTGAGCGGCTTCGTCGGCGTCCAGGCGTCCGTCAGACCGGTCTCCTGCCGGAGCCAGCGCAGCGTGTGCGGCGGCAACTCGACCTGGTCGGCCGTCCACGCGGACCTGAGGAGCTGGTCGGTTCGGATCGCCATGGGTACAGTGTGACACATGACGTCACAACGTCACACCTATCGAGTCGACGACGACGTGCTCCTCGACGCGGCACGCAGCTGCGTGCTGGCCATCGGCGTCGGCCGGACCACCCTCACCGAGGTCGCCCGGCGTGCCCAGGTCAGCCGGATGACGCTGTACCGCCGGTTCCCGGACGTGCGCAGCCTGATCGCGGCCCTGATGACCAGGGAGTTCGGCGGGCTGCTCGCCGAGATCTCGGCGTCGTTGACCGCGCCGGCGGCTCGCGAGCGGCTGGTGACCGGCCTGACGACCGGCATCCGGGTGCTCGTGGACAACCCAATCATGCGGGCGGCGCTGGACCTTGAACCCGAACTGATCCTGCCGTACGTGGTGCAGCGGCTGGGCAGCACGCAACGGCTGACTGAGCAGTTCATCGCCGACCAGCTGAAGGCGGGGCACCAGGACGGCTCCATCCGGGTCGCCGACGTACCCACGCAGTCGCGGGCGGTCCTGCTGGTCATCCAGTCCTTCGTCCTCTCGCTGCGACCTGCCACGTCCGATGTGGACAAAGACGCGCTGCTCACCGAACTGGGCACGATGCTGCACGGTGCCTTGGAGCATCGGTGAACACCTCGCTCAACGCGCGGCGGCGGACCGCCGACATGACCGAAGCGGCCAAGGACGTCGTCGACGTGCTGGTCATCGGCGGCGGGGTGACCGGCGCCGGTGTCGCGCTGGACGCCGCTTCCCGTGGCCTGTCGGTGGTCCTGGCCGAGGCGCACGACCTGGCGTTCGGTACGTCCAGGTGGTCGAGCAAGCTGATCCACGGCGGGCTTCGGTACCTGGCAAACGGCGACGTCGGACTCGCGTACGAGAGCGCGGTCGAGCGCGGAATCGTGATGACCCGCACCGCGCCACACCTCACCAGGCCGCTCCCCCAGCTCATTCCCTTGCACGAAGGCGTTTCCGGCACGCTGGCGATGACCGGCCTGCAGGCGGGCGACGTGCTGCGCCGGTTGGCGCGGACGCCTTCCGCTCTGCTTCCGAGGCCACGGCGCGTGCCCGCGGCCGAAGCGCTCGCGCTGGCGCCCGGGTTGAAGCGCGAAGGTCTGCGGGGCGGCCTGCTCTCGTATGACGGTCAGGTGATCGACGACGCACGGTTCGTGGTCGCACTGGCCAGGACCGCCGCCGGGTTCGGCGCCAGAATCCTGACCAGGACCAAGGCCGTTTCGCTCGACGGCGACGGCGCGCGGCTGCGGGACACGCTGACCGGGTCGGAATTTGACGTCCGGGCCAGGAAAGTGATCAACGCGACCGGCGTTTGGGCAGGTCAGCTCGTTCCGGCCGTGCGGTTGCGCCCGTCGCGCGGCACGCACGTCGTGCTGGCGTCCACCGGGATCACGGGGACGTCGCTGACCGTGCCGATTCCCGGTTCCCGCAACCGGTTCGCGCTCGTTCTGCCCCAGGTGGACGGCCGGATCCACATCGGGCTGACCGACGAGCCGGTGGACGGCGAGATCCCGGACGTGCCCACGGCACCGGACTCCGATGTGGACTTCCTGCTCTCGGTCGCGTCTTCGGTGCTCGAACGGCCGCTCACCCGCGCTGACGTGCTGGGTGCGTACGCCGGACTGCGTCCGTTGCTCGACGCATCAGGCGCGAGCGCCGACCTTTCCCGGCGGCACGCCGTGCTGACCGCGCCCAACGGCGTGATCACCGTTGTCGGCGGCAAGTTCACGACGTACCGCCGAATGGCCGCCGACGCGGTCGACGCCACCGGGCTCACCACGGTTCCGGCACGTACCAAGGACATTCCGCTCGTCGGTGCCACGGCACGCGGGCGACTCACCCGAATCGACGCACCGGCTAGGCTGATCGCCAAGTACGGCACGGAAGCCGTGCAGGTGGCCAAGCTGGACCCGACGCGGCTGCACCCGGACCTCACGGCGGCCGAGGTAATTTGGGCCGTCGAGCACGAGGGCGCGCTGGACGCCGAGGACGTGCTGCACCGCCGCAGCCGTGTGGGCCTCGTTCCGGCCGAAGCGAACCCCCTGGTAGACATCGTGAGTGTTTATACGGGTTCTAACCCGTACAAACACTCACGAGGGTCTTGAGCACGGACGGGGTCCAGGCTGGATACTGGGGGTACGTCCAGCGAGGAAGGATCGATGGTGCCTGAGGCGGGACTGGAGATCGACCACGTCTCCAAGCGCTACGGCGACGTCGTCGCCTTGTCAGACATGACGTTCGAGGTACGGCCCGGTGAACTCTTCGGGTTCGTCGGCAGCAACGGCGCGGGCAAGACCACGACCATGCGCATCGCGCTGGGCGTGCTCGAAGCCGACACCGGCGCGGTGCGCTGGGCGGGCGAACCGGTCACCCTCAGCATGCGCCGCCGGTTCGGCTACATGCCTGAGGAACGCGGCCTGTACCCGAAGATGAAGGTCCTCGACCAGCTGGTCTACCTGGCCAAGCTGCACGGCCTCGCGGCCAACGACGCCCATCGCGCCGCGGACGACTGGATCGTCCGGCTCGGCCTGCGGGAGCGGCGGCTGGACGAAGTGCAGAAACTGAGCCTGGGCAACCAACAGCGCGTCCAGCTCGCCGCGGCGCTGGTGCACAACCCCGAGGTGCTCGTGCTGGACGAGCCGTTCTCCGGCCTGGACCCGGTCGCGGTGGACGTGATGAGCCAGGTGCTGAAGGAAAAAGCGGCCGAAGGCATCCCCGTTGTGTTCTCCAGCCACCAACTCGATCTGGTGCAGAGGTTGTGTGACCGTGTCGGGATCGTGAACAAGGGCACGATGGTGGCCTGCGACACGGTCGAAGCCCTGCGTTCGTCGGGCGCCTCGGAACTCGTCGTGCACGCGCCCAAGGCACCGGCCGGTTGGGCTGCTTCGATTCCGGGCGTGACCGTGGTGTCCGAACAGGACGGACACACCACGCTGCGGATCAACGACGACACCGACGATCAGCAAGTGCTGCGAGCCGCACTGGACACCGGCCCAGTGCATGAGTTCAGCCGACGCCGTCCGTCGCTGGCGGAGTTGTTCCGCAATGTCGTCAAGGAGGGGCAGTGACCGAAGGTCCGCTTGCGCGATCGAGCGTCGGCACTGAGCTCAAGCCCGCTCAGGCGGTGTTGCTGGTCGCCGGGCGCGAGCTGAACACCAAGCTGCGCACCCGGTCCTTTGTGCTCAGCACGATCGTCTCGGTCGTCGTGCTCGCGGCTTTCGTGCTGCTGCAGAGCTCCACGTTCGACGACGGCGGCCGCAGCGAGGTCGGGCTGAGCGGCCAGGCGACCGCGCTGGGGCCGCAGATCGTGGAATCGGCCAAGCAACTGGGTCATCGGGTCGAGATCGTCGACATCGCCGAGCCGGCGCAGGGCGAGCAACAGGTCCGTGACAACGACCTGGACGCGTTGGTCACCGGACCGGTCGGCTCACTCCAGGTGACCGTCAAGGACACCTTGAACACCGAGCTGCGCAACACGCTCAACGGCCTGATGCGCCAGGAGATCCTGACCTCAGAACTGGCCGCGGCCGACCTGGATCCCAAGGAGGTCCTCGGCACCGCGGCGGCCGCGCAGGTGACCGTCAAGCAGCTCGAACCCCGGGGCGACGACCAGGGCCAGCGGCTGGTGATCGGCCTGATCGTGGCGTTCCTGCTCTACATGGCCCTGATGATCTACGGCCAGATGGTCGCGCAGGGCGTGGTCGAGGAGAAGTCCAGCCGGGTGGTCGAACTGCTGCTGGCGACCGTGCGGCCCTGGCAGTTGCTGGCCGGCAAGGTGCTCGGGCTCGGGCTGGTCGGGCTGATCCAGTTCGCGATCATCGGTGTGGTCGGCGTGGTCGCCGGGCTGGCGACCGGGGCGCTGACCATCTCCGGTGCCGCGGTCGGCGGCATGCTCGCCGGGCTGCTCTGGTACCTGCTCGGCTTCTTCTTCTACGCCACCATTTTCGCCGCGCTCGGCTCGTTGGTGTCGCGGCAGGAGGACACCCAGAGCGTGCTCACCCCGGTCACCATGGTGATCGTGATCGGCTTCGTCTTCGCCATCAACCTGTTGATCAGCAACAGCGACGGCGCGCTGACCACCGTGATGGCGTTGCTGCCGCCGTTCTCGCCGATCCTGATGCCCGGCCTGACCGCGCTCGGCCTCGCGCCGATCTGGATGCAGGCGTTGGCGATCCTGCTGTCGCTCGGCGGTATCGCGCTGGTGGCGTGGCTCGGCGGCCGAATTTACCGCAATGCCGTGCTACGCACCGGAAGCCGCGTCAAGCTGCGTGAAGCGGTGTCGTCTTGATTGCCGGCCAGCTCGTGCGGGCGTTGTAGCGGGCCAACGAGAACTCAGCGGTACCGGAGGCGCGTGTCCACCGTTCCGGCACGGTGGACACGCGCTTTCCCTTGCTACGCCCGGGCGTCCATCGCGACGTAGTCCCGCTGCTTGGGTCCGATGTAGACCTGACGCGGGCGGCCGATCTTGGTCGCCGGGTCGTTGGTCATCTCGCGCCAGTGCGCGATCCAGCCGGGCAGCCGGCCCAGTGCGAACAGCACCGTGAAGAACTTCGTCGGGAAGCCCATCGCGCGGTAGATCAACCCGGTGTAGAAGTCCACGTTCGGGTAGAGCTTGCGCTGGATGAAGTAGTCGTCCGCGAGGGCGTGCTCCTCCAGCTGCTTGGCGATGTCGAGCAGGCTGTCGTCGCCGCCCAGCTTGCCGAGGATCTCGTCGGCGGTCTTCTTGATGATCGCGGCCCGCGGGTCGTAGTTCTTGTAGACCCGGTGGCCGAAGCCCATCAGCTTCACGCCTTCTTCTTTGTTCTTGACCTTCGTGACGAACGACTTCACGTCGCCGCCCGAGTCCCGGATGCCCTCGAGCATCTCCAGCACCGCGCTGTTCGCGCCGCCGTGCAGCGGGCCGAACAGGGCGTTGATGCCCGCCGAGATGCTGGCGAACAGGTTCGCCTCGGACGAGCCGACCAGGCGCACGGTCGACGTGGAGCAGTTCTGCTCGTGGTCGGCGTGCAGGATGAACAGCAGGTCCAGCGCGCGGGCCAGGTCCGGGTCCACGTCGTACGGCTCGGCCGGGAAGCCGAAGGTCATCCGCAGGAAGTTCTCCACCAGGCCCAGCGAGTTGTCCGGGTAGAGGAACGGCTGGCCGACCGACTTCTTGTACGCGTAGGCCGCGATGGTCGGCAGCTTGGCCAGCAGCCGGATGGTGGCGATCTCGGTCCGTTCCTCGGTGACCGGCTTGAGGGTCTCCGGGTAGAACGTGGACAGTGCGGACACCGCGGAGGACAGCACCGGCATCGGGTGCGCGTCCCGCGGGAAGCCGTCGAAGAACCTCTTCAGGTCCTCGTGCAGCAGGGTGTGCCTGCTGATCTTCTGGGTGAAGTCGGCGAGCTGCTGCTTCGACGGCAGCTCACCGTAGATCAGCAGGTAGCTGACCTCGATGAAGGTGGAGCGCTCGGCGAGCTGCTCGATCGGATATCCGCGGTAACGCAGGATGCCCGCGTCACCGTCGATGTACGTGATCTCCGAGGAGCAGGCGGCGGTGTTGACGAAGCCGGGGTCCAGTGTGACCAGTCCGGTTTTCGCCAGCAGTTTGCCGAGCTCGATTCCGTTCGAGCCCTCGGTGGCGGGTACTACCGCCATCTCAAGCTCGCCGCCGTCGTGGTGAAGCGCGACGGTACGAGTACCGGATTGCGGCGCGGTCGTCGCGTCGGGCATGAACGTCCCTCTCCCGATCGGTCAGGGCGGTGGATCTGGCGAATCAGCCACGTGCACGCGGTCTGATCGATCGCCGCACCGCAGCACCGCCCCATTGGGGTCCTGTCAACCCCCAACGCTAGTGCTCTCGACGCGAATCGCCCAGTGCGGCGTAAGTTAAGACACGCTGGTGGGACGCTTCTCACATCGATTCACAGAACGATTCAGAGGATCAAGCCCAGTTCAGCCGCATAGGGCGGCTCGGCACCGGCCCGCGACACCGTTATCGCCGCCGCCGCACCGGCATACCGCAATGCCTCCCGCCAGGCGTCGCCGTCCAGTTCGCGCAGGTGTTCGACCGAACGGACGCCTTTTGTATACAACCAGGCGAGCAGTGCGCCGTGAACCGTGTCGCCTGCCCCGATCGTGTCGACGACTTGCGCGCGTGTAGCCGGAACCTCGACCAGTTCACCGGAACCGGTGACAACGGCTAATCCTTTCGAGCCGCGGGTGAGCACAACGGTGGCCGGGCCGCGCTGCCGCCATTCCCGGACCGCCTCGAGGGCGTCTTTTCCGGCGATCCACTCGGCGTCCTCCTCGGACAGCTTGAGCAGGTCGACGTCCGGCAGCCAGCTCGCGAACCGGTCCCGGTAGGCGCCGGGGTCGTCGATGAGCATCGGCCGCACGTTCGGGTCGAGCACCGTCAGGGCGTCGGTCCTGCGCATGACCTGCTCGTACGCGCTGGCACCCGGCTCGAGCACGAGCGAGTTGGTGCCCAGCGACAGCATGGTCATCTCAGGCAGGTCGCCCGGTGCCTCGAAGAGCCGGTCGGCCGTGCCTTCGGAGTAGAACGTGTAGCGCGCGCCACCGTCCGGCCCGAGGCTGGTCACCGCCAAGGTGGTCGGCTCGGGCCCACGCTGCAGGTACGTAGTATCTACATTGGACAGATTGAGCCGGTGCACGAGGGCCTCGCCGAAGTCGTCCGACGAGATCCGGGACAGGAAACTCACCGGAGCGCCGAGGCGACCCACCGTGACGGCGACGTTGTACGGGCCGCCGCCCAGGCGTGGCAACAGCGCGCCAGGCTCACCGTCGAGTGTGGACTTCGCGGGCACGAGATCGACGAGTGCCTCGCCAGCGACAACGATCACGGCCGACAACCTACCCCGGACGGTAGCCTGGGCTGTCCTCTAGCACTGCATACATACGGAGATCCCGCGATGGCAGTCGAACGTCTGCTCCCGGACACCGAGGCGGAGGACCTCATCGCCTTGGCACGGGACATAGCCGCCAACGAACTGGCCCCCAAGGCCGGCGAGTACGAGGAGAAGGAGCTCTTCCCGCGGGAACAGTTCCGGCTGCTCGGCCGATCAGGCCTGCTCGGCCTGCCGTACCCGGAGCGATGGGGCGGCGGTGGAGTGTCGTACGAGGTGTACCTGCAGGTTCTCGAGGAAATCGCGGCCGCCTGGATGACCGTGGGCGTCGGCCTGTCCGTGCACACGATGTCCTGCTACGCCCTCGCCGAGTACGGAACCGACTCGCAGCGCGACGAGTGGCTCCCCGACATGCTGGGCGGTGACCTGCTCGGCGCGTACGCGCTGTCCGAGACCCACGCGGGCTCCGACGCGGCCGCGCTGTCGACCCGTGCGGTCCTCGACGGCCCTGACTACGTGGTCACGGGCACGAAGGCATGGATCACCCACGGCGGCCAGGCAGATTTCTACACGACCATGGTGCGGACATCCCCGGACGGCGGCCGTGGCATCAGCTGCCTGCTCGTCCCCGCGGACACACCAGGCCTGTCCGCCTCCGCCCCCGAACGCAAAATGGGCATGACGGCGTCGACCACAGCGCAAATGATCTTCGACGGCGCGCGGGTGTCCACGGGACGGCGCCTGGGCGAGGAAGGCATCGGCCTGAAGATCGCCCTGTCGGCCCTGAACTCCGGGCGCCTGGGCATCGCGGCCTGCGCGGTCGGCCTGGCCCAGGCAGCGTTGGACGAGGCCGTGCGCTACGCGAAGGAACGCAGTCAGTTCGGCCGGTCGATCATCGAGTTCCAGGGAATGGAATTCCTGCTCGCCGACATGGCAGCCGCGGTGGAGTCCGCACGGGCGACGTACCTGGAAGCGGCGCGGCGCCGAGACCGTGGCCTGCCGTTCAAGAGGCAGGCGTCCATCGCGAAGCTGGTGGCCACGGACGCGGCGATGAAGGTGACCACCGACGCGGTGCAGGTCCTGGGTGGCGCCGGATACACAAAGGACTTCCCCGTGGAGCGCTACATGCGGGAAGCGAAGGTCCCGCAGATCTTCGAAGGCACGAACCAGATCCAGCGCATGGTGATCGCCCGGGAACTGCGGAACAAGGCTTGACCCCCTGCTCGCCGACGCCGAGCGGGCCTTCGCGTTCGCTCCCTCCCGTATGACAGGGAGCGGACGCGCCGGACAGGACATCCTTTTCACAGTTTTGAGCCCACATCGACCGAGCGAGTTGGCGACTGCGGCCTCCGGCCCCAAATTCCAGCGTAACGAAAAGGTCTGACAAAACCGGCGGGCTGTCGCGCGGTACGCCACAGTTATCCACAAGCCGCTCTTGTCCACAGCCCCACTCACAGCCGAGCCGGAATTGTCGGCCCCTCTGAGTACGCTGGAAATCGGGGGGCCGTGGCCGCCCAAAGCCGTGTAGACCACCTCGCCGAAACGGTCGGCAAGGCGGCCTTCACGCCGTCATCGCTCGCTGTAGAACGGGCTCTTGGTGATGCCTTCGCCCTTGGCGTCGTCGTAGTGGTAGACCTCGTTGCCCTCGATGAAGACGCGGACCGCGCGGCTCATCACATCCAGAGGATCACCGGACCAGATCACCACATCCGCGTCCAGGCCGGGCTTGAGAGCGCCGACCCGGTCGTCGAGGCTCAGGATCTCGGCGGGGTTGATCGTGATCGAGCGCAGGGCCGTGTCCGTGTCGAGGCCTTCCTTCACGCACAGGGTCGCCTGGTGCACCAGGAAGTCGATCGGCACGACCGGGTGGTCCGTGGTGATCGCGATCTTCACGCCGGCCCGTGCCAGGATGCCGGGGTTGCGCAACGAGCGGCGGTTGACCTCGACCTTGCTGCGGCTGGTGAACAGCGGGCCGATGATCACCGGGATGCCGCGCTCGGCGATCAGGTCGGCGATCAGGTGCCCTTCCGTACCGTGGTTGAGCACCAGGCGGTAGCCGAACTCGTCGGCGAGCCTGATCGCGGTGGCGATGTCGTCGGCCCGGTGGCTGTGCTGGCACCACGGGACCTCGCCGCTGAGCACCAGCGCCAGCGTCTCCAGGGTGTTGTCGCGGTCGAACGGCTTGTCCTCGCTGGCCGCCTGGTCACGCTTCTTGACGTAGTCCTGGGCCTGGGTCAGCGCGTCACGGATCACCGCTGCGACGCCGAGCCTGGTCGACGGGAGTTTCTTCTGCTCGCCGTAGACCCGCTTCGGGTTCTCCCCGAGCGCGCTCTTCACGCTGCACGGGGTGCGGATCAGCATTTCGTCGACCGTGCGGCCCCACGCCTTGATCGCGGCCGTCTGCCCGCCGATCGGGTTGCCCGAGCCGGGCTTGACGACCAGCGTGGTGACCCCACCGGCCAGCGCGTCCCGCAGGCCCTGGTCGTCGGGGTTGATCCCGTCGATCGCCCGCAGCCTGGCGCCGTTCGGGTCGGTCATCTCGTTGTAGTCACGGCCCTCCCAGCCGAGACCTTCCTCACCGATACCGGCGTGCGCGTGCGCCTCGACAAAACCCGGCAGCACCCACGAGCCCGACGCGTCGACGATCTCGGCGTCGTCCGGCACATCGACATCGGCATCCGCACCGACCGCGACGATCTTGCCGTTCTCGATCAGCACGATGCCGCCCTCGATGGGCTCGCTCGTTACAGGTACAACGTATCCACCCGTGATTGCGACTGTCACGGATGGACACCGTACTAGTCCGGACCCGGTCGGGGTGCGGAACCGGCAGCCGGAACATCTCCCAGCGGCACGTCCGGGCTGCTGCCGCGAGGTGGGACGACGGCTGTTTCGCCCCGCCGGAGCCGGATCTCGATGGTGCTTCGTCCGCCATGGCAGCGTGCGTCCGTGTTCGTCCCGTACGTCCACTTCGCCGGAAGTCCGTGACACAGGGCCAAAGGCGCACTGGCGCGGCCGCGGCCCCTGATCCACTCGGCCCGGTAGGACGCGTCAGCGCGAAGGCTCCTGTGACGTTTCTCCTTGTCGCACAAGCCATCTTGCGCAACTGGGCCCGTCTTGTGGTGGTCGCGTCCAAGATGGACCCGCCGACGGTCCGTTCCTCCATGAGGCCTACACCGAGCGGACACACGGTGCCGGAAAGGTCGACACGGGGTGCCGGAAAGGCGGACACGGGGTGCCGGAAAGGCGGACACGGGGTGCCGGAAAGGTCGACACGAGGTGCTGGAGTGGGTCAGAGGGTGTCGGACTGTTCCCAGTAGGCGTCTATTCGGGCTATGGCTTCCTTTCTGGTCATGGCGGCGACCGCTCGCTCGGAGAGGCCTAGGCGGGTGATGAGCAGGTGGACCAGGTCGACGGGGAGGGCGTCGGGGCGGGGTTTGGCGATACCGCGGTCGGGCTTCTCGTTGTCGTGGACGCAGGCCCAGAACGTCGGTTCGTCGACCTCCAGTTGGTCACGCAGGATGTGGTGCCACAGTTCGGGCCCGTACGACGTGTCCCTGGCCGAGAGGCGGGTGCGCAGGACGCGTCCATCGGGTAAGCCGAGCTCGTAGGTGGTACGACCCGCGGAGCGGACGCCTATCCACCCTTCGTTCGTGCAGAAGCGGTCGTGGTCGGCCGGGGTCGGCGCCTGCTCGCTCACTCAGCGACCCCAACCAGCCATTCGCGGAGCTGGGCGTCGTCGCTCAGGCCGATCAGCTGGACGAGGCCCCAGTTGTCACGGTGGTTGGGGGTTTCCAAGAGCCGCTCCTGCCAGTCTTGGGCGTACTCGCGCAACGACGTGATCATCTCGGCGATGGCCTCGTCGAAAGTCGCACCGTCGGCCGAGATCGGTAACCCGGGGATGAACACGGACCAGCCGCCGGACTCCGCGACCACGTGAGCCCGGGGCTGGTTCATGCTGACCAAGACGTGTTGCAGCCGAACGACATCGACCACCGCGGTGCGTGCGTGGTCGCGGCGGATGGTCGCCACCCGTCCTTTTTCCGCCGCGTCCAGCAGGTCCTTGAGATGGGTGCGGGCGTCGGTGTAACTGTCGAAGTGCATGACGTTCCCTCTCGGTCGGGGTCCATTTTCGCCGACCATGGTCAGGTACGTCAAGTACTTCAGGTACTTAGCGGGGTGATTCCCCAGCGTCCCGCCCAGGACTCCCCGGGCGCCAGCGTGATCAGGTCCGTGCCCGAGTTCAGCGCGTCCGGCGGGCACGTCATCGGCTCGACGGCGATCGCCCGGCCGCGCCCGGGGTAGTCGCCGGGCGTGAACACCTGAACCCACTTGAAGTCGGGATCGGCCCACAGCTCGACGCCACCGGACGGGCCCGACACCACGTGCCGGACAAGACCATCTTCCCCGGGCAGGCAACCACCGAACGGGGTGTCCAGCTGCACGCCACGCAGCGGCCGCGGGGCAAGGAAGTCGTACTCGGTGCCCACGACGGGAACAGCAGGCCCGTTCGGGACCATCCGATCGGGGTCCAACGGCAGCACAGTCGTCGCAGCCAGCTGCAACGTGCACGAGTCTGTCGCGTCATTGCCCGCGCGGGGATACGGGTGGGTACCGACACCGAACGGCGTCGGCCGGTCGCCGATGTTATGCACTCCGTGCGTAACGGTGAGCCCGGTGTCGTCCAGCGCGTACTGGACCGTGGTGCGCAGCCGGACGGGCCAACCGGCCTGCGGCTCGATCTCGACCTCAAGGGAGACCGACGACGCCACATGCTCCAGGACCGTCCACTGTAGACGTCGAACCAGGCCGTGGATGGCGTTGCCGCGCGCGGGCTCGGTGACGTCCAGCTGCTGAAGCTCGCCGTCGAGGTGCCATCGGCCGCCCGCTGTCCGGTTCGGCCACGGCACCAACACCACGCCGGCGCCGAACGGTGGCGTCTCGCCGTAACCGAAAGTCTCGCTGTACGGCACGCCGTCGACTTCGTAGGCCCGCAGGCCCGCGCCGGTTTCAGTGATCACGGCCCGAGCGGCGCCGTGCACGATCTCCAGACTCATGATTTGCAGCCTAACGGCGGGTGGTACTCGGCACGCGGAGCGTTGACGCTGGAGGTCCCTGCGATTTCGGAAGGACCCTGCCATGTTCAAGCGTGTTGCTGGCACGCTCTTCGCAGCCCTGTCGATCAGCGCTCTCGCGGCCGTCCCGGCCAGTGCCGTCCAGGCCGACTTCACCGGCATCGTGGCACTGAGCAACTGCTCCGGCTCGGTCGTGCGGCCGCCCGCCGCGAAGGACACCGACCCGGCGCTGGTGATGTCCAACGGACACTGCGTGAAGTTCATGGGCGCCAACGAAGTGATCCTCAACCAGGCGTCGACGCGGACGTTCACCCTGCTGAACGGCGCGGGCCAGAACCTCGGGACGCTGCGCGCGACCAAGCTGGCCTACGCCACGATGAAGGACACGGACGTCTCCTTCTACCAACTGAGCCAGACGTACGCGCAGATCCAGCAGCAGTACGGTTCCCGCGCGCTGGAACTGACCACGACGCGCCCGGCCGCTGGGACGAGCATCCAGGTCGTGTCGGGCTACTGGAAGCGGATCTACAACTGCCGGATCGACGGTTTCGCCTACCAGCTCAAAGAGGACGTCTGGACGTGGCGTGACTCGGTGCGCTACGCGTCGCAGTCCTCGTGCAACACGATCGGTGGCACGTCGGGCTCGCCGGTGATCGACACCGCTTCGGGCAAGGTCGTCGCGGTCAACAACACGGCGAACGAGAGCGGCGGCCGCTGCACGCTGAACAACCCGTGCGAGGTCAGCCAGTCCGGCCAGGTGACGGTCCGCTCCGGTTACAAGTACGGCCAGCAGATCCACAACATCCCGGCCTGCATCGGCGCGGGCAACCAGTTCACCCTCACCGCATCGGGCTGCACCCTGCCCCGATAACGCACCCGGCTCCCCTGAACGGCAGAACGACAAAACCCGCCATTCAGGGGAGCCCTTGTTTTCACGGTAGCGCGTGGGTCTGACAGTTTCCGCCGCTCACCGGGCTGACCTGGGGACCTGGCTGCTCCTCGGCCAGTTCCAGGTCCAGATCCACCGCCCCAAGCGCGCTACCGCAAGCCCGCCGCTCCAACTCCGCTACCCCAACTCGACTTGTTCCAGGCCCACCGCTCCAGCTCCACCGCGGCAACCCACGCCACTGCCGATCACACGGGCGCCGCCCTAATCCGGGCGGCGCCCATTCCCCGGTCGCGCGGTAGTAGACCAGTCTGTATAGTCACCGCATGCCCAAGAAGAACGACACGCGTGAGCGGGTGCTGAAGACAGCGGCGGCGCTGTTCCGGACCCAGGGGTATCACGCGACGGGCCTGAACCAGGTGCTGGCCGAGGGTGGCGCCCCGAAGGGCTCGCTGTACTTCCACTTCCCGGGCGGCAAGGAGCAACTGGCCGTCGAGTCGCTGCGACTGTCCGGCGGTGAGCTGTCCGAGCGGTTCAGGCAGACGCAGTCGCTCGACGAAGTCCTGGAGTTGCTGGGGAAACGGCTTGTCGAGTCGGACTTCCGGGAGGGATGTCCGATCGCGACAGTCGCGTTGGACGCGGCGGCCGACAGCGAACAGATCCGGCAGGCGTGCGACGGCGCCTACGCGGGCTGGGAACGTGTCATCGCGGATTCCTTGGCAGAACAAGGGATCAAGAACGCCGAAGCGCTCGCGACGACCGTTCTCGCGGCGATCGAGGGGGCACTGCTGCTCGCCAGGACGCGCAAGGACCTGGCGCCGCTGAGGCAAGTCGGGCACCACCTGAAGCTGTTGATCGAGAAGGAGCGATGATGCGCGTCCACCACCTCAACTGCGGGACCATGCACCCGTTCGGCGGCAAACTGCTCGACGGCAGGCCGGGCATCCTGCGGCGCGGCACGATGATCTGCCACTGCCTGCTGATCGAGACGAACGACGGCCTGGTTCTCGTCGACACGGGCATCGGGCTCGACGACATCGCGAACCCGGGCGGCTCGCTGACCCGCGAGTTCCGGCTCGTGGCCAATCCTGTTCTGAAAGAAGAGGAAACGGCGGCGCGGCAGGTCGTCAGCCTCGGGTACCGGATCGAGGACGTCCGGCACATCGTTCCCACGCACCTGGATTTGGACCACGCCGGTGGTTTCCGTGACTTCCCGCATGCCAAGGTGCACATCTACGCCGAGGAACTGCGCAACGCCACGGCGCAGGCCACCGCGAGGGACCGTTCACGATTCCGCAAGGCACAGTGGGAACACGCGGACTTCGAGAGCTACGACGCGACCGGCGACGAGTGGTTCGGCTTCGACGCGGTCCGCAACCTCAAGGGCCTGCCGGAGGAGATCCTGCTCGTTCCGTTGCGCGGACACACTCTCGGGCACGCGGGGGTGGCGGTCGACACCGGGGAGAAGTGGTTGCTGCACTGCGGCGACGGTTACTTCTCGCACAGCGAGATGGACTGGCGCAACCCGCACTGCCCGCCGGGGCTGGCGCGGTTCCAGAAGATCGTGGAGACCGAGCGCGCGTCGCGGGTGCACAACCAGCAACGGCTCCGCGAACTCGTCCGGGACCACGGCGACCGGGTCGAGGTCTTCAGCGCCCACGACCCGGCCGAACTCGCGCGGTACCGCTAGTCCCTGCCCTTGCCCAGGGCCTCCGGGTTCACCTCGACCTTCTGTCCCTTGGCCTTGGTGTAGAAGTAGTTGATCACCCAGAGCAGCAGGCCGACGCCGAGCAGGATGCCTGCGACGCCGTACTCCCTGTCCGGCCTGCCGGACAGGCCGGGGATGACGAGGTACGCACACAGGCACGCCGCCACGACCGCCACGACGGTCGGGGTGCGGAAGTGCTTGTGCGCGACCTTGTCCCGGCGCAGCACCAGAACCGCGATGTTGACGATGGTGAAGACCGCGAGCAGCAGCAGTGACGTGGTCCCGCCGAGCCCGCCGATGTCCACTGTGGACACCAAGATGACCGCGAGCCCGGTGGTGAACAGGATCGACACCCACGGCGTGCGCCGGAACGGATGCACGGTCCCCAGTGCGCGCGGGATGATCCGCTCGTTGGCCATGCCGTAGAGCAGCCGGCTCGCCATCATCATGTTGATCAACGCCGAGTTGATCACGGCGAGCATGCCGATCGCGGAGAACACCACGTGCGGGAAGCCCGGCGCACCGACGTCGAGCACCTTCAGCAGCGCCGAACTGCCCGCCGTCTTCAGCTGGTCCGAGGGCACCAGCAGCGACGACGTGATCGCGACGAGGATGTAGATGGTCGCCGCGATGACCATGCCCCACAGCAACGCCTTCGGGAAGATCCGGGCAGGCTCGCGGCATTCCTCGGCCATGTTGACCGAGTCCTCGAACCCGACCATCGCGAAGAACGCCAGCGAGGTCGCCGAACTGATCGCGACCAGCCAGGTCTGGTCCGCGGTGTTGAGCTCGGTGAGCCTGCTGCTGTCGCCGTCGCCGTTGGCGACCGCGTACACGCCGACCGCGATGATGATCAGCAGACCGGACAGCTCGACGCACGTGAGCACCACGTTGGCCTTGACCGACTCGCTGACCCCGCGGAAGTTGATCAGTGCGATCAGCAGCACGAACAGGATCGCGATCAGGGTGGTCCGCAGTTCGGAGGCGGTCAGGCCGAAAGTTCTGACCATGTAGGTCTCACCGAACGCGACCGCGGCCGAGGACGCCGACGTGATGCCGGAGCACATCACCGCGAACGCGACCATGAACGTGAGGAACTGGATTTTGAACGCCCGGTGCGTGTACAGCGCCGCGCCCGCCGCTTTCGGGTACTTGCCGACCAGTTCCAGGTAGCTGAACGCGGTCATGAAGGCCACCACGAACGCGATCAGGAACGGCAACCACAGCGCGCCGCCGATCTTCCCGGCGACCTGCCCGGTCAGTGCGTAGATCGTCGTACCGAGGATGTCCCCCACGACAAAGAACAGCAGAAGCTTCGGTCCGATGGCCCGCTTGAGCTCCGGTTGCCCGGTGGCCTGTTCCTTGATCCCTTCCGTCATTCCTGGGAGTGTGCCGTAACTCACTGACGATTCGGGTAACGACATCACTCGTTCGGCGTAGCGACTTCCTTATCAGCTCGGTAACGCCAGAACGCGGAGAGCCAGATGGCCGCGCCGACGGTCAGGACGATCACGAGGAATCCGCCGCCTGCCGAAGCGACGGTGGTGCCTGTGGCCGCGGCGGTCCAGCCGTGCGTGAGGTCGGCGAGCCGCGGCCCACCTGCGACGACGACGGTGAAGACGCCCTGCATCCGGCCGCGCATCTCATCCGGCGCGGCGGTCTGCAGGATCGACGACCGGTACACCGCGCTGACCATGTCGGCGGCACCGCCGATCGCGAGGAACACCACGGCCAGCCACAGCGAGCCGGACAGACCGAACCCGGCCATCGCGGCACCCCAGACGCACACCGCGACGATCACGCCGACACCGTGCCGGTTGATCTTCGACAGCCAGCCGGACGCCAGCCCCATCACGAACGCGCCGAGCGGAATCGCGGCGTACAACCACCCGAGCGCGACGCCACCACCCGGCGGATCACCGAACGTACGCTCGGCCATCTCCGGAAACAGGGCACGCGGCATGCCCGCGACCATCGCGATGATGTCCACGAGGAACGACGCGAGCAGCACGGACCGCCCTGCGAGATACCGGAATCCGTCGGCGACGTCGCGCAGCCCGGCCCGTCTGATCTCCCCGCTGAGCGGTGGCAACGGTGGCAGGCGCCACACCGCCCACATCGCCAGGATCAGCGCGACCGAGTCGATCAGGTACAACGTGGACAGACCGAGGACCGGCAGCAGCACACCGGCCAGCAGCGGGCCGAGCACCGAGCCGAACGTGAAGACCGTTGAGCCCAATGCCATCGCGGACGGCATCAGCTCGGCGGGCACCAGCCGGGCGATCGCGGCCGAGCGGGTCGGCATGTTGACCGCGAAGAACGACTGCTGCAATCCCAGCAACAGCAGGACGATCCAGACCGAGTTCAGCTCCATCGCGGCCTGCAGCCACAGCAGCACCGAGCTCAGCGCGATGCCGGAGTTGGTGATCAGCAGCAGTTTGCGGCGGTCCATCATGTCGGCGATCGCGCCGCCCCACAGCCCGAAGACCAGCAGCGGCACCAGCGCGACCGCGCCGGTCAGTCCGACAAAACCGGACGATCCGGTCAGATCGAACACCTGCTTGGGTACGGCGACCGCGGTGAGCTGCGCGCCCATGGACGTGACCGCCGTGGACATCCATAACCGGCGATAAGGCCGTACACGCAGGGGGCGAACGTCCATCACCAGGTCACGTAGGGCCACGTCCCAGAAGCTTAGGACCCCTAACCATTTCGGCGAACGTGATTTTCACCCCCGGCAGCCCTCGCCCTGCCAACCAGGCCATGTCCCCATCAGACCCGCCGGAACCGCCATCCCCACCCAATCCGACAAATCCCGCCATTCAGGGGAGCCCTTGATTTCACGTTAGCGCGGAGGTCCGACAATTCACCCGCGCACGACCGGCCAGTCACCCAGGGCACCGACGGCCGGCTGGAAAACCCTGAACACGACGACGCCCCCGGTCCAAGCTGACCGGGGGCGTGCGTCCAAGACGGGTCACGGGCCGAGGCGCTCGACCTTCCAACCGTCGCGCGTCAGCTTGTAACGCAACCGGTCGTGCATGCGGTTACGGCGGCCCTGCCAGAACTCGACGATCTCCGGCCGGATCCGCCAGCCGCCCCAGTGCGGGGGTACGGGTACCTCTTCGGCGTCGGCGAACTGGCGCTGGATGTTGGCCAGGGAGGAGTCCAGGGTGTGCCGGCTGTTGACCACGACGGACTGCGGCGAGGCCCAGGCGCCGAGCTGCGACTCGCGTGGACGGCTGGCCCAGTAGGCGGCGGTCTCGGCGGCGTCGACCTTCTCCACAGTGCCGCGGACGTGTGCCTGGCGCTGCAAGGAGTACCAAGGGAAAGTGGCCGAGGCGTAGCGGGTGGCCATGAGCTCATGGCTCTTGGTGGACGTGTAGTTGGTGAAGAACACGACACCGCGCTCGTCGAGTCCCTTGGCCAACACGGTCCGTGACGACGGCCTGCCCTGCGGATCGGCGGTGGCCAGCACCATCGCGTTCGGTTCGACCACCCCTTGCTGTGCAGCCTGGTCGAGCCAGTACTGCAACTGCTCGTACCACGTCGCCGCCAGCTCGGATTCGTCGAGACTGCCGCCTTCGTAGTGCGCACGCATCGTCGGTAGGTCGAGCGTGATGTTGGACGTGATGTCGGCGTCCGTCATGCCTATCACCCTCCGCCTCGGGATCTCCTTGGTTCCCAAGGACGTTACGGGTTCCGGGCGTCCGGAGAAACAGCACGAACGGTGATTACACCCACGCGGAGCGAACGAAATCGATCAACCAGATCGATTCAGCAAGCCGATCATGCGCTGGGCGGCGACCGCGTCGTGGGCCAGCGCGGTCGCCAGCGACCCACCGGCGGCCAGCGGCACGAGCGAGCACCATTCCCCGGCGACGGCCGAAGGCGGATCTTCATAGCCCACACGGAGATCAGTCGCGAGCACACGCCGCCCGGCGAGCACGGCCGGGCTCGCGATCAACGAGTCGATCTCCAGCCGTTGGCTGAGCACCGGGCGCTCGCCGCGGCGGACGGTCGTCTCGCTGGTCAGCCGGCCCGGGGATTCGCCTTCCCGGCCGAGGACAAGCATTTCCCGCACGATCAACCGGGCGGACGGTTCCAACGATCCGGTGAAGACCGCCGCGTGATGCGCACGCTGCGTGACCACCGTGGCTTCCGGCAAGTACTCCACTGTGGACCCCTCGGCCGCCTCGACGTGCACGGTGAACCGGCTCAGCGCGGGCTTGGGCCCGGGCAACACGAGACTCGCGGCCACACCGGCGATCCGCAACGCCGCGCCGGGCCCCGCGATCAGGGTCAGGTCGAGTTCGTCGCCGCCGAGCGGGGCCGACGCCGAGTTGACCAGATGCACCAGACCTGGTTTGCCACGATGCGGAACGAGAGTGAGCGGGGACTGGGATCGCAGTTCCCGCAACACTGTCCGCCCGTCGACCAGCTCGGCGACGACCCGCGCGTGCGCCTTCATCCCGTGCGCACAGGCAACTGGGAGCGCACCCAGTCCGCGACAACGGGCGCGTCGGGCGTCTCGGCCAACGACTGCGCGATCACGGGCAGTTCGCCGCGCATCCGGGCCGCGTCCGAGGCCATCACCTCCAGGTCGGCGCCGACCAGCGGGGCGAGGTCGATCTTGTTGATCACAAGCAGGTCGGCCGTGGTCACGCCGGGACCGCCCTTGCGCGGCACCTTGTCGCCGCCGGCCACGTCGACCACGAAAATCTGCCGGTCGACCAGGCCACGGCTGAACACCGCTGTCAGGTTGTCGCCGCCGCTCTCGATGATCACCAGTTCCAGCCCCGGGTGCCGCTCCTCCAGCGTTTCCACGGCGTCCAGGTTGGCGGTGATGTCGTCGCGGATCGCGGTGTGCGGGCAGCACCCCGTCTGCACGGCCTCGATCCGGTCGACGTCCAGCACACCCGCGCGACGCAGGAAGTCCGCGTCCTCGGTGGTGTAGATGTCGTTGGTGACCACGGCGAGGTTCAGCTCGCCCCGGAACGCGCGGCACAACGCGGCGGTCAACGCCGTCTTGCCACTGCCGACCGGACCGCCGATACCGATCCGGTACGCGCGCCCCTGTTCGGCCGCGGGTTCGTGGTGATCCGGCTCGGACCAGGTCGGGTCGAAGTTCACCGGGTGGGTGTGGACGTGATCAGCTTGCAAAGAGACGCACCTCTTCCTTGTGATGACGCACATGCGCCTCCGCCAACAAATCCAGCCCCGGCGCTCCCGGGCCGGGCAGGTCGGCGGGTGGCAGACCGGCCACGGACACCGCACGGTCGGCGACGGCCTGGATCGCCTCACCGAGCCGGGTCACTTGCGCGTTCACCGCGAACGGATCCAGGCCCAGCAACCGGATCGCCGCGCTCGCGGGCCCGCTCACCGAAAGGTACGCGGCCGTCAACGCGGCATCGGCCGACGATCCCCCGGCGATGCCGGTCAGCGCACCGAGGACGATCGCGTGGTGTGGCCGAGGAGTGGCCTGTACCAAGGAATCCAGCACTGGTGACGGCCACGCTCGACGACCCGCGCGAACGGTGGCGCGGCCTTGTGCTCGCGAAGCCTCGCGTTGAGCGGGCGACGGCGTCCGCGCGTCCAGCTCCTCGTCCAAAGTAGACCATTCGTGGCACTTGACCGAAGCCGCGGCGAAGATCGCGGCCAGCTCCCCGGCCGTGCGCAGGCGTCCGGCCAGGAACAGGCCCAGCGACCGGATGTCGCTGACGAGCCCGCGCGCGGCGGCCTCCTCGAGACCGCCGGAGTGCACGTGCCCGCCGCCCGGGAACCGGGAGTCGGACAGGACGAGCGCGACGGTGTGCATCAGAACAAGAAGTAGCGTTGTGCCATCGGCAGTTCCGCCACCGGCCGTGGTTCGATCAGCTCGCCGTCGACGTGCACCGCGAAGCTGTCCGCGTCCACCCGGACGTCCGGCATCGCGTCGTTGAGCAGCATGTCCGACTTGCGCACGTTGCGCGTGCTGCTCACAGCGACCAGTTCCCGGCCGATACCGAACACGTCGGCCACATCGGACTCCAGCGCCTCCGGCGCGACGAAGTGCAGTCCGCTGGCGAGCGCGACCGAAGGCGCGGCGCCGAACATCGGCCTGGCGTAGACCGGTTGCGGGGTGGGGATCGAGGCGTTCGCGTCGCCCATCGCCGCCCACGCCGTGAATCCGGCCTTCAGCACGACGTGCGGCCGGACACCGAAGAACTTCGGTTCCCACAGCACGAGGTCCGCCAGCTTGCCGACCTCGACCGAGCCGACCCACTTGTCGATGCCGTGCGCGATCGCGGGATTGATCGTGTATTTGGCGACATATCGACGCGCCCGCATGTTGTCCGCGGCCGTGTCACCGGGCAGCGATCCGCGGCGGTCCTTCATCACGTGCGCGGTCTGCCACGTCCGGATGATCACCTCGCCGATCCGGCCCATCGCCTGGGAATCCGAGCTGATCATCGAGATCGCACCCATGTCGTGCAGCACGTCCTCGGCCGCGATCGTGGTCGGCCGGATCCGGGACTCGGCGAACGCCAGGTCCTCGGGCACCGAAGGATTCAGGTGATGGCACACCATGAGCATGTCCAGGTGCTCGTCCAGGGTGTTCGCGGTGTGCGGACGCGTCGGGTTCGTCGACGACGGCAGCACGTTCGGCTCGGAGACCACGCGGATGATGTCCGGCGCGTGCCCGCCGCCCGCGCCCTCGGTGTGGTACGCGTTGATCGACCGGCCGCCGATCGCCTCCAAAGTGGACTCGACGAACCCGGCTTCGTTCAGGGTGTCGGTGTGGATCGCGACCTGCACGCCGGACTCGCCGGCGACGGTCAGGCACGCGTCGATCGCGGCCGGGGTCGTGCCCCAGTCCTCGTGCAGCTTGAAACCACCGGCGCCGCCACGCAGTTGCTCGCGCAGGCCTTCCTGGCTGACCGTGTTCCCCTTGCCCAGCAACATGACATTGACGGGCTGTGCCTGCATTGCCTGAAGCATCCGGCCGAGGTTCCACGCTCCCGGCGTGACCGTGGTGGCCTTGCTGCCTTCCACCGGGCCGGTGCCGCCGCCGATCATCGTGGTCAGGCCCGAAGCCAGCGCTTGGTCGGTCAGCTGCGGGCAGATGAAGTGCACGTGGCAGTCGATGCCGCCCGCGGTCAGGATCTTCCCGTTGCCCGCCAGGACTTCCGTGGACGGGCCGACCACCAGCGCCGGGTCGACGCCGGCCATCACGTCGGGGTTGCCCGCTTTGCCGATGCCGACGATCCTGCCGTCCCGCACGCCGACGTCGGCCTTGACCACGCCCCAGTGATCCAGGATCACCACGCCGGTGATCACCAGGTCGGGCGCGCCGTCCGCCCGGGTCGCCATGCCCTGGCCCATCGACTCGCGGATCACCTTGCCGCCGCCGAAGATCACCTCGTCGCCCGCGCCGGCGCCCATGCTGCGGTCCTCGGTGACCTCGATCAGCAGGTTCGTGTCCGCCAGCCGGATCCGGTCGCCGGTGGTCGGGCCGAAGAGCTCGGCGTACCGCTCACGATCGATCGAGGTCACCGGACCACTCCTTCCGAAGCCCTGGCACCGTGCGGTTTCCCGCGATCGGCACGAGGTCCACCTCGCGCTCGACGCCTGGTTCGAAGCGCACCGACGTGCCCGCGGGCACGTCGAGCCGGTGGCCCCACGCGGCCTCACGGTCGAAATCCAGCCCCGGATTGACCGCGGCGAAGTGGTAGTGCGAGCCGACCTGCACCGGCCGGTCGGCGGTGTTGCGGACCGTGAGGCGGACGCGGGGCCTGCCCGGGTTCAGCTCGATCGGCTCGTCGGCCGGGATGATCTCGCCTGGACGCACCTGGGCTCCCTAGATGATCGGGTCGTGCACGGTGACGAGCTTCGTGCCGTCCGGGAAGGTGGCCTCGACCTGCACCGCGTCCACCATCTCCGGCACGCCGTCGAGCACCTGGTCACGGCTGAGCACGTGCCGTCCGCTCTCAACCAGGTCGGTGACCGTGCGGCCGTCGCGCGCGCCCTCCAGCACGTGGTCGGTGATCAACGCGACCGCTTCCGGGTAGTTCAGCTTCACGCCCCGGTCCAGCCGCCTGCGGGCGACGTCGGCCGCCACGTGGATCAGCAGCTTGTCCCGTTCGTGCGGGGTCAGGTGCATGACGAAGGTCTATCACCGCACCGGGCCTGTGTCCCGATCTGGAAACACAGGTGTAACTCGGAGCGGGCGCTGCCCCTGAAACCCCTCGTGAGTGTTTATCAGTGTTAGAACACGGATAAACACTCACGAGGGGTCGCTGCTGTCACAGCGGCACGTCGACGCCGACGCCCAGCTCGGCAGCCCGGCGCAACACGTGGTCGGCGGCGTACAGGTCCTCGGTGGCGATGCCCAGCGACCGGAACATCGTGATCGCGTCCGGACCGGAGCGGCCGGTGGCCTTGCCGATCAGCAGGTCCCCGAGTTCACCGCGGACGTCCGGCGGGTCGATCTGGAACTCCTTGGCCTCGCCTTGGACGGACTGCATCGCGTCGACGTAGAGCTCGGCTGCCTTGGCGGTTCGCGTGTCGACTTCCTGATGGTGCACGGTGCTCGCGCCCACGGCGTTGACGTGCGTGCCGGGACTGAGCCAATCCCGTTGCACGACAGGCTCTTTCGAAGTCGTCACGGTCACGACGATGTCCGCGTCCCGGACGGCTTGCTCGGCGCTGCCGACTGCTTTCAGGTCGAAGGCGACGTCCATCCGCTCCACCAGCGCGGGCGCGGATCGCGGCGAGAACACGCGCGCTTCTTTGATGTCCCGGACCAGAGGAATGGCGCGCAGATGCGCCTCGGCCTGCACACCGGCGCCGATGATCGCGAGCGTTTCGGCGTTTTCCCTGGCCAGCAACCGGGTCGCCAAGGCGGACACCGCGGCGGTCCGGATTTCGGTGATCGCCGAAGCGTTCAGAAAAGCCAGCGGCTCGCCGGTGACACCGTCGAAGAGGATGACCGCGCCCTGGTGCGTGTCCATCCCGCGTCCCGGATTGTCCGGCACGATGCACAACAGTTTTGTGCCGAAGATCGCGTGTTCCCCGCCACGGTAAGCGGGCATCCACACACCGAACGCATTCGTGGCGGACGGCGTGAACACTTTCCGCAGCGGCTGCTCGACCAGGCCCTCCGCCCTGGCGCGGAGGGCCGCGGCCATCACCTCGACGCACTCGCTCATCGGCAGTGCGCGGTGGACGTCCGCCGCGGAGAGGATTTGCATGCACGCAGGACTATCACACTGAATCGTTCACGGAATCGTGACACAAGCCACGGCGCGCGTCATTGCGGACACCGGCCCGGGAGGAGAAGTGTTTGGGTTGAGCCCGCGCAGTGTCGCCGACTCGTATCCGGACGCCGGCGCGGCGCGTATCAAGTCGGGGTTTCGGAAAGGCGACCGCGTATGTCGACACCAACAGTGAATTCATCGCACGTCGGCTCCGAGGACGACGGTTACAAACCGGGTCTCGAGGGAGTCATCGCGTTCCGCACGCAGATCGCCGAGCCCGACCGGGACGGCGGCGCGTTGCGGTACCGCGGCGTGGACATCGAGGACCTGGTCGGGCACGTGACGTTCGGCAACGTCTGGGCGTTGCTGGTGGACGGCCGGTTCGGGCCCGGACTGCCGCCCGCCGAGCCGTTCCCGATCCCGGTGCACACGGGGGACGTCCGGGTGGACGTCCAGGCCGCGCTGGCGATGCTGGCGCCGATCTGGGGATTCCAGCCCCTGCTGGACATCACGGACCTCGAAGCCCGCGCGCAACTGGCCCGCGCGTCGGTGATGGCACTGTCCTATGTAGCGCAGTCGGCCCGCGGGATCGGCCACCCGGCGGTGCCGGAAAGCCGGATCAACGAGTGCGAGACGATCACCGAGCGCTTCATGACCCGCTGGCGTGGCGAGCCGGATCCCGCGCACATCAAGGCGATCGACGCGTACTGGGTGTCCGCGGCCGAGCACGGCCTGAACGCGTCCACGTTCACCGCACGTGTCATCGCCTCGACCGGCGCGGACGTGGCGGCGGCACTGTCCGGCGGAATCGGCGCGATGTCCGGCCCACTGCACGGCGGCGCGCCCGCCCGCGTGCTGCCGATGATCGAAGCGGTCGAGCGTTCCGGGGACGCCCGCGGGTTCGTGAAGGGCATCCTCGACCGGCGTGAACGGCTGATGGGCTTCGGCCACCGGGTCTACCGGGCCGAGGACCCGCGCGCCCGCGTGCTTCGGCGTACGTGCCGCGAGCTCGGAGCGGCACGCTACGAGGCCGCGGCGGCTCTGGAAGAAGCCGCGCTGGCGGAGTTGCGCGAACGCCGCCCAGACCGCGCGATCGAGACGAACGTCGAGTTCTGGGCCGCGGTGATCCTGGACTTCGCCGAGGTCCCGCCGCACATGATGCCCGCGATGTTCACGTGCGCCCGGACGGCCGGCTGGTGCGCGCACATCCTCGAGCAGAAGCAGACCGGCAAGCTGATCCGCCCCTCCGCCCGGTACACCGGGCCCGAGCCGCGGCGCCCGGACGAGGTCGACGGCTGGGACTCCATCGCCCACCACTGAGATCGATTCGCGATGCGGCATCAGGGTGCTCCCCGATGCCGCATCGAGGCATTCAGGCGGAACAGAAGGCATTCCCGGACTTCGCGGCTGGTCCCTGACCAGAGCGCCAAGAGATGACGAAGGCGCCAGAACTGACCGAGCAGAAGCCAAGACCAAGACGCTAAAGCCGAGGCCGAACAAACCCGGTCGAGCCGTCCAACACCGCCCCCAACCATCCCCCACCACTCCCGGGGGGCGACCCCGAACCCATTCTACCGGTGGTAGCGCGTGGGCAAAGGGCTACCGAGCGGTTGTGGACAACCAGATTCGCGAACGGACCGTTCGTACGGATTGGCGGCATCAACGGGTCCGGATTCCGGCCGGCCCTGGCGCGACCTGGCCGCTGTGGTGAACATTTCTGTACAGTTGTGAACAGAGATGTTCACCACGGAGGGATCACAATGCTGTCGTTCAGTGAAGTCCGGACGATCGCCACCTCGCTCGCCATCCGGGGCACGACGAGCCTCCTCGCCGATGCGGGCGACCTGGTGTGCGCGATCGACAGCGGGCGCTACCAGGGGAATCCCTATCCGCTGTACGAGCGGATACGTGCGGCAGGCCCGGTCTACAGAGGACTCTCCGGCACCTACGCACTCACCTCGCACGCGGCGATCTCCGCCGCCCTGCGGGATCCGCGGTTGCGGGTCCGCAAGACCTCGGGCCGGTTGGCCGGGGCGTCGACGAACGCGCTCGCGGACACCTTCCTGTCCATGGACGAGCCGGATCACGGCAGGTTGCGCCGCATCGCCGCGCCGGCGTTCCGGCCGAAGCTGATGCGACAGATGCGAGCGGGCATCGAGGCCACCACCCATCGCCTGGTCGACCGGCTGAACGACGAGTTCGACCTGATGACCGACTTCGCAGCACCGCTTCCGATCGCCGTGATCAGCGACCTGTTGGGCATCCCCGAAGCTGACCGCACGCGGTTCGCGCACTACGGCCAGATCGTCGGCCGGGCGTTCGACGGGCTCGGGAACCGCGGTCTGGTGCGTGAGTACCAGGCCGCCGTGGCGGACCTGCGGAACCTGTTCACGCGACTGATGAACGAGCGACGCACCAACCCGGGCGAGGACGTGATCAGCGCCCTTGTCCAAGCCGAGGACCTGACCGCGGACGAACTGATCGCCACGTGCCGTCTGCTGCTGCTCGCCGGATTCGAGACGACCGTGAACCTGATCGGCAACGCCGTCGTGCTGTTCGACAGCCACCGAGACCAGTGGGATCTGCTGAAAGGACAGCCGAATCTCGCGCCGCGGGCGGTCGAGGAGGTGCTGCGGTTCGAGTCGCCGGTCCCGGCGCTGTTGCGCCATCCGCATGAGCCGTTCGAGATCGGCGGCCGGGTGGTTCCGGTGGACGGCGACTTGGTGGTCCTGCTCGCCGCCGCCAACCGGGATCCCGAAGTGTTCACCGAACCGCACCGGTTCGACATCACGCGTGAAGATGCCGTCGAGCACCTCGCGTTCGGCGGCGGCGCGCACTACTGCCTCGGCGCTCCACTGTCGCGTCTGGAGGGTGACGTGGCGCTGCGCACGCTCGCCGAGCAGTTGCCAGGGCTGCGGCTGACCGGTGCGCCTCTGCGCCGCAAGTCCACCGTGGTGCGCGGCTACCTGCACGTTCCGGTCACGAAGTAGTCGGTGTCCACCGATCGGTGGACACCACGATTCAGTCCTGCGGTCGTCCCGCCGGAACTGTCCCGGCTGGACGATGGGGGCATGACGGCGATACACGTTCGCGGGCTGCGCAAGGCGTACCCGAAGATCCAGGCGGTGGCCGGGATCGACCTGGACATCGAACGCGGTGAGGTGTTCGCGTTACTCGGGCCCAACGGCGCCGGCAAGACCACGACGGTGGAAATCCTCGAGGGACACCGGAAACGTGACGAGGGCACGGTGTCGGTACTCGGCCAGGACCCGGGCACCGCCGGCCGGGAGTGGCGGGCCAGGCTCGGCATCGTGCTGCAGACCGCGACGGACGCCGCGGAACTGTCCGTCCGGGAGACGATCCGGCACTTCGCGCGGTACTACCCGCGGCCACGGCAGCCCGAGGACGTGATCGAACTCTGTGGCCTGGAAGAAAAAGCGGGCGCACGGGTGAAGAGCCTGTCCGGCGGGCAGCGCAGGCGGCTGGACGTCGCACTGGGCATCGTCGGCACGCCTGAGCTGCTCTTCCTGGACGAGCCGACCACCGGCTTCGACCCGCAGGCGCGCAGGCAGTTCTGGGGCCTGATCCAGAAACTCGCCGCGGACGGCACCACCATCGTGCTCACCACGCACTACCTCGACGAGGCCGAGGCGTTGGCCGACCGGGTCGCCGTCATCTCCCGCGGCGAGATCGTCGCCCAGGGCCCGCCGGGTGAGCTCGGCGGGCGCGCGACCAGGGAGGCCGTCGTGCGCTGGTTCGACCGCGACGGTGAGCAGGAAGTCCGTACGCCGACGCCGACCAAGCTGATCGGCGAGCTCTCCCTTGGGGGTGGGGAGCTCGCCGGTCTCACCGTCACCCGGCCGACGCTCGAAGAGGTCTACCTCGACCTGGTCGGAGGCACCCGATGACCACCGTACACCTGCCGTCGCCGCTGAGCATCGGGCTGGCCCGTGGTGTGGTGGAACTGAAGTCGTTCTTCCGCGTCAAGGAACAGGCCCTCTTCACCTTCTCCTTCCCCGCGCTGATCCTCGCGATCCTCGGATCGGTCTTCGACCGGGAGATCGAGGCCGGGGTGACGGCCGGCCAGGTCCTCACCGCGAGCATGGTCGGCGCGGGCATCATCGCGACCTCGTTCGTGAACCTGAGCATCAGCGTCGCCCTCGACCGGGAGGACGGCACCCTGCTGCGGTTGCGCGGGACGCCGATGCCGCTGCTGTCCTACTTCACCGGCAAGATCATCCTGGTGTTCGTGGCGAGCCTCGCCGAGACCGTGCTGGTGCTCGGGGTCGGCGTGCTGCTGTTCGACCTGCCGCTGCCCAGCGACCCGGCGAAGTGGCTGACGTTCGCGTGGGTGTTCGTGCTCGCGGTGGTCAGTTGCTCACTGATCGGCATCGCGACGGCGTCGTTGGCGAAGTCCGCGCAGAGCGGCGCGGCTGTGTCGAACGTGCCGTACGTGTCGCTGCAGTTCATCTCCGGCGTCTACGTCAGCCCGATCACGATGCTGCCCGCGGGTATGGTCACAGTGGCGTCGTTCTTCCCGATCAAGTGGACCGCGCAGGGATTCCGGTCGGTGTTCCTCCCGGACAGCATGACCAAGTACGAGATGGCGGGAGCATGGGAACTCGGCAAAACCGCACTGGTCCTTGGCGCCTGGTGCGTCGTCGGTCTCGTGCTGTGCCTGATGACGTTCCGGTGGAGCAACAAACGCCGGTGACCGAAGCGGCCGACCGTTACTTCTGGCTGTGGGACACGTTCTTCGCACTCGTCTACGTCACGGTTGTCCTCTTGGTTCTGTTCATGGCCGAGGGAGCGACCACGGCTGAGCGCGCGGGTTCGATCGTGCTGTTGACCATCATCGCGGCCTGCTACGCCTTCTTCGGCAGGCGCGAGATGCACGCCGAACGATTCGGTTGGCGGCTCAACCTGTTCGTCGGCATCCTGTTCTGTTGCCTTGTCGCGTCGGCGTTCCTGGTGCCGATCACCCAGTACAGCTTCTTCGGCGTGATCCCGCTGCTGTTCATGAGCTTGCGGTTGACCGTGGCGATCGTGCTGGTCGCGATGTCCATCGTGGTGACGACGCTGTTCGCGACCTTAGGCGATCCGTACACGAACTGGCTGGCCACCGGCGTGGCGATCGGGATCAGCACGCTCTTCTCGGTGATGATCGGCATCTGGATCGACAAGGTGGTCCGGCAGAGCACCGAACGCGGCGAGCTGATCAAGCAGTTGGAGGCCAGCCAGGCGGAGGTCGCCCGGCTGTCGCGGGAGGCCGGCGTCGCCGGGGAACGCGAGCGGCTGGCGGGCGAGATCCACGACACCCTGGCCCAGGGCTTCACCAGCATCGTCACGTTGGTGCAGGCCGCGGAATCCGAACTCGGCAGGGACGAAACGCAGGTACGTAAGCATCTGGCGCTCGCGTTGCGGACCGCGCGGGAGAACCTGTCCGAATCCCGTGCCCTGGTCGCGGCCCTGGCGCCGGCCGAGCTGGCCGAGAGTTCGGTGCTGGACGCGATCCGGCGGCAGGCGGCCAAGCTGACCGAGGAGACCGGTGTCTCGGCCGAGGTCGCCGTGCAGGGTGAGCGGCGGCCGTTGGCGACCGGGATCGACGTGGTGCTGCTGCGGACCGTGCAGGAGTCACTGTCCAATGTGCGCAAGCACGCCGACGCGCGCAGTGTCGAGATCGTACTGTCCTATCAGGAGAGTTCAGTCGTGCTGCTGGTCACCGACGACGGCAAGGGCTTCGACCCGGCCGCGGTGACCAGCGGGTTCGGGTTGCGCGGGATGCGGTCGCGGATCGAGCACGTCGGTGGCGCGTTGTCGGTGACCAGCTCGACCGGCTCGGGCACCACCGTCGAACTGGAGGTGTGCACGTGATCAAGGTGCTGCTCGTCGACGACCACCCCGTGGTGCGGGAAGGGTTGCGCGGCATGCTCGACGCCGAGCCGGATCTGGTGGTGGTCGGCGAGGCCGGGTCCGGCGAGGAGGCCGTGGCCATGGCGACGGCGGCACGTCCCGACGTCATCCTGATGGACCTGCGGATGCCCGGCCTGGACGGCGCGGGCGCCACCGAGAAGATCACGTCCCTGAACATCGGCAGCCGTGTCATCGTGCTCACGACGTACGAGACGGACGCGGACATCCTGCGCGCCGTCGAGGCGGGCGCGACCGGCTACCTGTTGAAGGACGCGTCCCGTGCCGAACTGGCCGGTGCCATCCGGGCCGCGACGCGAGGCGAAACCGTGCTGGCGCCTTCCGTGGCCGGGCGGCTGATGCGGCGGATGCGCCAGCCCGCGCAGCAATCCCTGAGCGCGCGGGAGATCCAGGTGCTCCGGCTTGTCGCGAAAGGACAGACCAACGCGGAGATCGGAGCCTCGCTGCACATCAGCGAGACCACCGTGAAGACGCACCTGCTGCGCGTGTTCAACAAGCTCGGCGTCTCCGACCGGACCGCGGCCGTCACCACCGCCATGTCCCAAGGCATCCTCTGAAAAACCCCTCGTGAGTGTTTATCCGGGTTAGAACACGGATAAACACTCACGAGGGGTGAGCTGGGGTTTTCAGCCGAGCTGGTCGACGACCCACTCGATGGCGTTGGTCAGGATGGTGACGTCGTCCGGCTCGATCGCCGGGAACATCGCCACCCGCAGCTGGTTGCGGCCCAGCTTGCGGTACGGCTCGACGTCGACGATCCCGTTGGCGCGCAACGCCTTCGCCACGGCGGCGGCGTCCACGTCCTCGGCGAAGTCGATCGTGCCGACGACCTGCGAGCGGTGCGCCGGGTCGGCCACGTACGGCGTGGTGTACGCGGTCTTGTCGGCCCAGTTGTACAGCCGCGACGACGAGTCCGCGGTCCGGCCGGTGGCCCACGACAGGCCGCCGTTGCCGTTGATCCACTCGATCTGGTCGGCCAGCAGGAACAGCGTGGCCACCGACGGCGTGTTGTACGTCTGGTCCTTGACCGAGTTGTCCAGCGCCGTGGGCAGCGACAGGAACTCCGGCACCCAGCGGCCGCTCGCGGCGATCGAGGAGACCCGCTCCAACGCCTTCGGCGACATCAGGGCGATCCACAGGCCGCCGTCCGAGGCGAAGTTCTTCTGCGGCGCGAAGTAGTAGACGTCGAAGTCCGCGGCATTGACGGGCAGACCGCCCGCGGCGCTGGTGGCGTCGATCGCGATCAGCGCGTCGTCCGAGCCTTCCGGCCGGAGCACCGGCATGGCCACGCCGGTCGACGTCTCGTTCTGCGCCCAGCCGACGAGGTCGGCGCCCTCGGCGTAGGTGATCTCCGGAGCGGTGCCCGGCTCGGCCTTGATCACGATCGAGTCGGACAGGAACGGCGCGGTCTGGGTGACCTTGGCGAACTTCGAGGAGAACTCGCCGTTGGTGAAGTGCTGGGCCTTGTCGTTCACCAGGCCGAACGCGGCCGCGTCCCAGAACGCGGTGGTACCGCCGTTGCCGAGCACGACCTCGTAGCCGTCCGGCAGCGAGAACAGCTCACGCAGGCCCGAGCGGACCCGGCCGACCAGGGACTTGACCGGCTTCTGGCGGTGCGAGGTACCCATGTACGCGGCACCTTCGCTAGCCAGACGCGCCAACTGCTCGGGCCGGACCTTGGACGGGCCGCAGCCGAAGCGGCCGTCGGATGGCTTGAGCTCGGCGGGCAACTGCAGCGTGGTCGGATCAACGGTCTGCGTCATGGCGCCTCTTCGGGGATCTCTTCTGGATCGAAATGAACTGCGGCGGTACCGGCGCCGTTGCCGGGAGGTAACGAGGATGTCATCTTGTCACGTGGTCTAGCGGCGCGTACCCCACCCGTGAGGGTCGACACCTCCGGGGATCGGGCCGGCCGGTTCGTACGGGCGGCGGGTGAAGATGAACGTCGCGAGGTCCAGATGCGACACCTCACCGGTCGCATCCCGCACGACCTTGAGCGTTTCCCCAGCGTAGTAGGCATCGAGGCCGACCCACGTGCCGTCGCCCGCCGGCTTGAACCGCGACGCGCGCCCGGCGCCCTGGACCGGGACGAGCTCCAGCCAGGCCTGGTCGAGCAGCCGCAACTGGTACACGGCCGGGCCCCAGTACCAGACACCTGTGAGGTCCAGCAGGTCCTGGTTCACGGTGGTCGCCGGTGCCCATTCGGTCGGCAGGATCGGCTCGTGCTCGTCCGCGATTTTCATCAGATCGTATGAAAGGCCCACGATGCCGACACCGGCCGTGCAGTTGGTCAGCACGAGCGAGCCCGTGCCGCTGCCCGTGTCGGTCAACGCGCACGCCAGGAAGCCCGGCATCGAGCCGGTGTGCCCGGCCATCCGCCGCCCGGAATCCCGGGTGACCTGCAGACCGAGGCCGAAACCCATCAGCCAGCTGTCGCCGTCGTCCACCATCACGGGGGCACGCATCTCCGCCACGGTGTCAGGGTGCAGCACCTCGCCGGAGTCTCCGGCGATCAGACGCAACCAGCGTGACAAGTCGTTAAGTGTCGACCACAGCTGACCCGCGGGGGCCATCGCGCCCGCGTCCGGCGCCGGCTCCGGCAGCAGCACGTCGGCGTGCGGGTGCACCGCCCAGCCCAGCGCGTGCGGCTCCTCCGGGTGCGGGGTCGTCCGCGTCATCTCCAGCGGCACGAGCAGCTCCCGGTTCACCGCGTCGAGCCAGCTCACGCCGCGGTGCCGCGCGACGAGCTCACCCAGCACGCCGTAGCCGACGTTGGAGTAGTGCAGCTTGCTGCCCGCACGCAGCACCACCGCCTCCGGCCCGAGGCTCGCCTGCAACGCCGCCCAGTCCGACCCCGGCGCGCGCTCCCACCAGCTGCCCGGCGACTCGGCCGTCAGCCCCGACGAGTGCGACAGCAGCTGCAGGATCGTGCGGTCGCCGACGACCGTGCCGGGCAGGTGTTTGTCGAGCGGGTCGTTGAGGTCCAGCTTGCCTTCGTCGCGCAGTCGCATGACCAGCACGGCGATGAACGTCTTGGTGATCGAGCCGATCCGGTACTGGGTGTCCGGCCCGGGCGGTTCGCCGTGGACACGGCCACGCGCACCGGACCAGACCAGGCCGCCTTCCCGGACCACCGCCGCCACCAGCGACGGGGCACGACACGCGGCCTGCTCGTGCGCGACTCGTCGGAGAAGGGCCAGCTCAGTCGTAGGCAGCATGTCGTGATTCTGGCCTGCCGGGCCGGGAGCGTGCCCAGGCGTAGGGCATCAACCCGGTCTATGGGCAGAATGTCCCGGGTGAAGTGGATCCGGGCGTGCCAGCACGTGGAGGCACTGGCGACGGCGTGTGAAGAGGCGCGCGGCCTGCCGTTGCCGGTCGTGCAGTTGTGGGTGTTCGGCCCGGTGCTGGAGTCCCAGGACGATCTCGACGCGGTGGACGTGGCACTGGCCGTCGACTTGCCGCCCGTGCCCTGGCTGTCGGCGCCGACCGGCGCGGCTCACTGGGCCAACGCGACCCGGCTGGCCCGCAACCCGTTCGCGCCGGTGTGGCGGTCGGCGCGGGCCCCGATCTGGAACCACTTCGTGGTGCGGCCGGTGCTGGTGTGGGATGCCGCTGACGGCGTCCTGTCCGATGCCTTGACGGCCGTCCGGGAGGGCAGGGCCGATCAGGTCCGGCTCGACGCTCCGAGCCCCGATGCCCTGCGGGCCCGGATCGACGAGGAGCTCACGGTCAGCCTCGGCGCCATGCGGGCGAGCGTTTCGGCGTACGACGAGAAGCGCTGGCGGCCCGGCAAGTTGGAGCCCGTGGCGGACGAACTGTGGTCGGTGACCAACGGCTACCTGGACCTGCTTGACGCGCACTAAGCCTGTGCTTCGGCCAGCCAGGCACGGAAGTCGTCCGAGCCGTGCAAGTACACGCCGGGTGCTTGGTGGAGATCCGCGCCCGCCAGGCGATCGAGGGCAGTCCACAGCTTGTCGTGGGTGTGATACCCGGCTTGGTCGTCGGCGTACTTCGGCATCGCCCAGTTGGCGGCCTGCTGTGGGCTGACCTCGCCGGTCACCAGGCCCGCAAGTAATCGCTGCGCCTCGGCGAAGGTCCCGTCCAGGTCGGTCACGCCCGTGATCTTCCTATATCCGGCGGCGTTTCTGGTGGGTCCTGGCCGCTTCCCGCAGGATCGGGCCCGCGCCCCGCACGATCGGTTCGCCGTGCCCGAAGCAGACGGTTTCGACGTCCAGGTCCGCCAGCCGCCGGAACCCCGCCAGCATCTGGTCTTCGTCCTGGTTGAACACACCGAGGATCACGCCGCCCTCGTTCGCCACCGTGTCACCGGTGAACAGGATCTTGTGCACGGGCAGGTAGATCGCGATGCTGCCGGCGGTGTGCCCGGGGACGTGGATGATCTGGGCGCCGCCGCCGAAGCCGAGCACGTCGCCGTCGGCCAGTTCGACGTCCACCGTGGACGGTGGCACAGGCATGTCGGGGATGCCGAGGGACTTGATGTGTTCCCAGATCGGCTGGTCGAACTCGGTGAGCACCGGTTCGGCCTTACGGGCGGTGCCACGGACGACCGCCGCGTCCGCACTGTGTACGTGGACGGGTGCGCCGTGCCAGGAGCGGATCTCGGCGGCCGAACCGTAGTGGTCCTCGTGGCCGTGGGTGATCACGATCCGGCGGATCGCCGACGTGTCCGGGAGGGCGTCGGCGATCTCCGCGGCCGCGCCGGGCACGCCGGTGTCGATCAGAGTGAGCTCGTCCCCGTCCTGCCAGACGTACGCCTGCCCGAACTTCAGCCGCAGGATGGACAGCGACGGCCGCAGAACCATGATCCCCATGACGCCACGCTAGGCGCGGGATCATGGCCGCGGCCACCTGTTTCGCCGACAGCGGATCAGGCCAGCGCCGACGTCGGCGTCAGCCGGGCCGCGCGCATGGCCGGGTACGCACCGGCGATCGCGCCGACCAGTGCCGAGATCCCGACGCCGCCGACCAGTGCCAACGGCGGCAGCACGGCAGGCCAGTTCTGCGACAGGGCATAACCGGCCGTCACACCGACGCCGATGACCACGCCGACGATCCCGCCCAGCCCGGACAGCAGCACCGATTCGGCCAGGAACTGGCCCCGGATCTGCCGCCGGGTCGCGCCCAACGCCCGCCGCAGGCCGATTTCCCGGCGTCGCTCCAGCACCGAGATGACCATGGTGTTGGCGACGCCGACACCGCCGACGAGCAACGCGACACCGCCCAAAGCCAGGAACAAGGCGCTGTACGACTGGTCCACGAGCTCCTGCGCGGCCAGTGCCTCGGACGGCAGGGAGACCTCGACCTCGTTGGGGTGCTCCGGGTTCACGGTCGCGGCGAGCACACCACGGACGTCCTCGACCTGAGCGTCCTGTGCCCGGGTGTAGACCGTGGTCGGGTGCCCGTCGAAGCCGAGACGTTCCTCCGCCACTTCCCAGCCGACCAGGACGGACCGCTCGATCTCCGGTGCCAACGGCATCGCGTTGAGGATGCCGGTCACCGTGAACCACTGCCCGGCGATCCAGACCTGCGGCGGCTTCGCGGGATCGACCCGGTCGATGCCCAGCCGGGTCGCCGCGACCGAGCCCAGCACCACGGCCGGGAACCGCGCCGACGCGGCGTCCAGGAACTTCCCGCTGTGGATCGTGCCGTTCAGCACGCCGAGCAGGTCCGGCCGCGCCGCGAACACCGCCAGGCCGGAGGTCTCGTCCGGGTTGACCTGGTCGTTGCGGCGCACCGTGGCCTTGACGGTGCCGGTCGACGAAGCACCGGTCACCGGGCCGATGCGGTGCACCATCCCGACCGCGCTCCTGGGCAGTTTCGCGTCCTCGCCGAAGAACGTCCGCCCCGGCTTGGCGACCAGCAGGTTCGGTCCCAGCGCGGCGATCTGGTCGGCCAGCGCCTTGTTGCTGGAAGCCGGAATGCTGACCACCGCGATCATCGCGGCGATCCCGATCGCGATTCCCAGCGCGGACAACACCGCTCGCAGCGGACGCGTCCGCATACCGTGCGCGCCAAGGCGAAGCATGTCCCGTGAGCCGAGCCGACGTGGTGACGGCAGCGGCTCGGCGTCCGGCGCACGATCCAGCAGAACGGTCATGCGGCGGCTCCCGTGTCGTGGCGCAGCACGCCGTCCCGCATTTCGATCCTGCGCGGCACCGCTGCGGCGATGTCGTTGTCGTGCGTGATGATCACGATCGTCGTCCCGGCCGCGTTCAGCTGGTACAGCAGCGACAGGATGCCGGAGCCCGTTGTGCTGTCGAGGTTTCCGGTGGGTTCGTCGGCGAGCACGATCGCCGGGCGGTTCACCACCGCCCGGGCGATCGCGACACGCTGCCGTTCCCCGCCGGACAGCTCGTTCGGCAGATGCCACGCCCGGGCGCCGAGACCGACCTGTTCCAACGCTCCCAACGCGATCTGCCGCCTGCGCCGGGCCGAGACGCCCGCGTACAGCAGGCCCGTGGCGACGTTCTCCACCGCGGGCAGGCCGTCGGTCAGGAAGAACTGCTGGAACACGAACCCGATCCAGCGCGACCGCAACGCCGAGAGCCTGCGGTCGTTCAGCCTTGCCACATCGTGCCCGCGCACCTCGATGCTGCCCGAGGTGGGTGTGTCCAAAGTGCCCATCAGCTGGAGCAAAGTGGACTTGCCCGACCCGGACGGGCCGACGATGGCCAGCAGTTCGCCCTGGGAGACCGTCAGGGACACGTCACGAAGTGCCCGCACACCACCGGGATACGTCTTCGCGGCGTTACGGACAGCCAGAACCGGGGTCACGACGTGGTCACCACCCGCATGCCTTCACGTAGGTCGGGACCGCTCACTTCGACCTTGCCGTCGGCGAACAGGCCGGTCCGCACGGGGATCAACCGGCGTGCGGCCCCTTCGACGACCTCGATGGCGTAACCGCCTTCGGCCAGCGCGAGCAACGCCCCGACCGGGACGGTCAGCACGCCTTTCTGGCTCCGCACGGTGAACCGGACGTCCACCGAACTGGCGTCGGGCGCGGTGATCGCCGCCGGATCGTCCAGCGTGATCGAGACGTCGAACTTGGTGCCCTGGTCCTGTCCGGGCATGCCCTGGTTGTCGTCCGGTGGCGCCAACGTGACCTGCTGGACGGTGCCCGTGGCCTGCTTGCCGCCCACGCTGACCGTCACCTTCGCGCCGGGTTTGGCGCTGTCCCGCTGCTCGGCCTTGATCCGCACGGTCACGCCGCGGTTCACGCCGGTGTACTTCAGCACGTCCGTCCCGCCCTGGCTACCCAGGGACGCGAGCAGGGTGCTGACCCGGAACGACCCGGTGGTGATCACCACGTCGCCGACGTCGACGGTGCCGTTCTGCTCGAGTTTGAGCGCCTTCTGCCACTTCTTGACGGCGTTCGCGGTGGCGGTCGTGAACTTCTCGTCCGGCGTGCCGAACCCGCCGAATCCCAGCGCCCTGAGGTTCTCCTCGACCAGCCGGACGTCCGGCCCGTCGGACACGCCCGGCCCGACCGGCCGGTACATCGGGATGTCGCCGTGGAACAGCGGCACCGGCTTGGCGTCCACTTTGTACACGGACTCGCCGCGGTCCAGCACGTCGCCGATCGCGGGCAGGCCGGTGATGGTGCCCTGTTTACGCCCGGCGAGCGTGGTTTCGACGCCGTAGCCGAGCTTGCCGCTCACGGATCGCTTGTCCGCCAGGTCGGTCCTGGTCACCTCGGCGGTCTGGATCGGCGCCGGTCCCTGGGGCGACGCCACCGCGCTGCCTGAGCTGACACGGGTCAGGACGACCGCGGTGCCGACGCCGAGGGCGACCACGGTGGCCGTCCCGGCGATCATCCAGCGGGTCCGGCGCCGTTTGTGCAGACGCCGTGGTCCTTCGCCGGTCACCTGCCGCCACCCGCCACACCGGCCGCGACCCGGCCTTCGCCGCCGCACTCCTTGAAGGCCTTCTCGAGCTTCTCCTGGTCGCCGTCGCCGAGGTCGATGGCCGTCCCCGGGTTGTTCGGGTCGGGATCGGGCATGTTGATGCCGTGCTCACGCATGCACTTGGCCTGGGCGCGCTGCTTGTCGAGCTCCTCGGGCGAAAGCGGCTTCGGTTTGCCGCCGTTGGGCAGCAGCTTGTTGCACACCTCCCCGGCCTTGTTCATCTTCTCCATCTCGGCCTCGCCCTCCACCCGCTGCGCGGTCATGGTGCCGCCCGGGCCCGGGTCGGGCATGTCGATGCCCTGCTCACGCATGCATTTCGCGAACTCCCGCATCCGGTCCTCGTCGGTCTTGCCGTCCGCGGAGTCGGCGCTGTTCTGCGCGTCGCCGCCCTTGCCGTCACCCAACGAGGCGACCTTGTCGCCTGCTGAGTCGCTGCCGCACGCCGTCGCCAACGCGAACAGCGCGGTCACGGCGGCCAGTCGCCACCTGGCTCCCATCAGGATCTCCCTTCCTCTGCCGGTCTCCAGTGGTCCGGCGGGTCCGGCCCCCGACAGCCCGGACCCGCCGGTGACCAGTTCTAGGGACCGGGCGATTCGGGCCCGTTAAGCGAAAGCGCTTATCCGGCGCTTAACCGCTGATCAGCGAGACTGTCCGAATGCGAGTACTGGTCGTTGAGGACGAACGGCTGCTCGCCGACACCCTGGCCGAGGGGCTGCGGCGGCTGTCCATGGCGGTGGACGTCTGCTACGACGGCGACGCGGCCCTCGAACGGGTTCACGTACACAGCTACGACGTCGTCGTGCTGGACCGTGACCTGCCGAAGGTGCACGGCGACGACGTCTGCCGGTCGCTCATCAAGGCGGGCGGTGAGGCCAAGGTGCTGATGCTGACGGCCTCGGGCGAGGTGACCGACCGGGTGGCGGGCCTGCGGCTGGGCGCCGACGACTACCTGACCAAACCGTTCGCGTTCGACGAGCTCGTGGCCAGGGTGCAAGCGCTTGCGCGCCGGGCGCGGCCCGCGCTTCCGCCCGTGCTCGAACGGTCCGGGGTCGTCCTGGATCTGCCCCGCCACCAGGCCTCCCGCGACGGCAGGCACCTGCCGCTGTCGCCGAAGGAGTTCGCCGTGCTGGAGGTGCTGATGCGGGCCGAAGGTGCCGTGGTCAGCGCCGAGGATCTGCTGGAGAAGGCATGGGACGAGTACGCCGACCCGTTCACCAACGCCGTCCGGGTGGCGGTGATGACCTTGCGGCGCAAACTCGGTGATCCCCCGGTGATCGACACGCTGCCCGGCGCGGGCTACCGGCTGTCATGACGCGCTGGTCGGTCCGAACCCGCCTGACGGTGATCTACGGCGTCGTCTTCATGGCCGTCGGCGTAGTGCTGCTGGTGATCAACTATCTGCTGGTCGTGAGCGTGCTCCCGCAGCCGGCCGCGTTCATCGCGGCGGCCTCACCCGACGTGCTGACCGGCACCGGCGGCGTCGCGATCGAGCGCGCGCCCGCCGAGCAGACCACCATCTCCACCGTGGCGGACTACCGGGCGTCCACGATCCGGACGATGCTGATGACCTCGGGCATCGCCCTGCTGGTCGCGGGCGGGATCGCGGTGCTGGCGTCCTGGTACATCGCGGGCCGGGTGCTGCGGCCGGTGCACATGATCACGGCGACCGCCCGCAGGCTGGGCGCGGAGAGCCTGAACCGGCGTATCCACCTGGACGGGCCGGACGACGAGCTGAAAGAGCTGGCCAACACGTTCGACGGGATGCTCGACCGGCTCGCGTCGGCCTTCGACAGCCAGACACATTTCGTGGCGAACGCCTCGCACGAGCTGCGCACGCCGCTGGCCGTGCAACGGACCCTGGTCGAAGTCGCCATGGCCGACCCGCAGGCCACTCCTGAGCTGCGCAGGCTCGGTCAGCACCTGCTCGTGACCAACGAGCGCAGCGAGCGCCTGATCGAGGGCCTGCTGGTGCTGGCCCGCAGCGACCGCGGCCTGCTCGGCCGGGTCCCGGTACCGCTGGCCGAGGTCGCCGAGAACGTCCTGGTCGGCTGCATCGGCCTGGCCGACGAGCACAACGTGACGATCAGCAAGACCATCCGGCCGAGGACGGTGGCCGGTGACCCGGTGCTGCTCGAACGCCTGATCATCAACCTCGTGCACAACGCGATCCGCTACAACGAGCCCGGCGGTTCGGTTTCGGTCGAAGTGGGCGATTCGCCCGCGGTGCGCGTGATCAACACCGGCCCGGTGGTGCCCGCCGAGGCGTTGCCCGGGTTGTTCGAGCCGTTCCGCAGGCTGGAGCGAACGGCCACGTCCGGCGGTTCCGGGTTGGGGCTGTCGATCGTGCGTTCGGTGGTCAGAGCCCACGACGGGTCGATCGGTGTCGCCGCGCGCCCGTCCGGCGGGCTGGACCTGCGGGTCGAGCTGCCGCCCGCGTACGCCACGGCGACGGATAACAGGATGATTCCGGCCAGGACGTAGCTGTCGCTCACGGCCTGCTGCCAGACGCCGTCGCTCCACCCACCGAACTCGAACGCCCAGATCGGTGTGGAGATCGCCACGGCAGCGGCCAGGACCACGGCCACGCCCATGACGATCCGGCGCTCCGTGACGGCGACCCAGCCCAGCACGACAAGCACCGGGACCAGCCAAACCCAGTGGTGCACCCACGAAACCGGCGACACGAGCAACCCGCACAACGCGGTTACCGCCAGTCCCATCGGCACGCTGGTACGCCGGATCACGAACACTGCCAGCGAAATGATCAAGATGGCCGGCGCGACCCACCAGAAATCAACGGACAACCGGGCGAAAGCACCGCGAAGGGACTGGTTGGCAACGTGATCCGGCGCGCCGATTCGTCCGCCGTCGAACAACAGCTTCGTCCAGTACGTGACCGAGCTGCCGGGCAGGACCGCGAAGCCCAGCGCGGTCGCGGCGAGGAACGTCACAACGGCCCGAGCCGCCGCCCGATAGTCCTTGCGCACCAGGAAGAACAGCACGAACACGGCGGGCGTCAGCTTGATCGCCGCGGCGACGCCGACCAGCACACCACGCCACCGTTTGTTCGTCATCAGGCAGTCGACGGCCACCAAGGCCATCAGCACCATGTTGATCTGCCCGTAGCCGAGTGTCGAGCGCACCGGATCCATGCCCGCGGCGAGCAACTGCACGCCGATCGCCAGGAAGGCGGGCAGGACCAGGCCGTTCTCCCGGCCCCGTAAGGCCACCAGGAAGCCGAACACCACGGCGAACAGCAGGCCGGTGGAGATCACCGTGAGCAGCAGGAAACCCGCCCAGGCGGACAGTGAAGTCGTGGGGAGGAAGGTGAGGATGGCAAATGGCGGATAGGTGAACGGCAGAAGTGTGCCACGGCTCGTCGGCGGCAACTGTCCGTAAGGATCACCACCGTGCAGCCATGTCAATGCGCCAAGCCGGTAGACCTCGAAATCCAGGCCGTCCAACACCTTCAGCCCGACGATTAGCCCGATCGTGGCCAGCTCGGCGGCGACCACGAGGGCGAGTGTTCTCCCCCGCACAGTGACATTCCTCCGTTCGGCAACCAAAGTACTGACTAAGGGAGTGCGAATCCGCTGGGGATGCGGGAAGATCGACGGAGAGGATCTCGCTGAGGCGCGGCGCGCCTACTTCGTCAAGGAGGCGCGCCGTATTAGCGTCACAAAGTCAGCGAGGTGAAGTCATTCGGGAGGCTTGAAGTGCGCGCGCTGCGAGTTGTCGGGCTCGGCGAGGATGGCAGGACTGTCATCCTCGAAGACCCGATGCGTGGCGAGCGTTTCCAGCTCCCGGCGGACGAGCGGTTGCGTGCGGCTGCCCGTGGCGACGTCACCAGACTCGGCCAGATCGAAATCGAGCTGGAGAGCCAGATGCGCCCACGTGAAATCCAGGCCCGTATCCGTGCGGGTGAGTCCGTCGCCCAGGTCGCCGAGGCGTCCGGCCTGCCGGAGGACAAGGTCGAGCGGTTCGCCTACCCGGTGCTGCTCGAACGGTCCCGCACGGCGGACCTGGCCCAGCGCGCCCACCCGGTCCGGGAGGACGGGCCGGACGTGCAGACGCTCGGCGAGGTCTGCGCGCACGCGTTCGGCCTGCGCGGGCAGGAGTACTCCGAGGCGGTCTGGGACTCGTGGAAGAACGAGGAGAACAAGTGGATCGTCCAGCTGCGCTGGACGGCGGGCCGCTCGGACAACCGCGCGCACTGGTCCTTCCACCCGGGTGCGCACGGCGGCACGGTCACTCCGCTCGACGACCACGCCCACGACCTGCTCGACCCGAACCCGAACAGGTCGCTGCGGACCGTACGGCCGGTCACCGAACTGGCCAGGCAAGCGCTTGCGGTCGAGGCTGCGGCCCGTCCGCAGCCGGTCACGCCTGAGCCGATCGAGCCGGTCTACACCGAGCCACGCCACCAGGCGGAACCGGCCTACCAGCCGGAGCCCGCGCGCCAGCCGGAACCGGAACCGGTCTACCGCCAGCCGGAGCCCGAGCCCGCTCCCGCCGTGGCACACCGCCCGGAGCCGCAGCCCGAACCGCAGCCGGTGGTACGGCCGGACCCGGTTCCGGCTGCGGTCGAGCCCGAACCGGCGCCGGCACCGGAGCCCGAGCCCGCACCCGCTCCGGCGGCCCCGGCCGCGTCGGGCAAGCCGGTGCAGGAGGAACTGGTGCCGGAGCCCGAGCCGAAGCCGGAAGCGGCCAAGGACAAGCCCGCGCCCCGGCGTGGCAAGAAGAAGAACCACCCGGTCGTCCCGGCCTGGGAGGACGTCCTGCTGGGCGTCCGCTCCAACCGAGGCTGACACCCCCCTCGTGAGTGTTTATCAGGGTTAGAACCCCGATAAATACTCACGAGGGGGTACAGCACCGCGCTGGACCGCGCCGCCGCAGGGCTTCGGTGAAGAACGGCGGCGTCTCGGGGTTGCTCGTGAACCGCGAACGGTACCGGCGCCAACGGCACCAGCACCGCTGCCAGCGTGCCGAACCACAGCAGTCGCAGTGGAACGTGCGTGGCGTTCTCGGCGAAGGTTTGGATTCGTTGGCACGCCATCGCGAGCAGGATTCCGACCGCCGGAACACACGCCATGAACCGTGATCACCAGTGCCCGGGCGGCGGCCACGCACCACGACCAGATTCCCAGCACCGCCAGGAAAATCACCAATGACCAGCCGAGAAACGCGTTCTCCTCGGTCGGGTTGATGGCGAACTGCCTGCTCACCTCGGACGGGCCCGCCAGCGAGTAGCTGCCGAACGCGGTCACGGTTGCCAGGTCGTTCCCGGCGAGGGCGTGGTTCATGTCGGCGTAGCTCTGCGACCCGAAGAACTGGTGCCACAAGGGATACGCGACAACATGTGCTGGTCCTGCCCGGCGCCGGGCAGATAGCCGTGCCGCAGGTCAGTCCACATGCGACTGTAGAGCAGCGCCGCCGCGAGCGCGTACACGCCGACGACGAACGCGTCCGTCGCGGTCGGGCGAGCGGCCGTCTGCCGGATCCGTTGGGTCAACCCGATCACAACCCGAAGACACAGCCGTGTGGTGCTCGGGTTGTTGACCTCCAGTGCACTTGAGGTCGCAGGATGGCCCATGGCGAAGGTGGCGGCCGCGGCACGGAAATTCGGGTGCACCGGATCGCGTTGCTTTGTAACGTCGAAGGCTGGCATCTACCTGTTTGGGGGCAAGATGGAGGAGGCGGAGCAACCACGCTCGGCCTATCGATCCCTGTGGCGCCTCGGTCCTTACGCGCGACCGTGGCGCCGTCGGCTGGTACTCGCGATCGTCGCCACGATCTGTGCGATGGCCGCGGGCCTGACTATTCCGCTGATGATCCAGAGCATCCTGGACGGCCCGATCGCCCGGGGTGAGACCACCGGCCTGATCTGGCCGGTCCTCGGGATCGCACTGCTCGGCTTCGCGGAGGCCGGGCTTTTCTATTGCCGCCGAAAGATGCTCGCGCGGCCGACGACACACATCGAGGCGCGGATGCGCCATGACATCTACGCGCACCTGCAGCGCCTGCCGGTCTCGTTCCACGACCGTTGGCAGTCCGGGCAGCTGCTGTCCCGCGCGGTGACCGACTTGTCCACCATCCGCGGGTTCTTCGCGTTCGTCGGGGTTTTCCTCGTGGTGAACAGCCTCACCCTGGTCGGTGGCCTGGTCGTGCTGTTCTCGCTGGACTTCTGGCTGGGCCTGACCGTGCTGATCTCGGCGCTGCCGTTGATCGCGATCTCCACGGTGTTCGAGCGCAAGTACAAGGTCGTCGCCCGGCTCGCCCAGGACCAGGACGGCGACCTCGCCACCACGGTCGAGGAGTCCGCGCTCGGTATCCGGGTGCTCAAGGCGTTCGGCCGTGGCCCGCACCTCGCGGCCAAGTTCGCCAAACAGGCCAAGGTGTTGCGCGGCACCGAACTTCACAAAGTACGGATCTCCTCGCTGCTGTGGGGCGCGATCGTGCTGCTGCCGGAGATCGGCATCGCCGGGCAGTTGCTGGTCGGCACGTCCGGGATCGTCAACGGCACGATGACCGTCGGCACGCTCGTCGCCGCCGTGACCGTCGCGGCGTACCTGCGGTGGCCGACCGACTCGATCGGCTGGCTGCTCGCCGAGACCAACCAGACGTCCGCCGCGACCGACCGGTACTTCGAAGTGCTGGACGAGCCGGTGACCGTGGCCGATCCGGCCGACCCGAAGCCGCCCGCCAGTCCGCCGCGCGGCCTGCTGCGGTTCGACAACGTCCACTTCAGACACACCGAAGGCGGCAAGGAGATCCTGCGCGGCGTGGATCTGGAGGTCCGGCCCGGCGAGACGGTCGCGCTGGTCGGTGCCACCGGAACCGGTAAGACCACGCTCACCGCGCTGGTGCCGCGGCTTGCCGACGTGACCGAAGGCCGGATCACGATCGACGGCGTGAACGTCGCGGACATGCGGCTGGCTGACCTGCGCACCCTGGTGTCGGTCGCGTTCGAGGAGCCGGTGTTGTTCTCCGCCAGCGTGCGGGAGAACGTCGCGCTGGGGTCCACGGACGCCACGGACGAACAGGTCTGGGAGGCGCTGCGAGTCGCTCAGGCCGACGGGTTCGTCACCGCGTTGCCATGGGGCCTGGACACCCGGATCGGCGAGCAGGGCCTGTCACTGTCCGGCGGTCAACGGCAGCGGCTCGCACTGGCCCGCACGATCGTCGGCAGGCCGGCGGTCCTGGTGCTCGACGACCCACTGTCCGCTTTGGACGTGCACACCGAGGCCGAGGTGGAACGCGCGCTGCGCGAGGTGCTGTCCGGCGTGACCGCGTTGGTGGTCGCGCACCGGCCGAGCACGGTCCAGCTCGCCGACCGGGTCGCGATGCTGGCCGACGGCCGGATCGCCGCCGTCGGGACGCATTCCGAGCTGCTGGCGGGCAACTCGGCCTACCGCAGGCTTCTGTCTACTTTGGATGAGTCGGAGGAGGTGAGGGCGTGAGCGAGCTTGCGAGCGAATCATCCGGCGCAGGGCCGGGCTCAGGCGACGGGACTGCCGGACCGCGCGAGATCCGTATGAGTCAGGACGAGTCGTGGCGCGGGGTCGCGGCCGAAGAGGTCCAGGAACTGGACTCCGTGGTGGGCGCCAAGTTGCAGGCCCGCTCGCGCAAGCTGCTCGGGTCGTTGATCCGCCCGCGCCTCTGGCCGGCCGCGGCCGCGCTGACCCTGGTGATCCTGCAGAACCTGTCGTCGCTGGCGGGTCCGTTGCTGATCGCCGCGGCGATCGACACCGGTATCCCGTCGGCGATGAACGGTGACCACAGCGTTCTCGCCTGGTGCATCGGCGCGTACGCCTTCAGCGCGATCGCGAACTCCGGCCTGCTGATGGCGTTCCAGCGGCTGGCCGCCCGGATCAGCCAGGACGTGCTGCTCGACCTGCGGCAGCGGCTGTTCCGGCACGTGCAGCGGCTTTCCTTGTCGTTCCACGAGTCCTACACCTCAGGCAAGGTGATCTCGCGGCTGACCGCGGACATGGAGTCGATCAACAAGCTGTTGGAGGACGGCTTGGACAACATGCTCAACGCGATCCTGTCGCTGGTTTTCATCGGCACGCTGTTGCTGGTCCTGGACGTCCCGCTGGCGTTGATCGTGATGGCCGGGTTCGTCCCGCTGGTCCTCATGCTGCGCTGGTTCCGGAACACGTCGGGCCGGGCGTACCGGCACACGCGCGGCGCGATCGCCAAGGTGATCGTGCAGTTCGTCGAGACCATGAACGGAATCCGCGCGGTGCAGGCGTTCCGCCGGGAACGCCGCAACGAGGCCATCATGAACGTCGAGAACGTCGCGTACCGGGACGCCAACCACACCGCGATCGGCGCGGTGGCGACGTTCGTGGCGAGCGTGCGGTTCATCGGCAACCTGTCGCTGGCGATCGTGCTGGGCGTCGGCGCGTGGCGGGTGACCGGCGGCAGCATGGAACTCGGCGTGCTGACCGCGTTCACGCTGTACCTGCGGCGGTTCTACGACCCGCTGGACGACCTGGCGCAGGTCGCGAACTCCTACGCGTCGGCGAGCGCGGCACTGGAGAAGATCTCCGGCGTGCTCGAAGAGGCGCCTGCGGTCGTCGAGCCCGCGAAGCCGAAGCTGTTGCCCCGCGCGGGAACCATCGAGTTCGACAACGTGGAGTTCCGGTACGGCCCGGACGGGCCGGTGGTGCTGCCGGCGTTCGACCTGACCATCCCGGCCGGGCAGACCGTCGCCCTGGTCGGCGCGACCGGCGCGGGCAAGTCCACGATCGCCAAGCTGGTCGGCCGGTTCTACGACCCCACAGCGGGGTCCGTCCGGCTGTCCGGAGTGGACCTGCGGGACGCCGCGGACGCGGACCTGCGGTCCAAGGTGGTCACCGTGACCCAGGAGAACTTCCTGTTCTCCGGCTCGGTCGCGGACAACATCGCGCTCGGCAGGCCCTCGGCGAGCCGCGGCGAGATCGAGTCGGCAGCCGCGGCGGTCGGCGCGCACGAGTTCATCGCGGCCCTGCCGGACGGCTACGACACTGACGTGCGCAAGCGCGGCGGCAGGCTTTCCGCGGGCCAACGCCAGCTGGTCGCGTTCGCGCGGGCGTTTCTGGCCGACCCGGCCGTGCTGGTCCTCGACGAGGCCACGTCCAGCCTGGACGTTCCCGGCGAGCGGGCGGTGCAGGCCGCGCTGGAGACCGTGCTGACCGACCGGACCGCGTTGATCATCGCGCACCGGCTGTCGACCGTGCTGATCGCCGACAGGGTGCTCGTGGTCGACGGCGGCCGGATCGTCGAGGACGGTTCCCCCGCCGACCTCATCGCCGCAGGTGACGGCGAGTTCGCCAGCCTGCACCGCGCCTGGCTCGACTCCCTCGCCTGAACCCCCTCGTGAGTGTTTATCAGGGTTCTAACACTGATAAACACTCACGAGTCAGAGGAGGACGAAGATCAGGGCGATCCAGCCGAGGGCGAGGCCGGACGCGACGCCGAAGGCGACCCAGCGCCAGATCAGGACGCGGCGGGCCAGCCACACCGACGGGGCTAGGCCCGCGGTGACCACTATGTTCGCGCCGATCGCCAGCAACCCGCTGGTCTCGTTCAGCGTGATCGCCAGAGTCAGCACCGCCGTGATCGTGACGACCGCCATCAACGCGCTCACTGTCAGACCGGTCAGCCACGGGGTGGGCTCCGGTGCGGGCAGCGCGGACGCTGGTGACGGCGGCGCGGCGTCCACGAACAGAACTTCACCCGTCAAGGGGTCGTGGTAGCTCACCGTGGTCTCCAGGACGGCCGAAAGCCTGTCCGCGAGCTGCATGCCACGCCGTGACACGAGCACGGCGGCTGAGGCGTCCTCGGGTGCGTCCGCGCGCTGCATGGCGGCCACGACCTGGGCCCATTCGTCCAGCGCGGTGGTCAACTCGGCGGGCACGTCGAGCACCGCCGGGTCGATGACCCGGTCATCCGGCCCCACGAGCTCGGCTCGCTCACCGTTCGTGCGCAGTTCCACGGCCACAGCTAACCAGGCCCGAGGGCGTAAAAGGCCACGGCACCGGCCGTGGCGACGTTCAACGAGTCAACACCACCCGACATGGGGATACGCACAGCGTGATCGGCCGCGTCGATCGCCACGCCGGTCAGGCCGGGCCCTTCGGAGCCGAGCAGCACGGCGACCGGCCCGCCGGCGTCGACCTCGTCCAGCGGAAGCGAATCGGCCCTCGGGGTCAACGCCAGGACCTGGAAACCCTTGCTCCGCAGAAACTCCAGGGCGCCGGGCCATTCGGTCACGTTCGTGAACGGCACCGCCAGCACGTGCCCCATGGAAACGCGCACACTGCGGCGGTACAACGGATCGCTGCAACCAGGTCCGAGCACCACGCCACCCCACCCGAGCGCGGCCACGTTGCGGAACAGGGCGCCGAGATTCTCGTGGTCACCGACGCCTTCCAGGACCACGAGCCGTTTCGCCCTCGCCAGGTCCTCCAGGCCCCACGGCGCCGCCCGGTCGGCGACCGCCAGCACGCCACGGTTCAGGTGGAACCCGACGACCTCGGCCATCACGTCGGCTGATGTGACGTATGCCGGGATCGAACCGTCCACTTCGGCGTCGAGCTCGGCGATCCGCCGCTCGACCCCCAGCAGCGAACGCACCGGGTACGGCGAGGCGAGCAGGCGCCGGACGACCACCACGCCCTCGGCGATGACCAGGCCTTTGCCGCCCGGCCGGTCCGGCCTGCGATCGGCCGTGGTGAGGTCGCGGAAGTCGGCCAGCCGCTCGTCCGCCGGGTCTGTTATCCGGATCACTTCGGCCACGGGGTGATCTTCGCATGATTGGCGCTTCCGGTTGGCGGGAAACCCAGCTATGACAACCGGCCTTTCTACAGCGGAGCGTTATACACGGGTGACGGACAGCACCGATTTGGCCGCTAGCAATTCCGCTAGTTGTTGTGTCAACGTTGGATTTCCCGCTAGTGGCGCCGAGCCGAGCGAAGGGGAGGCGGCATGGGAAGGGACGTGACGACCGGGGCCTACTCCCGGGAGGAGCGCCAACGGTATCGCCGCAAGGTCCAGCGGTGTCTTGACGCATTGGCCGCGATGCTCACCAGTGAAACGTTCGCGTTCCACCGCAGGCACATGGGCCTGGAGATCGAGCTCAACCTGGTGGACGACAAGCTCAGCCCGGCGATGACCAACGCCGTGGTGCTGGAGAAGATCGCGGACCCGGACTTCACGCTGGAACTGGGGCAGCACAACCTCGAACTGAACGTCCGGCCGCGCCCGCTGGACGGCAGCGGGGCGATCGAACTGGAACAGGACATCCGCTCCTCCTTGACCAGAGCCAACTCCAAGGCGCACGACGCGGGCTCGGACATCGTGATGATCGGCACCCTGCCCACATTGCGGGAAGAGCACTTCGACGCCCGCTGGCTCTCCCCAAGCAGCCGCTACGCGGTGCTCAACGAGCGGATCTTCGCCGCGCGCGGCGAGGAAATGCTGCTGCACATGGAAGGCGACGCGTTGCCCGGCCGCGGGCCGGACCGGCTGCGCAGTTACGCGGAGTCGATCCTGCCCGAGGCGGCGTGCACGTCCGCGCAGCTGCATCTGCAGGTCGCGCCCGAGGACTTCGCCGCGCACTGGAACGCGGCGCAGTGCCTGGCCGGGCCCCAGGTCGCGCTCGCCGCGAATTCGCCTTTCCTGCTGGGCAAGGCACTCTGGCACGAGACCAGGATCCCGTTGTTCGAACAGGCCACCGACACCCGGCCGGAGGAGCTGAAGAACCAGGGTGTGCGGCCGCGGGTCTGGTTCGGCGAACGGTGGATCACGTCCATTTTCGACCTGTTCGAGGAGAACGTCCGGTACTTCCCCGGGCTGCTGCCGGAGGTCGAGGACGAGGACCCGATGGCCGAACTGGCCGAGGGCCGGGTGCCCGCACTGCGGGAACTGAGGCTCCACAACGGAACGATCTGGCGGTGGAACCGTCCGGTCTACGACGTGGTGGACGGCGTGCCGCACCTGCGGGTGGAGAACCGGGTGCTGCCCGCCGGTCCGACCGTTGTGGACCTGATCGCCAACGCCGCGTTCTTCTACGGCGCGCAACGCGCACTGGTCAACGAGGATCGTCCACTCTGGACGCAGATGTCGTTCCAGGCGGCCGAGGAGAACCTGTACTCGGCGGCCCGGCACGGTTTCGGCGCGCAGCTGTACTGGCCGGGCATCGGCTGGATCCCGCCGGACGAGCTCGTCCTGCGGCGACTGCTTCCCATGGCGCACGAGGGTTTGCGCGACTGTGGCGTGTCGGATGCCGCGCGGGAGCGGTACCTCGACATCATCGAGCAGCGCTGCGTGGCCCGCCGCAACGGCGCCTCGTGGCAACGGGAGACCGTCGCCACGATGGAGCAGCGCGGGATGAACCGGGACGCGGCACTCGTCGGCATGCTGCGGGCGTACATGCAACTGATGCACACCGGGGAGCCTGTGCACACGTGGCCGGTCGGTTAATGTCAACGCATGCCGAAAATCCTCGGCGAATCGCTGGCCGAGCACCGCTCGCAGGTGCGGGCGAAGGTGTTCGACGCGATGCGCACGCTGCTGTACACGCGCGGCTTCGACGCGATCACGCTGTCCGGCGTGGCCTCGGCGGCCGGAGTCGGCCGGACGGCGATCTACAACCACTTCCCTGACCGGGAATCACTGCTGGTCGCGTTCGTCGAACACGAGACCTCGCAGTACGTGACCCGGCTACGGGAGGCGCTCGCCGCGGTGGACGACCCGGTCGAGGCGTTGGCCGTGTTCGTCCGCATGCAGTTGCGAGTGCTTGCCGGGCGGCACACGCCGCCAGGCGCGAAGCTCAACGCCTTGCTGTCGCCGGAGGCGTACCAGCGGATGGCCGAGCACGTGGATCCGATCACCGCGGAGCTGCGGTCGATCCTGGAGTCGGGCGTCTCATCAGGGCAGATGGTGGCCGAGGACGTGGACGTCCTGGTCACGATGATCACGGCGAGTCTGGCGTCTCGCGAGGTCGTGGACGCCGGAGCGGAGCTGGAAGACACGATCGAGACCGCTGTGCGCTTCGTCCTGCGAGGAGTCGGAGTTAGGGTGGCCTAACCGCACGAGGTGATCTATCCTTTTCTGACAGTGGTGTCAGATAAAGGAGCCGTGCGCATGAGCCCGACGTTCTCGGAAACCCTGCGAGCTGCGACGTTGCCCGTGCACGAGCAGGCCAACCACTCGCCCTACATCTCGGCGCTGCTGGGCGGAGAGTTGTCGGTGGACGCGTTCGCGGCGCTGGCCGGCCAGTTGTACTTCGTCTACTCGGCGCTGGAGGACGCGGCCGAGGCGATGAAGGACGACCCGATCGCGGGAAGGTTCGTGTTCCCGGAGCTCAACCGCGGGGACGCGCTGCGGCAGGACATGGCCTACTACTTCGGGCCGTCCTGGCAGTCCGTGATCACACCGCTGCCCGCGACGTCGGCGTACTGCGACCGCATCCGCGAGGCAGGTCTCTCGTGGTCAGGCGGGTTCGTGGCGCACCACTACACGCGCTACCTCGGCGACATCGCCGGTGGCCAGATCATCCGGCACAAGCTCCGCAAGCTGCACGGGGTCGAGGGCCCCGGGTCGATGTTCTACGTCTTCGACCAGATCCCGAGCGCGCCCAGGTTCCGGGACAACTACCGCGCGCTGCTGAACGACGCGCCATGGACTGCCCAGGAGCGCAAGGACGTGATCATGGAGAGCATCCGCGCGTACGAGCTCAACGTGGGCGTTTTCGCCGCTCTCGCCGACGAGATGCCCAGGTATTCCATGTCCTGAGCGTGATCATGGTCGCCTGACGCCGGCCCTCTTATTGCGAGTAGGTTGCAAGTAGCAGATACTTGCAATGCCTACCCGTAAGGAGGGCCGATGGCCCCGTACGTCCTGCCGGACCTGGACTACGACTACGGCGACCTCGAGCCGGCGATCATCGGTGAGATCAACGAGCTGCACCACGGCAAGCACCACGCCGCGTACGTCAAGGGCGCCAACGACACGCTGGAGAAGATCGACGAGGCCCGTGACAAGGGCGACTTCGGCTCCATCGTCGGCCTGGAGACGACACTGGCGTTCAACCTCGCCGGCCACTCCCTGCACCAGGTGTGGTGGAAGAACCTCAGCCCGAACGGCGGCGACAAGCCGACCGGTGAGCTGGCCGCGGCGATCGACGAGTTCTTCGGCTCGTTCGACAAGCTGCGCGCCCAGCTGAACGCGGCGGCCACCACGATCCAGGGGTCCGGCTGGGGCATCCTGTCCTGGGACCCGGTCGGCCGGCGCCTGCTGACCCAGCAGCTGAAGGACCATCACGCGAACCTGTCGATCGCCACGACGCCGCTGCTGGCGTTCGACGTGTGGGAGCACGCGTACTACCTGCAGTACCGCAACGTGAAGGCCGACTACATCAACGCGCTGTGGAACGTCGTCAACTGGGAGGACGTCAACCAGCGCTTCGTCGACGCCCGTAACGGACTGAACGGCCTGCGAGTCCCGCAGGCCCAGTGAAAGCCTGGCAGCGGATGCTCCGACAAGCGAAGCTGCCATAAGGAACGCCCCCGGCCGGAAGGCTGGGGGCGTTCCTTATGGCTTGTGCGCTACCCCGTTCATGCCACTGTTGCGGTGTTAGTGAGGGTAGGCTAACCTCATACTCGTCCGCTTCGTGGTGGGAGCGGCAGTCAGTTCGGGAACAGTGAGAACCCCGGCCCGCCGGCCGGGGTTCTCATCTCTTCGGTCCAGTTCACACGGTCCCGCGGGCCTCCACCCGGCGCGCGGCGAGACCGGCCCGCCAGCGCAGGACCAGGCCCAGGACCAGCGCCGCGAGGATCGACATCACGCCGCCGACCAGGAACGTCGACCGGCCGCCGAACTGGTCGGCCAGCCAGCCCGTCATCGGGCCTGCGATCGGGTTCCCGCCCAGGAAGACCAGCATGTACAGGCCCATCACCCGGCCCCGCATCTCCTGGTCCACTGACAGCTGCACGGTGGTGTTGGCCGTGTTCATGAACGTCATCAGCACAAGGCCGACCGGGATCAGCGCGATCGCGAAGGACGTGTACGTCGGCATCAGCCCGGCCGCGATCTCCAGGACACCGAACACCAGCGCCGAGCCGAAGACCATGCGTAGCCTCGGCGTGCCGCGCACACTGCGTCGCGCCGCGAGCAGCGCGCCGGCGAGCGTGCCGACCGCGAGCATGGTGGACAGCAGGCCGTAGCCGTCGGCTTCCTTGTGGAAGACGTTCGCGGCCATGATCGCCAGCGTGGTGAAGAACGTGATGCCGAACGTGCTCACGCAGAACACCAGCGTCAGCACCGCCACCAGGTCGGCGCGGCCACGGACGTAGCGCAGGCCTTCGCGCAACTGCCCCTTCTTGCGCGCGATCACCGGTCCGCGGTGCAGTTCCGACGGCCGCATCATCAGCAGGCCGGTGATCACCGCGGCCGTGGTGGCCGCGTTGATCAGGAACACCACGCCGGTGCCGACCCAGATGATCAGCAGACCGGCCACGGCCGGGCCGACCACCCGGGCCAGGTTGAACGACGACGAGTTCAGCGCCACCGCGTTGCTGATCTGGCCGACGCCGACCATCTCGCTGGTGAACGACTGCCGCACCGGGGTCTCCAGCGCCACGAACACACCGAACACCAGGCACAGCACGTAGACGTGCCAGACCTGGACCAGGCCGGAGACGTCCAGCACGCCGAGGATCACCGCACACCCGGCCATCGCGGACTGCAGGAGGATCAGCAGTTTGCGTTTGTCGAGACGGTCGGCGAGCACGCCCGCGTACAGCGACAGGAACAGCGTCGGCGCGAACTGCAGCGCGGCGGCGACGCCGAGCGCGACCGGGTTGTTGCCGGTGAGGGTGAAGACCAGCCAGTCCTGGGCGATCCGGTTCATCCAGGTGCCGACGTTGGAGACGACCTGGCCGGAGAAGAACAGCCGGTAGTTGCGGATCCGCAGGGAGGCGAAGGTGCCCTGCTTCGGCTGCTCCGGCGGTGGCGGTAGGTCTGAGTGGAAGTTGCTTGACTTCTTCTCTCGGGTCCCACCCGTGCCGGTCAGCACCTCTTTATTGCCCCGCCATCCTGTCGATGATCTCGGCCGCGCGGGAGAGCGTCTCCCGCTCGGATTCGTCCAGTTCGGACAGTCGGGCGTCCAGCCAGGCCTCGCGGGCGGCCACGTCGGCCAGGATGTACCCCAGTCCCCGCTCGGTCAGCTCGACGATCACCTGCCTGCCGTCGTTGGGATGGGCCCGCTTGCTGATGTAGCCCATGTCCTCGAGCGCGGCGATCACCCTCGTCATCGAGGGCGGCTGTACGCCTTCACGTGCGGCCAGTTCGCCGGGCGTCATCGGGCCGCACTTGTGCAGGCTGGACAACGCCGAGATCTGGCTCAACGTGACCGACTGACTTGTCCGTTGTGCCCGGAGCCTGCGGTTGAGACGCATCACCGACAGCCTGAGTCGGCTGGTCAGCGAGTGCTCATCGGCGGAACCGGACACATACTTAGCATACCTTATGAATTGGTGACCTGGTCGAACGTCACGCAAGGTCACCCGATAGCACCCTGGATCGGGCCGACCGCGAAGTACGCCACGAAGGCCACGGCGACCACCCAGAGCAACGGGTGCACGGTCCTGGCGCGGCCCGACACGATCCGCAGGACCACAAAACTGATGAAGCCGGCGCCGATGCCGTTGGCGATCGAGTACGTGAACGGCATGACGACGATGGTCAGGAACGCGGGCAGCGCCATCGTGAAGTCGGTGAAGTCGATCTCCTTGATCTGCGCCATCATCAGCACGCCGACGATGACCAGCGCGGGAGCCGCCGCCTCCACCGGGACGACCTGGTAGAGCGGTGTGAGGAACATCGCAGCGATGAACAGCAGGCCGGTGACCACGTTGGCCAGGCCGGTCCGTGCGCCTTCGGCGATACCGGACGCCGACTCGATGTAGACGGTGTTGGAACTGCTGGACGCCGCGCCACCGGCGACCGCGCCGAGCGAGTCGACGAACAACGCCTTGCCGACGCCGGGCAGCTGGCCGTCCTTGCCGATCACGCCCGCCTCCTTGCCGAGGCCGGTCATCGTGCCGACGGAGTCGAAGAAGTCCGTCAGGATCAACGTGAACAGCAGCAGCACCACGGTCAGCGCGGGCACCCTGCTCCACGCGCCGAACGAGAAGTCCCCGAGCAGGGACAGGTCAGGCAGGCCGACGGCCTGCTCGGGCATGGCCGGATAGCCGAGGTTCCAGCCCTTGGGGTCGATGCCCTGCGACGGCCCGGCCTTGACGATGGCCTCGAGCGCGATCGCGAAGACGGTGCTGAACAGCACGCCGATCAGAATCGCGCCCTTGACCCGTTTGGCCATCAGGATGCCCGTGACCAGCAGCCCGACGACGAACACGAACGTCGGCCACGACGCGATCGACCCCGAGATGCCCAGGCCGACCGGGACCGTGGTGTTCGCCGCGTCCGGAATCCGCCGGACGAACCCGGCGTCGACAAGCCCGATGAGCGTGATGAACAGGCCGATGCCCACGGCGATCGCGGCCTTCAACGGCTGTGGCACGGCGTTGAACACGGCCGTCCGCACGCCGGTCAGCACGAGCACCATCACGATCAGGCCGTTCAGCACGACCAGGCCCATCGCCTCGGCCCACGTCATCTGCGGCGCCAGCGTGACGGCGACGAAGCTGTTGATGCCCAGCCCGGTGGCCAGCGCGAACGGGTAGTTGGCGATGACGCCGAACAGGATCGTCATCACCCCGGCGACAAGCGCGGTGACCGCCGCGACCTGCGGAACGGGCAGGATGTCGCCGACCACGTCGCGGTGCGCGGACGGGCCGTCGGCGGCGAAACTGCCGATGATCAACGGGTTCAGCACGACGATGTAGGCCATGGTGACGAACGTGACCAGGCCGCCGCGGATCTCTCTGCCCGTCGTCGACCCACGTTCGCTGATCTTGAAGAACCGGTCGAGCGCGCCGCGGCGGCTGGTCGTTTCGGCCATGCGGGTAGCCTTCCAAACGTGGCGTCCAAAAAGGAACCCGAATCGCCAGGCGAAACCGGAAAGTCACTTCCGCCGCCCCCGCCCCCACCGGCGCGGCTGGTGGACCTCTGGCAGATCGTGATCGTCGGCACGATCGTCTGGGCCGGCGTGCTCGCGGTGGCCCTGTTCACCGGGCCGGGCATCCTGGCGTGGACCGCGTTCACCGGCATCGTGCTGGGCGGCATCGGCATGGCCATCATGACCTGGCAGCGTTCCGCCGCCCGCCGCGGCTCGAAAACCGCCCAACAGGGCCTCTGACTCGTGTGTCCACCACTCCGGCACCATGAAATTCCCCTAGCAGCCACAGGCTTGGCCCGTTCGGGCTGACGCCACCGCCCGAGTGGCCAACTCGGGGTGCTGGAATGCGCAACTCGGGGTGCCGGAATGTGTGTTTCGGGGTGCCGGAATGGTGGACACGGCGGTGTGGGGGTGGCTAGGCCAGGACGGTGCTCGGGTCGGGGTCTTCGAGGATCGCGTGGATCACGTGCCGGTCGATCCACCGGTCGGACGCCCAGGCCAGCGCCCGTGCGAGACCGTCCGGGGTGTCCTCGCAGTGCACGCGGTTCTGACGGTCGACCCACCAGTGCACGCGCTGGCCGTTCGCCGTGAGCTCGTCGTGCACGATCACGCCCTCAAGCGGCAACTCGAAGCCGAGCAACTCCGCGGCCACGACGACAGCACCCAGTTCGGCCCACGGCACCAGTTCGCCGCCGGTCACGTCACCGGCCGACTCGGAAGCAAGCGGTAGGTCGAGCAACTCGGCCAGCGGCTCGGCGGCGTCGTCGTCCAGCGCGGCGACGACCCGGTTCGGCGGCAGAACAGCCAGGAGCCACGGGGCATCCAGCACGACGCAGTCCTCCGCGTCCACGGCCTCGCCGGACAGCACCCGGACACGTTCGGGCGCGTCGAGCAACGACACGTCGACGGAACCGGCCAACGCCGCGTGGGCGCGCAACGACACGCCGTGCGGAACGGTCCGTGCCGGATCGCCGAGGCGTTCGAGCAGGTCCTCCGCGTCGGCGGCGTCCTTGATTTCCAGGCGGGTACGGACTCCGGCCGCCGCGGCCAGCTCGTCGCCGAGCTCGATCGGCAACGGGTCGTAGAGGCCCACGAGGTCCGAGGCTCCGGCGGTCCGCCACGTGCGAGGTGCCTGGCCTTCGAGCAGGGCGTAGCGGGAGATCCACCAGGCGGTGTAGCCGCCGGGTTCCCGCAGTGCTTGCCATGTCGCGGGTTCGAGCGCGAGCAGCCGCAACGCCTCCGGCCACTTGTCGTCCGCGACCAGGTCGAGGTCCCGGACGGCCACGACTCGTTTCGGCTCCTCGGCGCCGGAGGACCACCACTCGTCCTCGTCCGCCAGGTCGTGCTCGGGGCCGATCGGCTCCTCGTCGACGATCACGGCGAAGCCGGTCAGCACGCCGACCGCCGACAGCACGTCCGCGGACCAGCGTTCGGCGAACTCGGGATCGAGCAGCCCGAGCGGCGAGTCCGGGTCCAGCACTTCGAGGAAGCGCGAGCCGGGCAGGGCCAGCTCGTCCGCGGCCCGCCAGTCGCCCTCGGAATCGGGCAGCGCCAACGACTTCAGCCACGGGCGGCCACCGGCCTGGCCGACCAGGCCAAGAACCGCGTGCGCGAGACCGGAGACGATCAGACCCGCCGAAGCGTCGGCGACGCTGCGTTCGACGGCTTCCTGCAACGCGTCCAGCAGTTCGGACGCACCCGCGTGCCGGGCGCCGAGCCGTTCCAGCAGCGGATGCGCCGCATCCGGGTGGACCAGACGCAGACCCGGAACGTCCAGGTCCGACAGGAACTCCGGCTCGTCGGCCAGCAGTGTTCCGCGCGGTCCGGGCAGCGTACGGCCGTCCACCAGCGGAACCGGCAGGCCGCTGAGGTTCTCCCGGATCGCCGCGTCGTTCTCGGCGAACGGCGCCAGCGCCTCGTAGACCCTGCGCCACCACGAGGGTTCCTGGTCGATGCCGGTGATCGCGGCGACGACCTCCGAGATCCGCAGGCGTGAGATCTCCAGCGCCGCCAAGGCGTGTGCGTGCTCCGGCTGGGCGAGCTGGGCGGACGCCAGGTTGGGCACGACATCCGAAAGCAGGTCCGCCAACGCGTCCGACGGGATCTCCAGCACCCTGGCCGAGGCCGGGGCCAGGGACTCCAGCACACCGGGCAGCCAGGCGTGCGTGCGCAACTCGGCGATCAGCAGGTCCCGGATCTGGGCGTCCACATCGGACCGGGGGAACCCGGGCACCGGCACCAGGGCCGTCCGGTGCGCCTCGGGGATGTCGAAGACCAGTGCGGGGTAGAGCTTGGCCGCTTCCGCCAGCACCTCGGCGACCGCCGGTGAGGACATCACGCGGCGACGGGAGGCCTCGATCGGCAGGCTGGCCAGTAGCCGTGCGGGCAACGAAAGCCGCTCGTCGGTCGGGGTCGGGGCGTGCAACACGTCTTCGGTCAACGGCTGCGGCACGCCGGACTCGCTGACCGGGATCGCCCAGCAGACCATCCACTCGGTGCTGGTCTCCATGCCGAGACCGGCCGTGTCGGACAGTTTCCCCGTCGCCCGGCGCAGCATCCAGCGGGTCGTGCCCTCCGGGCCGGTCAGCACCACCGTGTCGGCGGAGTCGGTGCTGGTCCACCGCGAGTCGCCGACCTCGATCGACGCCAGACCGGGCAACGCCAGCAGCAGGTCCGGCGCCTGCTCACGGAAGCCCGCCAGCAGCGCGTCCTGGTCGACGTCCGGCCGCAACGGCAGCCGGACCTCGGTGTCGAAGCCCTCGGGCGGCACCGAGGCGGTCGGCCAGACCAGGCGCAACACCGGCACCTGGCCGGCGCGTGCGGCCACGTGGTCCTGGATCTCGGGGATCTCCCGGGTCCGCCGCGCGGAGAACCGGACCGAGCCGGTGGTGGAGACGACCTCGGGCTCGTCGGTCACCGACAGGACGGCGGAGAAACCGACGCCGAACTGCCCGACCGTGCCGAGGATGTCCCGCTTCGCCGAAGCACGCAGCGAAGCCAGGGCCGCGACGCCGTCGGCGTCGAGCGGCGCGCCGGTGTTGGCCGCCCGCAGCTCGTTGTCCACAATGGACAGCCGGAGCCGTCCGCCGAACCCGGCCGCGTCGGCGGCGTTCTGGGCCAGTTCCACCAGCAGCCGATCGCGGTACGCGCCGAGCCGCAGGTCTTCCTCGGCGTTCGCGTCCTCACGGAACCGCGTCGGCGAGGCGCTCCACGCTGCCAGCACTGCCTCTCGTAAGCGCCGCGTGCCGAAAGGGTCCGTGCCGACAAGCAATTCGTCGTTGCTCACTCTGCCGGGGCCCGCTCGACGTCCAGCAACGAGTCGTCGTAGATCAGGTCCGCCACGAGCACCGGCGACCCCTGGTCGATCCGCAGCTCCGAGTGGGCGCCGCAGCCGTACTGGACGTGCACGACGTGCCCGTCGGCCGGCGAGATCTCGTTGCCGCAGACGCCGAACGCGGCCCGCAAGGAGCCTGCGACCGGCAGGTAGAAGCCACACGTGCCGCAGTGTTCCGGCGCGCTGCGGGCCATGTCCGAGCGCGGCCCGAACTCACCGTCCTGCCAGCGCGCGGCCGCGTCCTGGCGAGCCGGCCGGGACATCACGCGGACGCGGCCGAGGCCGATCTCCCGCGCGACCTCTTCCACGGCCTCGTCGTCGGACTGCACGTACGCGGGCACGAGCCGCGGGTCGTCGGGGGACGTCGGCAGCAGATCGCCGACACCGAGGTCACCGGCCTGCACCCGCTGCTGCCACGGCACCCACGCCGGAGCCACGAGCGCGTCGGGCCCGGGCACGAGCACGACCTCGCTCACGGTCACCTCGGTGCCGGGACCGGCGTTGGCCACCGTGACGGCCCAGTGCCAGCCGCGGTAGCCGGGCTTGTCGGCCTCGAACCGGTGCGTGACCGCGGCTTCGCTCTCCGGCTGCACACCCACGTGCGCACCGACCTCGTCACCGGCTTCTTCACGGGCGGCAGCGCGGGCGCGCTCCACCGCGCCGGCGAGGGCAGCGTCTAGTTCGGGCGTCGTGCTCATCACGAAGATTGTGCACCACGTGTGTCACCCTTCCCGCGTGAAGGTGCACGTTGTTCTCACGGCCTGCGTATTGCTGGCGTCTTGCGGCACCAGCACTGCTCCGAATGCGGAGCCAGGGCCCGTGCGGATGCGGGCCGAGGTCGTCGAGGTGCTGCCGCACGATCCGAAGGCGTTCACCCAGGGCCTCGAACTCGACGGCGACCGCCTGTACGAGGGAACCGGCCTGGAAGGCGAGTCCAGCGTCCGCGAGGTCGACCCGCGGACCGCGCGGGTGGCGAAGAAGGTCGACCTGCCGTCGCCGATGTTCGGGGAGGGCGTGACCGTCACCGGGTCCGCGATCTGGCAGCTGACCTGGAAGGACGGCGTGGCGATCCAGCGGGACAAGCAGACGCTCGCCGAGGTCAGGCGGGTGCCGTACACCGGCGAGGGCTGGGGGCTGTGCCACGACGGGCAGCGCCTCGTGATGAGCGACGGCACCGACAAGCTGACCTTCCGCGACCAGGACAGCTTCGATCCCGTCGGCGAGGTCCGGGTGCGCTCGGGCAGCGAGCCGGTCACCCGGCTCAACGAGCTGGAATGCACGCCGGACGGGGTGTACGCGAACGTGTGGCAGACCGACACCGTCGTGCGGATCGACCCGGCGTCCGGGTCTGTCACGGCCACGATCGACCTGACCGGACTGCTGACGCCCGCGGAACGGGCGAACACGGACGTGCTCAACGGCGTCGCCGCCGTCCCCGGAACGGACGAGTTCCTGGTCACGGGCAAGTTGTGGCCGAAGATGTTCCGGGTGAAGTTCGTCACGGCCGGTTAGGTATCTCCGTGTGTGGCGGCCAGGGCTTTACGGCAGGATGGAGTTGTGCTTCGTTCCGGCTCTGACGACCAAGGCGGGGACCGGCCTGCCAAGGGCCGGAACCCGAAGAAGACCCGTAAGTGGACTGCCCGGCAGCCGCAGCAGTTCAGCGAGCGCCGGCAGCCACCTCCGCCTCCGCCGCCGAGGCGCCAGCCGCCTCCACCGCCGCCGCCCGTGCCGGAGGAGTACCGGCAGACCACCCCGTTACGCCGTGAGCAGCCGCCCCCGCCGCCGTCGACCCGTTATGGCCCTGACGGCTATCCGGTGCCTCGTACCGGCCACACGGGCCCGTACGACTACTACGACGAACCGCCTCGGCAGCAGCCTCCCCGGCAACAACCCGAGCAACAGCCGCCCGAGGCGCATCACGGTGCGGAAGCCGCGGCGCTGCCGCGCGGGGGCATCCCCCACATGCCCAAGAAGCTCACCGTCACGCGTGTGGCGGCGCTGCGCAGCAAGCAGCTGACGCAGCAAGCGGTGCACGCGTTCAAGCGCGCCGCGAAGGCCGACGGTGCCGAGAAGTCCGGTCTCACGTCGCTGACGTACGCGACGATGCTGAACTACGCCAGCGACGCCGCCATGGCCGTCGCGTTGGCGAACACGTTGTTCTTCGCCGCCGCGAGCGCGGACAGCAGCAAAGGCAAGATCGCGCTGTACCTGCTGATCACCGTGGCACCGTTCGCGCTGGTCGCGCCGGTGATCGGGCCCGCGCTCGACCGGATCCAGCGCGGCCGCAGGCTCGCCATGTGCGTGGCCTCCGCGGGCCAGGCGTTGATGTGCGTCGTGATGGCCACCAACTTCGACTCGTGGCTGCTGTACCCGGCCGCGCTCGGCAAGATGGTGCTGTCGAAGTCGTTCACGGTCCTCAAGGCGGCGGTCACGCCGAGAGTCCTGCCGCCGGAGATCACGCTGTCCAAGACCAACGCCCGGCTGACGACCTTCGGCCTGGTGGCGGGCATGGTGTTCGGCGGGATCGCCGCGGGGCTGACGCAGATCTTCAACTCCGAGGCCGCGTTGTGGTTCACCGCGGCGATCTGTGTCGCGGGCGCGGTGCAGGGCATGCGGATTCCGGCGTGGGTCGAGGTGACCGAGGGCGAGGTGCCCGCGACGCTGTCGGCGACGCCGAAGCGGCCGACCCGCCAGCCGATGGGCCAGCACGTGGTGATCTCGTTGTGGGCCAACGGAACCGTCAAGGTGCTGACCGGCTTTCTGATGATGTTCTCGGCGTTCGCGATCCGCGCGGAGACCGAGGGCAAACCGGCCCAGCAGTTGCTGCTGCTCGGCATCATCGCGGCCGCGGCGGGCATCGGCAGCTTCGGCGGCAACGCCATCGGCTCCAAACTGCTCGTGTCCAGGCCTGATCAGATGGTGCTCGGCTGCGTGGTCGCGTGTGTCACGGCGACCGTGGTCGCCACGATCCTGCCGGGCATCGGCACGATGGCCATCGTCAGCCTGATCGCGTCGACGGCCGCGGCCCTGGCGAAGAACAGCCTGGACGCGGTGATCCAGCACGACCTGCCGGAGGAGTCGCGCGCGTCCGCGTTCGGCCGGTCGGAGACCGTGCTGCAGCTCGGCTGGGTGTTCGGTGGCGCGCTGGGCGTGCTGCTGCCGACCACGTTCTGGGTCGGTTTCCTGGTGATCTCGCTCCTACTGGCGCTCGGGATGGTCCAGACGATCCTCGCGACGAAGGGGAACTCCCTGCTCAACGTGGTGCGCCGGGCCACCCCGGCGCGGCGGGCGGGCACCGAAACCCCGTAGTCTTCCGACCGTGCGCCGATTTGGAATTGCCTCGCTGGTGACGGGCGGACTGCTGCTCGCGGGTTGCGCCGCGCCGCACGACCCGGAGGTCACGTTCTTCGCCGACGGCGAGACCGTGCGGATCACGCCGTCGCCCGTCTGCGACCCGGCGCTCGAGGAATGCCAGCCGACCGGCGAACTGCCCGTACCCGGCGGAAAGCCGCTGAACATTTCCGTGCCCAGGCAAGTCGCGGACGCACCATGGCTCGTGGTGTTCCGTTATCGAGCGGCCGACGGCTCAGTGCAGAAGGCCCGCTCATCACTGTTCCGCGCAGGCGAAACCTACGCGTACACGCTCCGGACGCCCACGGCAGGCGACCAGCTGATGCACGTGGAAGTGCAGCGAATAGGCGAACTGGGCTCGAACGAGAACAAAGAACTCTACTTCGGCGTCGACGCCAGCTGGTCCCTGAGGGTGCTCTCGTGAGTGGTTTGTCCCATGCATGCGCATAGCTGTAATCCGAACTAACCACTCACGACAGACGCGAACCAGCCGGGCTGGGACGCGTGTCGTGAGTGGTTAGTTCTGGTACCGGGACAAACCACTCACGAAGAACCGGCGTAGCCACTCACGAGATGAGCCCCTACGGGTCCAGTTCGCGGGCTACGGCGCGGACTACTTCGGCGATTCGCTTGGTGGCTTTGCGATCCGGGTAGCGGCCCCGCCTCAGGTCCGGTTGCACCTTGGCTTCCAGCAACTTGATCATGTCTTCGACGAGGCCGTGCAGCTCCTCCGCCGGGCGCCTGCGCGCCTCGGCGACCGAGGGCATCGGATCGATCAACCGCACCGAAAGCGCCTGCGGGCCACGGCGGCCGTCCGCCACCCCGAACTCAATGCGTTGTCCCGCCTTGAGTCCCGTCACGCCAGGCGGCAGCGCGGAAGCACGGACGTACACGTCCTCCCCGCCGTCCTGCGTGACGAACCCGAAGCCCTTCTCCGAGTCGTACCATTTGACCCGTCCGGTCGGCACAGCTCTCACCGTTCCCTCGTCGACTCCATCAGCCGCGCGGTTTCCACCCTCCACGCCGCACGACTAACGCGCCCCGGGCACGCCCAGGACGCGTCGTACCAGCCTATGCCAAACCGGGGTCCCGGCGTAGCGCATACTCTGCTGCCTGTGTCGAAGTTCAGCCTGTTGCCCGCGGCCGTGGCGATGTTCGTCGTGGGCCTGATCGCGATCATCGCGGTGTTCGTGCTGTACGCCACCGGGCAGACCAATCTGTCCGTCTGGCTGTACGTCGCGGCGATGCTGCTGCCGATCGGCCTGGGACTGGGGATTCTCAGCGTGGTGCGGCGGCGCTGAACCAGTCAGGGAAGTCGGCCAGGCTGGCGAGCACCACGTCGGCGCCGGCCTCGGTCAGCATGGCGGCGTCACACGGCCCGGTCGTCACGCCGACCGCCAGTGCGCCCGCCGCCGCCGCGCCTTTCATGTCACCGATGTGATCTCCGACGTACACGCCGGCGCCGTGCAGTTTCAGCGCTTCCGCCTTGCCCGCCGACCACAGGTCCCCGATCAGGTGGTCGACGTCCCAGCCCAGCGCCTCGATGTGCAGTTCGGCGTTGCGCTGGTACTTCGCCGTGACGATCACCGTCCGTCCGCCCGCGGCCCTGACGGCGGCCAACGCGGCCTCGGCGCCAGGCATGGGCACGGTCCTGGGGATCACGATCTCCGGGTACGAGGCGCGGAACCGCGTCACCAACCCGTCCACCGTGTCCTCGGGGATGCCGACGGCAAGGAACATGTCGCGCAACGGCGGGCCCATGTTGGCCACGATGAACTCACCGTCGATCGCCACACCGGTCTCCTCGGCCAGGGCGGTCATCGCCACGAGGATGCCGGGCCGCGCGTCGATCAGCGTCATGTCCAGGTCAAAGCCGACAGTCAGGGTCACGTCATCACCCTAGGTGACTTTACGAACCCCTCAATCGAGTCCAGGCTGTTGACACGGTCACAGTCCGTGTCAACACTGGGGCCATGACGGAGATCACACCGTTCGCCGAACGGGTGCGGCTGTCGTTACGCGAAACGCTGCTGGACGCAGCCGCCGAACTGCTGGCCGAACGGGGTTTCGCCGGGCTGCGGATGATCGACGTGGCGACCAGCGCCGGGGTGAGCAGGCAGACGGTCTACAACGAGTTCGGCAGCAAGTCCGCGTTGGTCGACGCGGTCGCGTTGCGGACGGTCGCGGAGTTCCTCAGCGGCAGCGAGGAACGCTGGCGCGCGACGGAAGACCTGGCGTCAGGTCTGCACGCGACGGTCGAGCACACCGTCCGGCACGGCCGCGAGAACCGCCTCGTGGCCTCGGTCCTGGGCGGCGCGCAGGCCGAGGACCTGTTGCCGTTCCTGACCACCCGGGCCGAACCGGTGTTCCGGCCCGCCATCGAGCAGACCGTCCGCAACCTGGCCGAGCGGGTCCCCGCGTTGCCGCCGGAACCCGCCGCGCTGATCGCCGAGACCGTCGTCCGGCTCGCCGTCAGCCACATGTTGCTGCCCGGCGGGACGCCGTCCGAAGCCGCCGACGCGGTGTGCGCGGTGGTCCTGCCCGCGATCGAGGCCCATTCCTGATCGTCATCGGCAAAGGAGCCAGTCATGACCGACACGACATCCGAACTGCGGACGGGCTTCGCCTCGCTGCGCGCGGGCGGCCTCAACTGGGACTCGTTCCCGCTCAGGCTGTTCGTCAAGGGCAACGCCAGGTTCTGGAACCCGGCCGACGTCGACTTCGGCAAGGACCGGGCCGACTGGGAGACGCTGACCGACGAGGAACGCCGGTCGGCGACGTACCTGTGCGCGCAGTTCATCGCCGGCGAGGAGGCGGTCACCGAGGACATCCAGCCGTTCATGAAGGCGATGGCCGCCGAGGGCCGGATCGCCGACGAGATGTACCTCACGCAGTTCGCGTTCGAGGAAGCCAAACACACGGAGGTGTTCCGGCGCTGGATGGACGCGGTCGGGCTGACCGGCGACCTGCACTCGTTCGTCGGCGAGAACCCTTACTACCGCAAGCTTTTCTACGACGAACTGCCCAACTCGCTCGCGGTCCTCGAACACGATCCGAGCCCGCTCAACCAGATCCGCGCCTCGGTGACGTACAACCACGTGATCGAGGGGACGCTGGCCCTGACGGGCTACTACGCGTGGCAGAAGATCTGCACCAGCCGCGGCATCCTGCCCGGCATGCAGGAACTCGTCCGCCGGATCGGCGACGACGAGCGCAGGCACATGGCGTGGGGCACGTTCACCTGCCGCAGGCACGTCGCCGCGGACGACTCGCTGTTCGACGCGGTCATCCAGCGCATGGGCGAGTTGCTGCCGATCGCGTTGAACATGATCGAGTGGGTCGGCAGCCAGTTCGAGGAGCCGCGCCCGTTCGAGTCCGATCCGCGGGAGTACGTCGCTTACGCTGGTGACCGCGCCCAGCGCCGGCTCGGAGCCATCTCGTCGGCCCGGGGCACGCCGGTCGCCCAGATCGACCTGGACTACTCACCCGAGGTGCTGGAGGACCAGTTCGGCGCAGAGGACGCGAAGGTCTTCGCGGACGTTGTCGCAGGTAAGTCGCAGTAATCTCTCGGCACGGCCGGTTCGTCGTGGGAGGTCCGTTGTCGCTCGCCAGTGCCCTCAAGCCCCGGATCACCCGGTTCCGAGCCGGTGCGGCCCTGCTGGGACCGGCGTTCGTCGCCGCGATCGCCTACGTGGACCCCGGCAACGTGGCCACCAACACGGCCGCGGGGGCGCAGTTCGGCTACCTGCTGGTGTGGGTGGTCGTCGTCGCGAACGTGATGGCCGGGCTCGTGCAGTACCTCTCCGCGAAACTCGGGCTGGTCACCGGACTGTCGTTGCCCGAGGCAGTCCGGGACCGGCTGTCCACACCGGCCCGGCTCGGCTACTGGACGCAGGCCGAGGTGGTGGCGATGGCGACCGACCTGGCCGAGGTGCTGGGCGGCGCGATCGCGTTGAACCTGCTGTTCGACCTGCCCCTGCTGGCCGGCGGCCTGATCACCGGCGTGGTGTCGACCTGCTTGCTGCTGGTGCAGGACCGGGCCGGGCAGCGGCCCTTCGAACGGGTCATCACCGGACTTCTGCTGATCATCGCGATCGGCTTCGCCGCCGGGTTGTTCGTCTCGCCGCCGTCCGGTTCCGGTGTGGCCGGTGGCCTGGTGCCGCAGTTCGCCGGCCCGGAGAGCGTCCTGCTGGCGGCGGGGATGCTGGGGGCGACGGTGATGCCGCACGCGGTCTACCTGCACTCGGCTCTCGCGCGTGACCGGCACGGGGTGCAGACCGGGCCTTCGTTGGGCCGTCTGCTCAACGCGACCCGCTACGACGTCGGTGCGGCGATGGTGTTCGCGGGTGCCGTGAACTTGGCCATGTTGCTGCTGGCCGCGAGCGCGTTAGCCGGGATCGACGGCGTGGACACGCTTTCCGGCGTGCACGCGGCGATCGGTGATCACCTCGGCGGCGGCATCGCGTTGCTGTTCGCGCTCGGGTTGCTGGCTTCCGGTCTGGCGTCGACGTCGGTCGGGTGTTACGCCGGGGCCGTGGTGATGGGCGGCCTGTTGCGGCGGCGGATTCCGTTGCTGGCCCGGCGTTTGCTCACGCTCGTGCCCGCCGTGGTGTTGCTGGCGTTCAACGTGGACCCGTCGTGGGCACTGGTGATCTCCCAGGTGGTGCTGTCGTTCGGCATCCCGTTCGCGCTGATCCCCTTGGTACGCCTGACTTCCTCGCGCGGCCTGATGGGCGCGAACGTCAACCACCGGGTCACCACCGCGCTGGCCTGGGTGATCGCCGCGCTGGTGATCACGCTGAACCTGGCGTTGATCTGGCTGACCGTCACCGGTAGCTGACGCCGAGCTGGTCAAGGGCTTCGTCGAGGGTACGCATGACCGCGAGGGTCTCGTCCAGCGGCATGTCCGGGCTCTCGGTCTGCCCCGCCTGGACGCGCTTGACGACCTCGGCGATCTGGTAGTGGTACCCGTGCCCCTGGATCTCCAGGGAATGCTTCTCGTCGGGCCGGTCTGGCCGGACCACGGTGAATTCGGTGGGACGGTAGAACAACGGCGGGATCTCGATCCGGCCCGCCGTGCCGACAACCGTCGCGGCCTTCGAGTAGTAACCGACCAGCGACGACGACAACTGCGCGAAAGACCCGTTCTGGTAACGCAGGAGGAGCGCGGCCTCGGCGTCCACGCCGTCGATCAGGGTTCCGTGCGCGGCAATGCTTTCCGGTGCACCGAGAAGCATGTGCGTGAACGAGACCGGGTAGACGCCCAAGTCCAGCAGGGATCCGCCACCCGCGGCCGGATCCCACAGCCAGTGCGCCGGATCGTGCGCGGACGGACCGCCGAAGTCCGCGTGCACACTGCGGATCGAGCCGACGGCACCTTCGGCGACGAGCTCACGGACGCGCTTGACCAACGGGTTGAAGCGGGTCCACATCGCCTCCATCAGGAAGACCTTCTGTTTGCGAGCCAGCTCGACGAGCCGCTCGGCGTCCTTGAGCGTCACCGTGATCGGCTTCTCACACAGCACGGCTTTGCCTGCCAGCAAAGCGTTCCTGGCCACGATGTAGTGACTGCTGTGCGGGGTGGCGACGTAGACGACCTCCACGTCCGGGTCGGCCAGCATGTCGTGGTAGTCGCCGTAGAACCGGGGTATCCCGTGTTTGCGGGCGAATTCCTCCGCTTTCGGCGTACTGCGCGAGGAAACCGCGACGACTTCGGCGTCCGGCACCAGGGCCATGTCCGAGGTCACGATATCCGCGATCTTGCCGGTGGCCACCACTCCCCATTTGGTCACACAGTCAGGCTAGCCGGTAACCCGCACCGGCACCCCGTGTCGACCTTTCCGGCACCCCGTGTCGACCTTTCCGGCACCCCGTGTCGACCTTTCCGGCACCCCGTGTCGACCTTTCCGGCACCCTGAAATTCCCATGCGGTACGGCGAGAGCCAGGCGGGTTCCGAGTGTCATCGGCCCCGGGGTGCGGCGCGGTTTCACACGGGGAAGGGCGGCCGTGAACTCGTCCGTGCTTCAGAGGCCCGACGGCTGAACCGGGTGTTCAAGCACTGCGTCCATGGAGGGCCTCCCCGGCCTGCCGCTCCGAGGCCGCCCGCGGGATTCCCGTGTCAAACCGCGCCGAGTCAGGGTATGCGGCCCTTGATGCGACCCCGCCCTACAGGCCGAGGATCTTCCTGGCTTCCTCGCGCATCTCGACCTTGCGGATCTTCCCGGTGACCGTCATCGGGAACTCGTCGACCACGTGCACGTACCGCGGCACCTTGTAATGCGCGAGTTTGCCCGCGCAGAACTCCTTCAGTGTCCCGGCCGTCAACGGTTGCGCGCCTTCACGCATCCGGACCCACGCCATCAGCTCCTCGCCGTAGCGTTCGTCCGGTACGCCGATCACCTGTGCGTCAAGAATGTCCGGGTGCGTGTAGAGGAATTCCTCGATCTCCCGGGGATAGATGTTCTCGCCGCCACGGATCACCATGTCCTTGATCCGGCCGGTGATGCTCAGGTAGCCCTCGTCGTCCATCACCGCGAGGTCACCGGTGTGCATCCAGCGGGCGGCGTCGATGGCCTCCGCGGTCTTCTCCGGTTCCTCCCAGTAGCCCAGCATCACCGAGTAGCCGCGGGTGCAGAACTCGCCCGGTGTGCCGCGGGGCACGGTCAATCCGGTCTCCGGGTCGACCACCTTGACCTCCAGGTGCGGGTGCACTCTGCCCACAGTGGACACCCGGCGGTCCAGCGAGTCCTCGGCGGTGGTCTGTGTCGAGACCGGGGACGTCTCGGTCATGCCGTAGCAGATCGTCACCTCGTTCATCCCCATGCGCTCGATGACCTGCTTCATCACCTCGACCGGGCACGGTGACCCGGCCATGATCCCGGTCCGCAGGCTCGACAGGTCGTACGAGTCGAAGTCCGGCTCCGCCAGCATCGCGATGAACATGGTCGGCACGCCGTACAAGGACGTGCACTTCTCCTCGGCCGCCGCGGCGAGTGTCTCGGCGGGCTGGAACGACGGCGCCGGGATGACCATGCACGCGCCGTGCGACGTGCAGGCCAGGTTTCCCATCACCATCCCGAAGCAGTGGTAGAAGGGCACCGGGATGCACACCCGGTCCTCCTCGGTGTAGCGGCAGCCCTCACCGACGAAGTACCCGTTGTTCAGGATGTTGTGGTGCGACAGGGTCGCGCCCTTGGGAAAGCCCGTGGTCCCGGACGTGTACTGGATGTTGATCGGATCGTCCGGGGAGAGCTGGATCTCCGCCAGCCTCGCGGGATCACCGGCCCGCCCGGTCTCGACCAGCCGCGTCCACTCCGGACTGTCCAGCAGCACCACGTCCTGGAGGGCGGCGCAGTTCGGCCGGGCCTCGGCGATCATCGCGGCGTAGTCCGACGTCTTGAACGAGGACGCCGAGACCAGCGTGCGGATGCCGGACTGGTTGAGCACGTAGGAGAGCTCGTGCACCCGGTAGGCCGGGTTGATGTTGACCAGGATCGCGCCGATCTTCGCGGTCGCGTACTGGACGAACGTCCACTCCGCACAGTTGGGCGACCAGATGCCGACCCGGTCGCCCTTGCGCACGCCCGAGGCCAACAGGCCGAGGGCGACCGCCGTGATCTCGTCGGACAGTTCCCGATAGGTCCACCGGCGGCCTGACGCGCGTTCGACGAGCGCCTCCCGGTCAGGGAACCGGGCAACCGTCCGGTCGAAGTCGTCTCCGATGGTGTCCCCGAGCAACGGCACGGTCGACGTACCCGAGGCGTAGCTAGGACGAGTCACGGCGAGCCTCCCGACTGTGTGGTCCATCTCACCTTAGGGGTGTTCGCTACCGGCCTGGCAGGGTCGACGCGCTCACCGCGGGTTCCAGGCCGGCGGACTGCCCGGTCGGCTTGATCAGCACGGGCGGCGCGGAGCTCGGCGCGGGCACCACGATCCCGCTGCGCTTCTCGTCGTTGACGAGGAAGGCCACCACAATTCCGATGACCAGGGTGAGCACAGCGGCAACGCCGACGACGGTCCAGTTGACCGGCCAGCGACTCGGCTTGTGCCTGCGACCCAACTCGACTCCTCGCCGTTACTCCAGTCGCCATTCCTATCGTCCGCCGGATGGGCGGTCAAGCCCATCAGGACGGCCGCAAGGGCCTGGCGCGCGCGACACTGCGATCATGTCCCCATGACCTGGAACTACCTGATGGACATGGACGGTGTGCTTGTCCACGAGGACCACCTCGTCCCCGGCGTGGACGAGTTCCTCGCTGAACTGCGTGCCAACGACATCCGGTTCCATGTGCTGACCAACAACTCTATTTTTACGCCACGCGACCTGCGGGCGCGGCTGCTTCGGACAGGTCTTGACGTTCCCGAGACCTCGATCTGGACGTCCGCGCTGGCCACCGCGCGGTTCCTGGACTCGCAACGGCCCGGCGGCTCGGCCTTCGTGATCGGCGAGGCCGGCCTGACCACGGCGTTGCACGAGATCGGTTACGTGCTGACCGACCGCGACCCGGACTACGTGGTCCTCGGCGAGACCAGGACGTACAGCTTCACCGCGATCACCAAGGCGATCCGCCTGGTCGAGGAAGGCGCGAAGTTCATCGCGACCAACCCGGACGCGACCGGCCCGTCCCGGGAGGGCTCGCTGCCCGCGACCGGTGCGGTGGCCGCGCTGATCGAGCGGGCCACCGGGTTCAGCCCGTACTTCGTCGGCAAGCCGAACCCGCTGATGATGCGCTCGGCGTTGCGTTCGCTCGGCGCGCATTCGGAGAACACGCTGATGATCGGCGACCGGATGGACACCGACGTACGCTCGGGCCTGGAGGCCGGACTGGCCACCATCCTGGTGCTGACGGGGATCTCGAACGAGCACACGGCCGAGCAGTACCCGTACCGCCCGACCAGGGTGATCAATTCAATCGCGGACCTGATTGGGCATACCTTGAATCCGTTCGACTGATGAAGCTCGTATCGTCTCCATCCGTGCGGGATGAGCGACGGACCTACGTGATCGGGGACGTGCACGGGCACCGCGCCGAGCTGGCAGCCGCGTTGCGGGCGAAAGGCCTGGTCGACGAGGAGACGAACTGGTCCGGCGGGGAAACCCGCCTGTGGTTCCTCGGTGACTTCGTCGACCGCGGGCCGGACGGCATCGGCGTGATCGACCTCGTCATGCGGCTGTGCGAGCAGGCACCCGAGTCCGGCGGGATGGTCGACAGCCTGCTCGGCAACCACGAGATCCTGATGCTGGGCATGCACCGCTTCGGCGACACGGACGTGCCCTCGGACTTCGGGCCGCGCAGTTTCGCCCGCAGCTGGGAGATCAACGGCGGCCAACCGGCCGACCAGGAGGGCCTGACGCCCGGACACCTGGAGTGGCTGACGTCCCGGCCGGTGCTGGCGCTGGTGGCGGACCACCTGCTGATGCACTCCGACACCATCGAGTACCTGCAGTGGGGCGAGACGGTCGACCAGATCAACGAAGCCGTCCGCGAGCTGCTGGCCTCGGACGACCTGGGCGAATGGTGGGAGTGCTGGCGCCGGATGACGACGCGGTACTCCTTCCGCGGCCCGCAGGGAACCGAGGTCGCCGAGCAGTTCCTGGACATCCTCGGCGGCAGGCAGATCGTGCACGGCCACAGCGTCATCGCCGACCAGCTGGGCATCCTGCCCGCCCAGGTCGAAGCGCCTTACGAGTACGCGGGCGGCAAGGTCCTCGGCATCGACGGCGGCCTGTTCGTGGGCGGACCGTGCCTGATCGTCGAACTGCCGCACACGCCTGAGGACTGAGCGCTACACGTCGGAAGACTGCGACCGCAGCTTCCCCAGCACCTCTTCGTCCGGCCACCGCAGGGTCCGGCGCCGTGGCGGTGTGGTCAGCGCTTCCTCCCACTCGGTGGTGAGCACTTCGGCCACCGTCGACCACGGCACGCGGAACGCCCCGCCGTCCGCCGGGAAAAGAATGTCATCGGCATACGGCAGCAGAGCGTCGTGCCCGCGCGGCCAGGTGGTCACGCTCCGAGCCAGCCCGTCCGATCCCGTGCCCACTTCGTACTCGGCGATCTGGAGGTCTTCCCCAGCCTGCCGGAACAGCCGCTCCATCCGGTTGCGCTGCTCGCGGTACTCGTAGGTCTCCAGGGTCCGCTCCGCCAACCGCACGGCCGCATACGCGGGATGGCCCACGGACGGCCGCCAAGCGACGATGTCGCCGTCCTCGTCCGCTTTGTACGGAACCGGGGAAAGCCAGCGCGGGTGGTCGGCGAAGATTTTCAGCGCCTCGTCGAGCATCCACCGGACGGCCGCGTCGTCCCGCTCGTCGGCGATCAGCATCATGTCGCGGGACGGCACCACCGCCACCGGCTGGATGCCGACCTCCTCGCCGAGTCCGGCCAGCCAGCCCGGGACCACCAGCCGGGACGACTCGTAGGTGTCCTCACTGGCCACGGCCAGTACGCCGTTGTCCAGCCGGGCCAGATGGGTGCCTTCGACCATCAGGTTCTGCGCACCTCGCCGGTACGCCTCGTCGAAGGTGACTCCCCACTCCTCCAGGCTGTCCGAGTTGACCAGGCTCATCCGGTGCTCGTGGTCGATCACGATCATCTCGACCAGGTGCCGCAACGCCGGCCTGCTCGCCACGGTGATCCCGCCGACCTGCCCGGCCTGGGCGTACGAGGCGGTCCGCAGCACCGGCCGCAGGCGCGGCGCGGCCGCCTCCCAGCTCTCCGGCTCGTCCGGCTGGGCGAACATCGCCGCGACGAACTGGTGCACCGCTTCCTTGCGCTCGGCCGGCGAAAGGTGTTCGACCTCGGCGAACAGGTTGCCCAGGAAGATCGAGTGCGCGCCGGTCTCCCCCACCCGCCGCACGTCGATGCCGAACCCGTCGGTCCTGGTGATCTTCGCGATCCCGGGCAGCCGGTTGATGGTGGCCACGAAATCGTCCGTGAACTGTTCCTCGGGTGTCCGCCCCCGACCGAACCCCCGTCTGATGCGCCCCAGGAAACCCATACGAAGAAGGTATCCGACGTGGACTATGGGGTTTCCACCATCACGGTCGTCGCCTTCACCACAGCCACCGCGAGCGAGCCCGGTTCAAGACCAAGTTCCCGCACGGCCTCGGCGGACATCAGGGAGACGATCCGATGCGGCCCGCACTGCATTTCCACCTGCGCCATCACCTTGTCGATCACGATCGACGTGACCAGCCCGACGAACCGGTTCCGGGCGGATCGCCCGATCCCGGAGGGGTCGGGCACTTCGTTGGCGTGTGACCGGGCGAACTCGGCCAGTTCGGCGCCGTCGACGACCTTGCGGCCGGAGGCGTCCAGGCCCGAGGAGAGCTCGCCGGCGTCGACCCAGCGCCGGACGGTGTCGTCGCTGACGCCGAGCAGTTTGGCGGCCTCGGCGAACCGGAACCGGGGCATCAGCGTTTGTCCAGTTCGGCGAACGCGTCCCGGCGGAACCGGTCGATCATCTCGCGCTGGAACCGTTCGATGACCGCCCGCTCCTGCGGCGTGAACCGGGACAGCACGTCTTGCATGCCCTCGACGAGCCCGGTGAACAGGTGGTCGTACTTGCTCTCGTCGACCTTGGTGACCTCGACGAGGACTTTGCGGCGGTCGTGCGGGTCACGCACCCGCCGGACGAAGCCGTGTTTCTCCAGCCGGTCGATCACGCCGGTGACCGCGCCCGTCGACAGGCCGGACAACTTGGCGATCTGACCGGCGGTCAGCGGCTCGTCCACGCGCATCGCGATGTCCAGGCACTTGTAGTCGGTCGCGGACACGCCCATGCTGTCGGCGATCCGGGAGTGGAACAGCACGGTCAGGCCGCTCATCTCGCGGCCCATGTCGCCGAACCGCGCCAGCTCGTCCGGGGGCACCGGATACGTGCCGCGCTCGGTCGAGGTCGACATGGCACACCACTCCTCCGAGCCTCCAGTATCTTACGAACTAAGAGGCTTAGCTACTGACAAGCTTTGCTCTAAAGACATCATAGCTGGCGGAAACGCCCATGAGCAGGACAACGGGCCGTCGGCTCAACCAGGCGCGTTGAGCAGGCCGGACAGCATGATGCCGAGGGACAACTCCACCTGGTGACGCGCATGATCGGCGTCGTCGGCGTGCGCGATCACCATGACGGCCTCGACCAGCAGGCTGAAGACGAACCGGGCCAGCACCTCCGAGGGCTCATGCGCCAGCACGCCCGCCGCGGCCGCCCGCCGCAGCAGGTCGTCGATCAGCCTCAGGCCGTGCTCCGACTCGATCTCACGCCAGGCGTCCCAGCCGAGCACGGTCGGCGCGTCCTGCAAGGCGATCCGCAGCACTTCCGGCCGCTGACAGGCGTCGAGGAACGCCCGCAGGCTGATCGCCAGCCGGGCCGGCACGTCCGGGGCCGCGTCCATGGCGGCCTCGATCTCGGCGCTCAGTTCGGCCTCGATCTGCTCGAACACCGCACGGAACAGGCCTTGTTTGTCCTTGAAATGGTGGTGCAACGCGCCACGGGTCAGCCCGGCGGCCGCGACGATCTCGTCGGCCGCGACGTTCGGGTATCCCCGCTCGGCGAACAGCGGCCGGGCGGCCTTGATCAACGCTGCCCGCGTCGCCCTCGATCGGTCCTGCTGGGTTCGCGGCATGCCGCCTAGTTTGCCGTGACGAACCGCACGATCGCGTCAGCGAGTACGGCCGGCTGGTCCTCGGGCACGAACGTGAGACTGTCCGGGATCTCGACGACGGTCGCGTCGGGCAGGACGTCCGCCAGCCGGTACGCGAGCGTGACCGGGAACACCTTGTCCTCCCTGGCCCACGCGAGCAGCACCGGCTTGGTGAAGTCGCCGAGTTTCGCCGCGGCGGCCAAGGTGTGTCGTTTATGGATGGTCCGGAGGAACCTCGTCACGTCTTTCCTGATCGCCTTGCTCCGGCGGCTCGGCGCGAGGTACGAGTCGGCGATCTCATCGGGAAAAGGGCGTTTTGCCAGGTATCCGAAGGCGATCGGCAGTCGTTGGACCCAGCGCGGACGGGCCGCGTTGGCGAGCAACCAGACGAAGCCCGGCACCTTCGCGAGCTTCGGCAACGGCGCGAACAGCGGCGGGAGGAAGTACTCGAAACAGTCCGAAGGGGTCAGCACGACCCGGCCGATCCGCTCCGGATTCCTTGTCAGCAGAAGCTGAACGAGCGCGCCGCCGGTGTCGTTCGCCACAAGCGTGACGTCGCTCAGGTCCATTGTGTCCAGGAACTCGGCGATCATGCCGGCGAGGCCCGGCGGCGTCAGGTCGGCGTCCGGCACCGGTGTCACATGCCCGCCGAGTGGCCAGTCCGGTGCTATACAACGGTTTCCGGCCTCCGCCACGGCCGGCATGACGTGCCGCCAGAGGTCGCCGTTGACCAGCAGGCCGTGCACGAACACCACCGGCGACCCCTGACCCAGCTCCCGGTAGTCGATGGTCGCCCGGCTCAACCGGACGGTCTTCCGCTCCATGCCGCCCATAAAAACATACATACGGTATGTATGTCTATCCGGGACTAGAATCGCCTGGGTGAGTGACAAAGTCACAGTCCAGGTCCGGTATTTCGCGGGCGCGCGCGCCGCCGCCGGGATCGAGGAGGAGCTGATAGCCCTCCCAGCAGGCGCGACGCTGGCCGACGCGGCCCGGACCATCGCCGAGCAGCACGGCGAGAAGCTCAGTGGCGTGCTGACCGCGTGCAGCTTCCTGATCGACGGGATCGCGGTCCGGTCACGCGCCACCCGGCTGTCGGACGGAGTTCAGCTGGACGTCCTGCCGCCGTTTGCGGGGGGCTGAACGGACGTCCACGAACGGCCCAACCGGGCTGCGACACGCATGACACAGGTCTCACTTAGAGTGAAAAATCTCGGGCAGGATACGAACCGATAACGGCACTCCTACCTGCGGATATACCTTTGATCGCGCAGAGTTGCGCGGCGTTACTGTGAGCTAGGTCACGCCCTCATAAATTTCCGATCTCGGTTCCGGTTACGTACGGTCGCTTTCGGGTTGGACCCGACCAACCCGGCAAGACCTGAGAGCCCGCAGCGCCGAACCCCGTCCGGTGGGCTCGCAGGACCCAAGCCCCGAGTGAGAGACAACTTCCGGACGGGGGCAGGTAGGGCGAACCCCGAGTGACCCCTGCCAGCACGCAGCAGGCGCTGGAGGTGAGAGCGAAATGACTAACCCCGGCAAGCACCGCAGGCCGACCTTCGCCACCCGCACCATCGCTCGCGTCGCCATCGCAGGCCTCGCGGTCGGCGCGCCACTGGCGATCGCAGCGGCACCGGCGCAGGCTGAAGGCAGCGTCAACTGGGATGCCATCGCGCAGTGTGAGAGCGGCGGCAACTGGTCGATCAACACCGGCAACGGTTACTCCGGTGGCCTCCAGTTCCACCCGAAGACGTGGGCTGCCAACGGCGGCAAGGGCAGTGCGCACAACGCTTCCCGTGAGGAGCAGATCCGCGTCGCGGAGAATGTCCTGAAGTCCCAGGGCATCGGCGCCTGGCCCGTGTGCGGCAAGAAGGCCGGCGCCGCCGGCGGCGCCGCCGCCAAGAAGCCCGCCACCACCAAGAAGGCCACCAAGCCGGTGCAGAAGAAGGCCACCCCGAAGGCCGCACCGAAGGTCGCGCCGAAGCCTGCCACCGCGCCCGTCCAGACCGGCGCCGGTGACTACACCGTCGTCGTCGGCGACACGCTTTCGGGCATCGCCCAGAAGCAGAACGTCCAGGGCGGCTGGAAGACCCTGGCGGACAAGAACAAGAGCACCGTCAGCAACCCGAACCTGATCTTCCCGGGTCAGAAGCTGGTCACCAAGTGACCTCGGGGTGCTGAACCCGAAGCCCGGAATCCGGTGACACGACCGGATTCCGGGCTTCAGCTCTGTCTCGTGGCCCCGCTCACGGGCGTCCGCCACGCCCAGTAGGACAAGAAGGCGCAGATCAGCGCGATCATGGCTTGGAAGAACAGCAGCACCCAGATCAGGCTGATCGACTGCGGAGCCTCGGCGAGGCTGCCGTCGTGGACCCCGTCGGAGGCGTCAGGGTCGTAGCGGATCCTGACGGTGTCGCCGACCTTGTGAGTGGTTCCCCACTCGAGGACCAGCGCGAGGTTCTCGTCAGGTTCGTGCTTGTCGAACCAGACGCCGAGATAGGTGCTCGAGCCCCGTTCCATCCGCGAGACGACCTCGCCCTCGGTCTCGGCCCACGTGCTCTCCTCATAGCCGGACCAGGCCTGGAAGCCGAAGATGACCAGCATCATCAGCAGCCCGCCGGTCGCACCCACCCGGACAGCCCAGACGACCACCGGCGGCCAGGGTCGCCTGCCGACCGGTTCCCCGCGGCGGCGTGGTGCCTCGCCGTCCGGCGGCATCCGGAACCAGGCCCAATACCCGATGCCCAGCCCGGCCAGGAGGAGCACGCCCACGATCAGGCCGTTCCCTGCCCCGGCCTTGCCCCCGGCGAGCTGGACGACCCACAACGCACCCCGGATCAGCGCGAACGCGATGAAAACGATCGAGAACGCGCGCACGGACCTGCGGGACGGCCCTCGCCGCCCCAGCGCAGGCTCTTGATTCTCGTCCAGGAAATCCGGCTTGTCCGACACCAGCCTGCCCCCTTGGTCCGGCTGAACATGACTGAATCGCCAAGAGGGCCCGCGGTGTTACGGGCAGTTGACCCACTCGTCGGTGCCGTCGGTGAAGGTCTGGTGCTTCCAGATCGGCAGCTGCCGCTTCACCTCGTCGACCAGGTCCGAGCAGGCCGCGAACGCCTCCGCCCGATGTTCCGCGGAGACCGCGCACGCCAGGGCCACGTCGCCGATCTGCAGGTCACCGATCCGGTGGCTGACCGCGATCCCGCGCAACCCGGGCCGGGAAGCGGCGATCTCCCCCGCGACCCGTTCGATGACCTCGGCAGCGCTGGGGTGGCCGCTGTACGACAACTCGCGAACGCTCTTGTCGCGGTCGTGGTCACGGACCACACCGGCGAACGACACCACAGCGCCCGCGGCCCGTTCGGCGACGATCGAGGCGTGCTCCTCGACCGAGAGGGTCTCCTCGGTCACGACCGCGCGGATCACCTTCGCGGGCACGATCTGGCCGGTCTGACGGACGTGGTCACCGCCACGTAACTGGTCCACAGCGTGGTCGAGCACGCCCTCCAGCACGCCAAGGCCGTCACGGACACCGCCCGTGGACCCCGGCAGGTTGATGACCAGGGTCGTTCCGGCCACGCCCGCGAGGCCACGGGACAGGGCCGCGGTCGGGACCTCGGGCTGGCCGGCGGCACGGACCGCGTCAGCCAGGCCCGGGATCTCGTAGTCCAGGACCGACGACGTGGCCTCGGGCGTCCTGTCGGTCGGCGTGATGCCGGTGCCGCCGGTCGTGATGACGACGTGCACCCCGGCGGCGACGGCCTCGCGCAGCGCCGCGGCGACAGGACCGCCGTCCGGGACGACCACCGGCGCGGGCACGTCATAGCCACGAACCCGCAGCCAGTCGACGATGATCGGACCGGTGCGGTCCTCGTAGACGCCTGCCGCCGCCCGGTTCGAGGCCGTGATGACCCGCGCCGTGTTGGTCATGATTCGTTCGCCGCCTTACGGACTGCCTCGGCGACCGCGGGCGCGACCGCCGCGTCGAACACGCTGGGCACGATGAACGAGGCGTTGATCCGGTCGCCGTCCGACACGTCCGCGATGGCGTCGGCCGCGGCCAGCAGCATCGAGTCCGTGATCGTGTGGGCGTGCGCGTCCAGCAGGCCACGGAAGACCCCGGGGAACGCCAGCACGTTGTTGATCTGGTTCGGGTAGTCGCTGCGGCCGGTGGCCACGACGGCCGCGTACTGCTGGGCCTCCAGCGGGTCGATCTCCGGGTCCGGGTTGGCCAGCGCGAACACCACCGGGTCCTTGGCCATCGTCTTGACCTGCTCGGCACCGAACAGGTTCGGCGCCGAGACACCGATGAACACGTCCGCCCCCACCAGGGCGTCGTGCAGGCTGCCCGAGACACCGTCCTTGTTGGTCCGCGCCGCGATCTGCTCGAGGTTCGAGTCCAGGTCGCCGCGGCCGGCGTGGACGATGCCGTTGATGTCGACCGCGATGATGTCGCCGGGCTTGCGGTGCAGCAGCAGCCGGATGATCGCCGACCCGGCCGCGCCCACGCCGCAGACCACGATCTTGCACTGGTCCAGCGGCTTGCCGACCACCTTCAGCGCGTTGCGCAGCGCCGCGACCACGACGATCGCCGTGCCGTGCTGGTCGTCGTGGAACACCGGGATGTCGAGCTTCTCGCGCAGCCGCGCCTCGATCTCGAAGCAACGCGGCGCCGCGATGTCCTCGAGGTTGATGCCCGCGTACGCCGGGGCGATCAGCTCGACCGTGCGGATGATCTCGTCGGTGTCCTGCGTGTCCAGCACGACCGGCCACGCGTCCACGTCCGCGAACTTCTTGAACAGCACCGCCTTGCCCTCCATCACCGGAAGGGCGGCGGACGGGCCGATGTTGCCGAGGCCCAGCACGGCGGAGCCGTCGGTGACCACGGCGACGGTGTTGCGCTTGATGGTCAGGCGGCGCGCGTCCTCGGGGTTCGCCGCGATCGCCTGGCAGACCCGGGCGACACCCGGGGTGTAGGCGCGGGAGAGGTCGTCACGGTTACGGAGCGCTACCTTCGAGTGCACCTCGAGCTTGCCGCCGAGGTGGATCAGGAACGTCCGGTCGGAGACCTTGCGAACCGCGACGCCGGGCAGTTCACCCAGCGCGTCGGTGATCTCGTTGGCGTGGTCGGCGGACGTGGCGTTGCACGTGATGTCCACGACCACGCGGTCGGCATGCGACTCGACGACGTCGAACGCCGTGATGACGCCGCCTACCCGGCCGACGGCCGAGGTGAGGTCGCCCGCGGCACTCGCCGACGGCGGGGCCTCGACCCGGATGGTGATCGAATAACCAGGACCGGGCACTGGCATGACTTGCTCCCCGCGACTGAACGATTTATTTGTTGATCTCCGTGACCGGGTGCTGGTAGCCCAGTTCCTCCACCGGAACCGGGAAGGTCACGTCACCGAACGGCGACAGCGCACCTTGCATGTCGGCCGCGAGTTCACTGACCGGGTGTGCGGCGTTCGCCGGCTTCTCGGGCCAGGTTGGGTCGATCCGTTCCGGGTTGACCTTGGCCACCGAACTCCTCCTCGAAGTGCTCGCCCGCTGTTCGATGCGGAAATCCGCCCGTACGGTACCCGACCTCGCACGCGCCGGAGCACGCGCGTATACCGTGGTCAGGGTGTCAGTCTCCACGTTAACCGAGTGGCTGCGCGAGCGGGACGACGCCGCATTGGCCCGGCTGCTCGGTGCACGCCCGGACCTGGCCACGCCGATACCTGCGGACACGTCCGTTCTCGCGACCCGGGCGGGCAGCCGGGCGTCCGTCGCGCGCGCGGCCGAATCGCTGGACACGTTCACCCTGACGGTGCTCGACGCCCTCCTGCTGTGTGACGCCGACACCCGCCCGGTCACCCTGGCCGAGGTGGCCGCGATGCTCGGCACGAAGGTGCCGCGCAAACGTGTTCGTGAGGCCTTGGACACGTTGGCCGAACTGGCACTGGTGTGGGGCCCGGACGACGCGCTGAGCGTGGTGCCGTCGGCGCGGGAGGCGGCCGGGATGTTCCCCGGCGGGCTCGGACGGCGCTCGGCCGAACTGGACGGCCGGGACCTGACGGCGGTCATCGCGGAACTGTCCGAACCGGAGCGCAAGGTGCTGGCCACGCTCGCCGAAGGCCAGCCGACCGGCCGCAGCCGGGACGCGAACGTGATCGTGCCGCTGGAGCAGGCCGAGACCCCGGTGCAGAAGCTGCTGGCACGCGGGCTGCTGCTGCGGTTGGACGCGGAGACCGTGGAGCTGCCCAGGCAGGTCGGGCTGGCGCTGCGCGGCGCGCATCCGATGGGGCAGGTCAAGGTCAACCCGCCGCCGGTGCAGACGACCGCGCACAAGCTTTCCACTGTGGACGCCACCGCCGCCGGTGAGGCGATGGAGCTGATCCGGCACACCGAGAAGCTGATCGCGTTGTGGTCCGGGGAACCGCCCGCGGTGTTGCGGGCGGGCGGGCTCGGTGTCCGGGACATCCGCAGGCTCGCCCGCGAGCTCCAGGCCGACGAGGTGCGGTGCACGCTGATCGCCGAGCTGGCGCTGGGGGCGGGGCTGGTGATCGCGACCGACACGTCCACACCGCAGTGGGCGCCGACCACCCAGGCGGACGTCTGGCTGGCCGCGACCCCGCCGCACCGGTGGGCCACGTTGGCCTCGGTCTGGCTGGATCTGCCGAGGCTGCCGGGCCTGGCGGGCAGCAAGGACCTGCGGGACAAGGTGATCGCTCCGCTGTCGGAGGAACTGCGCCGGCCGCTGGCACCGGCGTCGCGCCGCCGCGTGCTGGACGCGCTCGGCGAGTTCGAGCCGGGCACCGGCGTCGACTCCCCGGACGACCTCGCCGGACTGCTCGCCTGGCGGGCGCCGCGCCGGGGCGGGCGGTTGCGTGACGACCTGGTGTTCTGGACGATTCGCGAGGCCCAGGCGTTGGGCCTGGTCGCTTTCGGCGCCCTCACGTCCGCCGCGCGGGCGCTGATCGAGGACGGTCCCGCGGTCGCCGCCAAGAACATGGCCGACGCGATGCCGCAGCCGGTCGACCACGTCCTGGTCCAGGCGGACCTGACGGTCGTGGCGCCCGGACCGTTGGAGCAGACGCTCGGGCACGAGATCAACCTGGTCGCGGACGTCGAATCCGCCGGTGGCGCAACGGTTTACCGGATCAGCGAGGCGTCGATCCGGCGTGCGCTGGACGCCGGTCGCACGTCGACGGATCTGCACGAGCTGTTCCGGACGCGGTCCAGGACGCCGGTGCCGCAGTCGTTGACGTACATGATCGACGACGTGGCGCGGCGGCACGGCCAGTTGCGTGGCGGCGCGGCGATGTCGTTCCTGCGTTGTGACGACGAGGCTTTGCTCGCCGAAGTCGCGGCAAGCCCGGCGGGCGCACGGCTGGAACTGCGCAAGATCGCGCCGGGCGTGCTGGTCAGCCCGGTTCCCCTGGCGGACGTGCTGGAAGAGTTGCGTGGCGCGGGTTTCGCGCCCTCGGCCGAGGATTCCGACGGCCGGTTGATGGATCTGCGGCCGAGCGGGGTGCGTGTCCCGCTCCGGCAACGCCCGAAACCCGCGGGAGTGCCCAGAACCGCCAGCCCGGAACAGCTCGCCGATCTCGTCAGCGCGATGCGCGCCGGGGACAAGGCAGCGGGCACGCGCCGCGGCCGGACCGTCGCGCTGGCAGGCGGTGGCGGCGCGGACACGTCCGCAACCCTTGCGCTGCTCCAGGAAGCGGTCACGCAAGGGCGGAACGTGCACATCGGATACGTCGACGCGAACGGAACCGCGAGCCAGCGCGTGATCGAGCCGATCCGGGTCGGCGCGGGCGTGGTGGAAGGACTGGACTCGACCCGCTCGGAAACGCACAGGTTCGCCCTGCACCGCATCACCGCAGTCTCCCTGGTAGAAGACTCGTGAGTGTTTATCCGTGTTCTAACCCTGATAAACACTCACGAGGCTAGAGCTGCGTGGACTGCTTGGCGGCCGAGCATCACGGCTTTGCGCAGCAGCTTGGGGTCACGCTCCAAAGCGGACACTGTCGGGGCGTCGGTGGGCGGGCGGATCGACATGACCGTGGGGAGTTCGGTCAGGAGCTGTTCGTCGGCCATGTCCCGGGCGTACTGCTGGACCCACACGCTTCGCAGGCCGGGCAACGCTCGCGGCACGATCATGTTGTGCGTGCGGCGTGGTTTGACGGGACGTTCGGTGGCGCGGCGAGTGCGGAGCATCAGCACATGAGTCGCACCGTTGGCGAGAGCTGTCCGGAATGGCAGGGGTTCGGCGACACCGCCGTCGACAAAACGCCTGCCTGCCAGGAAGACCGGTTTGCCGGAGAGGACGGGCAGGCACGCGGTGGCGCGTAACGCGGTTTTCAGGTCCTCGACTTTGCGGATGTACGGGCGCAGGTCCACCGGGTCGCCGGTCTCCGCGTCGGTGGCCATCGGGTGGTAGCTGACGGGGTTGGCCAGGATCGCCGGGAAGTCCATCGGCGTGAGTTCCTGGTAGACCGTGTCCACCAAGTACTTCGTGTCGACGACGGGTCTGCCGCGCAGGAATCTCCACGGGTTGATGACCTGGCGCATGATCTCCGGGTCCCACCAGCCGCGCATTCCCGACAAAGCCCGCCCCGACAACAGCCACGCGCCGTTCAACGCACCGGCCGACGAGCCGTACACGGCGTCGAAACACCTGGTCAGCCCCAGTTCCTCCAGCGCCATGACCATTCCGCTGGAATACGTCCCCCGGCTGCTGCCGCCCTCGATCGCCAGCGCGATGCGGTAGCCGTCGGCCCGGAAACCGGGACGGCTGCCGTCCGCGTGACGACGCGATATCAGACGCATGACCGGGTGCACAGATCAAGTTTGGCATGGCCAGAATGGGTGAATGCGCGCACTTGTACTCGGCGGCGGCGGAGTGGCCGGAATCGCCTGGGAGGTCGGAATCCTGTACGGGCTCGGCGACGCGGTCCTCGATGTCGACGTCATCGTGGGAACGTCCGCCGGTTCTGCCGTCGCGGCGACCGTGACCCAGATCTCGCTCGCCGAGGCGTACGAGCGGCAGATCACACCGGCGCCACCGTCGGCCAACGGCCCGCGCCCGGCGCCGCAACTGGGCAAGCTGATGGAACTGTTCGGCGAGACCTACAGCCTGCCCGAGCAGGAAGCGGTGCGGAAGATGGCGGACTTCTCGCTGGCCGCGGAGACCATGCCGGAAGAGACGTTCCAGCGCGTGATCGGCTCCGGTCTGCCGTCCGGTCAGTGGCCGGACCGGAACATCTCGGTGGTCGCGTACGACACCGGCTCGGGCGAACGCACGGTGTTCACCCGTGAGTCCGGTGTGGACCTGGTGCCCGCGGTGGCCGCGAGTTGCTCGGTGCCAGGGGTGTTCCCGCCGATCACGATCAACGGCAGGCGCTACATGGACGGCGGCATCCGGATGTCGAACAACGCGGACCTGGTGGCACACTGCGACGAAATCCTGATCATCGCGCCACTCACGGAACTGTCACCGCCGCCGAACGCGAAGGTGATCTCCCCGGACCAGGACGCGATCGCCGCGATGGGCGCGAACGTGCTCGACCCGGCGAGCCGGATTCCCAGCGCCGAAGCGGGCTTGCGACAGGGCCGCGCGATGACCGTTTGACACGCCCTGGCGCACGTTTCACCCGTGCGTGAACTCGCGAGCAGGGCCGGGCCCGCGTGGCTACCGTCTCCATCGTGGCCAAGAGACTCTTCGTACTGACGTTGGCGTTGGTCATCGGCACGGTGTTCCTGGTCGGTTTCGGCCGGGACGATGTCGATGAAGCCGCGGGCGGCGGCAGGACCGTCATCCGCAACGCGTCCATGGTGCTGACCATGGATCCGAAGCTGGGCACGCTGGAGAACGCGGACGTGCTCATCGAGGGCGACACGATCACCGCGGTCGGTCCGGGACTACAGGCGGACAACGCCAGAGTGGTCGACGGCCGGGGCAAGATCGTCATGCCCGGGTTCGTCGACCTGCACACGCACCTGTGGCAGTCACTGATCCGCGGGTGCGCGACCGACCAGGAACTCAACGGCTGGCTCGGCGGTTGTGTCCTCCCGCTGTACGGCTCGCCCGTGAACGGCGCGGACGCCTACGCGGGCGCCCGGTTGTCGACGCTGGACTCCCTTTCGACCGGCGTGACGACTGTGACGGACTGGTCGCACACGTTCAACGCGGACTTCGCTCGCGGCAACCTGCAGGCGCTCGTGGACTCGAAGCAGCGCTTCGTGTTCTCGTACACCGGCGGGAAGGACCCGGCGATCGACCCGGAGATCCGCCGGGTGAAGAAGGACATCATCGACCCCAACCCGTTGGCGCGCCTGATGATCGGCACGCATCCGACGACCGGGAACTACGAGAACACGCTGGCGTCGGAACAGCTGGCGAAAGAACTCGGGGTGCCGCTGAACGTCCACCTGCACGAGTCCAAGGCGGACCCGGCGACCGGCCAGATGGACGCCCTGCGCCGCGCCGGCGCGCTGCGCCCGGGCCTGCTCACCAACCACACCATCCAAATGACCGACGCGGAACTGGACGAACTGGCCTCACATGACGTCCGGGTCGCCCACAACCCGCTTTCCAACATGCGCCTGGCCTCCGGCGTGGCCCGCGTGCCGGACATGAAGGCCCGCAACATGAAGATCGGCCTGGGCCTGGACGGCGGCACCAACGACACCTCGGACATGTTCAACAACATGCGGGTGGCTGTCGGTCTGCAGCGTGCCCAGTCGACTGATCCGGCGCGTTACCCCACGCCGGCCGACGTGCTGCGGATGGCGACGCTGGGCGGCGCCGAGGTCTTGGGCCTGGAGAAGGAGATCGGTTCGCTGACGCCGGGCAAGAAGGCGGACCTGCAGGTGATCGAGACGCAGGCGTTGAACTTCGCGCCCAAGGTGGACTGGGCGGCTCAGGTGGTGTTCAACGCGCAGCCCGCAAACGTCCAGTGGGTGTTCGTGAACGGTGTGCCGCTGAAGAAGGACGGCAAGGTCGTCGGCGACACGGCCCGGGCGATCGCGGACGCACAGGCCGCGGCAGACCGCGTGAAGAAGTACCTGGGCCGCTGAGCCCGAAGGTGACGCCTCCGGAAACGCCGCTCAGGGGGCGTTACCTTCACCATCCAGGCAGAAACGCATGGCGCGACAGGGCTTCCAGAACACGCCCCACCCCCAGAACATGCCTTTCGCCACCCAGACATGCCCCCGCCCTGTCCCGGGGGGCGACCCCGAACCCAGTCTACCGGGGGTAAGGGCTGGTCAGAAGGGTTACCGGCGGGTTGTGGACAACCAGATTCGCGAACGGACCGTTCGTACGGATTGGCCGGTCGCCGGTGATCTCAAGAGACGTGGACGCGGCACGGCCGGATCCGAAGAACCTGGGACCGACCGGCAGCAGACACACCGCAGCGGCTGTCGCCCGTCACGGAGCGACAGCCGCTGCGGAGAGCAAGTCAGACCGCGCGGGCCGACATCCGCTGGTGCATCGCGTGTTCCACCAACGTGATCAGGCTTTCCTTGGTGGATTCCCGATCCCGCGCGTCACACGTGACCACCGGCACCGACGGCTCGATCGTCAACGCGTCGCGGACGTCTTCGACCCGGTGGTGCAGCACGCGCTCGAAGCAGTTGATCGCCACGATGTACGGCAGCTGCCGGTCTTCGAAGAAGTCGATCGCCGCGAAGGCGTCGGCCAGACGACGGGTGTCCACCAGCACGATCGCGCCGATCGCGCCGCGGACCAGGTCGTCCCACATGAACCAGAAGCGGTGCTGGCCCGGCGTTCCGAACAGGTACAGGATCAGATCCGAGTCCAGCGAAACACGACCGAAGTCCATCGCCACCGTCGTGGTGACCTTGTTCGGCGTGGCCGACAGGTCGTCGACGTCCTGGCTCGCCTCGGTCATCACCGCCTCGGTGGTCAGCGGCACGATCTCCGAGACCGCGCCGACGAACGTGGTCTTACCGACGCCGAACCCACCGGCGACGACGATTTTCGCGGACGTCGTCGCCTGACGCGCCACGGCCCGCGGGTTGTGAGGACTAGAGCCTGCGGAGCCCACTGAGCACCCTTTCCATGAACTCGATCGACGGCCGGTCCCCGACGACCATGCCGCTCTGGTGGATCAGCACGAGCCCCATGCCCGCCATGTCACCGATCAGCACCCTGGCCACACCGAGTGGCAGCCGCAGGTGCGCGGCGACTTCGGCGACCGAACGCGTGTCGAGACACAGCCCGCAAATCGACCTGTGCTCGGGGAGCACCGCCGCCTCGGGCAGCCTGCCACGGTCACTGGTGGACACCAGTGCCTCGATGGCGAGGTCGTAGTCGGATCGTGTCCGTCCACCTGTCTTGGTGTACGGCCGGACCAGCGAACCGGTCTCCGCGATCGGCTCGGCCCTGACCGGCTCCTCCCACTCCGTAGCGGCTGGCACCGCGGGAAGCTGGTCGGAGTTCCAGTCATTCTGCCTTGGCACCCCCGGGTCGCCGTACAGGCTAGCGCCTGGCCCACCGAACAACCTCGCTCGGTAGCCGTCCAGGTCGATCCTGTTCGGTGGATCCCCAAGTCCGTGCTCGGGCAGGTCCTCCCAACCTCGCTCCGGCATTTCCTCTTGCCTCCGCTCCGGCCGGCTTGGCAGCCGTTGGTCGTGCTCCTCCAGCGCTTCATCGGGCTCGTGATAGGCCGCCGCGTCGGGCGCGACGTCCTCGTCGTCGGGGCCATTCGCGTCTGGCTCCTCGAACCGGAACCCGCTGGAAGCCCAGTCCCGATAGGAGAAGTCCGCGCCGAACCGACCGCCTGAGGCTCGGTGACCTCTAGCCATCTGCTCTCACCCCGCCAAACCCGGCTATCTCCGCTGCGCGCCTTGCAGCTGCGCCCGCAGTTCGGGCGTCATCTGCTGGCCGACTCGCTCGACCAGAAGCGTCATCTCGTAGGCGACCAAGCCTATGTCGCAGTTGGGCGCGGCGAGCACGGCGAGACAAGACCCATCCGAGATCGACATGAGGAAGAGATATCCCCGGTCCATCTCGACGACGGTCTGGTTGACCCCGCCTGCCTCGAAACACCTCGCGGCGCCCTGGGTGAGGCTCACCAGGCCGGACGCCACCGCGGAAAGCTGTTCGGCGCGGTCACGGGGCAGGCCCTGTGACCCGGCCAGCAGCAGGCCGTCTGCCGAAACCACCACCGCGTGCGCGACTCCGGGCACCTGCCGAACGAAATCGGTGATGAGCCAGCCGAAACTGCCTGGCTGGTTAGTCGTCGCGGTCGTCACTCCTGCTCCTCGTCTTGACGGCTCTCGACTGAATCCTGGTCACCAGCGTAAGCATCGACCATCGCGTGCCTTCCGCGCCGGATCCCCTGCTGGAAACTCGACATCCTGCCTCTCACTGCGTCAGCCGAGCGCGGCGGCAGCGCCGGAGAGCGCTGCGTCTGCTGCTGGGTGGATGTCGGCCTGCTCGGTGCCGATCCGGGGATCAGCTGCGCCTTCGGTACGCGCTTGGGCAGACCGGCCGAGGTGACCACCTCGGGGGCCTTCTTGGCCAGCGCCTGCGCGGCCTGCCAGCCCTCGTCGCCGGGCGACTGCCAGGCCGCGTGGGCCGGGGCGGCGGGCTCGGGCTCCGGTTGTGGCTGGGGCTCGGGCTGCGGAGCCGCCTCCTGCGGCTGCTCCACGACCGGCTGGTGGTTCTCGACGTGCGGTGAGTCGCCGTTCATAGCTTCCACATGTGCTGGCGGAGGCGGCGGCGTCGCCGGCTCCCTGCGCGGGAGCGGGGCGTCAGCGGCGGACGTCGTCGAGCGGCCACGCTCGGACGCGGCGGGCGTGCGCTTGTCGCTGTCGCCCTCCTCGAACCACTGGGACAGCACCGCCTCGTAGATCGGCAGGCGCTCGGTCGGCGCGTCCAGGTCCTGGTTCACCGGCTGTGGCGGTGGCGTGGGCCTGGGGTTCGCCGCCTCGCGTGCGGCCTTCTCCGCGGCGAACGCGTCGCCGAACAGGGATGCCGCGGCGGGTTGTTCCGGCTGCTCCTGGTGGAGCGGCTGGACGTGCGTCGCCGGTTCGTCCTGCTGCTGGTGTTGCTGCGGGTCGAGCCGGTCCGGCGCCCACCGTGCGGTGGATTCACCGGTGGCAGGCATGCTGCCGTTCGTCGCGTTCTCGTTGCCCGGCGGGTACGAAGGCGCCGGGTACGAAGGCATCGAGCCGAAGTCCGAAGAGTCCTCGGTGCCGCCTCCGCCGACCCTCGGCAGGCTGCCGGTGAAGGCGCTGGCGATCCCGCCGCCGGGCCGGGACGCGGGCGGTGGCGTGCGCTGCCCGCCCATCGTGCCCATCGAGCCGGTGGCGCCGCCCATCGTGGAGTCCATGCCCGGGGCGATCGTCGGGATGCCGCCGGTCGGGGTCAGGTTCGTGCCCTGCACGCCGCGCGAGGACTGGATCAGCGACGCCGGGACGATGATCCGGGCGATCAGGCCGCCGTCGATGTCCTCGTTGTCGCGCAGGCGGACCTGGATGTTGTGCCGCTGCGCCAGGCGCGCGACCACGTAGAGGCCCATTCGCCGGGTCACCGACACGTCCATGTCCGGCGGGTCGGCCAGGCGGCGGTTGGCCGCCTCGATCTCGTCGGCCGACATCCCGACACCCTGGTCGGTGATCTGGATGGCCAGCTCCTTCTTGCGGGTGGCGGCCATCCGGACGGTGACCTTCTTCTCCGGCTCGGAGAACGAGGTCGCGTTGTCGAGCAGCTCGGCGATCAGGTGCACGAGGTCGTTGACCGCACGGCCCTGGACGGCGACCTCGGGAGCCGAGAGCACCTCGATCCGGGCGTACTGCTCGACCTCCGACACGGCGGCACCGACCACGTCCGCCGCGGGCACGGGCCGCGTCAGCTGACGGGACAGACCGGTGCCGGAGAGCACCAGCAGGCTTTCGGAGTTGCGCCGCATCCGGGTGGCCAGGTGGTCCAGCTCGAACAGGCTGGCCAGCTGGTCGGGGTCCTGCTCGTCCTGCTCGAGCCGGTCGATCAGGTTCAGCTGGCGTTCCACCAGCGCCTGCGACCGGCGGGACAGGTTGACGAAGATCGAGTTGACGTTGTCACGCAACAGCGCCTGCTCGGCGGCCATTCGGACGGCCTGTTCGTGGACCGCGTCGAAGGACCGGGCGACTTCACCGGTCTCCTCACGGGTGAACACCGGCACCGGCTCGACCGCGTGCTTGGACGCCGCGACGGGGTCCGGGTCGGCCAGGATCCGCTGCACCGTCTCCGGCAGCCTGGTGTAGGCGACGTCCAGCGCGTTGGTCCGCAGCACCCGCAGCGGCTTCAGGATCGACCGGGTCACCAGCGCCATCAGCACCAGTGCGGCGATCAGCAGCGCCAGCACGATGGCCGCGTTCGTCCACGCCGAGTTGGTCCGCGCGGTGGCCAGGCTGTCGGCGCTGTCCCGCAGGTTGCTCAGCAGGCTGTCCTCGACCGTGCGCAGCTTGTCGACCGTGGCGTTGCCGTCCCTGGCCAGGTCGTCGGTGTCGATGTCCAGGCCGCTCTGGTTGGCCGTCTCGGCCTTGTTGAACGCCGTCGACTTGATCCGCTCCCGGTCGTCGACCTCGGGACCGGACACGGTGTCGGAGTAGAACTGCAGTTCCTGCGGGGTGGCGTTGGCCCGGAACCCGGCCTGGGCGGCCTGGAAGCTCGCCTCGGCGGCCCGTGCCTCGTCCAGCAGGCCGGACGGGAAGTTGTCGACCGCGGCGGCGATCTGCAGCGCCGCGTTCTCCTGCGAGGCGAACTCCTTGGTCTCCGACAGCGACTGCACCGTGGTGGCCTGCCGAAGCAGGTCCCGGTCGGTCACCGCGGTGTTGACCTCACGTCCCAGCTGGACGAGGGCCTCGATGATCGAGGTGTACGCAGCCTTGACCGCGAGGTGCGGGTACTGCGTGTCCTTGGCCGCCTGGCGCAGCGCGTCGAGGCCGGCCAGCCGCTGAAGACCACGGTTGTACCGCTCGAGGGCGGCCTCGTCGGTGGTCTGCACGCGGTCGGCGGCCTCGCTGAGGGCCTGCCTGGCGGTGTTCACCCGGTTGATCTGATCGTCCAGCTCCGCCCTGGCGGCATCCCGGCCCCGCGCCACGTTGTCGACCGCGAGCGTGCGTTCCTTCTGCAGCTCGTGCACGACGCTGGTGACGTTGCGGGCCAGGTCCACCTGGTTGACGGTCTGGCGGAAGTCGTCGGCGCGCTGCAGGTCCTCCTGCGCGCGCAGACCTCCGAGCGCGAGCGCTGTCAAGGTCGGGACGATCAGCACCGCGAGGACTTTGGTGCGCAGTCGCCAGTTGCGCATGCGCCATGGCGACCCGGCGCGGGCGGATTTCCCGCCGGGCGCGCGAGTCCCTTGGGGCCTGGCGCCTGTGTCGGCCTCGCCGCCTGGCAGCACAGCCTGGCGGCCGATCCCCGAGCTACCTGCGACCCCAGCGTTCTGGTCGGGCACTCCCAGCACACTCCCTGCGTTTGAGCCAGTAGCCCGGTACCCGGAAGGCCAGCTCGAACGGACGATTTACCGCAATGAGATAGGACACCGAACGAGAGCGCGTCTCGTTCCACACCGAACGTCAGGTCACATAGCTCCAGTCCTCACCTGCCGGTTCGGCTCGCGGCACCCATCCACTCAGCCTCGAACCAGGCGGCCCGCCGCACGCCCGCAGGCATGCGTCGAAAACCGTCGGCGCGAAGCATCGCGGCCCAAGGCCACCTAGGTCAACCCATCCCGACCTGGGTCGTCCTCGGCGGCCACGGTGTTCCCCTCAAGACTTCCCGGCTGTCGGATCGACGGCTCGTGCCGCCGTCCCGGCGTCCGGGCAGCCTCCTCACTACATCGGTGGCGCTCCACCTCACTGTGGGCACAGAAGGTAGCGAAAACTATCCGCCGATGTAAGCCTATCGGGGAGGTTTACTGGAGAAGCATGTCCCACCGGCGGCCGATCAAGGTGTACCGGAACGATCGTTTTGTGGCCAAATACACTCTTCGGCGGGATGCATTCACCCATTAGAGGGCCTTCCGGTGCAGGCACAACCGTGCGTGCCCCCATTGTCACGATGAGTACGAGTTTCCGGCCGTCAGCCTGACCGACACCAGGCATGACTGTGTGGCGTGGCCCATCCGGCCGGGCATGCATGTCGATCACCAAGGTGTCGGTTCTCACACTTCCGGATGCGGATCGCCCGGCGTCCGGACGACTCAGGCAGTCCCTGGACCGGTTCCGCCGCCCGTCTGTTGATCATTGCGAGACGCGGCACGGCGCCAGGCCCGGCCGCCGCCCCGGGGCAGGCCGGGCAGGACCCGGAATGGACCACGACCGATCCGAATTGACGATTCCGCCGTCCGCTTCGGCCGCGGTTTCCGACGTCGTCCGGATTGGACACACCGGCTCGCCACGCTCCTTTTCGGAGCACAGGAAAGGAACCGGCCGACCTGTGCCGACGCGGTGAGGACGGACATCGCACGCGGTTTCCCCGGATTCCCCGGCACACCGGTTTTTCAAGATCGTTTCATCGGCGGCCGCACCCGGCGCCGACCGGATCGCGGACCACACCACCACGGGACCAGCGACGCTCCGGACGAGGGCTTCATGATCAACACACTGTTGCCGATCGAAGTGCCCGATCCGGCATAGCCGGTGAGATTCCAACAGGCGACAGATCCGGATGTTTGCCAACAGGTGCCGCCAGACCACGCAGACGGTTACTCCATTCGGTGTTTTCCGCTCATCGAGTGATCAATTGAGGCGAAGAGAAACCGAGCGGCGACCCATTGTGACCGGATAGTTGGCGGGCCTAGAGTCTCGCCGGTACGTCGGGGAGCGACCTTGCGAAACATTCACATCAGCAAGAACTCGAGGAGAGGCAATGCCTAGACGCGGCGACACCCGGTCGCGCGTGTGGATCCCGATCATCTCTGCCACCGTCGCCCTGTTGACCGCGCTCAGCGGCTGCGGTGCGCTCGAAGGCTCGTCGAACAACCCGGGCGATGGCGGCTCGGGTTCCGGCGGGCCGATCGAGAAGCCCAATCTCAAGGTCGGCCTGCTACCCGTGGTCGACGTCGCTCCGCTGTACCAGGCGGTGGAGAAGGGCTACTTCAAGGAGCAGGGTCTCAACGTCGAACCGATTGTGGTGGCCAGCGGCCCGAAAGCGGTGGAGAGCGTGATCTCCGGTGAGATCGACATCGCCTTCACCAGCTACCCGGGCGCGTTCGTCGCGCAGTCCAAGGGCGTGGCCGACCTGAAGATCGTGGCGGACGCGTACGCGGCCCGGCCCGGTCACCTCGCCCTGGTCGCCACCCCGGACTCGCAGATCAAGAAACCCTCGGACGTCGCGGGCAAGAAGATCGCCGTGACCAGCAAGGGGTCCATCTCGGACCTCGGCGTGATGTCGGTGCTCAGCTCGCAGCAGGTGGACATCAGGAGCATCAACTTCGTGCCGATGCCGTTCCAGGACATGGGCCCGGCGATGCAGAACAAGAACATCGACGGCGCCGTGGTCGCCGAGCCGTGGGTCACCAGGACCGCCAAGGAACAGGGCGCGGTCACGATCGTGGACGTCTCCTCGGGTCCGACCCAGAACATCTCGATGTCCGGCTGGGCCGCCCTGAACAAGATGACCAGCGCGAACCCCAACACCTTCGCCGCGTTCCAGCGCGGGCTGGCCAAGGGCGTCGCGGACGTCAAGAAGGACCGCACGGCGCTGGAACCGATCCTGGTCAAGCACGTCAAGATCGACCCCGCGACCGCGCCGCTGGTGACGATCGCGGACTACCCGGAGCGGGCGGATGCGATCCGGCTGCAGCGGGTGGCCGACCTGATGCAGGAGTTCGCCGTGATCGGCCAGCGGCTGGACGTCTCGAAGATGCTGCTGGAGCCCGCGAACACGAAGTGAGGCGCACGAGGATGTCAAGCCCGGGGGTCACACGCCCCCGGGCTTCTTCGTCTCCGGGCCGCGATGCTGGCTCACACGCACTAGTCCCGCCCGACCGGCCGGAGCAACCCGCTGCTCCTGACCGACTAGGCCGAACGGCCGGTTTTCCCTACCGTCACGGGTTGACGGAACGTGAGCAATTTGTCGAAAACGCTCGTCAGTCTTTAGAGTGACCCCCTGGCATCGCCGGGTGACCCGCCTTCCAACCGCTCATGGAGTTCGGTGTGTTCATCTCCGCAGCGTCGCCGCTCGACGCCGCACCCTCGTCCTCGCCGGCCGGCGTGGGTGAACCGGGGTGATCCGGTTCTTCCGCGGCCTGGTGGGGATCGTGATCATCCTCGCCCTGTGGCAGCTCGGGTCGTTCACCGGGTTGTTCCCACAGACCTACATCCCGCCGCCCACCACAGTCATCCCCCGGATGTTCGAGCTGTTCGGGCCGGCGTTCAACGTCGCCGACACGAGCAGCACCAGCAGCCACTTCGTCTCCGACCTCGTCGCGACCATGCTGACCTGGTTGCTCGCCCTGCTCATCGCGATCGGGATCGCGGTGCCCGCCGGGCTCATCCTCGGCAGCGTGCCGTCGGTCCGGGTGGCCACCCGCGTGATCATCGAGTTCCTCCGGCCGATCCCGTCGGTCGCGATCATCCCGCTGATCATCGTCATGCTCGGCTCCGGCGTGGAGACCAAGATCACCCTCGCGGTGTACGCCGCGATCTGGCCGATCCTGTTCAACACCATCTACGCGCTGGACGAGATCGATCCGCTGCTGCTGGACACCGCGCGCTCGTTCGGCCTGGGCAAGGCACGGACCATGTTCACCGTGGGCCTGCCGCACGCCGCGCCGTTCATCTTCACCGGTGTCCGGCTGGCCAGCGCAGTCGTGCTGATCGTGGTGATCAGTGTCGAGTACCTGGCCGGCGGGGTGATCGGGATCGGGAAGTTCACCCTGGACTGGGCCAGCGGGTCCGGCAGGCAGGACGTGATCCTCGCGGTCACCATCCTGGCGGGCGTGATCGGCTACCTGCTCGACGGCGGCTTCCTGAAACTGCAACGCGTGCTGTTCAAGTGGAACACCGTGGAGGCGGGCAAGTGACGCATCTCAGGGGTTTCGCGCAGCGCTGGGTCGTGTTCGTCGGAGTGCTGGTGGTCTGGCAGCTGCTGACCATGGCGAGCGCGTCGAAGTTCTTCCCGACGCCGGTCTCCATCGTCGAGTCGGCGGGCAAGCTGTGGCTCGGTGGACCGGCTTCGCAGTTCTGGTTGCACGACAACGTGTTCGTACACATCCTGCCGAGCATCGGCAGGCTGCTGACCGGCTGGCTCGGCGCCGCGGTCGTCGGGATCGCGCTGGGCATCGCGCTCGGCCGGTCCAAGCACGGCGTCGACTACTTCGGGCCTTTGTTCGCGTTCCTGCGGTCGATCCCGCCGGTGCTGCTGCTGCCGTTCTTCATGGTGATCTTCGGCATCGAGTCGCCGCAGAAGATCGCGCTGATCGCGTTCGGCGCGCTGTGGCCGATCCTGCTCAACTCGGTGGACGGCGCCCGTTCGGTGGACGCGGTGAAGACCGACACCGCGCGGTCGTTCCGCATCCCGCGTGGTCAGTGGATCTTCATGGTGGTGCTGCCCGCGGCACTGCCCAAGATCTTCGCCGGACTGCGCGTCTCGCTCTCGCTGTCGTTGGTGCTGATGGTGATCTCCGAGCTGGTCGGCGCGGCCACCGGGATGGGCACCCAGCTCGTCGACGCGCAGCGGCAGTACGAGTACACCGACATGTGGGCGATCATCCTGCTGCTCGGCGTGCTCGGCTACGCCCTCAACAGTTTGTTGCTGGTACTCGAGCGGCGCGTGCTCTCCTGGCAACCCACCCGTAACGCGCAACCGAGTACCGTCAAAGCCGGAGGCTGAACCCCCATGACGCCAATGCTGGAAGTCGCCGACCTTCGGCACACGTACGGCTCCGGGCCGACCGCGCACACCGCGGTCCAGAACCTGAAGTTCGAGGTGGCGGCGGGCGAACTCGCCTGCATCGTCGGCCCGTCGGGCTGCGGCAAGTCGACGCTGCTGCGCTGCATCGCCGGCCTGATCAAGCCGTCCGAGGGCACAGTGTCGCTGCACGGCGACAAGATCGACCGTACGCCGGAAGACCTCGCCGTGGTCTTCCAGGACTACAGCCGCTCGCTCTTCCCGTGGCTCTCGGTGCGCGGCAACGTCGAGTTCCCGCTGCGTTCGCGGGGCGTCGCACGGGCCGAACGCCGCAAGCGTGCCGAGGAAGCACTGGAGTGGGTCGGCCTGTCCGGCGCGGGTGCGAAGTACCCGTGGCAGCTGTCGGGCGGTATGCAGCAGCGCGTGTCGATCGCCCGCGCGTTGGCGTGCCAGCCTTCGCTGCTGCTGATGGACGAGCCGTTCGCGTCGGTGGACGCGCAGACCCGCTTCGAGCTCGAAGACCTGCTGCTGCGGGTACGGCACGAGCACGAGAGCACAGTTCTGCTCGTCACGCACGACATCGACGAGAGCGTGTACCTCGGTGACCGGGTGCTGGTGCTGTCCAAGTCGCCCGCGTCGATCGTGGCCGACCTGACCGTGGATCTGCCCGCCCAGCGCGACCAGATCACCACCCGCGAGTCGAAGAACTTCGTGGCGCTGCGCAGTGAGGTCGCGCGGCTGCTGCACAACCAGCCGGCCGCCGAGCCGGAGCCGGTCGTGCGCCCGGCTTCCAGCGCCGCCGAGGACGAGGCCGCGGCACAGCGGTTCCTCGAGGCCGAGCGGGAGCAGACGCGGCAGACCAGCCGCTAGGACATACGTCACCCCGGATCGACCGGCACGGGCCCAGCCCGTGCCGGTCGATCTTTTTTGCGGGCTCCCGGCCGGGGCGCATGCCCTGGAGGCATTTCCCGTCCACAGTGCTCCATTTGACGCACCGAGGGCCGGGAAATGCACCGTTCACCGGGTCGGCAACTGACTCTCTCGGAGTAATAGTCATATTTTTCCACCCGAGAAGAATGATCATCGGAATCCGACAGGGACAGCGGCGGCGGATTGCCGCAGCCCGCGAAAGAAGCCCAGGTCAGACGCCACTTCCGCAGGAAAAAGACGGTCGCGGCGGACCGTGCCCGCGCGGACGTCGTCACGCGCGGGCGATCACGATCAACTCCTGTCCACAATCCCGCCGAATGGTGTATAAAACACCGCACAAGAAACACGTCAGGTGACTGATCGCGTACCGGGCTCTACCCGATCGACTCACTCGCGTTTCCTCTGTTCGGAGATCCTCGACTCTCAGATAAGGCAGCAGATGCTTGGACGAGGCAGTAGGCCTGTTCACACCCGCAGGGCCGTCATCAGCACACTGGGAACCGCGAGCCTCATCGCGGCGCTGAGCGGCTGCGGTCTCCTCGGCGGCGAATCGAACGACGGTGGCAGCGGTGGCGGCGGCAACGGTCAGCTCGAACGTACGCAGATCAAGGTCGGCGCGATGCCGATCATCGACTCGACCCCGGTGCACCTCGCGGCGCAGAAGGGCTACTTCAAGGAAGAGGGACTCGACGTCCAGCTGGAGACGGTGACCGGCGCGGCCACCGCGATCCCCAAACTGCTGTCCGGCGAGCTGCAGTTCACCTACGGCGCGTACGTCCCGGTGTTCCAGTCGCAGGCCAAGGGCATCGGCGAGTTCAAGTTCGTCGCCGACAGCTACCAGACGGCCGAGAACATCTTCGTGATCATGGTGGCGCGCGACTCCGCCATCAAGTCCCCGAAGGACCTCGAGGGCAAGACGATCGCGACGAACACCAAGAACAGCATCACCGACCTGCTCGCCAAGTCGGCGATGGAGACCGCGGGCGTCAACCACAGCACGGTGAACTGGGTCGAGTTCCCGTTCCCGGACATGCAGTCGAAGCTGGAAGGCAAGCAGATCGACGCGGCGGTGATCCTGGAGCCCTTCGTCACCCAGGCGGCGCGGGCGATCGGCGCCGTGCCGATCCTGGACACCTCACAGGGCCCGACCCAGAACTTCCCGATCTCCGGCTACACCGGCATGTCGAAGTTCGTCGCGGAGAACCCGAAGACCACCGAGGCCTTCCGCCGCGCGGTGACCAGGGCGGCGGAGACCGCCCGTAACCGTGCCGAGGTCGAGGAGGCGGTGACCAAGTTCGTCAAGATCGACAAGGAGGTCGCGCAGCTGGTCCGCATCGGCACGTTCCCGACCAGTGTGGACCGTACCCGGCTGCAGCGGACCGTCGACCTGATGAAGCAGTACAAGATGCTCGATCCGAACGCGAACGTCAACATCGACTCGATGATCTTCAACCCGCCCGCGGGCTGAGTGTGCCGAGGGCGGTTCGTCCGAGGTGGACGAACCGCCCCTCAGCGAGCCGTCAGGCCTTGGCGATGCACAGGGTGGTCGCCGGTTCCGAGTAGACCGCGGCGACGTTCCCCCTGCCGCAGGCGGACTTGTCGGCGGTGCCGGTGACGACCTTGACCACTTTGTACGGCGCGGACGGGCCACAGGGGACTCGTTCGTCGGTCTGGTTGCCGCCGCCACTGGTGATCTTGAAGCAGTCGCCTTCCTTGGCGTTGAGCATCAGGCAGAGCTTCATCGTGTCGCGGCGGCTGCGCTTGGTCCACTCCGTGTAGTCGCCCTTCGGGCACTGGCCCGCCGAGCTGTCCAGCTTCTTGGCGACCTTGTACACGGCCTCCTGGCTGCCGCAGTCGGCCTTCTCGGCGTCCGCGCTGGAGGCCGACACGACCTTGATGCAGTCGCCCGCCTCGGCCGCGGCGGCACCCGTGCCCCAGTTCATGATCCCGAACACGACCAGGCCGACGACGCCGAGGGCCACGACGCCCAGTGCGACCCGCTTGCCCCCGTTCTTGGCGGGCATCGGCGGCGGCAGGTTCGGGGGCAGGTTCGGCGGCGGGAAACCGGGCTGCTGCTGGGGGAATCCGCCCGACGGCGGGAACTGGGGCGGCGGCGGGTAGCCCGGCTGTTGCTGGGGGTACTGCTGGTACGGGTGTGGCTGCTGCGGATAAGGCGGTGGATACCCCTGCGGCGGCGGATATTGCCCCTGCGGCGGGTAGGTCATCGAGGTCCCCCGGGCGTGATCGGTCGTGACTGCCGGGCAACCGTACCGGTCGGCCGCGGGGCGTCAGGCCCGATTGACCGGGATTTTTGCGCTCGCTCGCGGTGTTGGCACACTGGGGTGTCCCGCGGATGAGGAGTTGTTTCACACAGTGACCGACGGCCCGCTGATCGTGCAGTCCGACAAGACGTTGCTGCTCGAAGTCGATCATCCACTGTCCGACGAGGCTCGGATGGCCATCGCGCCGTTCGCCGAGCTCGAGCGTGCGCCCGAACACGTGCACACCTACCGGGTGACACCGCTGGCACTGTGGAACGCCCGCGCGGCCGGGCACGACGCCGAACAGGTCGTCGACGCCCTCTCGCGGTTCTCCAGATACCCCGTGCCGCAGCCGTTGCTGATCGACGTGGTCGACACGATGGGCCGGTTCGGCCGGTTGCAACTGCTGCACCACCCGGCGCACGGCCTGGTGATGAACGCGCTCGACCGTGCGGTGCTGGAAGAGGTGCTGCGCAACAAGAAGGTCTCGCCGATGCTCGGCGCGCGGATCGACGAGGACACGGTCGTCGTGCACCCGAGCGAGCGCGGCCGTCTCAAGCAGGTCCTGCTGAAGGTCGGTTGGCCCGCCGAGGACCTGGCGGGTTATGTCGACGGTGAGGCGCATCCGATCGCGTTGGAGGAGAACGGCTGGCAGCTGCGCGACTACCAGCGCACCGCGGCCCAGACGTTCTGGGCCGGCGGCTCGGGTGTCGTCGTACTGCCTTGTGGCGCAGGCAAAACGCTGGTCGGTGCGGCAGCGATGGCCGAAGCCCAGGCGACCACGCTGATCCTGGTGACGAACACGGTCGCGGGGCGGCAGTGGAAGCGTGAACTGATCGCACGGACCTCGTTGACCGAGGAGGAGATCGGCGAGTACTCCGGCGAGCGCAAGGAGGTCCGGCCGGTCACCATCGCCACGTACCAGGTGATCACGCGCAAGACCAAGGGCGAGTACCGGCACCTGGAGCTGTTCGATTCCCGCGACTGGGGCCTGATCGTGTACGACGAGGTCCACCTGCTGCCCGCGCCGGTCTTCCGGATGACCGCGGACCTGCAGTCCCGGCGGCGTCTGGGGCTCACGGCGACGCTGGTGCGGGAGGACGGGCGTGAGGGCGACGTGTTCTCGTTGATCGGCCCGAAGCGCTACGACGTGCCGTGGCGGGACATCGAGGCCCAGGGCTGGATCGCGCCGGCCGAATGCACCGAGGTGCGCGTGACGCTGACCGACGCCGAGCGGCTGAAGTACGCGACGGCCGAGCCGGAGGAGCGCTACAAGATCTGCTCAACCGCGCGGACGAAGCTGCCGGTCGTGCGCAACATCCTGGAGAAGCACCCCGGCGAGCCCGCGCTGGTGATCGGCGCGTACCTGGACCAGCTCGACGAGCTCGGAGCGGAACTGAACGCGCCGATCGTGCAGGGCTCGACGAAGAACAAGGAGCGGGAGGCGCTGTTCGACGCGTTCCGCAACGGCGAGCTGCCCACGCTCGTGGTCTCCAAGGTCGCGAACTTCTCCATCGACCTGCCGGAGGCCTCGGTGGCGGTGCAGGTCTCCGGCACGTTCGGGTCACGTCAGGAGGAGGCCCAGCGCCTCGGCCGGCTGCTGCGGCCGAAGACCGACGGGCGCCAGGCGCACTTCTACTCGGTGGTCTCCCGGGACACCCTGGACACCGAATACGCCGCTCACCGGCAGCGTTTCCTGGCCGAACAGGGCTACGCGTACACCATCGTGGACGCCGACGACCTGCTCGGACCGCCGGTTGGCGAGATCGGCTGAATCCGGATTGTCGGACCCCTCCGCTAGCGTTATATTCGAACACACGTTCGAGGCGAGGGGTTCGCTATGACGGCTATGACGATCGCTCCGGCAGCACTGGGCAGCTGGCACGGTGAGATCTGGTTGACCGACTCGGTCCTGACCGATCCGCATGCCTATCTCGACCGGGTGGCGGAGTACCCGCGGACCCGGCTGTGGCCAGTGCTCGTGCCCTCGGGCGGCCTCGGCATCCCGCCCGAGGTCTCCTTCGTGCCCGAATCGGCCCGGCGCGCGGTCGACCGGCACGACCCGCAGGCCGAAGCGGGCATCACCGGTGCGGTGCTGCTGGCCAACAAGCGCCCCGCCTACCGTCTCGGCCTGGTGGAGGCCAACCGCCCGGCGGACGTCCCGGCCCGGCTGGGCAGGCCGGGGATCTCGGCGATCCTGCGCAGCTGGGAGGACCGCTTCGGCGCGACCCTGGTCATGCTGGGCGCCCGGGAGATGATGCTGTCGGTGTCCGCGCCGCCGACGGAACTGCACCACGCCCTCGTGATCGCCAACGAACACAGGTCCTTCTGCCCCCGCATCCCCGGCACCCTCCCCCAGCTCTCCCGCGGCTTGATCCGCCTGCGCCGCTGGCACTTCCGCTGGCACTGACCAACCTCGTGAGTGTTTATCGGGGTTCTAACCCTGATAAACACTCACGAGGGGGAGCTCAGTCGGCGATGTCCCCCTGCGCCAGGACTTTGGTGATCCGGCCGCGTACCAGGTACTCGCCGGGGACGGCGTTGCGCTTCCCGTAGGCCTCGGCCCGCTCCTCGCCCATGTACCGAGCCGCGAGCCGGGTCGCCCACAGCAGCGACTCGTCGAGGTCTTCGGAGAGCACCGCCTCCGCCTGGAAGACCACGTACGAGAACGGCGGGGTGTCGTCGTCAACGCACAGCGAGAACCGGGGATCGCGCCGCAATGCCTTGCCCTTCACCGTTTCGGCGCCGGTGTTGAAGATGATCTCGTCGTAGCCGTCCTGCTCGTTGAGCAGGAACCAGATCGGCGCCACGTGGGGCGCGCCGTTGGCCCGGACCGTGGCGAGCTTGCCGGTCCGGGTGCCTTCCGACGCGAAGTCCCACCACTGTTCCCGTGACATCGTGTACATGGCGTTCACGATGGCGCACACCCGCGAGGAGCGCGAGCCGGACAATCTTCGAGAGTCCGATCCGCATCTTCGGGTCCGATCCGCCTGGAACACCGTGAATGCGGTTCTTGATCGACTCGGGGTTGATTGCCCACGCAATCGGTAGCAGGCTCGATCAGGTGTGAGGGTGATCACGCCCGCACGCGTTCCCGAGCCCACCACCGAGTCAGCGTTGGAGGCGCTATGCGGATCACCGTCAGCGTCGACGGGACCAAGTACACGGACGATGTCGAGCCCCGCATGTTGCTTGTGCACTACTTGCGCGAGCGGCTCGGCAAGACCGGAACAGTAGTCGGCTGTGACACCAGCAACTGCGGGGCCTGCACCGTGCATCTCGACGGGCACAGCGTGAAGTCCTGCTCCGTCCTCGCGGTCCAGGCCGACGGCTGCGAGGTCACCACCGTCGAAGGGCTCGCCCGCGACGGCCGGATGCATCCCGTCCAGCAGGCGTTCCACGACAACCACGCGTTGCAGTGCGGGTTCTGCACACCCGGGATGATCATGCAGGCGATCGACCTGCTCGCCGACGATCCCGACCCTGACGAGAACGCCGTACGGCACGGCCTGGAGGGCAACCTCTGCCGCTGCACCGGCTACCAGAACATCGTGCGCGCGGTGCGCGACGCCGCGTCGAAGATGGCGCCCGGCGCGGGTCCCGTCGCCGAGCAGGTCAGCGACTCCGAGATCACCTCGCGCGCGCCGAGCCACACCGGAGGCGGTAGCTGATGACCGCCACCGCTGAACCCGAGGTAGGCAAAGCACGTCTCCGCAAGGAGGACGCCCGACTGATCACCGGACGCACCCGGTGGACCGACAACATCACGTTGCCCGGCATGCTGCACCTCGCGGTGCTGCGCAGCCCCATGGCGCACGCCAGGATCGTCAGCATCGACACGTCCGCTGCGCGCGACATGCCAGGCGTGGTGGCGGTTCTGACGGCCACGGATCTCGACCCGGACGGCGAGATCGGCATGCCGTGCGCCTGGCCGATCACGCCGGACATGCGGCACCCGCGCAGGCCGGTCCTGGCCGCCACCGAGGTCAACTTCGCGGGCGAGGGCGTTGCCGTCGTGGCCGCGCGCAGTGCGGCCGAAGCCGAGGACGCGCTGGAGCACATCGAGGTCGAGTACGAGGATCTCCCCGTCGTGCTGGACATGGAAGCCGCGTTGGCCGAAGGTGCGCCGTTGGTGCACGAGGACCTCGGCACCAACCGGAGCGCGTTGTGGGTCTTCGACTCCGGTGAGGCCGGCACCGGCGGCGACGTCGAGCAGGCGATCAGCGACGCGGAGGTCAAGCTCACCCGCCGGTTCCGTCAGCAGCGGCTGATCCCGGCGTTCATGGAGCCACGTTCCACGGTCGTCGACCCGACCGGGCCGCAACTGACCGTCTGGTCGTCCACGCAGATCCCGCACATCCTGCGCGTGATGACCGCGATGACCCTCGGCGTGCCGGAGCACAAGCTCCGGGTGGTCGCGCCGGACGTCGGCGGCGGCTTCGGCGGCAAGATCGCCGTGCTGCCCGAGGAGATGATGGCCGCACTGGTGGCCCGGAAACTCGGCAAACCGGTCAAGTGGACCGAAAGCCGCTCGGACGCCATGCTTACCGCGCACCACGGCCGTGACCAGATCCAGGACATCACCATCTCGGCCACCCGGGACGGCATGGTCACCGGGCTGAAGGTCGACCTGCTCGCCGACATGGGTGCGTACCTCGGCCTGGTCGGGCCCGGTGTTCCGCTGCTCGGCGCGTTCATGTTCAACGCGATCTACAAGATCCCCGCGTACCGGTTCGCGTGCACGAACGTGTTCACCAACAAGACACTCACCGATGCCTACCGCGGCGCCGGGCGTCCGGAGGCCACGTTCGCGATCGAGCGGATGATGGACGAGCTGGCCGCCGAACTCGGCATGGACCCGTTGGAGCTGCGGGAGAAGAACTGGATCAGGCACGACGAGTTCCCGTTCACCACGGTCGCCGGCCTGACGTACGACTCGGGCAACTACGAAGCCGCGACCGAACGGGCCAAGCAGCTGTTCGACTACGACGGCCTGCGGCGGGAACAACAAGCGCGCCGCGCGTCGAACGACCCCGTCCAGCTCGGCATCGGCATCTCCACCTACACCGAGATGTGCGGTCTGGCGCCTTCCCGCGTGCTCGGCTCGTTGGCCTACGGCGCAGGCGGCTGGGAAAGCGCGTCGATCCGCATGCTGCCCACGGGCAAGGTCGAAGTGGTCACCGGTTCGTCCGCGCACGGCCAAGGCCATGAGACGGCATGGAGCCAGATCGTGGCCGACCAGCTCGGCGTTCCGTTCGAGGACATCGAAGTGCTGCACGGCGACACGCAGTTCTCGCCGAAAGGCATGGACACGTACGGGTCCCGATCGCTCGCGGTCGGCGGCACCGCGCTTGTCCTCGCCGCCCGGCGCGTCCTGGACAAGGCGAAACCGGTCGCCGCGCACATGCTCGAATGCTCGGTCGACGACATGGAGTTCACCGGCGGCAAGTTCACCGTCCAGGGCACCGACCAGTCCGTCGGCATCCAGGACGTCGCGCTCGCGGTGTTCGCCGCGCACGACCTGCCGGACGGCTACGAGGCCAGTCTGGACTCCGACGCCACGTTCGACCCGGAGAACTTCTCGTATCCACATGGGACACATCTCTGCGCGACCGAAGTGGACACTGAGACCGGGCGCGTCTCGATCCGGTCGTACGTCTGCGTCGACGATGTCGGCAAGGTGGTCAACCCGTTGATCGTCGAAGGCCAGATCCACGGCGGCCTCGCCCAGGGCATAGCGCAGGCGTTGTACGAGGAAGCCGTGCACGACGAGAGCGGAACGCTGACCACAGGCACGTTCGCCGACTACTACCTTCCGTCCGCGGCCGACATGCCGACGTTCGTGACCGACCGCACCGAGACGCCGTCGACGACAAACCCGTTGGGCGTCAAGGGAGTCGGCGAGGCCGGCACGATCGCGTCCACTCCGGCCGTGGTGAACTCGGTCATCGACGCGGTCCGGCACATGGGTGTCGACGACATCGAGATGCCGTGCTCGCCGATGCGCGTGTGGCAGGCGATCCAGGGAGGTGCACGGTGATCCCCACACAGTTCGACTACGTCGCACCGGCCACAGTGGACGATGCGGTACGGGAACTGGCCGACGCGGGCGACGACGGCAAGGTCATCGCGGGCGGCCAGAGCCTGCTGCCGGTGCTGCGGATGCGGCTGGCGGCCCCGGCGAAGGTGATCGACATCGGCCGGATCCCGGAGTTGCGCGGAATCCGCGACGACGGCGACGCCATCGTGATCGGCGCGATGACCACGCACTACGAGGTACAACGGGACCCGTTGGTGCGGGAGCACGCTTTGTTGATCGCGACGGCGACGGACACCGTGGCCGACCCGCAGGTCCGGCACCGTGGCACGTTCGGCGGCTCGATCGCCCACGCCGACCCGGCGGGCGACCTGCTCGCTCCGGCGCTGGCGATGGACGCGGTGATGGTGGTCGCCGGCATGGACGGGCGTCGTTCCGTGCCGGCGTCGGAGTTCTTCGTCGACTACTTCACCACGTCGATGAACCCGGCCGAACTGCTCGTCGAGGTGCGCGTGCCCAAGTACACCGGGTGGCACGCACACTACGAGAAGTTCCACCGGGTCGCGCAGTCGTGGTCGATGGTCGGTGTCGCCGCGATGGTCCGCACCGACGGCGGGACCATCGCCGAGGCACGGATCGGCCTGACCAACATGGCCGCGGTCCCCGTGCGGGCCCGTGCGGTCGAGCAGGCTCTGGTCGGCCAGGCTGCGACAGCGGAGAACATCAAGGCGGCGGCCGAACACGCCGCCAACGGCACCAGTCCGGCCAGTGACGGCAACGCCGATGGCGAGTACCGTAGCCATCTTGCTCGTGTGCTCACCGGTCGTGCGCTGAGCGCCGCCATCGGATAAGGAGACTGGGCCTGTGCGACTGGAACATCAGTTCACCGTCAACGCGCCGGTCGATGTCGTGTGGCAGGCCCTGCTGGATCCGGAACGGGTGGCGCCGTGCATGCCCGGCGCCACCCTGACCAGCGTCGACGGCAACACGTTCGCCGGTTCGGTCAAGGTCAAGCTCGGCCCGATCTCCCTGCTGTACAAGGGAAAGGGCGAGTTCGTCGAGACCGGCACGGAGACCAGGACGGTCCGGATCACCGCGTCGGGCAAGGACGCCCGCAGCGGCACGGCGTCCGCCGACGTCACCGTGACGCTGTCCGAAAAGGACGGACAGACCACCGGCGCGGTGACCACCGACCTGACCATCACCGGGAAACCGGCGCAGTTCGGCCGTGGGATGATCGCCGAGGTCGGCGGCAAGCTGCTGGACACGTTCGCGCGCAACCTGGCCGAAGTCGTGGCACCGGCGGCCAAACCCGACGAACCCGCGGTGTCCGAACCGCTACGCGTCGTACCGGACCAGCAGTCGGCCGAAGCCGTCGACTTGCTGGAATACGCCGGATCTCCCGTGCTCAAACGGGTGTTGCCGCTGGTGGTCGCCGCGCTGGTGGTGCTGTTTCTGCTATCCCGCCGACGCCGGAAATAATCTCCTGGCAGGATGGCGCGCATGCGACGGCCACTGCTCGCGACGTTCTGCGCGACCGCCCTGCTCGCCGCGGGGTGCGCGACCGGTGGCACGGCGAACCCCAGGATCTCCGTGCCCGACGCGCCGCCGGAGAAACTGTCGGACACCGCCAAGCCGGAGCCGGCGGGATTCACCGTGGTCGCGACCGGTGACGTGCTGATCCACCCGGCGCTGACCGACCAGGCGACCGAGGACGGCCAGGGGAAACGTGACTACCGGCAGATCTTCGCGGGCGTCAAGCCGACGATCAGCGCGGCGGACCTGGCGATCTGCCACCTCGAAGTGCCGCTGGCCGCCGCGACCGGCCCGTTCAAGGGCTACCCGGAGTTCAACGCCCCGCCCGAGGTCGCCGAAGCACTGGCCGACGCGGGCTACGACGACTGCTCAACGGCCTCGAACCACACGCTCGACATGGGCGAAACAGGCATCAGCCGCACGCTGGAAACCCTCGACAACGCGGGCATCAAACACACCGGCTCGGCTCGTACGTCCGACGAGGCCAAGCGTCCCCTGGTCCTGGACGTACGCGGAACAAAGGTCGGGCACGTCTCGTACACCTTCGGGTTCAACGGAAAGCAACTGCCCGCGGGCAAATCGTGGCTGTCCAACACCTTGAAGGCCGACGACGTGATCACCGCCGCCAAGACCGCGAGGTCGGCGGGCGCGGAAGTCGTGATCGCCAGCCTGCACTGGGGCACCGAGTTCGTGCACGAGCCGACCGCGGCGCAGCGCCGGGACGCCCAGAAACTGCTGGCCGACCCGAACATCGACCTGATCATCGGCCACCACGCGCACGTGGTGCAGCCCTTCGAGAAGATCAACGGCAAGTGGGTCGCCTACGGCCTCGGCAACCACATCGCGAAGCACGCGGACCCGCGTGGCGTGTCCGAGGAAGGCGCGATCGCGCGGTTCCACTTCGTCCGCGACGGCTCGGGCTGGACCGTGGACAAGGCCGAGTACCTGCCGACCCTGATCGACCTCGGCCCGCCGATCCGCCTGCTCGACCTGACCCGCGGCGACGCGAACGCCCGCCGTACCGAGGCGATCGAACGCACCGAGCAGGTCGTGCTGTCCCGGGGCGCGGCGGACCAGGGCCTGACCCGCCCCGGCAGGTAATCCCAGCTCACCCCTCGTGAGCGTTTATCCGTGTTCTAACCCTGATCCACCGGTGAATGTGTTGGTGGTGGGTATGTCGTAGACGGGCAGGTGCCCTCTGAGCTGGGATGATTGTTCTTGTCTAGGGAACAAGCCATCACAGAAGAGGGCACCTGTTAAGTGAAAGCATCGCATACCCGTGGTGGGATTGACGCGAGGTTCGACCATCCGACGTTGGTGTCGCAGGCCGGGCTGGTGCCGGCGATGCGATTAGCGCAGGATGCGGGCCTGTCTGAGCTGGCCGATAGGCATGTCCGGCTGGGTGGCTCGATCGGCGCCAACGCCGGCGCGAAGATCGCGTCGATCGTGGCGGGCATGGTCTGTGGCGCGGACTCGATCGACGATCTGGACGTGATCCGCCATGGCGGGCTGCCGCTGCTGTTCGACGGTATCAGGGCACCGTCCACGCTGGGCAGCTTCCTGCGGTATTTCGGCATCGGTCACCTGACCCAGTTGCAGCACGTGGCTCACGGGGTGCTGGTCAGGCTGGCCGCCCAGACCCCGCTGCTGCCCGGCGTCGATCAGCTGGCCTTTGTGGACATGGATTCCAAAACCCAGCAGGTGCACAGCAAGAAACAAGGTGCCGCGTACGGGCACAAGAACCTGTTCGGCCTGGACTACCAACTCATCACGCTGGGCACCCCGCTGGCCGCTCCGGTGATCCTCGACAGCCGGCTACGCGGCGGCAACGCCCACTCCGCCCGCAACGCCGCCAGCCTGCTGCGCCGCTCGCTGACCACCGCCCGAGCCTGCGGCGCGACCGGCCCCATCCTGGTACGCATGGACTCGGCGTTCTTCAACGGCGAGGTCATCACCGAGGTGATCACGGCCGGCGCATGGTTTTCCATCACCGCACGCCACAGCGGCAACGTCACCGCCGCCATCCACGACATCCCCGAACCACACTGGCAACCGGTCACCTTCGCCACCCCCATCCGCGACCAGGACACCGGGCAGCTGATCACCCACGCCGAGATCGCCGAGACCAGCCTGACCGTTCTCACCAACATCACCCGGCACCCCACCGGACCAGCCACCCTCCGGCTGATCGTGCGCCGCGTGCCCATCACCACCCCGCACACCGACCAACAACCACTATTCCCCGCTTACCGCTACCACGCCATCCTCACCAACTCCCCACTCGAAAAGACCCAAGCCGAGGCCTGCCACCGCCAACGAGCCGGCAGCATCGAACACGTCCTGGGCCAACTCGCCACCAGCACCCTGACCCACTTCCCGTCACACGCCTTCATCGCCAACGCCGCCTGGCTGATCCTGGCCACCATCACCCACAACCTCCTGCGCGCCACCGGCTGCCTGGCCACCGGACGCTTCGCCCGCGCCCACACCACCACCCTGCGCCGCACCCTGATCACCGTGGCCGCCCAACTCACCCGCCAAGCACGCCGCACCACCCTGCGCCTGCCCACCCACTGGCCCCACCGCAACGCCTGGCTACTGCTGTTCGACCGGGCACACTCCCCACCCCCACTCCAGCATTGACCACCCACCAAGGCACCCC
>NZ_JAAATY010000032.1:0-79659 GCF_013280595.1 Kibdelosporangium persicum
CAGACGGCGGCGGCCTTCTACCGACAGCGGGGCGTTACGGTGGAGCATGGACGGGTCTTTCTGCTCGGCGGACGAGTTGGTGGTACTTCTCATCCTGCCGCCGAAAGACCCGTCCCCATCCTCAGGCCCTGCCCGGCGTCAACAACCTCATGACCCGCAACACCTAGGTCGTGTTTCGGATGTCCCGGTCGATGAGAGTCTGCCCCGGCCGGAGGCCGGAATCGGCTCGGTGGCGTCAGGGGCCGCATCCGGCCCGGCTATCGCGATCGGGCATTTGAAACACGACCTAACTGCGGCAATGAGTTTTGAGCGGCACAGGCCCGAGCACTGGCAAGCCGTAGCGCCGGTCACGCCAGTTCAACGTCGTAGATCTTGAACGCGGCCTTTCTGTCCGCGAGGCTCAACCGGGTGGCGTCGCTGGTGCCGTTCGTGAACCGGTCGTCCGCATGATGCACAAGGGCCAGCAGGCACAGCTTGCGCGGACCGGTGCCGGCAAGGGAACCGGGCAACTGGTCAGCGGTCAGCTCGAACGCCGCGATCCGCGGAACACCCACCTTGAGTCCGTTCAGGACAACAGGTCCGGACACCGACCAGCCCGCGAAACTCACCGGAGACGTCAGGATGCTCGACTCGAACCCGGCCGGCAGTGCGGGAATCGCCGTGGTCGCGTTCGCCGCCAGCAGCCACACCCTGACATCCGAGGCCTGCTTCACGCCACGGTTGTGCACCTGGACGAAAACCCGCGTGACGTCCGGCGAACCCCGCCGGAAGCTCAACGGCCCCGCCGGGTCGGCGAGCTTGTCGACGAACTGGTGGAAGTCGATCTCCTTGGGCAGCAGCCGGCCGCCGTCCACCTTGATGTCCGGCCCACGAGAAGGGTTCACCGGCTGGTTCTGCACCGTTGGATCGAGCTTGCCGTCGTCGACCGTCGGGAACCGGCCCTGGTCCAGTTGCGTGTCTCGTACGAAAAGCTCGACAGGCGCCGCCGAAGGGCTGTCGATCCGCCGTTCCCACACACCCCTGCCATGCGTGGACGCCCTGAGCAGCCGCCGCTCCTTGTGCAGGGCGAGGTCGAGAACCGCGGCATCCGGCAAGCCCTCCGAGTAAGGCCGCCACGTCGCGCCGTGGTCTTCGGTCACCCAGACGCCGATGTCCGCACCCGCGAACAACCTGCCGGGACAGGAGGGATCGGCCACGAGCGCGCTCGTGTGAACGTCCAGCAGGCGCCCGGGGCTGGGCTTCACCGCGTACCTGAACCTGCGGTACGAGCTCGCGTACTTCCGGGTGCCGAATGGTCCGTGGACCGTGCCGCTACGGGTGCGCAGGCTGAGCTGCAGCACGTGCTCGCGGCCGAACCACGAGCCGGTGAACCCCCAGATCTCCACCAGCGGATCGTCGGCTTGGATCGGGATGTCGGTGGCACTCCCGCCCGTGCCGCCGTGTGCGGGAAGGACCGTCGTCCCGTACGTGGCCTGAATGCAGTCGACGATGTCCCCGTGCCGCACGGTGAGCTTCGTCAACGGCCCGGCGGCCTTGGTGGCGTCCGCGTCGTCGAATGCGATGCCGTTGCCGGTCGAGCCGTATCGCTCCCCAGCAGTGAACCCGATCGACGCTACATACGACTGGGTGCCATCCGACGAGATGGAACCGAAGAACGACGTGATCGGCGTCTCGACGGGCCCGCTCGCCGAGGACCACGCCGAGCCGTTGAAGCGCCACACGTGCCGGTAGTCTTGGTACGCGCCGAGCGCTATGAAGATCGAGGTCCCGGTGGGGTCCCACGGATCGACGGCAATCGCCGTCACCGGCCGTACCGGCGGTCGTGGACCTGGCGCGCCCGAGGTGTCCAGCCGCGTCCGCCGCCACGAACCGCCCTCATGGTCGAACCGATATACGCCGCCGTTGCGCGTGCCTACATGAAGCGTCTTCGCCGAAGCGAAAGCGAGCGACAGGATCGTGCCGTTGAGCGCGTCAGTGCGATCGTCGGCCGGGATGGACTTCCAGTTGGCACCGAATTCGCTGCTGATCCACGGCCGATCGGAGCCGAAGGCGACCAGGTCGGCCTCCGCTGGTGCGTCCGGGTTACGGGGCGCGCCGGTCAAGGGGGCGTAGAACTCGCACGGCTCCTTGTCCGCCAGGGGGACATCGACTGAGGTGTAGCTGTACCGTCTGCCTCCATCGGTCGTGAGCCTGACCCCGCCGCGAACGTAGGTCGCTAGCATCTTGTAGGGATCAGCCCAGTTGACGACGGCGTACCCGCAGTCACCGCCGGCCGAATAGAGCCAGGCCTCCTCGCCGGTGTACCGCACCGCGCCGTTGTCCTGGGTGCCTGCCAGGACGACCGCGTCCTCAAGGGGGTGCTGCCCCACGTAGTTGACGGTGAGCGTGGCCAGACCGGTATTGCGGGACTCGAAGGCATCGTCTTTCGTGATGGGACTTTCGTTGACGAACACCCCGCCGTCACAGCCCATCCACAACTGGTCGGAGTCGCCCGGTGTGAAGACGAGCGTGTGAATGTCGCCGTGTGCCGAATTGCCGATGTAAGTCGCCTTGAGGCTCACGGACTTCTCCGACGGGGTGACCTCGCACCGGTAGACCGATGCCGACCAGTCGCCGTTCGACGCTTTAATTGACCCGCCGAGGTAAATCCGGTTGACGTTCCCGGGATCCACCGCGATGGCCAGGTCATAGGAACCCTGGCCGACGAGGCTGTTCGGCGGACCGAACAGTTCGGGCAGCAGCCGGGGTTCCGTGGCTTCGGTTATGCCGAGCCAGTTCCCGTTCGCGATGTCGAGCCGGTAAACGCCGCGGAAGTGGTGGTTGCTCCGCTTTTCCACCAGTGCGTAGACCACCATCGGATTGCCGGCCTGCACACCGAGGCCTATTCGGCCGATGTCCCCCGCGGGAAAATCGGTACCGACCGCCACCCACGTGTCCCCGTCGAACGAGCGGTAGACCTCACCCTTATCCACGCCATTCTCGGTCCACCTGGCCGCGGCGAAGAAGGTGGTGCCGGAATCCGAAGCCGCCGCGACCACGCTCGTCCACGTCGGCCCCTGCCTCCAGTACCCCGTGCCCTTCTTCTTCTGAACCCACTGGAAACCCGGCTTGCCGTCGGCAGACCTCTCGCTGTCCGGTTCGCGGCAGTAGAGACCCGCGTGCGTGGCGGCGACGACCCGGTTGGTGTGCTTCGGATCCACGGCGAGTGCATAGAAAGCGCTGCCCGCCAACGGATCGCTGTCCGGCGCCACCGGCTCGGTCCGCCAGGTGCGGCCGCCGTCAGCGGTGACGACCGGTCCGACACCGAAGAACATGGCGGCGGCGCCCTCCCCCGTCCCCACGAACAGCCGGTCCGGATCGCCAGGGTCAAGAGCGATCGCGCCGATGGAGAGCGAATCCGATCGACCTTGCTGCACGGCGTCGAGGTCGAACCCGTCCATCATGGACTCCCAGGTCCGGCCGGCGTCGTCCGACCGCCACACCCCGCCGTTCGCGGCTCCGATGTAGACCCGCCGCCCGCCGGGGGCCACGGCGATTCCCGGGGTTCGCCCGCTGGTCGCCGCCTGGGCGCCCGACTGGCCCTGCCGGACGACCGACGGGCCGATCGGCACCCAGTTTTCCAGCGGCGGTTCGACCGGGGCGAGCGGCATCCCGGCATCGTCGCGCACGGCCGGACGCGGTTGCTGGATCGCACGGAACTCGTTCAGCCGCCGGGTGCGAAAGTCGGGCGGGACCTGGTCCGCCGCCAGGGTGACCACCTCCTCGGCGCCCGGCTCTTCCGCATCGGCGATCAGCGGCTGGGGCGGGCTTTCCTCCGGCTGTGCCGGGATGAGCCGTGTGCTGAGAAAAGCGGCCTCGCGGGCGTACGGACCACCTTCCGGTTCGGCTGGCGGCAGGACGGGATCAGGCTCGTCTGGCATGAGTTCCCTCCGGAGGAAACAGGAAATCGATCAGGACGCCGGCGCTACCCGGCGGAACTCGTACCTCGCCGCTACCGCGAGAATAATGGTCACCAAGGCGAGCACTCCGACGATCAGCCATTCGAACGCGCCGCTGCCTTGATCCGGCCCGCTATCGAAAAGGATCTCGATCCAGTCCCGCCAGAGAAGCGTGACAATCGTCATCAGACCGGTGATTCCGGCCAATACTGTCTGCACCCAGAAGCGGCGTCGCAGCGACTTTCCCATTTCGACTCCTTTGACTGGCGTGAGATCCCCGCAGCGCTCGTCCCCGAACAGAATTGAGCAATGTCCGATGAGCGTGACGCGGGCGTCAGACAGAGTCAAGGGATGTAATCCAAGCGGCGTAAAGGCTCGTCATCCGGCTTTCACGGTGCCACCCATTTGTCGGCAGATCATCTACCGTTGCGATCCAATTGGCCGTCGACAAGTGCGCGAACCAGTCACGGCGGCAACGTCGAACCGAGCAGGCCACTACCTGCCGCCACGACCTGACCGCCCGATTCCACACCCGAGTCACGCCCGGGTTCGCCGCCGACCGATCCTCGGCGGGTTGATCAACGAGTACGAACCCACAGCAGCCTAATGCGCAGGTCACAGCCAGAGGGCAGACTTCAGATACTCCGCAGGGGCCAGGTAGACCGTGTCGCCGCCCTAGCCGAGTTGGAGAAGCGCGGGCTGCGGCGAATCAACTATGAAGGTGGTCCACGCCTGTTCGGCAGTCTGATCGCGGCGGACCTGGTGGATGAGGTGTGCCTGGCTGTGTCTCCACGGCGTGCTGCCGGAGACGGCGGCCGGATTGTGAACGGGCCGATCCTGCCGGACCTGCGACGCTTGCAGCTGTCCTCAGTGGTCCGAGACGGCGACTTCCTGATGCTGAACTACCAGCGATGACCCCCTCCGGCTACAGCGCCCTTGTTCCCCTGGCGTTTGGTTCGGGCCTACGCGAACTACGCAGCAAACGAAAGAACGAAGAAACCTCCGCCATGATGATCGCTCCGCGTCGAGCGTGTGCGGCATCTCGCTCAGCGGCGGGGATGTCGGGAGGCAGGTAGTCGTGGTATTCGTCGTCGGTGACATTCTCATCGTCATCGTCTTCGCCGACAAACATGGTGAACACCCGAAGGGGAAGGCTGGGAATCCGCACACGACGGGATTCGGCGATCAATCCTTCTCGGAATTACCGCTCATCGTCCGCTTCGGTCAGAGAGCTGTTCTCTTCCGTGATGCGTCAGATCGCCTGAGTATCTCACCCCCGGCGTCCCATGGTCTTATCGTCATAAGGCTCCAGGGTGTTGCAGCCAGCCCGGCAGGATCGTCACTATTTCCACAAACTCGACCGCATGGCCGCGCGCAGTTCCTGGGCGAATGTGTGAGGAGATGCTGCGAGGTTGTGATGGCGGCACGGCATGGCGGCGGTGCTGTGGGGTGACGGCGAGCCGCAGGGGGAGGCGCTCGACGAGTTGTGTGCTGGCGCGTTGGTCGGCTTCGTTGATCCAGGCGGTGTAGGTGGTAAGGGTGGTGCTGCAGTCGAAGTGGCCGAGGCGCCCGGCGACGGTGCGCAGGTCGACGTTGGCGAGGATGAGTTCGGTGGCGTTGTAGTGGCGGAGTTTGTGCAGGGTGGTCTTGATACCCAGGGAGGCGACCAGGCGGTGAAACCGCTGGCCCAGTGACGCGGGAGCAAGACACACCGACCCATCAGGAACCAGCGAGAAAAGAAAACCGTCCGGCGCAAGCTCGGTCCCGTGCGCCGCTGCCTGCCGACGGCAATGATCACGGTACGCGACCAACAACGCCGTCGTGTCGCGATCGAGCGCGATCTCTCGGTCGTGGCCCAGTTTGGGGTTCTTTTCCACCAGGCCGAATCCGTCGTGGGCGATGCTGGCCCGAATGTGCAGGACCCGGCGGTCGGCGTCGAAGCTGGTCCAGCGCAGGGCGCAGAGTTCGCCGCGTCGTGCGCCGGTGGCGATGGCTGTCCAGGTCGCGATGCCCAGCATGGGGTCGGGTTGGTTCCAGGCGTGGGTGAGGATGCGGGTTACTTCGGTGGGTGTTGGTGGTTGGGGTCGGGGGTGTGGTTTGCGGGGTGGGTTCGCCAGGGTGGCAGGGTTGTGGGTGGTCCAGTGCCAGCGTATGGCGGATCGGTAGGCCGCGGTGATCAGGAAGTGGATCTTGCGGATCGACGCGGCGCCCAACGGTCGGCATTCATGGCTGGCATCTGCCGGAGCTGTTGTGGGGTCTGCGGTGCAGTGCTCGCGGCATCGGGCGAGTTCGCCGTAGAACTCGTCCAGCGTTTCCGCGGCGACCATGCCGCTTGAGAGATGGCCGATCAGCGGACTGATGTGGTTGCGGTGGTAGCCGCGGTAGTTGGTCTTGGTCGACGTGGCGCCGGGCATGAGGGCGATGTGCCGGGTGATCAGCTCGTCGAGGGTGGCGTGCAGGCGCAGTCCGCGTTGCTGCTCCACGATGGTGATTAGTCGTAGCCGGGCCCGTTCGGCTTCGTCATCGGCGTTAGGTCCTGATGGGACTGTCTCGGACAGGTAGCGTGGGCGCTTGGTGTCTGGGGTGAGACCGGCGTATACGCGGATGCGGAGTGATCCGCTGGGCAGGATGCCGATGCTGCCCAGGCGATCGGCACGACTGGCGGTGGCGTCTTTCGGTCGAGCCACCGTCCTGACACCCCCAGACGGAGGTTCCGGCGGCGGGTTTCGAGGGGTGAGGCCATCTCCCGGGCGAAAACAACACCTGGGTGATAGCGCGTCGACCGCGCTGCAGACCAGGCATATTCCCAGCTCGGAGCGGTGTAGCTCGTGTCATGAGCAGTCATGTCACGAAACGCTGACTTCAATCCCACCGTGACATGGCTGGCCTCCTGGCCGAAGATCAATTCAGGGACGAGCTTGGCCGCGAGCGCAGGACGGACGTCGCTGTCAGATCCGTTCTGGCTCGGACGCCGTGCCTGGAACGCGACCATGTCACCGTCGCCGCTCAAGCCGCAGAAAGATTGACCCCCCAACAGAATCGTGCCGACACCGCTACGTCTATGTCCGCCGAGGAAGTCGGGTTCGGCTGGCAGGCAAGCCATTGGCATTGCTTCGGGACCCGGCGTGGTGACGAGGTGTACGCATCGACCGGACGATCAAGACGATGTGAGGATCGGAATTGTGGGGGAAGACAGTTACGTCATCCGTCATGTCATGTGGCCTCTTTCTGGACCACTGGCAGTGCGGTTGACGGAGCCTCGCCGACACTCGGAAAAGAGCGGCCTACCTGCGGATTTACCGCAGGTAGGTCCTCGGCGCCCTGATGAGTGCCCCCGGCAGGATTCGAACCTGCGCTCCCGCCTCCGGAGGGCGGTGCTCTATCCCCTGAGCTACGGGGGCTGGCCTTGCGAACAGAAGCTTAGCGTACCTGTCGTCCGGGTATTCGCGAGGGGCGTCCATCGGCGGGTTGCATTCATGCGCATGTCGCTATACGTTGCCTGGGAGTGAGGAGGAGTGATGGGGCACGGACATGGGCATGGGGTGTCGCCGGAGCAGGCGATGTCCGCGGGGGGACGGCACCTAAGGCGGCTTTGGATCGCCGTGGGGCTGGGGCTCGTCACGTTCGTCCTTCAGCTCACGGTGGGGCTTGCCACGTCGTCTCTCGCGTTGCTGGCTGACTCCGCGCATGTCTTCACCGATGTCTTCGGGGTGGCGCTCGCCGCGGTTGCCATTGTCGTCGCGAAAAAGGCCAAGACGGGGCACGGGCGGACGTTCGGGCTTTACCGCAGCGAGGTGTTGGCCGCGCTTGTCAACGCCGTGCTTCTCTTCGGTGTCGCGGGTTGGGTGCTCTACGAGGCCGTGGGGCGGTTCAGCGCTCCGCCTGAGGTTCCTGGGTTGCCGGTCACCATCGTCGCCGCCGTCGGCCTTGTCCTGAACGTCGTCGCTTTCCTTCTGTTGAAGGACGGCGCCCGGGAGAGCCTCAATGTCCGGGGTGCTTATCTCGAAGTCATGGCCGACATGATCGGGTCCATCGGCGTTCTGGTGTCCGGTCTCGCCACCCTCTTCTTCGGCTGGCGGTACGCCGACCCCGTCATCGGTATCGGCATCGGCCTTTTCGTTCTTCCCCGTGCGTACCGGCTTGGTCGCAGTGCGTTGCGCATTCTCTTCCAGCACGCCCCCGAAGGCGTCGACATCAAGCAGATGACCGCCGACCTGACCCGGTTGCCTGGCGTGTGTGAGGTTCATGACCTGCACGTCTGGACGCTCACCAGCGGCATGGAGGTCGTCTCCGCGCATCTGACCATGGTGGACGGAGCCGACCAGGCCGGCATCCTTGTCGCGGCGCAAGGTCTGCTCGCGGACAGTTATTCGATCGACCACGCGACGCTCCAGGTCGAGCAACCTTCCGTCAAATGCCGGGAACTCAGCTGGTAGTTAGGAAGATTTCCTAACCCCGCCGCGTACACTCGCCTGAGGTTTCCGGCGAAGGAGTGATACGTGGGCAGAACGCCGCAGGTGGGCACGCCGGCCGGAATGCGTGAGCTGAACCAACGTGCCGTGCTGGCCCGGTTGCGCACCGCGGGCCCCGCGACGCGCCCGCAGGTCGCCAAGGACACCGGCCTGTCGAAGCCCACTGTCGGCCAGGCACTGCTCGATCTCGAACGGCGCCAACTGGTCCGCGAGATCGGCCGCACGTCCACCGGACCCGGCCGGTCCGCCGTTGTCTACGGGGAGAACCCGGCCGCGGGCTTCGTGCTCGGCATCGACATCGGGCGGGAACGGCTGCGGCTCGCGGTCGCCGACCTGTCCGGTGCCATTGTGTCCAGAGTGGACGAACGCAACCGCTGTCGCAGCGCCCGCGGACTCGTCCGGCTGGTCGGCGATCTCGGCGAGCGCACGGTCGCCGAAGCCGGCATCAGCCCCGCCGACGTGGTCGCCAAAGTCGTTGGCAGCCCTGGTGTTCCGGACAAGGAGACCGGCGGACTACAGCACGCGCAGAACCTGCCGGGCTGGGGCAGGCGCGGCCTGATCGACGAACTCACCGGCGCACTGGGCGAAGGCGTCGTCGTGGAGAACGACGCGAACCTTGCCGCGGTAGGGGAATTGACCGCCGGAGCGGCACGCGGCGCCGAAACCTTCGTGTGCATCACGGTGGGCACGGGCATCGGTATGGGCATCGTCGTCAACGGCCAGCTGTTCCGCGGCGCGCACGGGGCGGCGGGCGAAATCGGCTATCTGCCGTACGGCACGGCGCAAGGCACGCCACCGGAGCGCGGCATGCTGGAAACCGAGGTCTCCGGCGACTCCGTGGTCCGCAAGGCCCATCAGCAGGGCCTGGTGGACGTCAGGAGCGCCAAGGACGTCTTCGAACTGGCCAGGAAAGGCAACGAGCCGGCGCTCAAGGCGGTCGGCGAAGAGGCCAAGCAGCTCGCGTTCGTCGTGGGCGCCGTCGCGGCCGTGATCGACCCGGAACTCGTCGTCCTCGGCGGCGGCATCGGCTCCAACACCGACTTGCTCGCCGAGCCGCTCGAGCAGGCGCTGCGCGGCACGACGCCGCTGCGGCCACGGATCGTGGCCGGGGAGTTGGGGGAGACAGCCGTGCAGTCCGGTGCCATCGCGATGGGCCTGCGCTCCGCGCGCGAAGTGGTGTTCGATCGCGCGCTGGAGCTCAGGACCTCCTAGGACCCTGGCAGCGGCTGGGCTCCGCGCTCAGCCAGCAGGCTCTTCATGTACTGCACTTCGCCGTTCTGCGACGTCACGATCGTGCGCGCCAGGTTGCGCAACGGCGCCAGCTGCACGTGTTCCTGGCCGTACTGCGCCATCGACAGGCCGCCCTCGTGGTGGCGGATCATCAGCTGCAGGAAGTAGACGTCCAGGTCCTTGCCGGTCTTCTTGCGCAGCTGGACCAGTTCGTCCTGGCTGGCCATGCCGGGCATCAGCTGCCCAGGCTGCATGCCCGGGTGGTCCGGCATCGAGCCGTGCTGGTGCGCGCCCGAGGCGTTGGTGGACATCCAGCTCATCGCCTGCCGGCCCGGCGGACGGCTCTCCGGCTGCCCCCAGATGTCCAGGTAGCCGGCCATCATGCCGACCTGGGCCTTCTGGGTGCCTTCGATGTCGAAGGCGAGCGTCTTGATCGTCGGGTCCTCGGTGTGGTCACGCGCCCAGCTGGCCATGGTCACGGCCTGCAGGTGATGGGTGGTCATGTCCTGCGCGAAACCGACGTCCACCGAGTCCGGACCGGGGTTGGCCGCCGTCTGGTCGGTGACGGCCAGGGTGATCAGCATCCCGATCGCGGCTCCGACGAGCAGGATGGCCAGGGCCGCGGCCGAGAAGATGAGGATCCGCTGCCCGCTCGGGCGGGGATCCTCGTCCTCGTCGACAAGAGCCTCGTCGTCCACGCGATCGTCGACGGTCACTGGCTTGGCGGCTGCGAGCCGGAGGCCGGGGCGGACGGAGCCGACGGGGCCGGCGAGCCGGAGGCCGGCGGCACTTCCTGGCCGTTGGAGACCTGGCCCTGCTGGGCGCCGGTGCCGTCCATCTTCACCGCGTCGGCGGGCGGCGGCGTGGTGTCCAGCGGCGGCGGGTTGGTCGGGTCGAAACCGGGCTGGGTGTCGCAGCGGGCACCGGGCTCCGGGTACTGGTACTCGTTGCGGCGCAGCGACTGGATGAACTGGTCGATCCGCTCGTCGTTGACGCTGTCCAGCTTGAGCTGGTGGCCCCACGACTGCAGCGAGAGCGGCTTGTCCAGGCCCGGGTACGGCGACATCGCCATGAAGTCCTGGCCGGAGACCTTGTTCTTCAGCGCGTCGAGGTCGGCGCCCTGCACCTTGTCCGGGTTGTAGGCGATCCAGACCGCGCCGTGCTCGAGCATGTGGACCATGTTCTCGTTGCGCACCGGCGTCGCGTAGACCATGCCGTTGCAGTCCGCCCAGATCTCGTCGTGCGGCCCGCCGAACGGCGGCGACTGGTCGTACGCGACCCGCTGGGTGGCCTTGACGTGCATGGCGGCCTGGTAGTCCACCTTCACCACGCCCGGGATGTCCTCGGACGGGTCCCTGTTGCTGTCCGAGGGCCGCCACGCGGTGGCCTCGTTCACGCGCATGACCGAGTAGCCGATCACGACCACGGCCAGTACGACGAGGCCGAAGACGATCGCCACTGTGCCCCACGGCTTGGGCTTCTTGACAGCGGCCGCGGACCGTGCGGCCCTGACACTGCCCTTCGCGCCTTTTGCCGACTTGGAGCCGCCCTTGTTCTTCGTGCCGCTGGCCATGCCGATCTCGGACCTCGTTTCGTTACTTACCGACCACCGTGGGACAGTGTAAGGACAGTGTGTCTGCTGGGTGTCAACTGCCGACCGGGGCGGAGCCGTCCGGCGCCGGGGCCGGGTCGAACGGCGGCGGGTTCTCCTGGTCGAACGTCGGGTTCTCGCAGGGCGCGCCCGGTTCCGGGTGGGTGTAGCGGTTCTGCTTGAGCGCGCTGACGAACGCTTCGACGCGCGGGTCGGCCGGGTCGTCGAGCTTGAGCCGGTGACCCCACGACTGCAGCGAGACCGGCTTGTCCAGGCCGGGGTACGGCGACATCACCATGTACGGCACTCCCGTGACCCTCTTCGCCAGTGCCTCCACGCCCGCCGCCGGCAGTGTCTCCGGGTTGTAGGCGATCCACACGGCTCCGTGTTCGAGCGCGTGCACCATGTTCTCATTGCGGACCGGTTTGGTGTAGACCACGCCGGTGCACGCCGCCCAGGAGGCGTCGTGGGTTCCGCCGAACGGGGGGCTCTCGTCGTAGGCCACCCGCTGCGGCGCCCGGACGTGCTGCGGGTCGTTGTACGCCTTGATCTCGATGCCCGGGATCAGCACCGAGCGGTCGCGCTGCTCGGGTGGCACGGCGTCCTCGGTGGCCGGCGCGGTGCTCTGGCCGGTCGCCTGGTCGCCGCCGCCGGTGCACGCGGTGGCCAGCAGGACGAGCCCGGCGGCGAGGATCGGTCGGATACGCACGGTCGGCGACACCCTTTCGTCAGGTGGTCTGCAAGAGCCGGTTCGTCCAGGTCGGGGCGCTCTACCTAGACTTTGCGGAGTGAACCCCGCCGCGCTCGCCGAGAAGGTTCGGGCCGCTGCCGTCGAGGTCCTCGCTGGTCGAGGTCTCGACAGTACCGTGCTGCCCGAATCGGTCGATTTGCGGCGGCCGCGAAACCCGGCGCACGGCGACTACTCGACGTCGCTCCCGCTGCGGGTGGGCGACCGCGCCGGGATGTCCGCACCCGACCTCGCCCGGATGCTGGCCAGCCGGTTGACCGGATGTGACGGAATCGACTCCGCCGAGGCGGCCGGGGCCGGCTTCGTCAACTTGAGGCTGACCACGGCCGCGCTGACGAGCGTCGTCGCGGACATCGAGGCGGCGGGCGAACGCTACGGGGCCCGGCCGCACGTGCCCGGGGCGTGGCAGGACGTCCCCGCTGACCTGCGTGAACGGCGGATACGGGACAACCCGGTCTTCAATGTCCGGTACGCGCACGCGCGGATCTGCCAAGTGGTGCACAACTCGGTGAAATTCGGCATGGATCCGGCCTGTGCCGATCTAGGGTTGTTGACGCACGAGCGTGAGGGTGCCGTGATCCGGGCCCTCGGCGAGTTCGAAGTTCTCGCGCCCGACCTGGTCGCGCGGTACCTGGAACAGCTGGCGGACGCGTTGCACGGGTGGTACGACACCCCGGAATGCAGGATCCTGCCGCAAGGCGACGAGGAGGTCGCCGCAGTGCACCTGGCGCGGCTGCGGCTGTCGCGAGCGGTGCGGCAAGTCTTGGCGAACGGCCTTGAGGCGCTCGGTGTCTCGGCCCCTGAACGGATGTGAGAAGTGAGAGCCCACCCCGCTGGACCCCGGCACGCGGACGTCCTGCTGCCCGCGAACACCGCCGGGCCACGCCCGGTGACGCCCGCCGAGATCGACGAGCTGCCTGAGCAGGTGTGGCCCCGCAACGCCACGCGTGGGCAGGACGGTGCGGTCCGGTTGGCCGGTGTCGACGTCCGCGAGCTCGCCGAGAAGTACGGCACGCCGTTGTTCGTGATGGACGAGGACGACTTCCGCTCGCGTTGCCGCGACCACGCCAGGGCGTTCGGCGACCCGGCGCTGGTGCACTACGCGTCCAAGGCGTTCCTGTCGGTCGAGATCGCCAGGTGGGTCGCGCAGGAGGGGCTGAGCCTGGACGTCTGCAGCGGCGGTGAGCTGGCGATCGCGCTCAGGGCGGGATTCCCGCCGGAGCGGATCGCGTTGCACGGCAACAACAAGTCCGTCGCGGAGCTGACCGCGGCGGTCGAGGCCGGGATCGGCGCGGTCGTGCTCGACTCGTTCCACGAGATCGTCCGGCTCGACCAGATCGCCCGGGAGCGCGAGGTCGTCCAGCCCGTGCTGATCCGGGTCACGGTCGGCGTCGAGGCGCACACCCACGAGTTCATCGCCACCGCGCACGAGGACCAGAAGTTCGGGTTCTCGCTGGCCTCGGGCGACGCGCAGGAGGCGGTGCGGCGCACGCTGAAGTCCGGCGGTCTCCAGCTCGTCGGGCTGCACAGCCACATCGGGTCGCAGATCTTCGACGTCGACGGCTTCGAGGTGGCCGCGCACCGCGTGATCAAACTGCTCGCCGAGCTGCGGGACGAGCACGGCGCCGAGGCCATCGCCGGTCTGACCACCGTGGATCTCGGCGGCGGGCTCGGGATCGCCTACACGCCGCAGGACGACCCGCCGCCGCCCGGCTGGCTGGCCGAGCAGCTCAGGACCATCGTGTCCAAGGAGTGCGAGCACGAAGGCCTGGAGATGCCGCGGATCGCGGTCGAACCGGGCCGGGCGATCGTCGGTCCCGGCACCGTCACCGTCTACGAAGTCGGGACCATCAAGGACATCACGCTCGGCGCGGGCTCCTCGCGGCGCTACGTCAGCGTGGACGGCGGGATGAGCGACAACATCCGCACGGCGCTCTACGACGCGGTGTACGACGCGCGCCTGGTGTCACGCCGTAGCGACGAAGGCGCAGGCGACACGCAGGCGAAGCTCAGCCGGATAGTCGGAAAGCATTGCGAGGCAGGCGATGTGATCGTCCGGGACTGCTGGCTGCCGGACACGGTCGCGCCGGGCGATCTCGTGGCGGTCGCGGCGACGGGCGCGTACTGCTACGCCATGTCGAGCGGGTACAACCGGCTGCCGCGGCCCGCCGTGGTCGCGGTCAAGGAGGGGCAGGCGCGGCTGTTGCTGCGCCGGGAGACCGAGGACGACCTGTTCGCACTGGAGGTCCAGTCTTGAAACCGATCAGGGTCGCGCTGCTGGGGTGCGGGACCGTCGGCACCGAGGTGGTCCGGCTGCTCGACGAGCAGGCCGGTGACCTGGCCGCGAGAGTCGGCGCGCCGGTCGAGCTGGCCGGGATCGCGGTCCGCAGGCCGGACCGGCACCGCGACGTGCCCAGGCACCTGCTGACCGCGGACGCCGCCGGGCTGGTCGCGTCCGATGTGGACGTCGTGGTCGAGGTGATCGGCGGCATCGAGCCGGTCCGCACGCTGCTGCTGGACGCCCTGCGGGCGGGCAAGTCCGTGGTCTCGGCGAACAAGGCGCTGCTGGCCGAGAGCGGCGGCGAGCTGTTCGCCGCGGCGGACGAGTCGGGCGCGGACCTCTACTTCGAGGCGGCCGTCGCCGGTGCGATCCCGTTGCTGCGGCCGCTGCGCGAGTCGCTGGCCGGTGACCGGATCACCCGCGTGATGGGCATCGTCAACGGCACCACCAACTACATCCTGTCGGCGATGGACGAAACCGGCGCCAACTACGGCGAAACGCTCGAGGAGGCCAGCAGGCTCGGGTACGCCGAGGCCGACCCGACGGCCGATGTGGACGGTTACGACGCCGCGTCCAAGGCCGCGATCCTCGCGTCCATCGCGTTCCACACCCGTGTCACCGCCGGGGACGTCCACCGCGAGGGCATCTCCGCGGTCACCTCGGCCGACATCGTCGCGGCGCGCACGCTCGGCCGGACGATCAAGCTGCTGGCGATCTGCGAGCGTGTCGACGACTCGGTCGCGGTCCGCGTGCACCCGGCGATGATCCCGCGGAGCCATCCGCTGGCCGGCGTCGGCGGCGCGTTCAACGCGGTCTTCGTCGAGGCCGAGGCGGCCGGTCAACTGATGTTCTACGGCCAGGGCGCCGGTGGCTCGCCGACCGCGAGCGCCGTGCTCGGCGACCTCGTCGCGGTGGCCCGCAACAAGGTGCACGGCGGTCGCGGACCGCGTGAATCCGCTTACGCCGCACTGGAAATACGCCCGATCGGCCAGGTCGAGACGCGGTACCACCTGAGCCTGGACGTGGCCGACAAGGCCGGTGTGCTGGCCAGTGTCGCCGCGGTGTTCGCCGAGCACGACGTGAGCATCGCGGCCGTCCGGCAGGAGGGCCGGACCGACGACGCCAGCCTGGTGATCGTCACCCACGCGGCGCCGGACGCCGCCCTGAGGTCCACAGTGGACAAAGTCGCCGGGCTGCCCGCGGTGCGCGAGGTGGTCAGCGTGATGCGGGTCGAAGGCGAGGAGTCATGACCACATCGGTGATCTCACCCGCCTGGCCGGGCATCGTGCACGCCTATCCGGGCCGGATCGGGGTGCCGGGCGGCGCCCGGGTGGTCACCCTCGGCGAAGGCGGGACACCGCTGGTCGAGGCGCCGTACCTGGGCGAGCTGACCGGCGGCAAGGTCTACCTGAAGGTCGAGGGCGCCAACCCGACCGGCTCGTTCAAGGACCGCGGGATGACCGTGGCGATGACGTACGCGCTGGCCGAGGGCAGCAAGGCGGTCATCTGCGCGTCCACCGGCAACACCTCGGCGTCGGCCGCCGCGTACGCCGCGCGCGCCGGGCTGACCTGCGCGGTGCTGGTTCCCCGCGGCAAGATCGCGCTCGGCAAGCTGGCCCAGGCGGTGGTGCACGGCGCGAGGATCCTCCAGGTCGACGGCAACTTCGACGACTGCCTCGAGCTGGCGCGCAAGACCGCGGCCGACCACCCCGTCACGCTGGTCAACTCGGTCAACCCGGTTCGCCTCGAAGGGCAGAAATCCGCCGCGTTCGAGATCTGCGACGTGCTCGGCCGCGCGCCGGACGTGCATTGCCTGCCGGTGGGCAACGCGGGCAACATCACCGCCTACTGGCGTGGCTACCGCGAATACGCCGACGACGGCGTGATCCCCGGCGCGCCAAGGATGTTCGGCTTCCAGGCGGCCGGGGCCGCGCCGCTGGTGCACGGCGAGCCGGTGAGCAACCCGGAGACCATCGCGACCGCGATCCGGATCGGCAGCCCGGCGTCGTGGACCGGCGCGATCGCCGCCCGCGACCAGTCGGATGGCCTGATCGACGCGGTCACCGACGAGCAGATCCTCGACGCGTACCGCTTGCTCGCGAGCCGGGAGGGCGTTTTTGTCGAGCCCGCGTCGGCCGCGAGTGTGGCCGGACTGCTGATGGTGGCGGGCGACGGCCGGCTGCCCGCCGGGTCCACGGTGGTCTGCACGGTCACCGGGCACGGTCTGAAGGACCCGGACACCGCGTTGCTGGCGATGCACGAGGTCGAGCCGGTTCCGGTCGACGCGGGCGCCGTCGCCGCGGCCCTGGAACTGGCATGACCGCCGAGGACCCGGCCGCGGGGCCGACCGGCGCGGTCCGGGTCGAAGTGCCCGCTTCCAGCGCCAACCTCGGGTCCGGGTTCGACGCGCTGGGGCTGGCTCTCGGGCTGCACGACGTGATCGAGGCGCGGATCATCCCGCGGGGTGTGGAAATCACCGTCGAAGGTGAGGGTGCGGACGAAGTGGACCGGACCGAGGCCCATCTCGTGGTACGTGCCCTGCGTGCCGCCGGTGAGGTCATCGGATTCCGGCCGCCTGGCCTGGAATTGCGCTGTCGCAACGCCATTCCGCACTCGCGGGGGCTCGGCTCGTCCGCGGCGGCCGTCGTCGCGGGCGTCGCGGCCGCGTACGGCCTGGCGGGAATGGAACTCGACGAGCAGGCGTTGCAGGTTGCTGCGGAGTTCGAAGGCCACGCCGACAACGCGGCCGCCAGCCTCCTTGGCGGTCTGGTGCTGGCGTGGACGGAGGGTGACCGGTACCACGCGGTCCGTCTCGAACCGCATCCGGCGATCCGGCCGGTGTTGCTCATTCCGGGTGAATCCTCGAAGACCTCGGTGACCAGGCAACTGTTGCCGGATCGTGTCCCGCACGCGGACGCGGCGTTCGCCGCGGGCCGCGCCGCGCTGGCCGTCCAGGCCGTCACGGCCGACCCGCGGTTGCTACTGCCAGCGACCGCCGACCGGCTGCATCAGGACTACCGGGAAGCGGCCTGGCCTGCGAGTTTGCGGGTGGTCAAGATCCTGCGCGAGCACGGGCTGGCCGCGACGGTCTCCGGCGCGGGCCCGACCGTGATGGTGCTCACCCAGGACGGCAAACTGCCCGATGGAGTGGACCTCACCGGGTTCGACCCGCGGGAACTGGCCGTCGACCGGCTTGGAGTGCAGGTCAGAGCCCTCTGACCGACCTCGACGCGCCGGGGGGTGGTTGTTGCACGTGGCTGCGTCGCCGTCTACCCTCGGGGGCGTTCAGTCACCGCGCGCGCGGGCGCCCGGTGTCGTTCCCAGGGATTTCTTCCTGGGTCGCATCTGCCGTAAAGGATGTCGGCCCCATCCAACTGGAGTCGATGTCCAAGGGTTTCCCGACAGCCGTGGTGACCGATGCTCCGTATTGGCGAATCCGTCGCACGCCTGGTCCAAGTCGTGGCCGAGGCCGTGAACAAGGTTGGCCGAAACAGGAGAGACAAGCCGTTCCGCGTTCCGTCGGGCGGCGGTCCGCTGGTCCACGTAGGAGGCGGGGACCGGTCAGGAAGGACATTAGTGAGCAACACCGATCTGTTGAGCAGCGACACGGCTGCGGGCACTTCGAGCAAGTCCCAGGTCGCCGGCTCCAACGGCGGTGCCCCGCGCCGCCGTGCAGGGCTGTCCGGCATGGTGCTGGCGGAGTTGCGCGAGTTGGCCGGCACGCTCGGCATCACCGGGACCACCGGGATGCGCAAGGGCGACTTGATCGCTGCGATCAAGGAGCGGCAGGGCGGGTCCGGTGGGGGCACCGCGGACACGCTGCCGCTCGACAACCTGCCTCAAGTCAAGCAGCCGAGGTCTGCCAAGGAGCCCAAGCGGGCCATCGAGAAGTCCGCTCCGGCCGCTGAGAAGGCCGAGAAGCCCGCCCCGTCCGCGGACGAGGAGCAGGCGCCGACGCGTACCCGTCGCCGCCGTGCCGGCCGCCCCACGGGCAGCCCGGAGGCCGAGGCCAAGACGGCCGAGGTCAAGGCCGAGCCGAAGCCGGAGCCGCAGGCCGAGACCAAGCCGGAGCCGCAGGCCGGCCGTGAGGAGCGTCAGGAGCGCCAGGAGCGCCAGCAGGGGGACCGTCCGGGACGGGACCGGCGCGAGCGCAACAACGACCGCGGTGACCGCAATGACCGCGGTGACCGCAACGAGCGTGGTGACCGCGGGGATCGCGGTGACCGCAACGAGCGTGGCGGCCAGGGCAGGCAGAACCAGAACCAGAGCAACGCGCAGGACGACGAGGACGACGACGAGAGGGGCGGCCGCCGCGGCCGCCGGTTCCGTGACCGTCGCCGTCGTGGCCGTGGCGAGGGTGGCACCGGTGGCGGCGGCGCCGACACCGAGGTGCGTGAGGACGACGTCCTGCTGCCCGTCGCGGGTGTGCTGGACGTGCTGGAGAACTACGCGTTCGTGCGTACCTCCGGCTACCTCGCGGGCCCGAACGACGTCTATGTCTCGTTGTCGCTCGTGCGCCGCTACGGCCTGCGTCGCGGTGACGCGATCACCGGTCTGGTCCGTCAGCCGCGTGAGGGCGAGCAGCAGCGGCAGAAGTTCAACCCGCTGGTGCGTGTCGAGACCGTCAACGGCATGGACCCCGAGCAGGCCAAGAACCGGCCGGAGTTCACCAAGCTGACGCCGTTGTACCCGAACGAGCGGCTGCGTCTCGAGACCGAGCCGCACATCCTCTCGACCCGCGTCATCGACCTGGTGATGCCGGTCGGCAAGGGCCAGCGTGCGCTGATCGTCTCGCCGCCGAAGGCCGGTAAGACGACTGTTCTGCAGCAGATCGCCAACGCGATCGCCAAGAACAACCCCGAGTGCTACCTGATGGTGGTCCTGGTGGACGAGCGTCCCGAGGAAGTCACCGACATGCAGCGCTCGGTCGACGGCGAGGTCATCGCCGCGACGTTCGACCGCCCGCCTTCGGACCACACCATGCTGGCCGAGCTGGCGATCGAGCGGGCCAAGCGGCTCGTCGAGATGGGCACCGACGTCGTGGTGCTGCTCGACTCGGTCACCCGTCTGGGTCGTGCGTACAACCTGGCGGCCCCGGCGTCCGGCCGGATCCTGTCCGGTGGTGTCGACTCGACGGCGCTGTACCCGCCCAAGCGTTTCCTGGGTGCGGCCCGCAACATCGAGAACGGCGGCTCGCTGACCATCTTCGCGACCGCGCTGGTCGAGACCGGCTCCGCCGGTGACAGCGTGATCTTCGAGGAGTTCAAGGGCACCGGCAACGCCGAGCTCAAGCTGGACCGCAAGATCGCCGACAAGCGCACCTTCCCCGCGGTGGACGTCGACCAGTCGTCCACGCGTAAGGAGGACCTGCTGCTCTCGCCGGACGAGCTGGCCGTGACGCACAAGCTGCGCCGCGTCCTGCACGCCCTGGAGCCGCAGGCCGCGATTGAGCTGCTGCTCGACCGGCTGCGCAAGACCCGGACGAACATCGAGTTCCTGATGCAGGTGGCCAAGACCACCCCGGGCGCGGACAACGACTGAGAAGGACTAAAGGCTCAATACCCCTCGTGAGTGGTTATCCGGGTTAGAACCCTGATAACCACTCACGAGGGGGAGCCACGGGCGGACGGGCGGACGGGCGCGGGAACAAACCTCCCCGGGGAGGTGTTGTACTGGCTGGTCAGCGCGTCTGGCACACTAGTAGGTCGAGTCCGGCTCCGGTTCACCCCGAAGATCAAGCAGGGGACCCGGCGGCCACAACGAGAGGCGAGATCAGTGAAGAGCGGTATCCACCCCGAGTACGTCACCACTGAGGTGGCTTGCGGCTGCGGCAACACGTTCACCACCCGCAGCACCAAGACCTCCGGTTCCATCCACGTCGAGGTCTGCTCGAACTGCCACCCGTTCTACACGGGCAAGCAGAAGATCCTGGACACCGGTGGCCGGGTCGCGCGCTTCGAGGCGCGTTACGGCAAGCGCAAGAAGTAGCTGCGTTCACGGCGCCCGGCCCACGAGGGCTGGGCGCCGTTGTCGTGTCCGGAGTTCTTGGCGAAGGAGGGTGAAACCGTGGACGAGTTGCTCAGGGAATACGCCGAGCTGGAGCGTGAACTGGCCGACCCGGCCGTGCACGCCGACCAGGCGCGTGCCCGCAAACTCGGCCGCCGGTACTCGGAGCTCACCCCGATCGTGAAAACCCTGCGCGAGCTCGACAGCGCTCGTGAGGACATGACCGCCGCACGGGAGCTGGCGGCCGAGGACGAGACGTTCGCCGCCGAGGCGGAGGCGCTGAGCAAGCGCATCCCCGAGCTGGAGGAGCGCCTGTCCGAGCAGTTGCTGCCCCGCGACCCGCATGACGGTTCCGACGTGCTCGTCGAGATCAAGTCCGGTGAGGGCGGCGAGGAGTCCGCGCTGTTCGCCGGCGACCTTTTCCGGATGTACACCCGCTACGCCGAGCGGCGCGGCTGGAAGATCGACGTGCTCGACGCGACCGAGTCGGATCTCGGCGGGTACAAGGACGTCACCCTTTCGGTGAAATCCAAGGCGGCCGACGCCGAAGGTGTCTGGGCGCGGCTGAAGTTCGAGGGCGGCGTGCACCGGGTGCAGCGCGTGCCCGTCACCGAGTCGCAGGGCCGGATCCACACGTCCGCCGCGGGCGTGCTCGTCTACCCCGAGGTCGAGGACGTCGAGGTGGAGATCGACGAGAAGGACCTGCGGATCGACGTGTTCCGGTCGTCCGGGCACGGCGGCCAGAGCGTCAACACCACCGACTCCGCGGTCCGGATCACCCACCTGCCCACCGGGATCGTGGTGTCCTGCCAGAACGAACGGTCCCAGCTGCAGAACCGCGCGCAGGCCATGCACGTGCTGAAGGTGCGCCTCCAGGCGCTGGCCGACGAGGAAGCGGCCAAGAAGGCCTCCGACTCGCGGCGCAGCCAGGTCCGCACCGTCGACCGGTCCGAGCGGGTGCGCACCTACAACTACCCGGAGAACCGGATCTCCGACCACCGGGTCAACTACAAGGCGTACAACCTCGACCAGGTCCTGGAAGGCGACCTCGACGGCGTGCTCGACGCGCTGGCCGAGGCCGACCGGGCCGAACGACTGGCGTCCGCGCAGGGCTGACCGCGCTGATCTAGGCTGTGGCGCCGTGACCCGAACCCCGCTGCGACTGGCCATCCTCGAGGCCGAACGAATCCTCGCCGAGGCCGGTGTGGACAGTCCGCGGGTGGACGCCGAACTGCTGGCGTCGCATGTGCTTGGGGTGGAACGAAGCCGTCTTCCGTTGGTGCCGCTCGTCGATCCGTCCGTTGTGGACGCTTTCGGTGAACTCGTGACCCGCCGGGCGGCCCGTGAACCGTTGCAGCACATCACCGGCACCGGCTGGCTCGGCACCATCCCGTTGGTCGTGGGCCCTGGTGTGTTCGTGCCGCGTCCGGAAACGGATCTCCTGCTGGAATGGGGCCTTTCCGTCGTGGGCCCGTCCCCCGTCGTGGTCGACCTGTGCACGGGATCCGGTGCTCTCGCACTGGCTTTCGCCCAGGCGCGGCCCGATGCCGTCGTGCACGCCGTCGAGCTCGACCCCGTCGCATTGTCCTGGGCCCGGCGCAACGCCGACATCCGGCGCGAGGCAGGCGACACCCCGATCCGGCTGCACTCCGGTGACGTCACCGACCCGAAGTTGTTGGCGTCCATGGAAAGCACGGTCGATCTCGTGCTGTGCAACCCGCCTTACGTCCCCGACGACACCCCGGTCCCGCCGGAGGTGGCCGACCACGACCCCGGCATCGCGGTCTTCGGCGGCCCGGACGGGCTCGACGTCATCAGGTCCGTGATCTCCTGCGCCGCGCGGCTGCTCAAGCCCGGCGGCCGGGTCGGCATCGAACACGACGACACCCAAGGATCCTCGGTCCCGCGACTGCTGGCCGCCCGAAGTGTGCTGTCCGAAGTGGAGGATCACAGGGACCTGGCCGGCCGCCCGCGGTTCGCCACCGCGCGGCGCCGGACGTCATGAGAACAGGGATCGCACCTGGTCAGGTGACGCCGGACGGGCTGAGCCGGGGCGGCGTGTCCGTGCCATCTCGACCGGTGGGTGGCGGCGATCAGCACGAGGGATAGAGTCACAGGCGTGAGCACGCTGTACGACTGTTCATTGCCTGAGGACCGGCAGGACGGGCTCGCGGCCGCCGCTGGGGCGGTGCGGTCCGGACGGCTTGTGGTCATCCCGACCGACACTGTCTACGGCATCGGCTGCGACGCCTTCGACGGCGGCGCGGTGCGGGCGCTGCTGGAGGCCAAGAACCGCGGCCCGGACATGCCCGTCGGCGTTCTCGTCGGCAGCTGGTCGGCCATCGACGGCCTTGTCCTTTCCGTCCCTGACCAGGCGCGCAAGCTCGTCGAGGCGTTCTGGCCGGGTGACCTCTCCCTGGTGCTGCCGCACGCGCCGAGCCTCGCGTGGGACCTGGGCGACACGCGGGGCACCGTCATGCTCCGGATGCCGCTGCACCCGGTCGCCATCGAGCTGCTGCGCGAGGTCGGCCCGATGGCCGTGTCCAGCGCGAACCGGTCCGGCCACCCGCCCGCGTCCACCGCCGAGGAGGCCCGTGAGCAGCTGGGCGAGTCTGTCGCGGTATACCTGGACGGGGGACCGTCGGGCGATCCGGTGCCGTCGTCGATCGTCGACCTCACCGGCAACGAGCCGGTCCTGCTGCGTGAGGGCGCGGTCAGCCGCCAGGCCGTCGAGGAGGCGCTTGGTGTCGCGGTGGCCAGCCCGGCCTGAGGCGTGAAAGGAAGCACCCGGTGACCTTCTGGGGTCCGGATTTCGAGGTTCTGGCCACGGCCGATCCGGACATCGCCGACGTCCTGCTGCGCGAGGTCGACCGGCTGCGTGGCGGCCTGCAGCTCATCGCCAGCGAGAACCTGGCGAGCCCGGCCGTGCTCGCGGCCACCGGGTCCGCCCTGTCCAACAAGTACGCCGAGGGATATCCGGGCCGCCGCTACTACGGCGGGTGCGAACAGGCCGACCGCGCCGAACAGCTCGCGATCGAACGGGCGAAGGCGCTTTTCGGCGCCGAGCACGCCAATGTCCAGCCGCATTCCGGCGCGAGCGCGAACCTGGCCGCGTACGCCGCGTTCTGCGAGCCCGGGGACACCGTTCTGGCGATGTCGCTGCCGCACGGCGGGCACCTGACCCACGGCTCGAAGGTGAACTTCTCCGGACAGTGGTTCCGGCCGGTGTCGTACGGGGTCCGCAAGGACACCGAACTCATCGACTACGACCAGGTCAGGGACCTCGCGCTGACGCACGGCCCCAAAATGATCATCGCGGGCGGCACCGCGTACCCTAGGCTCGTCGATTTCGCGGCGTTCCGGCAGATCGCCGACGAGGTCGGAGCGGTGCTCGTGGTCGACGCGGCGCATTTCATCGGTCTGGTCGCCGGCAAGGTGATCCCGTCTCCGGTGCCGTACGCGGACGTCGTCACGTTCAGCACCCACAAAGTCCTTCGCGGCCCGCGCGGTGGCATGATCCTCGGCAAAGGGGAGCACGCCAAGGCGATCGACAAGGCTGTGTTCCCGGCGATTCAGGGCGGCCCGCTGATGCATGTGGTCGCGGCCAAGGCGGTCGCGCTCAAGGAGGCTTCGACGCCCGCGTACCAGGCGTACGCGGCGCAGGTCGTCGCGAACGCCGCCGCGTTGGCCAAAGGCCTTGAGGCAGAAGGAATGCGTGCGGTCTCGGGCGGGACGGACACCCACCTCGCCCTGCTCGATCTGGGCAGCCGGGTGACCGGCGCGCAGGCCGAGGAACGCTGTGGCCGGGCGGGGATCACGGTGAACAAGAACGCGATCCCCTTCGACCCCAACCCGCCGATGGTCGCGTCCGGCATCCGGGTCGGCACGCCGTGTGTCACCACGCAGGGCATGGTCGAGTCCGACATGGCCGAGATCGCCCGGCTGATCGGGCGGGCGGTGCGCGCCGGCAGTGACAGCGACGGGGAACTCGCCGCGATCGCCCAGGACGTCCAGCGCATGGTCGCCGACCGGCCGGCATATCCACGGAGCTGAACGTGTCGACCGACATTCCCCTCAACGGCCTGCCGATCCGGGAGTACCTCCTGGTCGGCCTGCTCAGCCTGGCGCTGACCTTCCTGCTCACCGGCCCGGTCCGGCTGCTGGCGTTCAAGATCGGCGCGGTCGCCGTGCCGCGTTCGCGGGACGTGCACACGCAGCCGATCCCGCGGCTCGGCGGCCTGGCCATGTACCTCGGCATCTGCGGCGGCATGCTGCTGGCGCACCAGCTTCCGTTGCTGCGCAGGGCGTTCGACTACACGCTCGACCCGATCGGGGTGCTGGTCGGCGGCGGCGTGATCATGGCGATCGGCATGCTCGACGACCGGTTCGAGCTGGACGCGCTGACCAAGTTCGCCGGACAGACCATGTCCGCGGGCATCATCGTGCTGTTCGGCATCCAATGGGTGCTGGTGTGGGTGCCGTGGGGCGGCAACGACTACGGCCCGAGCGGGTCGCTGATCTCGTTCGACATGAACCAGGGCGGTCTGCTCACGGTCCTGCTCGCGCTCGTGCTGATCAACGCGATGAACTTCATCGACGGCCTGGACGGCCTCGCCGCGGGCATCGGTGCGATCGCGTCGCTGGCCACGTGCACGTTCTCGTTCCACATGCTCGCCGAAAGCCAGAACGACGTGGTCAACTACGCGCCCGCGTTGGTGGCCGTCACGCTCGCGGGCGCGTGCCTGGGCTTCCTGCCGCACAACTTCCAGCCCGCCCGGATCTTCATGGGCGACTCCGGTTCGATGCTGATCGGCCTCACGCTGGCCGCGGCCAGCACGTCCGCCGCGGGCAAGCTCGTGCCCACGCAGCAGGGCCCGGCGGGCACCCTCGCGGTGCTGTCCCCGCTGATCGTGGTGGCCGCGGTGCTGTTCGTGCCGCTGCTCGACCTGCTGATGGCCGTCATCCGCCGGACCAGGCGCGGGCTCAGCCCGTTCCACGCCGACAAGATGCACCTGCACCACCGTCTGCTGGAGATCGGTCACTCGCAGCGCCGGGCCGTTCTGCTGATCTACCTGTGGGCCTCCGTGCTGGCGTTCGGCGCGGTCTCGCTCAGCCTGTTCGACGGGCTCGTGGTGGTCTGGGGAATGGCGATCGGCCTCCTGGTCGCGTTGCTCGTCTCGGCCATACCTAGACTCAGGCAGCGATGAGCGAGAACAGCGAGAGCTTCGAGATACCCAAGCAGCCCGAATCCCACCGGGAGATCGTGCAGACGCTGGCCATGGCCATGTTCCGTGGCGCGATCTGGTGGACGGTCGGCACGGTCGCGATCGCTGTCGTGCTCGCCGGGGTGCTCGTCGGCTGGAACGGTGTCTTCGGCGCGCTGGTGGGCGGCGCCGTGGGCCTTTTGTCCTCTGTGGCCACTCTGGTGCTGATGCGGGTGACCGCGGGCATCAAGCCGCACATGCTGATGGCGGCTGTGCTCGGCGGGTTCGCCGCGAAGATGATCATTCTGCTGGTGGCCATGACCCTGCTGGGTGGTGTCGACGCGTTGCACCGCAACTCGCTCGCGTTCACCCTGCTCGCGACCATCGTGGTGACCGCTACGGCGGAGGTGTTCGCCTTCCAGCGAACCAAGGTCCCTACAATCATCCCGGCGAGCGACGAGGGCTGAGCAGTACGCCCGTCCGGTTGGGTCTCGGCCGGTTGATAGTGTTCGCCCCCAAGGGCGGTGATGCCCGGTTTCGCACCGGGGAGCCCCGCTTTCGAGTGCTTGCAGTACGTCAGGTACGTTAAGTCCTGATCGTGACGATTCCCCCGGTGGTGTGACACACGGCCGGCCGGGAGAACCGGAAGGAGCCCCCGTTGGGCATGCCGTTGCTGGCGCAGGGCGAGTTTCAGCCGCCGGGCGTCAGAGATTTCTTCCTGCCGCCGATCTTCGGCAGCGTCACCAAGCCGATGGTGCTGGTCGTCCTGTCGGTCATCATCATCGCCGCGTTCTTCCTGCTCGCGTCGCGCAACCTCAAGATCGTGCCCAGCAAGTTCCAGTTCGCGGCCGAGAGCGTGTACGACTTCAGCCGCAATGGCATCACGCGCGAGCAGATCGGTGCCAAGGATTTCCGGCCGTACGTGCCGCTGATCCTGACGCTGTTCACGTTCGTGCTGGTGAACAACATCTTCGGCATCATCCCGATCATTCAGTTCCCGACGTTCTCGCACATCGGGTTCCCGCTGGCGTTGTCGGTCCTGGTGGTCTATCCGGTCTACCACATCGCGGGCATCCGGAAGCACGGCATCGGCGGGTACCTGAAGAAGGAACTCTTTCCGCCGGACATCCCGAAGCCGATCTACTTCCTGCTGACGCCGATCGAGATCTTCACCAAGTTCTTCATGAACCCGATCACCCTGGCGATCCGGGTGTTCGCGGCGATGTTCGCGGGACACCTCATCCTGCTGGTGTTCACCATGGGTGGCGAGTTCCTGCTGCTCGAGGCGAACGCGTGGCTGAAGCCTGCCTCCATCGTCGCCTTCCTGTTCGCCATCGCGATGACGTTCCTCGAGGCGTTCGTCCAGGTCGTCCAGGCGTACATCTTCGCGTTGCTGTCCGCTGGATACATCGGAGCCGCACTGGCCGCAGACCACTGAGCCGGACGCCTACGGCCAGTGACAAGTTCCCGGATCCGCGTCATCGCGGACCGAACTCGAAAGGGAAAATCGAAGTGAGTGCAGTCGTTCTTGCGCAGGAAGCCGCGGTCAACATCAACCCGGGTCTGGCGATGATCGGTTACGGTCTCGGCGCGATCGGCCCCGGTATCGGTGTGGGTATCATCTTCGCCGCCGTCATCAGCGGCACCGCCCGCCAGCCGGAGGCCCAGGGCAAGCTGCGTGGTCTGGCCTTCCAGACGTTCATCCTGACCGAGGTGCTCGCCCTGATCGGTCTGGTTCTGTACTTCATCGCGTCGACTGCCTGATCCAGCCCGGCGGAGATCATAGGGAGTTGTCGTGCTGAATCAGTTGACGCTGCTGGCGGCTGAGGGAGAACCGAGCCCGGTTCTGCCGCACACGTCCGAGATCATCCTCGGACTGGTTGCCTTCCTGCTGCTGCTCGGCATCCTCTGGAAGTTCGTCGTCCCCCGGTTCGAGAAGCTCTACCAGGAGCGGACCGAGACGATCGAGGGCGGCATCCAGAAGGCCGAGCGGATGCAGGCGCAGGCTGAGGAGAACCTGCAGAAGTACAAGGACCTGCTCGCCGACGCCAACGCAGCGGCCGCGCGGATTCGCGACGACGCCCGCATCGAGGCCGAGCAGATCCGCGAGGAACTGCGGGTCCAGGCGCAGGAAGAGGCCGCGCGGATCGTCGCGCAGGGCCGCAACCAGCTCGAGGCACAGCGGGCCCAGATCGTCGCCGAGCTGCGCGCCGACCTCGGCCGTACCGCCGTCGAGCTGGCCAGCAAGATCGTCGGTGAGTCGCTGGACGACGAGGCCCGTCGCCGCGGCACCGTCGACCGGTTCCTCGAGGAGCTGGACTCCGTTTCGGCGCCTGCCAAGAAATAGCAGGGGGACGGTCAAGATGACGCTGCTGCTGCTGCGCACACGTAGGGGACAGCCAAGATGACCTTGTTGCACGCCGCGAGCCGCGAAGCGCTCGCGGCCGCCGAGCTGAAACTGCTCGACGTGGACGACTTCGCCGCGGTCGGCGACGACCTGTTCGCGGTCGTCGGCCTGCTCACCCGGGAACCCGGGCTGCGCAGGGCGCTCGCGGACTCGTCGGCCGAGTCGCAACGGCGGACCGGACTGGTCCGCCAGTTGTTCGCGGGCAAGCTCTCCGCGCCCGCGGTCGAGCTGCTCGAAGCCGTGGTCTCCTCGCGCTGGTCCAACCCGCGCGAGCTGGTCGACGGCGTCGAGTCGCTGGCCCGCACCGCGCTGCTGGTCGGCGCCGAGCGCACCGGGAAGCTCGACACGGTCGAGGACGAGCTGTTCCGGCTCGGCCGGATCGTCGCGGCCGACGGTCAGCTGGAACGCCTGCTGTCCGACACGGCCGCGTCGGTGGAGGGCAAGCTCCAGCTGCTCCGGACGCTGGTCGGCAGCAAGGTCGACCCGACCACGGAGAAGCTGGCCGAGGCGCTCGTGGCCTACCCGCGCGGCCGCCGGGCCGTCGAGGGCCTGGAAGAGCTGGCCGGCCTGGCCGCCAAGCGCCGGGAGCGCTCGGTCGCGCACGTCACCTCGGTGGTGCCGCTGACCGACGCGCAGCAGGAACGGCTGGCGGCGACCTTGCAGCGCATCTACTCACGGCCGATCGCGCTGCACGTCGAGGTGGACTCCGACCTGCTCGGCGGGCTGGTCATCCGCGTCGGCGACGAAGTGATCGACGGCAGCGCCGCCGGTCGCCTCGACGACCTGCGACGCCGGATGGCCGGCTGAGGTCTTCGGCGCAGCACCCCCCAAGCATGAACTGCAGTAACGAAAGCGAGAGCGGGAAGACATGGCGGAGCTGACGATCTCGTCGGACGAGATCCGCAGTGCGATCGAGAACTACGTCTCCGGTTACACGCCGGACGTGACGAAGGAAGAGGTCGGCACCGTCACCGCGACCGGTGACGGCGTGGCCTACGTCGAGGGCCTGCCCTCGGTGATGGCCAACGAGCTGGTCGAGTTCCCCGGCGGCGTGCTCGGTGTCGCGCAGAACCTGGACGTGCGCGAGATCGGTGTCACGATCCTCGGTGACTACGAGACCATCGAGGAAGGCCAGGAGGTCAAGCGCACCGGCCGGATCCTCTCGGTGCCGGTCGGCGACGGCTTCCTCGGCCGAGTCATCAACCCGCTCGGCCAGCCGCTGGACGGCCTCGGCGACATCGTCGCCGACGACCAGCGCGTGCTGGAACTGCAGGCCGCGACCGTGGTGCAGCGCCAGCCGGTGAAGGAGCCGCTGGAGACCGGCATCAAGGCCATCGACGCGATGACCCCGATCGGCCGTGGCCAGCGTCAGCTGATCATCGGCGACCGGAAGACCGGCAAGACCGCGGTCTGCGTCGACACGATCATCAACCAGAAGAAGGCCTGGGAGACCGGCGACCCGAAGCAGCAGGTGCGCTGCATCTACGTCGCCGTCGGTCAGAAGGGCTCCACGATCGCGTCGGTCAAGAAGACGCTCGAGGACCACGGCGCGATGGAGTACACCACCATCGTGGCCGCCCCGGCCTCGGACTCCGCCGGCTTCAAGTGGATCGCCCCGTACACCGGCTCGGCCCTCGGCCAGCACTGGATGTACTCCGGCAAGCACGTCCTGATCGTGTTCGACGACCTGACCAAGCAGGCCGAGGCCTACCGTGCGCTGTCGCTGCTGCTGCGCCGCCCGCCGGGCCGTGAGGCCTACCCGGGTGACGTCTTCTACCTGCACTCCCGCCTGCTGGAGCGCTGCGCGAAGCTGTCCGACGAGCTGGGCGCGGGCTCGATGACCGGTCTGCCGATCATCGAGACCAAGGCCGGTGACATCTCGGCCTACATCCCCACCAACGTCATCTCGATCACCGACGGCCAGTGCTTCCTGCAGGCCGACCTGTTCAACCAGGGCCAGCGCCCCGCCATCGCGGTGGGTGTGTCGGTGTCCCGGGTCGGTGGTGCCGCGCAGATCAAGGCGATGCGCAAGGTGTCCGGTTCGCTGCGGATCGACCTGTCGCAGCACACCGAACTGGCCGCGTTCGCGGCGTTCGCCTCCGACCTGGACGCCACCTCGAAGGCCCAGCTCGAGCGCGGTGACCGGCTGTACCAGGTGCTGCGCCAGGCCGCGTACTCGCCGGTGCCGATCGAGGAGCAGGTCGTCTCGATCTTCGCCGGTACCCGTGGCTTCCTCGACTCGGTGCCGACCGACGACGTCCGCCGGTTCGAGCGCGAACTGCTCGACAACCTGCGCCGCAACCACGCGGGTATCCTGCAGGAGATCCGCGACACCAAGGATCTGTCGGACGAGCTGGTCGAGCGCATCAGCGACGCGATCAACAAGTTCAAGGAGCAGTTCACCGCGGCCGACGGCTCGTCGGTCGTGGACACGCCGGCCGACGCACTGGAGGCCGACAAGGTCGGGCAGGAGTCGGTGAAGGTGCACCGTCCCGCCCCGAAGAAGTGATCGGGTAGCCAATGGCCGCACAGCTTCGCGAACTACGCCAACGGATCCGCTCCACCCAGGGCCTTGCCAAGATCTTCAAGGCCCAGGAGGTCATCGCGACCACGCGGATCAGCCGGGCGCAGGCACGAGTGGAGGCCTCCCGGCCGTACGCGACGGAGATCACGAATGTGCTCTCCGCGCTGGCCGGGGCGGCGTCCAACTTGGATCACCCGTTGCTCACCGAGCGCGAGAACCCCAAGCGGGCGGGCGTGCTCATCGTGACGAGTGACCGTGGCCTGTGCGGCGGCTACAACGCCAACGTGCTGCGTGCCGCGGAGGAGCTCGTCTCGTTGCTCCGCTCCGAGGGCAAGCAGCCGGTGCTGTACCTGATCGGCCGCAAGGCGGTCTCGTTCTACACGTTCCGCAACCGTGATTTCGTCGAGTCGTGGACCGGGTTCTCCGAGACGCCGCGGTACGAGAACGCCCAGACCGCGGGTGACCTGCTGGTCAAGGCCTTCATGTCCGGGGCCGACGACGAGGGTGACAACCCGGGCGCCGACGGCGTGCTCGGTGTGGACGAGCTGCACATCGTCTACACGGAGTTCCGCTCGATGCTCTCCCAGGTGCCGACCGTCAAGCGGATCGCTCCGATGGAGGTCGAGTACTCCGAGGAGACGCCGGACACCATCCCGCCCAGCTACGAGTTCGAGCCGGGTGCGGACCAGTTGCTGTCCGCACTGCTGCCGAAGTACATCAACACCCGGATCTTCTCCGCGCTGCTCGACTCGGCCGCGTCGGAGTCCGCGGCTCGTCGTACCGCGATGAAGTCCGCGACGGACAACGCGAATGACCTCGTTCTCACCCTGTCGCGTGAGGCGAACCAGGCGCGCCAGGCCCAGATCACCCAGGAGATCAGCGAGATCGTCGGTGGCGCCAACGCGCTCGCCGCCGCCGCAGGAAGTGATGACTAAGCGATGACTGCCACTCAAGAACCAACTGCCACCGGTCGCATCGTCCGTGTGACCGGCCCGGTCGTCGACGTCGAGTTCCCTCGCGACGCGGTGCCCGAGCTGTTCAACGCGCTCAAGGTCGACATCGAGTTCGAGCAGCTGCGTAAGACCGTGACCCTGGAGGTCGCCGCGCACCTGGGTGACAACTTGGTCCGTTGCATCTCCATGCAGCCGCAGGACGGCCTGGTGCGTGGTACCCCGGTGCGCGACACGGGCCAGGCCATCGCCGTTCCGGTCGGCGACATCGTCAAGGGCCACGTGTTCAACGCACTGGGCGACTGCCTCGACGAGCCCGGCTACGCCAAGGACGCGGAGCGGTGGACCATCCACCGCAAGCCGCCGGCCTTCGACCAGCTTGAGGGTCGTACCGAGGTCCTGGAGACCGGCCTGAAGGTGATCGACCTGCTCACCCCGTACGTGCAGGGTGGCAAGATCGGCCTGTTCGGTGGTGCCGGTGTCGGCAAGACGGTGCTGATCAAGGAAATGATCACCCGTGTCGCCAAGAACTTCGGTGGTACCTCGGTGTTCGCCGGTGTCGGCGAGCGCACCCGTGAGGGCAACGACCTCTTCCTGGAGCTGGGCGAGGACGGCACCATCAACGACACCGCCCTGGTGTTCGGTCAGATGGACGAGCCGCCCGGCACGCGTATGCGCGTCGCGCTGTCCGCGCTGACCATGGCGGAGTACTTCCGCGATGTGCAGAACCAGGACGTGCTGCTGTTCATCGACAACATCTTCCGGTTCACCCAGGCCGGTTCCGAGGTCTCCACCCTGCTGGGCCGGATGCCGTCGGCCGTGGGTTACCAGCCGACGCTGGCCGACGAGATGGGTGAGCTGCAGGAGCGCATCACCTCGACCCGTGGTCGTTCGATCACCTCGATGCAGGCGATCTACGTGCCCGCCGACGACTACACCGACCCGGCGCCGGCCACCACGTTCGCCCACCTGGACGCCACCACGGAGCTGTCGCGGTCGGTGTTCCAGAAGGGCATCTTCCCGGCGGTGGACCCGCTGGCGTCGAGCTCGACCATCCTGGACCCGAACATCGTCGGTGACGAGCACTACCGGGTCGCCCAGGAGGTCAAGCGAATCCTGCAGAAGTACAAGGAGCTGCAGGACATCATCGCCATCCTCGGTATGGACGAGCTGTCCGAAGAGGACAAGCTGACGGTGAACCGGGCCCGCCGGATCGAGCGGTTCCTGTCCCAGAACATGCTGGTGGCCGAGGTCTTCACCGGCCAGCCCGGCTCGACCGTGCCGATCAAGGAAACCGTCGAGGCCTTCGACAAGATCGCCAAGGGCGAGTTCGACAACGTCCCGGAGCAGGCGTTCCTGGGCATCGGTGGCCTCGAGGACCTCGAGAAGCGCACCAAGGAGCTGACCGGCAAGTAAGCCGTCCGCAGCAGAACCCCGACGAGGGCCGCCCGGTTCACCGGGCGGCCCTCGCCGTGTTTCGGTGGTGTTGGGCGAGGTTCGCGAATCGCGCTGTCCACATTTGTCCGGTGGCTCTTCGATCTTGGGTCCAGCGGTGTTTGGAGGGTGTTGGGCGAGTCGACGGTCTGTAGTAGTCCACGACTGTCCGGTGACTCTTCGAGCTTCGGTCTTGCGGTGTTTCGGTGGTGTCGGGCGAGCCGACGGTTCGTTGGCGAATCTAGTTGTGCACAGCTGTCCGGTGACTTCCCGATCTTGGGCCTTGCGGTGTTTCGGTGGTGTCGGGCGAGCCAATGGTCCGTTCGCAAATCCAGTTGTCCACAACCGCCCGGTAACCCTCCGCTCCTGGGCCTGGCGGCGATAGACTGGAGCAGGGCTGTCCCCCCGGGTTGGGTGGGGGCCTGTTCTGGGGGGCGCGTTGTGAGGCGCGATCGGGCATCGCGGGCGGTCGTTGGATGTTCGCCGAGTCTGGTGGCCTGCGGATCTGCTCGCGTGATTGGTCGGTCTGCGCGAATGGCCTACTACTTTTGGCTGTTATGACTCTCTCATCCCGCGACAAGAATGCCTGTGAACGCGTTCTGTCAGGAGGGGTGAGTTGGAACGTTCCCGGTTATGGTCCAGACCCGCGAGGAGTCTGACCGCTCTCGCGATCGCCGGGCTGGCGGTCGCGCTCATGCCGGTGCTGAGCACCACGGCACCCGCCGCACCGACCAACCCGTGGACCAAAGCGGACCCGGCTTCGGTGGCGGCCCGGTCGGCCAAGCAGGCCGACATCAGGACCTCCCGGTTCGCGGGATTCACCCTCGACCGGACGCTCATGCAGGGCCAACTGGGGATGCGGGCAGCGGCGGCACAGGAAGTGCTGCTGCCGACTCCTGAAGGCACGTTCCAACGGTTCTCTCTCGTCGACGCGCCGGTGATGGAAGAGGGCCTCGCGGCGGCGCACCCGGAGATCAGGACCTACGCCGGCAAAGGCATCGACGACCCGACTGCGTCGGTGCGAGCCGATCTGACACCGCTGGGGTTCCACGCTTCCGTTCGTTCGGAGAACGGCTCCTGGTTCGTCGACCCGTACTACCACCGGGACCAGAGCCTGTACGCCAGCTACTACGGCCACGACGTGCAGAACCCGAGCGGGCCGTTGCAGGAGAAGGGCATTGTCGGCGTCGCCAAGGAAGTTCAGGCGGCCATCGACAAGAACCCCGTCGTGAAACTGCGGACCTACCGGCTCGCGCTGATCACCGACCCGTCGTACGCGAACTACTTCGGCGCCGAGAACGTCACGGCCGCGAAGGTCACGCTGATCAACCGGGTCGCGCAGATCTACGAGGACGAGACCGCGATCCGGCTGGTGTTGATCAAGGACACCGACAAGACCAACCTGAACACCCCGGCCATGGCGTCCGAGCCGAACGGACCGTGTGGCGCGGCGCCGTGCTTCAAGCCGGAGGAGCTGGAGTTCTGTGACATCCCGACGCTGTTCGCCACGGGCATCGCGCTCGGTCAGCTCGTCGGCGCGGACTCCTACGACGTCGGGCACATCGGGCTCGGCGTGAACGGCGGCGGTATCGCCGGTCTCGGTGTTGTCGGCGGCCAGGAGAAGGCCGTCGGGTGCACCGGTCTGCCCACGCCGGTCGGCGACTTCTACGCCGTCGACTATGTGGCGCACGAGATCGGCCACCAGTTCGGCGGTAACCACACGTTCAACGGCACCGAATGGAACTGCTCGGCGGGCAACCGTGAGCCGACCACTTCGGTCGAGCCGGGCAGCGGTTCGTCGATCATGGCGTACGCGGGCATCTGCCAGCAGGACAACCTGCAGCCGCACAGCGACCCGTACTGGTCGCACCAGAGCTACACCGAGATCACGTCGTACATCACGTCGGATCTGCCCGCGATCAACGAACAGCAGGACGTCTCGCTGCGCGGGTTCGACGGCGACGACTCGTTCACCTTGTCCTACAAGGGACAGACGTCCGCGCCGATCGTGCGGGGCGTGAACTACACCCCGGCGGGCGTCAAGGCCGCAGTCGAGTCGATCACCGGGGCGACGGTGACCGTCGCCGGGTTCGGCGACCAGCCCGACTACCGGCCGATGCCGTTCGACGACACCGGTTTCCAGGTCACGTTCGGCGGCGCGCTGGCCGGTGTGAACGTGGATTCCCTTGGCGTCACGGTGAACGGCGGTTCCGGCTTCGCCGGTGAGTCGATCAAGGGCGGTCCGGTCGACAACAAGGGCTTCAAGGTCACCGACACCCGTAACCACGCGCCCGTGGTCAAGGTGCCGTCGTCCTACACGATCCCGGTGCGCACGCCGTTCGCGCTGACCGGTAGCGCGAAGGACCAGGACGGTGACGCGGTCACCTACATGTGGGAGCAGAACGACCGCGGCAAGGCGACCGGCACGGCGTTGGTGGACAACGTCAAGAAGGACGGCCCGCTGTTCCGGCAGTTCGGCACGGCCGCGATCGTCTCCGACGCGGACACCCTGAAGTACTACTCGCCGGGCCAGAACGCGGTGAACCGCAACCCGACCCGGGTGTTCCCGGACATGGCGCAGATCCTGGCGAACAACACCAACGCCAAGACCGGCGCGTGCCCGCCCGCCCCGCCGAAGCCGCCGTCGGGCGGCAAGACGAACGTGCCGCCGGAGCTGATCGACTGCTACTCGGAGTTCCTGCCGACGGCGGACTGGGTCGGTTTCAACGACGACCGGACCATGCATTTCCGGCTCACCGCACGGGATGCGCGGCACGGTGGTGGCGGGATCGGTATCGGTGACACGGCCGTGAAGCTCGTGCCGACCGCGGGTCCGTTCCTGGTGACGTCGCAGGGCGCCGCCGGTGCGCTGGCCGGTGGCTCGAAGCAGACGATCACGTGGGACGTGGCGGGCACGAACGCCGCGCCGATCAACGTCAAGAACGTGAAGATCTCGCTGTCCACCGACGGCGGCAAGACCTTCCCGCACGTGATCGCCCGCAGCACGGCCAACGACGGCAGCGAGCAGGTGAAGATCCCGGATCTGGCGACCACCACCGCCCGGATCAGGATCGAGGCAGTCGGGAACATCTTCTTCGACGTCAACGACGCCGACTTCACCATCAACGCCTCGCCGCGGGTGACCAGCCCGCAGAACATCGCTGTGCAGTACAGCGACGCTCTCGCGCCGGTCACGATCACCGCTGAGGACCCGGACAGCGCCGGTTCGGTGTTGACCGCGGTCGCGGCGGGCCTGCCCGCGGGTTTGGCGGTGGCACCGGGAACCGCGGACGGCAACAAGCGGACGTGGACGATTTCCGGCACCACCACGGACAAGCCGGGGACGTACCCGGTCGCGTTCACGGTGACCGACAACACCGGTGTGGCCAGCACGCTCACGGTGCCGATCACCGTGAAGCCGGAGGACGCCGAGGTCACCTACGCCGGGGATTCGTTGGTGTACGGCGATTCCGTGCTGTTCCGGGCGACGATCCGGGACAACACCGATGTCACTCCGGGTGACGTCAAGAAGGCGAACGTGACGTTTTCCGCCGGTGGCAAGGCATTGTGCACCGCCACTGTCGGTCTGCTCGGGACTGGCACCTCGGACGGCTCGGGCGGGTGCGTTGCCAAGCTGCCGCAGGGCGTCACCTCGGTGAGCGTGTCCGCCGGCGGCAACTATGCCGGTACGGCAACGACATCGGTGGACGCCCAGGCGTCGCAGAAGCGGACCGTGCTCGCGGCCGGCGTGATCACCGCGACCAAGTCCGCCGGCGCCTACCGGGCCGACCACGGCACTCCGGTCAACGTTTCGGCTCTGCTGGTGCACAACAACGCCAAGACGACCGGCCTGAGCACGGTCAGGTTCCGGTCCGGCGGCAAGGAGTACCTGGCGTTCGGCAACAACGTCGAGTCCTTCGGGGCCCGGACGTCCGGCTCGCTGGACGTGCGCGCCAAGGTTCTGCTCACCGACGTGACCAGCGGCCAGGCGATGTTCGTCGCCGCGGGCGTCACGTTGCACGTCACTCAGAACGGCCGCAACGTCGCGGTAACCCTCATGCAGGGTGACAAGTTGCTGTTCTCGTCCGACTGGACGGGCGCGAAGACACGGGAGATCCCGCTCAACACCGGCGGATTCCTGATCGCATAACCCATTCACCTCGTGAGTGGTTATCCGGGTTCTAACCCTGATAACCACTCACGAGGGTTTTTTTAGAGGAGTACCGTGAGATCGTCGTTACCCACCCGCGGCCGCAGTCTGGCCGCACTCGCGATCGCGGGCCTGTCGCTCGCGCTGCTGCCGGTGTTCGGCACCGTGGCACCGGCCGAGTCGGAGAACCCTTGGACGAAGGTCGAAGGCAATCCGATCGCGGCGAGGTCGGCCAAGCAGGCCGACATCCGGACGGACAAGTTCGCCGGGTTCACTTTGGACCGGGAGGCGATGCAGGGCGACCTGTCGCTCGCGCCGCGCGCCGCGGCGGCGGGCAAGGAAGTCCTGTTGCCCACGCCGGAAGGCACGTTCGAGCGGTTCTCGCTCGTCGACGCGCCGGTGATGGAGGAGAAGCTCGCCGCCGCGCACCCGGAGATCAAGACCTACGCCGGCAAGGGCATCGACGACCCGACCGCGACCGTACGCGCGGACCTGACACCACTGGGGTTCCACGCTTCCGTGCGTTCGAAGCGCGGTCACTGGTACGTCGACCCCTACTACCACCGCGACCAGAGCCTCTACGCCAGCTACTACGGCCACAACCTGCGTAACGACGCCGGGCCGTTGGTGGAGAACGAAGAGATCGAAGAGGTCCTGCAGGACGCCCTGCCCGCGGACGCCGGCCCGATCGTCAAGCTCCGGACCTACCGCCTGGCTCTCGTCACCGATCCCTCGTACGCCAACTACTTCGGCGCCGAGAACGTGACGGCCGCGAAGGTCACGCTGGTCAACCGGGTCGCGCAGATCTACGAGGACGAGACCGCGATCCGGCTGGTCCTGGTCAACGACACCGACAAGACCAACCTGAACACGGCCGCCGAGGCGACCGGCGCGAACGGTCCCTGCGGCGCGGCGCCGTGCTTCACGACCTCGCAGCTCGCGGGTTGCAGCAGCGGCCTGTTGAACCGCAACCAGATCGTGCTCGGCCAGCTGATCGGCGCGGGCAGCTACGACGTCGGGCACATCGGGCTCGGCCTGAACGGCGGCGGCATCGCCGGTCTCGGCGTGGTCGGTGGCAGCGGAAAGGCCCGTGGCTGCACCGGTCTGCCGACGCCGGTCGGCGACTTCTTCGCGGTGGACTACGTGGCGCACGAGATCGGCCACCAGTTCGCCGGCAACCACACGTTCAACGGTACCCAGGGCGCCTGCTCCGGCGGCAACCGCAGCGCGGCCAACTCGTACGAGCCGGGCAGCGGCTCGTCGATCATGGCGTACGCCGGTATCTGCGGGCAGGACAACCTGCAGCCGCACAGCGACCCCTACTGGTCGCAGCGCAGCTTCACCGAGATCACCACGTTCACGTCGACGCCACGGGCGCCGATCAACGAGGTGCAGAACATCGGCCTGCGTGACTTCGACGGCACCGACTCGTTCACCTTGTCCTACAACGGCAAGCAGTCCGCGCCGATCGTGCGGGGCACCAACTACACCGCCGCGGGCATCAAGGCCGCCATCGAGGGCATCGAGGGCTGGCCGGCGGGTGCGACCGTGGCCGTGGCCGGCTTCGGCAACACCTTGTTCAACGACACCGGTTTCCAGGTGACGTTCCAAAGTGGAGCGGTCGCCGCGGTCGACGTCCCGTCGCTCGGCTTCACCGGCACCGGGACCACCGCGGTCGTCGGTGAGACTGTGGACGGTGGCCCGCAGGAGAACACCGGGTTCAAGGTCGAGGACACGACCAACCACGCCCCGGTCGTGACCGCTGCCGCGCAGTACACGATCCCGCTGCGTACGCCGTTCTCGTTGACCGGCACCGCGACGGACGCCGACGGCGACAAGCTCACCTACATGTGGGAGCAGAACGACCGCGGCGGCAGCCTGGGCACGGCCCTGGTGAACAACGTGAAGAAGGACGGCCCGCTGTTCCGCCAGTTCGGCACGGCGGCGATCGTCAGCGACGAGGACACCCTGAAGTACTACTCGCCGGGCCAGAACGCGGTGAACGACAACCCGACGCGGGTGTTCCCGGACATGCAGCAGGTGGCGGCGAACAACACCAACGCCGAGGCGGGCGCGTGCCCGGCCGCACCGGCGCCGCCCGCGACCGTGCCGGCCGCGCTGGTGGACTGCTACTCGGAGTTCCTGCCGACGGCGGACTGGGTCGGCTTGGCCGGAGACCGCACGCTGCACTTCCGCCTGACCGCTCGTGACTACCGCGCGGGCGGTGGCGGTGTGGGCAGTGCCGACACCGCGTTGGTGCTGGCCCCGGACACCGGCCCGTTCCTGGTGACCTCGCAGAACACCGCCGGGACCACCTACCAGGGCGGTTCGGCGCAGGACATCACGTGGGACGTCGCGGGCACGAACGCGGCACCGGTCAACGCCGCCGAGGTGAAGATCTCGCTGTCCACCGACGGCGGCGTGACGTTCCCGCACGTGCTGGCGGAGCGCACGGCCAACGACGGCAGCGAGTCGCTGGCCCTGCCGGACGTGGCGACCGAGAAGGCCCGGATCAGGATCGAAGCGGTCGGCAACGTCTTCTTCGACCTCAACGCCGTGGACTTCACCATCCAGGCGTCGCCGCGGGTCACCGCACCGGCCGGCGCGACTGTGCAGTACAGCGACGCGGCGTCGTTCCCGGTGACCGCCAACGACCCGGACAGCCCGGTCGAGGGCCTGACCGCGACCGCCGCCGGCCTGCCCGCCGGTCTCTCGCTGACCCAGGCCGGGCCGGGTTCGTGGAACATCTCGGGCACGACCACGGCCGCGCCCGGTGACTACCCGGTGTCCGTGTCGGTGACCGACTCGACCGGTGTCGTGGGGAAGTCGTCGTTCCCCATCAAGGTCACCCCTGAGGACGCCGCGGTCACGTACACAGGGGATTCCTTGGTGGACGGTGGCTCTGTGCTGCTGCGGGCGACCGTGCGGGACAACACCGACAACACGCCCGGCGATGTCCTGAGTGGAACGTTGACGTTCACCGCGGGCGACCAGACGCTGTGCACGGCCTCCTTGGCGCCGCTGGGCACTGGCCCGGCGGACGCGTCCGGCAACTGCACGGCGCAGCTCCCGGCCGGTGTGCACGAGGTGACGGCTTCCGTCGGTGGCAACTACACGGGAAAAGCACCTGGGCGGGTTGAGGTCACCAACTCGCGGAACAGCCTCGTGATCGGCAACGGCTCGGTGCCGCTGAGCAAGGCGTACGGCGCCGACAACGGCACCAGGGCGGACTTCACGCTGGCGGTGACGCACGTCAACGGGCAGTCCACCGGGGCCAGCCTGGTGACGTTCACCTCGGGCGGCAAGAAGTACCAGATCCGCAGCGTCCGCGTGGACTCGTTCGGCTCGTCCCGGATGGGCACGATCGACATGCGCGGCCGTGCCGAGCTGGTCGACGTGACCGACCACTGGCGGCCGAAGACCGTGGCCGCCGGCCTGACCCTGCGGGTGACCGGCAAGGTCAAGGAAGGCATGGCGATCACCCTGTTCGACGGCTCGAAGCTGGTGTTCTCCACCGCGTGGAACGGCGCTTCGACCGACGCGACGAAGCTGGCCAGGGGCACCCTGGTCGTGCTGTAGTTCTTTGATGGGAAGGCCCCCGGTTTTGTCGCCGGGGGCCTTTCTCATGCGCGCAGCGCTTTGATCACTTCCGCCGGTGCCTCCTCGGCCATGAAGTGGCCCGAGGTGACCGTGATGTGGGTGAGGTCCGGAGCCCACTTCCGCCAGAGTGCTTTGGCGTCGAAGCCGAGGACCGAGCCCCAGTCCTGCTGCATCACGGTGACGGGCATCCTGAGCTGGTTGCCCGCTCGCAGGTCCTCGGTGTCCTGCTCGATGTCCACAGTGGCCGACGCACGGTAGTCCGCGACGATCGACGGCACGGCGTTGCGCGAAGCCTCCAGGTATGCCGCGCGGACGTCCTGGTCGAACGGGGTGCGCGACCAGATGTCGAGGAAGTAGCCGAAGAAGTCGTCCGGGGCCGCGCTGATCAGCTTCTCCGGCAGCCCGGGCGGCTGGGCCATCAGGAACAGGTGGAAGCCCACGGCCGCGGTGGCGCCGTGCATGACGTCCCACATGTCGAGGGTGGGCAGGACGTCGAGGATGGTCAGCCGGGTGATCTTGCCGGGGTGGTCGAGCCCGGCGCGGAACGCCACCAGCGCGCCCCGGTCGTGCCCGGCCAGGGCGAACTTCTCGAAGCCGAGGTGACGGGCGACCTCGACCACGTCCTGGGCCATGGTGCGCTTGTCGTAGCCGTGGTCAGGCTTGTCGCTGTCGCCGTATCCACGCAGGTCAGGGCAGATGACGGTGTGATCAGCGGCCAGATCGGCGGCCACGTGCCGCCACATCAGGTGGGTCTGCGGGAAACCGTGCAGCAGGACGATCGGGCTGCCGGAGCCCTGCACAGTGACGTTCAACTCAACGCCGTCGGCGACGGGAATCTTCATGGGACCCAGCGTGCGGGCGGTCGATCAGCGGTGAATCAGCGGCGGCTGAGTACAGTGCTGAGTGATGGGTTCCTCGGTTCGGTTCGGCGTGCTCGGCCCGTTGGTGGCCTCGGCCGCCGCTGGGCCGATCGACCTCAAAGGACCCCGGCACCGGGCGGTGCTCGCGCGACTGCTCGTCGCCAGGGGCCGGGTCGTCCCGGTCGACATGCTGGTCGCCGACCTGTGGGAGGACCCGCCGGACGGGGCGGTCGGCGCGATCCAGACCTTCGTGGCGGCGTTGCGCCGAGCCCTGGAGCCCGACCGGCCACCCCGGACTCCCGCGAAGCTGCTCGTGACGTCCGGCCCTGGCTATGCACTGCGCGCGGACTCGGTGGACGCCTGGGACTTCGAGGCCGCGCTCGGCGGCTCCTTGTCCGATTTGGACTCCGCGCTCGCGTTGTGGCGGGGCCCTGCTTACGCCGAGTTCGCGGACCAGGCGTGGGCGCGGGCCGAGATCTCCCGGCTGGACGAGCTCCGGCTGCTGGCTGTGGAGCGGCGTGCCGAGGCGCTGCTGGGGCTGGGCCGTGCCGCTGAGGCCGTGCCCGATCTTCAGGCGCATGTGGACGGACATCCGTGGCGGGAGGACGCCTGGAGGTTGCTCGCCCTGGCTCAGTACCGCGCGGGACGCCAGGGTGACGCGCTGGATTCGTTGGACCGGGCCCGCCGGGTGCTGTCCGAGGAGTTGGGTGTGGACCCGGGGCCGGCGTTGCGCCAGCTCCAGGCCGATGTCCTGGCGCAGGTTGTTCCCGTCCGTCAGGGGCCGGTGCTGGTCGGCCGGGACGAGGAGATGGCGCACCTGTTGGACACCGCCTCGGCGGTTGTCCGATCCGGGCACCTCAAGCTGGCGTTGATCAGCGGGGAAGCGGGGGCGGGGAAGACCGCTTTGGCGTCCGCGCTGCGTGCTCGGCTGGAATCGGACGGGTGGAACGTCCGGTGGGGCGGCAACCTGGAGGACCTGCCGTCCGGCTGGGCTGACATCGTCGATCCCGCCGTGGCGCGTTTCCAGCGGTATCAGGCTTTCCGGTCGCACCTGGCCGCGCGAGGGCGGTTGCTTGTCGTGCTTGACGACGTGCACTGGGCCGATGAGGAAACGTTGACGCTGCTGGCTTCTGTGGTCACCGACCCAGTGGACGCACCCGTGCTGGTCGTGGCGACCTTCCGGACGACCGAGGCGCCGACCTCCTTCCTGGGCCGGGTCGCGCGGTCCGAGCCGACGCGGATTTACCTTGGCGGACTTGCCGTGTCCGATGTCCCGGCCGTCGTGCACGCCGCGGTCGGACTGGACGTGGATGCGTCGACCGCCGAAGTGATCCATCGGCGCAGTAACGGAAATCCGTTCTTCGTCCGTGAACTCGCGCGGCTGCTCGCCGCTGACGGTGACTTGTCCAGCGTGCCTGCGGGGGTGCGGGATGTTGTGCGGTATCGGTTGTCCCAGCTGCCTTCCGATGTCCAGGCGGTTCTCCGGACGGCCTCCGTGGTCGGCAACTCGTTCCCACTCGACGTGGCCGGCTCGTTGGACGCTGCTGAAGTCGCTGTGCGGCAAGGTTTTCTCACCGAGGTCGCGGCTGGTCAGTTCGAGTTCTCGCACGCCTTGGTCCGTGACTCGCTGTACGAGGACCTCTCGCAGTCACGCCGGGCACAACTGCATCTTGAGGTCGGACAGATCATCGAACGCGTGCGGCCGGACGACGTCGCTGCCTTGGCACACCACTTCGCGATGGCGTCAGACTCGCGGGCCGGTCGTTATGCGCGTGCCGCGGCTGCGGAGGCGGAGGTACGGTTCGCTTTCGGTGAGGCCGCACGGCTTTGGCGCGTTGCTCTGGCCGGCGCGACTGATGTCCGTGAACAGCTTGAGCTGACCATGGGCCTGGTCCGGGCGTTGTCGTTCAGCGGTTCACTCGGCGAGGCCCGGGCACTCCGGAGTTCCGCGCTCGACCTGCTCGCCTCCATCGACGACCCCGAGTTGACCGCGCGCGTGATCGCTTCCTTCGACGTGCCCGCGATCTGGCCCTCGCACGACGATCCAGCCCTGGCGGCCAGGGTGGTCGCGGTCACCGAACGTGTCCTGCCTTCGGTGTCCGCGGCTTCGCGAAGCCGGTTGCTGGCCACGATCGCCATGGAACTGCGCAGCTCAGGCGGGCCGCGTGCGGTCGAGGCCGCCGTGGAAGCCGAGTCCCTCGCGCGGTCGTTCGACGACCCTTCGATGCTCGCTTTCGCTTTGAACGCCCGGTTCATGCAGTCGTTCTCCCGTGCTGGGCTCGCTCCGGAACGCGTGCGCATCGGGTCCGAGCTGGTTTCGTTGGCGTCGAGGCATTCCCTGGTGACCTTCGAGGTGCTCGGGCACCTGATCCTGATGCAGGCCCACTCCGCGCTCGCCGAGTTCTCCGTCGCCGACGCGCATGCCGCCGCGGTGTCGCGGCTCGGTGCCGACTACCAGTTGCCGCTGGTGAGCGTGTTCACGCAGTGGTACAAGGCGCTTCGTGCCTCGGTGGCGGGCGAGGACGCTTCAGGCCTGTACCGCGACGCCGCCGCTTCGCTGGCCGCGGCCGAGATGCCCGGATTCGACGACGGAATGCTGTCTTTCGCGCTGTTCTGCCACGAGGTCCGCAACGGGCTTCCGGTCGATCTGACCAGGGATTTCGGCGGTTTCGAACCGTGGTGCAGGCCCGGCAGGACGATTCCGGAGTCACCAAGGGACCTGCTTTTCGAGGCCCGGACGTGCCTGCACGCGATGGCCGCGATCGAGGCGGGGGACCGTGCCACGATGGAACGGCTCCACGAGGTGCTGCGTCCCGCGGCAGGGGAGCTGGCCGGGGCGGGCAGCGGGTTGCTCACGCTCCGGCCGGTCGCCTTCTACCTGGACGAACTGGCACGTGCGCTGGGGCGGACTACACCGTGATGAGGGTGCCGTCGAGCGGCGCCTCCGCGCCAGCCGCCAGCACCTCTTCGTACTCCCGGGAAGCCGGGTCGAGGATCGGGTTCGTGTTGTTGAGGTGCGTGTAGATCCACCGTTTCCCCGGATGACGCGCGATCCGCGCGAGGCTGCCGTCCGGGCCCGCTATCGGGATGTGGCCCATCGCGCGTTGCGCACCGGACCCCACGCCTTTGTTGGTAGCGCCGGACATCTCGTCGGGTGAGTAGAACGTGCCATCGAGAATCACGCACGTGGCGTCCTCGATCAGCTCGTCGAAGCCGTCCGGCCACGTCTTCAAGCACGGCGCGTAGACCACACTGCCGCCGGACGGGTCGGTGATCTTGTACGCGACCACCCATGGACCGTCCGCTGTGGACCGGACATATTTGGGTTTCTTGCCGCTGACCGGGAAAACCGTCACCGACAGCCCGTCGATCGGGAAAGTTTCCGGAATCGGACGCCAATCCCAGGAACCGTAGCGGGAAACGATGCCCTGGAGCGGAAAATCCGTGCCCAGGGCGTGCAGGACGGCGGGCGGTGCCCAGACCTGTAACCCCGCGCCTTCGCGCAGCATGGCCAAGCCGAGGGTGTGGTCGAGTTCCGCGTCGGTCAGCAAGGCTCCGCGCACAGGGGTGTCGCGCGGGCCCGGACCCGCGGCCAACGCCGGTGCCGACAGGATCTGCGTGCGGATGTCCGGCGAAGCGTTGATCAGGTACCAACCGGCACCGTCCGCGCTGATCGCGACGCAGTCCTGGGTCCGGGCGGGCAGGCCCGCCGTGCACATCCGGCAGGCGCAGTTCCACTGCGGGAACCCGCCGCCCGCGGCCGTACCCAGCAGCAGGACCTGCACGCTAGACCACCTTGATCGTGTTCTGCCGCATCACGAGCTCCGGCGGCTCGGACGGGGTGCTGGCCAGGATCGTGTCGATCAGCCCTCTGTCCGGGGACAGCGAACAGACCGGGTCCGTCGCGCCCGCGTCGCCGGTCAGCAGGAACGCCTGGCAACGGCAGCCACCGAAGTCGATGCCCTTGCGCGAGCAGCCGCGGCACGGGTCGGGCAGCCAGTCCTCGCCGCGATAGGCGTTGAACGCCGCCGAGCGATACCAGATGTCCGCCAGGTTCCTCGACCGGACGTTGTCCAGCGTCAACGTGGTGATCGACGAGGCCGCCGGGCACGGCAGCACGTCGCCGTTCGGCGCCACCGTCAACTGCCGGGAACCCCAGCCGTACATACAGGGTTTGGGGTACGGCGAGTAGTAGTCCGCGACCACGTAGACGATCTGCATCGTGTCCCGCAGACGCTCGGTCGCGGCGCGCACGATCGGTTCGGCCTCGGCCAGTTGCTCGGCCGTGGGCATCAGCGCCGAGCGGTTGCGCAGGCCCCAGCCGTAGTACTGGGTGTTCGCCAGTTCCAGGCGATCGGCGCCCATCCGCTCGGCCAGCGCGATCAAGTCCGCGACCTGATGGTGGTTCGCGCGGTGCAGCACCACGTTCACGGTCAGCGGTATGTCGAGTTCCTTGACCGCTTGGGCGGCTTTGAGCTTGTGCGCATGGGCTTTGACGCCCGCGATCCGGTTCGCCGTCTCGGCGTCGGCGCCCTGGACGGACAGCTGCACGTGGGCGAGACCGCGATCGACCAGGTCCGTCAGGCGTTCCTCGGTCAGGCCGAGACCGCTGGTCACCAGGTTGACGTAACATCCGAGGTCTGCCGCTCTGCTCACGAGCACCGGCAAGTCGTGGCGGGCCAACGGTTCCCCGCCGGACAGGTGGACCTGTAGCACGCCCAGTTCCCGCGCCTGGCCGACGACGTCGAGCCATTCGTCCGTCGACAGTTCGTTCTCCCTGGTCACGAGCTCGATCGGGTTGGAGCAGTACGGGCAGTGCAGCGGGCACCGATGGGTCAGCTCGGCGAGCATGCCCAGTGGCGGCTGTGCTGTCGGCTGGTGGGCGGTCACTTCCATTCGACAACCCGCCGTTCTTCCAGCCGGGTCAGCACGTTCCGGACGTCTTCGACGCGGACGCCCTCGTACCTGCGGCCGAGCTCAGCGGCGATCTCGGCGACGGTGGCAACGCCGTCGCACAGTTCGAGCACCGCCGCGGCGGTCTTGTTGGGCACCAGAACGCCTTCGGGGAACAGCAGGACGTGCGTCTCGCGCGTCTTGTCGTACGTCAGCCGAACGCCACGGCGCAACCGTGGCGCGGAGTCCAGGCCGATCATGGACATCGGCTCACTCCTTCCTCGCCGCGCGCTCGACCGCGTCCAACATGGACCACAGCACGTCACACTTGAACGACAGAGCGGCGATGGCCTTCTCCTGCTCGGCACGGGTCCGGCAGTACTCGACCACGATGTCCGCTGTGGCCTGTCCCTCGCCGGACACCGCGTCGATCCGGTTGGTGAAGTACGCCAGGTCCTCACGGCGGATCCACGGGTAGTTCGCCAACATGTCGGCGACACGCTGGCGCATCAGGTGCCCGGAGAACATCTCGGTCAGGCCGGACGCGATCGCCTCGACCCACGGCTTGGTGCGTGCGAAGGTCACGTAAGCGTCGACGGCGAACCGCACGCCGGGCGCGACATGCCGCTCGTCGAGGACTTCTTCCCTGGTCAGGCCGACCGCTTCGCAGAGCCGCAGCCACCTCTCGCGTCCGCCTTCGCCCTCGGCCGCACCGTCGTGGTAGACGATCCTGGTCAGCCAGTCACGACGGATTCGTGGCACGGGACAGTTGCTGATGATCGCCGCGTCCTTCTGCGGCAGCATGCTCTGGTAGTACCAGCGGTTGGCCGCCCACGTGCGAAGCTCGAACTCCGACAGGCTGCCGTCGTGCAGTCTGCGGTGGAAGGGATGGGTTCCCCAGTAGCGGTGCGACAGGCCGCGTAAGGCCTCGACGAAGTCGCCGGCGGACAGCGGTGAGTCCGGAGTGGACATTGCGTTTCCTCCATGCGCGGGGGTGGAGGGGCGAGGGCCGCGGTAGGGCCGGCCCTCGCCCGTGGACCGGTCAGTCCATCCGTGCCGCGTAGGCCGTGATCTCCATCGGCGTTTCGTACTCGACGAAGTCCGGCGTGGTCCAGACCTCGCGCTCGGTGTTCTCGATCATCTGTGCACTCCTCGATTCCTCGGACGGTCCGGCATGGATCGTCACCAAAGGTTTGCGTCGTGCATCACGAGCGTAGGAGCTGAACGGCCGACAAGGCTAGGCCTCCCAGCGTTTCCGCACGGCGATCCCTGTCAATGGAGTACCGGCCCGCGATCCTGTCACCGAGTGTGACGCCAGTGATCGGATGTTTCCGGGCCGGGTCGGCCCGGTCGATCAGCGGGCCGCCGGGACGATCGCGGGCTCCTTGCCGGGGTACGACACCCTGATCTCGACAGCGTCGTTCGGCACTCGCAGTGCCTCGTGCACGTTCTCCAGCCACGCACCGTCCTTTGTGGTCCGATAGCTCAGCGTCGCACCCTTGGCCACCGCCAGCTTCCCGCTCTTGTCGGGCAAGGTGACCAGCACGGGCAGTGGGCTGCCCTTCTGTGTCGGGCCAAGTGAGTACACCTCGCCGTGCTTGCCCTCGGCGGTGATGGTCACCGCGTAGAGCCGGGTCGGTCCACTGTGGAGTGTCACGTGCTCGCTGATCACGTACTGCTGCGAAGCTGTCCCCGCCACCGAGACGTACCACGTGTGGGACCCGGAGAGATGGCGTTGCGCCGGGTCGATCACGTCCGTCTTCGCCAGTGCCTTCTGCCAGCGCTCGGACAGCCAGGGAGAGTCGTTCCAGTGCGCGGGTGGTTGCCCCGGCTGCGCCCACATCAGGTGGACCCCACCCTGTGCCGTGCCCCAGTCGAGGCCACTGTAGGTGTGCTTGAGCGCCAAGATCCGGGCCTCGTCGGCGTTGTAGGTGTCGACGATCTCGTCTTCGGTGACGCCGTCATTCGGGTCGCCCGCGATGACATTGCCGTCCATCGGGCCGGTGCCGGGCGGGAGTTCGGCCAGCAGCACGCCGTCCGCCTCGCGCATCGGGCGCCAATCCCGGTCCGCCAGGCCGTCCGGGTTGTCGTAGGTGACCTTGTCCGAGACGAACTGCGGCTGCTCGCCTTCCAGCGCGAGCACGACGCGGTCCTCCGGCCCGAACTTGTAGGCCTTGTCCTTGCCTTCGCGCGGCATGGGTTCGTCGAGGATCAGCAGTTCCAGCTCGCCGCTCCGCTGGCTGATGCCGACCAGCCCACGAACGGTCTCGTGGGTGGCGGTCTCCTGCATCACCACGGCCGCGCGGCCCGCGGGCGTGGTGCCCGCCCAGTACACATGCGGCTTCGTCACCACCTTGTCGACTGGTTCTCTGGGTTTGTCCTCCCACGCCTCGATCACCTCTTCGAGGAAGGCCGCGTCCTGGGCCAGATCGCCCCGAGTCGGCTTGGTCATCCTCGGGTCGGTCGCGACCTGCGTCGGCTCTGACAGGAACTGCCAGCCGGCGGACGCTGTCGTGCTGACGGCCGCGACGGCGACCAAGGTCGTGGCGGCGACGGTGATCCTGCGGACGCGCTGGCGCCGTACGCCGCCGCGCATCACGTCGGCCGTCAGCGTCGGGCGCGGTTCGAGCTCGACCGTCGCACCACGCAGCGCCGCCTTCAGTTCTTCCGTGTTCATGGCTTGCTCCTGATGTGCTCGTCCAGCAACTCCCGCAACCTGGTCAGGCCCCTCGATGTCTGGCTCTTGACCGTGCCGACGCTGCACCCCAGCGCGCAGGCCGTGTCCGCCTCGCTCAAGTCGTCGTAGAAGCGCAGTACGAGGACCGCGCGCATGCGTTCCGGCAGGCCGCCCAGAGCGCGCACGACCTCGTCGCGGTCGAGCACCTCTTTCTCCGGGCCGTTCACCGCCGTGTGCGTCGTGTCTGTGAGCGGTGTCTCATGTACGCGCCTGGATCGTCGGCGCCATCGGTTCGCCGACGCGTTCGCCAGCGCGGCCCTCGCGTACGCCTCCGGCTCGCCCTTGATCCGTTTCCACTTCGGGTACATCCGTTCGAGCACCTCTTGCAGCAGGTCCTCGGCGGCACCCCGGTCACCCGCGCAGAGCAGGTACGCCGTGCGCAGCAGCACCGCCGACCGGCCCGCCACGAACTGCTCGAAGTCACCCTTGTCAGGCACCCGGCAACCCCCTTAACGCCATCCTTGACCCGCTTCACACCGGGAGGGGCGTCGAGGTTGCGAACGCCTGCCGTTTAGACTGGCCGCCAAGGGGACACGAAGGAGAAACGCGTGGCCGAGATTTCCGTTGAACTTGTCGCCGTCGAGCGCCGGCTCTGGTCGGGCAAAGCGACGATGGTCATCGCGCAGACCATCGAGGGTGAGCTCGGTGTGCTGCCCGGCCACGAACCGCTGCTCGGCCAGCTCGTCGAGGGTGGTGTCGTCAAGATCCGCACGGTGGACGGCGACACGGTCATCGCCGCGGTGCAGGGCGGCTTCCTTTCCGTCACGGGTGACGGCGTCAGCATTCTCGCCGAGAACGCCGAGCTCGCCGACGAGATCGACATCGACCAGGCGCGGGCCGAGGTAGCCGCGGCCCAGGACGCGGACGAGCGGGCGAGAGCAGAGGCCCGAGTGCGCGCCGCCGGACAGACGGTCTGATCCGCGGGACTGGGCGGGAGCGGCCGTGGAGATCCTCTGGTTCATCGGAACGCTCCTGGCGGTCGCGGCCGCCACATTGATCTTGCTGGGTGTCCGCCGGGTCAGACTGATCCGGATGGGCGGCATCAACGTCGCCCTGCGTACGCACCTGGACAATCCGCGAGGCTGGCACCTCGGCGTGGCGCGGTATCACGGTGACGAGTTCACCTGGTACCGCGCGCTGAGCCTGCGTAACGGCCCGAACAGGATCATCCAGCGCGACGGCTTCGAGATCGACGACCGTCGTGAACCGGAAGCCCAAGAGCTCTACGGCGTGCCGAACGGCGCCGTCATCCTGCGCTGCCGCGCCGAACTGGACCCGCCGCGCAGCAAGCGCGCCTACGGCGGACCGGACACTCTCGTCGAGATCGCGATGACCCCGGACGCGCTGACCGGCTTCCTCTCCTGGCTGGAGTCGGCACCTCCCGGCCGCCGCCTCCCGTACGCCTCCTGAAAACCAGTCGTGAGCGTTTATCCGTGTTCTAACCCGGATAAACACTCACGAGGCTAGACCAGGGAAATCGCTGCGACGATGTTCGGGCCGGGGGCCGTCGCACCGGCGGCGGGCTCGACCGAGATCGCCAGTTTGGTGGCTCCCTGAGCCGGTGTCAGGTCGTTGGACGGGATCGCGCCGTTGGAGCTCGCCAAACTTCCCGCCGGGACAGGCGGACCGTCGTCGCGGACGTACCACAGCTGGTAGACCGACGTCCCAGACAACGGCGGCGCGTCCCGCAGCATTGTCACCATGGCGTTGCGGCTCGGCGAAAGGACCGCTGTCGCTGTGCCGCCGCCCTGTAGGTCGCCCTTGACCACCTTTGAGTCCGGCGCGCTCAACAACGCCTGGAGCCGGGAAAGCTCGGTCTGGCTTTGCGCCAGCTCGTCCTGAAGGTCGTTGTTCGTGACCATCCAGCCGACGCCCAGGCCCGCCGCGGCCAGGATGCTCGCCGCCGCGGCGAACACCGCGACACGCGAAGCCCGGCGCTTCGACCGCAGCCGGGCCGGCTCGTTGACGGAGAACGGCGGAAGCTGGCGGGTGTTGCCGATCGCCGCGTGCACCTTGTGCCACAGCTGCGGCGGCGGGACAGCGGCGGCCGCGGTGCCGAGGCGCACGGTGGTCTCCCGCAGTTCGGCGACTTCCTGGTGGCAGGCGGGGCATCCGGCCATGTGGTCCTCGAACGCCCGGCGCTCCATTTCGGACAGCGCGTCCAGCACGTAGGCACCCGTCAGGGTGTGCACATCGTTGTTCACGCCGTCACCCCCATGCAGTCACGCAGCCTGATCAGCCCGTCCCGCAATCGTGTTTTGACCGTGCCAAGGGGTGAGTCAAGCAGGTGCGCGACTTCCCGATAGGTGTAGCCCTGGTAGTACGCGAGCATGACCGACTCGCGTTGCAGATCGGTGAGTGTGCCGAGACATCGGCGGACCTGTTCGCGTTCCATCCGCCCGGCCACGACCTCGGTGACCTCGTCGAAGGGACGCGCGGTCTCGGCGCGTGCGGCACGGGTGTCCCGGTCACTGCTCGCCTGCGCGGAGCGGACCCGGTCGACGGCCTTGCGGTGCGCGATGGTCATCGCCCACGACTGCACCGAACCGCGGTCCGGGCTGTAGCGGGTCGCCGAACGCCACAGCTCGATGAAGACCTCCTGCGCGACCTCTTCCGACTGCGCGGGATCCCGCAGGACCCGCTGCACCAGGCCGAAAATCGGCGCCGAGAGGTGGCGGTAGAGCTGCTCGAAGGCGACTTCGTCCCCCCGGGCGACGCGCGGCAGCAAGTCATCCAGGGTGGCCGGTCGCGGCCCGCCGGGTTCCCGTGACCGCTGCGCCCGTTCCCGCATGCCCACCCCTCCTCGTACCTCAGCCCGCACGCCAGATGATTCGCATCCGGCGCACGAACGGATTGGTAGGAGAGGCTAGTGGTTCGTTTTGGCGCCGCGGGAGCGACTCAGTCGAGTCACCCCTGCGGCAAGTCTGACACCCAGTTCCCTGATGAACGCGCGCGGACCCGAGCTGCCCTCTCGAGGCAGCACCGTGGGGCTCACGCGGACGCGGACAGCCATTTCGACCTGCCAGGACGGGCCGGAACCCAGCACCCGTTGACCTTCGGGACGTCCCCGGGCTCGGGATCCGGCAGGGCCAGTAATTCCTTGACGACCTCGGCGGACGAGCCGCTGGCACGCCAGAAAACCTTGTACGGGAAGAAGATGTCCATCTCGTCACCCGGGATACGGGTGGCGTCGGCATCGTGCTCACCGTAGATCTGCACTACGTCGACCACGCCATGGTGGACACGCACGCCGACGACGGCGGCCACCTCCCCCGTGGCGTCGCGCGGGTGCGCGAAGCTGAACCCTCGGGCGATCAGCTCCCTGAGTTGCGCATCGAAGTCGTCCATGTCGCCACCTTCGTCAGAGTCACAACAGGACGTCGTCGAATTCGCCGTCCTTCGCACCCGCGAGGAAGGCGGCCATCTCGGCCCGCGTGTAGATCAGTGCGGGACCGTTGGGAAACCTGGAGTTGCGGACCGCGATCTCGCCAGACTCGAGCGTCGCGACCTCGACACAGTTACCGACCGCTCCGCTCATCCGGCTGCGTCGCCAATCGACGCCGCCTAGGCGGTCTGCGGAAACCCCGTTGTGTACAGCCGTCATGGAGTGCTCCCACCTTTTCCCCGACTTGCCCTGGCGGCGGCACGTCTGGATCTTCGTGCACAAGCAAGGTAGCACGGGCCGGTGCCCGTGCGCATGCACGTGCATCTGCACGTAATTCACACTTGGCCATCTCGACAGTGATCTTGGTGGATTTTGTCGACAGCGAGTAGTCGCTGGTCGCACACCGTGAGATCGATTGCATTCCTACGGCCCCGTACGGCCTAATTCGTGCCACACATAACCGTCGCGACTGCCGAACAATGATGACAGTCGGGCGTGTCGCGGGCGGACTCGGGGCCGTGATCGACGCGTCGCTGCCCGAACGTGCACACCCCTTGCACGGCTGACGTCGGCCTTTGGTTGGTCACGCCGCCATAACAGTCCGCGCGAACGGGCCGTTCGCACCGACTCGCCCCTTGTTTCCGCAGCTCACGGCCATCTTCACCGGTAGAATTGATGCTTGGGGAGTCCCCACCCCCTTGGGATGGGTGGGGGCTGGTCCGGGGATGTTGATCTTGGGGTTCGTCGGGGCTGATTTGGGCTGACCGGGTGGATGTGGTGGTGGTACGGCTTCCCGGCCGGGGTGCGAGGGCTTCGCGGCTGTGTGGAAGCGGTCCTTCGGGCTCACGCGCCAGGGCTGCACAAGACGCGGGGCCGTGTCGGCGGGCGAGGCCGGGTTACAGGTTCTTCAGGACTTTGGAGATCGTCCTGCGGGTTTGCTCCGGCGTCTCCGCTTCGACGACCAGGCGGTGTGCGGCCTTGTTGTAGACCTCGACCTCGTCGGTCTTGTCCAGGTAGAGCGCTCCGCAGAGGTGTTCGAGGTACACGATGTCCGGGAGTTCCGGTTCGGCGAACCGCAACAGCGTGAAGGGCGTCTCCGCGGCTGATCCGCCGAGTTCGAACGGCAGGATCTGCAGTGAGATGTTCGACATCCTGGTCAGGTCGAGCAGGTGCTCCAGTTGCTCACGCAGGACTTTGCGGCCGCCCATCTGGCGGTGGATGCACGCTTCCTCGATGACCGCCCACAGCCGGGGCGCCTGCGGCGAGGCCAGCAGTCGCTGCCGCTGCATTCGCAGGGTGACTCGCCGGTCGATCTCCTCCGGTGGGGCGTCGGGCCGGCCGCGGAGCATCACCGCGCGGGCGTACTGCTCGGTCTGCAGCAGGCCCGGGATGAACTGGACCTCGTAGGTCTGGATCCGGGAGGCCGACTCCTCGAGACCGACGAAGTCCTGGAACCAGTGCGGCATCAGGTCGTTGTAGCGCTGCCACCAGCCTGGCTGGTTCGACTCGCGGACCAGGCCGAGGAAGATCTCCCGGTCCGTCTCGTCGGTCACGCCGTAGAGCGTCAGCAGGTCCGCGACGTCGCGTTCCTTGAAGCTCACGCGGCCGAGTTCGACCCGGCTGATCTTCGAGCCGGAGCCGCGGATCGCGTAGCCGGCGTCCTCGCGTGAGATGCCCTTGGCCTCGCGCAACCGGCGCAACTGGCTGCCCAGCACCATCCGGCGTGCGGTGGGACCACTACCGGCGGGCTCACCCGTGGGCATGGTCACCTCCTCGCCGGTTCGCCCCTGCTGCTCGCAGCCACACACTCTAAGACCAAAAGGAACACAAAGCGCGCATGTCCCCGCTATTCGATTCCCGCACCACCCGGTTGCCACAGGACGTCACCGTCCGGGTTCGCCAGGCGACAGAGAATGAACAGCAGGTCCGACAGCCTGTTGAGGTACTTCGCGGCCAGCACGTTCGTCCGTTCGGCATCGACTTCGATCAACGCCCATGTCGCGCGCTCGGCTCGTCGCGTTACCGTCCGGGCCACGTGCAGGTAGGCCGCGCCGGGCGTTCCGCCAGGCAGGATGAACGACTCGAGCTTCGGCAGCCTGCCGTTGAACTCGTCGCACCAGCCTTCGAGACGGTCGATGTACGCCTGCTTGATCCGCAGCGGCTCGTACTTCGGGTTCTCGACGATCGGGTTGCACAGGTCGGCGCCCACGTCGAACAGATCGTTCTGCACGGTGCGCAGCACTGTGCCGATCTCGTCGGGCAGATCGCCCACCGCCACCGCGACACCGATCGCCGAGTTGGCTTCGTCGACGTCGGCGTACGCGGCCAGACGCGGGTCTGTCTTCGGCACGCGGGAGAAGTCGCCGAGTCCGGTCGTGCCGTCGTCGCCGACCCGGGTGTAGATGCGTGTGAGGTGCACGGCCATGGTCAGCACCTTATGTGACCCGGGCATGCCGGCGGGCCGCCCGAACGGCCTCGCACGCACCACTTTGTGACTGCGGAACGTCGAAAAACTGACGATCGGGCCAGATACTGGTCCTTAACTTTCCCGGCATCTAGAGTGATCGGCGACAGCTACCCGATGGGCTATGTTCGATGCTCGGCTGCGCAGGGAGCGTTGGACTTTGAGTACACGTGCGAGCGACGGGCCGTCCCTCAGACTGAGCCTCGACATGGCGCCGTCCGGCCCCATGAAGGTCAAGTCGGCGGCCGAGCAGCTGGTGGATCGGCTGATCACGGCGATCGCGCTCGGCGCGCTGCTGCCGGGGCAGAAACTCCCGCCGGAGCGGGAGTTCGCCGCCCGGCTCAACGTCAGCCGCACCACGTTGCGTGACGCGCTGCACCAGCTGGAATCCCTGGGCTACGTGGGCATCACGCGCGGCCGCAGCGGCGGCGTGCGGGTGCACAGCACGTGGGGTCCGGAGTCCGGGGCGCACATCCGCAGCATGCTGCTGCCGCGGTGGCAGCACCTGACCTGGCTGTTCGACCTCACCCGCTCGTTGCTGCCGATGATCGCCGGGATCGCGGCCGAACGGCGCGGGGACGAGCACATCCGCAAGATCTGGGCGGCGGTCGAGGCCTACGAGAAGGCCGAGGACCGCGACGTGATGCGGACGGCCGACCACACACTGCACTCCGCGGTCGCCGAGGCCACGGGCAACCCTTACTACGTGAGCATCGACTCGCAGCTGCGCATCCAGCTCACGTTCGGCACCGACTCGCTGCCGTACGACACCGAGATCCGCCAGCGCGCCCTGGACGACCACCGCCTGATCGCGCAGGCCATCGAGACCGGTGACGGCGCTCGTGCCTCGGAGCTGACCCTGCACCACTTCGTCGAGCTCGCCGAGAAGCCGATGTTGCGCCTGCGGCAGCGGGTCGAGGCGGCGGGAGCCTCCCAGTCCGAGTGACAATCGGACAGCCGTACGATTGTCGCCAATCCCAGGGTCTTCTCTTCAGGAGGGTGCGTGTCTGAGCACTTCCGGGTTCACGGCGGCGCGAGACTCGTCGGTGAGGTCGAGGTCGTCGGAGCCAAGAACAGTGTGCTCAAGCTGATGGCCGCGGCGTTGCTCGCGGAGGGCACGACCACGCTGACCAACTGCCCGCAGATCCTTGACGTGCCGTACATGGCCGACGTCCTGCGCAGCATCGGCTGTGAGGTGAGCGTCGACGGCGACACCGTCGTCATCACCACCCCGTCCAGGCTGAACCACAAACCGGACGCGGCGTCGATGGGCAAGCTGCGTGCGTCCGTGTGCGTGCTCGGCCCGCTCGTCGGCCGTTGCCGCCGTGCCGTCGTCGCGCTGCCGGGCGGTGACGCGATCGGTTCGCGTCCGCTGGACATGCACCAGAACGGCCTGCGTCAGCTCGGTGCCACGAGCGAGATCGAGCACGGCTCGGTCGTCGCCGAGGCCGAAGGCCTGCACGGTGCCCAGATCTGGCTGGACTTCCCGAGCATGGGCGCGACCGAGAACATCCTGATGGCCGCGGTCCTCGCGGACGGCACCACGGTGATCGACAACGCCGCGCGCGAGCCGGAGATCGTCGACCTGTGCACGATGCTCCAGCAGATGGGCGCCAAGATCGAGGGCGCGGGCACGTCGACGCTGACCGTGCACGGCGTCGAGTCGCTGCAACCGACCGAGCACCGCGTGATCGGTGACCGGATCGTCGGCGCGACCTGGGCCTTCGCCGCCGCCGTCACCCGAGGCGACCTGACCGTTCGTGGTGTCGACCCGCACCACCTCGACCTGGTGCTCGACAAGCTGCGTACCGCGGGCGCCGAGGTCACGGTCTACGACGACAAGGCCTTCCGCGTGGTGATGGCCGAACGCCCGAAGTCCGTCGACTTCGTCACGTTGCCGTACCCGGGCTTCGCCACGGACCTGCAGCCGTTCGCGATCGCGTTGTGCGCGGTGTCCGAGGGCACCGCGATGATCACCGAGAACCTCTTCGAGGCCCGCTTCCGGTTCGTCGAAGAGATGATGCGGCTCGGCGCGGACGCCCGGACCGACGGGCACCACGCGGTCATCCGCGGCCTGGAGAAGCTGTCGAGTGCGCCGGTCTGGGCATCGGACATCCGCGCGGGCGCGGGTCTCGTGCTCGCCGGGCTGTGCGCGGACGGCGTGACGGAGGTATGGGACGTGTTCCACATCGACCGCGGTTACCCGGGGTTCGTGGAGAACCTGAACCGGCTCGGCGCCCACGTCGAGCGCGTCACGGACGCGCCGACGCGTTAGACAGCGGACCAACAGGTTATCCACAGGCGGCGCATAGCTCGTGGCGCGAGCATGGTTGTCATGACCGAACCTGAACTGACCTACGAGGGCCGCCGCTTGCCCCGACCACACGACGAAGTGGTCGACCAGGGCCTCGGCTTCGACATCGCGACGCTCTTCAGCCGCCGCCGTGCCCTGCGTTTCCTCGGGCTCGGCGCGGCCGGCGCGGCACTGGCCGCCTGCACCACTCCCGGCACTGGCGGAGGGGCGGCGTCCACCACACCGACCGGCTCGAGCGGTTCGGCGGCGGTCGGTGAGATTCCGGAGGAAACGGCGGGGCCGTACCCGGGCGACGGCTCCAACGGCCCCGACGTGCTGGAACAGAGCGGTGTCGTGCGTAGCGACATCCGGTCCAGCTTCGGCGGGCCGAACGGCACGGCCGAAGGCGTGCCCATGACGCTGGAGTTGACGATCGCCGACCTGGCCAAGGGCGGCTCGCCGTTCGCCGGGGTGGCCGTGTACGTCTGGCAGTGCGACCGCGAGGGCCGTTATTCGATGTACTCGCAGGGCGTCCAGAACGAGAACTACCTGCGTGGCGTGCAGATCGCCGACGCCTCCGGCCGGGTCCGGTTCACCAGCGTCTTCCCCGCCTGCTACCCGGGACGCTGGCCGCACGTCCACTTCGAGGTCTACCCCGGCCAGGCGGCCATCACCGACGCGGACAAGGCGATCGCCACGTCCCAGGTCGCGCTGCCGCAGAACGTGTGCGAAACGGTGTACGCCCAGCCCGGCTACGAGCAGTCCGTGTCGAGCCTCCGGCGGGTGAGCCTGAGCAGTGACAACGTCTTCCGGGACGATTCGGGCGCGTCCCAGCTCGGGACCGTGACGGGCGACCTGGCCAGCGGTTACACCGTCGCGCTGACGGTCGGCGTGAACACCGCGACCTGACCGGCCGGCTTTCCCGAATTTGTGAGTCAGTCCACGATCTCGCGCGGTTACCAGCCAGTACCGTCAGGGAATCCCCGCGCTACGGAGGTTCTCATGCCGTACCCGACTGACCGCGAGCGTGACCGGCCGTGGGTCATGCGGACGTACGCCGGCCACTCGTCGGCGGCGGCCTCGAACGCCCTCTACCGCCGTAACCTCGCCAAGGGACAGACAGGCCTGTCGGTCGCGTTCGACCTGCCGACGCAGACGGGATACGACCCCGATCACGAACTTTCCCGTGGCGAGGTCGGCAAGGTCGGCGTGCCGATCAGTCACGTCGGCGACATGCGGCAGCTGTTCGACGGCATCCCGCTGGCCGAGGCCAACACCTCGATGACGATCAACGCGACGGCCATGTGGCTGCTCGCCCTGTACGTCGCGGTCGCCGAGGAACAAGGCGCTGACATCGCCAAGCTGACCGGCACGACGCAGAACGACATCATCAAGGAGTACCTGTCGCGCGGGACCTACGTCTTCCCGCCGGGACCGTCGCTGCGACTGATCACCGACATGGTGGCGTGGACGGTCACCAACGTGCCCAAGTGGAACCCGATCAACATCTGTAGCTACCACCTCCAGGAGGTCGGCGCCAACCCGGTGCAGGAGGTCGCGTACTCGATGTGCACCGCGATCGCGGTGCTCGACGCGGTCCGTGACTCCGGTCAGGTGCCGCAGGAGGAGTTCGGCTCGGTCGTCGCCCGGATGTCGTTCTTCGTCAACGCGGGTGTGCGGTTCATCGAGGAAATGTGCAAGATGCGGGCGTTCGCCGCGCTCTGGGACGAGATCACGCTGGAACGTTACGGCGTGCGGAACCCCAAGCACCGCCGGTTCCGGTACGGCGTGCAGGTCAACTCCCTCGGGCTGACCGAAGCCCAGCCGGAGAACAACGTCCAGCGGATCGTGCTGGAGATGCTCGCGGTTTCCCTGTCGCGCAACGCCCGCGCCCGCGCCATCCAGCTGCCCGCGTGGAACGAGGCGCTTGGCCTGCCCCGGCCGTGGGACCAGCAGTGGGCGCTGCGGATGCAGCAGGTGCTGGCCTACGAGACGGATCTGCTGGAATACGAGGACATCTTCGACGGCTCGCCGGTGATCGAGGCCAAAGTGGACGAGATCCTGCGCGGCGCCCGCGAGGAGATCGACCGCGTGCAGGCGATGGGCGGCGCGGTCGCCGCGGTCGAGAGCGGGTACATGAAGACCCAGCTGGTCGGCTCCCTTGCCGCGCGCAGGATGCGGATCGAGTCCGGCGAGGACGTCATCGTCGGCGTCAACCGGTTCGACACCACCGAGCCGTCGCCGTTGCAGGCCGAGGGCGCCAAGACCATCGAGCAGCTCGACCCCGCGGTCGAGAAGCAGGCGATCGCCGCGATCCAGCGCTGGCGCGCCGGTCGTGACCAGGCGAAAGTGGACGAGACACTGGGTGCCTTGCGGGCGGCCGCGAAGACCGATGTGAACCTCGTCACGGCGACGCTCGCCTGCGCCAAGGCCGGGGTGACCACTGGCGAATGGGCAGGCGCGCTGCGCGAGGTGTTCGGTGAGTACCGCGCGCCAACCGGGGTTTCCGGCGTGACGACCGGCGAAGCGGGGACGGAACTCGCCCAGGTCCGCGCCCGTGTGCGGCAGACCGGCGCCGAGCTGGGGGAGCGGCTGCGCATGCTGGTCGGCAAGCCCGGTCTCGACGGACATTCCAACGGAGCCGAGCAGGTCGCGGTCCGGGCCCGGGATGTGGGTTTCGAAGTCGTGTATCAGGGTATCCGGTTGACGCCGGACCAGATCGTGGCCGCCGCGGTGCAGGAGGGCGTCCACGTGGTCGGGCTGTCCGTGCTGTCCGGATCACATCTGGAGGTCGTGCCCGCGGTAGTCGAGGGCCTGCGTGCGGCCGGAGCCGACGACATTCCCGTTGTCGTCGGCGGTATCGTGCCGCCCGAAGACGCCAAAGCTTTGCTGGACAAGGGAATCGCTCGGGTCTTCACGCCGAAGGACTACGAGCTCACCGAGATCATGGCCGGAATCGTTGATCTGGTCAGGAAAACTCGCGGCCTGACCAGCTGAAACAGCGTCTGTCCACTTGAGATCGTGTTGACCTGGGTGGTCGAACCACCTACGGTCGGCGGGTGGCTTCTCGACGACTGCTGCTGCACGCCGCCGCCGCAGGCGCGCTTTCGCTCGCCTTGCCCGGCTGCACCAGGGTGGATCTCTCCGCAGAGCCGAATGGGGGTTCGCTGCTCGATCGGCTCAGACGGAAAGGCGAGGTGCGGATCGGCTTCGCCAACGAGGCGCCGTACAGCTTCATCAACTCCGAAGCGGAGCTGACCGGCGAGGCCGCCGAGGTCGCCAAGGTCGTGTTCAGCCGGCTCGGCGTGCCCAACCTGGTGCCGATCCCGTCCGAGTTCGGGTCGCTGATCGCCGGGCTGAAGGTCGGTCTGTTCGACGTGATCGGCGCGGGCATGTCGATCCTGCCCAAGCGCTGCGAGCAGGTCCTGTTCACCAATCCCGACTTCGTCGCGCCCGCGGCGTTCCTCGTGCCCAAGGGCAACCCGAAGGGCATCAGGACGTTCGCCGAGGTCGCACAGCAGAACCTGCGGCTGGGTGTGCTGATCGGCGCGACCGAGAAGGACTACGCGATCGCCAACGGCGTGCCGGAGAACCGGATCACCGCCTACCAGAACCAGCCGAGCGGCCTCGAAGCGGTGAACACCGGCCGGGAGGACGCGTTCTCGCTGACCTCGATCTCGCTGCGGGACATCCTGGCCAAGAACCCCGGCGCGCCGCTGGAGGTGACCACGCCGTTCGTGCCCGAAGTGGACGGTCGGCCGCAGTTCACCTCCGGCGGGTTCGCCTTCCTGCCGGATCAGGCCAACATCGTGGCCGCGTTCAACGAGGAGCTGGCCAAATTGAAGAAGTCCGGCGAGCTGCTGCGCATCCTGCGGCCGTTCGGCTTCACCGAGGCCGAGATGACGGACCTGACCGCGCGTGAGCTCTGCGCGGCACCGGAGGCCTGATGTCCAGCGCACAACTAGGCCTGCTGTTGTACGGTGCCTGGCAGACCATCCTGCTGACGCTCGGCGGGATGGCGTTGGCGCTGGTGATCGCGTTTCCGGTGGGGCTGGCGAGGGTCAGCCGCAACAAGTTCCTGCGTGCCGTCGGTTTCGTCTACGTGGAGTTGTTCCGTGGCGCGGCAGTGCTCGTGCTCGCGTTCTGGTTCGTCTACGCGTTGCCGTCACTGGGCTGGCAACTCGAACCGGCCTTCGCGGGCATCCTCGCGCTGGGACTGAACATGGGCGCGTACTCGAGTGAGGTCGTCCGTGGTGCGATCCAAGCCGTTCCGCCCGGCCAGGTCGAGGCGGCGACTGCGCTGAACTTCACGCCGTCACAAGGGATGCGGCGGGTCGTGCTGCCGCAGGCGGTCCGCGCGATGATCCCGTCGTTCGGCAACAACGTCATCGAGCAGCTCAAGGCGACGGCCGTGGTGGCGGTGGTATCCATTCCGGAACTGACGTTCAACGGTCAGCTGATCTGGAGCGGCAACGGCCGTGCCGCGGCGGTCTTCGGCGGGTTGCTGATCGGGTACGGCATCATGGCGTTGGTCTTCATGACGATGGTGCGGCTGATCGAGCGAAAGGTCGCGTGGTCGTGAACTTCGATTGGAACTACGCGCTCGACATCCTGCCGCTGCTGCTGGACGGCCTGCTGACGGCGTTGATCGCCACCGTGGTCGGCTATGTCGCCGCGTTGGTGCTCGGGCTGGTCTTCGCGCTGGCCCGCCGCAGCAGCAAGCGGTGGATCTGCCTGCCGGTCGGCTTCTTCGTGGAGTTCATCCGCGGCACGCCCCTGCTGATCCAGCTGTTCTTCCTGTTCTTCGTGTTGCCGCAACTGGGTTTGGCGTTGTCACCGCTCGCCGCGGGCATCGTCGGGCTCGGGCTGCACTACGCGACGTACACCTCGGAGGTGTACCGGGCCGGGATCGAAGGCGTCCCGCCGGGACAGTGGGACGCCGCCGTCGCACTGCACCTGCCACGCCGTCGCGTGTGGACGAGCGTGATCCTTCCGCAGGCGGTGCCGCGATCGATCCCGGCGCTGACGAACTACTCCATCGCGCTGTTCAAGGACGTCCCGCAGCTGGTGGCGATCACCGTCGCCGAGCCCTTCACCGTGGGGCGCGCGATCATCGCGGAGACCTTCCGCCCGTTCGAGCCGATCACCATGGCCGGCTTGCTCTACCTGGCAGTCGCGCTCGTCCTGTCCTATCTGGGCAGGATCGTGGAGCGCCGGTACAAGGGGATGGCGACAGCATGAGCTTCATCGACTTCCATCAGGTCAGCAAACGTTTCGGCGACAACGTTGTGCTCGACGACCTGTCGTTCGGCGTGGCCAACGGCGAACGCGTCACGCTGATCGGGCCGAGCGGATCGGGCAAGACCACGATCCTGCGGATGCTGATGACGCTGACCAAGCCGGACTCCGGCACGATCGCGATCGACGACGAGTACCTGTGGCACGAGCGGCGCGGCGACGAGCTCGTCCCGGCAGGCGAGGCGCACACCCGCAAGGTCCGCAGCCGGGTCACCATGGTGTTCCAGCAGTTCAACCTGTTCCCGAACATGAAGGTGCTCCGCAACATCACCGAGGCGCCGGTGCACGTCCTGGGCACGCCGAAGGACGAGGCCGAGGCACGGGCTCGCGACCTGCTGGAGATGGTCGGCCTGCAGAGCAAGGCGGACTTCTACCCGTCCCAGCTGTCCGGCGGCCAGCAGCAGCGGGTCGCCATCGCGCGGGCGCTGGCCGTGGAACCGGACATCCTGCTGCTCGACGAGGTCACCTCCGCGCTCGATCCGGAGATCGCCGCGGAGGTGCTCGACGTGCTGCGGGACGTGGCCAAGACGAGTGACGTGACGATGCTGCTGGTCACGCACGCGATGCGGTTCGCGCGGGACGTCTCCAACCGGGTGCTGATGTTCAACGAGGGCAAGATCATCGAGGACGCCCCGCCCGAGCAGATGTTCAACGAGCCCCAGCACGAGCGCACCCGGGGCTTCCTGCGGTCCGTCCTCGAGGAAGTATGAGAAGGTTACTGGCCGGTAGTCCGAACCGCCGGTGGTCACCGGCCCGTATGTCCCTTGCCCGGTAAGGGAAGGAAGGGCGGGACAATGGCCGATGTTGGTACGTTCGGACTACCGGAACACGTCGGCGGGAGTGAGTCCGACGTCCGGCTGGCCGGCGAGTTGATCACGGCGTGGCGGACGGACGGCATGGCCCGGATCTCCTGCGACCGGTGGCAGGCCCGCAAGGTGCGGGACGCCGTCGAGGCGAGCGGAGGGGTGTTCCGGCAGCCCGCCCACCTCAAGTCCCGCTGCGTGAGCGACCTGACCTACGCCGGGTACTCCGCGGCGGGCGCCGTGGAGACGTTCGCGATCTTCCCGGACGTGCCGCGCGAGGACGTGCGGGTCGGCGCGCACTGGCCAGGCCACGGTCCCGTGCCGTGGCCGAGCATGGAGTACCGGCGCACGATGCGGCTGTTCACCGACGAACTCGGCCGGATCGGCGAGAAGCTCATGCGCCTGGTGTCGATCGGCCTCGAGCTGCCGGACTTCGAGACGCTGCCCGCGCTGACCGAGGACGGCTGGCACCACATGTTCGTCCAGCGGTTCCCGTCGGGAACGCACGAGCTCAGCTCGCACGGCCTGCTGATGATCACGGTCGAGGACGGCACGCTGACGGCCACGCCCGGCGAGCTGATGGAGTTCCTGACCGGCGGACGGCTGCGGACGACCTCGCTCGAGGCGCTGGTCCACACGGACAACGAGCTGGTCATGACGTACTTCCACGAGCCGGCGTTCGACGCGGGCCTGCGGCCGGTGCTGGACCCGGCGCACGACTACGTCCACTACGGCACGTACCTCACGGACGTTTTCATGCGGCGGTACCCACAACGCGTGACGACCCAGCGGATCAAGGCTGAGGACCGGCTGTCGGTGTTGGCGACGCTGTCGAGGCGGGCTAGCGTCGACGCATGACCGACTACGAGCACATCCTGGTCAAGACCGAAGGGGACACCGTCCGGATCACCATGAACCGGGCGTCCCGGCGCAATTCGCTGTCCTCGGAGCACCTGGCCGAGCTGCTGTCGGCGTTTCGGGCGGCGGGCTCTTCCGACGCCACGGGGATCGTGCTCGGTGGTGCCGGGCCGGTCTTCTCGGCCGGTCATGACTTCGCTGACGTGGCCTCGCGGGATCTGGTGGGCGTGCGCGCGCTGCTCCAGTTGTGCACGGACCTGATGCGCACGATCCAGTCGGTTCCCCAGGTCGTGATCGCCCGTGTGCACGGCTTGGCGACCGCGGCGGGCTGCCAGCTCGTGGCTTCGTGCGACCTCGCCGTGGCCGCGTCGTCCGCGGGATTCGCCTTGCCGGGCGGAAAAGGCGGGTGGTTCTGCCACACCCCGGCCGTCCCGGTGGCGCGGACCATCGGCCGTAAGCGCCTGATGGAAATGGTGCTGACCGGCGACACGGTGCCCGCGGCGGTGGCGCTGGAGTGGGGTCTGGTCAACGAAGTGGTGCCGGACGCCGAACTGGACTCCGCGGTGGACGCCCTGCTGGCCAGGGCGACCCGGGGAAGCCGGGCCAGCAAGGCGTTGGGCAAGCAGACGATCTACGCGCAGCTCGACCGTCCCGAGGCGGACGCGTACACGATCGCCTTGGAGGTCATGGCCGCGGCGGCACAGCTGCCGGGCGCGCGGGAGGGAATGGCTTCGTTCCTGGAGAAGCGCAAGCCGGTCTGGCCCGACTAGGGTTTCCTGGCGCGGAACCGGAACCGCGTCTCGGTCGCGGTGACCGTGACGTCCTGGAAGCCCACGGCTTCGAGCCGGCGCGGAAGCGTGCCGGGATCGACGACGACCATCGTGTCGAGCAGGTGGATGAGCCGGAACCGGAGATTCGGCCTGCTGTCCAGCCCGACGAACAGGCCTTGCGGCTGGAGAACCCGGAACGTCTCCCGGAAAAGCCGGTCCTGGTGCTCGGGCGAGGGCACGTGGTGCAGCATCGTGAAGCATGTGACGGCGCTGAAACGGTTGTCCGGCAACGGAAGTCGTGCGCCGTCGCCTTCGATGACGTGCACCGTCGGGAACTGCTCGGTGAGCAGCCGCGCGGACGCGGGATCGACCTCGACCGCGGTGAGGTTCGGCACGGACTTGACCAGAACCCGCGTGGTGGCCCCGAATCCGGGCCCGATCTCCAGGACGTCGTCGCCGAGGTCCACGCCGTCGAGCGTCCACGGCATGAGCGTGTCGCGGACGTTCCGGACCCAGGCGTCCGACCGGCAGAGTTTGCGGTGGATCAGGTTCATCGGCATGGGAGACGACGCTATTTCGCCGGCGGAACGTCCGCTACGAACTAGACTGCCAAGATATGTCGCGAACCGGACACAGCATCCTGGTGGGCAGCACGATGCTGATGCCCGGGTTCCGCTTCGACTGGCACGAACACCCGGCGCACCAGCTGAACTGGGCCGAGGACGGCGCACTGACGATCGGAACGGCCTTCGGGACGTGGATTCTCCCGCCCAGCCGTGCGCTCTGGATTCCCGCGGGCGTCCGGCACACGACAGGATCGAGCCGGTCGGCGACGCACATGCGCAGCCTGCTGATCACGGCGGATCTCGTGCCTTGGCAGGTCCCGACCGTGATCCGCGTGGGGCCACTGCTCGGCCCGTTGCTGTCGTATCTGGCTTCCCCGCTGGAGCCCGCGCCCCGCGCCCGGGCCGAGGCGCTGCTGCAGGACCTGCTGGAACCCGTGCCCACGACTCCCATCGAACTGCCCATGCCGTCGTCGGACCGCACAGCCCGGATCGCTTCGTCCTTGCAGGCCGACCCCGCCGATCCCCGCACCCTCGCCGACTGGGGCCGGACCGTCGGAGCGAGTTCGCGGACCCTGGCCCGCCTCTTCGTGGCCGAGACCGGCCTGGGCTTCGCCGAATGGCGTACGCGCCTGCGGCTCACCCATGCCCTCGGCTTGTTGGCTTCGGGCACGTCCGTCACCGCCACTGCCCACATGGTCGGTTATTCGACGCCTTCCGCCTTCGTGTCCGCCTTCCGCCGCGTCACCGGCACGTCCCCGGCCCGGTATTTCACCGCGGAATGATGTCGGCAAGGTCGTGAGTGTTTATCAGGGTTAGAACACGGATAAACACTCACGAGGGTGAGTCCGGTCAGAAGAGCCGGAACTCGTCGGACTCCATGCCGCGCAACGCGTCGTAGTCCAGCACGACGCAGCGGATGCCACGGTCCTCGGCCAGGGTTCTGGCCTGTGGCTTGATCTGCTGGGCGGCGAACACGCCCTTCACCGGGGCCAGCAGCGGGTCGCGGTTCAACAGCTCCAGGTACCTGGTCAGCTGCTCGACGCCGTCGATCTCGCCGCGGCGCTTGATCTCCACGGCGACCGAGCCGCCGTCGGCGTCGCGGCACATCAGGTCGACCGGGCCGATCGCGGTGGGGAACTCGCGGCGCACCAGGACCCAGCCGTCGCCGAGGGTGGTGACGTGCTCGGCGAGCAGTTCCTGGAGGTGGGCCTCGACGCCGTCCTTGATCAGGCCGGGGTCGATGCCGAGGTCGTGCTTGGAGTCGTGCTGGACTTCCTCGATGGTGATGATCAGCTTCTCGCCGCCCTTGTTCTGGACGGTCCAGAGGCCTTCCTCCTCGGTCAGCCAGCAGGGCGGGCTCATCCAGTTCAGCGGCTTGTAGGAACCGCCGTCGGAGTGCACGAGGACGGAACCGTCCGCCTTGACCATCAGCAGCCGCGGGGCCATCGGGAGATGCGCGGTCAGCCGTCCGACGTAGTCAACCTGGCAGCGAGCTATTACTAGACGCACCGGGGCAGGGTATACGTCACCTTGGCCTGACACGATTGGACCATGCAGACGCTCAACACCCGGCAGGTGTACGAGAACCCGTGGATGCGGCTCCGCGAGGACAAAATCCGCCGTGCCGACGGTTCGGACGGCATTTACGCGGTCGTCGACAAGCCGACGTACGCCCTGGTCGTCCCGCTCGACGGCGACCGTCTCCACATGGTCGAGCAGTTCCGCTACCCCCTGGGCATCCGCCGCTGGGAGTTTCCCCAGGGCACGGCGCCCGACCGGGCCGACCTCGAACCGCGTGAGCTGGCGGCACGGGAACTGCGTGAGGAGACCGGGCTGCGCGCGGGCCAGATGGTCGAGCTCGGCATGCTGGACGTGGCGCCGGGCCTGTCCAGCCAGCGCGGTCACATCTTCCTCGCCACCGAACTGGTCGAAGGACCCCATGAGCGTGAGCACGAGGAGCAGGACATGCGGACAGGGTGGTTCGACCGCAAGGAGTTCGAGGCGATGATCCAGCGCCAGGAGATCACCGACGCCCAGACGGTCGCCGCGTACACCATGCTGATGATGTACGAGCGCCGTTGACGTTCAGTTCGGCGTGATGCGCCTCTCAGGCGGGAAGTTTGGTCCACGCCTCAGCCGCGACAATGCGGAGTGCCGCGCAGGCGGCCTCCGTGTTGCCGGCGGGCAACCGGACGAGCACCTGGGCCAGCTCACGGCCAGTGCCGTGCTTCAGTTCCGCGACACACACAGACCGGCCGGCCACGTTCACCGGGTAGACGCCGGTTTGCCTGCCTGCGATGGTTTCCTGCCGCACCTCGGGCGCTGTGGCGGGCGTGCCCAACACGAATCGCACGGTCAGCGAAGGCACCATCGCCAGGCCCCAGCGGCATTGGTGCTGCCCCGGGTAGCTGATCACCTCGCCCGTGGGTAGTCCCGGCACCTGGGCCAGGGCCACGGTCACCACCTTGCACGGGTCCACCCGGCCGAGTGACGAGGCGGGGAACGTGAAGTGCGTGACCTTCCTGGCAGCCACGTTCTCGGCGATCGTGGTCGTTGTCTTCTCGGTGATGGAGCACAGCTGTGGGACGGACGCGCCAGGCGATTCGTACGTGTCGGCCGACACAATCATGGTCACGTTGTCGCTGAACAGAATGTATCGCGCGCAACGGTCCTTGGCGGGATTCTCCTCGAAGACACGCAACGCGCCGACCGGCTCGATCTCCTTGGCCCGCAACTCACCCCGCACCCGCTCCAGCAGTCCAAAACGGACGGCCACTGTGGTGCTGCCCAGCGGCAGCTTCAGCCAGCAGTAGTCGTACGACTCCTGCTCGGTCTGCTGTGGCGTGCCGAACTGGGACAAGGCGGCGGGATCGAGCAGGCTGCACGGGTCGAGCGTGTTCGCCGTACCCAGCAAGTCCGTCGAGGTGGACGAGACGCGTTTCGGTGGTGCGTAAGCGGGATCGGGTAACGCCGCACCGCCTACCTGAGTGGTGCACCCCGACACCAGGAACCCTACGATGAGCACAGCCCACCGCGACCACCCCATGCGCCGTCCTTCACTCGTCGAACCCTCGGGCCACGAGGTCGTGTACCCGGCGCAAGGCTTCGGCGGCGTCCGGGCCTGTCGCCGACACCGCCACAGTGTCGCCGCCGCGGGCACCCAGACTCATCAGCGCGAGCACACTTGCCGCGTCTGCCTGCTTGTCGCCGAATCGTACGGTCACTTTCGCGTCAAGTTCGGCAACAGTTCGGGCAAGAAGCGCGGCGGGCCGGGCGTGCAGCCCGATGTCGTTGGTCAACACGAAGTCGGTGCCGGTCCCGGCGTCCACGACCTCGTCCGGGGCGCCCGCCGAAACCGCGGCCGTCAGCACGGCGTCGAGATCACCACCGCCTTGTGCGGCGACCGCGGCCGCCACGGCGCCTTCGACGAACGGCGCGTCGACAACGGCGGCGCGGGACGGGTCGCCGAGCATCTCCACGGCGAGATCAGCGGTCATCTTGGCGCTGCCGAGGTCGTACAGCAGCACTACGCCGTCTCCTGCGTCGGCGCGGTCCAAAGCCGCGGACACGGCGTCGAAATCCGTGCCCAGCGTGCCGTCCAGCAGCCCGCCCGCCGGCAGGATCCGGACGTCCGGCGCCATCTGACCGGCCAGCTCGGCCAGTCCCTCGGCCAGTTTGGCGCTGTGCGAGACCAGCACCAGCCCGATCACGACGCCGCGTCCGCGAAGGCCCGCAGCAGCAACGCGGTCGACCTGGCCCCGGGGTCCATGTGCCCGGCGCTGCGTTCCCCGAGGTACGAGGCCCGGCCCTTGCGGGCGACCAGCGGCACGGTGTCCTCGGCGCCCTTGCCTGCCGCGTCGGCGGCGGCCCGGAGCACCTCGGCGACCGACGATCCGGCGGCGTCCCGGGCAGCCGCGACCGCCGGTGTCAGGGCGTCGACCATGGTCTTGTCGCCGACCTCGGCCTTACCGCGTGCCACAACCCCTTCCAGGGCAGCGGCCAACGCGTCCACAACGGACGAAGCGGTCAGCTCCGGCTCGGTGCCCAGTTTCGCGGCGGCGCGCAGAAAAGCGGTGCCGTACAACGGCCCCGCGGCACCGCCGACGGTCGAGATGAGGGTGCTGGCGACCACTTTCAGCACCGCGCCGGGCGTGTCGCCTGCATTGTCCAGTTTGGACAGAACGGCGGTGAAGCCGCGCTTCAGGTTCTCACCGTGGTCGCCGTCACCGATTTCACGGTCCAGGGTGACGAGTTCGTCCCGGTGTGCCTCGACCACCTCGGCGGCCGACCGCAGGGCCGCCACCACACCTGCCGCATCACAGGACATCAGGCACCCCACCGCAGCGCCGCGGTCCGCACCGGCGCGTCCCACCAGCGCAGCATCTCGTCGTCCACCTTCAACACCGTGAGGCTCATCCCTTGCATCTCCAGGCTGGTCACGTACGGGCCGACCAGCCTTCGTTCGACGGTGATACCACGGTCGGCCAGCAACCGCTCGGCGATGCCGTGCGCGAGGTAGAGCTCGACCAGTGGCGTCCCGCCCATGGAGTTCGTGAAGAGCAGCACGCGGTCGCCGGAGCTGAACGGCAGGTCGTCCAGGATCGGTTCCAGCAGGGTCTGCACGAGCTGCTCCGCGGGCTGGTGCGGGACGCGACGGCGGCCCGGTTCGCCGTGGATGCCGATCCCGATCTCGATCTCGTCGTCCTCGAGCACAAAACTCGGCTCGCCGATGTGCGGCACCGTGCACGCGGTCAGCGCGACGCCCATCGACCTGACCGAGCCGATCACGCGACGCGCCAACGCCTCGCACTCGTCGAGGCTGTACCCGCCTTCGGCGGCACCGCCGACGATCTTCTCCAGCAGCGCGGTGCCGCCGACACCACGCCGTCCGGCGGTGTACAGCGAGTCCTTCACGGCCACGTCGTCGTCGATCACCACGGTCCGCACGTCGAGTCCCTCGGCCGCCGCGAACTCCGCGGCGGTCTCGAAGTTCAGCACGTCACCGGTGTAGTTCTTGACGACCAGCAGCACGCCCGCGCCGCCGTTGACGTGCTCGATCGCGGCCTGCACCTGGTCGGGCGTCGGCGAGGTGAACACCGCGCCGGGGCAGGCGGCGTCCAACATGCCCAGTCCGACGAAGCCGCCGTGCATCGGCTCGTGGCCGGAACCACCGCCGGACACGATCGCGACCTTGCCGCTGGCCGGCGCGTCGGCGCGGTACACCACGGCGGGCTCGGTCCGGACCTTCAGGATGTCGCCGTGCGCCGCCGCCAGGCCGCGCAGCGACTCCGTGACCACGGTCGACGGATCGTTGATGATCTTCTTCACTTCCGGCCTCCGGCGCTGGTGGGCTGGGCACAGCCTTCCTACCTGACGGAACGGCATCGCGAAAGTGGAATGATCAGGACGTCGCCAGTTTGGTGGCGACGAGTCTGGCGGCCTCGACCGCCTTCGCACACGGGTCTTGTCCGGGGTCCGGCGGGTCGCGCTCGAAGGAGACGTTGACGTTCTCGCCGCGGTTGCCCGACAACGCCCGGTGCACCCACTCGATCTGGCACTTGTCCGGCGAGATGTTCGTCTTGAACTGCCACGCGCCCTTGACCTTGTCGGTCAGGTCGACCTTGACCGGGCTGTACGACCTGGCCGTCTGGCCCGGGTCGAAATCGATCGTGTACTTCACCGAGATGTACGCCGGGCGCGTCCGGTACCGGCAGCCACGGATGTCGTCCGGTTCCTTCTGCGTCGTCGCGCCGGTGATGGCCGCGGCGGACTTGTCGTCGATCGCCGCGCACGGGTTCAGCCGCACCAGGCTGCCCGGCGTGTCGTCGTACTTCGACTTGCCCTCGGAGATCGTCCTGACCACGCCTTCGAGCAGCTTGATCGCCGCGTCGCACGGGTCGCCACTGTCCCAGTAGGCCGCCACGACCAGGCCATGGTCCGGGCCACGGGTGGTCACCGCGGTCTGCGAGCAGCCGGAGCTCGTCCGGGTCTCGAACACGCCGAGGCCGGCGATGGACTTGCCGACCTGCTTGGGCGCGCCGATCAGGTCGGCGCCGACCTTGACCACGAACCGGATGTCCTTGCCGGACGCGGGATCGGTGACACTGTGCGAACACTCCGAGTAGCCGCGCCGGTCCGGCACGCCCTGCTTCTTCTTGCCGATGGTGCTCAGCAGGTCGTCGGCGAGCAGCCCACACGGGTCCACAGTGCGCAGCGCGTCGTCGTTGAACGAGCCCGCGGCCTTCACCGTGGTCCGGTTCGTGACGGATTTGCCCAGGTCAACCTGACCGGCGCAGCCTGCGACGGTCAGCATGACGGCGGCGGTCAGCCAGACACGAGCACTTCGAGACACACCGTGCACGGTAGCGACCCGAATCGCGCCGCGTGCACGGAACACCTCATTTCGCCTCGTCAGGAATGCGCAGCGGACGGATCAGCGCCCACAGCGCCATCAGCGCGGTGAACACCAGCATCCCGATGCCCACCCACAGGTTGACGTTGAAGCCACCGGTCTTCGCCCGGTCGGCGTCGCTCTCGAACCCGATGCCCATGACCAGCAGGACCACGCCGTACACACCGAACAGCAGCGCGATGATCCACCGCAGGTCGAACAGACTGCCTCGAGAAGCCATCACAAGTCCTCACCAGAAGATGATGTTCAGTACGACGGTCAGCACGAGCACGCCGCCCGCGAGCACGCTCGGCTTGCGGTACCAGCCGCGGTCCTCGCCCTCCTCGCCGTGCTTACGGCTCTCACGCGGTGTGAGCGACCACACCAGACCGGTCAGCTCCTTGTCCGGTTTCGGCTTGGTCCGCACCGAGACGATCACGCTGACCAGGATGTCCACCACGAACGCGGCACCCGCGCCGACGAAGCTCGGCCCCTGGCTGTCCGGCGAGCCGAACCACGTCACCGCGCCGGAGTTGGCCAGGATGAACACGGCCAGCGCCGACAACGTGCCCGCGACCAGGCCCGACCACCCGGCGGCCGGGGTCATCCGTTTCCAGAACAGGCCCAGGATGAACGTCGCGAACAGCGGCGCGTTGAAGAACGAGAACAACGTCTGCAGGTACGTCATGATGTTCTCGTAACCGGCCGCGATGAAGGCGGTGCCGATCGCGGCGACCACGCCGACGATCGTGATCACCCGGCCGACCTTCAGGTAGTAGGCGTCCGGCCGGTTCTTCCTGATGTAGGTCTGCCAGATGTCGTACGTGAACACGGTGTTGAACGCGCTCACGTTCGCCGCCATGCCGGCCATGAAGGACGCGGCCAGGCCGGTGATCGCCACGCCGAGCATGCCGTTCGGCAGCACGTCCCTGATCAGCAGTTTGATCGCGTCGTTGAACTGCACGTCCGTCGTCGCGTTGGGATTCGCGGCGAGCTGTGCCTTGGCGGCGGCCAGTTCCGGCGAGATCACCGCGGCGAGCATGCCGGGGATGACGATCACCAACGGCAGCAACGTCTTCGGGAACGCGCCGATCAGCGGCGTGCGCTTGGCCGCGGACATGCTCTTGGCCGAGAGTCCACGTTGGACCTCCGCGAAGTTCGTCGTCCAGTAGCCGAACGACAGCACGAATCCGAGCCCGAACACGATGCCCAGCACCGACAGGGTGGCGTCGCCGATCCCGGTCAGGTTGGTGCCCGGCCACGAGCTGATCTCGTTGCCCTTGTCGGCGATCCGGTCGACGAGCCCTTCCCAGCCGCCGACGCGGTGCAGGCCGACCACGGTCAACGGGATCAGCATCGCGACGATCACGAAGAACTGCAGCACCTCGTTGTAGATCGCCGCGGACAGCCCGCCGATCGCGGTGTACGTCAGCACGATCGCCGCGGACAGCACGATGGACAGCCACAGCGGCCAGCCCAGCAGCACGTTGACCACCGAGCCGAGGGCGAACAGGTTGATCCCGGAGATCAGCACCTGCGCGGTGGCGAAGCTGATGCCGTTCACCAGGTGCGACGCCGGGCCGAACCGCCGGTTGAGGTACTCCGGCACGCTGCGCACCTTGGAGCCGTAGTAGAACGGCATCATCACGATGCCGAGGAACACCATGGCCGGGATGGCGCCGATCCAGTAGTAGTGCACGGTCGGGATGCCGAACTGGGCGCCGTTCGCCGTCATCCCGAACACCTCGACCGCGCCGAGGTTGGCCGATACGAACGCCAGCCCGGTCACCCAGGCCGGCAGCGAGCGCCCGGACAGGAAGAAGTCCAGGCTGCTGGAGATCGACCGCCGCGCCAGTACGCCGATGCCCAGCACGATCACGAAGTAGAAACCGAGCAGTACGTAGTCGACGGCCTGTGCGTCCAGGCGGAAGTTCGCCTCAGCCAACAGCATTGCGTCAACATAACCACGACTCGCGCGGTCCGCATGACGAGCGGGCGCATAGCGGACAAACCTCCCTCACGGGTAGAGCAGGTGCCGCCACCGGTCGATCGAGGCGACCATGTCCTCGGTGAACTTCTCGAGGAACATCCCCATCTTCGCCATCCGGTCGCCGGCGACCGAATCGCCGAACAGGATCGCGCCCTCGTGCGAGATCCGCGCCCAGCGGTCCATGGTCAGCACGCTCGCCATCGACGTGCGGACCATCGCGTCGCTGTCGACCACGTACCGGTCGCGGCGGCCGTCGTGCTCTCGCCTGATCAACTTCAGATCCGTCAGATAGCCGATCGCGGCCGAGACCGACGCCGGGCTGACCTCCAGCCGCCGGACGAGCTCGGCCGCGGTCAGGCTCTCGCTGTCGGCGACGCAGAGGCTGGCCATGACCCGGGAGGCCATGCGGGGCACGCCTTTCTCGATCAGCACCGCCACCAGCCTGGCTTCGAAGTCGCGCCTGTCGCGGGCGGTCCCGGCCTTCGTCGCGGGCGCGGTGGTCTTCGGCCTGCGGGCGCGTTGCCGCGTGACGCTCTCGGCCTGCTCGGGCTGATAGCCATGGCTGCCGATGTTGCGGGCGACCTCGCGGCTGACCGTGGACGTCGGCCGGTTGAGCCGCCGCGCGATCTCGGCGTACCCCAGGCCGTCGGCCATCGCGTCGGCGATGAACCGGCGTTCTTCGAGCGTCAGCCGTGGCATGTCCCCTCCATCACCGCAACGATCGTTGCGTTCATCGTCAGAACCATTGCAAGGATTGCATTTCCTCGGCCACGCGGTGCTGATTGTCGATTTATCGTTGGGTGAACGCAACAGGGAGGAGTGCGTGATGCAGCAGGGACTGCCCACACAACGGTCCGCGGACCGGCCGTTCGACCCACCACAGGAGCTGCTCGGCGGGCAACCGTTGACGCGGATGACTTACGCCGACGGCAAAGCAGGCTGGCTGGCCACCAGTCGTTCGGCCGTGCGCGCCGTGCTGGCCGATTCCCGGTTCAGCGCGCGGTACGAGCTGCTGAGCCTGCCGACCGGCATGCCGGCCGACGGCGGAGCCCTGCCGTCCGCGATGCCGGGTGACCTCACTGGCCTCGATGCGCCGGAGCACACGCGTTACCGCCGTCTGCTCACCGGCCAGTTCACCGTCCGGCGGATGCGCCAGCTCACCGACCGGATCGAGCAGACCGTGGCCGAACACCTGGATGCCATGCGACGCAAGGGACCGCCCGTCGATTTCGTCGCGGCGTTCGCGCGGCCGGTGCCCACGCTGACGATCTGCGAGCTGCTCGGCGTGCCTTACGAGGAACGTGCGTTGTTCGAGGACAACGCGGTGACCTTGGTGTCTACTGTGGACCCTTCGTCGGACGAGTACGCCAAGGCGATCACCGGGTTCGGCGAGTACGTCGCAAGGTTGGTGCAAGCCAAGCGAGCGGCACCCACCGACGACCTGCTCAGCGGCCTGACCACGTCGGACCTCGACGACACCGAGCTGGCGACGATCGCGGGCGTGTTGCTCTCGGCGGGACTCGCCACGACCATGCACATGCTCACCGTCGGCGCGCTTGCGATGACGCGCACACCCGGCCTCGTCGAAGCGATGCGGGACAACACCGAGTCCACCGTCGAGGAACTGCTGCGGTACATGAGCATTGTCCCGTTCTCCGTGCGTACGGCGCTCGAGGACGTCACGGTGGACGGCGAGCTGATCAAGGCGGGCGAGACGGTCACCCTGTCGTTGCACGCCGCCAACCGCGATCCGGCCGTGTTCGACGACCCCGACTCGATCGTGATCGGCCGGGGCAAGGGCGGCCATGTCGCGTTTGGACACGGCATCCACCAGTGCCTCGGCCAGCAACTGGCCCGGGTGGAGTTGCAGGCCGCGTTCCGGGCACTGGCGACCCAGTTCCCGACGCTCAGCCTGGCCGTGCCCTTCGAGTCACTGCCCGGGCTCCAGGACGGCATCGTGTTCAACCCGCCCGAGCTCCCAGTAACCTGGCAACAGGCATAACCCCTGGTCATCCCTCGTGAGTGTTTATCCGTGTTCTAACCCGGATAAACACTCACGAGGTGTAGTCGCGGAAGCCCTTGCCGGTTTTGCGGCCCAGGCGTCCGGCCGTGACGAGGTGTTCCAGCAGGGGCGCCGGGGCGAAGCCGGGCTCGCGGAACTCGTTGTAGAGCGTGCGCTGGATCGCCAGCGACACGTCCAGGCCGACGACGTCGAGCAGTTCGAACGGGCCCATCGGCAGGCCGCAGGCCGTCTTCATCGCGGTGTCGACGTCCTCCGCCGGGGCGTAGTGCGCCTCGACCAGTTTCACCGCGTCGTTGAGGTACGGGAACAGCAGCGCGTTGACGATGAACCCGGCCCGGTCGCCGCAGTGCACCGGGTGCTTGCCGGCCTTCTCGCAGATCGCGTGGGCCGTGGCCACCACGTCCGCGTTCGTCGCGATCGTGGCCACGACCTCGACGAGCTTCATCACCTGTGCGGGGTTGAAGAAGTGCAGGCCGACCACGTCACCGGGCCGCGAGGTCGCGGCGGCGCACTCGATCACCGGCAGCGAGGACGTGGTGGTCGCCAGGATCGCGCCGGGCTTGCAGACCTCGTCCAGCGCGCCGAACACGGTCCGCTTGACCGCCAGGTCCTCGGCGACCGCCTCGATCACCAGGTCGCAGTCGGCCAGTTCCTCGAACTCGACCGCGGGCACGATCCTGGCCAGGATGGTGTCCCGGTCGGCTTCGGCGAGCCTGCCCTTGGCCACCGCGCGATCCAGCGACTTGCGGACCTTGGCCAGTGCCGCGTTCGCCTTGTCCTCGCCGCGGGCACGCAGCACGACGTCGTAGCCCTTCTTGGCGAACACCTCGACGATGCCCGTCGCCATCGTGCCCGTGCCCACGACGCCGACGCGGGCGACGTCCCTCGGCGTCGCTCCGTCCTCTGTGGACTTGACGGGTGTCTTCGAGTCCGGGACGACAACCGGTGAACCGGGTTCTTCGTAGGTATAGAAGCCCTTGCCGGTCTTGCGGCCCAGCAGGCCCGCCGTGATCATCTGCTTGAGCAGCGGCGCGGGTGCGTGCAGCCGGTCTCGCGACTGCTTGTACATCGTGTCGAGGATCTCTGACGCGATGTCCAGGCCGATCAGGTCGAGCAGGGCCAGCGGGCCCATCGGATAGCCGCAGCCGTAGCGCATCGCGGCGTCCAGGTCCTCACGTGTGGCGTACTTCTGCTCGTACATCAGCACGGCGTGGTTGAGGTAGCTGAACAGCAGCGAGTTGGACAGGAAACCGGCGCGGTCGCCGATCACCAGCGCGGTCTTGCCGACGTGCTCGATCAGGCCGACGACATCGGTGATCACGTCCGGTTCGGTGACGACCGTGCGGACCACCTCGACCAGTCTGAGCACCGGCGCGGGGTTGAAGAAGTGGGTGCCGACCACTCGCTCCGGCCGTCCGGTGTGGACACCGATCTCGGTGACCGACAGGCTGGAGGTGTTGGTGGCCAGGATGGTCCGCGGCGGCGTGATCCGGTCGAGCTCGGCGAACAGGTCGGCCTTGAGCTCCAGCAGCTCGGTGACCGCCTCGATCACGATGTCGCATTCGGACACGTCGGCCAGCCGGGTGGTGTAGCCGATCCGGCCGAGCAGCGCGGTCCGCTCGTCCTCGGTCAGCTTGCCTCCGGCGACGGCGCGTTCGGTCGAGTGCTCGATCAGGCCGCGGCCGTGGGTGAGGCTTTCCTGGTCGACTTCGACGCCGATCACCGCGAGTCCGGCACGCGCGAACACCTCCGCGACCCCGGCACCCTGAATGCCGAGACCGACCACGCCAACTCGCCTGAACTCGCGACTCACCGGAAACCTCCAAGGCCGGGTCCTACCGTTGGGTAACCACGATGCCTGGCCGGTTCGGCGAAATTCCGTGAACTACGCCTCAGTATCGTGAAAGAAAGATCGCCCTTGGCGATTCGGCGGCGAAATTGATGTTTCGGGCCGAAACCCAGGTCATGGATGCGTACCGGGGCTACGGCAGGGTAAGTTACCCCGAGTAGCTCGCCGAGGAGGGACTGCCATGGCTGCCTACCAGACCATTGTCGTCGGCACGGACGGTTCGGACTCGTCGTATCGCGCGGTCGACAAGGCCGCCGCCGTGGCCGCATCCACGGGCGCGACGCTGGTGATCGCGTGCGCGTACCAGCCCGTGAGCCAACGTGAGGCCGACCACGCCCAGGACGAACTCGGGCCCGACGTCGCCTACCAGGTCGTCGGCTCCGCACCGGCGGAGGACACCGTCCGCACCGCGTCCGAACGCGCGGTCCGGGCAGGCGCCGGCAAGATCGACACCGTCGCCGTGGTCGGCGACCCGGTCCCGGTGCTGACCAAACTGGTCAAGGAGCGGTCGGCCGACCTGCTTGTCGTCGGCAACCGCGGCCTGAACACGCTGGCCGGGCGGATTCTCGGCTCGGTGCCGTCCGAGGCCGCCCGCAAGTCCGGGGTCGACGTGCTCATCGTGCACACGACGTGAGCGAGTCCCTGCAAGCCCGGATCGAACGCGTCCTGCTCGGCGGCCGCCGCAAGTACACCCGGCTCGAGGTCGCCAAGAAGGTCGGCGTGCCGCTGGAGCGTGCCACGGACCTGTGGCGGTCACTGGGTTTCGCGAGCGTCGGCGACGACGAGGTGGTGTTCACCGACAGCGACGTCGAGGCCCTGCGGATGGTCCAGGAACTCGGCGAACTCGGGCTGTACGACGAGTCCGTGCTGAACTCGATCGCCCGCGTGCTCGGCCAGCACGTGTCCAGGATCGCCGAGATGGAGATCCACGTGCTGCGCCAGCTGATCGCCGCGCAGCCGTCGGTGCTGGAGGACGAACGCGGGTTCGCCCGCTTCATCGACCGCCTGGTCCCGGACCTGGAACGCCTGCACAACTTCACCTGGCGCCGTCAGCTCGCGGCGTACGCGGGCCGTGCGCTGGCCGCGCCGGAGGAAGCGCTGGAAGAAGGCAGCCAGGCCGTCGGGTTCGCGGACATGGTCGGCTACACCAACCTCACCCGCCGCTCCAGTGAGACGGAGCTGGCATCCGTGCTGGAACGGTTCGAGACCACCGTGACCCAGGCGATCGCCGAACACCACGGCCGCGTCGTGAAGATGCTCGGCGACGAGGTCCTGTTCGTCGCGGACACGCCGTTCGCCGGCGCCGAGATCGCCCTGACCTTGGTGGAACTGGCCGAAGCCGATCCGGTGCTGCCGTCCTTGCGCGCGGGTCTGGCGTACGGACGCGTGTTGAGCAGGTTCGGCGACGTCTACGGCTCGACCGTGAACATCGCCAGCAGGCTGACGTCGATCTGCCGGCCGGGCGCGGTGATGATCGACTCCGAACTGGCCGAGGCCCTGTCCGGCGAACCGGGTTTCGCGATCCGGCACCTGCGGCCGGTGTCCGTGCGCGGTTTCGACCGCCTCAAACCGTCGGTGCTCAGGCGGGCTTAGGTCGTGTTTCGAATGTCCCGGTCGATGAGAGTCTGCCCCGGCCGGAGGCCGGAATCGGCTCGGTGGGGCGGTTCCTGGCGTCGCCGCGGGATCGCCGCGAATACTGGTTGTCTTTGGGCGGTCCCGCGGTGGCGTCAGGGGCCGCATCCGGCCCGGCTATCGCGATCGGGCATTTGAAACACGGCCTAGCTTGAGTTTTAACCTTCGGGTGGCTGGTCGGGACCCCTGTTGATCATGAGTGAAGCCCTTGGTTGATCATTCTTCTTGCGACAGATGAAAGATCACTCACCAAGGGCTTCAGTTGATCAGTGTGCACGACACCCGCGCGGCCGGTGCGGGCGGGGACCTGTC
>NZ_JAAATY010000032.1:79709-110030 GCF_013280595.1 Kibdelosporangium persicum
GCGGCGGCGTTCACCGACCAGGCCCGTAACGCTCAGGAACGTGCCGAGCGGCATGCCGAGCAGGCCAAGAAGTGGCGTCAGACCGCCGAAGCGCACGCGCGTGCCGCGGCGGATCTGGCTGAGGCCGCGCGGGTGCAGATGGAGGCGGCCAAGGACGCCGCGGCCCGAACCAAGGCCGCCCGGCAGGCTGCTGAGGCTGCGGAAGCGCAGGCGTGGGCGGCGGCGGAGCGGACCCGTCAGCACCGCATCACCGCTGAGCGTGAGGCGGCGACAGCCGCGGCGCAGCGGGCGATCGCGGAACGGGAGCGTGCCAACGCGGCCGCCGCACGCGCACGAGCCGAGCAGCAAGCGGCTGTCGCACGTGCGATGCGTGGTGAAGCGGAGGTCCAGGCCGGGATCGCGGCTGGTGCCCGTCAACGTGCGGAAGCAGCGGACGGCGTTGCGGCACAGGCGGAAACCAACGCCCGCAACGAGGAGAACAACGCCAAGGCGAGCCGTGACAAGGCTTATCAGGCTGAGCGTGACCAGCGGGCAGCAGAGGCCCGTGCCGCTGCCATGGACGCCATGGCAGCAGCCGCTCGTGGCGGCCCGCACGCCGAGACTGCCCAGAACGCGGCCAACGAAGCTCGCGGCGAGGCTTTGACGGCTGTGGGCGCCGCTGGTGCTGCTCGTAACGCGGCGAACATCGCGACCGGTGCCGCCGCTGGTGCTCGTGGTGCTGCCACCGAGGCAACTCGTGCCGCGGCACGCGCTCGCGCCGCCGCGCAAGCGGCGCAGGCGGCTGCCGCTCGGGCGAACGCGGCGGCGACCAAGGCGGAAGCCGAGGCCGCGGCAACCCATGCGGCAGCGCAGCGAGCCAACTCCGCGGCTTCGGACGCGACGTTCAACGAGGCCAAGGCCGCTGAAGCCGCGCAGAACGCGGTGAACCTGGCCAACCAGGCGGCGGGCGAGGCGATGCAGTCGCAGATGTCCGCCGAGCGGACGAAAGCCGAGTCGGACGCCGCCGCCCATGAGGCGGTTTCGGCGGCGACTCAGGCTGCCTTGGCGCTGCAGGCCGCATCGGCGGCGAAGTCGTCCTCCTCGGCGATCACCGAACCCGCCAACACGGCGATCACCGTCGTGGCGCCGTTCACCGGCCAGGACATCGACGCCGACTTCGTCGTCCGAGTCGCCGAACAGGCCCGCGCGGTCGGCGCCGAGCAAGCCGCAGCCGCCGAACGACGCGCCGCAGAGGCCCTGGAGGCCGCACGCCTGGCCCAGGAAGCAGCCGACCGGGCCGCGGCCGAGGTCAAACCCGCGTACGACGCGGCGGCCGCAGCGGCCAAGTCATCGGCTGCGGCAGCACGTTCCGCTGCCGATGCCCAGAAGGCAGCCGCGGAGGCCGCTGCGGACGGTGCGGCAGCACGTGCCGCTGCGGCTCGGGCCAACCAGGCCGACGCCCAGGCCCGGGAGGACGCCCGCAAGGCACGGGCAGCGGCCAACGCGGCAGCCAACGACGCCGCGATCGCCGGACGGTCCGCGGCCGCGGCGGAGAACGACGCTGCCGCGGCGCGGTCCGCGGCCACCAAGGCGGAAGCCGACGCGTCAGCCGCTCGCGGGGCGGCTGACCGTGCCGAAGTCGACGCGGCTGCCGCGGTAGCCGCGGCCGACAGCGCCCAGAAACACGCCGACAGCGCGGCGGAAGCAGCCAAGAACGCCTACGACGCGGCCGTCGAGGCAGGCAAAGCAGCGGACCGTGCTGAGGATGCCGCGCGTAAGGCCGAGGCGGAACGGCGGAGGCAGCAAGCCGAGAACGGGGAAGGCGACCCCGGACTGTCCGCTGAGGACGAAGCCCGGTTCCTCAAGGACCTGTCGCCGGAAGCGGCCGACGAGTTCCGGAAGGCGGCGGACCTGGCCAAGCAGGGGCTCATCGACTTCATCATCGAGAACGGCGGGCAGATCCTGCTCGACGAGATCGGGTACACCGACGCCAAGAAGTGCTTCGGTGAAGGCGATGTGGCGGCCTGCCTGTGGACGGTCATCAACGTCGGTTCGCTGTTGACGCTGATCGGGAAACTGCCCCAGGTCGGCAAGGCCATCGCCAGGATCGCGGCGGGACTGGCGAAGTTCCTGGAAGGTTCGGCCGCGGGCAAGAAACTGCTCGACACGATCCGGCACATCGCGGACAAGTACCGCAAGCTCCCGCCGTGTGCGGGCGGCAGGGCGCAGCGGGCGGCCACCGACGACCCGGATCCCGAAGAGTGCATCGTCACACCATTGGGCCTGGGACACACGGGCAAGCACACGAATCTCAGCATCAGCGAGAAGATCGCGATGGAAGAGGTGATGTACAACCCGAAGGCGGGCGAGATCCTGCCGATCACCCTGAACGACCCCAGGTGGCCGTCGAGCAAGGGCTGGGTGAAGATGGCACAGGAGGTCAACGGTGTGCGGATCCACTACCTGTACAACAGGGTCACTGAGCAGTGGGACGACTTCAAGGTCAAGGGCGTGGGTGATCCGGATTGACGGAAGAGCGTGATCGAGAGGCCGTGGAGCACATCCGCGGCTCCGAGCTGCCGACGGAATGGCCCGCGGGGACGCTGCCCGCGGGAACCCGCGTGCGCATCGTCCGCGACCCTTCGTGGGACGGACCGTGGGCCCGTGAGTTCTACGGCGTCATCGACACCACGGGCGCGCCCGAACCGGTCTCCGAATCGGAGTGGAAGTACTGGGTGACGTTCGACGAACCCGAGTACGACGCGGACGGCGACGGCCCGTTCCGCAAAGCCCAGATCTGGGGCAGGTACGTGCAGGCAGTGTGAGAAATGCCGGTGGCGAGTTCACGCTCGCCACCGGCATACTGTTCGGCATGACTCTGCTTGAGGAGCTGCCCGCGAAGCGCGGATGAGCACGCAGCTGTGGGTGCGCAGCCGCACCGAGATAAAGCGTCAACGCCGCAGAAAAGCCCACTCCTGCTGGGACCACCTGATCATCGCGCCCCTCTGGCCCCTGCACGGCGCCAACCTGGGGACGCTGTTGCGTACGTGCGATGCCGTGGGTGCTTGCCTTGCGGTTCCCCGGTTTCCGTGGGTTCCGCAAGCTTTGGAGATCGGCAACACGTTACGGCGGCCTTCCTGCGTGCACTGGGTCAACGATCCGCTTCGCTGGCTGGCTTCGCAGCGTTCGGCGGGGTCCGAGATCGTCGGCGTGGAGTTGACCGACGAGTCCATCCGCCTGGCGTCCTTACCTCCTGCTCGCCGCCGCACGGTCGTGGTCCTGGGGCATGAACGCTCCGGCATCCCCGCCGAGGCAACCGCTTTGCTGGACGTGGCGGTGGAAATCCCGATGGTCGGCACCGGCATGAGCCTCAACGTGGCCGTCGCCGGTTCGCTGGTCGCCTACAAGCTGGCCGGTCTCGTGTGATCACTGATCAACGCTCGCCAGGCGGGTCCGGGAATCACGAGGGTTCCGGCGTTGCGGTTCTTGGTATCGCGAATCGCGACTGAGCCTGGGAGGTAGGCGACTTCGACGCACTCGGAGGTCGACTCGCTGTAGCTGGACTTGCGCCACTGGGCTGTTTCAAGATCCATGTTGTCTCAGCTTCTGTCGTAGGAGGCTGCCTTGGCAGCGAGGAACTTCACCGATTCGGGTGGCTCCAGTGCCGCCTTCACCAGGGTAGTGGTCGCCTCGTGGAAGGGCGCTACGTCTTTTGGCTCGTCTATGAAGGCGGACGAGCGCTTGTGCTCCAGCAGGACGATGGATCGATCCTTGGCGAACTCCAGGGTCACGTATCCGCCTTCGAGGCCGGTGTGGCTCCCATGAGCGAACGGGATCACGCGGACCTCGATGTGGGGGAGTGCGGCCAGGTCGATGATGTGCCGGAGCTGTTCCGCCATGATGGCCGGGCTGCCGATGGGGCGGCTCAGTGCGGCTTCGTCGACGATCGCCAGGTACCGCGGCGGGCGGAGACGGCGGAGGATCTCCTGGCGGCGCAGCCGGATCTCCGTGCGCGACTCGATGAGCGGGCTGGGCACCTGGCAGGAAGCCATGAACGCCCGGATGTAGTCGGCCGTCTGCAACAAGCCCGGTATTCGAAGCATCGCCGCATGCACGATGCGAGTCGCCTCCGACTCGAAATTGATGAGAGCACGAAGGTGTTTGGACAGGTCAGCGTCGGTCGTCTCCCACCAGCCAGGGAGGTCCACTTCGCGGGCCATCGCGAGCAGGCGTTCTCGTTCGGTGCCGGTGACGCCGTAGACCGCCAACAGCGCCGCCATGTCCTCGGAATCGATGACGCGGTTGCCGAGTTCCATGCGGTTCAGGGTTGCGGGGGACAGGCCGACGCGTCTCGCTGCTTCGCGGGTGTTCAGGCCCGCCGTTGTCCGCAGGTCCTTCAGTTCGGCCGCCAGGCCTCGGATTCGGGCGGTGCCGCGCTTCTTTGTCATGTGCGGATTTCATCGTGTCGATCATCCGCGTCGCCATTACACGATCGAGGCACTTGTCTCCGGTGGCGGGACGTGAAGTCACCTCATGACGGGTCCGCGTGCAGGGTTATCGTCGTCCAGGCTCCGATGTGGATTCTGTCGCCGTCCTCCAGGGTCCTGGGGGTGTTGGGTTTCAACAGGTCTCGTCGGTAGTTCAACGTTGTTCCGTTGGCCGAGTTGATGTCCACGATCGCCCAGCCGCCGTCTGCCTCCGCCACGAGCAGGGCGTGCAGGCGGGAGACGCCTGGGTCTTCGGGCGGGCCGGTCAGGTCGATGTCCGGCTGGATTCCCCGGGTCGCGCTTCGGCGGCCGATGCTCACCTGCTCGCCGTGGAGTTCGAAGTGCCTGTCCGGGCAGTACGGCGGGAAGACGATCGAGTCGGCGTCCGGGCCGCCGTCGGCTTTCACGCTCTCGTAGTACTTCCGGTCCGCCGACACCACCACCGACCATGTCCTTGGGCCGGACGGCACAGGCGCGGGTTCAGGTCGTGGTGCCGCGGGTGCGGCGAGGGAATCAGCTCCGCAGTCCTCGCAGAAGCGGTCGTCCAGGGGTGCCCCGCAGGACGGGCACGAGCGGGAGACCGGGTCGGGGACAACTGGCGCCGGTGAGGACGCTGCCAGGCCGCAGATCTCGCAGAAGCCGTCATCACCCCACGAGTGCTCACACGTCGCCATCAGTTCTCTCCGGACTTCCGGCCGACCCGCTTGGTCACCGAGGACCTGCTCTCCAACGTCATCGCGTCGACCGTCGCCACGTCGCGCTTCAGCCGGATCGTGCCGTCCGCCGGGTCGACGACGTCCACCACTTTCGCCAACAGTTTGGCCGTGTCCTCGTGGCCGGACTCGTGCGCCAGTTTCACCGCGCGGCCGAGTTTCGCCGTCGCCGTCTCGATCTGGCCCGCGCGCTGGGCTTCCAGGCCCTCCTCGATCACGGTCGCCAGTTCGGCCTGGCCGGTGTAGTGCGCCACTTCGGGGTTGATCTTCGTGGACAACGCGGTGTCGTCCGTCCACACCGCCAGGATCTGCCCCTTGCCCAGCACGTCACCCGACGGCGACACCAGGCTCACGCGTCCCGCCAGCATCTTGTCGCCGATGGCGGCCGGCTGCACCTGGATGCACACGTGGTAGTCGCGGCTTTCCGAACCCCAGGCGCCCGTGGGGTAATCGCCGCTGCGGGGCGCCGATTCCACGCGGCGGGACGTCAGGTCCGTCAGCGTCGGCTCGACCTGTTTGACGAACTTCACGGTCGCGCCCTGCGGAGTCCACAACCGCAGCGACACGTCCGCGACCTCTTTGCCCATCGCGTTCGACGTCATCGCGCGGAAGTCGTCCGCCAGACCCGACGGGTCGGCCACGATGTCGACCGTGCCCAGCAACGCCGTCGCGATCTTGCGGAGTTCCTTGACCTCCCAGTCGGTCCCGACGCCACGGCAGTCGCAGACGAACTGGCCCGCCACGTCTTCCAGGATCCGCTCGAGCTTCTTCGGCCGCTCGTGCACGTTCTGCCCGTCGGTCAACAGGATCGCGTGCCGCAACGGGTTGCGCTGCGTCGCGAACAGCTCACGGGCCAGCAGCAGCCATTCGCCCATCGCCGTGCCGCCGTCGGCGCGCAGGGCGTTGACAGCCCGCTTGGCCTCTTCGCGGGACAACGCCGTGGCGGGACGCATTCCCAGTCTAGGCGGGTACACGAGATCCGCACGCTCGGAGCCCGACACCACAGCGAAGTTCACGCCGTCGCGCAACGCGTCGATCGCCGCGTTGGTCGCCGCCTTCGCGGCGGCCAGCTTCGTCGGCGGATGGTGCATCGAGCCCGAGGTGTCGATGATGATCACCTCGGCCGCCGCGGCCCCCGAGGAGGCGACAGGCGCGGCACTCCCGGAGGCCGTCACCGTCACGATCGCGTTGACCTCGGCGGCACCTTGGGGCAGGTACTCGTTCTGATAGACCTCGATCTGGAAATCCGTCACGGCACTTTCCCCTCAGTGTCCATGCTCGGTCCCGCAAGCGGACCTTCGACCGGAATGACCACAACGGTGATGTTGTCGTGCCCGCCGAGCTCGTTGGCGATGCTCGTCAGCTCGGCCGCCACCTTCAACGGTTCCGCGTCGGAGACCTTGGCCGCCAACGACTCCGCCTCCGGCAGGTAGTTCCACAGGCCGTCGCTGCACAGGATCAGGCGTCCCGGCGCCTCCGGCTGCAGAACCGTCACGTGCGGCGGCGCCTGTTCGGCGTCCGCGCCGACCCACCGGGCCAAGGCGTGCGCGTTCAGGCTCGCCGCGGCTTCCGCCTCGTCCATCCCGGCGGCGACCAGTTGTGCGACCAGCGTGTCATCCGTGGTCAGGCGCCGGGAAGGCACATCGGGGGAGGACGGCACCCAGTACGCCCGGCTGTCGCCGATCCACCCGACGGTGATCTCCGACGGCGTCACGACCGCCGAGACGAAAGTGCATGACGGTGCCGTATCGGGAGAATTCGGGCGCGCCAGTTCACCGACGGCCGCGTACGCCGCCGCGGCCCCGTCCTCAGTGGCGGCACGCGGCGTCGACTCGGCCAGCAGCGAGTCCACAATGGCCTCTAGAGCCGCGTCGACCCCGGCCTGGGACGCGGCGTCGGCCCGTTCGGTCGAGCCGACTCCGTCACAGACCACGGCGACGACCGACCGCGGCGCCCCCGGCGGTCCGACCACGCCGAACGCCATCGAGTCCTCGTTCCGGGCCCGCGCGCGGCCGCGGTCGCTGACCCCGGCCACGAGGTCGAGGTCGTACTCCATCCGGTCGCGGCCGGTCGGCTGCGCGCGGCCGCAGGTCTCGCAGTAGCCGTCGTCCCCCACTGAGGAACCGCACCCCACGCAGCCGGCCACGGTGACACCGCCGACGCGGCCGATCGGCCCGCCGGACGGCGTTCTGCGCAACTGGAGACTGCCACCGCAGTTCTCGCAGTAGCGGTCGTTCGCCTCGGCGTGCTCTCCGCAGTCAGGGCAGTTCACGTGCTGTTTCTCCCGCTCAGATCCAGGTTTTCGGCCGGATCCGGTTGGCATGGTCGACCAGCGCGATGCGCTCCCGGCGGGTGGCGGCTTGCCGGGCGAGGGTCCGATACCACTTTTCCAGGCCGCGCCGGAGGTCGTCTTCGGCCAGCCGGCATCCCAACACCGTTCCAGATGTCCCAGGCGGCCCGTCACGCACCCATGAGTAAGCGGATTCCAGCAGGTCACGCGCTGCTTGCGCACGCCGCGTGTCGTCCAGGTCCAGCTGCGCGAGCTGCCCGCCGGCCGCGACGAGGTCCTGTTCGGTCAGTCCGGCGGAGCGCGAGATCCCGGTCCGTGCCCTGATCGCCGCCAGTTGCGCGGCCAGGTGGTGGATGGAGGTTTCCGGCACGGAGTTCAGGACGTCCACGGCCTCATGTCGTTCCCCCTTGGCCAGCAGCGCCCGCGCGAGACCGAACGCGGCGCTGATGTACGACCGGTCCGTGCGCCACACGATCCGGTAGTACCGGTCCGCGTCCACCATGTCGCTGGACGCCTCCGCGCACGCCGCGACAGCGAGCTTGGGCGCGGCCTCACCAGGAAGGATGTCGTACACGGTCTCGAACGACATCCGCGCCTGAGCCGCGTTGCCCGCCGCCAGCGCCGCGAGCCCGCGGTGCCAGGGCAACCGCCAGTCGCCGGGTTCACACCTGGCGGAGTTCAACGTCTTCTTGGCCGCCGCCTCGTCGCCCAGTTCGATGTACGCCCGCGCCAGGCGCAGCCGCACCTCCACGCTCTGCAGCGGCGCGGCCTGGAGTTCCTCGACGAGTTCCTGCGTGCTGGTGGTGGTCACGCCCGCGAGGAACGCGGCGCCCGGGTCGGCCGCGTCGATCCGGGGGATCGGCAGCGACGAGGCGATCACGGCCAGGTCGGGTGCTGTGCCGTCGACCCCGAAGCTGCGGCGTTCCGGGGTGAACTCGACCGAGATCCCGGGCCGTGGCTGGCCGTCCTCGGCCGCCGCGACCTCGCGGAACACGCCTTCCAACTGGTCGCGCATGTCCTCGGCGGAGGCGAAACGCTGTGCCGGGTCGTTGTGGGTGGCACGCAGGAGCAGCCGGTAGTACGACTCGAACTCGCCCAGCAGAGGCTGTTCCGCCGCGCCGGGCAACGACGTCTTGTACGTGGCGTGGAAGTCGAACGGGAACGTCATCACGGCCAGCGCGCGGCCGACCGTGTAGATGTCGGTCACCGGCGACGGCAGTTCCTTGCCGACTTCAGGCGCCTGGTACCCGGTCGTGCCGTAGATCGGGCTGTCCTCGTCGTCGACGTGCCGTACCGCGCCGAGGTCGATCAGCTTGAGCTGTTCCTCAACCTGGATCACGTTGTCCGGCTTGAAATCGCAGTACACCAGGCCCTGCCCGTGCAGGTAGCCCAGGGCGGGCAGGATCTCCAGGGTGTACGCGATCGCCTGGGTCAACGGCAGGCACGCGGTCTGGTCGCCCTGCGTGCGCAACTGCTTGACCATGTCCTTGATGGAGGTGCCGCCGACGTACTCCATCACGATGTAACCGGTGGTCGAGTCGCCGTGCTGGTGCTCGACGAAGTTGAAGATCCGCACGATGTTCGGGTGCTCGACCTGGGCCAGGAACCGGCGTTCGGCCATCGCGGCGGCCATCGCGTCCGCGTCCCCGGTGTCCAGCAGGCCCTTCAGCACCACCCAGCGGTCGGCGACGGCGTGGTCCAGCGCCAGGTAGATCCAGCCGAGCCCGCCGTGGGCGATGCAGCCGAGCACTTCGTACTGCCCGGCGACGGCGTCGCCGGCCTTGAGCTTGGGCGTGAAGTCGAAGTGGTGCCCGCATTTCGCGCAGAACCCGGTGACCCGGCCGGGCCTGCCCTCCCGGCCACGGCCCACCTTGGCGCCGCACTTGCTGCAGAACCGCTTGTTCTCGGGCACTTCCGGGTTCTCCAGCACGGCTTCGCGCGGATCCCGTTTGGGCACGATGGGAATGTCGACGATGCCGCGGCCGAGCAGACCGCGCCTGGCCGACCGGGCCGAGCCGCGACGCGAGCGTGCCGTCCCACCGCTGCCCGCCGTCGGTGCGCTCCACGCGGTCGGACGGCTCGACGCACTCGTGCGCGCCGACCCAGTCGACCCGGTCAAACCGGTCGGCACGGCCGCAGGCGCCTCAAGACCGCACGTGTCGCAGAAGCCGTCCTCGTCGATCGCTCCATCGCACCCCGAGCGCGGACAACTGGTCATGAGGCAGCACTCCTTTTGTCCTGCAGTGCTTGCTGGTACCGATTGACCGCTCGGGTCGCGGCGGGAAGATCACAGGGCGTGGCGTACAGCACGCCATGGGCGATCCGGTGCAGTTCGGCGAGGCCGAGGTCTTCGGCGTGCCCGAGCCGGTTGGCCTTGGCGCGGTATGCCTCCAGACGTCCCCGCAACTCCAGCCGGCGGTCGAGCAGGCCCGTCACCGTTCGCAGCTGTGTCCTGGCTTCCGCCAACGCACTGGTCACATCCCGTTCCAGGCCCTCCAGCCCGGACGCCAGTTCGCGCCATTGCCCGGCGCGCCACAGTTCCGGCAACTCCGTGAGCCGCGCCCGCAGCGGGCCCGCCAGGTCCGTCGGTTGCGGCAGACCGGGGGAGGCGATCTTCTGCATCACCGTGGCGTACGCGACCTGCGTCTCGCCGTAGGCGCCTTCCACTTCGCCGAGCAGGGCCTCGATCCGGGCCATCCGGTCGTCGAACGTGTCCTTGGCCGAGGCGAGCCTGGCCAGCCTGGCCCGGACGTCGGCCAGGTCGGCGGCCAGGCGGTCCGGTGCCTGGGCCGTGTCGACGGCCAGCGGATCGGTGAGCGCGAGCTGCCTGGTCCGCGCCAGTTCCGCGGCGATACGGGCCAGTCCGGGGTCCTCGACGCCGAGCGACGCGGCCAGTGTGGACGCCGACCGCACCTCCGTCTCCAACGGATCGATCACGTCGACCGTCGCGGTCCACGCGGTGTCCGCGGCGGCGAGCACCTCCGTGATCGCCTTGTAGGAGGCCTTCATCCGCTCGACCAGCTCGGTCAGCGTGACCCGCTCGGTCACGACCGCCGGGCCGGTCAGGCTGCGCTGGTCGATCGGCAGCTGCTGGGCGTTCAGCTCGACGACCGGATCGGTCAGCAGCGCGCCCAATGCGCCGAGGTCCCTGCGGTCCATCAGCTCCTTCGCGTGCTCGACCATCCTGCGGTGCAGGTTGAACTGCTCCCACAGCACGGTCATCGCCGCGCTCGCCTCATCCCAACGCCGTTTCGTCACGCCGGTCAGCGTGGCGTTGCGCAGCAGCTGATGGCCCGCGTGCGAGTCCATCGCCACCAGGGCGTCGGCCATCCGGTCGCTTTCCTCGCTGAGCCGCCGCAACGCGCGGTCTGCTTCGTCATGGCTTGCCACGGCGGATCAATCCTTGTACCGCGGCACAGGCGGAGCGGGCGGCGGTCCGGGGATCAGCTCGTCCAGCCAGCGCCCGTACGAGGCCGCCCACGTCCCGTTGGCACGCACCTGTTCCAGCACACCGTTGACGAACCGGACGAAGTCCTCGTTCGCCTTGGGAATGGCCATCCCGTACGGTTCCGCGGCCAGCGACGGGCCGACGACCTCGGTGTACCGGTCCTGCGCGGCCATCCCGGCCAGGATCACGTCGTCCGTGGACACCGCGTCGACCTGGCCCTGCTGCAACATGACCAGGCAGTCGGTCCAGTCGGACACCGACACCCCGATCGGCTTGGACGGCGCGTTGGCGATGTTGCGCAGCGAGGTCGACGACTTCGTCGCGCAGACCCGTTTGCCGCCCAGCGCGTCGATCCCGGTGAAGCCGGAGTTCTTCCTGACCAGGACCTGCTGCTGGGCCTCGTAGTACACTGCGGAGAAGTTCACCTCGACCAGCCGGTCGCACGTGATGCTCATGGTCCGCACGACGATGTCCACGTCACCGGCCTTCAACGCCGGGATGCGCTGGTCCGAGGTGATCGCGCGCAGCTGGATGGCGTCCGGGGTGCCGAACAGGGCACTGGCGATAGTGCGGGCCATGTCGATGTCGAAGCCCTGGATCTCGCCGGTGAACGGGTCGCGGAAGCCGACGTTGTAGGTGTTCTGGTCCACGCCGACGATCAGTTTGCCGCGCTGGACGATCCGCTCCATCGTCGATCCCGCGGGCATCGCGCCGGGCTGCGGCATCGGGTTCGGCGGACGCAGGCTGGCCAGCTTGTCGCCGCACTCCTGCACGGCGGCGGTCGGCGGCGTGGTCAGGTCGGCGGCGTTCGCGGGCTTCGGGACCACGGCGGTGACCGACGGGATCGTGGTGATGTCCGTGCCGGTCGTACAGCCCATGACCATGACCAGGATGGCGGCCGATACCAATGCGAGTCTCATCGGTACTCCTTCAGCCGCTGCCAAAGCCCTGCCGCCGCACCGGCCGCGACCACCACGGCCAGCAGCGACACCACCACGACCGTGCCACCGAGCGCGCCGCTCGCGTCCTGGACGCGGGCGTTGAACGCGCCCCTGGTCCGGTCGATCGCCTCCCGCAAGTCTGTATCGAGCTTGTCGAAAGCGGGACCGGAACCTTCCGGAACCGCCGCGATCGCCAGCCGGACCGCGGCCGCGTAGTTGCCGCTGTCGTCCTGCCTGCGGATCTCGCCGTGCGCCCGCAACCAGGCCTCGGTGTTCGACCGGGCCGAGCCGACCTCGGCGGACACGGCACCGTCGGTCGCCTTGCCGCTTGCCTCGTTGAGCAGGCCGGTCAGCTTCCTCGTCACCTGGACGAAGTCGTCCTCGTAGACCTTGCCGGTGCCCCGGGCGACCAGGGTCAGCGTCTCGTCGGCGCGGGCCTGCAGGGTCGCGATCCGGGCCCTGGCCAGCACGTCGACCTGGGCCGATCCTTCGACCCGGCTGTCGTCCACGCCGGCGATCACGCTGAACGTCGCGACGGCCACCCACAGCAGCGAGATCACCGCAGCCACCGTCGCGGCGACCAGGCCGACGTTGAACACGCGGTTGGTCCGCCGCCGCACGTACACCTGGGCGAGGACCAACACGCCCAGCACCGCCAGGCCCAGCAGCAGCTCGGCGACCGGGAACCCGCCCGCGCGGTCCTGGTCGGTGGACACGCGGGCGACCTCGCCGTCGTAGAGCTGCTGCGCCGCGGGCAGCAGTTGAGTGCGCATCAGGGTGGACGCCTCACGCTGGTAGGCGATCCCGAGCGGCAGCCCCTGCCGGTTGTTCACCCTGGCCGTCTCGACCAGGCCCGTGTACACCGGCAACTGCCCGGACAACGTGGCCAGCGGGCTGTTCGGCGCCGTCACGTCACTGGGTTCTCGGGCCGCCACCGCGATCGCCAGCGCGTTGCTGGCCTGCGCGATGTCCTGCTCGAAGCGGGCCCGGACGGCGGGCGGCTCCAGACCGCCCGCCAGGAACGCGCCGCTCGCGGTGGCGTCCGCGTCCGACAGACTCCGGTAGATCTCCTGCGCGGCCACGCTGAGCGGGCCGCTGCGGCTGGCCAGGTCGGCCAGCGCCTGCGCCCGGCGCTGCACGCTGATCGCGCTGAACACGCCCGCCGTCACACTGACGACGACGAGCAACAACGCGAGCGCGCCGAGCACACCCGGTGTCGTGCGCGCCAGTTCCGTGACCTGTCGTACGGGTCCGGTCTTCAGGGTTCGGTGACTAGTGTCGGTGCTGGTGATCGTCATCAAGGATCCCCGTGAACATCGCTGCGACCACACCCCTCGCTACCCGGTGAACGCCCCGTTGCCGGAGATGATCCCCAACACTAACCCGAGGTGTTAAGCGATGAGCCCGGATCGCAGCAACACCGGTGCCCCGATGTGATGGATCAGCCGCTGAGCAGCGCGGTGATCTCGGCCGTGAGGGCCTTTTTCACCTCTTCGGGTGCGTAGGAGACCTGTACGGCGGTGTTCGCCAGTTCGGCCAGTTGCGCTCGGTCGTAGCCGAACACCTCATGACAGAGCATGTACTCGTCGTTGAGGGTGGTGTGGAACATGCCGGGATCGTCCGTGCCGAGCACGACCGGCACGCCCGCGGCGACCAGCCTGGGCAACGGGTGGTTCTCGATCCGGTCCGCCGAAGGCCCGCTTGCGGGGTCGAGCGTTGACAGCGCTTTGGTGCGGATGTTGGACGTCGGGTTGACCTCCAGCGCGATGCCGTGCTCGGCCAGGTGGTTGACCAGCCGGATGTCCTGGATGGCGCTGATGCCGTGGCCGATGCGTTCGGCGTGCAGCTCGTTGACCGCCGCCCAGACGGTCTCCGGACCGGTCGTCTCGCCGGCGTGCGGCAGGCAATGCAGCCCGTTGTCCACCGCGACCGCGAACTGCTCGCGGTACCACTCGCGCGGCACGCCGATCTCCGGGCCGCCCAGGCCGAGCCCGACCGTGCCTTCGGGGCGGTGCTTCAGTACCCAGTCGAGGGTCTTCGGGCCGCCTTCCCTGCCCAGTACGCCGTCGATGTCGAACACCCACGCGAACTCGACACCGTGCTGCTGTCGTGCCAGTTCACGGGCCTCGGTGAGGGCTTCGGCCAGCTCGTCCGGCGCGATTCCGTTGCGCAGGTGGGAGGTCGGCGTGACCGTGACCTCGGAGTAGCGGATGTTGCCGGCCGCCTGGTCCCGTGCCAGGCCGAGCAGCAGCGTCAGCACGTCCTGCCCGGTCCGGACGAGGGCGTCGACCTTGATGTAGTTCTCGATGAAGTGCGCGAAGTCGCGGAACTCGTAGAAGTCGCGCAGTGCCTGCTCCTCGGTGGGCACACCGCCGTCGGGATGGCGGCGGGCGAGGTCGAGGACCGTTGGGACGGAAGCGGATCCCACCAAGTGGACGTGCAGCTCGACCTTGGGCAGCGCGGCGACGAAGTCTTTCATTGCTCGGAAGTCCTTGCCAGTAGCCGGGAAAGGGACACACGTGTGCTGCGGGCGTGGTCCGGCTACGGAGCGAGGTCACCCCGCTCGTGGTCTTCTCCGTACAGCGGAAACTCCGGCATGGCTCCAGCATAGGGTTGACGTCAAGGCGTTTGGGGACTGAAATGCCACAATGGACTCACTGGAGCGGCCATTCGGGGACGTCACGTGGCGTAAGGCAGCTCGGCGGCTGGTGCCGTACCTGGGGTTGCTGTACTTCGTCAACTACCTGGACCGGGTCAACATCGGTTTCGCGGGCCCCGCCGGGCTGTCGAAGGAACTCGCGCTCAGCGCGACCGCGTTCGGCTTCGCGTCGGGCATCTTCTTCATCGGTTACCTCATCCTCGAGGTGCCGAGCAACCTGGCGCTGCACAAGTTCGGCGCGCGCCGGTGGATCGCCCGCATCATGATCAGCTGGGGCGTGATCGCGACCGCGATCGCGTTCGTGCCCAACGCGACCGTGCTGATCATCCTGCGGTTCCTGCTCGGTGTCGCGGAAGCCGGGTTCTTCCCCGGCATCATCCTCTATCTCACATACTGGTTCCCGGCTCGTTACCGCGCGCGGATGGTCGCGTGGTTCATGGTCGCCATCCCGGTCTCCAGCGCGATCGGCGCGACCATCTCGGCGTTGCTGATCCGGCACGGCGACGGCGTCTTCGGCCTGGCGGGCTGGCGGTTCATGTTCCTCGTCGAGGGCATCCCGGCGATCCTGCTGGCCTTCGTCACCTGGTTCTTCCTCACCGACCGGCCGACCGAGGCCAAGTGGCTCACGCCCGAGGAAGGCAAGTGGATGCAGGCGCAGCTGGACGCCGAACGCGCCAAGACCGAACAGGAGCACCACTGGCCGTTGCGCAAAGCCTTGACACACGGGCGGATCATCGGTCTCGCGTTCGTCTACTTCGGAAACGTCTACGGCCTGTACGCGCTCGGGTTCTTCCTGCCCAGCATCATCGCCGGGTTCCAGCAGCAGTTCGGCACGACGTTCTCGATCGTCGAACGTGGACTGATCACCGCGGTGCCGTACGTGCTCGGCGCGATCGCGATGGTGTTCTGGGCGCGGCACGGCGACCGGACCGGGGAGCGGGTCTGGCACGTCGCGCTGCCGATGATCGTCGGCGGCGTCGCGATCCCGGTCGCGCTGTACCTGGGCAGCCCGTTCGCCGTCATGGTGGCGGTGAGCATCACCGCGATCGGCATCTGCTGCGCACTGCCCACGTTCTGGGCGCTGCCGTCCACGTTCCTCGCGGGGACGGCGGCGGCGGGCGGTATCGCGCTGATCAACTCGCTGGGCAACGTCAGCGGGTTCGCGGCGCCGTACATCACCGGCGGGCTGGAGGATCTCACCGGTTCGCAGCGGACGGGGCTGTGGGTCGTGGGCGCGGTGATGATCGCCGGTGCGCTGCTCGCCGTCGTGTTGAAGGCCGCGCCCCAAAAGGGAGCACCCCAAAAGGGATCAGCACAGGAAGGATCAGCACAGAAGGGATCAGCACAGAAGGGGTCGGCACAGCAGGGATCAGCACAGAAGGGGTCGGCACAGCAGGGATCAGCACAGAAGGGGTCGGCACAGCAGAATGCGACTTCTGGCGCCTTGACTGAGGAGTCGGACAAGGTGAAGGGTGCTGACTGACTTGGTCTGAACACACTTTTGGGGGTTGCCTTGCGGCGCCTACTGTCCGTGTTAGCGGCTGTCACTGTGGCGTTACCCGTCGTTCCCGCGATCGCGCATGCGGCGCAGGGACCGGTATTCAAGGACGGTCAGGCACAGCCGGTGTTCGACCCGGCCGATGTCGTGCGCGAGAGCCTGTGGGTGACCGCCCCTGTGGACAGCGATCGTGACGGCAAGGACGACCTCGTGCACGTCGAGGTCGTCCGGCCCCGCGCGACCGAGCAGGGGCTGAAGGTCCCTGTCGTGTACCAGGCTTCGCCGTACTACGCGGGCGGTAACGACGTCGCCAATCACAACGTGGACGTCGAGCTGCATTCGCCGAGCTGGCCGGGACACCACCGCCGTGGCACGGCCGGTGACGAACGTGTCGCCGCGGCCGTCGGCCCGAACCCGGCCATCACGTGGCGTTACGAGCAGTACTTCACCGCGCGTGGTTTCGCTGTCGTGTACGCGGAGTCGTTGGGCAGCGGTCAGTCGACCGGGTGCCCGACCTCCGGCGGCCGCAACGAGACCATCGGCGCGAAGTCCGTTGTGGACTGGCTGAACGGGCGCGCCAAGGCGCACGACGCCAACGGCGCCTCGGTGAACGCCAAGTGGACGACCGGAAGCGTCGGCATGATGGGCGTCTCCTACAACGGAACGCTGCCCAACGCGGTGGCCACGACCGGTGTGCGCGGGCTGGACGCGATCGTGCCGATCGCCGCCATCTCCAGCTGGTACGACTACTACCGCCAGGACGGCGCGGTCGTCGCGCCCGGCACGTTCCAGGGCGAGGACCTCGACGTGCTGGCCGAGTACGTCTACACCCGGGCGGACAGGGAGATCTGCAAGCCGGTCATCGAGGAGATCCGGCAGAAGCAGGACCGGATCACCGGTGACTACAGCCCGTTCTGGCACGAGCGCAACTACCTCAAGGACGTGCACAACGTCCGCGCCGCCACGCTCGTCGTGCACGGCCTGAGCGACTGGAACGTCAAGGACCTGCACGCCGAACAGTGGTACGAGGCGATCAAGAAGGTCGGCGTGCCGCACAAGATCTGGTGGCACCAGGGTGCGCACGCGGACCCGTACAACATCCGCCGCGACGAGTGGCTCGTCACGCTGAACCGCTGGTTCACCCGGTACCTGTACAAGCAGCAGAACGGTGTGGAGTCCGAACCGCGCGCGACCATCCAGCGTGAGGACAAGTCCTGGGTCGAGGAAGCCGAATGGCCGGCCCCGGGCACGTCCGACGCCTCGCTGTACCTCGGCGCGGGTGGTTCGGCTCGTGGTGCCCTCGGTGTGACCCGGACGCGTGACTCGGTCGAGGAGTCGCTGACGGACGATGCGACGAAGACGGCCGAGACCCTGGTCAACGCGGACACGTCACCGCACCGCCTGTCGTACTCGACCGGCGTGACCAAGAAGCCGGTCCGGTTGTCCGGCCGCGGCAAGGCCGACCTGCGGGCGTCGTTCAGCCGTCCGGCCGCGAACGTGACGGCACTGCTGGTCGACCGGGCTCCGGACGGCACCGGCAAGATCGTAACCCGGGGCTGGACCGACCCGCAGAACCGGCTCAGCCCGTGGCTGACGGTGCCGGTCACGCCGGGCCGGGAGTACTCGGTCGAGGTGGAGTTCGAACCGAAGGACTACGTCTTCGCGGCCGGCCACAGGATCGAGTTCGTCCTGCTGTCCAGCGACTACGACTACACGCTGCGGCCGAAGCCGGGCGCGGGCATCTCGCTCGACGTCGACGACACCGCGCTCGACTTGCCGATCGTCGGGGGCAAGCGGGCGCTGCGCGACGCGCTGTAACAGCTGCCGGAAAAGGGTCAGCCTGGGCCGATCGGCCCAGGCTGACCCTTTTCGATGAGACGGAGGTCTCACTCCGGTAATACCTTCTCCTCAGCCGATGTTCAGCCTAGCGAGGCACTCTGGCCTTGGCGCGGCTGTCGGGGGCCGCCAGAACGACGTGGAGGCGCGAAATGCTGCGCAACGAGGTGATCAACTGGGACACCGCCAGCCGTCAGGGCGGCCGGCGGTTCAACGCGGACGCGGTGGGCGCGTCCAAGGACGGCGAGAACGTGGTGTTCGCGCTGGCAGACGGCATCGGCGACTCGCTGTGGGCGGGCGAGGCCGCCCGGGTCGCTTCAGGCGTGGCGGCCAGGACACCTGTCGCCGCGGGCCCTGTCGAAGCGGTACTCGCGGCGCAGCGCGCGCTGGAAGCCATGAACACGGGTGCTGACGCCGTGCTCGTGGTGGCGATGCCGTACGCGGACGGCTACCAGGTCGCGTGGGTCGGGGATGCGCGTGCGTACACCTGGGACGGCACCGAACTCACGCAGGTGACCAGCGACCAGACGATGGCCGAGTACTTCCGGCTGCACGACTCGATCCCCACACCGCGGATGGAGCACGTGGTGACGAACTCGCTGCGGACGACGTCCGAGGAGCGGATCGGCCGTGCCACCGTGACCGACTTCAAGAGCCTGCTGCTGTCCAGCGACGGCGTGCACAAGGTCGTCTCGCCGGAGACCATCCAGGCCGTCCTGACCGAGCAGGGAACGACCGCTTTGTCCCGCGTGTCCACATTGGTGGAGACGGCGATGGTGCTCGGCGGCACGGACAACGCGACTGCCGTCCTCGTCACCACCCAGTAAAAGCCCTCGTGAGTGTTTATCGGTGTTCTAACCCCGATAAACACTCACGAGGGGGTTTCACCAGACGCGCAGGAGTTTGGTGCCGTGCGGCGGGATCGTGGCCTCGAACCCGCCGGAGTACCGGCCGAGGTACTTGTCCGCCCACACGTCACGGACGTGCTGGTGGCCGCCGAGACCGAAGTCCTGCCAGTTCGCCTTGACGGATGTGGCCTGCGAGCCGAGGTTGAACAGCGCGACGGTGTACGAGCCGTCCTTGTTGCGTGCCCACCAGACCGGCTGCTCGGAGTTCGGGTCGACCGGCCTGGCCGGGCGGCCCTGCTGGTTGAGTGCGAGCACCTCGCGGTTGGTCAGCAGTTTCACGCCCAGATCGTCCAGTTTGGTCACGTCGTCGCCCACGTACAGCGGGGACGCGGTGATCGCCCAGAACGTCATGTAGCTGTACCGCTCGTCGACGGTCAGGCCGTCCATCTCACCGTTGCCGACGTTGAGCGTGTCCAGGTCGTGCCAGCCGCCCGGGCCGGAGTGCCGGATCCACGGCGGCAGGTCCTTCCACCGGTCGTCGACCGAGTTCTCCCACGTCACCAGGGTCGGGCAGTAGCACTCCACGTCGGTGTCGATCCGCCAGCCGTTCGAGGACTTCTGCCAGTCCCCGATGTAGGCGATGTCGATCGACCACGAGATCTCGATGTGCACTTGGCGGCCGGTCTTGTCGAACGCCTCGCGGTATGCGGCGATCTCGTCGCGGTTGTCGTACTGCGGGCCGCTCTTCCACGAGCCCGGGCCGACGCCGTCGATCTTGAGGAAGTCGTAGCCCCAGTCGGCGAACATCCGCGCGATGGAGTCGATGTACTTCTGCGAGCACGGATTCGAGAAGTCGATCTTGTACGAGCTGTCCCAGCCGTTGGTGGTCCGCAGGTCCGGGTACACCAGGTCGTGCGTGCTGCAGCCGGGCGCGTCCTTCACCGGGAAGTCACCGTTGTCGTACACGCCCTTGGCCAGCCCGACCGGGATGTAGATGCCCGCCTTGAGGCCCTTGTGGTGGATGTAGTCGGCCATCCACTTCATGCCACGCGGGAACCGCTCCTTGTTGGGCGTGGGGCGGCCGTACTCGTCATAGCCGAAGTTCCAGTTCCAGTCGGCCCACCAGCCCGCGTCCATGTTGACGTACTCGTAGCCGTACTTGCGCAGCTTCGAAGCGATGGCGTCGGTCTGCTTGACGACGTTGGCCTCGTTGAGCCAGCTGTAGTCGCCCTTGGGGTTGAGCCCCGGGTGCTTGCTGGACTGCATGCTCCAGCTGCTCCAGCCCATGTAGGGCTTGGCAGCCGGCTTGTCCGGGCCGTGGCTCTCGGGCTGCGGCGCCGCGGCCGCCGGTGCCACGAGGCCCACCGCGAGCACCGCCCCGGCCAGGCAGGTGAGGGATCTCTTGAGCATCGCGCCCTTTCCTTACGAGTTGATCCGGTAGATGACCGCGTCCTCGCTCGGCACGGTGATCTCGGTGCGGCCGTGGGACGTGAACGTCCTGCCGGACCACAGTTCCCGGAAGGTGTTGCGGGACCGCAAGCCGATCCGCTCCGGGTCGATCGAGAACCGGCGGGGGCCGGACTTGTCGAAGTTGAACACCGCGAGGTACGTGTCCCTGCCGTGGTTCAGCACGTACATGGTGTTGGCCCGGAAGCCGGTGTCCCCGTCGACCGGGCGGAACGTCCGGCCGATCTCGGCGACCGCGTTGATCTCCGGGTTGGTCAGGAACTTCGCCGCGCGGCGCTTGAGCTCGGGATCGCCCGAGGCGCTGTAGTCGTCGCTGATCAGGTAGACACCCGTGATCACCGCCGAGGTGACCCTGGCGCGGTTGTGGTTCTCCGGCCAGATCCGCGGCTGCGCCGGGTTGGTGCCGTCGAACAGCAGCGCCTTGTTGTCCTTGTCGTAGTAGTAGTTGCCGAACTGGATGTGGTCGCCGTCGTTGTACTCGTAGACCTCGTCGAGCCACCAGCCGTACGTCACCGAGTTGAGCAGGTTTTCGGTGCTCTTCTGGTACAGGTCCGGGTTCTCCTCGTGCCAGTTGTTCATCGAGCCGTGCACGTCACACGAGATCCGCCGAGCGTTGCCGTACTGGCCCATGAACAGCGGGGAGATCGCCAGGTCGATGAACGTGTCCTCGCCGGCCCACGCCACGACCTGCTTCATGCCCTTGTGGAACGCCTGTAGTCCAGTGTGGACCGACGGGTCGAACCAGCTGTCGGACTCCAGCATGCCGTGCGTGAAGAAGTCCATCTTCACGTAACGGACGCCGAGCTCACGGAACTTGGTCAGCGCCAGCCGGGACCGGTTGAGCACTCCCGGGTTGGTCGGGTCCAGCGCCCAGCCGCCGTTGAGCAGGATCGGCTCGCCGTTGGCCTTCAACGCCATCTGCCGCAACGTCTGGTTGGGACAGCCGTCGCACAGCGCCGTGCCGCCGATCTGGTTGTCGATGCCTTCCTTCCAGAAGTTGGTGAACGGCTGGAAGTACAGCGCCGGCTCCTGGCCGTTGGCCCGCACGTGCGCGACGTAGTCCTCGAGCTTCTTCCAGCTGGTGCCCGGGTTTTCGAACTGCCACTGTGGATCCAGCAGGGCGTCCCAGTAGGAGTCGATGCCGACGTACGGCTTGCTCTCGCCCTTGAACTCCGGCAGCCTGCCGGCGATGAAGTCGCTCGTCTCGTTCATCAACGCCGGGTTGGCGACGGCCGAACCGAGCCCGCCCCACGAGTTGTAGCCGAACGGCGTGCCCTTGTCCCAGGTCCGGGTCCCGGTGACCTTGGCGTTGGCGCGGCCGAAGGTCTCCATACCGGTGCGCCAGTCGTCGAAGTAGCCGACCATCATCCGCGGTGACGTCACCGTTGTGCCGGTGATCGGGCGATGCGGCAGGGACTCCCGGTTGTGCTGGTACTTGTTGTCCGCTGTGCCGTAGTCGTACTGGTAGTCGGTCAGGCCCGCGGTGACTTCGAGCCGGTCCAGCTTGCCGCGGCGGCCCTGTGCGGTGATCCCGGACTTCCAGGTGTCGTGGTCGATCGAGCCGAACACGAAGCCGCGCCTGCTGGTGTCGTCGAAGACCGTGGTCACCTCGAAGCTGCGCTGCTCCGGCGTGACGTCGTCGATCGGCTTGGACTCGTAGCGCACCCAGGCGTCGTTGTCGACCGGCACCAGCAGCATCCTGCGGTCGCCGTTCGTCCCTATGTCCACGGCACCGGGTGAGTCGGCCACCACCGGGCTCATCTTGCTGGTGCTCAACGTCTCGCCGGAGGAGAGCTCGACCTGGACGAAGAAGTGGTCCGGCCCGTCGAACGTGAACCTCTGCCTGAGCGTCGGCATGCCGTAGCGCTCGCACGTCACCGTGTTGTCGCGATAACGGCAGCTGTTGCGGTAGTCCTTTGTGGAAATCGTGCGGCCGGGCAGCGTGACCTCGCTGGCGAAGTCCTTGATTCGCTTGGCACCACGCCAGTACACGTCCGCCGTGCCCTTGCCGGTCTGGTAGACGACCCGCACGTCGCCGTGGCCGAAAACGGCGACCGGCGACGCCTCGGCCGGGCTCACCCCGGCGGCCAGCAGCAGGAGGGACAAACCCGCGACACCACGTCTCTTCATTGAAACGCCCTTTTGCTCAGGAGAGGAACAACGTCTGCACGGCGATCGCCGCCGCACCGCGTGCCCACTCCTCGAACGGCAGCGGGCGGAGAATGAGTTCGCACTGCGCCGCGGCGCCGAACGCCTGCGTCGCGAAGGTTTCCCGGATCTCGTCGGCGAAGAGGTCGTACGCGTCGAGCCCCTCGCCGGACACGATGATCCGTTCGGGCCCGACCAGGTTCGCCACCGACGCGAGGCCACGGCCGATGGCCACACCGGCCCGGGCGAAGACCTTGCGCAAGGCCGTGTCGCCCAGCCGGGCGCCGGTGACGATCTCGGCCATGGTCAGCCCGGCTTCCCCGGTCGCCGTTCTGGCCTGCGCCACGATCGCGTCGGTGGACGCGATCGCCTCGACGCATCCCGTCGCGCCGCAATGGCACACGGGGCCGTCACCGAACACCGGGATGTGCCCGATCTCGCCGGCCACGCCGTGCGATCCGGCCACCACGCCGCCGTTGACCACGAGTCCGCAGCCGATGCCGGTGCCCAGGGTGACCAGGGCGAACGAGTTCGCGCCGACTCCGTCGCCGAACCAGCGCTCGGCCACCGTGATCGCTTTGACGTCGTTGTCGACCGTGATCTCCAGATCGATCTTCTCGGCCAGGAGGCCGCCTAATGCGACGTCGCGCCAGTGCAGGAATGGGGAGTACCGGACATGACCGGTGTCGCGGTCGACGTCGCCCGCGACCGTGACACCGAGGCAGTGCGTGCGCTGTTTGTACGCCTTGGATTCGGCCAGCAGTGCCGTGACCATCTCGGCGATGCCGTCCACGACCGCGTCGGGCTTCCGGGACGGCAGCGGGCGGAACTTCGTGACCAGCATCCGCGCCCGCAGATCGGTGACCACGCCGATCAGCTCCCGGTCGGTGACCTTCACGCCGAGGAAGAACTCCCGGTCCGCCCGGACTTCCAGTGGGCTGACCGGGCGGCCGATCCCGCTCTGCTCGGAGTCCCGCTCGATCAGATATCCGGCCTCGATCAGGGGCCGGGCCGCTTTCGTGACCGCTGCCGAGGACAACCCGGTGCGGCGCGCCACGTCCACCCGAGACACCGGGCCCTGGGTCAGGACCGTGGTGAACACGGTGGCCACCGCCGGGCTGGTGACCGGCGCCCGGCTGCTCTGGCGTCGTGGCGTCATGCTTCGGTAGCGTAGGTCCGGTAAATTAACTTCGTCAAGAAATTAAGTCGTTCCCAGGAGAAACGCGAGGTCCGCCGCATGGCTGAGGTGATCTTCAACGCCGATCAGCGACTCTGGCTGCTGACGACGGCGACCACGTCGTACGCGATCCGGCTGGACGAGTCGGACGCGCCGCGGCACGTGTACTGGGGCCCGGCGCTGACCGTGGCGCAGGCTGCCGCGATCCGTGTGCCGGTGCTGTCGAAGATCAGCAGCGTGGACGGCGTCAGCGACGAGGAACTGGTGGTCGAGGGCGGCTCCCGGTTCGACGCGCCGTCCCTGCAGGTGAAGTTCTCCGACGGCACCCGTGCCTTCGAGTGGAGGTACCTGGACCACACGGTCGAGGACGGGCATCTGGCGATCCGGTTCACCGACCGGCACTACCCGCTGGAAGTCGTGCTGCACTACTGGATCGGCGCGGGCACGGACGTGATCGAACGCTGGACCACGTTGCGGCACACCGGGGACTCCGGCCCGATCACGTTGCTGCGCACGGATTCCGCGTCGTGGTTCCTGCCCTGCCGGGAGGACTACCAGGTCGTGCACACGGTCGGCGGCTGGGCGAGCGAGTTCCGGTTGCGGCAGACCCCGCTTGATTTCGGGGAGACCGTCTTCACCAGCCGTCGTGGAACGTCCAGCCATCAGGCCAATCCCTGGCTGTTCGTGCAGTCCGGGGACGAGGTGTGGAGCGGTGCGCTGGCGTGGAGCGGGTCCTGGCGGATCACAGTGCGCCGCACGCCGCAGGGCCAGACCAGCTTCACCGGCGGCTTCGGCCACGAAGGTCTCTCGTGGCGGCTGAACCCGGGTGAGGACTGGGAAACCCCGGTGTTCGCAGGACTCTACGCCGCCGACGGGTTCGAGGCCGCGTCCCGGCGCTGGCACGCCTACGTGCGTAACCACGTACTGCCGCACCCCGACGAGACCCGCCCGATCGTCTACAACTCGTGGGAGGCCACGGAGTTCGACGTCGACGAGACGAAACAGAAGAACCTCGCCGCGCGGGCGGCCGCGTTGGGCTGCGAGCTGTTCGTGATGGACGACGGCTGGTTCGGTGCCCGGACGCATGACGCCGCCGGGCTGGGCGACTGGCACGTCAACCTGGACCGGTTCCCCGGCGGGCTGGACCCGTTGATCGCCGAGGTGCACCGGCTCGGCATGCGGTTCGGCCTGTGGGTCGAGCCGGAGATGGTGAACCCGGACAGTGAGCTGTACCGGCAGCACCCGGACTGGGTGATGCACATGCCGAACCGGACCCGCACCACCATGCGCAACCAGCTCGTGCTCAACTTCGGCCGCCCGGACGTCGCCGAGTGGGCGCACCAATGGCTGGACGAGCTGGTCGGCCGGCACGAGATCGACTTTCTGAAGTGGGACATGAACCGGTCGTTCAGCGAGGCGGGCTGGCCGGCCGAAGCCGACCAGGACCGGCTGTGGATCGACCACGTCCGGCACGTCTACGCGATCATCGACCGGTTGCGCGCCGACCACCCGGGCCTGCGCATCGAGGCCTGTTCGGGCGGCGGCGGCCGGATCGACCTCGGCATGCTCGCCCGGACCGACCAGGCCTGGATCTCCGACAACACGGACGCGTCCGACCGCATCGGCATCCAACGCGGCTACAGCGCCGTGTACCCGGCGCGCACCATGTCGGCCTGGGTGACCGACAGCCCCAACCCGTTCACCGGTCGCGTGGTCCCGCTGGCGTTCCGGTTCCACGTGGCCATGGCAGGCGTGCTGGGCATCGGCGGAAACCTGCTCAACTGGTCGTCCGAGGAACTGGCCGAGGCGACCGAGCTGGTGGCGTGGTACAAGGAAATCCGGCACGTGGTCCAGCACGGTGTGCGGTACCAGCTGTCCGCCGGGCCGGTGACCGGCGTGCAGTACGTCCTCGGCAACGAGGCGGTGGTCCTGCTGTGGCGGCCTTCCGTGCACTTCGGATTGCCGCAGATACCCGTGCGCCTCAAGGCCCTGGACCCGGCCACCCGGTACAGCACCGGCTCCGCCGAGTACGACGGAGCCGTCCTGCTGCACCACGGTTTCGAGCCTGCGCTGCCCAGCGGCGACTACGCCAGCACGATGATCCACCTCACCGAGGTCACGCCTTCCTGACCTCGACCTCGTAGGTGTTGTGGTTCAGGACGATCACGAAGTCGCCGCGGCGCGCGGCCTGCACACCGTCCGGCAGTCCACTCAGGACCGGTGTGACGGCCGCGCCCGTGACGACTTCGTTCATCAGTGTGCGCATGGCTGCTTCGTCGAGGCGTGTGCCGAGGTACCAGGCGACGCCGTTGCCGAACTCGTTCCTGGTCAGCGCCGGGCCGAAGTCGAAACTGCCCTTCACCGCCGCGGTCTCGGGTTCGATCTCCTCCGACCACAGGGTTCCGGTCGCCTGCTCACCGAGGATCTCGACGGTGATGTCGTCCTGAAGGGGCCGGAACTCCGGAATCCTGATGCCGAGCAGGTCACGGAACGGCGCCGGGTAGCCGCCGAGGTGCACGCGGTCGTTGCCGTCGACGATGCCGGAGAAGAACGACATCAGCAGGTGCCCGCCGTCGCGGACGTAGTTCTTGAAGTTCTCCGCGTCCTTGGTCAGGTACAGGTTCGGCACCACCACGAGCTTGTACTTGCCCAGGTCGGTGTCCGGGTGCACGACGTCGCAGCCGATGTTGGCTTCGAACAACGGTGTGTAGTGGCTGAGCAGCGCGTCCATCTGAGTCAGTGCGGTGGACGGGTGCGAGTCGAGCTCCAACGCCCACCAGTTGTCCCAGTCCAGGACCAGCGCGACCTGGTTGTCCGGCCGGGTGCCGAGAATCTCCTTGTGCTGCTTCAGTTCCGCGCCGAGTGCGGACACCTCGCGGAACGTCCGGCTGTCCGGCCCGGCGTGCGGGACCATCCCGGAGTGGAACTTCTCCGCGCCGCCCTGCGACTGGCGCCATTGGAAGTACAGGACAGCGTCGGCGCCGTGCGCGATCGCCTGCCAGCTCCACAGCCGCATCTGGCCGGGTGCCTTGATCGCGTTGCGCTCACGCCAGTTCACCGCGCTCGGTGCCTGCTCCATCAGCATCCACGGCTGCCCGTCGCGGGTCGAGCGGATCAGGTCGTAGCTCAGCCCGGCCAGGACGTGTGCCTTCTCGTCGAACGGGTCGGGGTACGAGTCGTAGCTGACGACGTCGACTTCCTTGCCCCACTTGTACAGGTCGAGGGTCTTGGCCACCGGCACGTGGTTGGTGGTGACCGGTTTGTCGGAGTACCGGCGGATCACGGCCTTCTCGGCCCGGAAGCACTCCAGCAGCGCGTCCGAGGAGAAGCGGGCGAAGTCCAGTTGCTGGGTGGGGTTGGCGAACGTCGGCGCGGTCCGCGGCGGCAGGATTTCGTCGAAGCTGTCGTAGCGCTGGGACCAGAACTTCGTCGACCAGGCGTCGTTGAGGGCATTGATGTCCTGGTAGCGGTTCTTCAGCCAGTCCCGGAAGTCCGCCGCGGAGACGTCGCAGTAGCACGCCCGGGTGTGGCAGCCGTACTCGTTGTTGATGTGCCACAAGGCAAGCGCCGGGTGGTCGTGATACCGGCTCGCCACCTGGCCGACCAGCTTTGCCGCGTGCTCACGGTAGATCGGGCTCGACGGGCAGTAGGCCTGGCGTGCTCCCGGCCAGAGCCGGGTGCCGTCCGCCTTCTGCGGCAACGTCTCCGGGTGCAGCCTGGCCAGCCACGGCGGGGGAGAGGCGGTCATGGTCGCCAGGCAGGCCGCGACGCCCGCGTCGGCCAGGTTGTCCAGCACGCGGTCGAACCAGCCGAAGTCGTAGTCGCCCGGCCGGGGCTCGACCTCGGCCCACGAGAAGATGCCGACGCTCACCAGGGACACGCCCGCCTGCCGCATCAGGTCCATGTCCTGGGCCCAGACTTCCTCAGGCCACTGCTCGGGGTTGTAGTCCCCACCGAACGCGAACCTGTCCAGTGGCCAGCGCATGTCACTCCTTAAGGTAGGACGTCCTACATCTTCCGGCGGCACAATACACGAAACCGCCGCCCGGCGTTCCCGACGAAGATCCACTGAGCGGACTTGTCCACAGTAGGCGTCTGTCCACAGCCCGGCCACCGTCGCCCTGTCCCGCGACCGCGCACCCGGGCACAGTCGAAGCATGCAGACACAGCAGCGCCCCCGAGTCCAACTCCGGGACACCGGCGAACTGATCGCCGCGGTCCCCCACCTGCTCGGCTTCCGGCCGACCGAGTCCGTGGTCGTCTGTGTGTACACGTACACAGGCCTTCGCACGCAGATCACGGCGTGCCTGCGTGCGGACATCCCGCCGCCCGATCTCTACGTCTCCCTGGCCGAACAACTCAAAGTGCCTGCCCTGCGCGCGAATTCCTGCGTGGTGTCGCTGATCATCGTCTCCGAGCATGCGGGCAGGCCACCGGATCCGTTGCCGTGCACCGAATTGGTGGACGCGCTGACGCAGGTGTTCGCGGCTTCGGGTGTGTTCGTCAACCACGCGTTCTGGGCGCCCAGGATCGAAGCGAACACGACGTGGTGGTGCTACGCGGACCTGGAGTGCCACGGCTCGATCCCCGATCCCGGGTCCTCCGAACTCGCGGCCGCGGCGGCCACGTTGGGCACGGTCACCTATGACAGCAAGGAGGAACTGCGTGCGACGCTGGAACCCGCCGACCGCGCCCCGCTCGCGGCGCGCGCTGAACGGATCTCCGCGGCGGTGCGGCTCTGCCAGGACGAGACCTATGCCCAGCAGTTGCTCGACACGCTGATCGACGAAGTCCGGGCGGGAAGCTGGACGCTCGACGAGGCCAGACTGGTCGACCTGGCCGTGGCGCTGACCAACGTCCGGGTCCGTGACGGATGCCTGCGTCCCGAGGTGACCAGCATCGGTCACCCGGTGGAGCGGTTGTGGTCCGCCCTCACCCGGGAACTTCCCGCGCCCTATCGTGCCGAACCAGCGTGCCTGCTCGCGCTGACCGCGTTCTTGCGTGGCGACGGTGTCCTCGCCGGGGTCGCGACGGAGATCGCGATGGAGGCCGACCCGGATCACCGGATCGCCATGCTGCTCCGTCACTCGATGGACTTCGGCCTTCCGCCTGAGTCGGTCGCCCGTGCCGTCGCCCAGTCCTTCCTCGGCCCACCGGACAACTCCTGCCGGTAAGCCGATGACGTGTGAGACCGCCGATTCGTGAGCACCGCTGGGCGGCTCAGTGAGCTGACTCCACGATGGCTTTGATGTGGCTGTTGCGGGCGCGGATCAGTCGCGGCATGTACCGGTTGAGCACGGTCGTCTCGGCGATCGTGCCCAGCAGGCCGAGTGGGGCGGCGAAATCTATGACGTCTCGCATGACGGTTCCGCCGTCGCGAGTGGGTTCGAAGTAGTGCGCGTGGTGCCAGTGCTTGAACGGGCCTGTGACTTGTTCGTCGACGAAGTAGTGGGGAGGTTCATGGGCACTGATCCGGGATGTCATCCGCCAGCGCAGGCCGAGGTGCCTGGCCTGCCAGGTGACCGAGTCGCCCAGCCGCATCCGGCCCGAGGTCACCCCGCCGACAGCCTGCTCGCCTGAGCCTGCCATCGAAGCGGTGTGCACCTCGACCTCCAGGGAGACATGAAGACACGCTGTGGTGGCGCCGCCACGGCCGTGACGATCTCGAAGCGCGGCATACAACGACTGTAGGCGCGACGCCGGGGTTCCGATCGCACCCGGTGATGGGGATGTCACCGGGCGCTCGCCTCGATGAAGCCGGGAGACGACGCAGGTCGCCTAGGCCGTGTTTCAAATGCCCGATCGCGATAGCCGGGCCGGATGCGGCCCCTGACGCCACCGCGGGACCGCCCAAAGACAACCAGTATTCGCGGCGATCCCGCGGCGACGCCAGGAACCGCCCCACCGAGCCGGTTCCGGCCTCCGGCCGGGGCAGACTCTCATCGACCGGGACATTCGAAACACGACCTAGCTTGAGTTTTAACCTTCGGGTGGCTGGTCGGGACCCCTGTTGATCATGAGTGAAGCCCTTGGTTGATCATTCTTCTTGCGACAGATGAAAGATCACTCACCAAGGGCTTCAGTTGATCAGTGTGCACGACACCCGCGCGGCCGGTGCGGGCGGGGACCTGTCCTGGTTCCGGCGAGAGTTCCACCAGTGCCTGCCCCGCCGAGCGGATGCGTTGTTCGAGCTGTGCGACGCGGTGTTATGCGGGGATGGCCCGGCCCGGTCGATCGCGGAGTTGTCCCTGGTCGGTGAGCACCGACGCGGGCACGGCAGCGGATACGCCGCGCTGGCCCGCGGCCAGATCGACATCCAACGACTGCGCACCGCGCTGAGCAGCGTGCCGATGCCGCGGGCTGCGGACGGCCGGCTGGTGCTGGCGGTGGACATCACCAGCTGGCTACGCCCCGAAGCGCACACCAGCCCACAACGGATCCTGTGTCACACCTACGGACGCGGCAAAGACACCCACATCATGGTGCCCGGCTGGCCCTACTCAGTCATCGTCGCACTGGAAACCGGGCGCAGCTCCTGGACCGCGCCCCTGGACGTGGTCCGGCTCGCCCCGGGCGCGGACGCCGCCGACGTGACCGCCGCCCAGGTGCGCGACGTGGTCGACCGGCTGATCACCGCTGGGCACTGGCGGCCCGGTGACCCGGACATCCTGCTGGTCGCCGACGCCGGCTACGACGGCCCACGGCTGGCACATGTGCTGGCCGACCTGCCCGTGGTCGTGCTGGTGCGGATGCGCTCGGATCGGGTGCTGCGCCGCCCCGCACCCCCATACGTGCCCGGCATCACCCAAGGCCGGCCCCGCCGCCACGGT
>NZ_JAAATY010000033.1 GCF_013280595.1 Kibdelosporangium persicum
GTGGCCGCACCACGCGCGCCGGCCGCGGCGCCGGTGGCGATGTTGGCGGCGTTACGGGCCGCGCCGGCGGCACCAGCCGCGATTGTCGCGGCGCCTCGGGCGTTGTTGGCTTCGGCCTGGGCTGCCGCGGCGTGCGGGCCGCCACGAGCCGCTGCGGCCATGGCGTCCATCGCGTGGGCACGGGCCTCGGCCGCGCGCTGATCGCGTTCAGCCTGGTAGGCCTTGTCACGGCTGGTGTTGGCGTTGCGTTCCTCGGTGCGGGCGTTGGTTTCTGCTTGCGCCGCAGCACCATCCGCTGCCTCGGCCTGGCCTCGGGCAGCCGCCGCGATGCCTGCCTGTGTCTCGGCTTCGCCCCGCATCGCGCGCGCGACCGCGGCTTGCTGCTCGGCCCGGCCCCGGGCTGCGGCGGCGGTGGCGCGCTCGCGTTCGGCGATGGCCCGCTGGGCCGCGGCGGTCGCGGCTTCGCGTTCGGCGATGATCCGCTGCTGCCGGGTCCGCTCAGCAGCCGCCCACGCCTCTGCCTCAGCCTGCTCAGCAGCCTGACGCGCGGCCTTCGTACGGGCTGCCGCGTCCTTGGCTGCTTCCATTTGCACGCGGGCGGCTTCGGCGAGGTCGGCTGCGGCGCGGGCGTGTGCTTCGGCGGTCTGGCGCCATTTCGTGGCTTGTTCGGCGTGCCGCTCGGCCCGTTCCTGGGCGTTGCGGGCCTGGTCGGTGAACGCCGCCGCGTCCACCGAGTGCGACGCGGTCTCCACCGCGGAGACCGCAGCCTGAGCAGCCTGGGACATACCGAACGCCATCTGCGCCCACTGCGTGCCGTAGGGCAGGCCGGTTTCGACCAGCACCTCGGCCTGGACCTGGGCTTGGACGGCCGCGCGGCGGGCGTCGTCCGCGGCAGCACGTGCGTTGCCCAACTGGCGGGCGACCTCGGCTTTCACCCCGTTGAAGGCATCGACCGGGTGGTGGCCGCCCGCGGTGTTCGCGGCCAGGATCTGCTCGGCCTTGCGGGCTTCGTTGCCCGCCAGGATCAGCGCGTTGGACGAACGCTGCAACGCGCGGATGCCGTTGCCGTGTTCCACCACCAGGATCCGGCGTGCCTCGTTGGCCCGAGCGGACTTCTTGGCCAGCTCCGACAACGCCTCGGCCGCTTTCTGCCGGGCTTCCTCGTCGGCGAGGAACTTCTCCCGCGCCTCGGCGTCCTTCCTGGCCGCCTCCAGATACCCGGTGGCGAGGAACTGTTCGATGGCGGCGTCACCAGCATCCAACGCGGCCTGTGCGGCGCGTTTGACCTCAGGACCACCCGCACCGAGCACCATGGTCACCCGGGCGCGGTTCTCTTGGGCCCGCTGCTGCACACTTTGCGTGGCGGCGGCATCGCGTTGCTCGGCAATGGCACGGCCATAGGCCAGGAACTGCACACGGTCCAGATCGGTGCCCGCCAGCACGCGGTCCACTTCGGCCCGCAGGTACGGGCCACCGGTGCCGCGCAACGGCTCGATCGCGGCCCGGTTCTCCAGTGCGACCCGGGCTTTGCGCTCGGCCGCTTTCTGCTCGGCCACCCTCTTGCCGCCGTTGAGGAATGCCATGATCCCGGTTCGCCCGAGGTCGAGCGCTGCCTTGGCGGCGTCGCGGACTTCCACGTCCTCGGCGAGTTCGGCGTTGTCGGCCACCAGTTGACGCAGCCGTGGGTCGCCGGTGTCCGGGACACCGGTCGTGCCGTCCCATTCCTTGTACGGGTCGGGCGGCATCGGCCGCGCGGGCGGCGGATCCTCAGCAACACCAGCCGTAACGGCAGGAGCCGCCTGCGCGGGATGCACCACACCCGCGAACACGGCGAACGTCAACGACGCCGCCACCGCTCTTCGAAGAAGTCTCATCGTTTATGTCGATCCCCTCAGAAACGTACAAACAAGGCCCGGCACCCGCCAGAACGAGTACCGGGCCCTGGAAAACAACGGACGGGTCAGCTGGCAGGTGCACCCCAGATATGACTGCTCCGAGTCCGATGTCTGCCAACGGTCCCGGATCGCACCGCCTCATGACCCCTACACGCGAACGTTTTCCGTTCGGCTTCAGTCGTGTTCGGACGCTATCCGCCGCAACAGTTGCTGTCCCAGGAAAAGACGCCATAACAATGGCGGACAGCAGGGCAACGCGTCACCCCTGAACCCCCCTTGACAAGTCGACAGAGCCCCCCGGCTCGGTCCCTTGCGGACCGTAACCCACCAGGCGCTCGGCGCACAAGGAAAAGGGACACCATTACGAAAGTTCCGGCAGACGGCGTAACCGCCTGCGGTAAAACGGGTCTGTCACGAACCGCACCGTTGTGGCGGCCTTTGGCGGTGCGGTACGGACCGGTTCGGGCCGCCTGAGAAGCGCGTCCAGACGCCACCGTGCCGTATGACGAGACCTGAGGCGTCGCGTGTACGACCTTGATCAGCGGTCGCGTTTGGACAGTGCCGATCCGGGCACTGGTCCTTCACGTCGCGGGCGTGAACGAGGGCAAAGTGAGGGCCGAGTGAGCCGGTCGTCCCTCCGCGGCGGGCATGGTGCTGAGGTTGCGCAGTCTGTCGTTGCGTTGCGCCAGGGCCTCGGCGGTGGTCGGGAAGAGTGTGGCGCCGCCTTCGCCGACCAGCCCCTGGTTCAGGGTCACGAACTCACGGGTGCTGTGTTCGTAGGCGGCGAAGCCTTCGGCGTGGTCCCGGTCGGCGAGGGAACCGGCGAGCATGTACGCACCGACCAGCGCGAGGCTGGTGCCCTGTCCGGTGAGGAACGAGGGCGCGTACGCGGCGTCGCCGACCAGCGCCACCCTGCCGCTGGACCAGGAGGGCATGCGGATCTGGCTGACCGCGTCGAAGAACAGGTCGTCCGCGTCGCGCATCGCGGCGAGCATGCCGGGGACCTCCCACCCGGCGTCGGCGAAGACCGTGGCGACCAGGTCCCGTTGGGCGTCCAGGTTCCGGAACGCGTGGAACGGCGGTTCCGGCAGAGCGAGGTTCAGGAAGGCGTGCACCTCGTCGTCGTCCCCTACGGCGTAGAGCGCCGCGGCCCTGCCTGGGGCGTTCCACATCACGGTCTCGTGCGAGAGCCCGAAGGTGTTGCGCATGGTGAACACCGCGAAGCAGTAGCCGAGGTATCGGTGGAACTGCTCTTCGGGGCCGAACAGCATCTCCCGGGTACGCGAGTGTGTTCCTTCCGCAGCGAACACCATGTCGAACGTACGGCTGCCGCCCCCGTGGAAGGTGACGTCGACGCCGTGGTCGTGCTGGTCGAGGGAGGCGATCGAGTCGTTGAACAAGAACTCCACGTCGTCTCGGACCGCCGCGTGCAGAGCGTCGGTCAGATCCCCGCGCCGCACCTCCAGGTCCCGCCCCGCGACACCGCCGGTGACACCGTGGGGGTGGACCGAGGCCACCTCGCTGCCGTCCTCACCGAGGAACGTCAGCCGGCGCAGGTCGATGTGCGCGTCCCGCAGCCGGGGGAGGATTCCCATCCTCCGGACGACTTCGAGTGCGGTGCCGCGCACGTCGATGGGATAGCCACCGCTGCGCGGTGCGCTCGCCTTCTCCACCACCGTGACCGCGTATCCGTAGCGGTTGAGCCAGAAAGCCAGGGCCGGGCCCGCGATGCTGGCCCCGGAAACCAGGACCGTGCGCCTCGGCGTACGGACGCCTGCTTGATCGGTGCGGGTCATTCCTGGACTCCTTTGCCTTGGGTGCGAGTGACCAGCAGGGACAGCGCCGTGACAGCGCCGGCTATGAGAAAGCCCGCGACGAAGGCCGATTCGGCCGGGACGTCCGACCCGGAAGGGGTTCCGGCGGTCAGGATCGCGCCGCTGACCTGAACACCGACGGCGAAGCCGAGCACGCGCGTCACCAAAACCAGACTGGTGGCGATGCCGGTGTCACCCTGGTCGACGGATGTGGCGGTGCTGGTCACCGTCGCCGTGACGCACAAACCGTTGGCGAACGCGATCACCGCCTTGCCGACGACGAGGTGCCAGATTTCGGTGTGTACGGCGGCCAAGGCCATCAGGGACACGGCCATCATGACGATCCCGGCGGTGAGCACGGCACGCGAGCCGAAACGCCGCGCCGCGATACCACCGATCGGCCCGGCCAACGACGCGGCGACGGCGCCGGGGAGCAGGAAGAAGCCGATCTGGGTGGCACTGGCCCCGAACCCGTACCCGTCGGCGGAGACCGCGAACAGTTGCGGGACAAGGTAGACCGCCCCCGAGGTACCGACACAGATCACGAACGTCAGCACGCACGACTTCCACACCGCGGGCCGTGCGAGCATGCGCAGATCGACCATCGGCGAGGCCGCACGACGCTCGACGGCTATCCAGCCGGTCACGAAGGCGCCCAGCAGCACGATGAGGGCGCCGAGCACGAGCGGCTGCGACGCGATGTCGGCCGCCAGTGCGAGGACGAGCATGAGCGTGACCAGCGTCCCGCTCAGCAGTGCCAAACCTGGCCAGTCGATTCCGGCGTCGTCCGGGCGGCCCGGCGGATCGTGCGGCATCAGCCGGTTCACCAGCAGGGTCGCCCCGATGACGGCGATCGTGGGCAGCGCGAACATCCAGTGCCGGGACAGCTGTTCGGCCACAGGCCCGGCCGCCAGCGTGCCCACCATCCCGCCACCCACGAACAGCCCACTGACCACCCCGATGGCCACCTTGGACTCGCCCGCGGGGAGGTGTTTGCGCACGAGGATGAACGACAGCGGCAGCGCGCCCACCATCGCCCCCTGCAGTACCTGGCCTGCCAGGAGGACGGGCAGGTTGGGAGCCAGGGCGGACACCATGCCGCCGACGCAGACCACCGCCATCAGCCGGATCAGGACCCGTTTCCCGCCGTAGCGGTCACCGAACTTGCCGGCGACCGGCGTGACGAGCGCGCCGGTGATCAGGAGCACGATGCTCAGCAGTGCCCCTTCGGCGGGGCTCATGTCCAGCTCGCGTTGCAGGAGCGGAAGTGTCGGCGTCACCACCGACTCCAGGGCGCCGGTGGCGACGGCCAGCAGGCCGAGAGCCCCGACAGCGGCCTTTCCGATGCGGACCGTCCCGGGAGCAGGGGTTGCGGTCATGGACGTCACACTCCGTTCCTGTGTGGACGTGGTGGCTCAAGGCGCGTGATGAGCGGCGTGATGGGCGGCCAGGACGTCACCGCCGAAGTCGGTCTCCGGGTCCCGCCACACGGCGTGGGCGTGGTTGACACCGCGGTGGACGTTGGTCCACTCGATCAGCAACCGCGGGCCATGCAGGCGGTAGTAGTGCGGTTCGCCCGCCGTGGTCGAGCCGGCCCAGGCGAGGTGCACGGCGTCCAGCGCCGCCGGGTCGTCGTAGCGGGACATCGGGGACACTCCGTCCGGGACGCGGCCGAGGTAAGTGCCCAGCAGGGCCCGCAGCAGTTCCCGTTGCGCGGCGTCGAGTTCGGCGCCCGGCACGCCCTTGGGCGTCGGGGTGAGGGCCAGCGCCCGCTGGTTCGCGCCGTCGAGGCCGGTGGCCGGATGCTCGGCACGGTCCGGGATGTGCGGGCCGGGGCGCCAGAGTTCGCTGCGCTTCACCACACGGTCGCCGATCCTGGTGCTGTTGCCCGCGACGATGTCGTTCGGGGCGCGGGGCAACAGGACCGCGCGGGTGGCGAGTTCTGGGCGCAGGGAACGGACCAGCTCGCGGGCCAGGTCCTCGGACGTTCCCAGCGGGCGCAGCTTCGCGCCGCCCAGCAGCGGTGACGCGGCCGGGTCGGCACCCAGGAAACACGGTGTGGTGGCGGCGACCCGCCCGTCCACCACGAGGTTGTTGATCGAGACGTGGTGGCCGCCGAACCGCCATCCCCACGGCCGCCGTCCGCCCGGTTCACCGAAGACCCGCAGGTAGTACATGCCGGGATCGCGGGTTCGTTCCCTGCCCCAGTTCACCGAGAAGCCCTCGGCGCGGTCGAGCACGTTCTCCAGGCCGAGCACGGTGGCCACAGTGGTGTACCCGGCTTCGGACAGTCCGCTCGCGACCAGTCGCATCACCAGCCGGTGCTGGGCGGGGCGCTGCTGGTGGAACGTCAGGCCGCCGTGATCGGTGGGCGTGTAGAACCAGCGGGTGCGTTCGGCCTCGGCTTCGCCACCGGCGCCCGGCGGCGGTCCGACCGCCACCCTGCGCTGGTCCGCGTCCAAGGAGTCCAGCCACGCCTGGGCCGCCTCCGCCATCCGGTGGGCGACCTCCTGGCCGGCGTCAGCCACGGCTGCGGAGCAGGATCGGTCGTGGGGGCGCCGTGCTGTTCATGTCGCGTCCACTCCGAGGAATTCGCGCACCCAGCGGGCGATCTGGTCCGGGAACTCCACCGCGATGCCGTGCCGCCCACCTTGGATCGACCGCAGTTCGGCGTGGGGAATCTGGTGTTCCATCAGGACGGCGCCGGTGTAGAGCGCCAGCCGATCGTCCGTGCCGTGCACGACGAGGGTGGGGGCGGTGATCTCCCCGAGCCGGTCCCGGACCTCGTGCTGCCGGGCGACGTCATGGCGGCGGGCACTCTGCTCGGGAGTGCGGGCGGTGAGCGTCCGGGCGCGCCGCTCGCCCGGATATTCGGGCGTGAAGAAGAAGTCCGGGGCCGCGATCACCCGCTCGCTGTGGGTCATGTTCAGGAGTTCGTCGATCGCCTCGTGGTTCATCGCGAAACTCGGCGTGGTGGCGACCAGGATGAGGGACGCGACCCGATCGGGATGCCGGAGCGCGGCGTGCTGCGCGAGAGCGCCGCCGAAGGAGGTGCCCAGCAGGTGCGCGTCGCGCAGCCCCAACGCGTCCAACAGGGCGACGAGATCATCGGCGAGGACGTCGAACGTGTAGGGGACCGGTGGGTTCACGGTGATCCCGGAATCGCGCTGGTCGTAGGAGATCGCCCGAATTCCCGGGCCGAGGTGCGTGCGGAGCTTCGTGAACTGGGTGCGGTCGCTTTCGCCGCCGTGCACGAGGACAAGCGGCACGCCGTCGCCGCCGCTGTCGATCACCCCGACTTCGAGATCACCCGCTCGTACGGTCGAACCGGCCGTTTCGGCGGGTTCGTGCATCTCCTGTCGCGTCGCCACCGCTGCTCCCGTGGTTGAAAAAAATGTGACTGCCGTATGACTTGAGACGAATCTATCACATTCTGGCCGACGTCGTCTTCTCTACCGAGTAGGTACAGAGTGCGGCGACGGCGGCACATCAGGCGTCATGCCCGAGAACCACGTGCAGGTGCTACCGCAGGAGGAGACGGCGAACGTCGCCCAGTCCATCAGCCCGGAGGCGGGCGATCAGCCGACCCGCGCCCACCCACGCAACGCGCCGCAGTACGCCTCGGTCAGCCGGGTGATGACCTCCCGGCGGGAAAGGTCCGTCTCCTGCATCAGGTCCTGGACCTCGCGTGGATCGAAGATCATGTTGCCGAGGAACAGGGCGTATTCGAGCATCCCGGCCGGCAGCCCGATGTCGTCGAGCAGTCCCCGCACAGGCTCGCTCCAGGCGTCCCGCGTGGCGGCGATGATCTCGCTCCCGTTGTGCAGCCGCTCCAGGAAACCCCGCCGGGACCGAAGCTGGACCAACGCCGGGCCGTGCTCGGCTAGCAGATCCACCCACTTGTCCACGACGGCATCGAACAGCGGCCGCCCCTGCGCGGTCGACCTCGCGGTGAAATCCCCGAGCTCCTCGACGACGCTGAGGACGTAGGCCGCGAGCACCTCCTCCATCGAGGAGTAGTAGCGATAGGCCGTGGCCGGACCGATCTCCGCGCGGGACGCGACCGCCTGCATGGTCAGCTCGTCGGGTGCCTCCCGGGCGAGCTCGCCGACGGCCTCGAGGAGGCGCCGGCGGTTGCGGCGGGTGTCGCTGCGCAACTTGCGTTCCCCACGTGGGGCCGCCTGCTGACCGGACACGGGCCTCCTCCCCCTGGTAGAAGTGCAGGCAAAGGGTATCGCTTCCCCAACGCGGTGCGTACTTCCGCCGGGTAGGCGACCCGGTCTCGGTCAGGAGTTCGCGACGCCGAGGTGCCGGACGATGCGGGCCAGCCCGGTCCGCAGGTCGTCCTCGGCGGCCGCGAACGAAATCCGGATGTGCCCCTCGCCCGAAGGGCCGTACTCCGCGCCGGCCCGGACCAGCACCTTCCGCTCGGCGAGCTCGCGGGCGATCTGTTCGGAGGGGCGGGCGGCGTCGTAACGGAGGAACCCGTAGAACGCGCCCTCCGGGGGAACCAGGTGCAGGCCGGGGACGTCCGACAGGTGCGCGACCACCAGTTCACGACGCTGCCGGTACGTGTCCACCATGGCGTCCACGACGCCGTCCGGCAGATCGAGGGCGGCGAGGGCCGCGTGCTGGACCGCCGTGTTCAACGAGCCGTTGAGGGTCCGATGCACCTGAGCCGCCGCGTCCACCACTTGGCGCGGCCCGGTCAGATAGCCCACGCGCCAGCCGGTCATCGCGTATGTCTTGGAGAACGTCTGCACGTACACCGTCCGGTCCCGCAGCGATTCGATCGCCAGCGCCGAGGTCCACTCGTGTCCCGGGTAGACCAGCCGGTGGTACGCCTCGTCGCTGACGACCAGCACGCCGGAGCCGTCGAGGAGGTCTCCGAGGGCCTTGAGCTCCTGCTCGCCGTGCACGATGCCGGTCGGGTTCGAGGGATTCGAGAAGATCATCATCGTGGCGCCGGGAAGCGCGGCGGCCAACGCGTCGAGGTCCCAGTGCAGGTCTGGACCGAGCGGGACGAAGTCCACGGTGCCTCCGGCGAGGACGACCAGGTCGGCGTACAGCGAGTAGGCGGGCTCCGGGATGACGACGCGGTCGCCGGGGCCGACCATCGCGAGCACGACCGCCGCCAGCGCGGCGGTGGCGCCGTGGGTGACCACGATGTCGTCCGCGCTCGACGTCCGGCCGGGATGGGCGGGTAGCCGGGACGCGAGCGCGGCGCGCAGTTCAAGCAGGCCCTTCTGGTCGGCGTAGTGGGTGTTTCCCATGCGTAAGGCGGCCGCGGCGGCCTCGATCACCGGCGGCGGTGTCGAGAAGTCCGGCTCGCCCATGGCGAGCGAGACGGCACCAGGCGGGGCCGGGGTGAGGGCTGGACGCCGCGAACAGCGGCGCAGTTCCTCGATCCGCAAGGCGGTCATCGAGTCGCCACCGGGCGGTCGGGGCGTGCGGCGAGGATGCGCCGCCGTAGCGCCTCCTCGTTCTCGCCGATCCCGTCGAGCGCGTCGACGACTTCCCGCACCCGGTGCCGTGGGACGACGACGACACCGTCCGCGTCACCGACGAGCACGTCACCTGCCTCCACCACCACGCCGCCGACCGCCACTGGGGCACCGATGGCGCCGGGCCCGTTCTTGAAAGGTCCGGCGGGGGTGACCGCCCGCGCGTACACGGCCAGGCCCATGTTGGACAGCGCCTGGACATCGCGGACCGCACCGTCGACCACCGCGCCCACGACCCCGGCGTTGACCATGATCTCGCCGATGATGTCCCCGACCAGCGCACGGGTCACGTCGCCCTGTCCGTTGACGACCAGGACGTCGCCCGGCCGGGCTTCGTCGAGCGCTCGGTGGATGGCCAGGTTGTCACCTGACCGCACGTTCACCGTCAGAGCGTTGCCCAGGAGCGCGGCGCGCCCGGTGAGCAGCCGGATGCCGCCGTCCAGCACGGTCATCCGCTGCAGCGCGTCACCGACGTTGGCGGCCGGGACTTCCCCCAGCCTGCGGATCTCCGCCGCGGCCGGGCGAGGCCAGCTCGGAGCGATGGACACGCTGTCCGTCGCCGCACCTATGAACATCACGAAGCTCCATCCTCAAATAAGACATCTCTATCAGATGAGATGACCATAGTCTCCCGTGATGCCCGGCTACAACGGTTGGCCGCGAAGCCGCGCCATGGTGTTGTTGGCATCACGAGATACGTCAGGAGCGGCGCCGGACGGGTAGCAGATGCGCATGAGGCGTCGCCACGTCACAGACGTTCGCCGGGCAGGCACGTGAGAACCGACGTGCGTGGGCGGGCGCGTTACTACTTGGCTTTGCCTGATTCCTTGCTGATGGACTCCTGATAGATCTCCGCGTAGGTGCGCGAGTCCTTGATCAGGTCGTCGCAGAAGGCGGCGACGTCGTCGCCGATGAGTTCCAGCACTCCCGTGCCGGCCGCGGCGCCCTCCTCGAAGAAGTCGACGATTCCGGAGAGCAGGTTGCCTTCGGTCAGGTCGACCGGTCCGACCTTGAAGAAGTACTTCTGCATCTCCTGATAGACGATCTGGTAGTCCCGTGGCAGCGCCTTGACCCGAGCCACGTGCGCCCGCCACTGCTTCTTGCCCTCGATGATGTCCTGGATGCCCACGTCAGCCTCCCAGCCTGCCCAGTTTTCTCGCGACATTCCTGTTCAACTGCTCGCGCCACCGGTCGCGATAGCTCCGCGCCCCTTCTCCGCCGGCCAGTGCCGCGCAGAAGCCCGGGATGTCGTCACCCAGCACGTCGTGAATGCCCTGGCCGTCCGCCGCTGTCTGTTCGAGCAGCCCCAGTGCGCTGTCGAGGACCGGCATCAGGTTGCGGCCCGTGAAGTTCCCGTAGGGCAGGAGCTGGAACTTGATCTGGTTCCACGCCGCCCGGTAGTCGGCCGGCAGAGCCCCGGCCCTGGCCTCGAACGCCTTGAATTCCCTGGTGAGATCGCTGCCTGTGATGGTCTCCCAGAAGTTCATCGCCCGCCCTCCCTGAGCTTGTCGATTCGCGATGAGAGGTACTCCCATTTCGCCCAGAACCTCCCGAGTTCTTCGCGCCCCGCGTCGTTGAGCGCGTAGAACTTGCGCGGCGGACCCATCTCGGACGGTCGTTTCGTCACCTGGACGAGCCCGTTCTTCTCCAGTCGCAGCAAGATGGTGTAGACCGTCCCCTCGATGACGTCGGCGAAGCCGAGTTCGTTCAGCCGGCGTGTGATGGCGTATCCGTAGGTCTCTTCGTTGCCGATGATTTCGAGCACGCAGCCTTCAAGGGTGCCCTTCAGCATTTCCCTCAGATCGTCCACCACCGGCCCCTTCGATCCTCTCGGTACTGCGTGATACCGAGTACTACTATAACGTACCACGGAGTAGTGGCGAGTTGGTCTGCTTGTCCAAGACTCATGTGACAGCGCCGTGTGCCAGGACAGCGTGGACGGTTCATGACCGAACTGGCGAGCGCTGTGGTTGTGCCCCTGTCGACTTCGAGCTTCGGGTCCGTCCTCATAGGACATTCGATGGCGGTTGTCGCACACCTCACCACCGCTTGCGCGGCATGGCCATCACCCGGTTGCGCACCGGGCCTTTCGGCGCGCGGCATGGCCCAGTGGACTATTACTCGGTGGCGACACGTCTGAGCTTGCTGCGACACTGGTTTTGTGGCTGACGGGTGGCGGTCGGAGACCTACGGCGGGATCGAGGTCGAGGTTCCCGCCGAGTGGGGGTTCGGCACCAGTAGATGGCCGTCGTGTGTGAGGCAGCCTCCGTCCGGATACGTCGGTCGTCCGGGTTCTATTCCCCTTGTCGGGTGCATGGGCAGAGTGCCGCCGTTGCCGGACCGGGTCCCGTACCTGTGGTTCGACGGGGTGTCGGCGGAGCCGTCGATCCATTCGTTCGATGGCGGATGGGTGGAGGAAAGCCGGGACGTGGCCGGAGTGCGGGTCACGGTGCTCACCGATGACGACGCGTTGCGCAGCCGGTTGTTGCTGTCTGCCCGGCCGGTCGCCGACGACACCGACTGCCCTGCCCGGCATCGGATTCTGGACGGGATCGAGGCCCGGCCCGATCCCGGGCCAGGCGGGCTGGCGGGGATGGGCCGGGTCGAGTCCGTCACGATCTGCCGTTACTTCCTTGGCGAGCGCTCGGGAAATCCCGTGCTGTCGTTGAGCCGGCGCACCGGGGAGACCGCGGAGCGGCTCGTCCGGGCGATCCTGTCGGCACCGCGGGGGAGTGGGCCGAACACGCCGGGAAACTGTGTTCCGGAAGCGATGTACGGTCGTGAAGCCCAGGTGCTCATCGTCCGTGACGGCGTACGTGTCCAGCAGGTGTTCGTGCGGTACAGCGGATGCGACGGACATGGTTTCGACGACGGGCACACTCGCCGGTGGCTTACCACGGACACACTGGAGATCCTGCTGGCCGGTCCGCACCGGGTACTCGGCGGCCTGCAGTCCGCGGTCGCCAGACTCCGGTGGCCAAGCCGTTTCGACCCAGCTCACCCCTCGTGAGTGTTTGTCAGGGTTCTAACCCTGACAAACACTCACGAGGGGGCTTTTTCTGTGGTGTGACCGTAGAGACTTCCGTGCCGCACTCGCCGAAGATCACGCCAGCGGGGAAAGCCGCATCCGGCCGGTACCCGCCAGGTTCGATTCGACCGACCCGGTGACCAACCGGGACCTTCGCGAGAACCACGAGGTGATCAAGCATGACGAAGATCGGTAAGGCACTCGGGGTGCTGGCCGCGGCCGTGGCGCTGCCCTTGGCGGTGAACGGGACCGCGTACGCGGACATCCCGTTCAACCAGCCGATCAACGGGAATGCCACGTACTACGACAACTCGGGCTACGGCGCGTGCGGCACGTGGATCAACGCCGCCACGGAGATGCTGGTCGCGGTGCCCGCCTCGTACTGGACGTCCCCGAACCCGAACAACGACCCGCTTTGCCGGGGTGTCTCCGTGCAGGTGACCTACAACGGGCGGACCATCACCGTCCCGGTCAAGGACAAGTGCCCGAGTTGCGGCAGCGGGCACATCGACCTCAGCCGGCCGGCGTTCGCGCAGCTCGCCGACCCCAATCTGGGCAACATCCCGTTGACGTGGAAGTTCGTCAGGTCCTGACGACGAAGCACGACCGTTGCCGGCTCCCGTACCGGCGAGCCGGCAACGGCACGGGCGACGAGGGGAGACGTCCATGCGATCTGTGCGCTACGTGGTCATCCTCATGCTGGCAGTGCTGGCATTCGGCGCCACGCCGGCCGCCGCGGTGTCGGCGACGAAAAAAGGCGTGAGCGCGCTCAATTTCACCGGCGTCACCACAGCGCTCGCCGATGTCCGGGCGGGCTGGTACTACACGTGGTCGTCGAACACGCAGGGCATCACCGCGCCTCCGGGCGTGGAGTTCGTCCCGATGATCTGGGGCCCTGGGTCGGTGACCGACGCCGAGCTGAACCAGGCGAAGGCCCTGGGCACCACCCTGCTCGGCTTCAACGAACCGGACATGGCCGGTCAGGCGAACATGCCGGTCGAGCAGGCACTCGACCTGTGGCCCCGGCTGCAGGCGACCGGGATGCGGCTGGGCGCTCCGGCCGTCGCGTTCGGCGGCGACCGGCCCGGCGGCTGGCTCGACCGGTTCATGAGCGGTGCGGCCGCTCGCGGCCACCGCGTCGACTTCATCCCGTTGCACTGGTACGGCAGTGATTTCTCCAAGGCGGCCACGGATCACCTGCGGGGTTACCTGCAGGCGGTGCACGACCGGTACCGCAAACCGATCTGGCTCACCGAGTACGCGCTCATCGACTTCACCGGTCCGGTCCCGCGGTACCCGAACCAGGCCGAGCAGGGCGATTTCGTGCGGAACTCCACCGCGATGCTGCAAGGCCTGCCGTTCGTGGAGCGCTACGCCTGGTTCACGTTGTCGACCAGCACCAGCCCCACCGGGCTGTACACCGGCACGGCCGCCAACCAGTCCGGCGCCGCGTACCGCGCCGCCGGCTGATTCGGCTTGAGAGCAACGAGATTCCCTGTGGTCGGACCATGCCCAGAGTGGTCTGTACCACTGCTGACGCGCCTGTTCACGACAACCCGGAGGAACAATGCGCAAGATGCTGTGTGCGGTGATCGCCGTGATCGCCGCACTGGTAGCTGTGACGCCCGCGGCCGCGGCCGCGGACCATACGGTCACCTTCGTCAACCGGTCCGGTCAGACGATCTGGATCGGCAGCGGTGTCAACGCCGACGGCTCGGTGAACTTCACCCGGCTGCCCGTGTTGCAGAACGGGCAGTCCGCGACGGTCACGATCCCCGAGTCGAGCGCCCCGAATCACTGGCGTGGCAAGTTCTTCGCCCGGCAGGGCTGCACCGGCGAGGCGGGCAGCACGTTCCGCTGCAAGGTCGGCGACTGCGGGCCGTTCCCCGACCGGTGCACCACCGGAGAACAGCCGGCCAGCCTCGCGGAGTTCAACTTCGACCGCAAGGACGCCCTGGCTCCCTGGTACAACGTGAGCTACGTCAACGCGTTCTCCTTGCCCGTCACCATCGAGCCCCGTGACGCGTCGGCGCCGCCCGGCTCGAAGGAGTGCGAAGCGGTCGGTTGCTCGCAGAACCTGTTGCCGTTCTGCCCGCCTGCGAACCTGACCCGCTGGGACGACGGCACACCGATGCTCTGCACGAACCCCAACCGGGACGCCAAGACGCCGTACAGCGACGCGATCTCGTCCCGGTGCCCCAAGGCGTATGCCTGGTCGAAGCAGGACACCGAGCCCGGCAACCAGGTGATGCGCCAGTGCCGCCAGTGCAGCGGCTTCACCGTGACGTTCCACAGTGGAAGGTAGGAGTCGTGGTCCGACGCATGCTGACCCTGGTCGCCGCCACGGGAGCGGTGCTGGCCGCCGTGCTGCAGGCGGCTCCGGCCCAGGCCACGGTAACGGTCCAGACCATTCAGGATGACGTGGTGCGGCTGACCAACGCCGAACGGCAGAAGGCCGGTTGCCCACCGCTGACTGCCGTGGCTCAACTCAATGTGGCCGCGCAACGCCATTCCGAGGACATGGCGGCCAAGAACTTCATGGGCCACACGGGTTCCGACGGCAGCACGATGGTGACCAGGGTGGAACGGGCCGGTTACACCGGATGGCGGAGCCTGGCCGAGAACGTCGCCGCCGGGTACCAGACCGCCCAGGCCGTGGTGGCGGGATGGATGAACAGTTCCGGCCACCGCGCCAACATCCTCAACTGCGGGTTACGGGACATCGGGGTCGGCCACGCGACGAATCCCAACAGCACCTACGGCGTCTACTGGACGCAGAACTTCGGCACCCGGTAGCGCGGTCGACGTGCCCTCCCCGGACTGGGACGCCCGGGGAGCGCACGTAACGTCGGGATCGGGCAACGCGCTGTGACATTCCGGGCAGAAATCACCGTTGCCCGGCGGCATCCTGCCCGGAGGGCACAACAATCACCAGACGTGACCCAACCGCCGAGGGCCGAAGTGTCAACTGACATCGATGTCACACCCGGCTCGACGGAGGCGTTGCCGCACCAGGGGGACGTCCCCGCGGTGGTCGTCCCCGGCGTCCACTCGCCGGATCGGTACCGTTGCCCGGCCGAACAGGCCATTCAGGTGGCACACCGGGGAATCCACCGGGTGGAGGCCGTTCAGCTCGCCGAGCGGGCGCTGTCCGGCGGACAGTGTGCGACGGACCCGAAGTGCGTCCGGCACGCCGTGCTGACGATGGTGTACGCCGGCGACCTGATGTCGGCTGAGGCGCATTGCGCTGAGGTGCTCAGACGCGTGGAGTGGCAGGCGGACGGACCCGTCCGGCAGGCTTTTTCCTTGCTCCGGGCGAGGATTCGTTACCTGACCGGTGACTGCGCCGGGGCGCGGGAGAGGCTGTCGCGCCTGCTCGGTGGCCCGGTGCATCCCGGCCTTCGCAGCCCGGCGGTGGCCTGGCTGGTCGAGGCGCTGGTCCAGCGGGACGAGCTCGGCCGTGCGGAGGCGTTGCTGGCCGAGCACGGCCTGCTGGAGTCGGTCGGGCCGCAGATCCCCGACCGGGCCGTGGTGATCGCCGCTCGTGCGGCCGTGCACCTGGCCGCTGAACGGTTCCAGCCGGCCGTGGACGAATACCTGGAGTGTGGCAAGCAGTTGGCGGAGTCGCAGATCGTCAATCCCGCCGTGGTCGCGTGGCGCTCCCGCGCGGCGCTGGCCGCACTCGGGACCCACCGCGTCGACCTCGCCCTGGCACTGGCCCACGACGAACTGCTGGCCGCGCGGCGGTGGGGCTCACCCGCCGCGGTGGGCGCCGCCCTGCACCCTGTGGCGATGCTGCAGACCGACGGCCGCGGCGCCGACCTGCTGGCGGACGCGGTGCGGTTGCTGGACGTCGCCCGTGCCCGCAACGAGCAGATCTGGGCCTTGTACGACCTGGGGCTCATGTTGCACAAGCGGGAGGACAACGCAGCGGCGCGTGCGAAGCTGGAGCTGGCGGGCGAACTGGCCGGGCGGGGCGGCAACGTGCGCTGGTCACGGCGTGTCAGCTCGGCGCTGACCAGGCTGCTGGCGTTCGGCGGGACCGCCGCACTCACCAAGCAGGAAGCCAGGATCGCCCGCCTGGCAGCGGCCGGTCACAGCAACAAGCAGATCGCGGCGAAACTGTGCCTCACGGTCCGGACAGTCGAGTTCCATCTTTCTGGGGCGTACCGCAAGCTCGGCATCTCCGGCCGCCGTGAACTCGGCGCGGTGCTGCCAGCCGTCTTCTGAGCGACCTGCCCCACCGCGACGTTTCGGCAGGCGTCAGCCGAGCTGCTCGGCGAGCCCGACGATGATGCCCTCGGGGCCGCGGACGTAGCAGAGCCGATAGACGTTCTCGTACTGCTCCAGTTCGCCGACAAGGTCGGCGCCGTGGGCGCGCAGGCGGGCGACGACGTCCTCGATGTCGTCGACGGCGAACATGATGCGACGGATGCCCAGCGTGTTCACCGGCGCGTGCTTGGGCTCGGCGCTGATCGCCTTCGGCGTGTGGAACTTCACCAGTTCGATCCGGCCGTGGCCGTCCGGGGTTCGCAGCATGGCGACGTCCTGCCGGACGTCCTCGATGCCGATGATCCGCTCAACCCAACGCCCCTCGACGGGTCCCTTGCCCTCCAGTTCCATGCCCAGTTCGACGAAGAACGCGATAACCGCGTCAAGGTCGTCGACGACAATGAGGACGTTGTCCATCCGCTGGATCGTCATCGTGGCTCCTTGATGTGTCTGTGTGGGTGTTCGGCTGAGATCCCGCCCGGGCCGTGGCTACACTTCCAGCGGGAAGCCCCTGGTGGTAGTAGGGGCGCACACGGCAGGGGTAGAAAATGGACGAATTGATCGAGCGCATTGACGTGGCCGGCACGCAGGTCGCCTTGAACGACTTCTTCGACCCGTGGGTGGACGGCCTCATCACGGCGAGCATGATCGGGCCCTCAGCCATCAACTGATCTCGGGTAACGCAGGGGATGACGTGCGCGTTCACGTTTTCCTTGGGCCGACCTTGCCCGGGCGGGACGCTGCGCGCGTCCTGCCCGGGGCAGTGCTGCACCCGCCCGCCGCGCACGGCGACATGCTGCGGCTTGGCTGCGAGGCAGGCGATGTCGTGGTGCTGGTGGACGGGTACTACCACCACAGTGCTTCCGTGCGGCACAAGGAGATCCTCGCGCTGGTGAGCGACGGCGTGCATGTCGTCGGATGCGCGAGCATGGGTGCGCTTCGTGCGGCCGAACTGCATCCGTACGGCATGGTGGGCAACGGCACCGTGTTCGAGATGTACCGCGATGGCGTGATCGACGGTGACGACGAGGTCGCGGTGATGCACGCCGAAGGCCCGGAGTACCGCAAACTCACCGTTCCGTCGGTGGCTGTTCGGCACGCGGCCGCATCGGCCACCCTGGCCGGTTGGCTCAGCGAATCCGACCATCGTGACATCGTCGGCATCGTCCGGAGTCTGCACTACACCGACCGTACCTGGCAGGCCGTCGAAACGGCCGCCCGCCAGGCTGGACGGCATGACCAGGTCGCCCGGCTGCGTTCGTCGATGGCCGGGCAACCGGACGTCAAAGCCCTTGACACGCTCGACACCTTGACGAAGATCGCGCGCCACGAACTGCCGGGAGACGGCGAACCGGGCGAGTGGGCGACCTCCCGGCACTGGCGCACCAGGTTCCTGGCCGAGTGGCGGACCGAGTTCTCAGTCACCACAGTGGACGGCATCGAGGTCGGCGCGGGCGCGGTGGCCCGGTACCAGCAGATCTACCTCAAGGATTTCCCCGCCCGGTGGGAAAGGCTTGTTCTGTCCACAGTGGCCGGCCCGGGTGCCGGGCTCGTGCCCCGGGCGCTGGCCGCCGCGGCACGGCAGGGACTGACGCCGGAGTCGATCACACCGGCACAGGCCGGCTACTGGCTGACACCGGCGGAGCGGACCGCGCTGTCCGGTGTGGACGCGGTGATCCGGATGCTGGTCCGTTCCCATGTGGCGCCCGCTCCGGCTCATCAGATCGTCGCGTTCGACCCCGAGGTCGTCGCCGATCCGGCGGCGCGGCGAGCGGTCGCCGAGGCGCAGGTGACGAACGCCAGGGTCGCGTCGTGGAAGAACGGCCAGAGCGTGGCGCATCTGAAAAGCGAGGTGCTGCACGCGCACCTGGCCGAGACCTGGCAGGCCGAGGACGGCGCCGCGCTGACCGCGGCGGCACGTGATCGCGGATTCGACTCGGTGGACGCGGCGGTCGCGGCGGTCCGTCCGTTCTTCCTGCGCACGGTGCTGCTGACCGGCACAAAGGCGGGTTGATGCCCGAAGCCAAGGTGTTCTTCACGGGCACGCACCGAACCCGCACGCCCGAACGGACGTGGGAGATCATCGAGCCGCTGCTGCCCAGGTTCGGCGTCACCCGCGTCGCGGATGTCACCGGGCTGGACAGCCTCGGCGTCCCGGTCGCGATGGGTGTGCGTCCGCTGGCTCGCCTGCTGGCCGTCTCCCAGGGCAAAGGACAGACGGCGGTGCTCGCCAAGGTGTCCGCGGCGATGGAAGCGATCGAGTTGTGGCACGTGGAGAACGTGCACCCGCCGGTCACCATCCCCGCGACGCCCGCCAGGGACCTGGACCTGCCCTATCCGGTCAGCGGGCTGCTGTCCGGGCCCGCCGCGCTGGTGACCGACCGGACGCCGGTGGACTGGGTCGACGCCACCGGGATGGTCACCGGAGACGTCGTGCCGGTGCCTTCGGTGGTGGTGTCACTGCCGGACGGCGACCGGCCATGGTCACTGCCGGGCTTCCAGTGGAGCAGCAACGGCCTGGCATCCGGCAACAGTCACGCCGAAGCAAGCCTGCATGCGCTCTACGAGATCATCGAGCGGGACGCGATCAGCGCACAGTCCGATGACACGCCAGGGCAGTACGTCGACCCCGCGTCGATCACCGACAGCCACTGTGCAGCGCTCATCGCCTCGATCGGCTCGATCGGCGCGACCCTGACCATCGAGCGACTGCCGAGCCGGTTCGGCGTGCCCTGCTACCGCGCCGAGGTCTTCAGTCCCGACTTCCCCATCGCCACAGGGGGGACAGGCGCGCATCTGGATGCTCATGTGGCCGTGTCCAGGGCGATCACCGAGGCGGTGCAAAGCAGGCTGACCGCCATCGTGGGCAGCCGCGACGATCTCCCGCCGATCTATCAGCTGGTGCGGCTCAGTGTTGAGGAGTTCGTCCGGCGTCAGGGCACGCCGATGCCGTGGGACGAGCTCGCCCGGACGGCCGCGGGTCCGTTCGACGACATCGGCGACGAACTCGACTGGATTTCCCGCCGGGTACGGGAGATCACTTCGGTCGAGCCGCTCGTGGCGGACCTCAGCACGGTCGAAGAGTTCGCTGTGGTGCGGGTTCTGGCACCGGGGACGCTGATCGACATTGATCGCGTGCACGCCCCGATGCGGTGACGGCTGTCACCGCTGAGTGATGATCCGGGCCGCCAGGGTGCTCAAGGCAGGCTCGATGTCGGCCTGTCCGGTTTCGAACAGTGTCGCGGCGTGGCGCTGGTCATCCCGCGCCGCGGCGGTGTCGCCCATCGCCGTATGGGCCGCGGCCGACACTGACAGAGCGTTCGCGTGGTCGAGGATGTATCCGTGCGCCGCCGCGATCCGCTGAGCCTCACGCGCGTTGGTGATCGCGCTCGGGTGATCTCCCTGAGCCACGAGCACAGCGGCCAGTTCGGTATGCGCCCGGCCACGTTCGCGCGGAAGTTGCTCCGTTGTTCCCTTGCCCGCCAACGCCGCCGCTTCGGCCAGCCGGCCTTCCTGCCGGTGACACGCGGCCAGCCCGAGCCTGACCGTCGATGTCCAATAACGGACCCCGCCACGTGCCATGGTCAAGGCAGCGTCGAAATGCCGCGTCGCCGTGCCGGAGTCGCCCATGTCCAGTGCGGTCTTGCCAAGCACGTCAAGGCACCCGATCGTCTGCCAGTCCGCTTCGATCTCCTGCGCCTTGGCCAGCGCCCACCGGCCCAGATCCGCCGCCAGCGCGGGCCGCCGCGCCAAGCGGCTGACCTCGGCGGTGTGCCGGACCATCTCGACGATCCCCGGCACGAACTCGAGCCGGGAGAACTTCGTCAGCGCCCGGTCGAACCGGGCCAGCGCGGAGCCGAGCCTGCCCGCCCACATGTCCGCGAACCCCCACGCTCCCTCGCACCGGGCGTCCACAAGGGACAGGTCGAGGTCGTGCGCGAGTTCGTTGGCCAGTACCAGGTTCTCGGACGCGCGATCGGTGCGACCCAAGTGGATGTAGAGCATGCTCAGGTTGAACACGGTCACGCACCGGCCCGCGGGGTCCAGCCCGTCACCGAAGAGCCGTAACGACTTCTCGAAGTGCTCGATCGAATTGTCGTACTCGTCCATGTCCCTGGCGAACGCACCCAGGGTGCTGTGCGACCGGGCCTCGCCGATGACGTCGCCCGCGGCGCGGAAGAGCCGTGCCGCGTCGGCCATGTGCGCCCGACCTTCGGCGAACTGCGTGTTCTGGAAATGCAGCCGCGCGATACCCGCGTGGACGACGGCTTGCGGCCGCGACTCACCGGTGCGTTCCGCGGCGGTGAGCGCCGCGGCGAACGTGGACCGCCAACTGGACTGGTGGCGCCGCCGCTGCAGGTACGGCAGCAGAGCCTCGGCGAGCGCCCAGACCGGCAGGCTGTGCGCCGAACCGGTGTTGATCATCGCGAGGAGGTTCTCGGCCTCGATGTCGAGCCACTTCAGCGCGTCGGACGGATCAGTCCATAGTGGAGTCAGCTTGGCCTGTAGCGTCGGCGGCGTGAGATGCGCGTCGGTGTAGAGCATGCGGCACGCCGAGTACGTCCACTGTAGATAGAAGGCGAACAACTCGGCCAGCGCCTGCCCGCGTTCGTCCTCGCTTTCCTGGTCCCGCACCCGTTCGAGGACGAACTCCTTGATCAGGTCATGGAAGCCGGCCCGGCCGGTCGCGCCGACACCGATCAGGTTCATCGAGGTCAGCCGGTCGAGCATGCGCTGCGCCTCGGCCTCGTCCGGTCCCGCGACGGCCGCGGCGGCCAGCCGGTCGAAATCGGGTCCGGGAATCAGGCTCACCATGCGCAGGAACCGGGACAGTGCCGGTTTGAGGGTGCTGTAGGACAGGTCGAAGGCGGGGCGTACCGCGGCCTCGTCGTCCCCCTCGATCTGCATCGCGTCGAGCCTGCTGCCGGAGCGGAGCATCCGGACGTACTCCGCGATGCTGCTGCCTTCCGAACCGGCGAGGTTGGTCGACGCGATCCGCAGGCCCAGCGGGAGGTACCCGCAGAGTGCGGCGAGCGAGCCCGTGGCTTCGGGCTCCGCGCCGACGCGGTCGGCGCCGACGATGTTGGTCACCATCGCGGCCGCCTCGCCCGCCGTGACTACTCCGATGGGGAACCGCTTGGCCCCGTTGAGCGCCGTGAGGCCGTTGAGGTTGTTGCGGCTGGTCACCAGGACCGCGCAGGAACCGTCGGACGGCAGCAGCGGCCGGACGTGCTCCGGGCTCGCCGCGTTGTCCAGGATCATCAGCACCCGGCGGCCGCCCAGCAGCGAACGCAGCAACGCGCTCTGCTCGTCCGCCTCGTGCGGAATCCGCTCCGGCTCGACACCCAGTGCGCGCAGGAACCGGGCCAGCGCGTCCGTCGCGGCCAGTGGCGGGCTCGTGGAGTAGCCACGCAGGTTGACGTACAGCTGACCGTCGGGGAATTCGGGTCTGAGCACGTGAGCGGCGTGCACCGCGAGCGCTGTCTTGCCTGCCCCGGGCGGGCCGGACAGGACCACGAGTGGGACAGCCAGTTTGTTGCGATCCGGGCCGACGGTCAGCTCACGGATCTTGGCCAGCAGGTCGTCCCGGCCGACAAAATCGGGAATGTCCGCGGGCAACTGGAACGGTGGCCGCCAGAAGCCGGTCCGCGTCGCGGGCGCGGGCGCGGGCCGGTCGCTGGCCAGGATGCTCTGGTGCACCTCCCGCAGCGCGTCGCCCGGATCGATGCCGAGCTCGTCACGCAGCAGCTGTGAGACCTTCCGGTACACGCCCAGCGCCTCGGCCTGTCGGCCCGAGCGGTGCAGCGCGAGCATCAGCTGGCCCCAGAAGCGCTCCCGCAGCTCGTTTCCCGCCGTGATGGCGTAGAGCTCGCCGATCAGCTCGGCGTGCCTGCCCAGCGCCAGCTCGAGGTCCATCAGGCGTTCGAGGACCTGCAGACGTTCTTCGTCGAGCCGGGTGGCCTCGTGGACCCGCAGGAACTCCGACGGCACGTCCGAGAGCGGGGCACCCCGCCACATCGCCATGGCGGCACGCAGTTCCCGGGCTTCCCTGGCGGTGTCGGAGGCTGTGCGGGCCTCGTCCGCGGCGGCGACCCTGGCCCGGAAACGACCGAGGTCGATCATCTCGGGTGAGACGGCGATGACGTACCCGGCGGGATGCGTGCTGATGAGCGCACCCGCGTCACCCAGGGCGTTGCGCAGCCGCATCACGTACGACTGGGCGGTGTTGCGCGCTCCTTTCGGCGGATTCTCGTGCCACAGACGGTCGACGAGTTCCTCGACCGAGACCACACGGTTCGGCCGGAGCAACAGGCTGACCAGCACGATCCGGGTCTTGGCTGAAGGAAGGGACACCGGCGTCCCGGCGACCGTTGCCGTCAGTGGTCCGAGAATGCCGAAGTCGGCGGTCACGCCTTGGTCGGGTGTCAAACCTCCTCCAATTTCACTGGACGACGCGGCCTCGCAGGATGATCCGCTTCGGGTGGGCGAGCACGGTGTGGTCGGCGGTGGGATCTTCGTCGAAGACGACCAGGTCGGCAGGCGCGCCGTCGGTGACGCCGGGCAGCCCCAGCCACGTCCGTGCGGTCCAGGAGGCGGCGCCGACCGCGGCCTCGGCAGGCAGACCCGCCCTGACCAGCAGGTCGACTTCCGTGCTGACCTTGCCGAAGGTGGCGGTGTCGGTGCCGGCGAGGACCGTCACGCTGGCCTCGTGCGCGGCACGGATGGACGACCCGAGGTGGTGTTCCCAGCCGTCGAGCAGCCAGTCGCGCCTCGGGCCCGGCTCCCTGGCCCGGACCGCGTCGAGTATCTCGGAGAAGGTCGTGAGCGTCGGGACGAGCGCCGTGCCCTGCGCGGCCATCTGGTCGAGCAGGGCCAGATCGAGGTGCATGCCGTGTTCGAGGCTATCGGCACCGGCGAGGACCGCGTTGCGGCTGCCCTCGGCGGTCTGGCAGTGCACCGCGACCCGCCCGCCCACGTCGTGCACGGCGGTGACGACTTCACGAAGCAGATCCAGCGGGACGGGCGGGTCGCCGAACTCCCAGTCACCGATGACCTTGCACCACCCCGAGGACGCCTGCGTCTCCTCGACCGCGGCCGTCACCAGCTCGTTCTCGCTGATCTCCCGGCCGTAGCCGGGGAAGAACCGGCCCGGTGTGGCCAGCCAACGGCCCGCCGAGCGGACGCGGGGCAGGTCCGGTTCGTCGTCGACCCACTGCGGAATCCTGGCCTGCGAGCCGGGCGTCCGCACGAGGAGCACGCCTGCGTCGCGGTGTGCCCGCAGGTGCCGGCGCATCCGCTCTTCGTCGAAGACGTCCGTGGGCTGCTCAGTGCCCGGATGGGTGTGCACATCGACCAGGCCCGGCAGAATCCAGCCACCGTCGCTGACCATCTCGGCGTCCGACGCCGGATCGACCCGCAGCTGGTCGCCGTCGATGACAAACGTCTGATCCGCACGGTCCGGCAACGTTGTCCCGCGTACCCTGAAGGCCATTCGTCTCCCCCGGCGGCGGTCCGGTCATTTCGAACACTACCCGAACACGCCTGCCGCGAGCAGGCATTTCACCCGGTTCCCACGGCCACCGGCAGCGGAGTCATCGAGCAGTCATCGAGACGACATCCCGGTCACGTAGACAAGGGGACGGGGAAGCGCCGGTCGGCCGCGGGCCGCGGTCCGAATCGTCTGGGGTTCGGTTCGGGCCTCCCTCGTGAGTGTTTATCAGGGTTAGAACACGGATAAACACTCACGAGGTGGAACCGGACAATCCGGCCGAGGAAAGGAAGGGCCCATGGCGCTGGATCCCCGTCGCCGTTCGCTTCGCATGTTCGCGGTCATCGCGTCGTTGGCGGCGTTGCCTCTGCTCGCCGCGTGCAACGACAGTGACAATGACGATGGCGACAATGATGACAACGACGGTATGGGCGCTAGGCCCGCGGTTGTCATGGTCGTGTCCCAGTGACGCTGCATGTGCCCCACGGCCCTGCGTGCCTCCGCTTCTGACGGAGGCACGCAAGACCAGGGCGTTCAGTGCAGTGTGACGGGCAGTGCTACGTGACCGTTGGAGATGAACGAGTGGCCGTGCTCAAGCTTGTCGGGTGCCACGGCCAGTTTGATTTCCGGGAATCGGGTGAACAGGGCCGGTAACGCGACCTCGGCCTCCAGCCGCGCCAGCGGTGCGCCCAGGCAGTAGTGCACGCCGTGGCCGAAGGCCAGGTGGGTCTTCTCGTCCCGGGTGATGTCGAACGCGTCCGCTGTGTCGCCGTACATCGAGCGGTCCCGGCCCGCTGACGCGTACGCCGCCAGGATCGCGTCGCCTTTCCTGATCGTGATCTCGTCGTCGAGCTGGATGTCCTCCACCGCGTACCGTAAGGGCAGATACGCCACCGGCGCCTGCCAGCGCAGGGTTTCCTCGATCACGTCGGCCCACGAGCCGGTGCCCGAACGCACCAGCTCCAGCTGCTCCGGGTGGGTCAGCAGGGCGGTGATCGCCTGGTCGAGCAGGTTCACCGTGGTCTCGTGCCCCGCCGAGATCACCAGGATCAGGGTGTCGACGAGCTCGGCCTCCGTGAGGTGCGACCCGTCCTCCTCGCGGACCGAGATCAGCTCGCTGGTGAGATCGTCACCCGGCGTCTGCTTCTTGGCCGCGACGAGTTCGTGCATGATCTGGTACATCTTCTGGACGTTGGCCACCGCGTCCTCGGCCGTGGCGGTGGTGTCGAAGATTCCGTCCACGACCCGGCGCAGATCCGCCCGCACCGAGTCGTGCACGCCGAACAGCTGGCAGATGACCTCGATCGGGATCGGGTACGCGTAGCCCTCCCGCAGGTCGACCGGCTGCTCGGCGGAGTCCAAAGTGTCCAGCAGGCTCGCGGTGATCTGTTCGATCCACGGCCGCATCCCGGACACCCGGCGGGGGGTGAAGGCCTTGGACACCAACGAACGCAGCCGCCGGTGGTCGGCGCCGTACGCGGTGAACATGTTCTGCACCGACACCCAGAGGTGCAGCGGCCAGTCCTCGGCGATCTCCCCGTTGATGTACCGCGGCCAGTGCATCCGCGGGTTCTTCGACACGCGCGAGTCGCTCAGCAGCTGCCGCAGCGTCTCCTGGCGGTTTACCGACCACGCCACCACTTCGCCGGGAAGTTCCACCAGCGTCGCCGGGCCGCGCTCGGCGAGCTTGGCTGCTTCGGCATGGATGTCTCTACCGGTCGGGTCGAGTACGAAGGGGCGGGAGCTGCGGTCCATGGTGTTTCTCCAGGCGTCTCGTCGGGTTGGACGGGCACATTTACCGGGGTGAAACGCACGGGGAGCGCGGTCAGCGCACGGTGGAACGGACCTGGCCGCCAGACCAGTTCCTCCACGGCGACGGCCAGTCGCATGTCAGGCAGGCCGTCCAGGAGTTTCTCGATGGCGACCGACGCCATCAGCCGGGCTTGCTGTTGCGCCGGGCAGGAATGCGGGCCGGCACCCCACGCCAGGTGGGCGCGGTTGCCGGAGCGCTGCTGGTTGGCCAGCACGGGATCGTTGTTCGCCGCGGCGAAACTCATCACCAGGGGTTCCGCCGCGGGCAGCCGGACACCGGCGAAGTCGGTGTCCTCGACGGGATAGCTCGCCGAGTAGTTGGCGATCGGCGGGTCCGTCCACAGCACCTCGTCGAGCGCCTCCTCGACCGGCAGGCTGCCGCCGGAGAGGTCACCGGCGAACCGCTCGTCCGACAACAGCAGCCTGATCCCGTTGGCGATCAGGTTCTGTTCCGGCTCGGTGCCCGCCCCCATCAGCAGGATCAGGTGGTGCAACACTTCCTCGTCGCCCAGCTGGGCGGGGTGGGCCATCATCCACGACGGCACGTCCTGCCCCGGCTTGCGCCGCTTGAGCGCGATGAGTTCGAGCATGGCCTGGGTCAGCTCGGCGTTGGCCTTCTCCGGGTCGATCATGTCGAAGATGCCGCTCATGCCCGAGACCAGCCGCTCACCCAGTTCCGGCGGGCAGCCGTACAGGTGGTTGAACATCATCAGCGGCACGAGCATCGCGTACTCGGCCAGCAGGTTGGCCTCGCCGCGCGGTGCGAACCGCGCGATCAGCAGGTCCGCGGTGAACTCGACCTGCGTGCGCAGCGCGTTGAGGTCCACTCTGGCCAGTGAGTCGGTGACCGCGGCCCGGTAGCGGGCATGCGCGGCGCCGTCGGCGAACAGGGCGTTCGGCCGGTACATCATCATCGGCAGCACCGGGCAGTCCGGCGGCATCTTCTCCTGCCACCGCAACGGGTTGCGCGGGAACGTGTTCGGGTTGCGCAGCACCTCCAGCGCCGCGTCGTATCCCACGACCAGGTTGGCCGGTACGCCCGGCGCCAGCTCGACCGGCGCGACCGGGCCGTACTGCCGCAGCACCTGGTAGGTGGCAGCCGGGTCGGCGGCGAATTCCGGGCCGTACAGGGGCATCCGGCCGTGTTGCACGGGACATGCCTGTCCCGGTGCGGCTTGCGAAGTCACACAGTCTCCTGGGTGCGGGTGAGCAGATAGTCGACCAGGGCGATGAGCGCCTGGGTGGACGAGCCGGGGTCACGGGCGTCGCAGAACACCAGCGGCGTCTCGTCGAGCAGATCCAGGGCGTCGCGCAGTTCCTCGGTGGGAAACGTCGGCGCGCCGTCGAATTCGTTGACCGCGACCGCGTAGGGCACACCGAGCTCTTCCAGCAGCCCCATCACCTCGAAGGAGTTCTCCAGGCGGCGGGTGTCGGTGAGCACGAGCGCGCCGAGCGCGCCGTACGCGATGTCCTTCCAGATCTGGGTGAACCGCTGCTGGCCGGGTGCGCCGAACAGGTACAGCACGAGCTCGTCGTTGAGCGTCAGCCGGCCGAAGTCGAGCGCGACCGTGGTGGTGCTCTTGCCGTTGACCCCCGCGAGGTCGTCGACGGAGGCGCTCGCCTGCGTCATCGTCTCCTCGGTGCGCAGCGGGCGGATTTCCGAGAGCGTGCCCACGAAGGTGGTCTTGCCGACCGCGAAGTGCCCGACGATCAGCAGTTTCACCGCCGTCCGCACCGTGTCACGCAAATACACGCCGTCAGAGGCGAGCGCGGAGCCCATCTAGTACGTCCTTCAGCAGCTTGATGTCCGGGCGGGTGGTGTACGGAACAGCGGCGTGCGTGACGATGTGACCGCTGTCGACGAGGTCCGACAGCAGGACCTTGGTGACGCTGATCGGCAACGACAGGTGGGCGGCCACCTCGGCGACCGACAGCGCGCCGCCACGGCAGAGCTCCATCAGCCGGCGCTTCTCCGGCGTCAGCCCGGCCACGTTCTCGCGCGTCGCCATCACGACGGTGACCACGTCGAACGTGTTGCGGCTGGGGTGGGCACGGCCGCCGGTCACCACGTGCGGCCGCACCAGTGCACGTTCCCGCCGTGGGCCCGTCATACCGGGCTACCGGCGTCCTGTCGCGGCGGGCTGGTCAGTTCCTTGCCCAGCCGCTGCACGAGTTCCTGCAGCCGGAAGGAAACGGCCTCCATGTCGACCCGCTCGGTCGCCGAGACCGCGAGGTACGCGCCCGGACCGGCGGCGACGAGGAACACGTAACCGCCGGGGAACTCGTTGACGGTCTGCTGCCATGCCGCGGGTGTCTCGCCGCAGAACTCCGCGGTGTTGCGGGCCAGCGCCTGCAGCCCGGACATGGCTGCGGCGTGCCGTTCCGCGTCGTCCCGGCCGATGCTCTTGGAGTGCGCCATCAGCAGCCCGTCGGCGGACAGCAGGATCGCGTGCCGTGTCTCGGGCATCGTCATGGCGTTGTCCAGCATCCAGCCCAACTTGTTCATGTCTGGGTGTTCCCTTCAACCACAGGCGGGGAGATGTCGCGGCCGGAGCGGGTGCCGCGCTGCCAGGCCGCGAGGCCGCGAGCGGTCCGCTCATTGGACTGAACGGACTTGGTCGCGGGCGGAGGTGTACTGGGCTCCGCGGTGGCCCGTTCCCGGCGTTGGCGCCGCGGCAGACCGCCCGGCGTACGGTCTTTCTCGTCCCTGTCCACTGATGGCGCTGCTTCCCGCGTGACCGCCACATTCGGCATCTGGGGCTTGGAGACGCGGGTGAGCAACTCCGTCGGCAGGAAGACCACCGCGCGTACGCCGCCGTACGGCGAGCGCGTGTCCACCGAGACGCGGAAGCCGTACCGCTTGGCCAGCACGCCGATGACCGCGAAGCCGATCTGCGGCGGGTCACCGAGCCGGTTGATGTCGCTGCCGCCGTCACCGCTCAGCAGCCGGGCCGCGCGCTGGAGTTCTTCGACGGTCATCCCGACACCGGCGTCGTCGATCATGATGACCATGCCGTTGTGCGCCTGCTGGAAGTTGACCTCGACCATGGTGTTGGGCTGGGAGTGCCGGGCGCCGTTGTCGAGCAGCTCGGCCACTGCCAGCACCACCGGCTCGACGGCCCGGCTGATCACCGCGACGTCGGCCTCGGCCGGCACGCTGACCCGCAGGTAGTCCCGGATTCGTGAAGTGGCGCCCCGCACGACGTCGGTCAGCGCCGACGCCGAGCGCTGCTGCCCCGGCCATGACCCACACAGCACGGCTGTGGCCTGCGCACGGCGTCCCAGCTGGGAGTTCATGTGGTCGATGCGCATCAGGTCGGCGAGCACGTCGGGATCGTCGTGCCGCTCCTGCATCGACGAGATCGCCACCTGCTGCTCGTTGGCCAGGCTCTGCACCGCCCGCATCATCGACTTGACCGTCGCCCTGGCGGCCTGCACGCCCCGCGCCGTGGCGTCCTGCACCGACTCGGTGAACAGGTGGAGCACGCGATTGTGCGCTTCGGCCAGCTCGGCGTGCCTCGGCCCGGGTACTTCCACCGGCCGGTGGTTCACGGCCTCGGCCAACGCGGGTAACCGCGTCGTGATCAGGTGGTTGTCCTCCTCGGCCCGCCTGCGCAGCGAGGCTTCCGCCGTGGTGCAGCGCGAACGCAGCTCGCGGACCGAACGGTGCTGGCGTACGAGCAGGACCACGGCGACGAGCACGGCGGCGAGGGCGAACCAGAATGCCACCGCGAGTGTTTGTTGATCCATCAAATCCTCTGGTGCGGACGAGTTGCCGGGTCCCAGTGAGTCATGAGGAACTGATCTCTATCACGTGACTCGGCGCGACTCCAAGTGGCTGCAGCAGTTCCCCTCCAATGGAGCAACTGTTCACGCACAGCAATACCACATGTCTATAAAGGACGTTCAGGGGTGGTCCGCCTGGCCGGCGTGGCAGCCGTGAAAAGCGGCTTCGCCCGCATTCCTTCGCGTTGGTAGGAACTGTCCGCCGTGTCAAGGAGGGGGTGCGTAGGCCTTTCCGGTGCCGGGAGACCCCGTCGGCGACCGGTTCTCGCCGACGTCCGGATCGACCGGTATCACACCGCGTGATCATCGGCGCGTGCCGTCCGTGACTTCGTCCGGCGATCGACGCCGGTGACCGCGCACCCGGGACAGTGGTGTCTGGTCCATTGAGGACTTTCTTTGGGGTGCTGCCCGATGAGGACACTGCCCGGAGACTCAGGAGTGGGAACGGCAGTTAGACCGTGTTTCAAATGCCCGATCGCGATAGCCGGGCCGGATGCGGCCCCTGACGCCACCGCGGGACCGCCCAAAGACAACCAGTATTCGCGGCGATCCCGCGGCGACGCCAGGAACCGCCCCACCGAGCCGATTCCGGCCTCCGGCCGGGGCAGACTCTCATCGACCGGGACATTCGAAACACGACCTAGTCGCCACGATCAGGTCAGGCGGGTGACCCGCTGAACCGCGACAGGGTGTGCTTCGTGTGGTTGTCGGTCGGCGACGTCCGCCGCACCGGAAACCACACGGAAGGCACGAAGACATGAGTCGGGTTCGGAAAGTCTCGGTGGTTCTGTCGGTCGGTCTCGCCGTCGCCGCGCTCTCGGCCGCCGCACCGGCCGCCGCAACGCATGTCCCTCAAGCGCCTGAAATCCTGAAAGTGCCGGACGGCAACAAGTTGACCGGGATCGTGTTCGCCAGGGGCGTGCAGACCTACCAGTGCACCAACAACGCGTGGAGGTTCGTCCAGCCCGATGCGATCCTCGGCAACCGTGGCCGTGCCGAGGTGCTGCACTCCAAGGGGCCGGTGTGGACCTCGGTGCTCGACGGCAGTTCGGTGACCGGCGCCGCCGTCGCCGACTCGCCCGTCCCGGACGCCATTCCGGAGTTGCTGCTGCGGTCCACCGGCAACCGTGGCCCCGGCAAGCTCGGCACAGTCACGTTCATCCAGCGCCTGAAGACCAAGGGCGGCGTCGCCCCCACTGGCGCATGCAGTGATGGCGTCACCGTCTCGGTGCCTTACACCGCCGACTACGCCTTCTACGCCCCTGCCTGACTTGGCGGCGATACCGGATCGGGTGGTCTTTCACCGCTGTTGTTGGCACCTGCCCGCGGAACCGGGAAACCTGCGGGACAAAGCCCCAACGGAAGGAGCACATGCGTGTTCGGTCGAATCATCGCCGGACTGGCCGTGGCAACGGGTGTCCTGCTCGGACTCGCGGCACCTGCCGCGGCCACGTCGGCCGGCCCGGTCACCACTCCGATCATCGAGCTGGTGGCGGGTCCCTACCAGTCGGAGGCCGAGTGCGTGGCGGCACTCGCGAACTGGCCGGCTGAGTACTACTGCGCGACTCCGCCGCCAGTGGTGGCCTGGCTGATCCCAGCCGGCTGGTACGTCACCACCTCGCGGAACTGAGGCGCGCGAGCCGGGTGGCGGTGGATTGGTCCGGGAAACAGCCCTCGGATTGGCGCGGTTGGCCGGTCCGAATCGCCCTACCGTGATCGCCATGATTGATCACCTGGTTCTGGGTGCCATGTTGTTCGGCACGGTTCAGGACGAGCGCCGGTCGTTCGAGATCCTGGACCGGTTCGTGGACGCGGGCGGCGTCTGGATCGACACCGCCAACTGCTACGCGTTCTGGGCCGATCCGTCCGGGTTCGGCGGGCAGAGCGAGGCGTTGCTCGGGCGCTGGCTGGCCACCCGTCCCGGCGTCCGTGACCGCGTCAGGATCAGCACCAAGGTGGGGTGCGAGCCGATCGAGGCCGGGCGGTTCCCGGAGACCGCCGAAGGGCTCTCGGCCGGGGCCGTCAAGACCGCGATCGAGGGCAGTCTGCGGCGGCTCGGCACGGATCACGTGGAGCTGTACTGGGCCCACAAGCCTGATCCGGTCACGCCGCTGGAGGAGACGGTCGCCGCCTTCGACGAACTGGTGTCGGCGGGTGTCGTCGGCCGCCTTGGCTGCTCCAACTACCCCGTCTGGCAGGTCGAGCGGGCACGGCAGATCGCGCGGGCCGACGGCCGCACTGGCTTCACCGCGGTGCAGCAGCACCACACGTACCTGCGGCCGTTGCCCGGGACCCAGCCCACCGTGGTGCACCGGTTCGGTGCCGTCACTGACGAGGTGCTCCACTATCTGGAGCATCACCCGGACATGGCGCTGTGGGCGTACACGCCGCTGTTGAGCGGTGGTTACACCCGTACGGACAAGCCGCTGCCGCCGGAGTACGACCACCCCGGCACGGAACGCCGCCTCGCGGTGCTCGACGAGATCGCCGCGGAGACCGGCACGAACCGCAACCGGGTGGTGCTGGCGTGGCTGGCCGGAGGCAATCCGGCCGCCATGCCGATCGTCGGCGTCAGCACGGTCGGGCAACTGGACGAGGCGGTCGCCGGGGTGTCCCTGGACCTGACCGTCGAGCAGCGCCGACGCCTCGACTCCGCGGCGTGACCCGTCAGGCGAGCTTGCTCATCTCGTGATCGAAGTCGAACCATGCGTGTTCCTCGCTGGGCGGGATCTCGTCGTAGGTGCGGTCCAGGAAGTCGGCGAGTTCGTCAGCCGAGGCCTCCAGGGTGGCGGTGCCGCCCGGCGAGGTCAGTTCGAAGATCACCCGGGTGTGGTCCGTGGCGGGGGTGATACGCAGGTCACCCAGGCCGGCGGCGGCGATCAGGCCGTCGGCCAGCAGGCTCCTGGCGAAGACCCACTGCACCGAGGCGCGACCGGTGTGGAAATCGACGGCCACCGCGTACGGGTCGCGTGTGTCGTAGCTCAGGTCGGCTCGCACCTTGACCGACGTGGTCGGGTGGGACCGCAGGCCGAAGTCGATGGTGGCGTGGACCGTGGTGTGCGGATCGATCATGGTTGTCCTCTTCCCCCTCGTACCGAGTCTTTCTCATATCTACCGATAGGTAACGTCGTCACGTTTCGATAGTGAGCCCACTCGGTCCCTATTTCACGCGAACGTGTTGGAGCTCCCAGGCGTGTTCACTCTGACGGGGAGTCAAGAACGAACGTTCTATCTGGTATAGTCCGGATGATGACGAACGTCCACGGCCAGGTGTCCGAAGCGCGAGCGCGGCTGCTCGCCACGGCGACCCGCATCTTCTACACGGAAGGCATCCACTCCGTCGGCATCGACCGGATCGTCGCCGAGGCCAAGGTGACCCGGGCCACGCTGTACCGGCACTTCCCCGGCAAGGACGACCTGATCGTCTCCTACCTGCAGGAAGCCGACCGGGCCATCCGGGGCCAGGTGGACGCCGTCGTCGCCCGGGGGCTGCCGGCGCCCGACACGCTCAGGGCCATCGCCGGCTCCATCGCGGACGGCATCCGGTCTCCCGGCTTCCGTGGCTGTGCCTTCCTCAACGCCGCCGCGGAGTACCCCGACCCGGCCCATCCGGTGCACAAGGCCGTGCTGGCGCACAGGCAGTGGTTCGCGCGGACGATCACCGAACACCTGGCCCGCGTGGCGGAACCGGCAGAACCCGCCGCTCTGCAGTTCGTCATGCTGCGAGACGGCGCGATGGCCAGTGGCTGCCTGTCCGACCCGGAACCGATCTGCGAGACGTTCCTGCTAGGGATCGAGGGTCTGCTGCGGACGCACGCCGCGTCCGCATCTGCGTCGGGCACGGCACAAGCCTGATAGCTCACGTCGCGGCCGGCGCGAACCCGGAGTGCAACACCGACGAGAACCTGTCCACCACGCTGAGCAGGGGCTTGTCCGAGACGGGATCCACTCGGACACCGTCCGGTGTGCGCTCGATGTGCCGGTCGAGCGCGAACCAGCCCTGCACGATGTGATGCGGGTCAAGGGAAGTCAGCACCGGGATCGCGCTGGCCGCCGCCGTGCTGATCGCCACCCCTCGTGAGTGTTTATCAGTGTTCTAACCCTGATAAACACTCACGAGGGGTTGGTGGGGCGGTGGTTCAGGAGTGCGGGCAGGTGTGCCGGTACTCCTCGATCAGTGAACTCGGTGCCGGGGGCGGGCAGAGGAACTGTTCGTACCGGGTGTCGTTGTCGATGAACCGCTTCAACCACGAGATGCTGTACTTCGCGATCGTGGTGTTGGCGGATGTCGGCGCGGAATGGCCGGCGTTGTTCAGTTCCAGGTAGGCCTTGTCCGGTGTGGACGAGAGGCTCTGGTAGAACGGCTCGGAATGCGCGCCGACCGAGGCCGTTGTGTCGTTCTCGGCGCCGACGACGAGCGTCGGAACCTGCACTGACGACCAGCTCTTGGTGGTGTGCCAGGCGGTGAGCGGAATGGCCGCCTGGAGGGCGGGCCGGGTGGCCGCGGCTCGCAGGCTGCCACCGCCGCCCATCGAGTGGCCCATCACGCCGAGCCTGCTGCCGTCGATCCGGCCGCGGACGGAACTGGTCTGCACCAGGTAGTCCAGTGCCGCGAGGAGCTGGGTGCCACGCTGGTCGGGCTGGTCGAGGATGGACAGCGTGTCGATGGTGATCACCACGAACCCCTGGGAGGCCAGCCGCGGGCCGTACCAGGCGACGCTGGTCTGGCGGGCGGTGAATCCCGGTGAGATCGCGACGGCACCGAACGTGCCCTCACTGGTGGATGTCGGGTAGTAGATCGTGCCGCCGCCGAACCCGCGGACGGCGCTCGCCGCCACCGTGGTCTGCGCGATGGCGAACGGCCCGCGGGACGCCTCGATACTGGCGACGGTCGGAGCGGGGCCGCGTTCGTAGGGATTGGCCGCCGCCTGTGCTTGTGCCGGAGTGACAAGCGTGGCGATCGCCAATGTGAGCAGGGTGAACAGGCTGCGAGTATGCACGTCGTCGTACACCTCTTAGGTCGCAGGGAGACCGAAGCACCTTCATGTTACCGAGCGGTAGGCGTCACCGGAAGCGACGAAGGTAGGCATGCTCGGCAACGATCTCCGGCGGCGAACGGATGTGTCGACGGTAAGCGATGCCGACCACTCCTTTGTGGACAGAGTGGCGCCGGGCTTGCGGGTTTTACGCCAGGGGATGCCGATTCCTCCCGGCCGTGCCAAGATGATCATCGACGTCCACTGGAGGGAAACGCCCATGAAACGAATCCTGGCAACGGCCGCGGTCACCTCGGCTGCTGTCGGCGTGATGCTGGCAGGCGCGGGAACGGCGTCCGCGCAGGACCCGTATGCCAAGTACGCCACGGAATCCGCGTGCCGGACCGCGGGTTTCCAGTATGTGCTGTCCGGGAAGGCGTACCGTTACGACTGCACCGGTCCGCACGCCAACAGCCCGGCCAGCCAGAAGTACTGGCTTTACTTGATCTGAGTACGCCTTACCCGGGATGAGGACTCCTCCCTGAGTCCTTTATGGACCGGATTCGCACGGGTGGCGCCCGTCCGGCTCGCCGATTCGGCTGGTTGCGGCGGTACGGCGTTGGCTGTTCGCGCTCGCCGTGGTCACGCTCGTCGCCGAGACGGCGATCGCGATGACCACGGCGGCGCCCGGAAGCCTGCTCGGCGATCATCCCGGCCGTGCTGCCGTGGCACCTCACATTCCGGCGAGCTGCGTCGTCGGACTGGTGAGACCACAGGAACCGCGGCCAGGCGAACTGGTCGCGGCAGATCACGGAGGATGCGATGACGCCGACGACCGATCCGGAGGTCATGGCGCTGCTGGACAGGCGGGTCGAGGCCTGCCGGGCCAAGGACATCGACGGGCTCATGGCGTTGTACGCGCCCACGATCGTCTACTACGACGTCGTCCCGCCAGTTCAGTTCACGGGAACGGATGAAGTCCGCCGGAACTTCCTGCGGTGGTTCGACGAATACGACGGCCCTATCGGTCTGGAGACGCACGAGCTCGAAGTGGCGACGAGCGGAGATGTCGCGTTCGCGCACATGCTTCACCTGGACAGCGGAGAACGCAAGGAAGGGCGGCCTGAGGGCGCGGTCTGGGTGCGATCGACCGTGTGCTGCCAACGGTCGGGCGGCAGGTGGTCGATCACGCACGAACACATCTCGCTGCCGATCGGCTGGCAGGACGAGGCCGCCTGACCTCGAAGATCAGTCCTCCTCGGCCCGCATCCGCACGTGGATGCGTTCGCCCTGCGGGCTCAGGATGTTGAGCACCTCCACCGGGCCGTCGCCGGTGCTGCCGAACCAGTGCGGCAGCCGGGTGTCGAACTCCGCGGCCTCACCGGCTTCGAGCACCAGGTCCTGCGAGCCCACGACGAGCCGCAACCGTCCGGAAAGGACGTACAGCCACTCGTAGCCGTCGTGGGTGCACAGGTCCGGGGTGTCGCGCTGGGGCGGGATGATCGTCTTGAAGGTGTGTTGTGGCCCGGGCCGGCGGGTGAGCGGCAGCACCACGCTGCCGTCCACCCGCCGTGGCGTCGGGCGGATCCGCGGGTCGACCACCTCCGGCCCGCCGACCAGCTCGTCCAGCGGAATCCGGTAGGCGCGGGCGATCGGCAGCAGCAGCTCGAGGCTGGGCCGCCGCTGCCCGACCTCCAGCCGGGACAGGGTGCTCTTGGAGATCCCGGTCGTCTCGGACAGATCGGACAGGCTCAGCCCGCGCTGTGTCCGCAGCCGCTTGAGCCGGGGACCGGTGTCGGCGAGCGCTCGGTTGAGGTCCTCGAACTGGGTCATGACCCCATGACACCACGTCGGCGTCCCGATTTCAGCAACATTCGTTGCCGATCGGTACACGCGGGTCGCAGCATGGCGGCGGAGGTGATCGTCGATGAGTGGGGCGAAACTGTCCGAACTCGACTGTGATGGAGTGGTGATCGGGGCCGGTGCGGCGGGGGAGGACGGCTGGCCGGCCGTCGACCGCACCGGCGTGCCCGGGGTGTGGGCCGCCGTCGACCGTGCCGTGCGGCAGCGACTGGCCATCAAGCCGGCCGGGGGTGCCGGCCGATGAGTGTCCACACCGAAGAGCAGGCGGCGACCTCCGGCCGGAGGCTGCCGGTGGGCGTCTACCTGCTCGCGTTCAGCCTTTTCGCCATGGGCAGCGCGGAGTTCCTGGTCGCCGGGGTGCTGCCGGGGATCGCCGACGACCTGGGGATCTCGCTGTCCTCGGCCGGTGCGTTGATCTCGGCGTTCGCGGTCGGAGTGGTCCTCGGCGGGCCGCCGTTGGCCGTCGCGACCCTGCGCTGGCCTCGGCGAACGACATTGGTGGTCACGCAGGCCGCGTTCGCCGCCTCGGTGGCGATCGGCCTGCTGACCGACAACTACGGTTTGTTGCTGGCCACACGCTTCCTCTGCGGACTGGCCTACGCGGGATATTGGGCGGTCGCCGCCGTCACCGCGATCGCCCTTGTCCCTCCCGACCGCACAGCGCGCGCCTCCGGGGTGGTGGTCAGCGGACTGAGCCTCGCGATGATCGCGGGTGGGCCGGCGGGCGCGCTGGTCAGCCATTTCACCGGCTGGCGCGGCGGGTTCTGGGTCGTGGTCGCGCTTACCGTGGCCGGTGCCCTGCTGACCGTCGCCGCGGTGCCCGCCGCCCGCGCGCACGAAGAACCCAGTGTGCGGCGAGAACTGCGCGTCATGCGGCAGCCCCGGCTGTGGATCGTCTACGCGGTCACCTTGTTGAGCACCGCTGCCTACATGATCTCCTACAACTACCTGGCGGCGTTCCTGACCGACGTCACCGGCATCGGAGCTGTGTGGGTGCCCGCGATCCTCACCCTGTTCGGTGTCGGCGCCTTCGTCGGCCTGTCGGTCGGCGGCCGGATCTCCGACGGGCGGCCGTATTCCGCGCTGCTGGCTGGGACGGTCGGCATCGGGGTCGCGTCGGTCCTGCTCGCGCTCCTCGCCGGGCACGCCGTGGTCGTCGTGCCGTTGATCCTGCTCATGGGCGTCGCGGGGTTCGTGCTGAACCCGGCCATTTACGGGCGGGTCTTCACGATCGCGGCACAGGCGCCCACCCTCGCCGGTGCCACCGCCGTGTCGGCGTTCCAGCTTGGCATCTCGCTGGTTCCCGTGTTCGCAGGCGCCGCCCTGACCGCCGGTGCCGGTGTCGGCTCCATCCCGTGGCTCGGTGCGGGTCTTGCCCTGATCACGATCCCGGCGATCCTGCTCGAACGGCGGATCACGCGATCAAGGCGGCCATGACCAGCGCCGCGTCATCGGCAGGCCGGTCTGGTCGGCGACGCTCACGCGCAGGGACCTGGCGCTGATCGGCCAAGCCTGAGCGGGCGGCGGAGTCCGTCCTGATCGGACAGGCCGCGTCCGGACCGGGGAGCGGCCAGGCGACCGGGTCGCGCTGACCTTTGTGGACTACTCTGGCGTGATCATGGGACGACACGTCCGATGATCACGCCTCCATGCCCGGCGAAGCCGACGGCTGCGATTCGGTCGAAGACGTGACTTCCCGGGCGGACTGTGAATACCATGGCGGCCTGGCGTGACCACCGGGTGAAACTGCAGGTATGGAGTGGCGCAATTGCCCGATACGGCGATGTTCCATCGACGCTTTCTTCAGTTGACGGGAAACATCGAGGAATTCATCCGGGGGAAGTCCGAGGTCGTCCGGCTCGCCCTCGTCTGCCTGCTCGCCGAGGGACACCTGTTGATCGAGGACGTCCCCGGGGTGGCGAAGACGTCCCTGGCCAAGGCGATCGCGCGGTCGGTCGAGGGTGCGGCGGTGAAACGTGTCCAGTTCACGCCCGACCTGCTGCCGTCCGACGTGACCGGTGTCCAGGTCTACGACCAGGCAGGTGGCGGCTTCGAGTTCCGGCAGGGCCCGGTGTTCGCCAACATCCTGCTGGGTGACGAGATCAACCGGGCCTCGCCGAAGACCCAGTCCGCACTGCTGGAGGTGATGGCCGAGCACCAGGTGACGGTGGACGGTGTGCCGTACGCGGTGCCGCATCCGTTCCTGTGCATCGCGACACAGAACCCGGTCGAGCAGCACGGCACGTATCCGTTGCCCGAGGCCCAGCTGGACCGGTTCCTGATGCGGATCTCCATCGGCTACCCCGAGGAACTGGCCGACGAGGTCGCGATCGTGACCGGTGGGCTGGCGCGGCGACGGCCCGAGGAGCTCAAGCCCGTCATCGAGCTGGACGAACTGCGCACGATGATCACCGCGCTGCGGGACCTGCACGTCGCCGAGAACCTGCGGACCTACGTCGCCACGATCACCAGGGCGACCCGTAAGCACCCGGACGTTCACCTCGGCGTCAGCCCCCGTGGCAGCATCGCGTTGGCGACCGCCGCGCAGGCATGGGCGCTGTCGATGGGGCGGGACTTCGTCACGGCCGACGACGTGAAGGCCGTCGCGGTGCCGGTGTTGAACCACCGGCTGCTGCTGACCTCCGAGGCGCGGCTGCGCAAACAGAAACCGGAGGCCATCGTGGCGGAGATCCTGGCCGGAATCCCGGTTCCTCGCCTGCCAGAACCGCGGTGAGCCGATGTGATCACCGCAACGGGCCTGACGGTCGCCGCAACCGGCGTCATCCTGCTGCTGGCCGGGGTGTGGATCGATTCGCCTGAGTTGGTGATCCTCGGCTTCGCCTGTGTCATGGCGCTGCTCGTCGCGGCGGCGTGGCTGCTCGCGCGCCCGAGGTTGACGGTGCTGCGCGAGATCAACCCCGGGCGAGTGGAGGAAGGCGCTGTCGTCCATGGCGTGCTGACCGTGACGAACGTCGGGCGTCGTCGCAGCACTCCGTTGCTGGCCGTGGAGACGGTCGCCGATCATCGCGTCACGGTGCCGTTGCCGAGTCTGGCCGTCGGCGAGAACTTCGAGACGGTCTACTCGTTGCCGCCTTTCCGCCGTGGCCGGTATGTGATCCCGCCGGTCACCCTCGATCACTCCGACCCGCTCCGGCTGCTCCACAGTGGACGGACGAGTGGCCGTGAGGCGCTGTTGTCGGTGTACCCGCGGGTGCATCACATCGATCCGCTGCCGCTGGGCGGTCCGCGTGACGTGGAAGGACCGACCTCGGCCAGTTCCCCGCAGGACGGCGTGGCATTCCACAGCCTGCGTGTCTACCAGCCCGGTGACGACTGGCGGCGGATCCACTGGAAGTCCACCGCGCGCACCGGCGAGCTCATGGTCAGGCACAACGTCATCCCCAACGAGCCGCGGCACGTGGTGATCCTCGACACCAGTGCGAAGCCGTACAGTGGCTCGTCGTTCGAGGAGGCAGTGCGAGTGGCTGCGTCGTTGTGTGTGGCAGCGGAGAAGGTCGGGCACCCGCTTGTCTGTGGCACCACCGCGGACCTGGACGTCGCCGAAGGCGAAGCCGCTGCCCTCGATCTGTTGTCCGGTGTGCGGTGCTCGACGTCGGACCGCGGCCTGCTGGCGCTCGACGCCATGCTCGGTGCCATCGTGCCCGCAGGGGAGCGAGTGGCCCTGAGTATCGTGACAGGGCAAGCAGATCCTGGTGAACTGGCCAGCCTCGCGGTGCTGAGGTCCCAGTTCCTCGCCGTCAGCCTCGTCCATATCGGACAAGTCGATGTGGAGGCGCTACCCGGTGTGGTGACGATCGGCGCGCGGACCAGCACGGAGTTCGAGGCCAGATGGAATCAGCTGGTCCGATCGTGAACGGGGACAAGCCGTTTCGGCTCGCCGAGGTCGCCCTGTGCGCGGTGGCGACCATCGCGACAGGGCTGCTGTACGGTCGGTTCTTCGCCTCCATCGGCTACCTGCCAACCGTTTGCGCCGCCGCGCTGGCCGGTGCGTTGATCGCTGCCGTGGCCGGACTACGCCGGTGGCGAATGGTCCGAACCTTGCTGGCAGCGGTCGCCGGGTTCGTGGTTCTGGCGGTATACGGGGTTTTCCGCGGCACCCTCTACTATGGCTTGCCCACTGGGAGCACCGCGTCGGAGCTGGCGCGGGCCGTGTTCGACGGATGGGTACGACTGTTCCTGGTGGCACCGCCCGCGGATGTGCGGCCAGATCTGCTGATCACGCCGGTGCTCATCACGTGGATCGCGGCGTTCACGGCCGCCACACTCGCTGTGCGGACCCGGAATGTGCTCGCACCGATCGCGCCAGTGCTGGTGGCGTTCGTGCTCGCGTTGCTGTACCTCGGCAAACAGCCCGGTGTCCACCTGACTACCACAGTGCTCTTCCTCACGGCGGCATTGTCGCTGATGTTGCTGCGTACCGTCCGCCTCGGTGCCCGGTCGGAACGCGACCGTCGAGCGATGACCAGCAAGCTGTTGTTCGGCCTGCCTGCCGTGGTGCTGATCGCGGTGCCTGCCGTTCTCTACGGCCAGACATCCCCATTGGCTTCCGGCGAGCAGCGGTTCGACCCCCGGACCCTGAGGCCTCCGCCCGTGCGGATCATCGACACGCTCACGCCGTTGGCCAGGCTCAAAGGCCAGCTACGGGAACAACCACCTCGCCGGTTGTTCACCGTGCGCGTGACCGGTGAGCGGCGGCCGGACCGGATCAGGCTCGCCGCGTTGAACCGCTTCGACGGCGTGTCGTGGACCTCGACGGACCAGTTCCTCGTCGCGGGCCGTCAACTCGCGACCGATCCTGCGCTCACCAACTCCCGGACGGTGTCCGCGCACATCACCATCGAGGACCTGAACGGACCGTTCCTGCCGACGCTCGGCTGGCCCAGGCAACTCGACATCGCACAGCCCGGCGAGGAGCCTGTCGGCTTCAGCACGACTTCCGGCGTGCTCGTCAGCACCCTGCGGTCCTTGCGCGGAGTGGAGTACGACCTCGTCGGGCAACTGACCGACCACGACGAGGGGCTGCTTCGAGCGGCACCGACCACCACCCCGGATTACCGTGGCTACACCGATGTGCCGGAAGACATGCCGCCGCTGCTGCGGGCACTGGCACAGCAGCTCACAGCCATCGAAACGACGCCGTACGGCAAGCTGACGGCGATCGAGGAGCACCTGCGTGCCCTGCCGTACCAGGTGGACGCGCTGTCAGGACATTCCTACGCCGCCCTGGTCAGGTTGCTGACCCGGACCAGTGCCGGCTATGCCGAGCAGAACGCGTCGGCATTCGCGGTACTCGCCCGTGCCGCGGGTTTCCCGGCCAGGGTTGCTGTGGGCTACAAGCTCGACGACAGCCCGGACGGTTCCTACACCGTGACCACCCGCGACGCACATGCCTGGGCGGAGGTGCACTTCGACGGCTACGGCTGGGTCGTGTTCGAGCCCACCGACACGTCACAGGACGCCTCCGAAACACCGGACAGGCCGACAGTCGCTCCGCGGCCCGCGCAGCCTCCAGTGGCCCAGCAGCCGCCCGCGGTGCGACCGCCGCAGACACCGCCACGGTCGGGCAGCGGCCAAAACGAAGGACTGGTGGAGGCGGCGTTCGTGGCCTCGGTCCCAACGGCCCTGGTCGTACTGCTGGCGACGATGATCACGGGAGTGAAAGCACATCGGCGACGGCGGCGTCGCCGTGCACGCGGCAACGCCGCGCGCGTCATGGGGGCATGGCAGGAAGCCGCGGATCGGCTGACCGAACGCGGCATTCCCACGTCAGGCTCGCTCACCGCCAGCGAGATCGCGGCGCACGCAGTCGGTACGCTGGGTGATGCCGCGAACCCGTTGTCAGAACTAGCGCCGTTGGCCACCATGGCGGTGTACGCGCGCGACGAACCGGACGACGATGAGGTTCACCGGGCCTGGCAGCTCGAGGCGCAACTGCGGCGGCAGCTGTACCCGAGACGTTTCTCCGTGCGCCGGCTTCGGGCGAGGCTCGATCCGCGGCCGGTCATCGCCGGGTGGCGGCAGGCCGGACAACTGGGGAGTCACCGAGATGATCATTGATCACGTGGTGCGTTGGTTCAGCCCGATGTGGCGCGGACGGCGGGTGCTGGCGGGCATGGTCGCGGCCGCCACGGTGGCCACGGGAGTCATCGTCGGCTGGGATCATGCGGGTGACCGCGCCCCGCAGGTTCGGTTGCGGTCAGGCATCGCATGGGTCGCGTCCGACGAGACCGGGCAGCTCACGTTGCTGGACGGCGCTTCGGCGGCGGTGGCCGGACAGGTCCAGGTCGGCCAGCCAGGCACGGACCTGGACGCCGTGCAGCAAGGGACGACTGGGTACGCCCTCAACCGCGCGGTCGGCTCGGTCGTCCGGGTTGACGGGGCGACACTCGAGCTGTCCCGCCCGTTGGCGCCGGTCGCGAGGCCTGGCGCCCAGCTCAGCGTGTTCGCGACGCCGCACGCGCTCTACACGTTGGACTCGGCGCGCGGACTGCTCGTGAAGGCGGATCCGGAGACGATGGAATCCCGGGGAGAACCGCACCAGCTGACCGCCGGTACCTCGGTGGACGAAGCCGTGATGGACGCCGACGGGCACCTCTGGGCGCTTGACCAGCGTTCCGGCGAACTGGTCTGGTTCTCCGACGGGACACGCCATTCGCGGCCGCAGGCCCATACGCCCGGCAAGAGCAAGCTGACCACGACCGCGAACGGTCCTGCCGTGGTGGATTTGGCCCGTGGCACGGTGGAACTCCTGGACCCGAAGACCGGGGCGGTCCAGGAGTCGGTCACGGTGCCACTGCGGCCTGACGACACCGTGGCGGTGAGTGGGTCGTCACAAGAAGGCAGGCTGTTGATCGCGGTCGGGTCCCGCGGCCAGTTCCTGAGCTGTTCCTTCGACGCGGACGCGTGCACCGCTCCGGTCGAGGTGAGCCAGGGCCCGGCGGATCTCGGTGAGCCGGTCGAGGCGGACGGCCACGTGGTGGTGCCGGACCACGCGACCGGCCGGATCTGGGTCATCGACCTGGCGAGCGGGCGGGTGGTGGCCGAGCGCCGGCTTTTCGAGGCCCCCGTGCGATTCGAACTGCTCGCCCGGGACGGCGTGGTCTTCTACAACGACCCCGGCGGCGAGCAGGCCGGTGTCATCGACCCCGACGGCCGGATCCGGCCCATCACCAAATACCAGCCGGGGCAACGAACTCAACCCACGTCGTCGGGTGCGGCCACCTCCGGGCCAGGTGCGGCCGCACCAGTCAGCGGCGCACCGGTCAGCGGGGCACCACCTGCGACCGGGCCGCGCGGGGGTACTCCCGGCGATTCACGGCCCGGCACGCCGTCCGCCCCGGCGTTGTCCATCACGATCAGCCCACGCGACCGGGGACTTGTCGGTGACGAGTTCCAGTTCACCGTGACAGCCAGAGGCACGGTTCTGTTCGATACACAATGGACATTCGGGGACGGCGCCGGGGCGAAGGGCACCAGGGTCCGGCACAAGTACGACCGTGCTGGGACGTACACAGTCGCTGTCGCGGCGCGCGCACGCCACGGGCAGGCTGTCAACGCGTCCGCGCAGGTCGTCGTCGACGCGCTGGACGCGCCGCCGCGGATCGTGCGGATCGCCGTCGAGCCCGAGACGCCCCGGGTCGGTGAGCAGGTGCGGTTCAGTGCCGAACTGGCCGGGATGCGCCCGCAGATCACGGCGTGGTCCGTGACCGGTGAAGCAGGCACTGAGGCCACGTCGAACGAGCCGGTGTTCCAGCACGTGTTCACCAAACCAGGCACCTACACCGCGACGCACACCGTGACCGCCGGTGCCACCACGGTTCAGTCGTCCAAGCAGTTCACCGTGACGCCCGAGACGCGCGAAGTGCGTTGTGGAGACGTCATCAGGGCTGACGTCGTGCTGACGAAGGACCTCAACTGCACCGGTGACGTGGGCCTGAAGATCGCCGCCAGCGACGTCGTCCTGGACCTGGGTGGCCACAAGATCGCCACGGACAACGCTCAGGCGCCGCGGAAGGGGATCGTGCTCGCGGGATCGGAGCCCATCAGGAACATCACCATTCGCAATGGCTCGATCACCCAGTTCCGTACCGGCATCGAAATAATCGACGTCGCCGACGTCACCATCGCCAACGCGACCGTGGCGGGAGCGACGGTGCCCTTGGACGAGGAAGTCTTCGGGATCTACGGCGAGAAGGCCCGCAACGTCCAGCTGCGCAGTACGACGCTGCGGGCCTACAACCCGTTCTTGTTCGACAACGGGTCCTCGGTCGCCTTTGTCGGCTCGAGTGTCGTGGGTGACGACGGCTGGGGTGGTGCGTACTGCCGGAACGGCACTTCGTGTCTTTTTTCGGAGGGGAGCGACATTCAGACCAGGTATCTCAACTGTGGCGGTTCGGAGCGGGACAGCTCGACGTTCCGTATCGACTCGAGCGAAGTGGTGCTCGTCGAGTTCTTTGGCGCCGCCTGTGCTGAGACCGTGGTCACCAACAGCCTGATCAAAGGGCTCATCAATGTGGACGGCGACAAGAACTTCGTCAGCAGGAACGTGATGGACAACAATCCCACCATGGTGGTGCGTGGCGAGTTCGTCGTTGCGGACAACGTTTTCAGTGGTGCGCAAACCCAAGGATTGAACATCGAGGACGGGTATCGCATCGGAATCAAAGGGGAGGTGGTGAGGAACACCATAACAGGAAGCCGGGGGTATGGCCTGCACGTGCAACAGCACATGCCAGACGAGCCGGTCGGGTCGCTGATAATCTCGCAGAACAAGTTCATTTCCAACGGTCTAGACCCGGAGCATCCGGTATACGGCCGTGACGGTCTTCGGATCGAGGAGCTCATTCCTGGTACGCATGTCGAGGTGTCCGACAACTACGCGGAGAACAACGGCGAATACGGCATGATCGCTCCCCCGGGGACCGTGACGATCGACCTTCGGAACAGCGAGACAGGCAACCCGAAAGGCTGTCTGAACATCACCTGTGACTAGGGTGTTTCGCTCAGCGCGGGGACGTGCACGGCGATGTGGGATCGGCTCCGGCGGGAAGGAGTTCCCGTTCTTCGGGCCGGTAGTCGCGATTGTTGATACGGCACAGCTGGTCAAGCCAGTGCTGCGGGGTCATGTCGATGGCCACCGGCCTGTTCGCGGTGGCGGCCACCAGGACGTTGTCGCGCAACGACCAACTGCTCGGAAGCCCGGGAGTGCGGAAGCTGCCGACACCGATCCCGGTTTCCGGATCCCAGATCCGCACGGTGCCGTTTCCGGCGTCGGCGATCAGCTTGCCGTCAGCGGAGAACGCCACCAGCGACAGGTCACCGGGCATCGGTCTGGGCAGCGGTCTCGGGTCGCCGTCCTCCGGAGTCCACAACTCGATCAGTCCGTCGTTGCGGTAGTGCAGCGCGACCCGCTCAAGGAGCTCTTCGGAGACCACGGCGGCGGCCTGGCTGCCCGGCCGGGGTTGCAGGGACCGCACGAGCCGGCCTTCGCGCACGTCCCATATCTCGGCGCCGTCCGGCGACGTGACGAGCATCCGGCTGGACCCTCCGGGCAACGGTATGGCGATGGCACGCCGAGAGAACTCGTACGACTTCGATCCGTCCGCGCTGCGCAGCTCGTGGTCATCGGTGATCTGCTCACCGGTGCTGACTCGCCAGGTGATGACTTTCGCCGCGTGCACCAAGGCCACTTCGTCGTCGACGATGGGAACGATGGACGTCTCGAAGGTCACTCCCGTGTAGTTCGGCGGGACGATTCGCCGTCGGACGGCGAAGTCGGTGGTGGACAGCACCACCAGTTCGCCCGCTTCGCCGACCGCGAGCAGCCACTTGCTGTCCTTGCTGAAGGTCAGCCGGGGGTTTTTCGCCAGCCGGAGCCTGCCCGTGGTGGTCTCCGGTCCGCCGGCCTGCCGTCGCCGCGTGGTCATGTCGATCGCGAGCAGCCCCTGCTCGGTCATCGTGACCAGCAGGCGTCCGTCCGGGCTGAGCGCGGTGAAACCGGGTGCCGCCGGAGGAGCGGACTGGGTGAAGTCGTCGACCGGCCCGGTCGCACGGAACCGGAACAGGGTGCCGTCCGTGCCGAACATGAACACCGTCGGCGGACCTGAACCGTTCGGCACCACCATGATGGGTTCCGTGTTGTACCGCGTGAGGTCGTTCTCCGGTTGCCGGTAGGGCTTGGGCGGGCACTGGAGTGCGTAAGTGTCGCCGGTGGCCAGGTCGATCAGGACGAGGTGCCGGAAGGACGCTTGGGACGAGCCGTCGTCGACCACGGCGTATCTGCCGCTCAGGTCCGTGAGGCCCTGGGCGGTGGCTGCCGGGCACCCGGGCGTGTACCTGCTGAGGCGAACCGCGTCGGTGGCCGAGTCCAGGATGGACAGTCGATGGTCCTGGCACTCGGCGGTCACGCCGTCCGGTGTGACGAAGTCCGCGGCGGTTTCCCGCAGGACGGCACCCGTGCCCAAGTCGCGCAGGACGTTGTGCCATGTCCCATCGACGTGCTGTTCACCGAACCACGCGCTCTTGCCGTCCGGTTCGACTCGCTGCACGGCAATGGCTTCGACAGGCGGTCCCGCGGTGAAACCGTTCGTCGCCGGTTGGCGCTGCAGGACGTCCCATACTTCGACGGAGTTCGACGCCCCCGGTCCGGATCGCTGTGACGTCACCACGAACAGCCCGCCGTCCGGGGAGAAAGCCGCGCTGGAAAGCCTGCTCGGGTGCTCGGTCTGGGCTGGACCGGCAGCGGACCGCAGCGGCAGCGAACCGCTGCGCTGGCTGACGTCCCAGAGCGAGACACTGCTGCGGTCGTCGGTCACCGCGAGCCAACGGCCGTCCGGGCTCACCAGGATCTCCTGCTGGTCGGGGATGGTGGCCACGAACCAGCTCCGGGGCGCGGGCCCGAACAGGCCGGTCCACACGGTGATCTTGCCATCCGCTTCCGCGACCGCCGTCACTTGGCCGTCCTCGCTGGTGGAGACCCCGTCCACGGTTCCCGACCAGAGGCCCGACCGGACTTCGTCCGCCGCGGCGAACTTGAGGTACTGCTGCAGCAGGGCCGCGTACGCCTCGGGCCGGCTCGGGTCGTGGTACCAGGCCGCTTGGGCGAACTGCAGCGCTGCCAGGGGATTGGTGTCGCTGCGCCGCAACGCCTCCTGGCCCAGGGAAACCGCCGCGGCCTGCCGCAGTTGGTCGGTGAGTTCGTTGTTGCGGTTGAGGGCAACCGCGGCGGATACGGTGGCGACGAGCGCGAGCACCGCGATCAAGGCGGTTGTCATGCGCCAGCGACGGGTTCCGCGGCGCTCGTGGGTGTGGCTGGCGGTGATGTACGCGCGTTCGTCGTCGGTGAAGCCGGACGGGTTCTTGGCCAGCCAGTCCTGGGCTGTGGCAAGAGATGCGCCACGCAGCAGGGTGCTCTGATCGTTGTGCTGTCGCCACTGCTCGAGCGCGATCCTGAGTTGTTCCTGCCATGACCGGAAATCCCGGGCGGCGATCAGCCATTCCCGCAGCCGCGGCCATTGCTGCACGAGGTCCTCGTGGGCCAGCGCGACCACCTCGGCCTGACCGGGGTCATGCCGCAGGACCACCAGGTGGTGGTGGGCGAGTATCCGCGCCAGGCTGCGGGACGCGGGCTCCAGCCGGTCGAGCTGGGCCGGGGTCAGGGTGAACGTCCCGTCGTCGCCCGGCCTGGCCAGCTGCACGAGCAGCCGTTCGGCGAGCTTCTGCTCGTCCGGCACCAGTTGCCGGTCGTAGACCTCCTGGGCGTACACGGCCAACGGCCCGGCCACCCCGCCCTGCTCGTCGTACATGCGGTGGGTCAGCGTGCCGCCTTGATGCGACTCCCACAGCCGCGTCAACGCGAACTCCACGATCGGCAACTGGCCGGGAGCGTCCGTCGCGTCGGCGATGATCCGGTCGACAAGACCCGGTTCGAACGTCACGAGCGGCAGGTCGGCCGGTCCCGTGATCGCTTCCCGCAGCTCCGCGGGCCCCATCCTGGGCAACGGCAGGCACTGCGGCGCCGGGGTGAACTCGGCGGGGAGCAGGTCGCCGAGATCCGCCGACCGTGCCGTGAACACGGCCCGCAGTGCCGGTGTCGTCGCAGGTCGAGGCGGTGCCGCCCGCAGCAGCGCGGCCACGAGTTCGAGCAGTTCCCGTGCCGCGTCCGGGTCGGCCTCGACAAGTTCCTCGAACTGGTCCACGAACAGCACCAGGTGCCCGGCCTTCTGGACGATCGCGTCGGCCAGCGAGGCGATGTCCCGAGTGGTCGGCTCGTAGCCCAGGACCGGCGCCAGGGCACGGGCCAGCAGTTCGCGCGGTTGCGCGCCCGCGGCCGGCCGGAACGTCGCCAGCGCGATGTCGTGCCGGCGTAGCAAGGGAAAGAGCCCGGCCCGGATCAGCGACGACTTCCCGCTCCCGGACGCCCCGGTGACCAGGACCAAGGGGTGCTGGTCCACGAGCGCACTGAGTTGCCGGATCTGCGGGTCACGGCCGCGGAAGAATCTCGCGTCCTGCTCCTGGAACGGCTGCAGGCCGCGATACGGGGACTCAGGCCGCGCGGCACGGTGCAGTTCCGGGTCCGGCTTGGTCCCGTTCGTGGTGAGCACCGACACGAGCGCGGTGGCGTGGATCGTCCGGACGGACGCGTAACGCGGATTGTCCAGATCGGACGGTGGCGTACGGCCGGTCGCGGGGAGACTGAGGTAGTCGGTGTACGCGGCCGCCGCGCGGAGGAACTCCGCCTGGCGTTCGGCGACGGTCGGGGCCAGTGGTGCGAGAGGACGTTCGTCGATCGTCCGGAACAACGTGCTGACGCGATCGTCGGTATGGGTGCGCAACCGCCGTAGCCACTCGTCGGTGTCCCGGCTGAGCAGCAGCAGCCGCGCGGGCGGGAACGTGGGGGAGCGCTCCGTCAACGCCGCCGCCATGGCGTGGACCTGCTCGAAGCGGGTCTCGGCGTGGTCGATGACCGCCAGCAGCGGGCTGCCGGTCCTGCTCAGGTTGATCAGGTCGGCGATGGCGGCGTTGTCGTGCACGGCACCGGCGACCCAGCCGTGCGCGGTCATGTCCTGGCACAACTGCTGGGCCAGACGTGTCTTTCCCTGCCCGGCGGGCCCGGTGATCACGTGCGCCGACACCGGTTTCGGCGCGCCGAGCCGGGCCTTGAGGTCGGCGAGTTCGGTCTCCCGCCCGCCGAAGGGCACCAGTTGGTACTCGGGACGCAGCCACGCACTGGGCTCGAGGTTCGGGCTGGGCGGATTCGAGGTGGGCGACGAGGGGGCGGCGAAGACCCGGTTGAGCACCAGCCCGGGGACGAGGTCGCCCAGTTCGTCGACCAGCCGGGCGAGGTCACGGGTGTCGTTGCGGTGGCTGAGCCGCAGGAACTGACAACGCGCCAGCGGCGCCAGGTCGGCGGGCAGTTCCGGCTCGGCGAGGCCGATGGTGTGGTCGAGGAACACCGGGATCACCCGCAGGCCGTACCGGAACGCCTCCGCGATCTCCCGGTGCACCCAGTCGTCCGTGCCGTCGACCTCACGGCGGCGCTGCCGGTCGGTGACCGAGTGCCAGCGCGGCCCGATCACCGCGAGCAGGACGTCGGACTGCCTGAGCCGTTCCAGTATCTTCTGCGCGAAGTCCTCACCAGGGCGGATCGACCTGCTGGCGAGGAACACGTGCTCCGCGCCGAACCGGGCCACGAGCACCCTCGTGATCAGCGTCGCCGCGAACTCGCCGTCGCCGGTGCGGTAGTTGATGAATACACCACCCACGTGACATCCCCCGCGCACCGTGACCTGATGAGCCGTCGCTCACGGTGTCGAGGCTAGCCGGGGTGGCAAGGAGTCAGCCGATCGGACTACGCAAAGTCTCGTTGAGCCGCGGGAACAGCTCACGCACGGGCTGATGCGTCTGGTACCGGGCGAAAGAACGGGCGAGCCGGCGCAGGTCCACGCGGATGGTCGCCGAGTCCACCACCTCCGCGGTGTTGAGCACCTGATGGGTCAGCGTGACGGCGTGGTCGACCTCGCCTGCCGTGGCATAGGCCAGCGCCCGGCGGGCGCCGAAGCGGGCGTGCACCCGGCGGGCACTGTCGGGGACCAGACTCAGCTGCCGGTCGAGCACCTCACCGGCCTGCTCGCTGCGGCCGAGGTCGTGCAGGCACCAGCCGGTCACCATGGCCTGCTGCCGATGGCTGGTCACCGACGCCGGGCCGAGCGCCATACCGTCCGAGGTCTCGTCCGCGGCCTTGGCCAGCAGGTGCTCGGCGCGGTCGAGCGCACGGAAGCACTGGTCGGGATCGCAGGCCAGGGCGTGGCCCTGCGCCTCCCGCAAGGCGGCCAGGCCCTGGATCCGCAGCGGCGTGGCCGGATCGGCCTGGGCCTGCTGGGCTAGTTCGATGGTGCCCGCGGCGTCGTCACGGTAGAGCGTGATCAGCGCCTGCCGGATCAGGGCGTACGTCTTCAGTTCGGTGTCGCCCGCGGCCGTGGCCAGGTCGACCGCGGTGCGGGTCCACCACAGCGACCCCCGGTCGTCACCGGCTTCCTGGGTCATCCACCCGGCGTACTCGGCATACCGGGAGGCCAGCCGCAGCAGTTCCACGCGGGTCGGGGAGGACGCCTTGGCCGCCATGCCGCGCAGTGTGTGGGTCTGGGCGATGACGGTCGGCAGCACCACGCTGGGACCCGCGATCTGACCCAGCTTGCGCGTCTGCTCGAACAGGGTCCGGAATGCCGTGATCGTGCCGTTCTGCTGGGCCGCCGCGGCCGACGCGCCGCTGGTGCCCAGGCTCAGGCCCAGCAGCGAAGCGGCCCCCACCGTCAGTGCCTCACGGCGACGCATCGGCACCATCCGGCTCGTCCCGTCCGGTTCCATGCTCATCACCCATACCTCGCCGTCCTGTTCGGGTTCGGCACTCGGTGACGGGCTCGGAGGTTGTTCGTTGGTGGCCACCGCGACCAGCGCGACCAGTCGGCCACCGGCGTCGAGGACCGCGTCGCAGCGTCGGGCGAGGTCAGCGCCGGGCGGCTTGTCGCCGGTCTCGATCTTGCCGAGATAGCCCTTGCTGTAGTGCACCCGCCTGGCGAACTCGGCCAGTGACAACCCGGCAGCCGTCCGCCGACGCCGCAACTCCGCACCGAAAGTTGCCGGCTGTTCAGACATCTGAAGACACCTGCCTCGACCGCGTTCCCCCGAAGCACGGCGAGCGATTCGGCTCCCGGCGAAGACGCGCACTGACCGCTGCGACCACTGGCTCGTCAGGTTACCAGTGCGGCGTGGGTCGTCACGCGAATTCGCCATGGCCCGCGTTCACTCCCGAGGCACTGTCGCCGGTGAATGTCGTTCTCGCATGCCGGTCAGTCTGGTCCGCCGCGGCCGTCGTGCGACCGCGTCGCCCGGCTCCCGTCGGCTCAGGAGACGGGAGCCGCACTGACGAGAGGTCGTGGGGGGTTCATGCTGGCTAGCAGACAGGCCGGACCTGTCGGAAACACCAAAGGGGGTGCCGCGGGAGCAGAGCGATACCGTGGGGGTGCTCTGCTACCGCGGCGGGGGATGGGGGGCCGTTCGGCCTCATGGGGCGGGGGCCGCGCGGGTGGCGGGGGAGCCGTGCGGCGCGGTCCCGTAGTCGTTGATCCGCTCGGCGGTGCCGGGGTTCGTCACCAGGCCGAGGTACCCGTCCGGGCGGATCAACACCAGGGAGCCGCCGGTCGCGTCGTATCCAGCTCGTACGTGCCCGTCGCTGTCGATCACCGTGCGCGCGTCCGTAGGTTGGCCTGGCTGGACCACGGTGTAGGCGCGCAGCGGGTCGCTTGGTGCCGCGACTGTGCGCGCATGGGCCGCGCCGAATGCCGGCAATGTCCAATGTGGATCATGGAACAGCCGGGCGGCCAAACCGGCCGAGTTGACGCGCCGGAACGCCGGCGAGTGCCTCTTCTCGTTTCAGGCCGTGATCATATCGTCACTCAAGCGAGTGAGTGTCGTTGACACCACTAGATCAAAAAATTACGCTCAGCGTAGTAGATGTGATTCATTTCACAGACCTTTGCTGAGGTGTACACCCCACATTCTCGAAGGCATCAACACGACCACTTCCAGCGAACTTGCGATGGGCGAGACCGTCATTGGCGGCCTCTTTGTTTGTGTGAACGAAGCATTTCGTCGCACGGTCTCGTCTGTCCGCGGGATGAGGAGGAGAAAATGGCCGACCAGGAGAACATCCAGCAGAGCCCGTTGAGCCAGATCGTCAGCAGCGGGCTGCAGGCAGCCACCCCTGGTTCAGTGATCGGTGCGAGCCTTGCTTTCGACCCGGAAGCTTTCTCGTCAAGTGACGAAGCCGTGGCCAAGCTTGAGGGGGGAGATGAACTTCGCCTCCGGCAACGCGATGGGGCCGTGTTCGCGGAAATCCTCAGCCGAGGCGAGGTCGTCCAGCCCGAACCGTCAGGTCAGTTCACCCTGGCCGACGGCAAGACCATGATCCTCGAACGAGGAAGGATCGTGGGAGGAACATCTTTGCAGCGAGAATCCTGGGCGATGTTCGCGCTGCTCACGGACTGGCCGGCAAACGATCGCGCCTAGCGTTCCACTCGGGTTTTGCCCCGGTTTGGTGTTCCACGGTCGGATGTGTCCGAATTGCCGCGAGGAGTACGCACGTGCAGTGGGTCATCAAGATAACGAAGCGGTGCAACCTGCGTTGTAAGTACTGCTACGAGTGGGACTTCCTGTCCGATCCGGCGCGCATGTCGCTGGATGTGTGGAGGAGTACGCTGCACGCGATTCTGGAATACTCCGAGCTGGCGGAAGCCCAGTCGGGGATTCCCACCTACTCCAGCCTCATCTGGCACGGCGGTGAGCCGCTGCTGTTGCCGCCGGCCTACTTCGAGAGTGTCCTCGAACTCCAGCGTGAAGTCTTCCCTGCCGAGTGGATCAAACAGGGACGCTTCAGAAACTGCATCCAGACGAATCTGTTCTCGGTGACCGACGCGCAGCTGGATCTTCTCCAACGGCATGAATTCAAAGTCGGTGTGTCGTTGGACTTCGTCGGCGACGTCCGGGTCACCGCCAACGGACGTCCGACGGAGGAGCGAGTAAAACAGAACCTCGGGCGGCTGCGCGCCAGGGGGATTCCATACCAGCTGATCACCGTCCTGGCCCGGCACACGGCGTCGGAGGTCGAGGGGGTCTTCCGCGAGATCCACAACCTCAACGTCCCGACCAGGTTGCTGCCGCTGTTCGAGGGGCCGCCGTCCAGGGATCTGCGAAACGTCGAACTGTCCCGCTCGGCGATGCTCGACGCGATGCTCAGGATGTTCGAGCTGTGGTTCGACGCCGGCATGTCTCCCAAGATGCGGCCCTTCGATCACGCTGTCGAGACCATTGTCATGAAAAAACTGGGCCTGCTGAGATCTCCGCAGGACCGGACAAAGCTCAACCACGAAGTGCTGGTCGTCGACCGTGACGGTTCGGTGAGTTGTGCCTCGCACCGAGATTCCTGGCGCGTCGGCAATGTCACTCACATGACTGTCAGTGACATCGTTCGGTCCGACAGTTATCGGGCACTGGTGTCGGACGAGTCTGATCTGAAGCGATCCATCTGTGGCCCATGTCCCTTTTTCGGGCCATGCGACACGTCGCCGATAGCCTCGTGCTTCGACAGTTTCATCTTCCGTGACTGCGTCATCGAAAAGCCGCTGTACACAGCGATCGAGGCTTACCTGGACGAGCGTGGACTGCTTGGCACCGAATTTCTCGGCAGCGCTCAAGCGCAGGTCGCGGACTATGTCCGTGCCGAAATGCAGCTCGACGCCCCGGCTGGTCGTGGTGATCTGTCGTTGAATTCGGGCCGCCGTGGACCCTGTTGAGATCACCGCGCTGTACCACCGCCTGAGCAGGAATGGCGCCACTCTGACGCCAAGTGAGTACTTCTGCCTCCTGAAGTATCGGCGCGGTGCCGACTTTCAGCCGCTTGATCCAGCGAACCGTCCGTCGCCGTTCAAACAGTATCACGCGGCTGAGCGGGTTGAGCTTCCCCGCGAACTGGGTGCCGGCGCATCGGACGCGATTACCGCGCTCGCCGGGAACGGTCACCCTCGCAAATTTGCTCCAGTATCCCTTGACTTGAGGGCGCTCGCACGTCTCTTGCATCTCTGTGCCGGAGTGACTCGATCAACGGCAAGATCCTCACAGCGTCCCAGGTATTTCCGGGCGGCTATGTCGGCTGGTAATCTCCATCCGTTGGAAGTGTACGTGGTATGCGGGCCGATGGACGGCCTCTCAGCCGGCGTCTACCACTTCGCTCCCCTGGAATTTCGCCTCGATCGATTGCGCCCGACTGACGAGCGGGAATTCCTGGCCCACGCCTGTGCGACCGTCGAAGATCAGCGACCCATGGCCGGCCTGGTCATAACCGGTATCCCTTGGCGAACAGCCTGGAAGTACGGAGAACGAGGCTGGCGTCATTTGTACTGGGACGCCGGCGCCATGGTCGCCAATCTCGTTGCTGCCGCGGAGGGGGTGAGCCTACGCGTCCGGGTGCTGACCGGCTTCGTCGACGACGAAGTCGCCCGGCTGGTCGGCGTAGACGGTGTCGAGGAGTTCCCACTGGTGGTGGTCGAGTTGGGGATGGGCGATCCGACGACAAAGGCCGGTGACACTCCGGCTCCGGCACCGCTGAGGCCGGCTGTGGGTCCGCTGTCGTCGAATCCGCTCGTGCTGCCGTTGGTGGTCGGAGCTCAGCGCGCCGGAGTTCTCGACAGTCCGCTCGCGGTGCGCCGATGGCGCGAAATGGCGGAGGACGGGGCTGCGGAAACGAAGGCTCGTCAGACAGTGTGCCCAGGCGGCATGACCATCGATGAGGCCATTCTGCGCCGTGGTTCGACTCAGCTCATGCGTGCCGAACCGGTACCCCCCGAGAACTCCTCGACTTCGGAATGGCGGTCGTCGCACGAGACATCATCGGCGATTTCGACCGTGTCAGCCGCGCGACTCTGGACCATTATCTGAACGTCCACTGTGTCGCCGACACGACTCCTGGCGCCTATGTTCGGGATCGGACTGGCCTGCGGCTGTTGAAACGAGGCGACCACCACGCCCAATCCCGTCGGCTCTGCCTTGATCAGCCTCTCGGCGGCAACTGCGCCTACGCGGTCTTTCACACCGCACGGCTCGATGAGCTCTTCGGGGCCTGTGGCGCACGCGGTTACCGTGTCGCGAACTTCAGTGCCGGCCTGTCGTCAGGCCGGTTGGCATTGGCCGCGTTCGCCCTGTCCTTCGGAGCCTCCGCCCTGAGCTTCCTCGACGACGAGGTTTCGGTCTTCTTCGACACGGCCGCGTCCTGTGTTCTGGTCACGGCTGTGGGAAAGCCGGCCTATCAGAATCTTCCTGGCGGCGCGCCCGGTGAGATCACTGAGCTTCCGCACTACGAACAGCTGGTGGACCGAAGCGGCGGCCAACGATGGCGGTAGAGCATGCCGACATGGTCGGCTCGTCCATCAACGAGGGCCTGCGGGCACTCCTTCGCGACGATCCGCGACTCACCCGGAATCCTTACCCGTTCTACGGCCGACTCCGCGAGAAAGCGCCGGTCCACCGGCTTGGCTCGCTCGTCTTCGTCTCGACGCACGCGGAAGCCAGAAGGTTGTACCTGGACCACAGGCGGCTGGCCAACAAGTCGCCCGAGGCCACCGACCCGGGCGAGGCTCTCTCGCTCCTCGGGGACGCCGAGAAGCGGATGTACAACGAACTGCTCGAATTCGAGCTGGGCTACGTGAGTCGCAAGGATGGCGGCGACCACATTCGCATCCGCTCGGCGGCACAGCCGGCCTTCGCGCCGCGGTGCATCGCCGAACTCGAAGCGACGGTGGGAGAGCTCACCGACGAGCTGTTGGACGAGCTTTCCAGGCAGGAAAGTCCGGACCTGATGGAGCTGGCGCACCGGCTGCCGCTGCTCGTGATCACGGCGATGCTCGGCGCACCGCGCAAGGATGCCGAACGACTGAAGCGCTGGTGCGACGACATCAACGGGCGGCGACGACGGATGCCGGCGCGGCCGGAGCTGGTCCAGCGCGCCAAACAGGGGTTGGCGAAGTATCGGCAATACGTCAGCGAGATCATCGAACACGGCGAGAGTGAACCCAGAACCGGCTTGGTGGCAACACTGCTGGCGGCAGAAGGTCGTGGGCAGTTGACGCGTGACGAACTTGTGGCGACGTACGCGCTCGTTCTCCACGCCGGACACCTGACGACAGCGAACCTGATCGGCAACGGCGTCCTCGCCTTACTCAAGCACCGAAACCAATGGCGACTCCTTCGCGACGACCTTTCCCTCGCTCCGGGCGCTGTCGAAGAGACCTTTCGGTACGACGCCCCGGTACAGCTCAGCCTCCGCACCGCCGCTGTCGACCTTGAGCTGAGCGCCGTCGAGATCCCCGCCGGGACGCCTGTGGCGCTTCTGATCGGAGCCGCCAATCGCGATCCGAAGGTGTTCTCTCGTCCGGACGACGTGGACATCACCCGCCGCGGCAACGACCATCTCGCCCTCGGCCACGGCGTGCACTTCTGCCTCGGTGGACCGCTCGCCAGGCTCCAGGGACAGGTCGTCTTCTCGACGCTCGCCCGGAGGTTCCCCGGGACCAAGCTGGCTGCGGACCCGGACACGCTCCCGCGCTCGACCGGAGCGTCGATGCGCGGGGTCATGTCGCTGCCGGTCAAGTTCGGCGCCTGACGGGCCAGGAGAACGCTTCACTGACGGACCTCTCACCGATGCGAATGCGTACCTACGGCGGGCTCGCGTCGACGAGATGTCGACGCTCAGCCCGTCGCGTACGGCGGCGGCCCGCTTGGCCCGCTTGGTCAGCGGCCCCGCCCCGGCTCTCAGCTCACGGCCTGCCGGACGAGTTCGGCGATCGTCGCCGCGTCGTCGTCGGTCAGCTCGGTCAGCGCGTACGAGGTCGGCCACATGGTGCCGTCGTCGAGGTTCGCTTGGTCGCTGAAGGTGAAGGTCGCGTACCGCGTCTTGAACTTCGCGGCGGGTTGGAAGTGGCAGACCACCTTGCCGTCGCGGGCGTACGCGGGCATCCCGTACCAGAGCTTCGGCGTAAGGGCCGGGGCGTTGGCCTTGATCACGGCGTGCAGCCGTTCGGCGATCACGCGGTCGGACCCAGGCAGCTCGGCGATCTTCGCGAGCACGTCGCGCTCGGGGTCAGCCTTGGCGCCGCGCCGGGCGCCCGCCTTCAGTTCCTTGGCGCGCTCCTTCATCGCGTCGCGCTCCTCGGCGGTGAAACCTTCGTACTTGTTGTTCGCGGTCGCCATCACAGTGTCCTTCCGGGATCGGTTTTCGGTTCGGGTCGAGGTCACGGTCGAGGTCACGGTCACCACTTGCCCGCCTGCTGGCGGGTGGGTGCGTTGAGCCGGTTGAAGGTGTTGGTGACCGCGATGTTGAGCAGCAGCGCGGCCAGTTCCTTGTGGTCGAAGTGCTTGGCGGCGGCGTCCCACACGTGGTCCGGCACGGGGTCCGGGTGGTCGGCGAGCCGGGTGACGGCCTCGGTCAGGGCCAGGGCGGCGCGCTCGTCGTCGGTGAACCAGGGTGTCTCCCGCCACGCGGCGACGGCGTGCACCTGGTTCGTGGTCACGCCGTGCTGCTGGGCCTGGTGGACGCCACCGGCCACACACGGGCCGCAGCCGTTGATCTGGCTGGCGCGCAGGTGGGTCAGGGCCAGCAGCTTGCCGTCCAGCCCCGCGCCCATGATGGCCTTGGTGACGTCCATCAGGGCTTCCATCGCGCCGGGGACCAGGCTGGCTGGGTTGGGCATCCGCTCGGTCGGCATCGGGTTCTCCTTCTTGGCGGGTGTTCGCTGACAGGACGAATCTGACCATCGACGTGCCGGGTCCCGCGTGGCCCGTGGGACACCGTGGGACAGGCAAAACGTCCTCCACCTGCGGAAACGCAGGACCGATCCGTTCGTGTGGAACGGGACAGGTACGGTGTCGCACGTGTCGAGCCCCCAGCAGCGACTGGTCGCCCAGCTCGCACGGATCAAGGAGTTGAGCGGGCTCAGCCTGCGTGCCCTCGCCCGCGAGGCGGGTCTGAGCAGTTCGTCGCTGTCCCGCTACCTCGCGGGTCGGCTCGTGCCGCCGTGGGAGGCCGTCGTGGCGCTGTGCCGGGCGGTGGGCCGCGACCCTCGCCCGCTGCGCGCGATGTGGGCCGAGGCTGCCAAAGCCGGTGCGGCGCCGCCGCCGCGCCGCAACGACCTGCCCGCCGATCTGGTCGACTTCACCGGCCGCGAGGCGGAGTACCGGCAGGTCGAGGAGTTGCTGCGGACTGTCGGCACGGTCGCGATCGACGGCATGGGAGGCGTCGGCAAGACAAGCCTGGCCGTGCACGTGGCACACCGGCTCGCACCGGCGTATCCGGACGGCGGGCTCTACCTCGACCTGCACGGCTTCACCCCCGGCCAGGAGCCGCTCGATCCCCAGACCGCGCTGGCCCGGCTGCTGGGCGCGGTGGAGATCACGCATCCCCCGGCCGGCCTGGCGGAACGCGCGGCGCTCTGGCGGTCGGAACTGTCCCGGCGGCGGGCGCTCGTCGTGCTCGACAACGCGGTCGACGCCGAGCAGGTCCGTCCGCTCCTGCCTGGCGCGGGGAAGTCCGCGGTCGTGATCACCAGCCGGTCGCGCCTGGTCCGCCTGGACGGCGTGCCGCCGGTCTCGCTGGCCCCGCTGGCCGACGGCGACGCGACGCGACTGTTCGGCCGGGCGGCCGGTCTCGCGCTGACCGAGGAGGAAGCGGTCCGTCAGGTACTGCGGCAGTGCGGGGGACTCCCGCTCGCGCTGCGGATGGCGGGCGCCAGGCTGCGTCACCGTCCAGGTTGGACAGTCGCGGTCCTCGCGGAACGGTTGCGCGACAACACCGGCCGGTTCGACGCGGTGTTCGGCATGTCGCTCCAGCAGCTCGACGCGGACCAGCGCCGGATGTTCCGCCTGCTCGGCGTGCTCCCGGGCGCCGACTTCGACGCGGCCGTGGCGGGCGTGCTCGCCGACCTGCCGCCCGGCCGGGTCGACGCGGTGCTCGAAGAGCTGGTTGACGCCCATCTGGTCCAGGAACCGGCCCCCGGGCGTTACCGGATGCACGACCTGCTCCGGCGGTACGCGGCGGACATCGCCGCCGAGGAGGAACCGCAGGCCGAAGCCGCACTGCGCCGCGTGCTGCACCACTACTTGGCGCAGGCTGTCGCCCACGACGAGGTTCTGCCGTCGCCGCACCGCGGGTCACCCTCGCCGGGCGATCCGGCCAAGGCCATGGCCTGGTTCGACCTCGAGTACGTCAACCTGGTCGCCTGCTTCGACACCGCCGTGCGGCTCGGCGTGGACGAGGTCGTGGCCGAACTGCCGCAGGCCATGCGGGTCTGGTTCTTCCGGCACCGCGGTACCGGCGACCAGATCCGCATGCTCGACGCCGCCGCGGCCGCCGCCGGACGCCTTGGTCAAGACCACCAGCGGGCGTCGCTGCTCTCGGATCTCGGCTTCGCCCACGCCGCGGCCGGACGTCTCACCGAGGCGCTCGCCGCGTACGAACTGGCCGAGCGGTGTGAGTCGCCGGACGACGACCTCGCAGCCGGTCTGGCGCTGCGAATCGGCTTCGTCCGCCGGGATCTCGGTGACCTCGAAGCGGCACAGGCGCATTTCCGGCGTGCACACGAACTGTTCGAGAAGATCGGGCGTCCCGCCGGGCAGGCGCAGGCGCTGGCCTTCGACGGCTGGGTGACTCTCCAGCTTGGACACCGCGACGAAGCCGTCGACCTCGCCCGGGCATCCGTCGCCATGGCGCACGGGCCCGCTCGGATCACCGGACTGGTCACCCTCGGCGTGGCGCTGGCGTCCGAGGACCAGGAAGAGTCACTGCGAACGCTGCATGACGCGCTGAGCCTGGCGGAACAGAACAACCTCCAGCACAACCAGGCGTGGTGCCACAACTACCTCGGTGTCGCGCTGCGTGTGATGGGTCGGCTTGAGGACGCGCTCGACCACCACCGGCGTGCGCTGGAACTGCTGGAGCCACTGGCCGAGGTGCAGATGGAGATGGACGTCCTGCACTCGTACGCCGAAACGTGCCGGGTGGCGGGGCGCTACGACGAGGCGCTGGCGTTGCTCGACCGGACCGTCAAGCTCGCACGTGACCTCGGTCGGCCGCATGATGAGAACCTCGCCTCCGCGGCACGGGAGAACCTGACGAAGGGCCGCGAGGCTCGCCCGTTCGGTTCGTAGCGCCCAGCCGGGATTTCCGTGGTAGCGAAGGTAGGGGCGGCGTGTGTCAGGGCCACAGCAACACGGTGGTGCTGCTGTGGCCCACAGTGTCCAATGTGGACTACGGTGATCAGGCGGTGACCAGTGACAGGCCGTAGACGCCCAGGATCTCGTTCACCGGCTGGAACCAGGTCTGGCCGCCGGTGGAGCAGTTGCCCCACCCGCCGGACGTGACGCCCTGGGCCTGCTCACCGGTGATGAACGAGCCGCCGGAATCGCCGGGCTGGGCGCAGACACTGGTCTTCGTCATCTGGTGCACGGCACCCTGCTGGTAGTTGACGGTCTCGTTCTTCGCGAGGACCGTGCCGCAGTGCCAGCGTGTCGTCGACCCGGACCGGCAGATCGACGAGCCGACCGGTGCCTCCGCCGAGCCGCGCACGAGCCGGTCGGGCACCGTGCCCCAGCCGAGCACGACCGGCGCGGTCCACCAGCCGCCACCGATCCGGATGAACGCGTAGTCGTTGCCGGGGAACGACGAACCGGCGAACGTGCCCATCCAGGAGCCGTCCCAGCCCACGACCGAACTGTTCACGCCGCCGCAATGGCCCGCGCTGACGAACCCGCCGTGCACGGAGAACCCGATCGAGCAGCGCGTGTTGCCGTTGATGTAGTAAGGGTCGCCTCCGACGGTGCCCGCCGCGAACGTGGCAGGCTTCGCGGTGATCTCCTCGACGACCACGGGGCCGAGTGCACGGGCCGCAGCGAGGAAGTCCCCGGTGTCGCCGCCCTTCCGTACGGTGACGACTAGGCCGCCGCGCCGCGGGTCGACCCGCCATGCGGCGACGTCGGCCGGGGCTTTGAGCGTGTCGAGCTTGGCCTTGGCCGCGTCGAGCGCGGCGAGCGACTGTCCGACCTGAACGGTGTCCGCGCCGGTGGCCCGGACCGCGTCGTGCACCGCTTTGTCCGATGTGGACACGCCGACGGTCAGCCGCCCGGTCCTCGCGTCGAACCAGGACCCGCCGAAGGCGGTCCCGGCCGCTGCCTTGGCGGCCGGGTCGACGGCCATGGCGGTGGCCTCCTGGCTCAGCCGCGTGCGGGCCTGCTCGGCGGTGAGCCCGAGGTCACGCTGCATGGCGGTGACAAAACCGTCCTCGCGCGGTTGCGGGGTGGCGGCACTGGAGGTGCCGCCACCCACGAGGACGGTGCCCAGCACGAGGAGCGCGCCCGCGATGGGCGCGCACAGCTTCCTAGCTCTGTTCATATGTGCTCTCGTTTCTCAGCAGGGTCGAGAGGATGAGAGCGCTCTCGTGAACACTGTGAAGCCCAGGGGCGCCCACCGTCAAGGTCCAGACCACAGCACGGGACTCACCGGACGGACACTCACGAGAGGTGGGCGGCGATCAGGTCGGTGCCTGCCGGCCGGAGACTGGCGATCATGCCGTTCGCCGAGGTGTCGAGCCGGGTGAGCCAGCGGCCGGCCGTGGTGTCCAGATAGTTGACCGGCTGACGGCAGCGCCTGCGGGTGCCGAGGTTGCTGGTCCGGCCGGCGGTGTACAGGCTGCCGCCGCCTGTTCTCGGTTGGCTCAGCACGGCGTTGATCGCCCGGACCTCCGGGCTCAGTTTGGTGCGGAATCCGGTGAAGCCGTCCCCGGCCGGCTGGGTCGCCGCCACAAACTGGTCGTACGGCACGCTGACCGGCTTCCCGGACGCCGGGGCGAGCGGCGGCAGCTGGTCGAGGAACGTTCTGGCCAGTTCGCTCGGCCGGGCCGAGGCCAGCACGACGGTGTCGGTTTCGAAGTTGCGGATCACGGTCACCGCCTGCTGATAGGCGGCGACCACAAGCACGCCGTAATGGAACGGCCTGCCGTCGACCGTCGTGGTGATCCAGCCGTAGTACTCGCGGTCCGGACGGATGAGCGCGCCGACCACGTCGTCCAGGTCCGCGTCGGGCTGGCCCCGGCGCAGGCGCTGGTTTCGTTCCAGCTCCTCCAGGGCGTGCCGGTCGAGTGCCCGCCTGGTGTCCTCGTCGTACCAGGCCGGGGTGGCGGCGAGGATCGGGTGCGGCTCGGCTTGCCGCCACCTGATCAGCGCGTGCACCGTGGTCAGATTGAGCGTGAGGTTCCCGGTCAGCATGGCCACTCCTGACGTCCAGTGAAGGTCAGCGATCATCACCGATCACCGGGGGCGCGCACTCCTCGTCCACACCGAACAGGTCGTCGTCCGGTTCGATGACGTACTTCCGTTGGTGCTCTTGGTCTTCCTCGCCGTCGGCCCGGCCGGGCGCGCCCATCGGAAGGCCGCCAAGGCCTGCCGCCCCACGGGCTGCCGGGCCGCCGGCACCGCCACGGCCGGCCGGCTGTCCGCCACCGGGTACGGGCTGGCCGGGCACAGGCCCGGTCCCTGCCGCGAAACCGCCGCCGCGCATACCCGGGCCGCCGCCGGTTGCCGTGCCGCCGGTGTTGACGCCGCGGCGCCCTGTGCCACCGTCTGCCCCACCGCCGTACCCACTGCCGAACCCACTGAGTCCACCGAATCCTGGACCGGCTCCGGGGACATCGCGTCGGGGCGGTGCTGCCGTTGGCCGTCGCAGATTGGGCAACGGATTGCTCGTGTACGTGTCGCGTGCGACAGGCATGCCGCCGGGCGTCGTGGTGGTTGGCGGGGTTGTCGGCCTCGGACGGTTGGTCAGGTCGGTCGCCGCCGCTTGTCCCGTGCTGCCACCCGGCATGCCCGCCCCGCCGCCGGCCGCCAACGGGGGCGACATGGGCCCGCCGCCGCCCGCCGCACTCGCGGTGGTGCCCACCGGCTGGCCGGCGGCGGCCGCCGAGCCGCCCTGCAGTGCCGCGCTCGGCGACGCGGCACCGATGGGAGAAGAAGCCGTACGGGTGACCGCGGATGCTGAGGCACTGAGCGGGGGCGGTCCGGCGTAACTTTGCGGAACCTGGCTCCGGGCCGCCGCGGTGTCCGCGGAGTACGCCTCGTACAACTGGACGTTCTTGGCCGCCTTGGCGTTGTACTCGTTGATGGCCGCGTCGACATCCGTCTGGAACGGGTTCACCGCGTTGGCGATGCCGCCCTGCGGCGGCGTCGCCGGAACGGGCTCGACCTGGGAATGGATGTGGGTGAACGCGGCGATCTCCGTGCTCAACGCCTGGGAGTTCGCGGCGAGTTGCCGCTGGGCCGCGGCGAAACTTTCGGACAACGGCGCGGTCGCCGCGGAAGCCGCGGCGGATGCGTTGCCCTGCCACGCCTCCGCACTCGCACTACGCGCCGCCGCGATCTGGTTGACCCGTTCCGCGAAGTTGTTCGACAACTGTTTCGCGGTGTCGCTGGCGGCGAGCAAGGTGTCCAGCCCGTGCCCGGTCGTGATCCGCACGTAGATCTGGTGCGCGTCCAGGGTGACGTTCTCCGGCATCAGGTCGTTCCGCACGGTCGTGGCAAAACTTTCGACGCTCGGCTTCTTCGAGTACGCGTCGCCCAGCATGCCGCCGAGCGCGCCGCCCACCAGGGCACCGGGCACACCGGCCACCGCGCCACCGACCATGCCGCCGATCGCCGCGCCGGCCGCGATTTCCTCGTTCATGTCACCGCATCCCGTTCTGGAAGGTCTGACTGCCGCTGGTCTCCTGGGCCCCGTACGCCTGCTCGGTCTGGTCCAGGCCGCCGAGATAACTCTGCGCGAAGGCCATCATCTGGGTGATCGAGTTCAGCAGGGCCTGGCCGGAGTTGTTCTGCGTCTCGGCGACAAAACCGCTCGCCGGTTCGTGGCCGGGGGCCATCACGGCGGCCAGTCGTTCCGCCATCACACGATCCTGTTCCAGGTCGGCGAGAAGGTCGGTCCAGGCCTGCCGTACCCCCTGGAACGACCCTGGGTCGAAGGCGTATCCATCCATTTCGTCCCCTGACTGCGATCCGGTGCCCGTCGGGCGTTGCGTTCGCGGTCATGGTGACCCGAGGCGGTCGGGAACGGTCCCGAACGCGGCGAGGCAACCGGCGGCCGGTGGTTGCCAGGAGGCGCCAGGCGCGTCCATGCGACCGAGGAAATCCCTGGTCAGCGAGGTGATCTCGGCGAGAATCGGTTCGCGGGCGACTGGATCATCCCGCGGGTTCGCACCGCCCGGCTCTCGATGAACGCGGATCCCGACTCCGGCCGGGCCGTCAGGCGGTCCCCATGGGCGCCGTCCATGATTCGTTCGGGGGACGCGGGGGTAACTGTCGGTTGTGCCTGCTGATCGAGTGGGAGTGGCCATGGGCGAAATCGGGCGTTCGGCGCGGAGGCTGAAGGCGGCGTTCCATGAGTGCGACCGCTGACCTGGTCAAGTCCGAAATGGACACAAGTAGGACCGTCGTCGGCCGGCGGTACCTGCAGTACGTCATCGACCAGGCGCTGGTGTTCGCCTTCGCCGTCCTGGTCTTCCTGGCGTGCTTCGGATTCATGATCCTGGCGGCCGAGATCGGCGCCCGGGGCGAGGTGTTGCTGTACCTCCCGTTCGTGGTGTTCGCCCTGACGGTCTTCGCCGTGAACCTCTGGTTCGGAATCTGGTATCCCCGCGCCATGGGCGGTGCCACACCGGCCATGCGGTGGCTGGGGCTCAGGATCGTCACCCTGGAGGGCGGCGAGCCGTCCGTGCGGGACTACTTCCTGCGGTGGCTGCTGATGGTCGTGGACGGGCTGTTCCTCGGCCTGCTCGGCGCCGTGCTGATCGCGGTGACACCGCGCAACCAGCGGCTTGGTGACATGGTGGCCCGTACGCTCGTCGTGCGAGTCACCTGACCAGCTGGTTCTGCCACGCCCAGATGGCGATCTCGGTGCGGTTACGGGCCTGGATCTTGCCCTGCACGCTCGCCAGATGCGACTTCACCGTGGACAGCGAGATGTCCAGGCCGGCGGCGATCTCGGCGTTCGTCCGTCCCGTCGCGACGGCCAGCACCACGTCCAGTTCCCGTGCGGTCAACGGGACGTCAGCCGAGCGCGACCGTTGCGCGGGCGTCTTGGTGAAATGCGACAGCAGCCGCACCGTGACCGAAGGCGACACCATGGCCTCGCCTTTCGCGGCAGCGTGCACGGCTTCGACCAGCAATCGCGGCCCGGCGTCCTTGCGCAGGAAGCCGCACGCTCCGGCAAGCAAAGCCGCGTAGACGTTCTCGTCGATGTCATACGTCGTGACGACCACGACCCGCAGGGGATCCGGCACGTCCGGCCCCGCCAGCATGCGTGTCGCGCGGATTCCGTCGAGTCCCGGCATTTTGATGTCCATCAGCGTGACATCCGGCCGAAGTTGCCGCGCCAGCCGCACCGCGGCGGGCCCGTCGGCGGCCTCGCTGATCACCTCGATCTCCGGCTCCGCGTTGAGGATCAGCCGGAAACCGGTGCGCACCAGTGTTTGGTCGTCGGCGACAAGGACACGGATCGGCATCAGACTCCTCGCGGCAGCGTCGTCTCGTCGAGCGGAAGGCGCGCGGTGACACGCCACCGCCCGTCGGGCTGCGGCCCCGCGGTCAACGTGCCTCCCAGGGCCGTGACCCGCTCGGCCATCCCGGTCAGACCGTATCCCGCCGGCTTGACGACAGTCGACGTCATGTCGTTGGTGATGTCCAGCATGACCTCGCCCTCCGCCACGCGGACCGTCACGGCGACGCTTGCCTGTGGCGCGTGCCGCCGCGCGTTCGTCATCGCCTCCAGCACCACGCGATGGATGGTGCTCGACAGTTCCGCGGGCACCGGCAAGCCGGCCATGTCCTGGGGAATGTCCACTTCCACTGAGTCAGGCGTGGCCGACCGGACGATGTCGCCGAGTCCCGAACTGGGCAAGGGAAGCGCATGGTCGTTGCTGCGCAACATACCCACGAGCTTGCGCATGGCCACGAGCGCCTCCGTGCCCGCCTGCTCGACCTCGCCGTACACCTCGGCGGGATCCTGGACGGGCAGGTCCGGCCGGCCCGCGAGCGACCTGGCGGCCTGCACGCGCACCACTATTCCGCTGACGTAGTGGGTCACCAGGTCGTGCAGTTCCCTGGCCAGTTCCAGGCGTTCGTTGGTGCGTATCTGTTCGACCTCACGCAGATGCTGGGTGTCGGCGTCCCGCAGAACGAGTCCCAGCGCCAACGCGACACCCCACATCAACGCGGCCGGCACCGCCACCAGCGCCACCGGCGAGTCGATGCCGTACCGCAGGACCGGCGCCGCCCCCACAGCGAGTCCTGTGGCGGCTGCGAGCATTCCCGCCCGCACCGGGGGCAGCCGGCGGCACCCTGCGCCCGCCAGCAGCGCCGCGGCCAGCAACTCGGTGACCATCGGTTCGGCTGCCCGTTCCAGGCCGAGACTGCTCGCGACCACAGTGGACCCGGTGCTCATCAGGGAAAGCGCTGTCACGACCGCGCCAAGCCGGCCGATACGGTTCGGAAACCGACGCCGTAGTACGGCCAGCACGGCGACCGCGGGCCCGACGGAAGCCACCATGGACACGAATCCGGCGGCCAGGCTGTCGTCCGGGCGGTCCTGCCAGAGCGACAGCACCGTGTCGACGACCGTCGCCGCGATCAAGGCGGCGATCTCCGCGACGAAGACGCTTCGCCGTGGCCGCGGTCCGGCTGCTGTCATGGCACTGATTCTCGCGGACGACTCACCTGGTGTGTTTGACAGCGGTGATGTACTCGTTGGACGCGGGCAGGTAGCTCAGCACCAGCGCCACAACCGCGACTGCGCAGCTGAGGTAGCCCCACATCGTCTCGCCCTGCGTCGTGAACAAGGAAGCGACCTGCAGCAACGTGACCACAGTGAGCACGACACGTGCCCAGTTGCGGCCCGCTTTCAGCTTGAACGACAGCCACAGGTAGAACAACGCGATCACCAAGGCGACACCGATGGCGATCGCCTGTGCGACGGTGGTCGCCTGCTCCACCTGTTCCTCGGTCATCCGCAAGTCCGACGCCCGCAGTGCGGTGGCGAGTTCTTGCCGTGCCCCGAGCAGGAATCCGGCCGATGCCAGCGCCGACACGGTGGAAACGAGAAAACCGAAGAACGCGGCGACAATGGTGGCCGGTGGGGTGAGTTTCTTCGATGACGTGACCATGCTCCGAGCGTATGGCTGGACGGAAGTGCCTGCACGACAGGGCAAATCCAGCTAGTACTTTCGGCTGACCCGGCTCGCTGATTCCCTACCAACGGCTGTGGTCACCGCGTTGTGCGCACACCGAGGATCGGCCCTCGTCGGAAGTCCCGTACGAGAGGAGTGCCTGTGCATCGGCCGATCGCAAGGGTGGCGACCGCGTTGACCGCGGCCGTCGTGTGCACCGCGGCCGTCCCGGTCGCCGCCGCCGCAGCAAGTCCGTTCGACGGGTACAAGGACCAGCAACTGAGTTGGGGATCGTGTCTCTTCACACCGGCCGAAGGATCTTTGCCCGCCGAGTGCGCATTGGTGACCGTGCCACGGGATTGGGCCAACCCCGGCGCGGGCGTGGATCTGCGGGTCTCGATCAGCCGCGTCAAGGCGACCGGTGAGCGCACCGGCGTCCTGCTGCTCAATCCAGGCGGGCCGGGCGGTCAGGGAACGTCGCTGGCCGGTGACCTCGCCGCGCTGCAACCCGCGGTGGTGGAGAAGTACGACTTCATCGGCATGGATCCGCGTGGTACTGGCCAGGAAGGCGGCACACAGCCGGAACAGCTGGGTCTGGTGTGTTCGGTGCCGACCGACCGGCTGTCGAAGCGCACGGATCTCGACGCGCGCGACCGGTCGGCGGACAGCATCGCCGAGCACCACAAAGCGCCGAGGGCGATCGCCGAGGCGTGCCAGAGCGAGGCGCTGACGCCGTACATCACCACCTGGCAGACCGCCCACGACATGGAGCTCATCCGGCAGTTGCTGGGCGAGTCCACTTTGAACTACCTGGGCTACTCGTACGGGACGTGGCTGGGCGCGAAGTACACGTCGCTGTTCCCGGCGAGCGCGGGCAAGGTCGTGCTGGATTCGAGTGTCGACTGGCAGGGCCGGTTGCAGGCCGCCTTCGAGGACTTCCCGGTGATCGGCCAGCGCCAGTTCGACCAGGTGTTCCTGCCGTGGATGACCAGAACCTTCCCGGAGGTGGTCGGCAGCACGCCCGCCGAGGCGAAGCGGACCTGGGAACGGGTACGGGCTTATCTCAAGACGCAGGGCCTGTCCGGGGACAGCTACGACATGGTGTTCGTCGGCATGGGCAGCTCGTTGCGGTGGGTGCTGGGAGCATTGGTCTTCGTGCTCGGCGCCAGTGAGATCCGCGGTGAGGCGCCACCGGCCGCCCGGTCGGCGGATCAGCAGGCGTTGCTCGACGCCGAGGCGAAGGCGAAGTTCGGTGTCCCGATGGCGCGGTTGACCGCCGCGAAGGTCGCCGCCGCGGTGGCGGAGAACGACTACACGAAGGTCGGCGGTACTCGGTACGCGGTGGCCTGCGGTGATCAACCCACGAGGTCCGCGACGTGGTACAAGGCGCTGAGCAACCGGCAGGGACCGCGGTACCCGTTGTTCGGCTGGGCATACGGGTTGTCCGAGCCGTGCGGGTTCTGGTCGGACGCTCCACAACAGACGCTGCCGGTGCTGCCCGCCGCGGCCGCCGGGAAGGTGCTTGTCGTGCAAGGCGAGTTCGACCCGCAGACCGGTTACGAACAGGCTCGGTCGGCCATTCGCGCGGCGCCTGGCGTCAGCATCGTGTCCGTCGACGACTCGGCGTTCCACGGGCAGTACGCCATGGAGGGCAATCCGTGCGTGGACGGCATGGTGAACGTGTTCCTGCTGCGCAATTCGCGCCCCGGCAACGCCACGTGCCCCGGCGTTCCGCTGCCTGGTGAAACGCAGGTCCATCCGGTTTCCGGTCCGGTCAAGCAGACCTCGGCGCAGGCGACCCTGGCCGGACTGCCGCGGAGTGCGCTGCGTGCCGCGGTCCAGGACCGGATCCAGTCGCCCCGGTGACACAAGGCCTCAGTGGACCTGGCCGGGAACCTCCCGGCCGGGTCCGCTGGGCTGGGCACCCGCTCGATCCCGGGCGCCCGGCCAGGTCAGCCCCACACCTCGGCGGCGGTCTCGACGATCAGCGCCAGCTTCGCGAACTGCTCGTCGTGGGTCAGCGCGTTTCCCTCCACAGTGGACGAGAAGCCGCACTGCGGTGACAGGCACAGCTGGTCGAGCGGGACGTGCTCGGCGGCTTCGTCGATCCGTCGTTTGAGGTCGTCCTTGTTCTCCAGTTCGCCGCGTTTGGTCGTGACCAGGCCGAGCACGACGAACTTGCCGGGTGGCACAAAACGCAGCGGCGCGAAGCCGCCTGAGCGGGCGTCGTCGTACTCCAGGAAGAACCCGTCCACGGCCAGTTCGGAGAACAGGGCCTCGGCGACGAAGTCGTAACCACCTTCGGCGGCCCAGGACGAACGGAAGTTGCCACGGCACATGTGAGTGGTGACCGTCAGCCCTTCCGGTTTGTCCGCCAGCGCGGCGTTGACCTGCTTGATGTAGCGCAGGTGCTGGTGTTCGGCGTCGTCGCCGCGAGCCTTGAGCAACGCGCGCTGCTCGGGGTCGTTGAGGTACGCGAAGCTGGTGTCGTCGAGCTGCAAGTAGGTGCAGCCCAACGCGGCGACACCGGCGACCTGGTCGGCGTACGCCGCGGACAGGTCCGCCCAGAACTGGTCTTCGTCGGCGTAGACGGCGGGATCGATGGCCGCGCGCCCGCCGCGGTAGTGCACCATGCTCGGCGACGGGATCGTCAGCTTCGGGGTGACGCCGTCGCCGACGACCGACTTCAGGAAGGTGAAGTCCTCGGCGAAGATGGTCTCGGGCAACCGCACCGGGCTGTCCACGTGCAACGCGGCGGACGTGAACTCGATGTCGCCCTCGGCGTTGTGGAACCGCACCTTGATCTTGTCGTCCGCCCGGCTGATCCCGCCGAGCCGGTAGATGAAGTCCATGTGCCACGACGTGCGCCGGAACTCGCCGTCGGTCGCCGACGGCAGCCCGGCGTCGCGCTGCCTGCGGACCACGTCACGGATCGCGTCGTCCTCGATGGAGCGCAACTGTTCCGGTGAGATCTTCCCGGCCGCGTGGTCGGATCGGGCTGCCAGCAGAGCGGGCGGCCGCAGCAGGCTGCCCACGTGGTCGGCTCGGAACGGCGGCGTAGTGCGCACGGTCATCCTCCTGGCTCGCGTCATCGCATCCCCCGAGCCTGCCAGATTTCGTGCGGTCGGTGTGAAGGGGACGGGACCGGTCCCGGCGGTCACGCTCATGCTGGGGAAGTGTGAAGCAGCGTGGGAAACGTCCGGCGCGGCGCGGAACGTTCGTGGTTCGGCATCGACTACGGCTCGGTGGTGTGGTGAGCGGCGTGTTGTTGGTCGCCGCCCTGGGATTGCTGGCGTTCATGGTTCCTGCGTCGCCGTGGTGGATCATCCCGATGTTCGAGTCGGTGGACGGCGTCGGCTCGTTCCTGATCACGCTGTTCGCCGTGCTCCTGGTGCTGGGCCTGCCCGCGATGGTCGCGGTGCTCGCCGGGATCCGCCCCGGCAACGCCGCACTGCGCCGACGTGTGCTGGCCATGGACGACGCGGGCGTGTGGATCTACGAGTCGGCGAAATGGTGGTCCGCCCCGCGGCTGGTGCCCTGGCATGACGCCGGCCCGGTCGAGCTGTCCACCCGCGCGCACTCCGACGTCGATCCCGCCGAGACGGGGTCTGTGCCGATCTTGGTGCCGTGGGATTACCTGACGTTCGGCGATCCGCCCGTGGCCGTCATCCACCTGCTGTGGCTGACCGCGCCCGCCGAGGAGATCGTCGAGCAGGCCCGGCGCCGCCGGCCGGATCTCGTCGTGCTCGACGAACGCACCCCTCCGCCAGCGGGTCTCGGTGGTTGGGTGCTCCGTCGGCGTCGTCGCTGAACCTGTGGCACCGCATCCCCCGTTGAGGATGTCACATTGATAGTTCTTTCCACTTAGACTGATACATTTCGATCTCGGCGGGCTGCGTCACCGAAAGATACCCTGAAATCAACTCAACAGTGACCAACTCAGCGTCAGCGATGTCGAATGCCTCGGTGGGGTGGATGCCCTGCCGAGGCGCATTAGCAGGGATGATACCGATCGAAACCGTTGGGCGCCTGTGCACGCGTAGCAGATAGTGGAGCTGGTCAATATGCAACTCTACCGACCAGGGGTGCAACCATAGTACCCATTCCTCCAGTACAAACAACCATCGAGCATCTGGACGGCTCAGTAGAGTCTGGCGGTCCATTCGCTCAACGACCGCCGCTTCCACGTCTGCTTCCATATTCCAGGTCGTGATCAGCGTTATCGCGCACTGACCGAGCTGTGGAATTGGTGATGATCTCTATGTCTGCTGGGGTGAGGAGCATGGTGCCTACGTGGTCGATGTGGACGGGGAAGAGGTGGCTGTTCCAGTCCCATTCGTAGAGGCCGACGGTGCCTAGTCTGCGGTGCCCTTTGATCTTGTGCCGGGTTTTGATCCTGGTGCCGGGAAAGGGGCGGCCGTTGCGGGGCGTGGGCAAGGTTCTACCAGGGCTTGGGTACCTGACTTGCGGATCTTCGCTCTGATCGTCTGGTTGGCTGCTCATGATCCGTCATGTGGTCGGCGTTGCTGTCTTGCCGCTGATCAGATGGTGTGCACTGTGGTGTGCACAAGCGGCTGCACATGATCAGCACCCCGTGCGGGCTTGTGGCGGAGTTACGCTGGTGTGTCAGCAAGGGCGAAGCAGTGAGTGACGGGGCGTGACCTGGGTTGACGCGGGAACCAGACGCGATCATGGAGTTGCGGCGAGAGCTGGGTAAACACCTAGCCGCGTGCCGGACGGCAGCCGGATTAGTACAGGAGCAGCTTGCCCGCCGTGTGCACTGTGACCGCACCACCATCACGCATTTGGAGAACGGCGGCGCCCGTGGTGACGCAGAGTTGTGGCGGGCATTGGATGAGGCCACCAACGCGGGCGGGCTGCTGGTCGACGGGTACACCCAGTTGACTGCGTCGCAGCTAGCGCATAAGGAACGGGTGCATCTGGACGCGGCGACGGCCGCACGCGCACGGGTCGAGCAGTTGCGTCAACTGGACTCGGCACCGATCGAGACGCTGGACGGCGAGCCAGACCAGCACGGCGCCGATGGGCAGCCGGTGTTCCGCACGGTGCTTGCGCAGAAAATCCGGGATCGGCGGCAAACCTATGAGGAGTTCACCGAGGCCGCCGAAGTTGTTGCTCGTGAGCGTCGAGACCTTCAGTTGGGCACGATCAGCTCGCGGCATCTGCAGCGTCTCGCGGCGGGTGTCGGCGCGCAGGGGCGGCCGTTGGGGCCGGTGCGCCCTGCGACGGCGCGGTTGCTGGAGCACATGCTCGATACCAGTATCGAAGAGCTTCTTTCACCACCACGACCAGCAGCCAACCGCGAGACCGATCAGCCATCGACTGCTGACGCGGCGGTGGTCGGGCCGCTCGTAGCCATAGCCGCTGATGAGTCAGCTGCTTTTCTTGGTTGGGTTGAAATGGTTAATGTGGGTGATCTGTCGATAGAGCAGATGCACACCGAAATCCGGAGATCAGCGCGGGACTATTTGAAAGTTCCCACGATGCCGCTGTTCCAGCGCACCAAAGGACTGCGAGACAGATCTTTTGCGTTGCTGGCTGGGCATCAGAAACCCGCCCATGGTCGAGACCTCTACAGCGTGGCCGGTTGGTCGCTGACCATGTTGGCGTGGATGTCCATCGACCTCGGCTATCCGGAAGAGGCAGAAGATCATCTGCGCGCCGCGTGGGTCTGTGCTGAAAGGGCCGAAGAAAACAGCCTTCGGGCGTGGGTGTGCGCGACCCGCCACACGGCCGCACGATGGAACGACGACTTCACCACCGCCGCCCACTATGCCGAGCAAGGTCTCCAGTACGCCCGCAATGGTGGTTCCGCGGAGCTGTTCCTGGCGAGTGCGTTGGCGTTGGATCTTGCCCGCGCCGGCCAACACGAGAAAGCACAAGACGCACTCACGAGGGCCATGAACGCTGCGGAAACCCTCGATATGTCACAGGATGCGCTTGTGGGACCGTTCGCCTGCACGATTGGGCGGGCTGGTGAGTTCTGGTCTGATGTCCACATTGCACTCGGACAACCCGCCGAGGCACTAGCCATCGCCGACAACGCCGTCAGCACCTTCGCGCGAACCCCGGTCCACCGGCGCAATCTTGGTTCTGAGCGCATGGTGCGTTGTCGACAAGTCCAAGCACATCTGTTGCTCGGGGACATGGACGCCGCCTGGGGGGCCTTCACACCAGTAGTAGAGACCGCGCCAGAACATCGCGTCCAACCACTGGTACAGATTGTGGGCAGCATCGCCGACATGACCGCCGCCAGCCACCACCACGCGGCGCCGATCGCGAAAGACATCACGGCTGCGGCCGTCGATTTCCGCCGCAACCACGCTCAAGCCCTTCTCCCACCCGCCTGAACCCAGCGAGGAGCAGCAGCCGTGTCGGAGCCGATGCGTGATCACTGGTGGTGGCGACCAGGCTGGCAGATTGGCAGATCCTTCTACACCTGGCACTTCACCTTCGAAAACCAACCAGCCATGCGCCGCTTGTGGGAGCACTACCAGCCCGTACTGTCCACAATCAACACCCTCGATCCCGTTGACTTCGAAGTGCTGCACCTCACCACCCAAGGCGTCGGCTTCACCGACGAAGTAACCACCGCCGACATAGATGCCATCATCGACCGGACACGGCACCACAGCGCCGACATCGAGCCATTCACCGTCACTGTCGGCCCCGCACGCATCGAACCCGAAACAGTCAAAATGCTGGCCCAACCAGCCGAACCCATCATCGAAGTTCGGCAAGCACTCCGCGACGCCATCGCCGACATCTGGGGTACCGAGAACGTCCCCGAAACCATGGACGGCTTCCGACCCCACATCAGCCTGGCCTACTCCAACACCGCTGGCCCAGCCGAACCCATAGCGCGGGCGCTCGCCGCCAGTGAACCGGCTACCGAAGACATACTGATCTCCACCGTGTCACTGATCAACCTCAATCGCGACTACAAAAGCTACCAATGGCGCACAATAGCCGCAGTTAATCTAGGTCAGCGATAGCCGGTCAATATGGGCCGGTGGATCCGCAGCGAGACAACCCAATGCGGTATACCTATTCTTGACGAGTCTGGCAGTGTAAAGACCCGCAACTGTGACGCGAGAAGGACGCAAGGTGGACCGTAGCGCTCTTACTGCCGCCGCGGAGCGGCAAGAGAAGATGCTCGCAGCTATTCGGTCAGCCGCTCGCGAGGATGCCTCCACCGAAGACGTTCAAATGCTGCTACGCGAAGTACTCCGCGAGATGGGGCCTCTTCACACAGAAGTACTTAGGTGTCCTAGATCGCGCGAACATGGCGAGACGCGACGAGATGCCCCACGAAGCTACCAACCAGACACCCGAGACAAGCTCAGCCCCCTGCGCGTTCCTCTGGTCTGCTGTGGGTCCGACACCATCTCGGACCCACAGCAGACCAGATAACATTTATGTAACCAAATGTGAGTTCCCCTTTCCGGGACGTCGTCCGCTTTGCCGGAAAACACCGTACGGCCCGTGGTCCCACTGATACGCTCGGTGCGGGAGGAGGGACCGATGACCGGGTTCGAAGTCGATCCCAAGGTGCTGCGGGCCGCGGCTGACGCCGCGAAGCAGGCCGCGGGTGTCGTGAGCAAGCTGGAACTGGGCCGGGTGGCCGAGCTGGCCACCGCGCTGCCGGGCACGCAGTCCGCCGGGACCGCTGGTGAACTGGGCCCGCACTGGGAAGGTGCCACGGACAAGTGGGCCAAGGGCATGGACTCCTACGCCGGAGCGCTGACCACGGCTGCCGGTCAGTACGAGGCGCGTGAAGGCGCGACGGGGCAGAACTTCCGCGGGATGGGCCGCTGATGGCCACCTGGGCCGAGGTCAGGCAGTGGCAGCCGGACCTCGTCGGCCAGATCGGAGACCATCTCGCCGCGCAGAACCGGCAGGTCGTCGGCCTGCAGGACGAGCTTGACGCCGCCAAGGCGGCCGGCTGGACCGGGGAGGCGGCGGAATCGGCGGACAAGGACCTTCGCCTCCGTCGCCAGGAGCTGGAGGACCTCGCCGCACGGCTGTCCGCCGCGGTCAAGATCATCGACGATTCCGAGCAGGCGGTCCGGGAGCTGGTCCGCGGCGTCGAGGCGACCGAGGAGTACGCCGCCAAGAACGGTTACCGGATCGACAACGGCAAGGTCGTCGAGCTTCAGGACGCCGGTGGATTCCTCACCGCGGCGACTCTCCAGGTCGAGGTGCAGGCCATCCTGGCCCGCGCGGCGGAGATCGACACCGAGCTGAACTCCGTGCTCAAGCGCATCGTGGCCGGCGAGATCGGCGACGCCGGGGCGACCACGCTGGCGGCTGCCGCGGCGGCGGGCCAGGACCGCATCAGCGACGAGCAGCGGCATCGTGATCTGCTGGCCAAGTACCAGGTCAAGACGGACAGCACGAAGGAATGGCCCAGCGGGGTGACCGGCTGGCTGGCCGAGCAGGCCGGTTTCAAGAAGGAGCGGGTCACCGAGTCCGAGGCGAAGTTGCTCGACGACCTGCAGGCGCGCAAAGGACTCCTCGGGCTCAAGGAGTTCGCCGACCTCCGGCAGGACGCGCTGCACACGGCGGAAGGCAAGTTCGAGGGCAAGGGCAAGACCGACGGGCACGCGGACGCCTTCCGGCACGCCTACTGGAACGCGCTGATGACCCAGCGGTACGGCGAGGAATGGGCGCGCGACTTCGCCACCGCCCATGAGCGCAACCCGTCCAGCCACCACATCCCGGTGGGCATGGACCTGCACAACAACGAGGTCGGCCGTCAGATCGCGCGGGCCAACCCGGACGCCAGCCCCGAGGAACTGGCGACTCTGGTCGAGCAGGCGGTCAAGGACGGGAAAATGGTGGTCATCGACAAGAACGACACCCTGGTGCCGTCCAACGAGACGAACCCCGGCGACACCAGGGACACCAGGAACAATCCCTGGCCGACGGACAATCCCGGGCGCAACGACGACCGTGACCCCGGCGAGCCGAACGCGAAACCGGACCAGTACTGACCATGCGCTTGATCCTTGCCCTCATCGCACTGCTCGCTCTGCTGGCGGGGTGCGGCACGTCGGGAGTGACGGTGGAATTCGACGAGAACCTCGAGAAGACGATCGCCGAACTGGCCCGTTCCGGCGGCTCACGGCCGCTCAAGGAACTGGCGCCCGGCGACTGGACGTCGGTGAACGTCCTCACCGGCCCCGTCTCCGGCGCACGGATCGAGCAGGAGCTGGGCAAGCCCGTCGAGGTCGACGGCGACGGCACGCACGACGGCGACTACGTGCAGGACGGCAACCTGCTCGTCTTCCAGCGCGACGGCGAGATCGTGCGCATGGTGAGCCTCGGCCAACTCGCCGCACTGGGCGACGGGGAGTACCGCGCCGACGTGGTGTTGCAGGCGAATGGTGGCGCGATCAAGATGACCGGCCCGGATGGACGTCCCCTGGACGGCTGAGGCTCGCTGGTCCGTGCGTCAGGGCCGGGTGGCGAAGTACCGGTGGACGTCCCGCCATGAGCACACCCGGTCGAAGCGTTTCTCGGAGACGTTGTGGTGCGCGTCGAACAGGATGCCGTGGCCGGTGAAGATCTCAAGGTTGCGCGGGTTGTCGTCGATCAGGTAGTCCGCCCTGACGTACCGTTTGGAGCCGCAGAACACGTAACCCCGATCGGGGACGAAGGGGAACGACTCCCGCAGCCACAGGTACCGGTCGTGCAGCGAGACGGGATGATCCATGGCGGACGTGGCGATGATGATCTCGAAGCGTCCGGCCAACTCCTCCAGTACCCAGCGCGCGTCCCGCATGACGGGAACGTCCCGGGAGAATCCGGGTTCGTCGAGGCACGCCTCGACCTGAGCGCTGCGCGACGGAGGTACGGCGTCACGGATCTGCTTGCCGTGGATGGCTTCGCGGGACAGCACTTCGCCGAAGTCCGCCGCATATCGCCGCAGCCTCTTGGCGACCGTGTCGGCGGCCACCTCGTCGAGATCGACCGCGAGAACCTCCTTCACACCGGCAGGGCACTGCGTGATCCCGCCACGATCAAAGCGGGTTCCTGCCCGCCCGGGATGTACTCGCAGTCCGGTCCCCGCCCGACGAAACGGCCACCGCGGCCCACCGTCAGCATGGCGACGGCATCGTGGAACGTGAGACCGAGCCCGAGGATGCCGATCACGCTCCCGGCCCGCTGATGCCGTTGTGCGTTGCTCCGGCCGGACAGCATCGTGCGCTCGGCCTGTTCACGCGGGTGGCCGCTGCAGACAGCGACCTGGTCGCAGACGATCACCTCGTCCCCGACGACGAGTTCGAACCGGTCACCGCGCTTCTCGATGCCGCCGACGAGGCCGTGCACACGGACCAGGCGCACGTCGGGCGGCAGGTTCGTCTCGACGACATCGAGGACGAAGCGCAGGTAGCGCCCGTAGACACTGCGCGGCGCGTAGGCGGTCAGGACCGGGAAAACGGGCGTCCACACGCTGCCACCACTCCGCGAACGTCGGCCCGGCGCCCGGCCGCCACGCGCCGTCGTCCGCGGGACCGGAGAACATGGTGACCTCACCGCTGCGGTTGTTCATCGCGAGCCACCGCGGCTGACCCGACCGCCACACCCGGCCTGACCCGACCTCGTCCGCGTCGATGGCGTAGATCGTGAGCGGCCGCGCGGGCCGCTTGCCGAGCAGTCGTGCCCCCAGGCGTTCGAGGATGGATATGCCGCGGGGCCCTGTGCCCACCACAGCGACCGCGTATCCCTTCCCGGGATCATGAAGCGCGACGGCCGGTGCGTGCTCAGCGGCGAACGGCGCGGGCATGAGGTACAGGTCGTTCACGGGCACGCAGATGCTGGCTCCCGGCAACGGTTTCTCCCCTCAGCACGGTATCCCCTCAGCGGCATGAGTCAAGCACGATCACCAGGTGGTCCGCCCTGCTGACTTAACGCAATTGGTTCAAACCGGCGCGAGGCACCGAACCGTGAGCCCGAAAGTTTCGGCTTCGATCCACTGTGGACGGATGACGTCTCAGGGTTTTCCGGCTGCCGAGTTGAGCACGGTGAGCCACCAGATCTCCGCGAGGTCGGCCGGGTCCCGCAGGCTCAGGCCGGTGAGTTCGGTGAACTGGGCCAGTCGATGGCGCACGGTGTTCGGATGCACGTGCAGGAGGGCCGCGGTGTCGTCCACCCGCAGTCCGTTCTCTACATAGGACAGGATGGACTGCCAGATTTCCTCGCCATAGCTGCCTTTCGCGCGCAGCGGACCGATGATCCTGCCGGACAGCATGCTGGTCATGTCGCCGTCGGTCGCGACCACACAGGCCAGGCGCAGAGTGTCCAGGCGATGGGTACCGGCCCGCCTCAGCCGGAGTGCCGCCGCCAGCACGCGTCCGGCGGTCAGATATGACGTGTGCAGGTCCGCCGCCGTACCGAGTGGACCGACGCTGAACGTGCCGAACTGCGGGCCTAATGCGTGCGGCGACGTCACAATGCCGAGCACGTCCCGATTGGCTTCGGCGACGACCACGCCGTTGACGGGAATGTGTTCACGCAGCACGGAAACCGTGACGCCCGCGGCCATCCGGCCGCGCAGCGCGGCGAATCGGCCCGCCGGGTCGAGGCCGAGCTGCAACAGGTGGCGGTGAGTGCCGGACCCGGGCTGGGTCAGCAAGGCTCGGACAGCGTCCCCGACCCGTTGCTCGTCCTCGCGCGCGGTGCGCAGCTCCACCTCGCGATGCGCCTCGGCGGCGGCCACGGTCACGAAATCGAGCCACTGCCAGACGAGTTCGAGAGTGCTGAGCAACGAGCTGTCGGACGCGCCGCGTTCCCGTGCCGCTGTCGACAACACCCGCCAGAATTCCTCACCGGACACCCGGTACGCGGCCAGCACCGCGGCCAGGCTGATGCCCTGGTACGCGCGTTCGGCGCCGACTTCGGTGATCTCCCGCAGTTCGGCCTCGTCCGGCAGGCGGTTCTCCCGCAGGTGACCGATCGCGGCCGTGACGATCCGCCGGTTTCCCTGCCGCAGATCCGCGTCGGGCACCGCCGCGTACTCCGGTACGGCCACGCGAATCCGGGCGACCAGGCGGTCGACGACCGCCCGGAGCCTGGCGGGTTCGCGTGCGAGGTCGTCCAGCACAGCACGGACTGTCATCGTGGGATCCTCATTGTGGAAACCTCCAACCTGAGCGCCGCCAGGATGGCCCGGACACCAGCGTCCCCCCGATCCTATTGTCGCGACCGCTGACCGCGTTGACGATGACCTCATGACGCCGACCCCGCTCACCGATCGCCTCGCCGAGCTGGCCACGGCCGATCCGGACCGGCCCGCCGTCACCTGCGGCCCGGACACGCTGACCCGCGGGCAACTGGACCGGCACACCAACGCGCTGGCCCGCGCGTACGCCGAAAACGGTGTCACGGCGGGCGATCTCGTCACGATCGGCCTGCCCAACGGAGTCGAGTTCGTCTGTGCGGCCGTCGCGGCGTGGAAACTCGGCGCCACTCCGCAGCCGGTCTCCCACCGCCTGCCACCGGCCGAACTGACCGCGGTGCTGGACGTGGCCGACCCGTCGCTCGTCGTCGGCCTGGACATCCCTGGACGGCCGGTCGTCCCGCCGGGTCATCGGCCGGACCAGTCCGATGCGCCACTGCCGCCGGTGGTCGGGCCGTCCTGGAAAGCTCCGGCGTCAGGCGGCAGCACGGGCCGGCCGAAGGTGATCATGTCGACGCAGCCGTCGTGCGGTGAGGTGATGGACGAGTACGCCATGGCCTTCGCCATGCCACCGGACGGAGTCCATCTGGTCGCGGGCCCGTTGTCGCACAATGGGCCGTTCATGATGGCCGCGGCGGCGTTGTTCACCGGCAGCCACGTGGTCGTCATGCCGCGGTTCGACCCCGCGGAGCTGCTTCGCCTGATCGAGGCGTACTGCGTGCAGTGGACGTTTCTTGTGCCGACCATGATGCACCGGGTGTGGCGCTTGCCTGAAGCGGTTCGGGAGGGCGCGGACGTGTCGAGCTTGCAGGTCGTGTTGCACGGTGCCTCGCCATGCGCGCCATGGCTCAAACGGGCGTGGCTGAATTGGCTTGGGCCGCAACGGGTGTTCGAGTTGTACGCGAGCACTGAGGCCCAGGCAGCGTGCCTCATCTCAGGCACGGAATGGCTCGAACACCCCGGCAGTGTAGGCCGGGTGGCACGTGGTGAGATCCGTGTGCTCGATGCCGAGCACCGTGACGTACCGCCGGACCACGTCGGTGAGATCTGGATGCGCCGCACGCCGGGCACCCCGGAGACGTACCGGTATCTCGGCGCCCAACCGACCACTGTGGACGGGGGATGGGAGTCGACCGGGGACATGGGCTGGATCGACCCGGAAGGCTACGTCCACCTCGCCGACCGCAAGCCGGACATGATCCTGGTCGGCGGGGCGAACGTCTTCCCGGCCGAGATCGAGACCGCGCTGGACGAACATCCATCGGTGCAGTCCAGTTGTGTCATCGGGCTGCCGGACGAGGAGTACGGCAACGTCGTGCACGCGGTCGTGCAGACCGAAAGTCCGTTGGACGAAGCCGAACTGCTCGATCATCTCCGGCAGCGGTTGGCCGCGTACAAACTGCCGCGCAGCTTCGAACGCGTCGAGCAGCCGTTGCGAGACGACGCCGGGAAAGTACGGCGCGCTCAGGTACGTGCACAACGACTGACCCGCGCCCAGTGACGGTTCCCGAGGTGGTGTCCCGGCTCCCGCTCACGCGGCGACTGGTCGAGTACGAGCTGTACTCACCCGCGCTACGGGAGAAGACCCGGCTGAGAATCCTGTTCCCGACGGGCTACGGCGAAGACGGCTCGGCGCGTTTCCCGGTGCTCTACCTGCTGCACGGCGGTGACGACGACTACCGGGCCTGGACGCGGAAAGGCGGCGCGGCCGAGGCCACCAGGCAGTCGCCGATCATCGTGGTGATGCCGGACGCCCGCAACGGGTTCTACTCCGACTGGGTCAAGCCGGGCAGACATGGCCGGACGCCGTGGGAGACGTTCCACATCGGCGAACTGGTGCCGTGGATCGACCGGACGTTCCGCACCGAGGCGCGGCGGGAGAGCCGGGCGCTGGCCGGTCTGTCGATGGGCGGGTTCGGCGCCATGTCCTATGCGGCAAGGCATCCGGACCTGTTCTCGGCCGCCGCGAGCTTCTCCGGTGTGCTGGACACCAACGTGTACACGTTCGTGATCGGGATCGCGGCCCGGCGTGACGGCGGGCCGCCCGGCGCGATCTGGGGTGACCGCTCGACCGGCGCCGTCCGGTGGCGGGCCCACAACCCGTGGGATCTCGCGGTGAATCTCCGGGGCATGACGCTGGTCGTGCGTACTCGAACCGGGCTGCCCGGTCCGCTGGACGACCGGCGGAGACCCGACCCGGTGGAGGCGATCGTCTTCCACGAGTCGCTGCGGTTCCACCGCCGCCTGACGCTGCTGGGCATCGACCACGACTGGCACTACGGTCCGGGCACCCATGACTGGCCGTACTGGGCCGTCGACCTGCGGGAAGCCCTGCCCGCTCTGCACAAGGCCTTCGCCGATCCCCAGCCGCCGCCGGCATCGGTCACGTACGTCTCGGCCGAGCCCAGCTACCGTGCCTACGGCTGGGACGTGCAGATCTCCCGGCCAGCCATGGAGTTCTCGATGTTGTCCGACGCGGGGGAGCAGGGCTTCACCTTCACCGGCGGCGGTACCGCCGTCATCCGGACGCCGGGCTCGTTCGAACCAGGCCGGACTTACCCCACGACACTCGGTCCCCATCAGGCCGATTCGCTGGGACGCCTGACGTTCCGCCTTCAGCTCGGCAAGCGGTCGACCATTTCGGTACGGCTATGACAACGCCGGTCGGTACGAAGTGGATCGGGGCGTTGTCGCTGGCGACGTTCGGCATGTCGATCGCCGTGCTGACACCGATCCAAGTGCTGCTGCCCCTGCAGATCGAGGCGATCGACCCGGCGGGCAAGGTCCTCGCGCTCGGCTGGATCACCGCGGCCGCGGCCGTCGTGTCCATTGTGGTGTGCCCGGTCGCCGGTGCGCTGTCCGACCGGACGACCTCCCGGTTCGGCCGCAGAAGACCGTGGGTGCTCGGCAGCGGCCTGATGTGCTGTGCCGCGCTCATCGCGCTAGGGGCACAGGACACGATCCTGGGCGTCGCGTTGCTCTGGATCACGGTCCAGGCGGCGACCAACGCGCTGTATGCGGCGTTGACCGCGGCCGTGCCGGACCAGGTCCCGGTGCACCAGCGCGGTGTGGTTTCCGCGTTCGTCGGACTGCCGTTGCCGTTGTCCTTGATAGTCGGCACGTTCATCGTGTCGACGGTCGTGACCGGCCAGTTCGCCGCGTATCTGACGCTGGCGCTGGCCGAACTGGCCTTCATCCTGCCGTTCGTGCTGCACCCCGCCGACAAGCCGGTGACACGGCAAGTGAGCAGACCGCGGTTCCGGCTGCACGCCGATCTGGTGTGGGCCTTCGGATGCCGGTTCGCCATCCAGATCGCCAACGCCGTGGGCACGCTGTATTTGCTGTACTACCTGCGTGACGTGGTGCACCGGCCGGACCCGGCCAAGTCGGTGTTCCTGCTCATCCTGATCTACACGGCCGGGGTGGTGCCCGCGAGCGTGGTGGCGGGCCGGTGGTCGGACCGGTCCGGCAGGCGCAAACCGTTCGTCATCGTGTCGTCAGTCGTCGTGGCCGCCGCGATGCTCGTCCTCGGCCTCGGCAACACGTGGCCGAGCGCCCTGGTCGCCGCCATCCTCATGGGCGTCGGGTATGGCGTGTACCTCGCCGTGGACAACGCCCTCATCACGCAGGTGCTGCCGTCGGACGCCGACAGGGGACGCGATCTCGGCTTGGTCAACATCGCCAACACCGCGCCCCAGGCCGTCGCACCCGCCCTCGCCGGGATCGTGATCACCAGCTTCGGCGGATACACCCCGCTCTACCTTCTCGCCGGTGCCTGCGGCCTGATCGGCGCCGCCCTCATCCAGCCCGTGCGCTCAGTGCGGTGACTAGGCCGTGTTTCAAATGCCCGATCGCGATAGCCGGGCCGGATGCGGCCCCTGACGCCACCGCGGGACCGCCCAAAGACAACCAGTATTCGCGGCGATCCCGCGGCGACGCCAGGAACCGCCCCACCGAGCCGATTCCGGCCTCCGGCCGGGGCAGACTCTCATCGACCGGGACATTCAAAACACGACCTAGTCCAGGCACTTCACCCACACGACGTGGGACCACCCACCGAACTCGCTGTCGTCGATGTCGACTACGCCGAGCTGGACCCGTTTTTTGACCGACGTGTCGGTACCGATGCAGGTCGGGCGGTTGCTCGGTGGATGCGTGACACCGTCAGGGCCGCTCCACATCGCGCCCGCGATGCTGTAGCCGGTGCCGCCGCTGTCCACGAGGTGGATGGCGTCTCCGGAGCCGTTCGGCATCGCCCAACCTTCGACGACAGCCGGTGTCGCCTCGTGCCGGAGGCCCACCCACCACCAGATTCCGATCGCGAGGACGGCCACCGCGCCCGCCATGACGAACACTTTTCGTCTCGTCGCCGCCACGAGCTTCCCCCTTCTCGAGTAGGCCCTTCCTACCCGAGAAGGGGAAACAAGTCAGCTCTACGCCGGTGGCACCTTGGCGTCCCGGGCTCGGGCGACTGCCTCGTCATAGTCGGGGCGCAGCAGATATCCGCCGGTCAAGGCGCGGTTCGCGGCGGCCACGAACTTGGCGACGTAGGTCGCGTGGTCCGGGTACAGCTGCCGGATTCGGGCTTCGCTGAACGGCGTTGTCGTGCCCAGGAGCATGCAGGCGCCGGGTACGTTGCCGCCGCTGTTGTTCGGCGAGTAGGTGGCGACAGGGGTGTCGAGGTCGGGCAGGCGGACACCGCCCAAGGCGTTCTGGTCACTGTCCCGCACGATGATCAGCCCGAGCAGCATGGTGATCGGCGGCGCCGTCGGCGGGGCCGCACCGCCCCTGGCCCATCGGTCGAGGTGGTGGAACGCCGCGTTCTCCGCGTACCGGAAGGTCATGCTGTTGACGGGCTTCTCGCACCGGGTTTCGGCGCCGTTGTTGATCGCCTTGTCGCGGGCGTTCGCGGCGTTGTACTGGTCGAGCCCGTACTGGTCGGCGTGCGCGGTGCCCGCGACCTCCCACGTGCGTACCATGGCGGTGTCCTGCCGTACCGACGAAGAGAACACAACGTCGGTCTCCGCCTGCAACACGAACACAGGGACGCCAAGGTCGGTGCGAATCCTGGCGGACAGCGCACCGACCGCACCGTCGCCGATCGGTGCCGCGAGCGAGGCGCGGCCGTGCAGCATCAAACCGTTGTACACCTTGTGAACCGGCTGGACCGCGTTGGCGTACGTGGTCAGCCGCAGTGCCGATTGCGAGTGTCCCGTGGCGAGTACGACGGTCGGCGTCCGGCCGCCCAATAGGTTCGGGTGACTGCGGACGGCTTGTGCGGCCTGCGAGAAGATGTCGTACGACAGCGCGTCCGTGCTGATGTTCACGGTGCTGTACCGGCCGGGATCAAGAGTCTTCAGCTTGTCGGCACCGCCTTTCTGCGCGGTCACGCCGACGTACGCATAGCCCTCACGCAGGAAGTGCCGGTAGGACTGGGAGAAGTCGACGGGAATGTCCACGCCGAAGCTGACGTTGAGCCACTCGACCACGACCGTGCCGTTGAACCTGGCCGGGTTGTCCGGCCGCACCACGACAATCCTGGTGGTGTACGGGTTGTCGGTGGTGGCGGTCCGCATGGTCCATCTGCCGTCCTCGGTCCAGGTGCCCACCTGTTCATAGGTGTCGGCACGGCCGGACATCAGGTACTCCTCTTCCACGTACCCCGCGGCGGCCAGGTCGATCACGCCCTTGGCGCCGCTGGCCGGCCAGCCCTTCCCGGCGTTCGAGGGCACCATGGTGACCGTGGGGTCCGCGGCCGACGGGGCCGCCTCAGCGGTGCCCGAGATGGTCACGGCCATCAGGGATGCTGCTACCAGCAGCCGTAAACGCATGGTGGGAACCTCCTGACTCTAAGGGCGGACGCGCCGCAGCACGCCTGCCAGGTGTTCGGCGATCGCGTTGACGTGAGGCGGGTCCAGCAGCGAAAGGTGATGTCCTGGCACCGTCACCACTTCCAGGTCGGTGCAGACCGCGTCCCAGCCACGGGCCGGATCGGTGCGGTCGAACCGCGGGTCACGAAGCCCGCCGGGCACTGAGGATTCGGCGCTGTAGAAGACGACCGGTCCGTGGTACGGCTTCGGCCGGTACCGTTCCAGCAGCCGGGCGTCCAGGAAGGACGCTCGCTGGTGGGCCAGGATCGCGGCGCTGACCTGCTCGTTGATCAGCCCGGCTGACAGGATCGTGGCGATCAGCAGGTCCGCCTGCTCCTCCTCGTCCAGTTTGGCCAGTTCCCGGTACGGCAACTCGATCCGCTTGCCGTAACTGGTCCGCAGGAACTCGCCGAACCGCTGGAACCGCTGTCGCATCCGCTCGATCTCGGTCAGCCCGGGGTCGTGCGGCAACGGCAGGATCGGGTCGATCAGAGTCAGGACCTCGACGGAGTGCCCTTCGGCGGTGAGCCGCTGTGCCATCTCGAAAGCCAGGAAGCCGCCGAAGGACCAGCCGGCCAGCCGGTACGGACCGCTCGGCTGGATCGACCGGAGCTCCGCCAGGAACCGCTCGGTGCGTTGCTCGACGGTCCTGGTGTCGTCGATCCGGTCGAATCCATAGGCCGGAACGTCCAGCAGGTCGACGAGTTGGCGGAACACCGCCGTGTCACCGCCGCCGGGGTGGAAGAAGAACACCGGGTCCTCGCCCGCACGCAGGACCCGGACCGGCCCGGTCGCGCGATCAGCCGCGCGCACGAGGTTGGCCATGAGTTCGACGGTCGGCCCAGCGAACAACTCGGCCGTACTGAACTCGTGCCCGGACCGTGTCGCCAGCAGGGCAGCGACTTGCCCGGCTTGCCTTTCGTCGCCACGGAATTCGTGGGTCACGCCGACCGGGACGCCGAGCACGTCCTGCCACACCGACGCGACCAGCCGCTCGGCCGCGTCACGAGGTGGCACCAGGACCGTGGACTCCAGCGTCTTCTCGGTGTCCGCGATGCCGATCTCGGTGTACACGCGGGTGCACAGTTCGGTGAGGGACGCGCCGGTGAGCAGGACCGAAACCGGCAGGTTGATCTCCAGATCGTGCTGCAACGCGTTACGAATCCGCATGGCCAGCAGGGAGTCCACGCCCAGACTGGTCAACGGCAGGTCGCCGGCGAGAGCGTCGTCGGCCAGGCCCATGACGGAGGCGACACGGAAGCGGACCTGAGCGGCCACGAGCCGCCGTGCCTCCGGCGGACGGCAGGAACGAACGGCGGCCATCCCCGGCCAGTCGTCGGATTCCGTGACCTTGTGCCGGGCAAGCACCTCGGCGAAGAACGGAATCCCGGCAAGGTCGGGGAATTCCGTCACCAGCCGGGACGTGTGCAACCGGACCGCACCGACGCGGGCACGCCCGGAGCTGATCACGTCCTCGATCAGGCCGAGCCCTTCGGCCGGGCTGACCGGGTGGATCCACGGGACGTCGAGGTCCGCGGCCGCGCCCACTTCCGCCCACGTGCCCCAGTTGATCGTCGCCGCAGGCAGGCCATCCGCCTGCCGGAGCGCCACCAGTGCGTCGAGATACGCGTTCGCGGAGGCGTAGGCCGGTTGCCCAGGCAGGCCGTGCAAGGCGGTGGCGGACGAGAACCCGAGCCACCAGTCCAGGTCGTATCCCAGGCTGGCCTCGTGCAGCCGCCACGCGCCGTCCGCCTTGGGCCGCCACGTTCTCCGTAGTGTGGTTTCGTCCAAAAGCGACACTGGACTGTCGTCGAACACCGCCGCCGCGTGCGCTACACCACGGGGGTTTCCGGCGGCTTCGAGCAAACGTTTGGCCACAGCTGGTTCCGCGACATCACCCAGGACGATTTCGACCGTCGTTCCATTGGACCGCAGCTCCTCGATCACGGCGGCGGCAGCGGGACCGGGTGGTTTTCGTCCATTGAGGACCAGTCGGGCGGCGCCGCGATCGGCCAGCCAACCGGCCAGCAGCAGGCCAAGGCCGCCGAGACCGCCGGTGATCACGTAACCACCGTCCGGACGGACCGCGGGAGCGACCGGTGTGGGCGCGGACGCGCTGGTCAGGCGGGCCACGTATCGACGTCCATCGCGCCACGCGACTTCGTCGTCGGGGGCTCCGGCCGTGAGTTCGGTTCCGAGATCGGCGATGTCGTCGAGATCAAGCCAGCTCGCCTGGATAGCCGGGTGCTCGAAGGACAGGACCCGCACGAGTCCTCGAAGCGACGAGGGCCCGGGCTGTCCTCGGTCGCGGGGGACAACCGTCGCGGCTGAGCGTGTGACCAGCCACAACCTCGGTGGCTTGCCAGGCAGGTCGGCCAAGGCTCGCGCCCATCGCACACTGTCGAGCACGGCCCATTTGCCGGTTTCGGGCCCGTCGGCCTCATCCTCCGGCACGAGCAGAGCCACGGCCGACGGCCGGGCCACCGCCAGGACATCGATGTCCAGTGTGGACACCACGCGACAGGACGATCCCGTGGCCCCGACTGCGGACAAAGCCCGTTGCGCCAGCGGGTGTCCCGGTTCGGCGACGATGACCACACTGCCTGGTTCTCCGCTGGTGGACAGGTCGGCTCGCTGCCATTCGTGGGCGAGCAGGCATTCCCGCAGCGGCGTGGCGAAGCGCGAACGCTCGACCCTGCGCACGAACACCCCGGTGATCTCCAGCAGTACCTGGTCCTCGGTGTCGACCAGACGGACATCACCGATCAGCCCGCCGTCGCCGGGCGTGACCGAAACATGCGTTCGGACACCCGTGCCCGGATCGCCGAGCAGCCGTACCCGGCCGAATTCCATGGGCACGTAACGGACATCGGCCTCGGTCGACCCCACGGCAGCGACGATGCCCTGCAAGCACGCGTCCACCAATGCGGGATGGATCAGGTAGCCCGCCCGAGGCGCGGCTTCGGGCACCGTGACTGTCACCACAGCAGTGCCATCACCGTGGTATGCCTCGGTGACGCCAGTGAACGCGGGCCCGTAGTCGACGCCGAGCGATCGCAGCCGGTCGTAGAGATCCTTGACCGGTTCGTCGCACGAAGCCGCCGGATGCCATTCGGTGCCGTCGGCATCGGTGATCGACACCGAGCAGTGCGCGATCCACCTGCCGTCCGTTCCCTTGGTGTGGAAGAGGATTTCGTCACGGGTGCATGTCGTGGTGATCCAGGTGTGTTCGGTCAGCGGCAGTGGTTCGTGCAGGGTCAGTGCGCGCAGGCCCAGTTTCTCGGCGGGCCGGTCCAAAGCCGTGGCCGCGGCGGCGAAGGCCATCTCGACGAAACACGACCCGGCGAGCACTGCGGTGCCGTCGATGCGGTGGTCGGCCAGCCAGGGGTGCCGTTGTGTGCCGAGGTCGGCCCGCCACAGGTGGACGTCCTGGCCCGGGAGTTCGCAGTGTGTCCCCAGCAACGGGTGGTCTCCCGCCGGGGCCGCCGCGGACACCGGGGGAACCCAGTATTCCTCGTGTTCCCAGGCGGTCAGGGGCAGGTCGATCAGCCGTCCCGAGGTCGGCGGAGGCTGGTCGCCGTCAGCGATGAGAGCGCCGAGGTTGGCGTGGAAGCTGCCGGGCTCGTCGCGGCGCAAGGTGCCCAGCACGGTCGCGTCCTCGACCGTCTCGCGGATCGCATGCCGCAGCAGGGGATGCGCCGAGATCTCGACGAACGCCCGGTACCCGTCGCGCCGCGCGGCCTCGACCGCCTGGGCGAACCGGACCGGCCTGCGCACGTTGGCCACCCAGTAGTCGGCGTCGAACCAGGCCGTATCGAGTGCCGCCGGGTAGATCGGGACGACCGGGTCCATTGCTTCCACAGTGGACAGTTCGGCGCGCAGCGCCGCGGTGATCGGCTCGACCAGCCTGGAGTGCCCGGCCACGGTCGACTTGATCAGCCCGGTGCCCACCCCGCGTTTGCTCACCTCGGTGACCAGTTCGAGCACGTCATCCACCGGACCGGCGACGACGGTCTGCCGTGGCGCGTTGAACACCGCCAGATCCACCGTGGGATGACCGGTCAGCAGGTCGGCGACCTCGTCGGCGGACATCTCCAGCATGGCCATCGCGCCGGTGCCTGCCGTGGTAGCCAGCAGACGTGCTCTCGTCCGTACGATTCGCACGCCGTCCGCCAGGGAGACCGCTCCGGCGACGACCGCCGCCGCGACCTCGCCGAGCGAGTGCCCGATGACCGCGGCGGGCTGCATCCCGTAGTGCTGCCACAGCCGTGCCAAGGCCACCTGCAGGCCGAACAGCACAGGCTGCAACTCCTCGAACGCCTCCGGCACCGTACCTTCCGCCAGAACCTCGGACAGTGGAATACCGGCGTCGTCGATCTCCGCCACGGCCTCCGCGAAAGCAGGTTCCTCGATCAGCAGCCGTTGCCCCATGCCCGCCCATTGCGCGCCCTGCCCGGAGAAAACCCAGACGACACCTTGGCCCACGCGGTCCCGCTGACCCAGCGCGACGCCGGGCGCGGCCGTGCCAGCGGCCAGGGATCGCAGGCCGGAGACCAGCCCTTCGCGGCCTCGTGCGGTGACGACGGCCCGGACCCGGCCACTCGCCCTTCGGGCGAGTGTATGCTCCACATCAGACAGATCAGCGTCGGCGCCCGGGCCGGTCAGCCAGTCCGCCAAACGCTCGGACGCACGCCTCACGCGCGCCTGCGAGTGTCCCGCCACCAGGAACTGGCCGCGACCCAGTTTCCGTCCACTGTGGTCGGACTCAGGTGCCTGTTCGACGACGACGTGTGCGTTGGTGCCGCCGAACCCGAAGCCCGACACCCCGGCGATCGAGGGCCGTCCGTGATCCGGCCACGGCCGCTGGTCGTACGCCACTGCAAGACGGAGGCGCTCGAAGGGAATGTGCGGATTGGGCTCACGGAAGTGCAGGCTCGCCGGAATCCGCCGGTGGACCAGCGCGAGCACGACCTTGATCAGCCCGGTGATCCCGGCCGCCGCCTCCAGGTGGCCCAGGTTGGTCTTGACCGACCCGACCAGCAGCGGCCGTTCCCGCCGGGCCGCCTGGCCGAGCACGGCGCCGAGCGCTCCGGCCTCGATCGGATCGCCGAGCAACGTTCCGGTGCCGTGCGCCTCCACGTAGTCCACGTCCGCCGGGTCCACGCCCGCCGAGGCGTACGCGGCCTCCAGCAACGCCTGCTGCGCTTCGGGATTGGGCGCGGTCAGGCCGTTGGACCGGCCATCGGAGTTCACCGCGGACCCACGCAACACCGCCAGTACTCGATCCTGGTCGCGCACAGCGGTGCTCAACGGCTTGAGCACGACCACCGCCACACCCTCCGCCCGGCCGATGCCGTTCGCGGACGCGTCGAAGGCCTTGCAGAGCCCGTCGGGCGCGGACACCCCCATCTGGTCGAAGGTCGCGGTCACGCCCGGTCCAAGCAGGAGGTTGGCACCGGCCGCGATCGCGAGCTCGCTCTCGCCGTCGCGCAGGCTCCGCATCGCGAGGTGCACCGCGACCAACGAGGACGAACACGCCGTGTCCACCGCGATGCTGGGGCCACGCAGGTCGAAGACGTACGACACCCGGTTGGCCGCGACACTTGACGACGCACCCGTGGCGGTCCACGGATCCACCCGGCTGACGTCACCGAGGGTGAGCCTGCTGTACTCGTTGCCGCTGATCCCGACGAACACCCCGGTCCGGCTGCCGCGCAACCGGTCCGGCGCCATTCCGGCGTCCTCCAGCGCTTCCTGCGTCACTTCGAGCAGCAGCCGTTGCTGCGGGTCCGCCACCGCCGCCTCACGCGGGGCGATCCCGAAGAAGTCCGCGTCGAACCCGGCGACGTCGTCGAGAAACCCGCCCCATCGGGTCGTTCTGGCCAGGCGGTCGACCTGTTCGGGCGAATCGTGCCCGAACTGGTCCCACCGCCCGGCGGGCACCGGGCTGACCGCGTTTCGGCCGTCCACCAACAAGTCCCACAGTTCCGCCGGGCTGGTCACGCCGCCGGGCAGGCGGCAACCGATGCCGACGACCGCGATCGGTTCGCCGGTGACACCGGACGGCACCGGCCGGGTGCCGTCCGGCTCGTCCAGCAACGCGGCGGTGAGCGCGGCGATCGTGGAGTGCCGCCAGACCAAGGTCGCGGGCAGTTCCCGGCCCAGCACGTCCGAGAGGTCGCCGGCGAGCTGGACGGCCTCCCGGGAGGTCAGGCCGTATTCGGTCAGCGGCCGGTCGGCGTCTACTTCGGACGGATCGATCCGGCACACCGCGGCGATCGCCCGCACCAGCCATTCCCGTAGCCGCGCCGCGGTCATCGCAGGTCTCCGTCGAGATAGCGGCGGCGGGTCGCCGACCGCGCGATCTTGCCGCTGGACGTGCGCGACACCGCCCCCGGCGGCACCAGCACGAAATCCAGCAACCGCAAGTCATGCCGCTGTGACACGGCCGCACGGACCCGGCGCCCGATCTCGCCGGCCAGGTCGTCCTCCAGAGTGACGTGGGACGAGTGCTCCGCTACGACCACCGGGCCCTCCCTGCCGTCGCGTTCGATGCCGAACACCGCGACCCGGTCGCGCCGGATCGCCGGATGTGCCTGCTGCACAGTCGTTTCGATGTCCTGCGGGTAGTGGTTCGTGCCGTCGACGATGACCAGGTCCTTGAGCCGTCCGGTGACGTACAGCTCGCCCGCGTGGATCACGCCGAGGTCTCCGGTGCGCAGCCATCCAGCGTCCGGTTTTCCGCCGGTCAGGCGCCCGTCGAACGTCTCGGCCGACCGTTCCGGCTGCCGCCAGTACCCGTCGGCGACGTTGGGGCCGTGCACCCAGATCTCTCCGACGACACCGTCCTGCGTCTCCCGCCCGTCGACCACGATCCGCACGTCCTGACCGACGGACCGGCCCACGGACACCAGCCGCGTCGCCCGGTCGGCGTGTTCGTCGACCAGCACGGCTCGCTCACCTGGGCCCAGCCGGGTCCGGTCGAACGCCACGACCTTCGGTGCCGTGCCTGGCGGTGTCGTGCTGACGAACACCGTCGCCTCGGCGAGTCCGTACGACGGCCGGTGCGCGCTCGCCCGGAACCCCAACGGCCCGGCCACGACCAGGAAGTCGCGCACGGTCTCCGCCCGGACTGGCTCACTGCCGTTGATGATCGCCTTGACGTTGCTCAGATCCAGTTCCGCGCGGTCCTTTTCGTACATACCGGCGGCCGCGTGGTCGAAGGCGAAGTTCGGCGCCGCGGTGATCACGTCGGGATACGCCGAGAGCATCGTCAACCAGCGCACCGGTTTGCGGACGAACGCGAACGGCGTGGTGAACACCGAACGGCAGCCGACGCCGACGGGCAGAGCGACCAGGTTCACCAGACCCATGTCGTGGAACAACGGCAACCAGCCCACACACGTGGAGTTCTTGTCCACGTCGAACGCCGCCCGGGCCTGCGACACGTTGGCCGCGAGCGCGCCGTGACTGATCACAGCGCCCGCCGGTTTCCTGGTCGACCCGGAGGTGTACTGCAGGTAGGCGGCCTGGTCGGCGAAGGCGGGGACCGGCTCGAAGTCCGCGTCCGGCAGTGTGTCCACGGCGAGAATTTGCTTCGGCCGCGGTACCGGCTGCTGCTCAAGCAGGTCGTCGATCGCCGGCAGGACGGTCCGGGAGGTCAGCCACACTTGCGGATCGCAGTCGGCGAGCGCGCCGACCAGCCTGGTGGCGTGCGAGCTGACCTCCGGCGCGAACAACGGGACCGCGATCATGCCCGCGTACAATGCGCCGAAGAACCCGGTGACGTAGTCGAGGTTCTGCGGGCAGAGCAACGCGACCCGTTCGCCCGGCACGCTGACCTCGGCCAGCCGCGCCGCGACCGCCCGCGCTCGACTGTCCAGTTCGGACCATGTGAGGGTGTGCCCGACCCCGTCGGGGTGGTCGAGATAGTCGATGAACGTGAAGGCAGGGCCGTTGTCGGCGGCACGGCCGGCGAGCACACGGCTCACCGGCTCGAATCCCATCGAGAACGCATTACGTCGAACAGACATAGTTGACCCCATCCATGCGATTACCGCACAGGAACCGGGAGCAGGAAAGGACGCTGCGCAGGTTAACGACGGGCGAATTCGAGTCACAACAAAACGGTGATGTGACACAGGTCACCGCCGTTTACCGGCCTGCTGCTTTGTCACAACCCTTTACGTTCGCCGGGCGCGCACTGAACTTTCAGACACGTTTTTCACCGTCTGTGAACGCGGCGACCAGAAATGCCCACGACCGGTCCAACTCACGCTGCCACGACGGCCAGTCGTGGGTGCCCGGGCCGAAGCTCGTGCACACGGGGTGACCGATCGCCGCCATCCGCGCGGCGAAGTCCCGGCTGGTCGGCGCGATCAGCCGTTCGAGGAGCCGGTCGCCCGGCGCCGGTGGAGCACCCGGCACCCGGGTGCCGTCGCCGGCCGCGACGTAGAGACGCGTCCCGGCCAACCGCTCGGCCAGCCGGTAGGGGTTGTGGCCCGCCCAGACAGCACGCCCGGACCACCGGGGTCCCCACATGGCGTTCATCCGTTCACCCACGCTGCGCAGGAAGTACCGCAGCAACAGGGGAACTCCGCGCCGGGTGGTGTGCAGCAGGCCGCTGTAGGAGGCGACCGCCTGGAACATCCCCGGGTTGCGGGCGGCGTACATGACGGCGCCGTAGCCGCCCATGGACACGCCCGCCACGGCGCGCGAACGTCCCGCGCCATAGCGGGTTTCGAGTAACGACAGCAGCTCGACGATGTGAAACCGGTGCCAGGAGCGTGACTTCGGGCGTCGCCAGTCGGTGTAGAACCCGGCCCGGCCGCCCTCAGGCAGCACCACCAGCAGGCCACCGGGATGCGCCGGCGCCCGGCTGACGATGTCGGTGCGCTCCAGCCAGCACGACGGGCCGTCGTCACCGCCGTGCAGCAGATAGAGCACCGGCCAGTCACGGTCCGTACCAGGCCGCCATCCTGGGGGAGTGATCAGCAGGACGGTGACCGTCGTGTCCAACGCCGGCGAACGGATCTGCAACTCCAGCACATTCGGCCGGACAAATCGTTCCGCGACGACTTCGCAGTCCATCACACCTCGCTATTGATATCCCCGGCAGTATGCCATTACCGTGATTGTCCATCATGACCAGAATCGAGTCCCGGAGCCGCCCGGCCTGGACTCTGGTGACGGTGTCGTTGGGTGGAATGATCGTCGGCCTCGACGGTACCGCGCTGACCATTGCCGGGCCGGATATCGCACAGGACGCCGAGGCGTCACTGACCGAACTGCAATGGATCGCCAACGCATATCTGGTGGCGCTCGCGGTGGCTTTGTTCCCGGCGGGACGGCTCGCCGACCGGGCCGGCAGGCGGCGCGTGTTCGTGGTGGGTGTCGCCGGGTTCGGCCTCGTCTCGGTGCTCATCGCGGTGAGCGCGACGGCCTGGCTGCTGATCCTTCTGCGGGCCGCCCAAGGAGTGTTCGGCGCGCTCCTGCAACCTGCCGCGCTCGCCCTGGTGCGGGCGACGTTCACCGGCAAGCGCCTTGATCTGGCGCTGGGGATCTGGGGCGGGGCCGGTGCGCTGTCCATCGCCGCCGGACCCGTGGTCGCCGGGCTGATCGTCCAGCACTACGGGTGGCCGGTGGTCTTCCTGATCAACGCACCGATCGCCGCCGCCACAGTCGTGCTCGCGTTGTGCACCGTTCGCGAGTCACGGGCGCACGGCCGGCCCGGTCGTCCGATGGACCTGATCCGCAGCCCCGGTGTCGCGCTCGGCTCCGTCCTGACTGGACTGAGTTACTTCTCCCTGTACGGCTTGCTGTTCTTCCTCACGCTCTACCTGCAGAACCTGCGCGGGTTCGACCCGGTCGGCGCGGCCGGGTGGCTGTTGCCGCTGACCGCCGTGGTCGTGCTCAGCGCCCCGGTCGGAGGCGCCCTCACCGCCCGGTTCGGTCCGCGATGGCCGGCCGTCTGCGGGCTGTCGCTGGTTCTCGGTGGCATGCTCGGCTTTCTGGGCCTCGGCCCGGACAGCACACAGGCCGGGATGCTGCCCGCCGCACTCGTGCTCGGCGCGGGGACCGGCGTGGCGTTGATCGCCACGACGCAGATCATCATCACCAACGCGCCGACGTCGATGTCCGGTCTGGCTTCGGCGTTGCAGCAGGTGGCCACGCAACTCGGTGGTGTGGCGGGGATTCTGGTGCTCGGTCTGGTCATGTCATGGCGGGTCGGCGGCCTGGTCCCGCCGGGCGCCGACGAAGGCGAAGCGGCACAAGGCCTTGGTGCCGGATCGGCCGCGTTCATCCCGGGCTTCCACGCCGCCGTCGTCACGGCGGCGGTCGTGATCGCGGCCGGCGCCGCGCTCGCGTTGCGCACGTCAAACCGCCCCTCGCCGCAACCGGCCTGGCCACCAGATGTTCCGGCCAATGTGGACGGTGAGCGCCGGGACCAGCAGTGACCGCACCAGCAGGGTGTCCAGCAGCACGCCGAACGCGACCAGGAACGCGATCTGGGCCATGAACAGGATCGGCAGCACGGCCAGCGCGGCGAAGGTCGCGGCCAGCACCACCCCGGCGGACGTGATCACGCCGCCGGTCACGGCGAGTCCGTGCAACGTCCCGGCACGGGTCCCGATCCGCCGCGCTTCCTCACGCACCCTGGTGATCAGGAAGATGTTGTAGTCCACGCCCAGCGCGACGAGGAACACGAACGCGTACAGCGGAACGGACGGATCGGAGCCGGGGAAGTCCAGAACCTCGTTGAACACCAAGGCGCCGACGCCCAGCGTCGCGGTGAAGGACAACACGACAGTCGCGATGAGCACCAGCGGCGCCAGCAAAGCCCGCAGCAGCAAGGCGAGCACGAGGAACACGACCACCAGCACAGCGGGGATGATCACCAGCCGGTCTCGTTCGGCCGCTTCGGCGATCTCCTGCTGGATCGCGGTCTGCCCGCCCACCCGTACCGAGGCCCCGGGCACCGCCCGCACCTCACGCCTGAGGTCCGCCAACGTCTGCCGGGCGGCCTCCGAATCCGCCGGTGCGGCGAGTGTCGCGGTGATCTGCACCCATTCGTCGGTCTGTCCGGCGGCCGTCACGGCGGCGACACCGTCGACGTGCGCCGCCTGTGCGACCCGGGCCGCGTACCTCGGTTCGGTGATGATCACGACTGGTTCACCCGCTCCGGCCGGGAAGTGCTCCGCCAGCACGTGCTGCCCGGTCACCGCGTCGACCGGGTCCAGGAAGACCTCGGTCTGCCTGACGCCACTGGACCGCGACACGCCGACGAAGATCGACAGCTGGACCAGGACCAGCAGGCTGATCACCCAGACCGGCACGAACCGGCGGCTCACCAGGTCCGCCACTCGCCCCCACAGCCGTGGCCGGGCCGCCGGACGCGGCCGTGCCGGCCAGAACGCCTTGCGGCCCAAGAGCGTCAACGCCGCGGGCAGGAACGTCAGTGAGACGAGCAGGGACGCGGCGATCCCGATCGCCGCCACCGGGCCGAGTCCCCGGTTCGACGACAGTTCGCTGAGCAGCAGGCAGGCCAGGCCGAGGATCACGGTCCCGGCCGACGCCGCGATGGATTCGAACGACGCGCGCACGGCCTTGCCGACCGACTGGCGCGGACTCGCGCCGGACGCGGTCTCCTCCCGATGGCGTGCGATGAGCAGCAAGGCGTAGTCGGTGGACGCCCCGAACACCAGGATGAACAGGATTCCCTGGCTCTGGCCGTTGAGCGTGAGCACTCCGTTCGCGGCGAGCGGATGGACCACCGACGCCGACAGCACCAGCGCGAGACCGGCCGACACCAGAACCACGACGGGCAGCACCGGGCTGCGGTAGACCAGGACCAGCACCAGCGCGACGACCAACGCGGTGACCACCAGCAACCGGCCGTCGATGCCGGTGAAGACCTCACCGAAGTCGGCGGTGTACCCGGCGGGCCCGGTCACGTGCACCGACAGTCCGGCGGGAAGATCCGCGCGGACGACGTCCCGCATCCGCTGGACCGTCCGGCCGGCCTCGAAACCGTCCACACCGGACACCGGTACGGTCACCAGCACCGCCTTGCCGTCCGGGGCCACGACCGGATCGGACACCGGTCCCGCCAACCCGGTGAGCCTGGAGACATCGGCCGCCCGGGCCCGTACCACCGCGCCGTCGGCCTCGGTCAGCCCGGCCGGTCTGCTGAACACCACCAGCGCGGGCTGGATCTTGCCGCCCGCGATCTTCTCCTGCAGCCGGACGACTTCCGTGGCCTCCGCGGCCGCGGGCAGGAACGATTCGCCGTCGTTGCGCTGCACCTCGCTCAACGCACCGGGTGCCCCGATGCCGACGGCACCGGCAACCAGCCACACGATCATCACCACGGCGGGAAGCCGTCGTCCGCGCTGCCGGGCCCGCCGCGGCACCGGTGGCACACGAGTGGGGGCTTCGACTCGCATCGGCAATCCGCCTTTCCGGGTCCCGGTATCGATACCTACTCGCTGACCGGTCCGGACGGCAACAGCTCACCGGGAAATCGAGGAGTACCCCACACCGGCACTCAAGGGTGTGACAAAAACCCGGCCGCGCTTACTCGTGCCGGTGACTTCCGGGGCTGATAACGATCTCGTTATCGTGGCGGCCCGGCCGGTTCGCGATTCGTGCGCGACTCCGCCGAATACGCGGCGCCGGTTTGTCGCTCCCGTTCTCTCCCGTAATCGATACGCAGAGGTGTCGAGCATGTTCAGATCCCCATTCCGTACGTTCGCCGTCGTGGCCGTGGTGCTCGCAGGCGGGGTGGCCGCCGCCGCGACGCCCGCCGCCGCCGCGCCGTGCACGGACATCGACGTGGTGTCCGCGCGGGGCACCTTCGAACCCGGCACGCTGGGCATCATCGTCGGCGACCCGGTCTACTCGGCCATCCAGCGCCAGGTCCGGGGCAAGTCGACCACGGCCCACCCGGTCGACTACCCGGCCAACCTCGACCTGTCGTCCGCCACCAAGGGCAACGTCGCCCTGGTCGACCACGTCACCAGCCAGGCCCGGTCATGCCCGAACCAGCGGTTCGTGCTGGTCGGCTACTCGCAGGGCGCGAACGTGGTCAGCAACTCGATCGGCGTGAGCAGCGCGGGCGCTCCGGTCGGCGCCCCGATCGCCGCGACGATCCCCGCGCCGATCGAACCGCGCGTGGCCGCGGTCGTGGTGTTCGGGCCGCCGATCGGATCGATCGGCAAGCACATCACCGGGACCTACCAGAGCCGCACCAAGGAATACTGCGCTCAGGGCGACCCGGTGTGCGAACGCGGCGGAAATGACGTCGGCGCGCACCTGAGCTACTTCCGCGACGCCGACGACGCGGCGGCCTTCGTCGCCGGAAAGGTCTGACGTGATTCGATAAAGTGTCACGCCGGTGACAGTCGCCGCCGGGTGCTTCGGCTGCCTGACGACAAGAAAAACGGCTTTGTGCGGCATACAACGCATGGCGTCCGATCGGCGCTCACTCGTGTGCTATTCATGAACACCAATGGCGCTTGGGAGGATGACGCGAGAAAGGGCGCGACTGATGCCGGACATTTCCCAGGACGACCAGTTCCCGTGGAAATCACTGCCGGCAGCGGTCGCGTCCTGGCTGCGCCCGGAGATCCCCAGGGTCGCCGAGGAGATGATCGACACGATCCGGCGCGAGGTGCCCGCGTACAACCGCCCGATGGAGGGCAGTTTCGGCGTGGGCCTGCGGCTCGGTGTGGAACAGGCGTTGCGGCAGTTCGTGGAGCTCATCACCGATCCCGGCGCTCCGCAGGAGCACAACGCCAAGATCTACCGGCGGCTGGGCCGTGGCGAGTTACGCGAGGGCCGCAGCCTCGACGCGCTGCAGGCGGCCTACCGCGTCGGCGCCCGGGTCGCCTGGCGCCAGTACGCGGACGTGGCCAGGCGGGCCGGGTTTTCGGCCGACGTCACCGGAATGCTGGCGGAAGCCGTGTTCACCCACATCAACGACATGGCGGCCGAATCGGTGAAGGGATACGCGGAGGCGCAGGCAGCGGCGGCGACCACGCGGCAGAAGATCCGTGAACGCCTTCTCGGGCACCTGTTGTCCGCATCACCGGCGTCCTGGGAGATCATCGAGGAACTCGCCCGGCAGGCACGATGGCCGCTGCCCGGCACGGCCGCCTGCGTGGCGGTGGAAGCCAGCGAGGACAACCCGTGGGAACTTGCTCCACTGCCGCACACCGTCCTCGCCGCGCCCGACGACCCTGAGCCCTATCTGCTGGTGCCCGATCCTGAAACAGCGGGAACGGAAGCGTGGCTACGCCGTGCCTTACGCGGGAGAATCGCCGCGGTCGGGCTGACCGTGCCGATCACGAACGTCCGGCATTCCCTGCTCTGGGCCCGCCAGACCCTGCGCCTGGTGCACCGCGGCGCCATCTCGCCCAAACCCCTGATCTGGAGCGCCGACCATCTCGGCGCGCTGCTCCTGCTCAACGACGAACACCTCGCCCAGCAGATCGGCGACCGCGCGACGCGTGTTTTCACCGACCTGACACCGGTTCAGCGCGAGCGCATGGAGACGACGCTGCTGGCGTGGCTGAGGTCGACCGGCCGCAGCGCCCCGGAGGTCGCGACCATTCTGGGGATTCACCCGCAGACCGTGCGGTATCGCATGCACCAGTTGATGGAGTTGTTCGGCGACAGGTTGAACGACCCTGATTTCCGGTTCGAGATCGAAGCCGCGCTGCGCGCCCGCGCACTGCTCGATCAGGCGCCTTGACCACAGCCCATGGCCGGTCGGCCGTAAGGGATGCGGCTCGGCCACGGCGGACGGCCGAGCCGCATCCCCGCGCTCACCCGGTCAGGACGGCACGGTCCATCGCTGGTTGGCGCCGCCCGTGCAGGTCCAGATCTGCAGTTTGGTCCCGTCGGCGGAGATGTTGTCCTTGACGTCGAGGCACTTTCCGGTGTGGACGTTGACCAGCGCGCCGCCCGAAGAGGTCCATTGCTGGTTCCCGGCGCCGAAGCAGTCCCACAACTGAACCGGTGTGCCGTCGGCGGTGGCGCCGCCGGTGACGTCCAGGCACTTGCCGAGGCCACGGATCGTGCCGTCGCCGGACACGGTCCACTGCTGGTTCGGCCCGCTCGTGCACGTCCAGATCTGCGGCAGGGTGCCGTTCGCGGTCGAGCCGTCGGTGACGTCGAGGCACTTGCCGCCCAGGCCGGTGATCGGGCCGGTCCGGCCGGTCGGCGGGGGAGTGGTGCCCGGCCAGGTGAACGTCGCCATCGAGCCGCCGGGCAGCTGGTAGCCGAACGACTGGCCGCCGTAGGAGACCTGGAAGTTCTGCGTGCCACCGCTGTTGAGGGCGACGAGCACGATGGTGCCGTCGGGGTTGCGGAACGCGACGTTCTGGATGCCGCCCTCGCCGTAGCCGGTCGAGTCGATCCGCACCGCCCCGGGCTGGACGAACTTGCTCAGGTGCCCGAGCACGTAGTACTCGGCGTTGTACGTGACGCTGCTGCCGTTGGTGGTGACGACACCCATGCAGTTGGTGCAACTGCCGATGACGGGGCCGTGGTTGGCGTCCAGAGCCATGTTCCAGGTGGTCACGGTCCTGGCCCAGTTACGCGTGGTGCCGATGGCGAGGTTGATTCCCTGCCACCGCAACGTGTCCCGGAACGTCGCGGCGTCGGTGCTGGACGACGTGCCGGAGCACTCGGTGAAGAAGATCTCCTTGTTCGGCTGGGCGTTGCGCACCACGGACTGCCCACTGGGGTTGCCGCCGTAGCAGTGCCACGCCGAACCGGCCACGTTGCTGCCCGCGGCGTTGTTCACCTGCTGCGCGTAGGTGGTGTTGTCCCAGTTGTGGTCGTAGCCAAGGAGCTTGGTGTTCAGACCGGCGTCGCGCAGCTTGGGCACCAGGTTGTTGATGATGGTCGCCTGCTGGCCGGCGGACATCAGCATGCCGGGGTAGCCGGGCGGAGAATAGTTCGGCTCGTTCTGCACGCTCATGTAGTCGATCGGTGCGCCCGCGGCGCCGTACGCCTGGGCGAACTTGACCAGGTAGTCGGCGTAGACCCCGATCTGGCTGTCGTTGAGCGAGCCGCCGATGAGGTTGTTGTTGGTCTTCATCCACGCCGGAGCACTCCATGGACTGGCCATGATGGACAGTCGGGGGTTCAACGACCTGGCCTGCCGCACCAGCGGCAGGATGTAGGCGTTGTCGTGCGCGATGGAGAACCGGGACAGGGCCGGGTCGGCCGCGCCGTCGTTGTAGGTGTAGAAGCTGCGCGAGAAGTCCGTCGCGCCGATCGGCTGCCGCAACCAGTTCAGCCCGATGCCGTTGCCCGGGCTGAACAGGGCGGTCATGATCTCGTCGCGCCGGGGCGAGTTGAAGACGTTCCACGCGGCCGAATCGGTGAACGAGGCGCCGAAGCCGACCATGGACTGGTAGGTGGTGTTCGGGTTCACGGTGATCACCGGGCCGCTGCCGCCGGTCCCGAAGTTCACGTTCGCCTGCTGGCGCAGCAGGTTCGCGCGGTCGGCCGTGGTGAGCCACACGCTGGCGGTCGTCGCCGCCAGCGCGGTGGGAGCCGGGACGGCGAGAAGGGCACCGGCGGTGACCGCCGCCGCGAGGACTGTGGTCATACGCGTTGTCAAGGACATGACGCTCCTTGCAGGGGTGGGAGCCACATGATGGTGAGACAGAACGAAATCTGGTACGCGATCACCTCCTCAGTGGTCCGGCCTGGAGTTGTCAGTCGTACAGGCGGATGTCGGCGACACTCCACCAGTTGCCCGCCGCGCCGGTGGCGGTGACGCGCAGGAACCGTGCACTGGTGCGGCGGACGTCGACGTTGGTGAGCTGGCCGGCGCCGGTCCCGGTCGCCAGCGTGCGCCATGTGGTGCCGTTGTCGCTGATGGACAATTGCCAGTTACGCGCGTAGTCACCGAGATAACCACCGCTGTCGACGGCGATCCGGCGGAAGTGCTTGCGTGCGCCCAGATCCAGTTGCAGGTACTGACCCGCGGCCTGCGGTGCTTCGCTGGACCACCGGGTCGAGGCGTCGTCGTCCACGGCCAGCGCGGCGCCCGTGCCGAGCGAGGCGGTGGCGGTCGTGCCGCCGAGCGGGACGAAATCCAGCCTGCTGCGCAACTGGCTGCTGCGCGGCCAGGTGAACGTGGCCAGCGCGCCGCCGGGCAACGTGTACTCGAAGGTGCGGTCACCGACGTTGACGGCGAACGAACGCGGGTCGTCGTTCTCGTTGTGTACCACCAATGCGGTGGAGCCGTCCGGATTGCGGAACGCCACGTCCATGATCTGGCCGTTCCAGCCGGTGGTGCCGAAGGACGTGCTGGCGATCCGGCGAGCGCCCGGCTGTACGAACTTCGACAGGTGCCCGATCGTGTAGTACTCGGCGTCGGCGGTGACCGAGCCGTCCGGGTGGACGGTGACCAGGCCGGTGCACGTGCCGCAGCCGCCGTTGTGCGGGCCGCCCGTGTTGTCCAGGGCGATGTTCCAGTTCACCGCGCTGCGTGCCCAGTTGCGGGTCGTGCCGAGGACGACGTTGCGGGCGTGCCAGGTCAGCGTGTCGCGGAAGACCTTGGCCGGCGGATCGGTGGCACCACGGGAGCCTGAGCACTCGGTGAACCAGATTCCCTTGGCCGGGAAGGCGTTGTGCAGCGCTGTCTGCGCGCTGGGGTCACCGTAGTAGCAGTGGTACGCGGTCCCGGCGATCCAGCGGGACGCCTTGTCGCGCAGGATCTGGTACGGGTAGTCGGTTTCCGGGCTGGACCCGGGTGGTGTGGTGGCGGTGTCGTTCGGGTGCGTGGCCCAGTTGTGGTCGTAGGCCAGGATCTTGGTGCGCGGGCTGGCGAGGCGGAGCCTGGGGCCGAGCGCCTCGATGACCTTGAGCTGCTGGGCGACGGGCATGTCCGTGCCGGGATAGGCGTCCGGTTTGCGGTTCTGCGGCTCGTTCTGCACTGACAGGAAGTCGATCGGCACGCCTGCGGCCGTGTACGCCTGGACGAACTTCACCAGGTAACGCGCGTAGGCGTCGTAGACGGCCGGGTCGTCCTTGAGACGGCCGCCGACGAGCGAGTCGGTGGTCTTCATCCACGCGGGCGGGCTCCACGGCGTGGCCATCACCTTCAACGCCGGGTTCAGCCGCTTCGCCTCACGCAGCAACGGCAGGACCTTCGCCTCGTCCCGGGCGATGCTGAAGCGCCGCAGGGCGAAGTCGGTCTGACCGGCCGGGACGTCGTCGTAGGTGTAGTGCCCGGCCGACGCGGTGAAGTCCGACGAACCCACCGGCTGCCGCAGGAAGCTCACGCCGATCCCGCGCACCGGGTCGAACAACCGGCGCATGGTGTCGGCCCGGACCGCGGGCGCCAGGCCCATCAGCACGGCGGCCGAGGAATCGGTGATCGAGGCGCCGAATCCGTCGACGGTCTGGTAGTCGCGGCCGGGGTCGACCACGATCGTCGGCTGGGCCGTCGGGGGCGTGCCGAACGTGACGCTGGGGCGTTCGGCGAGCAACTCCGTCCGGTCGGGCGTGGTCACCCACACCCGCGCCCGCGGCACGTCCCGGTCACCGGAAGCCTCGGCCGCGGGCACGGCGGCCAGACCGAGGACCAGGGCCACGGTCGCGACATCGCGAGCAATCGTTCTCATCGCCGTCCTTCGGTCCGCCGGCACCGCATGTAACAAGAAGTAGTCACAATGAAACGCCGGATTGCAGAATGAAACACCCGGTGTTCCGCCGCCGTCAAGCCTCGGACCGGTCTCGCTATACTCACCAGGTGGAACGCGAGTCCGGGCACCTGAAACAGCGCCATGCCCGATAACCGGCGCGCGAGTCTCCGTGACATCGCCGCGGAGACCGGTGTCTCGGTCGCCACCGTCTCCCGGGTGCTCAACGAGCACGTCAACGTGGCGCCCCGGACCCGTGACCTGGTCCTGCAAGCCGTCGAACGACACAAGAAGCGCGCCGCCCAGCCCGGCAAGCCCCGGACCGTCTACGTCCGGTGCCCGTACGTGCTGACCGACTACTTCGGACTGATCGTGTCCTCGATCGCGGAGGCACTGAAGATCCACGGCGTGCGTCTGCTGCTGGACGCGGGGGAGTCCGCCCAGCACAGCGACGCGCTCGCTGCGCTGCCGAGCCAGGACGACGTCACCGCCGCGATCCTCATCCTGCCGCCGGAGGAGGGTGATCAGCTGGTCACGCTGTCCCGCGCGGGTTTCCCGTTCGTCGTGGTCGATCCGCGCACGCCGCCGCCACCGGACATCGCCGCCGTCTCGGCCGCGCACTTCTCCGGGGCACGTGCGGTGGCCGACCATCTGATCGGTCTGGGCCACCGGGACATCGGCGTCATCGCGGGCCCCGACGAGTGGCTGGCCGGCGACGCCCGGCTCGCCGGCCACCGTGCCGCGCTCGCCCAGGCGGGGATTCTGCTGACACCGGACCGGTTGCGGCACATCGAACCCACCACGGCTGAGGGCCGCCGGGCCGCCGCGGAACTGCTCGGCCTCGCACCACGACCGACCGCGATCGTCTGCTTCAACGACAAGGTGGCCGTCGGAACCCTGCAGGCCGCACGGGAACGTGGCCTGCGCGTCCCGGAAGACCTGTCCATCGCCGGGTTCGACGACATAGACATCAGCCAGGCGACCGACCCGCCGTTGACGACCGTGCGGCAACCGTTGCAGGAGATGGGACGCATCGCCGTCACGCAGCTCATGCGCGTGCTCGACGGTCATCAGCCAGAGGCCCTGCACATCGAACTCGCCACCGCACTCGTGGTCCGCGACTCCACCGCCGCCTGCTGACCAGCCGTGACCGGCCGCCCCGGCCGGACGGGGGACCGGTCCCGGCCCGCCCCGGCCACCCTTGCCTCGACATTGGTTCGAGAAAGTGAGGTCAGATGCGGCGAACAACGCGTCTGGGTCTGGTGGCGGTGCTGACGCTCGCGGTTTCGGGTGTGGTCCAGCCGGTCGCGTCGGCCACAGGGACCCCGCTGGAGATCAAGGGGATTTCGGCGAGTGCCGATGACGGCAACGTCCCGGCCAACACGATCGATGGGGATCTGACCACCCGGTGGTCGGCTGAGGGTGACGGGGTGTGGATCCGGTACGACCTCGGCTCGGCGCAGACGGTCGGGTCGGTGTCCATCGCCTGGCACAAGGGCGACACCCGGCGGGACACCTTCGACGT
>NZ_JAAATY010000034.1 GCF_013280595.1 Kibdelosporangium persicum
TCCACCGCGAGTGGGGCGGCCGCGGCCGCGAACAACCTGAAGTACCTCGGGCAGTACCAGACCCAACGCGGTGCGCTGCTGTTCGGATACCGGTACTACCAGCCGGACTGGGGCCGCTTCACCCAACCGGACCCCACTGGGCAGGAACGGAACCCCTACAACTACGCAACGTGCGACCCGATCAACAACGTCGACCCGACCGGAGCGGCATCGTCCGCCTGCAAGAAAGCGGGCGCCGTAGCGATCGTGGCCATATTGGGGACGACCGCGACCTATGTGGCCACCGCGGCCACAGCTGGGGTGACCGCAGGTTTGGCAGTGGGCACGACGAACGCCTTTATAGGCGCTCTGGCTGGAGTGATATCGGCATGTTCGTAACCAGATGAGAACCACGTGAGGAGCGGTGTCTGCACATGGACAAGAAGACGAGAATTGCGTTCCTGACCGTCGGGGCGGTGGCCACGATGGTCGTTGTCGTCATGGCGGCCATTGAGCGGACACCGTTCCTCATCATCATGGCTGTCCTGCTGGCGGTGCTCTTCGTGACGTCACTCGTGACGATCAGGCGACACGCACGGAAGCAGTCGCAGTAGCGCGCATGCCGGGCCCCCGGAAGGCGCCTGCGGGCTCTATAGCAACGACACCAGCGCATGGCCGAAACCCGACGAACTAACAGGCGCAACAACTAGGTGACGCCATGGTGTACCGCCCGCACGCGACGACACACACCATGGTCCACTCACTCACCGTCGCCAGGCAAACGCCGGCGACGTAGGTACTGCGGCTATGGCCGCTTGAGCTGGATCGGCCCAGTGTGCAACTCGATAGGCAGCAGCCACAGGGCGAGCATCGCCAAGCCGGCCACGGTTGCCGTCAGGCACAGGAACCGCAACGTTCTTGGCCAGGTGCCAAGAACGAATGTGGTCAGACTAGTGCTGTGACCGGATACGTTCGCCGGGGTGTCAGGCCGCTGCGTGGATGGGGCGGCCGCCCCCAGCGGATGTGCTTCTCGCTGCGGATGCGAGCGCGTTCGCGGCGTTGCGCGGCCAGCACCTCGGGATGGCGGGCGTTGGCGTTGCGCCAGCGCAGATAGGCGTGCAACGCGCGGGTTTGCACGGTGTGGTTGGGGTGCTGGGAGTTGGCCAGGGTGAACTGCCGCAGCGGTCCGAAGTGGGCCTCGTCGGGTAGCGAGGACGCGTTGCCGCAGCCGCCGTACCTCATCCTCGACCGTTCGCCACTTCACAGCGTCCCAGTCGAGCAGTTACGTTCTACGCCAACGACCCCACATACGGAGAGTCTGCGAGATTCATCCGAGATGCCCAAACCGATATTACACTGACAAAACCAGGCATCAAGGGAAAGCAGGTGCCCGGCCGACTAGGTCACTCGCCCCTACACCGGCTGGCGCCACGATACGACATCAACAGCAACATCCCGGGGTCCCGTCGAAAGGTCCGCAGGACGTGTCGTCATTACTTCGGCGCAAAGTACACGTCCGGCCCCAACAACACGAAACGCGAGTGCGACGAATATCCCTTCGCGACGACGTACCAAAATGCGGCAAAGGTCAACGAACACGCGCTCGACTCCTTTGCGGTACGAGCGATTACCGCATCACACAACGGAACAGCAGGAAACCTCTACGGAACATGGCTCGGCAGCGACCACATCCTAGACGGCGATCCCTTCTACGTAGTCGTCCGATAACCTGACGACAAAGGTGGGCGCCCACCAACCCAGGACCGCGGAAGTTTCAGAGGTACCCGTGCCCCCAACCACCGTCGTCAACGACCACATCGTCATCGAGTACAGCCAGTTCCAACTGCAAGATTCAGCCGGTTTCCATCAAGCTGGCGCCCTCGACGTCGACGCCACCTCGCCATGGCGCGTGGTCGCCGGCCGCGGCGGCGCCAGATTCCACAGTGACTCCAACGACCGGGACGTGCCGGTGCGGCTGGAGGCATGGGACGTCGAACCGGACAAGCCCGACACCTCGTGGCAGACTGTCGCCCAGGGCATCATCGAGCCCGACTCCGCTGAAATTGGCCTGCGGCAGGTCACTGGCGAGCCAACCGAGCAACAACTCACCCTCGTCAAGACCGGGCCCCATCACATCCGCGCGTCGCTTCGCACCACCCTGGACACCGACAACGAAGAAGAGTACGAAACCGACATCCAGGAAGAATGGCTGATTCAGCTCTGGCCGGTCGACTGAGTACGCGGCGAGGCGGTCGCCCGCCGGTTGCGATACCACGCAGCAGCACCGGAAGCGACCAGGCCCACACCGAGTGACATAGGCAGAATCGGCCAGGACACGCCATCCTCGAAGTGATTCGGACACTCGGTGTCACATGGGTAAACAACCTTGTAGCCCTGCTGCGCCGAGCTCACCAACGCACCCTCACTCGGCAACAGCATGAAACCTGAACCGATTGCCACGCAGCAAGACGATCAGACCTCAGCGCCGCTGCGATCGTCAGCCGTCCGTCGAGCGTCATCGGACTGGCGTAACCGGGGCTTCTTCGAATCGCTGCAGCAACGCCGACACCGTCCAGCGCTCGTCGACGGCTCGCAACGCTCCCAACGAGCACTCTCCACATCGCAATCGGTAACCGGACGAGCAGCGCCCGACCACGAACCGTAGCCGTGTCGCCTCGGCCGCATACCGTTCACGCACAAGTGGCGCAGCGCAAGACCTGACACCGCAGACCACCCGATCGTGCAGTGACCGCTGTCGACACACCAACAGGTGAGAAAGGAGGTCTCGAACGCCGGTTAGCTGCAACCGCTAGGGACTGAGCACCGCCATGTCCCTTTAACGCGGCCTGGCATCCCTGTTGCTACACCGCTGTCATAGCCACACGCTCGCCCTCAACAGAAGGCGAGCGTGAGCTGCGGAAATATGTGGCGCACCCGAAGGGATTCGAACCCCTAACCTTCTGATCCGTAGTCAGATGCTCTATCCGTTGAGCTACGGGTGCATGTTCAGTTGTCGCTCAGCCGAGGCCGAACGTCCTGCGGAGGCTCCGGGATTTGAACCCGGGAGGGGTGTTATCCCCAACCGCATTAGCAGTGCGGCGCCATAGACCAGACTAGGCGAAGCCTCCCGGGGCCCTCGGCCGCTTCGGCGAGAAGAGTACTACAGGGCCCTGGGAGGCTCATAAAGCGGCCCCCTCATCGGCCCCCGGAGGCCAGGGTGACGAACGGTGCCAGCGAGTCCGGGTTGGCCAGTGCGTCCCTGCTCACGGCCTTGTCGGGGGCCACTCCGGCCAGGATCTTCTTGACCGGGACCTCGCATTTCTTGCCGTTCAGCGTCCTGGGGACCTCGGTCACCTCGATGAACCTGTTGGGCACGTGCCGGGGGGACAGCGCGGTACGCAGCTCGGCCCGCAGGCGGGGTTCGACGTCCGGCAGGGTGCTTCCGGGGGTCAGGACCAGGAAGCAGAGCAGCTCGCCCTCCGGCTGGCCGACGCCCGTGGTGTCGATCACAAGGGAGTCCGCGACCTCGGGAAAGCCCTCGACGACGCGATAGAACTCACTCGTGCCCATCCGGACCCCGCCCCGGTTCAGGGTCGAGTCGCTGCGGCCGTAGATCACCGCCGAGCCCCTGGGTGTGATTTTGATCCAATCTCCGTGCCGCCAGATGCCGGGGTACGGCTCGAAGTAGGAACCGCGCAGCCGCTCACCGGTCGGGTCGTTCCAGAACGAGACCGGCATCGAGGGCATCGGCTCGGTGATCACGAGCTCGCCCACCTGGTCGATCACTTCCTTGCCGTCCTCGTCGTACGCCGCCACGGCCGCGCCCAGCGCCCGGCAGGACAGCTCGCCGAGCCACACCGGGACCTCGGGGGCCGCGGCCACGAAGGCCGTGCAGAGGTCCGTGCCGCCGGAGACCGAGCAGATCTGGACGTCGCCGCCGATCTCGTCCACCAGCCAGCGGAAGCCCTCCGGCGCCAGCGGGGCGCCGGTCGAGCCGATCGCGCGCAACGCGCTCAGGTCGAACCGTGCCGCCGGTTTGACGTCGTTCTTCAGGCAGGACTGGATGAACGGCGCCGAGGTGCCGAAATAGGTCACCTTGTGCCGCTCGGCCAGCCGCCACAGCGCCGTCAGGTCCGGATATCCGGGATTACCGTCGAACAGCACGATCGTGCAGCCCACCATCAGGCCGGAGATCAGGTAGTTCCACATCATCCAGCCGGTCGTGGTGAACCAGAAGAAACGTTCTCCCGGTCCCAGGTCGCTGTGCAGCGCGAGCATTTTCAGGTGCTCGACGACGATTCCGCCGTGCCCCTGCACGATGCCTTTCGGCAGGCCGGTCGTGCCCGACGAATAGAGCACCCACAACGGGTGGTCGAACGGGACCGCGTCGAATTCCAGCGGCGCTTCGGTCCGCACCAGGGATGACCACGAAACCGTGCCCGGCAGGGTCGCGGCGTTGTCCAGGTAGTCGATCAGCACGGTGGCGCGCAGGCTCGGCATGTCGGCGCGCAGGGCGTCGATCGTCGGCCGGACGTCGAACGACCGTCCACCGTAGACGTAGCCGTTCACCGCGACCAGCACCACGGGCTCGATCTGGGTGAAGCGGTCGGCGATCGCGCGCGGGCCGAAGTCCGGCGAGCAGGACGACCAGGTGGCGCCGAGGCTCGCGGCCGCGAGGAACGCGACCAGGGTCTCCGGGCAGTTGGGCGCCAACGCGACCACCCGGTCCCCGCGTTTGACGCCGAGTGACATCAGCGAGGCCCGGACAGCGGCCACCTGGGCCCGCAGCTGGCCGTACGTCAATTGCGACGACTTCCCGTCCTCGCGGTGGAACACCACGGCCAGGTCGTCGTCGGGCTGGCCGGTCAGCGCCTGCTCGGCGTAGTTCACGGTCGCGCCGGGGAACCACGACGCGCCGGGCATCGCGGACGAGCCCAGCACGGCTGTCGGCGGCGAGTGGAAGATCACTCCGAGGAATTCGGCCACCGCGCCCCAGAACCCGGTCAGGTCCGTCGTCGACCAGCGCCACAACGCGTCGTAGTCGGGCAGGTCGAGATCACGGTTGGCGCGCAACCAGGCACGGAACTCCGCCAGCCGGGTCTCGGCTGCGGGGTCGGGCTGCCACAGCAACTCTGGAGTGGTCATGCCCCGTTCTTAGCTCATGGCCGACACGGAAACCACCATCTCGTCAGCCATAGCACCGAGCCGATACGGGTCAACAGGTGTGACGCTCACCCATCCCGCGACCGCACGCAGCGCGTACCGCCCGTCCGGAGTGTCCACCCAGGACATATGGGCTCGGTCACGTCCACGGCTGACGCCGATCCGGCCACCCCCCAGCCGAGTGGTCAACGCCCGCGCGACCATGCTGGCGTCCGTATGCCGGACACCGCTGTCCGTCAGGGTCCGCACGAACCCGGACACCCCGTCGTACACGCCCTCAGCGCACGCGGTTTCGTAGTCCGCGGCACGGATGTTCGTCGGTGCGCCAGGACCGGCCTGCAACGGGATCACGGCGTCCAGCAGGGCGCCGACGACTCGCTCCACCGGCCCGACACGGACCTCGTCGCTCACGCGTGCGGCCACGGCGTGGCCACGAGGGCCAGAGGCACCGATCGCAGCCAGCGACGAATCCTGGCCGTCGACGGTCATGTCCACGAGCGTGTGGTGCTCGGCCAGCAGCCGCAGCACACCCACGACATCACGAGCAGGCGCCTGCACCGTGCCGAGGTCACGGGCAACGAGAGTGGCCGAGGCCTCGTCCATCAGGACCTTCCGGGACCTGGTGGTCCGGCCGATCGCCGGAATGCCCAGCGCCAAGGGGACCGGGCCGAACCCGAGGGCGGTCCAGAGCAGCACGAACTCGGCCGCGGACAACTGGATCCACCCGGAACGCGGATCACGCACCGCTGGTGTCCTCCCCGATCACGGGCGGCGCGAGCCGGTCGGCGATGCTGAACAGGTCGGCGTCGCCTTCCAGGTACTTCGGCGCCTTGCGCTCCTGGTCCTCTTCCTTCCCACCACCCGCCATGCCACCCATCGGCGTCATGCTCATGCCACCACCCGCCGCGGATGCGGCGGCCGGTGCCACGCGTGGAGCCGGTCGCCCCTCCTCGGCGGGCGGAGGAGGCGAAGCTCCCACGCCCCCGGGCGGCGGCGTCAGCGGCCTGGCAGGAGGCTGTTCACCGGGCGAAACAGGGGAAACAGGGGTGATCGGCGCGGACGGACCGCCGCCTCCGGCAGGCACACGACCGGCCGGAGGCGTGACCGGAGGCGCCGGCGGCTGAGGCGGCGGGTTGGGCGGCTGAGGCTGGGGCGGCTGGGGCGGTGGTGGCACCGGAGGCTCCTCAGGAGCCCGGTACACGCCGCGGGTGACCGGCGGCGAGAACTGCGGCACGGTCCCGTAGACCTCCTGCGAGGCGGTCTGGAACTGCTGCATCACGCGTGCGGCTTCCTGGTGCGCGGCGTGCTGCTGGTGAGTCGGTCCGTGCGGGTCCCTGACGATGTCCGGGGCGGACTCGAAGGCCGCACTCATCGGGGACGTGCTGGTGGTCGACGGTGGCGGCGGCGGGATGGTGGGCCGGAACGTCGGCACCGGCTCGGGCATGTGGCGCCGCGCGTTCTCCGCGTTGCTCGCCTCCTGCGCCACCAGGCCGGAGACGTCCTTGGCGGTGATGCCCGCGTCAGTGGCCCACGAGGACAGCGCCGCCAGGCTGCCACGTGCCTGGTCGGCGGCCGCGCCCTGCCAGGCGTCGAGTGACATCGCAAGCGCTTGCGCCAGCTCGTCGCCGATCTCCTGAAGTGCGATCCCGAGCACCGACCACTTCGCGGCGACCGCGTTGGCGCCCGCGACGTCGATCCCCTGGTGTGCCATGTCGTAGAGCTGCTCGTGGCTGAAGGTCATCCAGTCCACGTCGTCGTACAACGCGTCTTCGCCAGGCTTCGGCTGCGGTTCGGGTTCCGGCCACGGCATCGGCTGGATCGTCATCGTGCCTCCAGCCCGAACGGCGACATGAACGTCCGCAGCTTCTTGGCGGCGTCTTCGTCGGTCACCAGGTACCGGCCGGAGGCGACTTGGATGACCGACTGCAGATCCGCCAGCACCTTGCTGAACGCCGTCAGCACGGGCGTGACCGACGAGTTCCCGCCGGACGCGGTGTGCTGCAAGCGGTCCGCCACGGTCCGGCCGACGAAGTTGGCGCCGAACTTCAACGGCTGGTCCAGGTCGGCGCACTCGACGACCAGGTCGTCCACCCGTTCCCGCAGCCGGGCGACGGTCGCCAGCAGCGCACTGGCCGCCGCGGGATCCAGCGTCAGCCCTTCGACCTCGGCCTTGCGCTTGGTCTCCTGCACCTGGCCGGCGACCGGGGCGAGCCCGGCGGCCGGTGCCGAGAAAGCGGGTGTCGGCTTGGGTTTCTCCGCCATGTCGCGCACGATACCCAGGAAGGGCCTACCTCAGGTGCGCATCGAACCAGTTCAGTGTCCGGTGCCAGGCCTCGGTCCCGGCGCCGGGGTCCGCGTCGAACCGGTGCCCGGCGCCGGGATAGCGCACCACGTTGGTCGCCACCTGCGCACCGGCCGCCGCATCACGGAGTTTCTCCACCTCGGACGAGTGGATCACGTCGTCCTGGTCGCCGTAGATGCCCAGCCACGGGCACTTCAGGTCACCGGCCACCTCCACCAACGGCGGCAGAGCCGTCGAGACCGGCTGGATCACGCCGGAGGCGCCGACACTCACGGCCGCGCCGATGGACCGTTCGGCGGCGACCACCATGGCGGCGGTACCGCCGAGGTCGAAGCCGACCACGCCCATCAGGTCCGCGGTGATGCCACGCTCGGCCAGCACGGCGAAGGCGATGTCGCTCGCGGCCAGCACCGCGTCCCCGGAAAGCTGTCTGACCTGCTCTTCCTGTGGCAGGGAGTCGTCGTAGAGGTGCGGCGCGACGGCCAGCCACCCCTCGGCGGCGAGGGCACTCGCCAACAGGCGCACTGTGCCGGTCACACCGCCGGCCTCGTGCAACACCACCAGGCCGCCCCGGACGACCTGTTCCGGCTCCGCGACGGTCAGCACAGCCGACCGACCGTCCTTGAGCTGGAACTTCTCCGTGCGTGTCTCGGTCATGGCTCCACCCAATCACGTAGGGGTGAACATCAGTCAACGTGACCAAACAGACGAGCCAATCACGATAGACCGTCCAGCAAGAGCCCGGAATATCGCCTCCCAGTCCAAATTTCGGCGCGTCGCCCGCCGCCGGGGGGTTACCGTGCGCGTGTGCGTGAACCTGAAGTGACGAGCGTTCGGGCCCGTGCCGATCTGGCGACGCTGCCGTCGTACGTGCCGGGCCGGAGCATTCCCGGGGCGATCAAGCTGGCCAGCAACGAGGTCTCCGGCGGGCCGCTGCCCAGCGTGGCGAAGGCGATCGCGGACGCGGCCATGCAGGCCCACCGCTATCCGGACATGGGCGCGGGCGAGCTCACCGCGCGGCTGGCGGCCAAGCTCGGCCTGCCCGAGACACAAATCGCCGTCGGGTGCGGGTCGGTGAGCCTGTGCCAGCAGCTGATCCAGGCGACCTGCACCGCGGCGGACGAGGTCGTGTTCGGCTGGCGGTCGTTCGAGGCGTATCCGATCGTGACGCAGGTCGTAGGCGCGAAGCAGGTCCGCGTGCCGCTGACCGACGACCACGCGCTGGACCTGGACGCGATGATCGCGGCGATCACACCGCGGACCCGGCTGATGTTCGTGTGCACGCCGAACAACCCGACCGGCACGCTGGTCCGCAAGGCCGAGCTGGACCGGTTCCTCGACGCCGTGCCGTCCAATGTGCTCGTTGTGCTGGACGAGGCGTACTTCGAGTTCGTCACCGACCCGGACGCCACCGACGGCATCGACTACTTGCGCGAACGCGACAACATCGCCGTGCTGCGGACGTTCTCCAAGGCGTACGGCCTGGCCGGTCTGCGAGTCGGCTACTGCGCGGCCTCCGAGGAGATCACCGCCGGTGTTCGCAAGGTCTACGTGCCGTTCAGCGTCAACCACCTCGCGCAGGCGGCCGCGATCGCCTCGCTGGACGCGGAAGACGAACTGTTCCAGCGGGTGCACGAGATCAAGGGCGAACGTGTCCGGGTACGCGACGAGCTGATCGCCGCGGGTTACGAAGTGCCTGAGACGCAGGCGAACTTCGTGTGGCTCCCGCTCGGTGAACGCACCGCCGAGTTCAACGACCACTGCCTTGAGCACAAGGTCGTGGTACGGGCGTTCGTCGGCGACGGCGCCCGCGTGACGATCAGCACACCGGAGGAGAACGACGTTTTCCTCACCGCGGCCAAGTCCTTCAGTCGATAACCAGCAGCACCACGGCGACCAGTCCAACGAGGACGATCAGCCCGCGCAGGACCGTCGGCGGCAGCCTCCGGCCGATTCTGGCCCCGAGCACGCCGCCGACGGTGGAGCCCGCCGCGATCATCAGCACCACCCACCAGTCGACGTCCGCGATCGCCACGAAGACGATGCCCGCGACCAGGTTCACGCCCGCGGTCAGCACGTTCTTCAGCGCGTTCAGCCGTTGCAGCCGCTCGTCCATCAGCACGCCGAGCATGCCGACCAGCAGAACTCCTTGCGCGGCACCGAAATAGCCGCCGTACACGCCCGCGCCGAACGTGGCGGCGATGGCGCTGACACCGCCGTGCTCGTGGCGTTCCATCGAGGCGAGCTTGCGGGACAACCACGGCTGCGCCAGGACCAGGCTCAACGCGATCACGATCAGGACCGGCACGACCGCTTCGAACACGTCCGGTGACAACACGAGCAGCAGCAACGCTCCCGTCACACCACCGAGCAAGGACGCACCACCCAGACGGAGCAAGCGTTTGCCTTGCCCGGCCAGCTCCCTGCGGTAGCCGATCGCCCCGGCCACACCGCCCGGCACCAGCCCGATGCTGTTGGACGCGTTGGCCACCACCGGCGGATAACCGAGCGCGAGCAGCACCGGGAAGGTGATCAGCGTGCCGGAACCGACGACCGTGTTGATCGCCCCGGCACACACGCCGGCCAGTGCGACCAGTGTCGCCTCGAAGGGAGTCATCCCGGGGATCGTGACACGTGCCCGGGGCTCCCGAGTGGCCGAGGTCGTGAGGATCACCGAAGATGGCCAGAGGACTACACGGAGAGTGACCATCGGGAAGTGATCTGCATGCGCGCGTCGACCGCCGTTGTGGGCGTGATCACGCTCGCCGCGACTCTGACCGGCCCTGCCGCCGCCACTGCCGAGCGCACGGTCAGCTACCGCGGGTACGAACTGGACGTGCCCGCCGGGTGGGCGGTGATCGACCTGGCCGAGCACCCGGCCGAATGCGTCCGGTTCGACCGCAACGCGGTGTACCTCGGCACCCCGGGCCCGGACCAGCGTTGTGCCGCCGGCGGAGCGGGCCATGTCACCGACGCCGTGCTGATCGAACCGGTGGGTGACCGGACGCGGGTCACGGTGACGGGTGAGCGCTACGCCGCGCTGGCCAAGCGCGCCGACGAAGCCGTTCCGCCCGGCGGGGTGAAGACCGTCCAGCCCGGTGTCTACACAGGACTGGGGTTCGACGCGTGCGCGGCACCGTCGCAGAGCGCGATGGACGCGTGGCTCGGCTCACAGTTCCGCGCGATCGGCGTGTACATCGGCGGCATCCACCGGGCGTGCGCTCAGCCGAACCTCACCCCGGGCTGGGTCGGCAAACAGGTCGGCAAGGGCTGGCACCTGATTCCGACCTACGTCGGTCTGCAAGCACCCTGTACGTCCTACCGGCACCGGGTCGACCTGGACCAGGACATCGCGCGCCGACAGGGCCGGGAGGGCGCGGCCGACGCGGTCGCGCACGCGGCGAAGCTGGGGATGAGCCCAGGCACCGTGATCTACAACGACATGGAGGCGTACAACATGGGCGACGAGCCGTGCAGCGCCGCTGTGATGTCGTTTTTGAGCGGCTGGACGGACCAGCTGCGGGAACTCGGTTACCAGTCCGGCGTGTACAGCAGCGCCGGCTCGGGGATCTCGGATCTGGTGCGCAACTACGACAACCGCGCGTACTCGCGGCCGGACCATATCTGGTTCGCCTGGTGGAACGGCCAGGCGAATGTGGACGGTGGCCGGTTCCTGCCCGCCGAGCTGTGGCCGGACCGGCGGACCCACCAGTTCCTCGGCGGGCACGACGAGTCGTACAACGGCGTGACGATCAACATCGACAGCAATTACCTGGAACTCAAGTAGTTCTTCCCGTGACGAACTCACACAACGCGAGAAGCGCCGCCCGCGCGGGGATGTCCGGCAGGTCGTGGAGCATGTCCTTGGCCCGCTGGACATGCAGATCCGCCTCCTGCCGCGCCCGCCGTAACCCGGGTGACGCCCGCAGGATGCCGATCACCTCGGCCCGGCGCGTGTCGTCGGTGATCGGTTCGGCGACCAGTGCGGCGATGGCCGGATCGTGCTCGATCGCATAGAGCACCGGCAGTGTGACGATCCCCTCGCGCAGGTCGGTTCCGGGGGCCTTGCCGAGATCACGCTCGTGCGCCTCGATGTCGAGGACGTCGTCGGAGATCTGGAACGCCATGCCGATCAGCTCGCCGTACCGGTCCAAGGCGCTGACCACATCGGGGTCCGCGCCGGCGACCATCGCGCCGAGCCGGATCGCCATCGCGATCAGGGAAGCCGATTTGTCCGACATGACCCGCAGGCAGTGCCCGACCGGATCCGCCCCCGGTGGGGCGCCGACGGTTTCGGCCATCTGGCCCCGAACGAGCCGACCGAGCGTACGAACTTGCAGGCGCAGTGCGGAATCACCGAGGCTCGCGCCCAGATCTGCCGCCCTGGCCAGCAAATAGTCACCGAGCAGCACCGCGACGGTGTTACTCCACCTGGTGTTGGCGGTGACCACGCCGTGCCGGATCGGCGCCTCGTCCATCACGTCGTCGTGGTACAGCGTCGCGACGTGCACGAGTTCGGCCACAACCGCCGCGTCCAGCACCTTGTCCGTGCGCGATTCACCGAACTGGGCCCCGAGCAACACCATCATCGGCCGGAACCGCTTGCCACCGGCGTCGATGAGATGCGCCGCGGCCTGGCTGAGAAACGCGTTCTGTGAATCCCGCAACGTGTCCCGCAGCCGGACCTCGACCTGGTCAAGCTGGCCGCGCAGGGTTGCGGCCAGCTCGTCGTCGACCGCTTCGATGATCGCGCGTGGACTGGAAAGCCGGGCCGCGGCGGTTGTGTTCATAGCGTTCACGGTCACCTTGCCGCAGGTCCCGGCACATCGGCCGGTGGAGCGAGGGCAATCCCTCGCAGGAGGGAGATCCGCGCTGTAACGCTGGGACCCCTGCCGGGGATCTGTCCGGTAACCAAACCGGTTAGGACGGCTATGGGTGGCAGACCGTGGCACTGGATCGCCGCAGGAACGGCCGCGGTCGCGGTCGTCGGCGCGGTACTGATGAACGACCCGTCAGGCGTCAACAGGTTCAGGTCGCAGCCGTTCGCGACAGTTGACCACGTCCCCGAGGTGGGCAGCCCGATCATCGCGACGCCGACGCTGGACGCGACCACGATCAGCCAGGCCACCTCGGCTCCGCCACCGGCGGCCACACCGACGAACGCGCAGCCGCGGCAACGTCCGCCGTCGGCGCCGCCGTCCAGGAACGACCCGCCGGACGCGCGGCGGTGGACGATCACCATCACCGTCCCGCGGATTCCGGTGTACTTCCCGAACTGCCACACCGCCAGGCTCCTTGGCGCGGCACCCATGCACCGCGGCCATCCGGGCTACCGCGAGGAGCTCGACAACGACCGTGACGGTGTCGCTTGTGAGCGGTAGAACCACAGGCGCCACTGCCCATGTAACGCGCTCCGGCACAGCGGGGACAAGCAGGTGTCCGGAGGTGAAGGTATGACGACGGAATCGAAAACGGCGGCATGGGTGGTGGGCCTGGTCGCCGTGCTGGCGATCTTCCTCACCTTCTTCTTCGAGGACGGCAAGCCACAGTCGACGATCCCCGGTGACCTGCCCGGCAAGACCGCCGTCGTGGCGGACAACCAGCTGCGGAAACTGGGATTCGCCAACATCATGTACATGTCGGACATCGGCGGCTCGGCCGTCGTCCGTCCGGAATGGACCGTCGTGTCGGTCGAGGGCGCCGGCCAGACCGTCGGACTGGACGCCTGGATCACCGTCCGGGTCCGGTGAACGCCGCCGCCAGCACACCGAGGGTCGCCCAGTCCGCGCGGCCGTTGTCCAGAATCTCCCCATACGTGCGTACTTCGACGAATGTTCGTTCCGAATCCTCGGCCACGCCGTGCGGCCCGGGATTCGCACGGGCCTGGGCGATCTCGCCGTCGGTCAGCTCGACACAGAAGACGTGCACCCGATGCGCGGACAGTGTGGCGATCACCTGCCGAACCTGGTCGCGCCGCAACCTTTCCGGCGCTACCCGCAACCCGGTCTCCTCGGCCAGTTCGTGCACGGCCTGGGTGGCCGGGTCGCCCTGGACCACTCCGCCACCCGGCAGCTCGTGCACGTATCCGTCGGCCGAGCACGACGGCGACCGGAACTCCCGGACGAGCACGACCTCGTTCTGCCGTGCGGTCGGACCCGGCCGATAGGCCACAATGGACACGACATCCGGACGGCCGAGCACGATCTCGTTGTGCTTCACCCGGTCCTCCGCGGCCACCCGCACCCGCGCGTGGAACGCCCAGAGGAACTGGCGGTGAATCCACAGCAAACGGCCACCCAGCAGGACGTTCCCGGCCTTCTGCTGGGCGGACACCCAGTTGTGGAACGTCGGAATCCGCCACGCGAGCAACGGCACGTGCCGCTCACCGTCGCGCCTGCGTGCGCCTTCGCCCAATAACGCGAGAGTCGCCCCGATCGTCTCCGGCAACGTCGACGTCACCTGTGCGCCGCGCTGTCGTGCGCGATGCTGCATGTATCGCACGTGCTGGGCGTTCTGTGGCGCCCCGAGCACCACCCGGCCGGAGGACTCGTACCGGCCGAACTCGATGTTCGTGGTGAGCCCCGGCAGCGTGGACATCTCCCTGGGCACCCAGAAGAGAATCACGTCCGCCGCGTCGAGCCACCGCTCCTCCCAGGCGATCTGGTTGTCGTACGACGGGTATCGCCTGCCGTCCTGAGGTTCCGGCACGAACACGACGAGGCTGGCGTCCTTGGTCCACTGTCGCTGGATCTCGGCGATGGCCGCCGGTCGCCACGACGCCACGTCGTCACGGCGCGGCGTCGGACCTGCCAGGAAGATCGAGGCATCCCACTCGTCCGGCGGTTCCTGGCCCGCGTACACGACGTCCATCACGCCGGCTTTCTGGCCACGACCACGCTGTAGCCCGCGGTCGTCGGCCGGAGGTGGACGTCCTCGAACCCGATCGGCACCAGGATCTCGGCCAGTTCCGGGGTCGAATAGCACTTGCCGGTCGTCATCAGCATCATCCGCACCGAGAACTCGGCCTGCCGCAACGGACCCGACTTGGTGTCGTCCAGGTGCATGTCGTGGTCGACGAGCACGCCGCCGGGCGGCAGGGCGGCGAAGGAGGCCGCGGCCAGTTTCGCGATCGCCCGCGGATCCCAGTCGTGCCAGACGTTCGAGTACAGGTGCAGGTCGAACCCGGGCGGCAGGTCGCCGAACATGTCGCCGGCGATCACGTCGACCCGGTCGGACAGGCCACGGGCCGCGATCGACTCACGGCTGACGTCCACCACCGAGGGCAGGTCCAGCACGGCGGCGGACGTGCCGGGCAGGGCCTCCACCAGAGAGCACGCGTAGACGCCCGAACTCCCCCCGATGTCAAGAATCTTGTCAGGCCGCCCGATTTCGCCGAGCGCCTCGGCCAGCGCGGGCGACAGGTACACGCCACGGGCGTTCATCGCGGCGCTGAACGTGTCGGCGAAGTCGTTCTCCGCCATCCGGTCCAGCCAGTCGCCACCTTCGCCCTCCCAGGGCGCGGGACGGCCGGTCCTGAGCACCTGCACCACTTCCCTCACGCCCGGCCGGTTGCTCACCGAGCCCGCGTAATGCCGCAGGTCAACGCTCGCACCAGCCTTCAGGTACCGCGTCGCGGGTTCGGCCGGCTGCACGGCGCCGTCCGGCAGGCGTCGCAGAAGTCCCAGTGCCACAAGGTATGTCAGGGTGACGTCCGCGGCACGCTCGTCGATCTCGAGCAGTTCGCTGAGCTGACGGGCGGTTGCCGACTCCCGCTCGGCCAGCCGGGTGAAGAGGTCGAACTCGGTCACCACCGCCACGAACAAGTCCGCCGCGTAGGTGCTGTTCACCAGTCCGACGATGTCGCCGGGCCCCAGTATCCTCATGCATTGATCTTGGCTGGGGGGCAACGCGTCCGCAATGGTCAGCCGACTTCCTCGACAACGCTCGTGCCCGAACCGTCGCGGGACTCCCACTCCCATTTCTCGTTCAGCCGCAGCCTGCCGTCGGGCAAAGTCTCGACCGTGGCGACGCAGTGGCCGGTATTCGTCTCCCCCTCGGTATTCAGTTGGGTGTACCGAAAATCCAGTCGATCGCCGTCCCTTGTGCCGACCAGGTAACCGCGGCTGATCTTTCCGCCGGAGTACTCGGCCCAGATCTCGCCGTCCTTCTCGTGGTACGTGAACAACGTCGACGCCTCGACCTCGCCACCGACCGTGTCGGCCACCGCCCTGAACCGCCTGCCGTCCAGACTGCCCACCGGTTTCCCTCCTCTTCAATGTCCAGTTTCCGCCCATAAGGGCAATCTCTCCAAGCCTACTGTCAGCATTGGTCACCGTAGGGAACCGCTGATGCACTACGTGTGTTCACCCGGCCTGGAGTGAAACATTTCGGCCGTATAGTCGATGTTTCCGGCAGGAGTGCAAGATTTACGCAAGCGCGGTGCGCCATCCTGGTCACGACCTGAGGGGGGTCAAATGACTGTCTACACGTTCGCACACAACCGAATCGACATCACGCCGACCAAGAACAACGGCGGCAATCCATGGATGGCCGGGTACGGCTGGCGCCCGAGGGCCAGCCGGCTTTACATCGCGAACCGGAAACTGTACGCCGACTGCATCGCCATCAAACCGGACTCCGCGCCGCCGCTGGTGATGGTTCGTCTTGATGTCGTCAGCATTCCGCCGGTCGTGCACAACGAAATTCGTGACCACGTCGTGACCCAGGGACACACGAACGTGCAGTCGTTCATGATGGTGTCCAGTCACACGCATTCCGGGCCGGTTCTGCCCGAATCGCCCGATCCGTACATCATTTTCGGACTGAGCCCGACAAGCCTGGTCCGTGTCCAGGCGTACAGCGACTGGCTGGTCGCCGCGGTGAAGCAGCTCGTCGACGACACCATCGTCGAACTGGCGGGCCAGACCGAGCCGGTGACCCTGAAGTACGACGAAGGCACCACGAGCGGACTGGTCGACAACCGCAGCGGCTTCCCCGACACGCTCCCCCAGGTGCCGATCCTGGCCGGATACCGCGGCACCACCAAGGCGTTCGTCCTGTTCGGCTACGCCGCCCACCCGGTGTGCCGTGGCGACGAAGGCTTCTACGACAGCGACTACCCCGGCGTGGCCACCAAGGTCATCGAGGACGCGCTCGGCTGCCCGGCCCTGTTCTTCCTCGGCTGCGCGGGTGACCAGAACCCGCTCATCCGTGGCGGCAACGCGGAGACCGTGGCGACCGGGAACGCCATTGCCCACGCCGTGCTCAACAGGCTCCAGAACGGGCTGCAATCGGTCGACGGCGACGTCGTCCGCGAGCTGGAGACCGCCTCACTGCCGCTGGTCCGGGACACGGAGAACGCGACCGAACGCGAGGCGCTCATCCAGGCCTACAAGGCGCGCAAGAACATCCCCGGCCTCGAACCGCAGAACGTCCGGTTCTGCGACCAGATGCTGGCCGAACTCGGCGACAACACCTCGCCCAACCACGTCGACGTGCCCATCCAGTGCTGGAAGTTCGGCACCGACTTCGCGATCATGGGCATCGGCGGCGAAGTCATCTCGCGCTACGACACGTTCTTCCGCTCGCAGACCCAGCGGCGGCTGTGGGTGATGGGGTACGCCAACGCCGTCCCGTGCTACATCTGCGACGACAAGCTGCTCTGGGTCGACCGCTACGAGTCCGGGTGGACGAGCACCGACGGGCCCACCATCTCGGGCTTCGGGACGAGCATGATGCCGTACGCGTGGCCCGTGCCGATGAAGGCTTCTCCGACGAACACCACCCCGCCGGCGCCGGGCACCGCGGAGCACGCGATGCGCACGACCGGTCTGACGGTTCTCGGCTGAAAAGCCAGGCGGTCCGGCTTCGCAGGGGGGCCGGACCGCCCGTTGGACTGCGATAACGCCGCCAACGGCGGTTAGCCTTAGGTGGTGACCGCTGAACCCCGCTGGCTGACCGACACCGAACTGCGGTCCTGGCGCGCGTACGTGATCGGCAGCGAGCGGCTGCGTCAACGCCTCAACACCGAACTGCAGGACAACCACAACCTGCCGCTGGCGGACTACGAAGTACTCGTCCGGCTCTCCGAGCAGGAGCACGGCCGGATGCGGATGACCCAGCTGGCCGAAGAGGTCGCCCAGTCCAAGAGCAGGCTGTCGCACCAGATCTCCCGCCTGGAAGCCGCCGGGCTGGTCCGCCGCACGCACTGCCCGAGCGACGCGCGCGGCGTGCTCGCCGAGATCACCGACAAAGGCATGGACCAACTGCGCTCGGCGGCGCCGACACACGTGGAAGGCGTCCGTGACCACCTCATCGACCTGATCAGCCCGGAGGAACGGGCGGTGCTGGCGAACGTCTTCGAACGCGTGCTGACCCACCTCGGCAGAAGCTGAACCCGCACGCCCGAGGTCATTTCGGACCCGGCCATCGGCTAGGCTCGGCGGCGGTAGCGTGTCCGAGCGGCCGAAGGAACATGTCTTGAAAACATGAGAGGGTTCACGCCCTCCGTGGGTTCGAATCCCACCGCTACCGCGGACTCGGGCGACCTGTGTCTGCGAAGAGCGCAGACCGGGTCGTCCGCCGCTATCTTTGGGGGACGACCCCCAAACCCCCGATTGAACGACGTGTGTCCGCCGAAAGCGCGGACCACGTCGCGGTAGATGTGTCTTCTGGGGGCCCGGCCCCCAGACCCCCACGCCGAGAGGCTCCGCCCCTCGGACACCCCCACCCCCAACTCACCACCATGCCGCTCACGTGACCTGTGTCCGCCGAAAGCGCAGACCACGTCGCGGTAGATGTGTCCTCTCAGGGCCCGGCCCCCAGACCCCCACGCCGAGAGGCTCCGCCCCTCGGACACCCCCACCCCCAACTCACCACCATGCCGCTCACGTGACCTGTGTCCGCCGAAAGCGCAGACCACGTCGCGGCAGACGTGTCCTCTCAGGGCCCGGCCCCCAGACCCCCACGCCGAGAGGCTCCGCCCCTTGGACACCCCAACCCCGGTTCGGTGTATTAGCGCTCCAGGGCTGTGAGCAGGTCGCGGAGCAGAGCGACGAGGTGGGTCCGGCGCTCCTCGGGCAGACCGGAGAGCAGTTCGCGTTCACAGTCGAGCCGGGCCTCGACGACCCTGTCGATCAGGGAACGGCCCTCGATGGTGAGTTGGACCTGGGTGCCGCGGCGGTCGGCGAGGTCCTTGGCGCGGGCGACCAGGCCGCGTTTCTCCAGCCGGTCCAGCCTGTGCGCCATCGTGCCTGAGCTGATCATCATGGCGGCCTGTAATCGTCCTACCGTCAGCACGAAGGGCGATCCGCTGCGGCGCAGGGACGCCAGGACTTCGAACTCCCAGCTCGCCAGGCCGTGGTCGGCGAGGGTGTCGTCCACGCGGCGTTCGAGCAGGGCCGCCAGGCGGGCGATACGGGCGGTGACGGCCAGGGGCGCCGGGTCGAGGTCCGGTCTCTCCCGGCGCCACCGCTGAATGATCTCGTCGACCGTGTCGCCCACACCGGAAGTCTGCCAGTTCGGCCCGGCACGGCGCCGAAAACGTCCTGTTCGGACAGTGACGGGACATTTCACCGGTTCAGGCCCCTTGTGACCGGCGACACAAAGGTGCATGCTCGAAGGCAGGGTTGGTCCGAACGTGTAACGCCGTGCCAGCCGAGGCGCGGCGACCAGCCGGAAAGGGTAGGTGATGCCGTGGCACAGCGCTTAAGCGAGAAGGTCGCGCGCTCCCTGCCGCATCCCCGCGGCTGAGCTGAGGGACATCGGCCCGGTCGCGACTGCGAGCGGCGGGTCCAGCCCGCTCGATCTGCGCATCGCGCGTCGACGCGTTGAGTTCCCGCTCGGGACTCCGCGCCAGCCGGGTGCGGGCGTGGCGGCCAGACAAGTCCATCCGATGCGGGTGCGGCGTTTCAGAGTACGCCGCACCCGGCTATATATCGTTGACGTCCACACACCACGGAGGCGACGTGGAATTCAACGACGACGCGGGACTGGACACCTCTCAGGTCGAGGACATGCGGTCATCCGGCGGCGGTGGCGTCGGTGGCCGGGTGCTGCTGGGCGGCGGCGGGCTCAGCATCGTCGGCCTGATCATCTACTTCGTGATGTCCCAGCTCGGCGGGGTCGGCGGGCTGGACGGTACCTCGGCGAGCGGGCTCGGCGATGTCGGCTCGGGCCAGCGCGTGGACAACGCCAGGATCTCCGAGCAGTGCAGGACCGGCCGGGACGCCAACACCAACCACGACTGCGCGCTGGTCGCGGTGATCAACTCGGTGCAGGGCTACTGGCGTGACCAGTTCGCCCGGTCCGGCCAGACGTACCAGCAGGCACCCACCAACTTCTTCAAGGGCGGCGTGCGCACCGGCTGCGGCAGCGCGACCGCCGACGTCGGCCCGTTCTACTGCCCGGCCGACTCCGAGGTCTACATCGACCTCTCGTTCTTCGACCAGTTGCAGAGCCAGTTCGGCGCGCAGGGCGGCACGTTCGTCGAGGCGTACGTCATCGCGCACGAATACGGCCACCACGTGCAGAACCTGCTGGGCACGTCCGACCGGGTACGGACCCAGCGCGGCCCGACCTCCGACGCGGTCCGGCTGGAACTGCAGGCGGACTGCTACGCGGGCGTCTGGGCCAACCACGCGACGACCACGCCGAGCGCGAACAACGGCCAGCCGCTGATCAAGACCATTACCGACGACGACATCCGGCGTGCGCTGGACGCGGCCGCCCGGATCGGCGACGACTTCATCCAGCGGGAACTGGGCGGCGGCCAGGTGGACGAAAGCCAGTTCACCCACGGCACCTCCCAGCAGCGGGAGAAGTGGTTCACCACCGGCATCCGGTCGGGCAACCCGGCCGAATGCGACACGTTCCGCACCACCAACCTCGGCTGAACCCCTCGTGAGTGTTTATCAGGGTTAGAACACCGATAAACACTCACGAGGGGGGAACTAGCTGGCGGGGTCGTGGTCGTGTGTTGCCGGGGCCGCCATGGTCCTGGCTGCCGACCGGATCTCGGCTCGCTGGGTACGCGGAGGCACGCCGTTGACGGCTTCCGTGCTGATGCCGTACGCCGTGATGACGTACGAGATCGCCTTGGCCTGCTTGGCCAACGCGCCACGGTTCAGGTTGTACAGGTTGTCGCACGCCTGGTGGTAGCACTTGTCGTAGGCGACGTCGGCCTGTCCGCCCCATTTCGCGGCCTGCGCGGCGGTCTTGAGCTTCTCGGCGCCGGTGAACGTGCCGCCCGCCGGGATGCCCTGGAGGACAAATTCCGCGTAGTCCGACCGGGAGTCGAAGTCCGTGCCCTCGGTCTGCACCCCGTTCGCGGCGAACCGGGCCTGCAACGCCGACTCGATGGCCGCCGACCCGGTCGGTCCGGGACCGGCACCGACGCCGTCGGAGTTGTCGCCGTCGAACACGAAGAACCCGGCATTGGGCGAGCCCACCATGTCGAAGTTCAGATACAGCGCGATGTCCAGCTGCTGTTCGAAGGTCAGGGACCGCACGTACTGCGTCGAGCCGACGAGGCCGAACTCCTCGGCACTCCACCACGCGAACCGGACGGCGTTGTTCACCTTCGGCGACCCGCCGAGCTGCAGGGCCGTCTCCAGCAACACGGCCGAGCCGCTGCCGTTGTCGTTGATGCCCGGGCCCGCCGCGACGCTGTCGAGGTGCGCACCGGCCATCACGACGTTGTCCTTGCGCCCGGTTTTGGTCTGCGCCAGGACGTTGAAGCTGCGGCGTGCTTCCTCGGTGGCCCGCGCGTCGACGGTGACCGACGCAGGCGGATCAGCCGCCAGCGCCTCGCCGTCGGCCAGCGTGACGCCTACCGTGGGGATACGGGCGTTCGCCGGGTCGCTCAGCGTTCCGCCGAGGGGCGCCGACTCGGGCACGTTGTTGTAGATGACCGCGGCGATCGCCCCGGCGTCCGCCGCGACCTGCTGCTTCTGCGCGAACGTGCAGCCGCCGCGCTTGATCAGGGCGACCTTGCCTGCGACGTCGAGGCTCGTGTAGTCGGTCGCCTCGCAGCCGGGCGTGTCGTCGACCGGCACGGGCACGAGCGGCGCCGTGACGCCACCTGCCGGGGTGGACTTGCTGTACGTGAACATGTGCGTCGGCACGGAGCGACCGTCCGCGGTCAGCGTCTCGTTCTGCACGACGAAGTAGATGAACGGGAACTCGTGCGTCGTGACGTCGAATCCCGCGGCGCGCATCTTGTCCGCGATGTAGTTGGCGGACTGCTGGTGCCCCGCGCTGCTCGCGACCCGGGTGCCACCGGTCCGGTCGGCGAGGCGCTGGAACGCGATCAGATGGCGGTGCACACCGTCCACAGTGACTTTGCGTGAGATCCGCTCGGGCAGCGCGTCACCCTGCGGAGCGGCGGTGGCCGGCACGGCGGTGAGCGCGAACCCAGCGGTCGCGGCGGCGATGACCGCCGCTAACCGGGTTTTCGCCTTGACGGGCATGAACGTCCTCCCTGCGATGGTGGGCCGTCACCCTCTCTCCGGCCACGTCGCGGGTCAAGAGTTACATGCGAATATGGGCATTTATCAGGTGTCCGAACCGTCCGAAACGAGTAGGTGACGGCACCCGTCCAGCCCATCGACCTCGATCGACCACTCCGGACGGACGAACTGCTCGCGGGTCATCGCCAGCCGGACGTTGATCCCGAGCTTTCCCCTGATGGCAAGCCTTTGCGTGCCGTCCGGCCGGTAACCGAGCTTGCTGCTCACGTTGTGTGAAGCCGCGTTGTCACTGAACGCAGCCGACGTCATGACCTCCGCGCCCAGGTGGTCGAACGCGAACATGGCCACGGCGGCGCGCATCTCGGTGCCGTATCCGTTGCCCTGATAGGCCATGCCCAGCCAGGAACCGGTGTGCACCTCGCGTGTGATCGCGAAGTCCCTGCCGGTCGCACCCTGCATGCCGACCACCCGGCCGTCCACTCTGGCCAGAAAGTTGAGGGTCCAGTCCGACGGGCTGAGCGACGCCCGTGTCGCCCAGTAGAACTGGGCCCATTCCCGCGGGTGTCGGTCGGTCCACGGCACCACGAACGGCATCTTGTCGGGCGCGTGCACCCCGGCCTTGGCGACCTCGATCAGTTCGAACAGTCCCGCGTCGTCGTCCGGGCGCAGTTCAAGGCGTGGTGTACGGATAACGAGATTCCGGAAGGGCCAAGGATCCATGCCCCGAGCGTATTCGTGCCCGCGAGCGGTTTACCGTGGTGATGTGTATGCAATCGTTGCCCGCGAGCCGGGTGGACCTGACGTACTGGAATGGACCGAGGTGCCGGACCCGCAGGCGGGGCCGGGCGAGGTGCTGATCGAGGTGGCGGCGAGCGCGGTGAACCGTGCGGACCTGCTGCAGCGCCAGGGCTTCTACCCGCCGCCGCCGGGCGCCCCGAACATCATCGGCCTGGAATGCTCCGGCACCATCGCGGCGCTGGGCGAAGGCGTGACGGACTGGCAGGTCGGCGACGAGGTGTGCGCGCTGCTGGCAGGCGGCGGCTACGGCCAGCGCGTCGCCGTCCCCGCAGCCCAGGTACTCCCCCTGCCCGCGGGTGTGGACCTGGTGACGGCCGCGTCCCTGCCGGAGGTCGCGTGCACGGTGTGGTCGAACATCGTCCAGCACGCGGGCCTGCGCTCCGGCGAGATCCTGCTCATCCACGGCGGCGCGGGCGGTATCGGCACGCACGCCATCCAGGTCGGCAAGGCCCTCGGGGCGACCGTCGCCGTGACCGCCGGATCGGACGAGCGCCTCGCCAAGTGCGCAGCCCTGGGCGCGGACATCACCATCAACTACAAGACCCAGGATTTCGTGGAAGTACTGGGGAAGCGCGGCGCCGACGTGATCCTCGACAACATGGGAGCGTCCTATCTGGACAGGAACGTCACCGCGCTCGCCAACGACGGCAGGCTGATGGTGATCGGCTTCCAAGGTGGACGGAAGGCGGAACTGGACTTCTCGAAGCTGCTGCCCAAGCGCGGAAGCGTCACGTCACTGGGGCTTCGCGGCCGTCCGGTGAGCGGCCGGGGCAGCAAGGCCGAAGTGGTCGCGGGCGTCCGTGAAGGCCTGTGGCCCCTGATCGCGGAGGGCAAGGTCAAACCGATCGTGCACGAAGTCCGCCCGATGCCGGACGCGGCAGGCGCGCACACGGCACTGGAGGCCGGCGGCGAGGTCTTCGGCAAGATCATCCTCAAGCCCTGACCCCACCGGATCTTCCCCGCCCTACCTGAAGGCATTCCCCCGCCCATCCCGGGGGCCGGCCCCGCTCCATTCTATCGGGAATGGGCGGTTGAGCAGCGGAAACAAGGGGCGAACCCGTGCGAACGGTCCGTTCGCACGGGGATCACCCGGATGGCCCAGGGCCCGCTTGGTCGCCCAGGGCCCACCTGGTGGCGAAGGTTTGCCTCGCGTCTCAGGTCCGCCTCATGGCCCAGGTCCGGCCAGTCGCCGAGGGTCCGGCCGGTCACCCAGGCCCGCCTGGTGGCCCCAGGGTTCGCGTGGTCGCCTGGCGTCCGCCCTAGTGGCCGAGAGTCCGGCTAGCGGCCCGGCGTCCGGCTTATCACTCAGCCCGGCCAGCCGCTCAGCCCGGCCAGTCGCTCAGGTCCGGCCACTCGCTCAGGCCCGCCTCGCCGCCAGGTCCGGCTAGCGGCCCAGGTCCAGCTGGCCGACGAGGCCCGCCTCGTGGCGAAGGTTTGCCTTGTCGCCAGGTCGGCCTCATTGGCCCAGCGTCCGGCTCGCCGCCAGGCCCGCCTGGTAGCCCAGGTCCACCTGATCACCGCCGAGGTCCGCCTGGTGGCGAAGGTTTGCCTTGTCGCCCCTGGCCCGCCCCAGGCCCGCCAGTCCGGCCAGTCGACCAGCGCCCGGCTAGCGGCCGAGCGTCCGGTTAGTGGCGGAGGTCCGCCACCGCGTCCACCAGCTGGTCGACCTCGCTCGATGTCGTGTAGTGCGCCAGGCCGACTCGTACCGCGCCGCCGACTTCGCTGACACCCAGCGCCGAGAAGACACCGCTCGGCACGTCGTCGGCGAAGGCGCAGATTCCCCGGTCCGCCAGCGCCACGATCGCGTCCGACGCCTTCATGTCGCCGATGGTGAACGCCAGGACCGGGATTCTGCGCATGGCGTCGCCGATCACCATCACGTTGCGGACCGCCCGCAGTTCCGAGATCAGCTTGGCCAGCAGGCCCGCCAGGTACGACTTCGCCGACGACATCGATGTCAGCAGCCGCTCGCGGCGCGTTCCGGTCGCCGTGTCGTCCAGCATCGCCAGGTAGTCCACCGAGGCGACCAGGCCGGCCAGCAGCGGGTACGCGTGGGCCCCCAGCTCCAGCCTGTCCGGGCCACGGGAACCCGGGTCCAGTGAGCTGGCTGGTAACCGGTCGAGCAGGTCCGGGTCGGCGAACACGAGCGCGCCCACTGCCGGGCCGCCCCAGGCCGAGGCGGACACGGCGATGATGTCCGCGCCCATCGCCTCCATGTCCAGCGGCATGTACGGGGCCGCTGCCGAGGCGTCGACCACCATCAACGCGCCCACGCTGTGCGCGATGTCGGCGATTTTGCGGACGTCCGGTCTTGTGCCGACGGCACCGGACGCGGCCGTGACCGCGACGACCTTCGTGCGACGGGACATCAGGCTCTCGTACTGCCACGCGGGCAGCTCGCAGGTCTCGATGTCGATCTCGCCCCATCTGATCGCCGCGCCCGGCCGTTGGGCCGCGCGCAGCCAGGGGGCGATGTTGGCCTGGTGGTCCAGCCGGGACACCGCGACCTCGTCACCGATCAGCCAGCCGCTGCCCATCGCCTCGGCGAGCCGTTGCAGCAGTACGGGCACGTTCGGACCGAGCACCACCCCGGCGGGATCACCCCCGACCAGATCGGCGACCGCCCGGCGGGCGGCCTCCGCGATGGCCTCGGCCCGTTGTGACGCCGGGAAGGCGCCACCAGGTCCGGACACGGGTGCGCGCATGGCCGTGGCGACGGCCATCGCCACCTGCTCAGGCACCTGCATACCGGCCGATGCGTCCAGGTGGATCCAGCCGTCACCCAACGCGGGGAACAGCCCACGGATCCGAGCGACGTCGAACGCCATGGCCACACCGTACGGACCGGCCCAAGTGTCGCGACCGCTACCCTCGGGTATGTGGTCTTTCGGGGGGCACGACGGCTTCCATGAGCGGGTCAGGATGGGACAGATGAGCCAGCCAGAACAGAACGGCAAAGACGAGGCGCACCACGTGGTCGTGGTCGGACCGGACGGTTCGCCGTTGGGCGCCGCGCGCATCCCGGACGGCTCGGAGGAGGGTGACAAGCCCGAGCAGATCGGCGACATGGTGGAGCAGCCCGCCAAGGTGATGCGGATCGGCACCATGATCAAGCAGCTGCTCGAGGAGGTCAGGGCCGCTCCGCTGGACGAGGCCAGCCGGACCCGGCTCAAGGAGATCCACGCCTCCTCGATCAAGGAACTCGAGGAGGGCCTGGCGCCTGAGCTGCGGGCCGAGCTGGACCGGCTGACCCTGCCGTTCACCGACGACAGCGTCCCGTCGGACGCCGAGCTGCGGATCGCGCAGGCACAGCTGGTGGGCTGGCTGGAAGGCCTGTTCGCGGGCATCCAGACCGCCTTGTTCGCCCAGCAGATGTCCGCGCGCGTGCAGCTCGAGCAAATTCGCCGTGGCGCGTTGCCGCCCGGTCTCGGTGAGCAGCAGCAGTCGCACGACGCGACGCGTGGCCAATATCTCTGAGGCAACTCCGCGGGGGCGCCGGGCGTCTTCGGTGATGTGCGGGGATGGATAAGAGCCGTCCTGGTCGCCGGGGTTCTCGTGGTGTTCTCCGGCTCACTTTTCGGGCTGTGGAGCTTCCAGGTGATCGGTTACGACCGGATCAGCGGCCAGGCGACATTCGATATCAACGGGGTCGTCGGGCCGGACACCGGCTCGACGTGCCCGGCCGACAAACGCTATGTCGACGAGCAGCCGGCCGGGCTGCGCGACGACGTGCTGGCGGCGTACCAGCAGCTCAGGGCGGAGGCGGCCAGGCAGAACGTCACGCTGTGCCTGCACGACGGCAAACGCAGCGCCCGCCAGCAACAAGCCCAGTTCGACGATTACGTCCGGCGCTACGGCACCCGTGAACTGGCGCGCAAATATGTCCTTCCGCCGGACGAATCGATGCACGTGAAAGGCGTCGCGATCGACGTCCAGCCGTTGTCCGCGTCGGGCTGGCTGGAACGCAGCGCCGGCGCCCATGGCTGGTGCAGACGATATGAGAACGAACCATGGCACTTCGAGTACGACCCGGAATACCGCAAAGGATGCCCGGCGCTGCTGCCGCACGCCTAACGGACATACCATGCATTTCCATGCGCAGCACAGGTGTTCGGCGACGTGGTGACCGACCAGTAAGAGGCGGGCCAACTGGCCGCCGGTACGCTCATCAACCGTGCATGCGACGAGCACGATCGACCGACCGATGACGGCGGCAGACACCCCTCTCGACAACCCCAGCCGGACCTTCGGCCGGGCCTGGGAGGACATCCGGAACGGCTTTCGGCAGCGTGACCTGTGGGGTCACCTGGGCTGGCAGGACATCAAGCAGCGCTATCGCCGCTCGGTGATCGGCCCGCTCTGGATCACCCTGAGCATGGCGGTCACCGCGGTCGGCCTCGGCCTGCTGTACTCGCAGCTGCTCGGCGCCCCGATCGGGACATTCCTGCCGTACCTGACGGTCGGGTTCATCGTCTGGCAGTACATCCTCGGCTGCGTGACCGAAGGCACCGAGACCTTCATCGCCAACGAGGGCCTGATCAAGCACCTGCCCGCGCCGCTGTCGGTGTACGCGCTGCGCACGGTGTGGCGGCTGACCCTGATGATGGCGCACAACCTGCTCGTCTACGCGATCATCCTGGTGATCTTCTTCGGGGATCTCACCACGCCCGGCTACATGATCAGCACGCCCGGTCAGCCGCAGACCGGTCTGGACTGGACCGTCGTGCTGGCGATCCCGGCGTTCTTCGTGCTCGCGATCAACGGCGTGTGGGTGGCCCTGCTCTTCGGCGTCATCTCCACCCGGTACCGCGACATCCCGCAGGTCATCGGCGCACTGATCAACCTGGCGTTCTTCGGCACGCCGATCGTGTGGACGCCCGACCTGCTGACCCGGTTCGGTGGCGGGGACTGGCGGCACCTGATCGCCGAGCTGAACCCCTTCTACCACTTCATCCAGATCCTGCGGGCGCCGCTGATCGGCAACACGCAGAGCTGGCACCACTGGGCGGTGGTCGGCGTGGTCACGATCGTCGGCTGGTTCTTGGCACTTGTGGCGATGCGCAACTACCGCGCACGCGTCCCCTACTGGGTCTGAGTGAGGCAGGACAGCACATGGTCAGCATCGACGTCTGGAACGCCTCGGTCGACTTCCCGATCTTCGACGCCAAGAGCCGCTCGCTGAAGAAGGCGGTCCTCGGCAAGGTCGGCGGCACGATCGGCACCGACAGCAAGATCCCGGTGATCGAGGCCCTCAAGGACATCAACCTCTCGCTCAAGGACGGCGACCGCGTCGCGCTGGTCGGCCACAACGGCGCGGGCAAGTCCACTCTGCTGCGGCTGCTCTCCGGCATCTACGAGCCGGTCACCGGCGGGTCGCGGATCGTCGGCAAGATCGCCCCGGTCTTCGACCTCGGAGTCGGCATGGACCCGGAGATCTCCGGCATCGAGAACATCATGATCCGCGGGCTGTTCCTCGGCATGAGCCGCAAGCAGATGGAGTCGAAGATCGACGACATCGCCGAGTTCAGCGAGCTCGGCGACTTCCTGCAGATGCCGCTGCGGGCGTACTCGACCGGTATGCGGGTGCGGCTGGCGCTGGGCATCGTGACCTCGATCGACCCGGAGATCCTGATCCTGGACGAGGGCATCGGCGCGGTGGACGCGGCGTTCATGGACAAGGCCCGCGACCGGCTGACCGACCTGGTGAAGCGCTCCGGCCTGCTGGTCTTCGCGTCGCACTCGGACGATCTGCTGATGGAGCTGTGCGACTCGGCGATCTGGATGGACGGTGGCCGGATGAAGATGCAGGGCAGCCTGCGTGAGGTCCTCACCGCGTACAAGGGCAGAGATCCGTACGAGAACCTCAGCCCGGAGATGCTCGCCCGCCTGGGCGTGACCGCTGGTGGCGATTCCCGATGACCGCGGCGCCGAAGAGTTCCGGGCTGGCACCGGACTCCGTGGTCGCCGTCGTGGTCACGCGGCACCGGCGTGACCTGCTCGTCGACTCGCTGAAGATCCTCGGCGCGCAGACCCGCCCGCCGGACCACCTCATCGTGGTCGACAACGGACCGGACAAGCCGGTCGAGGACCTGGTCAACGCGGCCGCCGTGCCGTCGACGTACCTCCCGTCGCACCGGAACCTCGGTGGCGCGGGCGGTTTCGCGCTCGGGATCCTGCACGCGCTGGCGATGGGCGCGGAGTGGGTGTGGCTGGCCGACGACGACGGCCGTCCGGCCGACGAGACCGTGCTGGAGGTCCTGCTGAGCGAGGCCAAGCGGCGCGGTCTGGCGGAGATCTCGCCGGTGGTGGCGAACATCAACACCCCGGAGACGCTCGCGTTCCCGCTGCGCCGCGGCCTGACCTGGAAGCGGCAGAAGTCCGAGCTGGGCACGGACTTCCTGCCCGGGATCGCGTCGCTGTTCAACGGCGCACTGTTCCGTGCGTCCACGTTGGACGTCGTCGGGGTGCCGGACTACCGGCTGTTCGTGCGGGGCGACGAGGTCGAGGTGCACCGCAGGCTGGTGCGCTCCGGGCTGCCGTTCGGCACGTCGTTGCGCGTGACGTACCTGCACCCGGACGGTTCGGACGAGTTCAAGCCGATGCTCGGCGGCCGGTTCCACGCACAGGACCCGGACAACGAGGTCAAGCGCTACTACACGTACCGCAACCGCGGATACCTGTTGTCCCGCCCGGGAATGCGCAAGATCGGCGCGCTCGAGGTGCTGCGGTTCGGCCTGTACTTCCTGACCGTCCGCAAGGACCCCAAGGCGTTCCTGCAGTGGCTCAAGCTCGTCCGCCAGGGCCAACGCGAACGCTTCTTCCGGTACTGACGCCCGCCAGCCCGAAGACGGCGAGCGCGGTGTTGTCGCTCAGAAAAGGCAACAGCTGCACGCCGTCCAAAGCGGACGCCAGCGCCAGTAACACCCCCGCACTGCCGGTCGCCACGTCCATCGACAGCCGGAACAGGTGCGTGCCAGGGAAGGCGACATGTCCCTGGTACGGCACCGCGTGCAGCGCAAGCCATTCGAGGTGCTGGTCCAGGGCCCGCGACGCCAGCGGGTCCGGGTCGCGGCGCAGGCCCGCCGCCAGCGCGCCGATCAGACCGGCCCGGCCGAGCATGAGACCTGGCTGGATCACGAATTCCGCCAGCAGCGCCCGGCGCAACCGTGGTAGTTCCGTCGCCACGGAGGCGCCGGGCCACGCGGTCAGCAGTTCCTCCATCGCGATCGCGATGCCCGCGCTGCCGACTTCCAGGTACGGCAACGTGTTCTGCCGGTCGCGGACCTGCAGCGAGCCGTCCGGTGTCCGCGCGCACTCCAGCAGGTCACGGCGGATCGCCAGGTCGGCGTAGTCGAGCCAGGCACGGTCCCTGGTGCGTTCGAACAGCCTCAGGAACAGCAGCGCCGGTCCGGACCAGCCGTGCATCAGCCCGGCACGGCCGCGAGCCGGCAACAAGCTCTGTTCCTGCATCTCGGTCAGCCGGCCACCGATCTCGATCGCGTGCCACAGGTGCCCGGCGTCCTGCCGGTTGGCCGCCAGGTGCAGCAGGTTGAGCCCGATCCCGGCCAGTCCGTTACGCAGGCCGTGGGACGTGATCGACGACAACTGCGGCTCGACCTTCTCGATCAACTCGTCGGCCTCGTCGTGATAGCCGAAGTTGTCCAGGACGTGGATCACGCCGTGCGCGCCGTCCCAGAATCCCGCGGTCGTGGGCGGTTCTCGGCGAACCGCGTCGACCAGCCACCGCTCGTACGCCGGGAACCGGCCGAAACCGCTGACGTCCAGCGCGTGCAGGACACCCGCCGCGCCGTGGCCGAAGCCCGTGCCCCCGGTCGCGAACTGCTGGATGTCGCCGGGGAAGAGACGGTCCTCGCGGTGTGGTGTCGCACTGGACAGCACACCGTCCGCGATGGACTTGCGGACCGCCTGCCAGTTGATCTCCGGCTGGTCCAGCGCCGTACGCCTGCGTGCCGAGCGCGCCGCCCGCGGCCGTAGTTCGGCGAGCACCTCTTCGAGATAGCCGAGGGGCAGGTCGAACTTCTTGCGGACCTGGCGGACGAAGTCGGGCAGCTTGTCCGGTTCGAGGTCGAGCACCATCGTCAACGGCAGGAACATCCAGAGCCGCAACACCGCGAAGGCGTAGCGGTCCACTTCGAACCCGCTGCGGTCGGCCGGTGCGCTGAAGCCCGGTGTGCCGCCGCTCGGCCTGCGCCGGTCGACCGCAGGGAACGTCAGCTCGAAGTCCACGAGGGACACCGAATCGTCGTCGTCGACCAGGATGTTGCGGTCGTTGAGGTCGCCGTGCACCAGGCCCCGGCGGTGCACGTCGGCCAGGATCCGTTCGACCCGGCCGAGCAGGGCCAGCACGCGTTCGACGTACCGGGTGCGGTCGGACTTGGTCAGATCCCGTTGTGTCAGTGGATAGTTGCGTGCCAGCCAGCGGGAGATCGGCACGCCGGGCATCGGGCTGAGCAGCAGGACTTCGTTGCCCGCGGCGCGGATGCGCCCTTGTAACTCGGGCACGCCCGGCACGCCCGCCAACCGGATCAACGTGCGGGCCTCACGGTCGAGCCGCGTCACGGCGTCGGCGCCGTCCGGGTCCAGGCCGGTGTGCGGACGAGCCTCCTTGAGCACGAACTGGCGGCCGTCGGAGCGGCGGTTGGCCAGGTACACCCCGCCGGCGTTGGTCTGCTGAAAGACCTTCATGACCTGGTAGCGCGCCCCGTCGCCTGGTTGCTGTGCGTGGAGGTGCGGCTTGAGGAAGCCGGGCACTTCGACCCAGTCGGGCAGGCCGGCAGGCTCGGCCACGATCTCGCCGTCCGGTCGTTCCAGTGCCGGTATGAGCGCGCCCTGTGAATCGGTGATCACACGTTCGACAAATCCGCCAAAGCGGACGTAAAGCGGTCCGTCGCCATACCGCAAGTCGCCCGGGATATACGGCCCTGACACGTCGGTCAACGCCGAACTCAGGTCTTCGAGGACGCGCTTCAGTTCGACGTCTCCGGGCGGGTAAATGGTGATCAATTTACCACTCACGGACCGGTCCGCGTACTTCGCGTTCCGATTCGTGTAAATACGCGGCGACCGCAAGAATTTGAACGGCAGCCGCGCGGTGACGCAGTACGGCCGCACGGTCTCGAGCACCTTGACGACATCGGCGCCGGTCGCGGCCACGTGTACTTTCCACCCCTGCATCGGCAGGTCGACGCCGTCGGGAAGGCAGACATGCCAGTCGCCGCGGTCGAGCCGGCGCCAGCCGGACGAGCAACCGGAAAGGGTGCTGACCCAACTTTCCCCCGTCTCGGTCCCATAACCATCGGCATCGTAGAAGTAACGATCCGCGAAACAGAACGCCTCATAACGCAGATCCATGCCGGCAAGCGCCTCCCCGTCGAAATTCCGTCCCGCGCCCCAAGTAGGAATTAATTTCCGCACGAAAACATCAGCGGGTCGATCCGCCGTTCGAGGGTTCAGACTGCCAATTAGCCGACGCTCGGCTACCCCTACTCCCGAGTATCCGAGAGTGGTCTGTCAGAAAATGACGAAAAACGCCCGGATGCCGCCGGTCGCTCCACCGGATGCAGCATTGCCCAACGGTCCGTCTCGGACCATCGACCGCTACTCAGCGTAGCGGATCTACCGAGAGTGTCTCTTCCGATAGGAGGTTCACTCCAATGACGCTTGACAGCGGGGTTAGTGTCGTTGTCGTGCATCGCATGTTCCCCATCACCCCGCCGCCCGCCGCCTAGGCGGGGCCGAGCTCTCTCGCACGCGCGGCTGGTGGCCGCGCGCTGTGGACCATGCCTGATCGCCCCGCAGCAGAACAGCACCTGTTCCTCCTGCGTTGGAGCGTCTTCCGTTGCCTACCAAGCTGTTCTTGATCCTTGCCGGTGTCCTGTGGGGAACCGGCGGCCTGTCCGGCGCGCTGCTGCAGAACCTGGCCGGTCTGCACCCGCTCGCCGTCGCCACCTACCGGCTGCTGCTCGGCGGCGCGATCGCCACCCTGGCTCTGGCCGTCCAGATCCGCCGTCTGCGATTCACCAAGGAAGTAGTGCGCCGGTTGCTGGCTGCCGGGGCCTTGCTGGCGCTCTTCCAAGCAAGTTACTTCGGCGGCGTCGCCATGACGTCGGTCAGCCTCGCCACCCTGGTGACCATCGGCAGCTCGCCGGTGATTTTGGCCATCTTCACGGCAGTGCGGTCACGGCGGCTGCCGGGCCTGCGGACGTCGCTGTGCGTCGTGCTCGCCGTGGTCGGCCTGGCGCTGCTCGCCGGGACACCGTCCACACGGGATGTCTGGCACACCGTTTTCGGGATCGTGCTCTGCCTGGTCGCCGCCTCCGGCTTCGCCACGTTCACGGTGATCAACCGGGTTCCGGTGCTGCCCGCCGGCCCGACGATCTCCCTGGGCCTGCTGATCGGCGGTCTGGTCCTGCTGCCGTTCGCACTGCCGCTCGGCATGGCGCTGCCTTTGCGGCCGGACGTGCTGCTGACCGCCTTGTTCCTGGGACTGGTGCCCACGGCCGTGGCGTACGGCGTCTACCTGATCGGCCTGCGCGGTGCGAGTGCGGTCGCCGCGGCGTTGGCCGCGGTGCTCGAACCGTTGACGGCGACCGTGTTGTCAGTGGCGTTCTTCGCCGAGTCGCTCGGGATCGTCGGTGTCGTCGGCGCGGTCCTGCTCGGCCTGGCACTGGTCGTGAACTATTCCGCTGAGAGCGGATCAGCTCAGGGTGAACCCTCGTTGCCGGCCGGGCGGCCCGGTGCTGGAGTGGGTTCATGAGCGAGCCCAAGAAGAACGCCCTGGTGCTGCACCTCGCCAGCGGCGGGGAGCCACTGGTGTACGCGCTGTCGGTCGCCGCCGCCAAGGAACTGGCGGGCAGGCTCCAGACGCTGATGACCTCCGGCGCGGTGGACACCCCGGAGCTGGAGGACGGCGCGCGGGTGACCATCAACTTCGCACACGTGGCGACCGCGCACTTCGACGAGCTGCCGCCGCTCTCGCGGGTCTACGGCAGCGCGGCCAAGGGCGGTCGCGGCTTCAAGGGCTGAAAACCCTCTCGTGAGCGTTTATCGGGGTTCTAACCCTGATAAACACTCACGAGAGGTTGTAGAGGCGGGCCCAGTTCTCGCGGCTGGTGAGTTCCGGCATGGCCGCGATGTACTGCTGCTGCACGAGGTTGCCCTCGGCCATGAAACGGCGCAGCACGGCGGCGCTCTGCTTGCCGAGCTTCATCATCAGGTCGCGGTCGTACTTGCGGAGACGGACGCCTTCCTGCGACGCGTCGGTCACGGCCACGTTGGCGAACCTCGACACGTGCCACCAGGTCGCGTCCTCGAGGCTGACCGCGCCGCGCTCAAGGGAATGCTTGCCCAGCAGTTGGTTCGTGATCTGCTTGAGCAACCGCACCGGCTTGTTCCTCGGCGACGGGCCCGCGGGGATCAGAGGCAGTTCACCGTTCCGCATCTCGGGAACGTCGGCCGGGCTGTGCCGGAACGTGTCCGGGTACTGGGCGCGCAGGGCACGGATCTCCGGCACGACCGAAGCGCCGCCGTCCCGCAGGACCGACGGTCCCTCCAGGAAGTCCTCGACGGCCTTCAGCATGGTCGCGCAGAGGCCGTACTGCATCGACAAGAGGTACCGGGTCAGCTGGGCGGCGATCACGCGGGCGACGCGCTTGGTGTTGAACGGGCTGTGCAGCGCCGCGGTGATCATCGAGTTGCGCAGGTTGAAGTACCTGTGCCAGTCGTCCCAGTCCTTCCACATGAAGTCCGCGTGCCAGACGGCCGCGCCCGGCAACGTCACCGTGGCGAAGCCCGCGGCCTTGGCCCGGTAGCCGTACTCGGCGTCGTCCCACTGGAAGAAGACCGGCAACGGGTAGCCGATCGCCTGCACGATCTCGGTGGGGATCAGGCAGGACCACCAGCCGTTGTAGCCCGCCTCGACGCGCCTTTCCTGCCTGTTCGGCCTGCCGGTGGCGGGATCGACGCCGAGCAGGTCCGCGTTGGACAGCGCGCCTTCGGAAACGCGGCCCGCGGCAAGGCCTTCCAGGTCCGCGTACTCCGCGCCCACGTGCAAGGTGTCGGGGTGCAGGAGGTTCAGCATCTGGCCGCCGACGATCACCGGGTGTGCCGTGCGGTTGGCGAAGGCCGTCAGCCGGATGGCGATGTCCGGCTCCATCAGCACGTCGTCGTCCATGAACAGCACGTTGGCGTGGTCGGACTTCTTGGCCGCCTCGAACAGGCCGCGGGTGAAACCGGCCGCGCCGCCCAGGTTGGGCTGCTGGATGTACGCGAGCTTGCCGCCGAGCTTCTTCGACACCGCCGCGAACCTGGGGCGCGAGTCGACCGTGTCGGCTCCCTGGTCGGCGACGTAGATCGTGTCCACCACGGACAGCGCGTCCGGGTCCGAAGCCAACGCTTCCAAGGTGTTCAGGCAGTCGTCGGCACGGTTGCACGTGCAGATGACCACTGCCGTCGGGCGCAGGGTCTCCGGCGGTTCGACGGTCCAGCGGACCTCCGACACGGACAGCGTTTCCCCGACGCCGGTTTCGATGTCCAGCCACAACGCGCCGCCGTCGATGAAGCGGTCGAGCTTGGCCGACAGCTGCACGGGCCCGTCGGCGGCGACAACGGCCGACGCGACGGTCCGGGACACGCCCTCGTAGTCAGACGCGTGCACGGTCACCCGGCCCTTGCCTGAAGCGACCAGTTCGACGGCCACGTCGCGCACGACCGTCCAGCGCTGCCAGTAGCTGGCCGGGAAACGGCCGAAGTACGTGTTCATCGAGACGTGCGACGACGGCTCGACTGTCACGCCGTCCCGGGTGCGCTCGGCCGCGCCGGAAGTCACCTGGGCGTACAGGTCGTCGCTGACCAGCGGGGACGGACCACCGAACAACGCGCGCTGGGTGACGAGACGGCTGGGCGCCGCCGGAGCGCGTCCGTTCGTCCGCGCCCGCGCGGTCGTCGTCTTACCCCGGGCCGGTGCGGTTTTACCGGGCATCGCGCCTCAGTCCTCCAGGACGGCTCTAGTGCTCTAGTGACGGAACACCACTGTCCGCAGCATCACGAAGTTGATCAATGTCGCCGTGCCCTGGGCGATCACCCACGCCACGGTGAGGTGCCACCGGAAGTCACCGAGCAGGTGCAGCATCAGCGCGTTCACACCCACGTTCACGAAGAACGTCACGGTGTAGAGCAGCATGAACTTCGCGACCGGCGCGGCACCGCCCGTGGCGTTGAACGTCCAACGCCGGTTGAGCAGGTAGGCGGTGGTGGTACCGAGGATGAAGCTTATCGCCTTGGCCAGGTGCACCCACGTGCCCAGTGCGACCAGGGCCTGGTAACTGCCGTAGTCCACGATCGCGGCCAGTCCGCCGACCAGGACGAACCGGGTGAGCTGGGTGAGCAAACCCACACTGCGAGAACCGGTGGGAGATCCAGCGTCCACTGCTGTCACCATGATTCCTCACTGCTCGGCGCCCCAAGCAGTCTAAAAGTCGGCCGTCGGTACGCTCAGCCGGGTGGATGCCGAGTTGCGAACGCTGGCCGGCTGGGGACGGACCGCGCCTAGTACCGCGCGAGTCGTCGTCCCGCGGACGGTCCAGGAAGTGATCGAAGCGCTGCGGCTGGCCGACGAGCGCGGCGTCATCGCCCGTGGCCTGGGCCGCGCGTACGGTGATCCCGCGCAGAACGCCGGTGGCCTGGTCATCGACATGACCGGCCTCAACCGGATCCACTTCATCGACGCAGACGCCGCGATCGTGGACACCGACGCGGGCGTCAGCCTGGACACGTTGATGCGCAGGCTGTTGCCGTTCGGCCTCTGGCTGCCGGTGCTGCCGGGTACGCGCCAGGTCAGCGTGGGCGGCGCGATCGGCGCGGACATCCACGGCAAGGCACACCACGTCGAGGGCAGCTTCTGTGACCACGTGGCCGCCATGGACCTGGTCACGGCGGACGGCGAGGTCCACACGCTCACTCCGGACGACGAGCTGTTCTGGGCCACCGCGGGCGGCATGGGCCTGACGGGCGTGGTCGTGCGGGCGAAGCTGCGGCTCAACCGGGTCGAGACGGCGTACTTCAAGGTCGACGTCGACCAGATCGACAACCTCGACGAGCTGATGGCCCGGCAGTCCGTCGACGACGACAAGTACCTGGAGTCGGTGTCCTGGTTCGACACCACGGTCACCGGCCCGCACCTCGGGCGCGGCATCCTGACCAGGGCCAACCACGCGACCCTGGACGACCTGCCGAGGAAACTGCGGGCCGACCCGCTGAAGTTCGACGCGCCGCGACTTCTGACCATCCCGGACGTCTTCCCGCCGGGCATGCTGAACAAGCTGACCGCGCGGATGTTCTGCGAGCTGTGGTACCGCAAGTCACCCACCAGGCGGAACGCGATCCAGAACATCACGATGTTCCTGCACCCGCTGGACATCCTCGGCGAGTGGAACCGCGCCTACGGGCCGCACGGTTTCCTGCAGTACCAGTACGTCATCCCGTTCGGGCAGGAAGAGGCCGTCAAACGCAGTGTGCGGCTGATGGTGGACGCGGGTCACGTGTCGTTGTTGAACGTCCTCAAGCGGTTCGGTGACGGCAACCGGGCACCGCTGTCGTTCCCCCGACCAGGGTGGACTCTGGCTGTCGACTTGCCGGTCCGGCGTGGTGTCGGTGAACTGTGCGAGGAACTCGACGAGCTCGTGCTGGCCGCCGGTGGGCGGCTGTACCTGGCCAAGGAGTCCAGGACCACGCCCGAGGCGATCACGCGCATGTACCCGCGGATCGACGAATGGCGAAAGGTGCGCGCCGACGTCGACCCGAAGGGAATCTTTGTCTCCGATATGGCCAGAAGGTTGAGGCTCACGTGATCGACGCGGTTGGCAGCCCACAGTCCCTGTTGTTGCTCGGCGGCACCTCCGAGATCGGCCTCGCGGTCGCCGAGCGCTACGCCCGTCAGCGCCCGCTGCGGGTCACGTTGGCGGGGCGCCCGTCCGACCGTCTGGACGCGGCCGCGGCGCGGCTGCGTAACGCAGGCGCGACCGTCACCACGGTGCCGTTCGACGCCCGTCAGCCGGACACGCACACCGAGGTGATCGAGAAGGCGTTCGCCGACGGCGACATCGACGTCACGGTCGTGGCGTTCGGCGTGCTCGGCGACCAGGAGGAGGCCTGGACGAACGTCGACGTGGCACGTGAGCTCGCGGAGATCAACTACGTGGCCGCGCTGACCATCGGCGTGCCGCTGGCGGAGCGCCTGCGCAAGCAGGGCCACGGCTCGATCGTCGCGTTGTCGTCCGCCGCCGGTGAGCGGGCTCGTCGGTCGAACTTCGTGTACGGCTCGACCAAGGCCGGGTTCGACGCCTTCTACACGGGCCTGACGTACGCCCTGAAGCCGCACGGCGTGACCGTCACGGTGGTCCGGCCCGGTTTCGTCCGGACGAAGATGACCGAGGGCCTGAAGCCCGCTCCGCTGTCGCAGACCGCCGACCAGGTCGCCGAGATCGTCGTCAACGCGGTGCGTAACCGGCGTGAGCAGGTCTGGGCTCCTGCGGCGTTCCGCGGCGTGATGTCGGTCCTGCGGCACGTGCCGCGGCCGATCTTCCGCAAGCTGCCGTTCTAGATGTAGACGGCCAAGGCCAGGCAGGCCACCCAGGTGACGCCGAGCACCTGTAGGACACGGTCCTTCAACGCGATGTCCTCAGGTGCGCCGGCGGTGCCGCCGTCGACGTCGACCGCGTAGCGCAGCACGGCGATGACGAACGGGATCATCGACACCGAGGACCAGACCGAGTTGTGGTTGCCCTGGCGGATCTCGAACGCCCAGAGGCCGTACGTCATGATCACGACCGCGGCCGAGGTCGCCCAGACGAACCGCAGGTAGCTGGCGGAGTACTTGGCCAGCGACGCCCGGATCTTCGCACCGGTCTTCTCGAACAGGGTGATCTCGGCGTAGCGCTTCCCGGACACCATGAACAGCGAGCCGAACGCGGTGACCAGCAGGAACCACGGCGACAGCGGGATACCGGCGGCCGCGCCACCGGCGATCGCGCGCATCAGGAAGCCGGAGGCCACGATGCACAGGTCGATCACGGTCTGGTGCTTCAGGCCGAAGCAGTAGCCCAGCTGCACCGCCTCGTACACGCCGATGACGATCACGAGTTCCCAGCTCGCCAGCGTGGACACGCCCAGCGCGCCGAGGAACAGCACGATCGCGATGACGACGGCGACCTGCGGGGGCACGATCCCGGCCGCGATCGGCCGGTTGCGCTTGGTGGGATGAGCGCGGTCCGCTTCCGCGTCGACCGTGTCGTTGACGAAGTAGACGGCCGAGGCCGCCATGCAGAACGCGACGAACGCGATCCCGGCGTCCGCCAGGACCGCGGTGTCGGTGAGCCGGCTCGCGGTGAACGGCGCGGCCAGCACCAGGATGTTCTTGATCCACTGACGTGGCCGCGCGGTCCTGATCAGGCCGACGACCACGTTGGCCGGTGCCTTGGGCGCGGCTTCAGTCGCCTCGTCCACTTTGTTGCCCATGGCGTCCCTTCCGGCCGTTCAGCTTCCGGCGCACCATCCCGCCGATCGCGGCGCCGAGCACCGAGCCCGCCACCACGTCGCTCGGGTAATGCACGCCGAGCACCATCCTCGACAGCAACATCGGCGGAACCAGCACCGTTGATAGCCGCCTGCCGGTCAATCCCCCGTAGAGAACAGCGGCCGCTGTCGTCGAGGTCGCGTGCGCCGAGGGGAAACTCAGCCGCGACGGCGTGCCGACGTGCACCTGAACGGTCTCATGGTGCGGCCGGGTGCGCCGGACGACCCGCTTGACCACGACAGACGCGGCGTGGGCGGCGAAGACGGCACCCGTCGCGACCATCCAGTCCTTACGGCGCTCACGGTCGACGACGGCACCCACCGCGCCGACCGCGAGCCACCCGAGGCTGTGCTCGCCGAAGAAGGACATCCCGCGGGCGACCTTGACGACCGCGGGAGTCGCGATCGCGCCCTGGACCGACGCCAGGACCGCGATCTCCTTCGAATCAGGCATCAAACGACCCGTCGAGCGGCGCGCCCGTGGTCAGGTGGGGCGCGACCTTGTTGTCGAACGTGCTCAGCGCCGCGCCGATGGCCATGTGCATGTCGAGGTACTTGTAGGTACCGAGACGGCCGCCGAAGATGACGTTGCGCTCGTGGGCCTCGTTCTTGACCAGCTCGCGGTAGCGCTCCAGCTTGTTGCGGTCCTCGGGCGTGTTGATCGGGTAGTACGGCTCGTCGTCCTCCTTGGCGAACCGCGAGTACTCCCGCACGATGACCGTCTTGTCGGTCGGGTAGTCCCGTTCCGGGTGGAAGTGGCGGAACTCCAGAATCCGGGTGAAGGGGACGTCCTCGTCGGCGTAGTTCATCACCGAGGTGCCCTGGAAGTCACCGGTGGTGGTGACGACCTCCTGCTCGAGGTCGACCGTGCGCCAGCCCAGGCGGCCCTCGGAGTAGTCGAAGTAGCGGTCGACCGGACCGGTGTAGACGGTCGGGGTGCCCGCCGGGATCTGGTCACGCACCTCGAAGTAGTCGACGTTCAGCCGGACCTCGATGTTCGGGTGGTCGGCCATCTTCTCGAGCCAGGCGGTGTAACCGTTCTTCGGCAGACCCTCGTAGGTGTCGTTGAAGTACCGGTTGTCGTAGTTGTAGCGGACCGGCAGGCGCGTGATGATGCCCGGCGACAGCTCCCGGGGGTCGGTCTGCCACTGCTTGGCGGTGTAGCCCTTGATGAACGCCTCGTAGAGCTTGCGGCCGATCAGTGAGATCGCCTTCTCCTCGAGGTTCTGCGCGTCCTTGGTCTCGAACTCCGCGGCCTGCTCGGCGACCAGCTGGCGGGCCTCGTCCGGGGTGAACGCCCGGCCGAAGAACTGGTTGATCATCGCCAGGTTCATCGGCATCGGGTACACCTGGCCCTGGTGGTTGGTGTAGACCCGGTGCTTGTAGTCGGTGAACTCGGTGAACTGGGTGACGTAGTCCCACACCCGCTTGTTGGACGTGTGGAACAGGTGGGCGCCGTACTTGTGGACCTCGATGCCGGTCTCCGGCTCGGCCTCCGAGTACGCGTTACCACCGATGTGCGACCGGCGCTCCAGCACCAGAACCCGCTTGTTCAGCTTCGTCGCGGTCTGCTCAGCGACCGTGAGGCCGAAGAATCCGGCACCGACGATTACCAGGTCATAGCCATCGAAGTTCACGGGCGCTGAGGGTACCGACTCGACTGCGGCCATCTGCCACCAGCCCCTTTAACCGAGGAAGAACGCCTGCGCAAGCATCATCCCAGGCGTGTCGTTCACCTGGGCGTCACCCGGCACTTCCGCGGATGCCGCGGGGTCGGCCCCCGTGCGCGGGCTCCCCCACCCGATCGCACGAGGGCGTTGCCCCCAACCCCCTCCGGTGTGCTTCACCAGCACGTTCAAAGAGACGTCCGTGGTGACCAACCGGTTCCACAACGTCACTCGAATGGACTAACGGTTCGGGGTTTACCCAGGTGACGGCTGGGTATCAGCGCAGCGCCGGCAGGACCTCGGCGGCGACGTCCTCGACCAGTTGCTCCGACCCCGCGAAGATCCCGTCGTGGCGCGGCCACGGCACGGTCACGTCGGTGAAGCCCAGCTCGCCGGCCCGTCCCAGCACGTCACGGAAGCGTTCGACGCTCGTCAGCACGTATTCGGGCGCGGCGTCCAGGTTCAGGTAGCGGTCGATCGTGGCCTGGTTGCGTCCCTCGCCCTCCAGGACCGCCGCGAACCGGGTGGCCACCTCGGCCACCGAGGACCACCACGAGTCCATGTCGTCGTGGTTGGTTCCGGTCGTCACCCAGCCCGTGCCGAAGCGGGCCGCGACGCGCATGGCCTTGGGGCCGTTGGCGGCCACCACGAACGGCAGGCGCGGCTTCTGGACACAGCCGGGAGCGTTCCGCGCCTCGATGGCCTCGTAGTACTCGCCGCGCCACGTGGTCCGGTCCTGGCGGAGCAGGAGGTCGAGCAGTTCCACGAACTCGGCGAAGCGATCGGCGCGGCTGTGGGGCGCGGGCGTTCCCATCACGGTCGTGTCATAGCCGCTGCCACCCGCGCCGACACCGAGGATGAAACGGCCGTCCGACACGTCGTCGACGGCCGTGAGTTCCCGGGCGAACGGCACCGGGTGACGGAAGTTCGGTGAGGCGACCCACGTGCCGAGGCGGAGGTTGGTGGTCACCATCGCGGCCGCGGTCAGCGTCGGCATGGCACCGAACCACGGCCCGTCCACGAGTGTGCGCCAGCCCAGGTGGTCGTAGGTCCATGCGTGGTCGAAGCCGTATTCCTCCGCGGCACGCCACTTGGGCTCGGCGGCCCACCAACGGTGCTCGGGGAGGATTTCGATACCTACTCGCACGATGATCGACCGTAGCGCCTTCGGCTGTCCGACGCCCGGCTTACGGCCATTCGGGCGCTCAAGATGACGGCGATCACAACCTTCGGAGCCCGGCCGTGGATCAGGCAGGATGGATCGTGTGGAGAAACCCCTGCTGATCGCCTCGGACGTGGACGGGACCCTGCTGGACGTCGCCGAAAGGATCACCCGGCGCACCCAGGACGTGCTCGGCAGGGTGATCGCGTCCGGAACCCCGTTCCTGCTGGTCAGCGGCCGTCCGCCACGGTGGATTCCGCCCGTGGCCGAACAGGCGGGCCTCAAGGGGTACGCGGTCTGCGCGAACGGCGCGGTGCTCTACGACATCGCGGCGGACCGGGTGATCTCCGCGCACACGCTGGACCCGATCCTGCTCAACGATGTCGCGCGTGTCCTCGACGAAACGCTTCCCGGCATGGCGCTTGCCGCTGAGCGGTACAGCCCGAACGGCAGCCTCGAGTCCTTCGTCGGTGAACGTGACTACATCAATCCCTGGGGCGACGCGGAAAAGCTTTCCAAGCCGCGCGCGGAAGTGCTCGGCCACCCGGCGGTGAAACTGCTCGTCCGGCACCCGGACATGACCAGCGAACAAATGGCGGCCGCGGCCGTGCCGTTGCTCAAGGACGTCGTGTCGATGACGTTCTCGACGAGCCGGGGCCTGTTGGAGATCGCGCAGAAGGACGTCACGAAGGCGACCGGTCTGGCCGAGGCCGCCGAGTTGTTCGACATCGCCCAGGCCGATGTGGTGGCGTTCGGCGACATGCCGAACGACATCCCGATGCTCAGCTGGGCAGGCCACGGTGTCGCGATGAGCAACGCGCACCCCGAGGTGCTGGCCGTCGCCGACGAGGTCACCGCGGCCAACTCCGAGGACGGCGTGGCGCAGGTGCTGGAGCGCTGGTTCTGAGCCGCGGTCGACCTACACCGAAACGGTGGTCAGCCGCGTGAACTCGTGCAGCAGGTCGAAACCGTCCCAGATGGCCGAGAACGTCAGCGCCGAGCCGAACGGCACGACACGGTCGATTCCCCGCCCTGCCAAGGCCTTCACCAGGCCGACCAGTTCGTCCCGGGAGAACCCGAACACGCTGAGCGTCTGGTCCTTGCGCTGGATCGCCGGCACCAGATCAGCCAGCCGGTCGACCGTCACCTGCGGGAAAGTGCCGGTCCCCAGCCATTCCCGCACCAGCGTCGTCGGTTCGGCAAGCTCCATGGTGGCCAGTGCGTTGCCGTCGAAACGGATCGACGTCGCCAGGCCGTCCGCCGCCGCGCCATAGGTCGACACGCGCTTCTGCACGGCCATCGCGGGCTCGATGACCTCGCCGCGCGCCGCCAGCACCTCGGCCAGCAACTGACGGAACTCTTCCCGGCCGCGCGCGGCCGCATCCGAGTCGCCGACCCAGAACACCACGCGCGGTGACGAACACGCGGCCTGGTCGAACCAGTACGAGTCGTTGTAGAAGCCGACAACGGCTTCCTTGCGCGCCTCAGCCGAAGCCGCCTGCCAACCGTCCACAGAGATCACAGCGAAGGACGCACGGTCCGGGAACGTCAGATCACGCGCGTGCGGCGCCAGCGCCAGCTTGCGCACCTCGTTCACCGAACGGTCGCCGCCCCAGATCACGCGCAGGTCCGACGCGGCCGAGAAGGCTGCCGTGACGGCGTCGTCGCGGTCGTACGTGACCATCCGCTGCGTCTGCACCACGGCTGGGTGCGCGTCGGCCAGCGCCTCGTTCAGGGCGTCCACGACAGCCTCGGCGGCACCGGCCGAACGCGGCGAGATCCGCACGACGTTCCGGTTGCCCGCCAACGCCGACAGCGCCCACGAGTACACGAAGATCGTGTCCACATTGGCCGGTGGGATGTGGAACACCAGGCCACGCGGGAAGCGCAAAGTGGACGCGTCGCCGTCGCTCAGGCGCGCCAACGCCTTCGCGATCTCGGCCTTGCGCAGGAAGAACCCGAGCGACGCGAGCTCGGGGTAACGCCGGGCCACCGCGGGTGCCAGCAGCTTGCGCGCGAACGTGGTGAGGAAGCTGATGATCCGCTCGTCGCCGACCTTCAACGGACCGCCGTCCGGCTCGCCGGTCAGCTCGGCCAGCAGGGCGTCGGCCTCGATGTCCGCGCCCGCGGGGAAACGCTGCCGCAACTTCACGCTGCCTGACCTCCCGAGAAGGTGTCCGAGCAACCCCGTGCCTCGGCGCGGGGCAGCCGCCCCAGCACCGAGAACCGCTTGCCCGGCCAGTCGCCGTCGTCGATGCCGTGCAGCACACCGAGATCCTCGGTCAGCAGGACGTGCCCCGGGTAGGAGCGAGGCAACGTGCTGATCACCTCGATCACGCCGGGCTCGCCGATCGGCTGCTCTTCCCACGTCTCCGGGTTGCGGATCACCACATCGGCGAAATCGGGGCAGTACAACGAGTTCCCGGACGGTCCCTCCAGGAAGACGGTGCCGATCTGCTCGATCATGCCGTAGTAGTTGTGAATCCGGGTCAGCCCGGTGTCCTCGGCGAACCGGCGGCGGAACTCGGTGTTGTCGACCGCGCGGTCGATCAGCTTCTTCCAGCCGCCGGAGTGGATCAGAATCCCGTTGGACAGGTCCAGGTTGTGTTCCTTGGCGACCTCGTAGAGGTACAGCCAGACCATGAAGGTGAAGCCGAAGATCAGGAACGGCTCGTTGCCGTGCTTGGCCAGGAAGCCCTTGACCGCCTCGACGTCCGGCTGGTCGTTCTCGTCCAGCGCGTAGACGTGGTTGCGGCCGAACGTCGCCATGCCCAGCACACCCGCGCCGCGGGCGGAGAAGGACCGGCGATTCTTGATGATCGAGACCGTGTCGACCATCAGCATCGGCAGCCGCTTGCCGCCCAGCACGGTCTGCAACGTGGCGCCGAGCTGCCTGGTCTGCGCGCCCGCCGCTTCCTTGTCCAGGTAGATCCGGGAGGCACCCGACCCGGTCGTGCCCGAGGACGTGAGGACCTTGAAGACCTCGTCGTCCGGCACGCTCTTCAGGTCGTGGTTCTTGAACATCCGCACCGGCAGCCACGGCAGGTCCGCGATGGCGCCGAACTGACGGCCGCGCTCGATGCCGAGCGCGCCGAGGATCCGCTCGTACGGCTCGCAGTGGGCACGGTGGTGCTCGGTCAATTCGGTCAGCTGTGGCAGCAGAGTGGCTTCACGCTGGGCTTGGCTGAGCTCGAACAGGGCGGTCATACCCGGGCCTCCAGGGACCGATAGTCGATCTTGCCGCTGGGCAGCAGGGGGAAGTCGCCGGCCTGCCGTACGTCGAAGCCGGTGACATGCAGGTGCAGCCGCTCGGACAGCGTCCTGGCCGCGGCCTTGCAGGCCTCGGCGTCGGCGTCCTGCAGCCAGACGACCACCTTGTCGCCCGCGGGTACCGCGGCGGCCGGGCCGTATCCCTTCACGACCTGTTCAAGGTCGTCCAGGTTGACCCTATTCCCGAACACCTTGCCGATCCGCTTCAACCGGCCGGTGATGTAGAGGTACCCGTCCTCGTCGAGGTGCCCGAGGTCGCCGGTGACCAGCACGCCACCGACCTCGTCGCCGCCCGCCAGTTCGGCCTCGTTCTCGGCGTAGCCCATCATCACGTTCGGGCCGCGGTAGACGACTTCACCGTCCACACCGGGCGTCGTGATCTCGGAGCCGTCCTCGGCCCGGATGCTGAACGATCCGCCGGGGAGCGCGGGCCCGGCCGAGCCGAGCTTGTCCGCGAGCCGCTCCGCGGGCACTGTGGACATCCGCGGCGCGGCCTCGGTCTGGCCGTACATCACGAACATCCGCCCGCCGACGGCCCGCATCTTGTCGTTGAACTCGGTGACCAGCTCGACCCGCAGCTTTCCGCCCGCCTGCGTCAACGTGCGCAGGCTCGGGTACTTCGCCGGGTCGAACCGCAGGCGCCGCAACATCTCGTAGTGGTACGGCACGCCGGGCAACGACGTGACCCGGTACGTCTCCACGGTCGTCCAGAAAGGACGCGCCATGACGCCGTTGGCCTCCACCACGACGGTCGCGCCGCGCAGCAGGTGGCTGTTCAGCACGGAGAGCCCGTAGCTGTAGTGCAACGGCAGGTTGGTCGCGGTGACCTCGTCCGCGTCGATCCCGAGCACCCGGGCGATCGACTCGGCGTTGTGCAGGACCGCCGAACGGCTCAACCGCACCAGTTTCGGGTTGCCCGTGGAGCCGCTCGTCGGCAGCAACACCGCCAGGTCCGGATGCGGTTTCACGCCTTCCGGGGAGATCCGCTCCCAGGAGGTGCCCGTCAGGCGATACCCCTCAGGGGCATCCCCTTCCGCGCCGAGCACAGCGGCCGGACGGAACCGGGCGACGAGCCCGGCCAGCACGTCCGCGTCCAGCGCGGGGTCGATCATCGCGATCGCCCGGCCGGACTCGAAAGCGCCGAGGTAGCGCAGCACGCTCGGGACGTCCTGGGACATCCGGGCGAACAGCACGCCGTCCGGCAGCGCGGACAACTCGTCCGCGGCCGCCGTCACCCGCGCGGACAGTTCGGCGCCGGCGAGCACCGAACCGTCCAGCGCGTCGATCAGCCGCGCCTGGGAGTGGACCAGCGAGTTCACAGCACGAGCCCGCCGTCGACACCGAGCACCTGCCCGGTGATGAAGGACGCCTCGTCGCTGACCAGGAACCGGATCACCGCGGCGACCTCCTCCGGGCGGCCGAGCCGGCCGAGCGGGGTCTGCTTGGCCCGGTCGGCCAGGACCTCCTCGCTCAGCTCGGCGGTCAGCTGGGTCTCGATCACGCCGGGCGCGACCGCGTTCACCCTGATCCCGTGCCTGCCGAGTTCCTTGGCCGCGGACTTGGCGATGCTGCTCACCGCCGCCTTCGACGCCGCGTACACGGTCTGACCCGCGCTGCCCTGCTCACCGGCGATCGAGGCGAGCACCACGATCGAGCCCGTGCGCTTGCGCATCATCACGCGCGCCGCGGCCTGGACGGAGTGCAGCGTGCCGGCCACGTTGACGCCCAGGGTGCGGTCGACGGCCTCAGCCTTGACCATGCCGAGCAGGCCGCCCTCCATGATCCCCGCGTTGGCGACCATGATGTCCAGCCTGCCGTGCTCCTTGGCCACCGAACGGACCAGCGAACCCACGGCGTCGGCGTCGGCGACGTCCAGCCCCAGCCCGGTACCGCCGAACTCCTCGGCGACCTGCTTGGCGACGGCCTCGTCCCGGCCTGTGAGCACCACGGTGGCCCCGGCCTGCGCCAGCACCTTGGCGGTGGCCAGGCCGATCCCCCTGGTCCCGCCCGTGACCAGGGCAACCCGTTGCGCGAGCGGCGTGCCGGTGGTCAAAACTACTTCGCCCCCATGTCGTTGAGCATGTCGGCGGCGACCTTGAAGCTGCTCATGTCGATCACCTGGTCGGTGTCGAACTGCACGTCGAACTCGTCCTCGATGGCCGCGACGAGCGCCATGTGCCCGACCGAGTCCCACTCCTCGATGTCGCGGTACTTGAGGTTCTCGACGTCGAAGTCGGCGTCGAGCTGCATCGTCTCGATGAAGACGGTGCGCAGCCGGTCGTTGAGTGACATGACTCTCCTTAGTCCTGGGGTGTCCGGCCGGCCCATGCCTTGAGCAGGGCCGCCACCTCGTCCGGCAGACCGGCGGGCACGTCGTCGTCCTTGCCGGTGAGGAAACCTTGCAGTGCCGCGATGGCCTCTTCGTCACATCCCCTGCGCTGCAGGCCCACCACGTTGATGCCCGAGGTGCGGGCCGGGTTGCCCAGGGTGATGGTGAACGCGCCCACCTCCTTGCGGACCACCGAGCCCATCCCGACCATCGCGCCGGGGCCGATCGTGGTGCGCTGGTGCACGACGGTGCCGAGGCCCAGGTTGGACCCCGCCCAGACGTGGCAGTGCCCGGCGACCTGCACGGCGCTGGTGAGGATCACACCGTCGTCGATCGTGCAGTCGTGGGCGACGTGCGCGCGGCCCATCACGTAGCAGTCGTCACCGAGCTTGGTCGGCTCGTGCACGCCCTGGTTCACGGTGACGAACTCACGGATCTTGTTGCCGTTGCCGATCACCACACCGGGGCCTTCGGCTTCGCCCTCCCAGCCGACCGGGTGCGGGCCGCGCAGGTACTCGGCGGGACCGCCGATGCTCACGTGCGGGCCGATCCAGTTGCCGTCGCCGATCCTGGCCGGGCCGACGATGACCGTGTACGGGCCGATGACGTTGTCGTCGCCGAGCTCTACGCCCGCACCGATGATCGCCGTGGAATGGATTCGGTTCGCCACTGGATGTCAGTCCTGCCCCGGGTATTGGTCGTCACGCACGTTCCCGCCGCGCAACCCCAGAACGCGTCCGTGGCGCGGCGAAGGCAACGTGTGGACCCGCGCGCTGGAGGCGGGACCGGAAAGTCACTGTACCGGACGCCGCGGCGCGGCCTGGATCACTCCTGGACCGGCCATTGTGCCTGGCAGACACGCCGGGACCCCGGCTGCCAGGGCCGCCGGGGTCCCGGGTGGCTCAGGACTCGGCCGCGACCTCGGCGGGCTGCCTCTTGAGCTTCGGCAGCACCCAGCCGATGCCTGCCGACAGCACCTCGCCGACGATGAACATCAGACGGGAGACCAGCGCGAACGCCAGCGCCTGCGAAGCGGGCAGCGTGCTGGCCAGTACGCCGACCAGGATGGCGTCCCGGACACCCGCGCCGGACGGCAGGATGAACACGAAGATGCCGCCGAGCAGGCCGACCGAGATGGCGCCGATGGTCAGCAGCCAGTCGCGGAAGGTGGGCGAACCGGCCGATTCGGCCAGCACCCACAGATGCGTGCCATAACAGACATACGAGGCAACCTGGACACCCAGCAGCTTGCCGATGACGCTGTAGCGCAGCTCGTGGTCCAGCGGCGCCTTACGCAGCAGCTTCAGCACCAGTGAGGTGCCCCACGTCAGCACCTTGGGGTGCAGCGCGATGACGCCGATCGGCAAAAGGGCGAACAGCCATACGGCATTCGGCGCGTGGTCGAGGACGCTCGGCAGCGACAGCAGGCCCAGCAGCGACATCGCCACGACCGAGACACCCAGCGAGATCAGCGTGCCCACGAAGATCCGGGCACGCGGCACACCGGCCTTGCGGCCCAGCTCCATCTGCAGCAGGTACGCCCACACCGAGCCGGGGACGTACTTGCCCAGCGAACCGACCAGGTAGAACTGCGAGCCGCGCAGGAAGCCGATCGGCTTGCCCAGGTCGTCGACCATGATCTGCCACGCGTACGCGCCCAGGAAGATGCCGGCGAGCACGAACAGCTCGCTGATCAGCACCGCGCTCCACGACAGCGTCTTGAGCGTGGCCCAGACCTCGTTCCAGCTCTTGGCGACCTGCCAACCGGCGAAGCCGATCACCACGACGACGAGGACACGCCGCGCCCACGCGATGAAGATCTGCTTCGTGGTCTTGGCAGGCGGGGTCACCGGAGCTTCCTCGTCCTGTTTCTTGGCATCGTCCTCGATGCTCGTCATATGGTCTCCGTGCTGGGTTGGCGCCTTGCTCGACGACGGCGTTGGGCCTGGAAACGCGCCTGTGTGGACTTGGTAGAGGACGCTCGCACGGCCGGAAAGGTTGACTGATGACCGTCGGGCATCGGCTAGGCGGCTCAAGGGTACAGGCGGGCTTCGAACCGCCCCGCAACGCCACCGGGTCGATCATCGCCCCCACCGGCTGATCCCGCAAAAGGATCTTGCCCCGTGGACGGGTAGCCTGCCCACGAAGTCCGCTCAGGCACGTCCACCAGACCGGGGACGACCAGCCTCAATCGGAAGATGGAGAATGATCCCTATCACCGTGGTCGACGTCGCCGACGCCGAGCCATACGTACTGGAAGTCCTTCGCTCCGGCGTCATCGCGCAAGGCCCGATGGTCAAGCGTTTCGAGGACGCGTTCGCAGAGGTCGCGGGCGTCGAGCACGCGGTCGGCGTGAACAGTGGCACGACCGCGCTGGTCGCATCCATCGAGGTACTGGACCTGCAGCCGGGTGACGAGGTGATCACCTCACCGTTCACCTTCGTCGCGACGCTGAACGCGATCCTGGAGGCCGGCGCCTCGGTGCGGTTCGCCGACATCCGCGACGACGACTTCGCCATCGACCCGGACGCCGTGGCCGCCGCGCTGAGCCCGCGTACCAAGGTCCTGATGCCGGTGCACCTGTACGGCCAGATGGCCGACATGACCAGGCTCATGCCGTTGGCCGCCGAGCACGGCCTGGCTGTGGTGGAGGACTCCGCCCAGGCCGTCGGCGCGACGCTGGACGGCAAGCCGGCCGGTAGCTACGGCCTCGGCTGCTTCTCGCTGTACGCGACGAAGAACATCACCACCGCCGAGGGCGGCGTGATCACCACGAACGACGCCGCGCTGGCCGACCGTCTGCGCGTGCTGCGTAACCAGGGCATGCGCGCCCGCTACCAGTACGAGATGGCCGGCCACAACTACCGGCTGACCGACCTGCACGCTGCCGTCGGCATCCCGCAGCTGGAGAAGCTGCCGCGGATCACCGAGGCACGCCAGCGCAACGCCGAGGCGCTGTCCAAGGGCCTGGCCGGGCTGCCAGGGCTGGAGCTGCCCGCCGTCCTTCCTGGACGTACCCACGTGTGGCACCAGTACACGGTGCGGATCACCGAGGACGCGCCGATCAGCCGCGAGGAGTTCTCCGCGAAGCTGACGGAGAAGGGCGTGGGCAACGGGATCTACTACCCGAAGGTCGTGTTCGACTACGACTGCTACCGGGACAACCCGAAGATCACGGCGGCGCTCGAGGACGTGCCGGTCGCCACCCGCGTCGCGCGGGAAGTCCTGTCGCTGCCGGTGCACCCGAAGCTCACCGACTCCGATGTGGACACCATCGTCGAGACGATCAGGGAGGTGCTGGGCGCATGACGGCCTCGCCCCGTATCGCACTGGTCGGCTCCGGCCGGATGGGCTCGCTGCACGCCCGTGTGCTGGCTCAGTCGCCCCGCGCGGACTTCGTCCGGCTGATCGAGAAGAACGAGGAGACCGGTCGCGCGGTCGCCGAGAAGTGGGACGTCGAATGGGTCCCCGAGCTGGACTCGCTCGACGGCATCGACGCGGTCGTGATCGCCGCGGCGACCGAGGCGCACTACGACATCGCCAAGCGCGTGATGGAGCTCGGCAAGCCGCTGCTGGTGGAGAAGCCGCTCACGCCGACCTTCGCCCAGTCGGAGGAACTGGTGAAGGAGTCCGAAACGCGCGGTTTGCCGCTCGTGTGCGGTTTCCTCGAGCGCTTCAACCCGGCGGTGATGACGGCGCGCCAGTTCGTCAGCGACATCGCCCAGATCCACGCGGTCCGGCACTCGCCGTTCGTGCCCCGGATCAAGACGGGCGTGGCGACGGACCTGCTGATCCACGACGTCGACCTGGCGATCCGCTTCCTCGGCGAGGTGCCCAGCGCGGTGAAGGGCTCGTTCGGCTACTTCCACCAGGAGTCCCGCCAGAACAACTCCGAGGACAGCGCGGACGCCACGATGTCGTTCCCGAACGGCGCGCTGGCGACCATCTCGGCGAGCCGCATCAGCCAGCGCAAGGTCCGCCAGCTGCACGTGCTGGAGATCGACCGCCTGACGGAGATCGACCTCCTCCGCCGCGACATCACGGTCTACCGCCACGTCGAGCACGAACCGGCCCGTGACGGCGTCGGCTACAAGCAGCAGACGATCATCGAGATCCCGACCCTGATGCCCGGCGGCGAGCCGCTGGCGGCGCAGCTGGACCACTTCCTGAACCTGCTGGAGGCGGGAGCGGGAGCGGCCGACGTGATCAAGGAGCGGGAGGCGATCCTCCCCGCCCACCTGGCGATCGAGCAGGCCTCTCTGTCGGCCACCAACGGCCACCACTGAGAGTCCACCTCAAGGCGCCCGGGACGCGAAGTCCCGGGCGCCTTCGCCTACCCAGAGGTCCCATCATTCCGCCGTGCGCAAGCAGATGAGGGCACCCCGACACCGACCAGCACAGGTGGCGAAAAGCGGCAAGTGGCGAGATCCTTGTGCCACCCCTTGGCGGCCTGCCCGTCGGCGAAACACCTTTGGAAACCCAGCAACCTGAAGGACCGCACCACACCCCAAGCACAAACAACAGGCCCCCACCCGTCCCTGGGGGGCGACCCCGGACCCAGTCTACCGGGAAAAGGGCAGGTCAGAAGGGTTACCGGCCAGTTGTGGACAACTGGATTCGCGAACGGACCGTTCGTACGGCCGGGGCCAGAGGTCATCCCGGGGAACGGGGTCCCGGCTTGTTCGGTACTGTGCGTGTCGCCCTCAACCGAGCAGTTCGTCAGGGAGTTCACGATGGCCACCGACCACCCGGTGTCACTCACCTACATCGTCCCCGCACACAACAGCACCGCCACGATCGAGGGCACCCTGAAGGAGCTGCGTGACCGGCTCGCGGGGACGAACTCCGAGGTTCTCGTGGTGGAGAACGGCTCGACCGACGGCACGCTGGACATGCTGCACAAGATCGAGGCCAACTGGCAGACCGACGGCGTCGAGCTGCGGGTGCTGACCAGCAAGAAGGGCCTGGGCAACGCGCTGCGCCACGGCGTGGCGGAGAGCCGCGGGGCGCGGGTCTTCTTCGGCGCGGACGACCTGCCGTTCGGGTTCGACGACCTGGACAAGGCCGACAAGATCGACCACCACCAGCACAAGATGGTGATCGGCTCGAAGGCCCACCCGGAGTCCGAGGTCGGCCGCGGTGTCCTGCGTGCCGTTCTCACCTGGGGTTTCCTCACATTGCGCTTCATCGTTCTCGGAATGCGCACGCGCGACCCGCAGGGCACGTTCGCCATCGACGGCGACTGGGTGCGTTCGGTCGGGCCGCGGCTGACCGAAGAGGGCTTCCTGCTCACCACCGAGCTGACCTACTTGGCCGAACGCAGCGGCATCAAGACCATCGAGGTCCCCGTCCGCCTGCGTGAGTCGCACGGGGCGCACGGCAGCCGTATCCGGATCAGCGACGTGTGGAAGATGGGCCTCGGTCTGGTGACGGTCCGGATGCGGCACCGTAAGGGCGCTCGTCCGGTCGCCAGCGTCGCCTAGTGGCGCGCCACGTAGTCGTCATCGGGGGCGGGATCGTCGGGCTGGCGGTCGCGCGCGAGCTGACCACGCGCGGCAACCGGGTCACGGTCCTGGAGAAGGAAAACCGTTGGGCGGCCCATCAAACGGGCCACAACAGCAACGTCGTGCACGCCGGGCTGTACTACAAGCCCGGCTCGTTCAAGGCCCGGATGTCGGTGGCGGGCAACAAGTCCGTCATCGCGTTCGCCCGTGATCACGGTGTCGGCGTCGAGGTGTGCGGCAAACTCGTGGTCGCCACGTCCGAGGACGAACTGCCCGCACTGTACACATTGGAATCACGGGCCAAGGCCAACGGTGTTCCGGCGGATCTGATCTCGCCCGCCGAGGCGCGCGAGTACGAGCCCGAAGTGTCCTGTGTCGCCGCGCTTCGTGTGCACAGCACGGCGATCATCGACTTCCCCGGTGTCTGCGAGGCCTTGGTCAAGCAGCTCGCCTGCGCGGACCTCCGACTGTCCACTCCGGCCCTGGGCATCCGCCCCGGCCGGAACGGCGGCGTGGAGATCGCCACGGGCCAGGAGGTTCTGCGTGCCGACGCGTTGGTGAACTGCGCCGGGCTGCACAGCGATCGGGTCGCCCGGTTGGCGGGTTTGACGCCACGGGCGCGGATCGTGCCGTTCCGGGGCGAGTACTACGAGCTCAAGCCGGAGCGACGGCACCTCGTCCGCGGGTTGATCTACCCGGTGCCTGATGCCGCGTTGCCGTTCCTCGGTGTGCATCTGACGCGGATGCTCGACGGCAGTGTGCACGCCGGACCGAATGCCGTGCTTGCGTTGCGGCGCGAAGGATACCGCTGGCGTGACGTGTCCGTCGGTGACCTGCTCGACACTGCGCGGTTCGCTGGTTCCTGGCGGCTGGCAAGGAAATTCGGTCGCACCGGTGTCGACGAAGTGTTGCGGTCGTTGTCGCGCAAGCGTTTCGCCGCGAGCCTCGCGCGGCTCGTCCCCGCGGTGCAGGCCGAGGATCTGGTCCGCTGCACGGCAGGTGTCCGTGCGCAGGCCTTGTTGCCGGACGGGTCGTTGGTGGACGACTTCCTCATCGAGACCGCGCCACACCAGGTGCACGTGCTCAACGCGCCGTCACCCGCCGCGACGAGCGCCTTGGAGATCGCGCGCTACGTGGCCGACCAGGTGGTCCCCCGGGCCAAGGGTTAACCCCAGCCGAGTTCGTGCAGGCGGTGGTCGTCGATGCCGAAGTGGTGGGCGATCTCGTGGACCACGGTCACAGCCACCTCCTCGACCACGTCGTCCTCCGTCTCGCAGATCTCCAGGATCGGCTGGCGGTAGATGCTGATCCGGTCCGGCAGGACGCCGCCGTAGCTGGAGGTCCGCTCGGTCAGCGCGATCCCGTGGTACAGGCCGAGGATCGACGGCGCCTCTTCGTTGTACTCCTCCACCAGCACCACGACGTTGTCCATGGCCCTGGCGAACTCGCGGGGCACCAGGTCCAACGCGTCGCTGACGAGTTCCTCGAACCTTGCCCGTGACATCTCCACCGGCACCAGGTCACCCGCCGGGCGTGGAGGTCGGGGTGGTGCTGCCGCTCGGCGGCGGGGTGGCGGGCTGGCCGGTCTGGCCCGCGCCCTTGACGCTGCCGCTGATCGGCGCGAGGCCGGAGTTGTCCTTGAGGGGCGCGCCGACCTTGCAGACCGCACGGTGCGAGCCCGCGTCCCAGCTTTCCTGCTTGCGCGTGTCCCAGGTCAGCGAGAGACCCTGGGCGGCCAGGTCCAGGTTGCCGGAGTACTCCGCGGCCAGCTTCGGGCACTGGTCGAGCATCGCGGTCTGCTGCTGCTCCTCGGAGGGGAACGTGCCGTCGGTGAACGTCTGCGACAGGTCGATCACGCCGACGATCTCGTACGCGTGCTCCTTCTCGCAGGGCACCGGGTCGCCGACGTTCTTCTCGACCAGCGCCAGGCAGGTGCCCACGTCGTAGATGTCGGACTGGTCCTGGTTCTTGGCCGAGCCGGTGGTCGCCACCAGCGTCTTGCCGGACGGCGTGGCGCGCTGCAGGCCGCAGCGGAGCTTCCGGTCGCCGTCCCGCCACTGTTCGTCGCTCGGCTTCAGCGCGCCGACGCTGTACTTGCCGAACGGGTCGAGCTTGCCGCCGAGATACCCGGCCGCGCCGGTGGTGCACTTCTGCTTGGCGATGTCACGCCACACCTCTTCACTCGGTGACGGCGCGCTGTCGTTGTACTCACCCGAGATGTCGACGTCGCCGGTCACCTCGAAAAGGTGGGGCTGATCACATCCGACCGGCTTCATGTCCGAGCCGTCCGGCTTCCAGGTCAGGCAGCTGCCCGCGGGCGCCTCGAACGCGGCGGCCAGGTTGGCGGCCGCGTCGTCGTCGGTCGCGGTCGACCTGCCGCCGCCACCGCCACCGGCGACCGGCCAGGAGAAAACCATGCTCAGGGTCAGGACCAGCAGCGCACCGACGAACGCACCGGCCATGACCAGGCGTGTGCTCAAGGTCGGGCCGCCGGAGCGAAACCGTTGGGCGTTCGTGGACATCTACTCCATCATGCCGTACCTGACCGGGTGGGCGGATGTGTGTTGCGATCAGGACACTCCTCGCCACGCCCGTCCCCACGTATGAGGTCGGCGAATGTACTGTCCGCGAGTGGGAGGGCCCGGATGACAGACAACAGGGACGACAACGTCGAGCCCAGCCGTGAGCAGCCACAGCCGCAGCCACCGGCTGAGCCCAGGCGTGGCGCGATGCGCTTCCAGGACGCGGAGACGACCACCCCGCGGGAACCGACGCTGGCCGAGAAGAGGGCTATGCGTAGGGCGCGTGACGAAGAGAAAGAGCAGCAGCGGGCACTCGTCGCGGAGGCCGAACGCAAGTCCCTGCGCCGCCGTCGCGTGATGATCGGTGCCGGTGTGACCGTCGGCATCGTCGCGACGGTCGCCGTTTGGTACGCGGCCGCGACACCCGACGAGGTCACCGCGTACTGCGTGGACGAGAGCAACACAGTGTCGTCGGACGACAACATCTGCTCGGAGGAGTACGTACGCAGCCACGGCGGCTACCACGCGGGTGGCTTTTGGTTCATCCCGATCGGCAACGGTCAGTACCGCAGCTATCACTACAACTACGGCGGCACGGTGACCGGCACCGGCCCCAACCGTCGCGTGTCCGGCGGGTCCACCGCCGCGCCCGGCAGCGGCACGACCGTCAAGAGCGGTACGTCCGGCAAGACAATCCAGCGCGGTGGCTTCGGTGTGAGCAGCGGCGGCAAGAGCGGAGGCAGCTGAGTTGCACCGGGAGTCCTCGCAACCCCGGCGGGACTGGCAGAGCAAGATCGCGGAACAGGGTCTGGTGTTCGGCACGCCTGCCCGCGACGAAGCCGGTAACCGGCGTCCCTACTGGGACGAGTCCGTGCACTACGTGTTCGACATCGACGAGATCCTCTCGATCGAGGCCGACGTCGAACTGCTGCACTCGATGTGCCTCGAAGCCGTGGACACGGTCGTGACCACCGAGCGGTACAAGGACTTCGGCATCCCCGAATGGACCTGGCCGCACATCGCCGAGTCGTGGCGGCGGCACGACCCGCACGTCTACGGCCGGTTCGACCTGCGCTACGACGGGTCGGGCCCGGCGAAACTGCTGGAGTACAACGCCGACACACCGACCTCCCTGCTGGAGGCCGCGGTCGTGCAGTGGTTCTGGAAGACCGACGTCTTCCCGGACGACGACCAGTGGAACTCCATCCACGAGAAGCTGGTCGAGCGCTGGCGTGAGATCGGCGACAAGCTCCCGTCGACCGAGGTGCACTTCACCTGGTCGACCGCGGACCCGACCGGCGAGGACCACGTCACCACGGCGTACCTGCAGGAGACCGCGGCCGAAGGCGGGCTGGACACGGTCGGCCTGGCGATCGAGGAGATCGGCTGGCACTCGCTGCTCAAGCGGTTCGTCGACCTCGAAGAGGCACCGATGAACGCCATCGTCAAGCTCTACCCCTGGGAGTGGGTGGTCGACGAGGAGTTCGGCAGGCGCGCGGTGGAGAGCCTGCCGCAGACGCTGTGGATCGAGCCGCTGTGGAAGATGCTGCTGTCCAACAAGGCGCTGCTGGCGATCCTCTGGGAGATGTACCCGGGGCACCCGAACCTGCTGCCCGCCTTCCTGGACCAGCCGGGCCTGCTCACCGAGTACGTGCGCAAACCGCGGCTGGGGCGGGAAGGCTCGAACATCCAGATCGTGGCTCCGGGCTACGAGACCCAGACCGGGGGCGTCTACGGCCAGGAAGGCTTCGTCTACCAGGCGTTCGACCCGCTGCCGGAGTTCGACGGCTACCGGCCCGCGCTGGGGGCGTGGATCGTCGGCGACTCGGCCGCCGGACTGGGCATCCGCGAGACAGCGGGCCTGGTCACCGACGATGGTGCGGCGTTTGTCCCCCATCGCATCCCGGAATCGTGATAATCCACCAACCCGACATGTCCATTTAGGCCGGAGGGACCCGTGCAGCACACCACCCAGATCCTTGCGCTCGACCCTGACTTCGGAGCGCAACTCGGCCGGGGCATCGGCGCGATCGCGCTGTACGCGATCGTCGGCCTCGCGCTGATCCTGGCGGGCTTCTACGCCATCGACTGGACCACGCCGGGCAAGCTGACCGACCTGGTCCGCACCGGCAGGCCGAACGCGGTCCTGATCACCTCGGCCGGCCTGGTCAGCATGGCCTTCATCATCGTGCTGGCGATCACCTCGTCGGCCAGTGACCTCACCGCCGGCCTGATCACGTCGCTGGTCTACGGCCTGCTCGGCATCATCGTGCAGGTCGCGGCCGTGCGAATCCTGGAGTGGGCGACGCGGATCGACATCGGCGAGGTCATCCAGGCCGAAAGGTTCACCCCGGCCAGCGTCGTGGTCGCGTCCGCGCACGTGGCCCTCGGTCTCGTCGTGGCCGTCGCCATCAGCTGACCCCCTTGTCGAACCCCTGCGGGCGGCGCCCGCAGGGGTTCGCTGCGGTTTCCGGTTGACTCTCAAGCCGCTTGAGCCCTCAGAGTGGAGCTGTGGAGGACAACCAGCTTTACTCGATCGGCGACGTGGCGCGTCGCACCGGTTTGAGCGTGAGTGCCATCAGGTTCTACGCGGACGCCGGTGTGGTCGTACCCACGAGCCACACCGACGCCGGCTACCGGCTGTACGACATCGACGCCATCGCGCGGCTGGAACTCGTCCGCACCCTGCGTGACCTGGGCGCAAGCCTGGATGACATCCGCAGGCTCCTGGCCGACGAGACGACCCTGCACGACCTGGCCACGACCCACCTCGCGCTCGTCGAGCGCCAGATGCGTCACCTACGTGCCAGGCGGGCCGTCCTTCGGACCATCGTCAACCAGCACACCGCGACCGAACAGGTGGCCCTCATGCACGACCTCGTGTCCATGTCCGACGACGACCGCAACCGGCTGCTCGACGAGTTCTGGGACGAGATCACCGAAGACCTCACCACCGTGCATCCCGAATTCACCGAGCAGCTGCACCAGATGCGCCCGGTCCTGCCCGAGCACCCCACCACCGACCAGCTCCAGGCCTGGATCGAACTGGCCGACCTGGTGCAGGACAAGGAGTTCCGCCGCTCGGTCCGGGAGTACTTCCACACCAGCTTCGCCTCCCCGAAAGCCATGAACATGACCACACCGGCGATGATGGAACGCATCGAAAGGCACCGGAAGCTGGAAATGGAGGCCTGGTCGGCACAACAGGCCGGGCTGTCCCCGGACACCCCGCAGGCCCGGCAGATCGCCGAACGCCTGGTGGCGTCGATCGCCGAGCTCACCGCCACGGCCACGGGGAAACCACTCAGCGAGGACGACGTCGCCGAGGTGCGGCATTCCATGGCCGACCCCGACCCCACCACTCCCGCTCATCACCACGCCGACCGTGCCGTGTCAGAGTTCAACGACCTGCTTGGCACCTACGTGTCACTGATGACAACCATCAGCGGGACACCGGAGCCGAACGGCGGCGCGAGCGAACAGTGGATCGCCGCCGCCCTCTCATCGGGTACCAACGACGCCCCCGCCCGTTGAGCCGGCGGATCAGGGCGTGCCGGGCGGCAGGTCGTCGGTCGCGGGCGCGGGCGACCTCTTCCCGGCGACCATGTCGACGAGGGTGTCGGTGAGGTCTTCGGCGGAGACGCCGCCCCACTTGGGGTCGGCGAGCTGGCCGCTGGCCTCCAGGCCGGCGATCCCGCTCGCGCTGCTGATGAGCAGGGCCGCGTACCGGCGGGCGTCCTGCTCGCCGACCAGGTCGGCGACGACGGCCAGGAACTCGGTCTGGCTGCGCTGGGCGGCCCGGGCGAGTGCCGTGGGGTCGCCGGGTGGGTTGCTGAACATGAGTTTGTAGAGGTGCGGCTGAAATCGGCCGATGTCGATGAGTGCGATGAGGCCGTTGCGCATTTTCTCGGCGGGCGACAGGCCCGGATCCGCGCGGAGGGCGTGCATGCGGTCTCCTAGTGTGTCCCAGGCCTGTGTCCCGACGGCGATCAGCAGGCTCTCCTTGTCGGGGAAGTGCCGGTAGGGCGCCCCGCGAGTCACTCCGGCGCGTGCTCCCACCGCGCGCAACGTCACGGCGTCCAGGCCACCGGAATCGAGCAGCTCAGCGGCCGCGTCGAGCAGGGCGCGGCGCGTGGCGGCGGCTGATTCGGCGCGGCTGGTCATGCGGACGATCCTAGCTCCCTTGTGATGACTAAGTCACTTGAGTCAGTTGACATCGTCATCTGAAAGCTCCACACTCAGAAGATGACAAAGTCATCTGAAATTCGGGAGCTCGTGGTCGTGACCGGAGCGTCAACCGGCATGGGCGCGGCCACCGCGCGGGAACTGGCCCGCCGCGGCTTTCACGTCCTCGCCGGCGTGCGGCGCGACAGCGACGGTGACGCGCTGCGCGCCGCAGGCGTCGAGCCGGTGATCGTCGACATCACCAACCCCGACCACATCGCCGCGCTCACCACACGCGTCGAGCGGGACGCGCGGCCGCTGCGGGCAGTGGTCAACAACGCCGGCATCCCCGGCGCCGGCCCGGTCGAAGTGATGCCGCTCGACGAATGGCGGCGCATCTTCGAAGTGAACGTCTTCGGCCACGTCGCCGTCATCCAGGCGCTGGTTCCCGCGCTGCTACGCGGCAAGGGCCGCGTCGTCAACATCACCTCCCTCAACGGCAAGGTCTCCATGGCCGGCTACGGGCCGTACGCCGCCAGCAAGTTCGCGATGGAGGCCGTGAGCGACGCGCTGCGCAACGAGCTAGCCCCGCACGGTGTGCAGGTGGTGGTAGTCGAACCGGGCGGAGTCAAAACCGAGATGTCCCGCGTCGGCCTCGCCGCCCTCGGCCGCCTCGGCGATGGGATGACGCCCGAGCACAACGCGCGCTACGGCGATCTGATGCAGGCCATCCCCTCCCACGTGGCCGCGTTCACCAAGGCCGGCGTGACCTCCGACGTCGCCGCGAAGAAGATCGCCAAGGCGGTGACCGACCGCAGGCCCCGCATCCGCTACACGATCGGCGTCACGGCCGCCTTCCTCATCGGTGTGTCCCGCTTCGTGTCCGACCGGATGCTCGACCGGATGACGACCTCCGACCTGCGCAAGCACTACCCCGCCAAGACCCGTCGCCGCGCGACCGCGGCAGACGCCGCCTGACCGCCACCCCGCCTGAGCAGAATCGAGAGGACAACCATGTCGACCACCAGCACCGCCCGCAATCTCGTCAACGGCGAGTGGAGCGACACCGGCTCGGTCCACGAGTCGATCGACCCTTCCACGGGTGAGGTCGTCGGAACCTACGTTTCCGCGGGCCGCGCCGAGGCGCAGGCCGCGATCGACGCCGCTCGCTCCACCTTCGACACCACCGGCTGGTCGCGCGATCCGTCCCTACGATCGCGGGCCCTGTACGAACTGGCCGACCGGCTCGCCGAACGGGTGCCCGCCATCGCCCGGATGCTGGCTCGGGAGAACGGCAAGCTGCTCGCCCAGACGACCTGGGAGCTGCTGACCTCGGTCGAATGGCTGCGCTACAGCGCCGCCTCCGCGCTCGTCCACATCGCCGGGCGCGCCGCCGAACCCACCCCGGGGGCCTACTACCACTCGGTCCCCGAGGCGGCGGGCGTCGCGGGCATCATCGCCCCGTGGAACTCCCCGGTGATCCTGCTGGTCCGCGCTCTGGGCCCGGCCATCGGGGCCGGCTGCACCACCGTGGCCAAGATGCCCGGCCAGACCGCGCTGACCAACGCGTTGTTCGCCGAGGCCGTCGCCGCCACGTCCTCGCTTCCCGCCGGTGTCGTCAACATCCTCACCGAGGCCGGTAACGAGGTGGCGCCGATGCTGGTCGCCTCGCCGGACATCGACGTGCTCAGCTACACCGGCAGCACGCACGTCGGGCGCGCCATCGCGGCCACGGCCGCCCCCACGCTCAAGCGGCTCGGCCTCGAACTGGGCGGCAAGACGCCGCTGATCGTCTTCGACGACGCCGACCTGGACAGCGTGGTCCCCACGCTCGTGATGAGCAGCATCCTGATGAACGGCGAGTTCTGCTGCACCGGCTCCCGCGTCCTCGCCCAGCGCGACATCGCCGACGAACTGCGCACCCGGCTCGCGGCGGCACTGGCAGGGGTCAAGGTCGGCCCCGCGCTCGACCCCACCAGTCAGATGGGCCCGCTGATCGACAAGGCCAGCGTCGCCAGGGTCGACCGGATCGTCGAGGAGGCCGCCGACTACGCCAAGATCATCGTCCGGGGTGGCCCGGTCACCGGCCCCGGCCTGGCCGGTGGCGCGTTCTTCCGGCCCGCCCTGATCGAGGTCGACCGGATCGACGTGCCCGTCGTCCAGCAGGAGGTGTTCGGCCCGGTGCAGACCTTCGAGGTCTTCGACGACGAGACCGACGCGATCCAGCGGGCGAACGCCACCGAGTTCGGCCTCGCCGCCTCCGTGTTCACCCTCGACGACCTGCGGGCCCGCCGAGTCGGCCGCGCCCTGCGCTTCGGTGGCATCTGGTTCAACACCTGGGGCTCGATGTCCGAACACTTCGAGCAGGGCGGCATGAAGCAGAGCGGCTACGGCACGCTGTGCGGGCCGACCGCAATGAGCGAGTTCCAGCACCTCAAGACCTACGGCAGCATGGCCCCACACCCGGCCTAGAAGCCCGGCCCAGCGGACAGTTCGTGCGGTTTCGCCGTGCGGCCCAGAGCAGGTCGCACGGCGAACCGGTCGGAGCGCGGATATCCGTTGCGCGGGATGTGGTGGAAATGGTCGGCTGGGGCGACTGAGTCCGCCCGAGCCGAGCGAGGACAATAGGCACCGTGATCGACCTGAAGACACTGCGCGAAGACCCGGAGGCGGTGCGCGCTTCGCAGCGTGCCCGTGGTGAGGACGAGCAGCTGGTGGACCAGTTGCTGTCCGCCGACGAGCGTCGCCGCGGTTCCGTCTCCAGGGCGGACACGTTGCGAGCCGAGCAGAAGGCCTTCGGCCGCCAGGTGGGCAAGGCCAAGGGCGAGGAGCGCGAGGCCCTGCTGGCCAAGGGCAAGGAAATGGCCGCCGAGGTCAAGGCCGCCGAGGCCGAGCAGGCCGAGGCCGAGGAAACGGTCACCAGGCTGCACCGGGCCATCCCGAACCTGGTCCACCCGGCCGCGCCCGCGGGCGGTGAGGACGACTACGCCGTGCTCAAGCACGTCGGCGAGCCCAAGCCGGTCGACTTCGAGCCTGCCGACCACCTCGATCTGCTCACCAAGCTGGGCGGCGTCGACATGGAGCGCGGCGCGAAGGTGTCGGGCTCGCGGTTCTACTTCCTCACGGGCATCGGCGCGCAGCTCCAGCTGGCGCTGCTCAACATGGCCGTGCAGCAGGCGGTCGCCAACGGCTTCCAGGTGATGATCACGCCGTCGCTGGTGCGGCCGGAGATCATGGACGGCACGGGTTTCCTCGGCGCGCACTCCAGCGAGGTCTACCGCCTGGCCGAGGACGACCTGTACCTGGTCGGGACGTCGGAGGTGCCGCTCGCGGGCTACCACGCCGACGAGATCCTCGACCTCTCGGCGGGTCCACGCCGGTACGCGGGCTGGTCGTCGTGCTACCGGCGGGAAGCCGGGTCGTACGGCAAGGACACCCGCGGCATCATCCGGGTCCACCAGTTCGACAAGGTGGAGATGTTCACCTACTGCAAGCCCGAGGACGCCGAGGCCGAACACGGCCGGCTGCTGGCGTGGGAAGAGGAGATGCTCGCCAAGATCGAGGTGCCGTACCGCGTGATCGACACGGCCGCGGGCGACCTGGGCACGAGCGCCTCGCGCAAGTTCGACTGCGAGGCGTGGTTCCCGTCGCAGCAGGCGTATCGCGAGCTGACGTCCACTTCGAACTGCACGACGTTCCAGGCCCGCAGGCTCAACGTGCGGTACCGCGACGAGAACGGCAAGCCACGGACCGCCGCGACGCTGAACGGGACGCTCGCCACCACGCGCTGGATCGTCGCGATCGTGGAGAACCACCAGCAGGCCGACGGATCGGTCGTGGTCCCGGAGGCGTTGCGGCCGGGACTCGGCGGTGTCGAAGTCCTCGAACCCAAGGCGTGACGCGGAAAGGGCCCCGGCCGGGGCCCTTTTCCTTATCCCTTCACGCAGACGACCTGCTTGAGCTTCGCCACGATCTCCACCAGGTCGGACTGGTTCGCGATGACCTCGTCGATGTCCTTGTACGCCGCCGGGATCTCGTCGACCACGCCGGAGTCCTTCCGGCACTCCACGCCCGCGGTCTGCGCCGCGAGGTCCTCGGCGCTGAACTTCTTGCGCGCCTTGGTCCGCGACATGCGACGGCCCGCGCCGTGCGACGCCGACTCGAACGAGTCCGGGTTTCCCAGGCCACGCACGATGTACGACCCGGTGCCCATCGAGCCCGGGATGATGCCCAGGTCGCCACGGCCCGCGCGGATCGCGCCCTTGCGGGTGACCATCACGTCCGTGCCGAAGTGCGTCTCCTCCGCCACGTAGTTGTGGTGGCAGGAGATCGGCTCCTCGAAGCTCACCTGCGGGAACTGCTCACGCAGCACCGAGCAGACAAGACGCAGCATGACCGCACGGTTGCGGCGCGCGTAGTCCTGCGCCCAGTACAGGTCCCGGCGGTACGCCTCCATCTCGGGCGTCTTGGCCAGGAACACCGCCAGGTCCGGGTCCGGCAGCTCGGCGTTGTGCGCCAGGCCCTTCGCGATCCCGATGTGGTGCTGCGCCAGGATGTTGCCCACGCCGCGAGAGCCCGAGTGCAGCATCACCCAGACCTGCTGCTGAGTGTCCAGGCAGACCTCGATGAAGTGGTTGCCGCCGCCGAGCGTGCCCATCTGGTGCAGCGCACGAGCCCGGTCGAACCCGCCGGCCAACTGGTCGAAGCCGCTCCAGAAGGCACCCCAGTCACCGGCGTCGCGTCCGTCGAACGCCGTCGCCTTGTGCATGGCGAACCCGACGGGCACCGCCTTCTCGATCTCCGAACGGATCCGGCCGAGGTCGTCGGGCAGGTCGGACGCGCGCAGCGAGGTCCGGACGGCCGCCATGCCGCAGCCGATGTCCACACCGACCGCCGCGGGTGAAACCGCGTCTCGCATGGCGATCACGGACCCGACTGTCGCGCCCTTGCCGTAGTGCACGTCCGGCATCACCGCGACGTGCTTGAAAGCCCAAGGCAGCGCGGAGATGTTGTGCAGCTGGCGCATGGCCTGCTCCTCGACCTCCTCGGGCCGAGTCCAGAGTCGGATGTCCACGTTCCTGCCGCGGATCACGGTTGCGTTCACGTCTTCCAGGCTAGGTCAGCCGCCAAGGGGATTTTCGCCTTCGGTGACAGCTCGGTCACAGTCGGAATTTCCCCCTAACACCCCGTATCTGGGACAGGGCCGCTGACTCCTTTCTCATCGGGGAGGCCCGCGGCGAGGAGGCACGGATGTCCGTAACAGCGTTGGCGGAACGCGAGGACAAGAGGACACGGAGTGGGGAGCCCGTGGACGAGATCGTGCTCAACGCCGTGGTCGAGGCGGCCGTGTCGGGGGACACGGCCGCCACAGAATGGCTGCTGAGCTATGTGCGGCCATTGGTTCTGCGCTACTGCCAGGCGCGGATCGGGGGGCACCGGACGGCGATCTCGGTCGACGACGTCGCCCAGGAGGTGCTGTTGGCGCTGTTCCGGGCACTGCCGGGATATCGCAACCAGGGGAGGCCGTTCCTGGCGTTCGTCTACGGCATCGCCGGCCACAAGGTCGCCGACGCCCGGCGCAACGCGGCCCGTGTGGCCACGGCGTTGTCCGTGCCGGAAATCCCGGATGTCGCCAGCCAGGAGGCGACGCCGGAACAACACGCGTTGCAGTTCGAGCTGACCAGCCGGATGGAACAGTTGCTGCGCCAGGTGTTGTCACCGCGTCAGCACGAGATCCTGGTCCTGCGCCTGGTGGTCGGCCTGTCCGCGGAGGAGGTCGCGGACGTGATGGGCTCGACTCCCGGCGCGATCAGGGTGGCGCAGCACCGGGCCCTGACCCGGCTGCGCAAGGTCGTCACCCGGGACTGATCCGGGGGAACCGCGTCTCGTTGCGGTCGATCTTGGCGTTCGCGGCCTTGATGAGGTCGACGTCCAGCACGTCGGCGAGCCGCACGAGGTAGAGCAGCACATCGGCCAGTTCGTCCTCGATGTCCGCGGCCAGCTCCGGGTCCCGCATGGCGGCCGCGGCCTGCTCGGGCGTGAGCCACTGGAACAGGCTGATCAGCTCGCCCGCCTCGCCGGACAGCGCCATCGCAAGATTCTTGGGCGTGTGGAACTGCTCCCAGTCGCGAGCGGCGGCGAAGTCACGAAGACGCATGGTCAAGTCGGCGAGGCTCATGTGCTCAATGGAACACCGGGTGGGCCGCGACGTTGGCCGCGGCCTGCTCGTTCGCGACCTGACGGCGACGCTCCCGGCGCCGTTGGGCGACCATGCTGTCGAGTTCGACGATCACCGGACCGAGCGCCATCAGCAGCACGAGGGCCACCCCCAGCACGGCCCCGATCCAGGTCAGCACCAGCATCAGCATTGTGTTCTCCCGTCTGTTCGAGCTGACACCAGCCTGGCTCACCGGCCCGGTGCGCCGAATCGGCCGAAAAGCCATCCCCAGCCGCCGAATGGCCATGACCAGGCATTACGCAGGTCACCCCGGACATCAGGGCCGGTTTTGTCGGACCCCTTCGGTAACGTGGATTTCGGGGGTCCCCCTCAGGGAAATGTTGATGTGATGGCGGCTGCGCTGATGGCCGGGCACGGGTGGCCCGGACGGAGGGCCAAGTCGCCGACGAAGGGCCAGTGCCGGGCTGACTTGCGGAAAACCTTGTGGTGGAGCGGTTTGCCCGGGGGCAGGGCGGCCCAGAGGCCCGGCGGCTGAACTGGTCGACAAGCACGGCGGCCATGGGGCCTCCCCCGCCTACCTCCCCGAAGCCTGCGAGGACCCGGCGTCGAGCTGACCTGCCGAAACCCGGAAGGGACCCTTCAGCCGGACCTGTCTCTCCGAGCCCCACGGGTTTCCCGCATCGCCCTGGCCTGCCAAACCCCCAGTCCGACCTGTCCCTTCAAAGCCGCCCACGGGGTTCCCGCGTCAGGTTGACCTGCTGAAACGCGGAACTGTCGGACCATTTCGGTAACGTTGAAATCGGGGGTCCCCCAGGCGGCGAGGGTGTTGCGATGAGGGCTGCGCGGAGGCAGGGGCTGGCCTCAGGGTTGTCCCGGTTGGCCGATCGGCCGAGGGACACGCGCCGGTTGACCGAGGCGGCAGCGGCCGCGAGGTGCGAAGCTTTCGTTCCGTGACGGTGCCCCCTGTCCAGCCTCGGACGAGCCGTTGGCTGCTGACCCTGCTCGCCGCGTCGTTCCTGATCGACGTACTGCTGTCGTTCGACAGCGGCAGGCCGGCTCTGGGAGCACTTCCAGGTGCCGCGATGCTGGGGTTGTGTGCACTGTTGGGGGCGCAGAAGCCGACGCTGGGGGCGTGGGCGGGCTCGGCCGTGCTCCTTGTGTCGACGGCGGTCATCCGGCTGTCGGACACCAGGCCCGAGTCGATCAGCCTGAACGACCTCCTGCTGACCGAGGTCGCCGCGGGTGTCGCGCTCGTCGTGCTGGTGGTCTGGCGGACGCGTCCGTTCACAGCGACGCTCAGCACGGCGTCGCTGGTCGTCGCCGCGCTGCTGGCGACGTTCTTCCGGACCGGGTCGTGGTCGCTGTCCGAAGTGCGGACAATTCAACTCGGGTTGCTGATCCTGATCGGGTCCGTCGTCATCGGCGTTTACCTGCGTGGGGTGAGCGGGAAGCGCACGGAGACCGAACTCGGGGCGCTGGTGCGCAGGCAGTGGCCGTTGGCCGCCGCGCTCGCGCTGATCTTCTTCCTCGACCTGCGGCTCGGCGAGGCACCGAACCAGATCTTCGCGCTCGGCGGTGCGATGGTCGCTTCGGTGTGCGCCTTCTTCGCGCCGCGTGCGCCGGTCACCCTGACGTTGGTCGCGACCATCGGCATCGCGTTGGCGCCCTTCGCGCTGTACCTCAGCGGGGGGATTCTGCCGAACCGGTCGGGCCAGGACGCCCTGGTGTTCACCGAGGTCGCCGCGGCCATGGCGTTGATCGCGTACGACGTCCGGTGGGCGCCGCGGTGGCCCGCCATCCTCAGCAGTGCCGCGCTCGCGCTGGCCACGTTCCTGGCGCTGGAACTCCGCAGCCTGCTGGACAGCAGTGCGAGCAACCGGGGCGACCAGTTCGGGCTCTTTCTCGCGTTCCTGCTCGTGATCGCGGTGGCGACGGGAATGTACTTCCGATCGCGTGACCGTGAGCGCAACCAGTCCATTCGCTCCGCGGTGACGGGCGCACAGCAGAGTGAGCGGCTGGCGTTGGCGCGTGAACTGCACGACGTCGTGGCGCATCACGTGACGGGCATCGTCGTGCAGGCACAGGCCGCGAAACTGGTGTCGGACCGGGACCCGCGGATCGCCGTGCAGGCGCTCGACAAGATCGAGACCAGCGGGGTCGAGGCGTTGAAGGCCATGCGGTTCCTGGTCGCCAGCATGCGTGGCGCCAAACCGGCGGGCACGTCCGAGGCGACCGAACAGGCCACCACCGACCTGACCGCCGACCTGACCGCTGTGATCGAGAACTTCAGCGGTCCGCCCGTCAAGCTCAACCTGGACGTGCCGCAGATCGTGCCGCAGGAGGTCGGCCGGTCGGTGCTCCGGCTGGTCCAGGAGTCGCTGACCAACGTCGGCAAGCACGCGCTCGACGCGACCTCGGTCAGCGTCGAGGTGATCACCAGCGACTCGGAGATCCACGTCCGGGTGGCCGACAACGGCACCGGCCGACGCCAAGATCCGGTCGGCGGGTCGGGCGGCTACGGTCTGGTCGGAATGCGTGAACGCGTCGAACTGCTCGGCGGCCGGTTCGCCGCCGGCCCGGCCGACCCGGTCGGCTGGCAGGTCGACGCCTGGCTGCCGGTCGAGGAAGAAGAGGAAGCCACGTGACGATCCGCGTGCTGATCGCCGACGATCAGGAGATGGTCCGGGCCGGGTTCCGGATGATCCTGGAGACCCAGGAGGACATCAAGGTCGTCGCGGACGTGCCGGATGGCCGCGCGGCCGTGGCCAAGGCCCGGGAACTGCGGCCGGACGTCTGCCTGCTGGACATCCGGATGCCGGGGATCGACGGGCTCGAGGTGACCAAGATGCTCGCCGGTCCGGGGGTCACGGATCCGTTGAAGGTCGTCGTTGTGACCACATTCGACCTCGACGAGTACGTGCACACCGCGCTTGCCAACGGCGCCAGCGGTTTCCTGCTCAAGGACGCCGGGCCCGCGCTGCTGCTGGAAGCGGTCCGCGCGGCGGTCCGCGGCGACGCGTTGATCTCGCCGCAGATCACCGTCCGGCTGTTGCGGCACTTCGCCGCGCCCGCGAAGACCGCTCGCGCGACGGATGTCACGCTGACCGAGCGCGAGCAGGACGTGGTGCGCGCGGTCGCCCGTGGGCTGACGAACACCGAGATCGGCAACGAGCTCTTCATGTCGCTGTCGACCGTGAAGACGCATCTGGCGGCGGTGCAGTCGAAGATCGACGCGCGCAACCGTGTCGAAGTGGCCGCGTGGGCGTGGCGCACTGGCCTGATGAGCAACGGTTAGGTCGTGTTTCGAATGTCCCGGTCGATGAGAGTCTGCCCCGGCCGGAGGCCGGAATCGGCTCGGTGGGGCGGTTCCTGGCGTCGCCGCGGGATCGCCGCGAATACTGGTTGTCTTTGGGCGGTCCCGCGGTGGCGTCAGGGGCCGCATCCGGCCCGGCTATCGCGATCGGGCATTTGAAACACGGCCTAGTCGGTGTACTTCTTCGACCGCAACGTGATGGTCTCCTTGGGGTCGAGCACGGTTCCGCCCTGGGGGTTCTGCTCGACGACCACCCAGTTGCGGTCCATGATCAGCGACCGCTTCCGTCCCGTGGCGTCTTCCTCGGCCAACCGGTAGAAACCCGCGGCCTGCATCGCGTCCTGCGCCTCTTGGTGGTTCTTGCCGACCACGTTGGGAACGATGTGCCCGCTGGGCGCCTTCGAGCCGGGCACGACCGTCTGGCCGATCACCGCCTCCGCAGGTGCCGGCGGTGGCGGCGGCGCAGGCGGCGGTGGCGAGGAGCACGCGGCAAGCAGCAGGAGCCCTGTCAGCAGTGCCTTTCGCATCGTGACCTCACTTCACAGCCGAATCCGTCCGCCAGTCTGCCCGCGAGACCGTCCCAGTCGCCATCAGTGTCCCAGACCGGGAGCCGTGGACCGCCGGAGTTCGTCACCTCGGTGCCGCCGTTGTCCGATTTGACCTGGAGCGCGCTCCAGGGTGTGTGATGGCGTCATGACACTGAACGGGAAGGTCGCACTGGTCACGGGCGCCTCGTCGGGGATCGGCGAGGCGACCGCGGAGGAGCTCGCGGCGGCGGGCGCGTCGGTCGTCATCGGGGCTCGCCGGACGGACCGGCTGGCCGCGCTGGAGGACCGGCTCACCGCGACGGGCACCAAGGTGCTCAGCGTCGAACTGGACGTGACCGACCAGGACGCCTGCCAGGCCGCGGTCCAGGCGGCGGTCGACCAGTTCGGCCAGCTGGACGTCCTGGTGAACAACGCGGGCGTGATGCTGCTGGGCAGCATCGTCGGAGCGGACACCACCGAGTGGACGCGGATGATCAACACCAACGTCCTCGGCCTGATGTACATGACCGACGCCGCGCTGCCACACCTGTTGGCCAGCAAGGGGTCCATCGTCCAGATGTCGTCGGTCGCCGGCCGGGTCGCGCGGCTGGGGTCGGGCGTCTACAACGCCTCGAAGTGGGCCGTCGGCGCCTTCAGCGAATCACTGCGCCAGGAGGTCACCGACAAGGGCGTCCGGGTGGTGCTGATCGAGCCCGGCATGGTGGACACCGAGTTGCGCGATCACATCACCGACCAGAACGCCAAAGCCGCGATCGAGGAGCGGGCCAGCCGGACCAGGCAGTTGCAGGCGGCGGACATCGCGAAGGCCGTGCTGTACGCCGTGACGCAGCCGGACTACGTCGCCGTCAACGAGATCCTGATCCGGCCGACCGATCAGGTGCTCTGAATCGTCTTCACGCGCAGCTGCTGCCCAGGCGGGTCACCGGCACACCCGGTGCCCGTCAACGGCACGAACATCGACGCGGTCTCCTGCGGCGGGTACACGCGCAGGCCACGGACCTCGGTCGGCTTGCACACCGCCGGGTCGTAGTTCCGCACCTGCGTGAACCCGACCGGGGCGAACGCGCTCTGGCCGGGCGCGAGCTTGATCGGTGCGCCCTTGGTGCCCTCGCGCACGGCCGGTTCGCCCACCTGCTGGCCGCTGTCACCGGTCACATAGGACACTCCAGGGAAACCCTGGATGGTGCACGCGGCCGAGCCCGCGTTGGTGAAGACGAGCTTGCGGTAGACCGTGCCCGCGGCGGCGTCGCCGTCGGACAAGCTGAGCTTGAGGTTGGCCGACTTGCACAGCCCGTCCTGCGCGGGTTGCGGGGCGGGGGTCTGCGGTGGCGCGGGCGGCGCCGGCGGTGGCGCGGCCGCCGATGTGGGTGTTTCCGAGGGAGTGGTGGTCGCGGTGCTGACGGCCGGCTGAGTGGAGCCGATCGTCGGGATCTGCGGATTGGCGACGGGCTCGGGCTGGCCGGTACACGCGGCCAGCAGGAACAGGCTGCTCGCTGCCAGGATGCCGATCTTGGGGACCTTCATGGCGTTCGCCTCCAGCGTGTCATCTCCTGGATGCCCACTGTGAGGACGTACCGAAACCTAAGTAGGTTGCGTCAGGCGTTCACCAACATGGTCCGCGGCCACCCGGTCGAACAGTCCATCGCGTCGCACCAACTGGCCGGCGATGTGCGCCCTGACTTCGGCGGGTTTGTTGCCGCCGTACTTGAACTTGGCGGTCACGTCGGTGACCGTCAGCTGGATTCCCCGGATACCGGACAACAGGCGCTCGTTCCGGTCGACCTCCGGCCGCACGCCAGGCTGGAAGTGCGCGAGCTGCCGGTTGAGGATCACGGCCTTCTCGGCGGGGTCGTCGACCACGCGGACGTCACATTCGAGCAGGACAGCGGCGTAGTACGAGGTCGGCACGCCACCGTTCCAGCTTGACGGGATGAACGTGTAGTCGCCGACCACGCTCAGCGTCGCGCGCGCACGTTCATCCAGGGCACGCCAGACCGGGTTCGGTCGTGCGAGGTGCAGCCAGACCGTGTTGCCGTCTTCGCGGTCGAGCGTGAAGTGCGTGGGCACGATGATCGGAAGGTCCCGATCGCGCCCGGGGGCGATCAGCTGACCGAAGTCGTGCCCGGCCCGCAGCCATTCCCGCCACTCGGCGGGTGGCGCGGAGTCCCAGGGATGAACCAGCATGGCTACCAGCTTGAACACGGATGTGGTCATCCAGAAGTGCCATTTCTGCCCCATTTCGCAAGGCCACTTTTGTTCATCGGGCTGCTCGCGCGAGTTCACGTCACGTTCGTCGAGGCACCGGAGGCTCCTGGATCATGACTGACCTCTCCCGCCGCCGCCTGCTCGCCCTCTCCGGCGGTGTCGCCGCCGGCTCCCTGCTCCCGCCCTCGGTGCACGCCGCGATGGCCGAGCCCGCGAGACCAGGTGGCCTGAACGCGATCGAGCACGTGGTGATCCTGATGCAGGAGAACCGGTCGTTCGACAACTACTTCGGCACCCTGCGCGGTGTCCGCGGTTTCAGCGACCCGGCCGCGCTCAAGGGGATCTTCGAACAGTCCGGCGTGATGCCGTTCTCCGCACGCGAGGCCGCCGAGCGCGCGAACCGGCCGGGCAGCGACATCCAGTACCTCGGCTCGCTCGACCACAGCTGGGAAGGCGGCCAGGCCGCGTGGGCGAACGGCTGGAACAACGGCTGGGTGCCGGCCAAGTCGAAGTCCACAATGGCCTACTACGACCGGCGGGACATCCCGTTCCAGTACGAGCTCGCCGAGACGTTCACCCTGTGCGACGCCTACCACTGCTCGGTGTTCGGCCCGACCAACCCGAACCGGCTGTACATGTGGAGCGGCAACGTCGGCTACGAGCCCGGGACGCAGCAGCGTGTGGTCGGCAACGACGCGTACGACGAGGACAACCACCCCGGCTACAGCTGGACGACGTACGCCGAACGGCTCGAATCCCGTGGCGTGTCGTGGAAGACCTACCAGGAATGGGACAACTACCAGGACAACGCGCTGGAGTTCTTCGCCCGTTTCAAGGAAATCGCCCGCAAGGTGCTCAAGCCGCTCGGCCTGCGCAGCATGGACCGGTTCTACGCCAACCTTTTCAAGGCCTCGGCCGCGGACCGTGAAACGATGCTGAAGCAGCTGGCCGACGGGGTCGCCACGCTCGACAAGGCCGAGCGTTCGCTGTACGACCGTGCTCTGGCGCGCGTCCGGCCAGGTGAACTGGCCAAGTCGTTCCGGGCGGACATCGAGGCGGGCAAACTGCCCAAGGTCTCGTACCTGGTGCCGTCGGCCGCGGACTCCGAGCACCCGTCGGCGTCCTCGCCCGCGGCCAGCGCCAAGCTGACCTACGACATCCTCGACGCGATCGCCTCGAACCCGGAGGTGTGGGCCAAGACCGCCCTGATCCTGACGTTCGACGAGTTCGACGGCTACTTCGACCACGTGCCGCCGCCGGTCCCGCCCGCCGCGCGCACCGAGGAGTTCCACGACGGCAAGCCGATCGGCCTGGGGTTCCGCGTGCCCACGACCATCGTCTCGCCGTGGACCATCGGCGGCTACGTCTGCTCGGAGACCTTCGACCACACCTCGGTGATCCAGTTCCTGGAGCGGTGGACGGGCGTGCACGAGCCCAACATCAGCCCGTGGCGCCGGACCGTCGCGGGCGATCTGACCTCGGCGTTCGACTTCAAACGCGGCGGCCGCAAACCGGAGCTCGACACACCCGGCCCGGTCCCGGCGCCGGTGCCGCGGTGGACGCCGGCACCGCCGAGCGACCAGTCGATTCCCCAGCAGGAGCCCGGAAAGCGTCCCGCGCGGCCGCTGCCGTACCGGCCGGAGGCGTGGGCGAAGCGCGAAGGCAGGACCCTCGTGGTGACGTTGCGGAACTTCGGCACGCGCAGCGCGCACTTCGCGATCTACCCGTACGGCAAGGAGTTCGACGCACCCAAGCACGTCGACGTGCTCGGCCTGCAGATCGTCCGGATCCCGTTGCCCGGCAAGGACTACCACATCGAGGTGCACGGCCCGGCCGGCTTCCGCCGCACCTTCACCTCGTGAGCGTTTATCCGTGTTCTAACCCTGATAAACACTCACGAGTGGGGTAGGTCGAGGCCGGTCCATTCCAGGCAGTTCCAGCCGTCGCCGTTGGCCTCCAGCAGGACGTGACCGGTGTTCGGCAGCACGCCGACGTTGGCGAGCTGACCGGTCACGTTCTCGGCCAGCCATTCCGCGCCGAGCCGGATCATGGCGCCGTGGCTGACCAGGACAACCAGGCCGTCGGAGTGCTTGTCCTGGATCAGCCGGACCGCGTCGAGGAACCGGGTACGGATCTCCGCGCCGCTCTCGCCGCCGGGCATCCGCGCGGCCAGGTCGTCGTTGGTCCACCGCAGGTAGATCTCGAAGAACTCCCTGATGGCCGCTTCGTCCGTGCGGCCTTCCAGGTCGCCGACGAACACCTCGTGCACGCCTTCGACGACCTGGACGTCGAGGCCGTGCGCCGCGGCGATCGGGGCGGCGGTCTCCTGCGCACGGGTGGCCAGGCTCGCGTAGACCGCCACCGGCGCCTCGGACATGCGTGCGGCGAAGTCGGCGGCCTGCTGGTGCCCCTCTTCGGTGAGCGGCGCGCCGGGCAGGCTCGTGTCGAGGGCACGTTGCAGGTTGGACGCGGTCTGGCCGTGGCGGACGAGCATCAACCGCATCAGCGGCCCTCCCGGACCTCGGCCACCCAGGCAGCGGCGGCGTGGTAGTCGGAGTCGGTCGCCCGGGGCGGCGCCTGGGACGGGGACTGGTCGGCCTTCGGGTACGACCCGAGGAACCGGACCTGGCGGCTGACCCGGTGCAACGCGGCGAGCGCGTCGCCGACCCGCTGCTCGGCGACGTGCCCGTCGAGGTCCAGGTAGAAGCGGTATTCACCGAACTGTCCGCGCAGCGGCCGCGACTCGATCCGCGTCAGGTTGATGCCGCGCAGCGCCAGTTCCGACAACGTGTTGGCCAGCGAACCAGGTTCGTCGTGCGCGATGACGACGGCAAGCGAGGTGCGGTCGTGGCCTGTCGGCCGCGGCAGGTTGCCGGGCCGGCGCAGCAGCAGGAACCGGGTGACCGCGGTGTCGACGTCGGCCACGTCGGTGGCGAGCTCGGTCAGCGGATAGTGCAGGGCGGCGACGGGCGCGGACACGGCCGCGTCGAACTCGCCCTCGCTGACCTTGACCGCGGCCGACGCCGTCGACGTGGTCGCCACCGGCACGGCGTTGGGCAGGTGTTCGGCAACCCACTGACGCACCTGAGCCAGCGCGTGCGGGTGCGAGGCGACGGTTTTGACGTCCTCAGGCTCGGCACCTGGACGCGTCAGGACCGAGAACCGTACGGGCAAGACGACCTCGCCGACGGCGTACAGCGGCTCGTCCTCCGCCAACGCGTCCATGGTCGCGGTCACGGCGCCCTCGACCGAGTTCTCCACCGGCACACAGCCGGCGTCGACCTCACCCGCGCGTACGGCCGCGAGCACCAGCGGAACGGTATCTACCGCGACGAACTCGGCGTCCCCGAACGAGCGGGCGGCCTGTTCGGTGAAGGTCCCCCGCGGGCCGAAGTAGGCGATTCGTGACACTGGACAACCATAGGGCACTTGATGGCGGTTCCCGTGCTGTCCCTGGCCTGACATGCTGTTGGTGTGACCGCCGAATCGGAGGCAAGTACCGAGCGTCTGTCGGGTTCCTATTCGCCGGAACTGGTGTTGTGCGCGGTTGAGCAACCACTCGCGCACGCATGGGAGGAGGCGGCGCGCCAGCGCCACGGCATACGGGTGCACCACGGCTCGGTGCTCGACGTGGGCGCGCAGGCTGTAGTGAGCCCAGCGAACTCGTACGGCTGGATGCGTGGCGGCGTCGACGCGGTCTACGCCCAGGCGTTCCCGAACATCGAGCAGACCGTGCGCAGTGCGGTCCTGGCGTTTCACGGCGGTGAACTGCCGGTCGGCGAGGCGTTGATCGTCCCGACGGGCAGGCCCGTGCCCGCGTGGCTGATCAGCTCACCGACCATGCGGGAGCCAGGTGAGCAGTTGCCTGCCGACACCGTGCATCCCTATCTCGCCGCGCGAGGCGCGTTCCGCTTATGGCGGGACGGTTTGCTCGACGAGGGCGTACTGATCCGCGATGTCATCCGCACCATCGCCATGCCAGGGCTGGGAACCGGCATCGGCGGCGTCGCGCCGGAGACGTGCGCGCGTCAGGTCATGGCGGCGTGGGACGAGGTCTTCTCAGAGCAGTAGCTCCAGCTCGAGCTCGTCGCGGATCGGGATGCCGTGCTCGCCGATCTCCGGGATCTCCGGTTTGAGCTGCCGCGCGGCGTCGATCGCGCCGACCCGCAGTTCACGGAACCGGAAGCCGCGCCGCTGGTAGAAACGGATCGCGTCGGTGTTGTCGTTGGTGGTCATCAGGATGATCCGCTCGCAGCCGAGCTGTTTGACGATCGACGTCATCGCTTCGAGCAGCGCCGTCCCGATGCCGCCGTCGGCCCGATATGCGTTGAGCGTCACGAGTTCGGCAGTGCGGCCCTCGATGTAGTACGTGAGCAAACCGACAACCTGGCCGTCCTGTGAGGCGACTAACCCCGGCAACTTGGCGGCGTCGTGCACCCTGCCGTGCCCGGCCACCACCCGTGGCGACCCCCAGCTTTCGGTCAGCAACTCCCCTATTCGCGACTGGTCGGCCGTTTCGATGGGCCGCAGCGTGTACTTCGTCACAGCGCGAGCCTGCCAGTGAGCACCTACCGTTAACTACGAGTTTTCCCTGCCTCGGCGAGGAGTGGCGCGATGGCGCGCGTGCGTGACCTGACCCCGTATGTGGAGTTGCATCGGGAGCAGTGGCGAGAGCTACGCAAGTCGACGCCCCTGCCACTGTCCGCCGGAGATCTGACCAGACTGCGCGGCCTGAACGATCCGGTCGACCTCAGTGAGGTCGCCGAGGTCTACCTGCCGCTGTCCCGGCTGATCAACCTGCAGGTGCAGGCCCGGCAACGGCTGTCCGACGCGACCGCGACCTTTCTCGGCGAATCGGAGAAGGTGCCGTTCATCATCGGCGTCGCGGGCAGCGTGGCGGTCGGGAAATCCACGACCGCACGTGTCCTGCGGGCGCTTCTGGCGCGCTGGCCGGACCACCCGAAGGTCGAACTCGTCACCACCGACGGGTTTCTCTGGCCGCGGGCCGAATTGCTGCGGCGCGGGATCATGCACCGCAAGGGTTTCCCGGAGAGCTACGACCGCAGGGCGCTGCTGCGGTTCGTCTCGGAGATCAAGTCGGGCGCCCCGGAAGCGCGGGCGCCGATCTACTCGCACCTGCTGTACGACATCGTGCCCGGCGAGGAGCAGGTGATCCGGCGGCCGGACATCCTGATCGTCGAAGGCCTGAACGTGCTCCAGCCAGGACCCCGGCTGACCGTCGCGGACCTGTTCGACTTCTCGATCTTCGTGGACGCGCACACCGAGGACGTGGCCCGGTGGTACATCGAGCGGTTCCTGACGCTGCGGCACACCGCGTTCGCCAACCCTGAGTCGCACTTCCACCACTACGCCTCGCTGAGCGACGACGAGGCGCGGCGCGAGGCGATGCAGCTGTGGAGCGGGATCAACGAGCCGAACCTGGTCCAGAACATCCTGCCGACCCGGCCGCGCGCCACTCTCGTCCTGCGGAAAGGACCGGATCACAACGTGTGCCGCGTCCGGCTCCGTAAGCTCTAGGTATGACCGTCCGGTTGCTGCTCGTCGACGACCACGAAGTGGTCCGCCGAGGGCTGCGTGACCTGTTGAACGGCGAGAAGGACATCGAGGTCGTCGCCGAAGCCGGCAGCGTCGGCGAAGCCCTGGTGCGTGCCCCGGCCAGCAAGCCTGACGTGGCGATCGTGGACGTGCGTCTGCCCGACGGCAACGGCGTCGAGTTGTGCCGGACGCTGCGCTCGTTGCCCGACGGACCGCGTTGTCTCGTGCTCACGGCGTTCGACGACGAAGAGGCCTTGGTCGGCGCGATCATGGCCGGGGCGTCGGGTTATCTGCTGAAGCAGGTCCGTGGGCATGACCTCGTGACGGCGGTGCATGAGGTCGCTGCGGGACGGTCCCTGCTGGATCCGATCACGACCGCGCGTGTGCTCGACCGCATGCGTCGTGCCGCGGATTCCGACGAGCTGAACACGTTGACCGAGCGCGAGCGGAAGGTCCTTGAGCTGATCGGCGAAGGACTGACCAACCGCCAGATCGCCGAGCAGCTGTTCCTCGCCGAGAAGACCGTGAAGAACTACGTGACCTCGGTGCTGGCCAAGCTCGGTATGGAGCGCCGCACGCAGGCCGCGGCGTGGGTGGCCCGGCGCTCAACCCGCTAGCGGGACCGTCCAGGTCACCGTGGTGCCCGTGCGGGCGCTGGAACGGACCTCGCAGTGGCCGCCCGCTTGCTCGGCGCGTTCCCGCAGGTGGTTCAGGCCGCGCTGGGTGACGCCCGGCGGGATGCCGCAACCGTTGTCGATCACGTGCATCTCGAGGACCACCGGAGTGACCTTGACCTGCACCCGGACGCTGCTGGCACCGGAATGCCGGACCACATTGGACAGTGCCTCGCGGAGCGCGGCCCTGGCGTGGTCGGCCAGTTCGCCCGGCACGGACTTCAGGTCACCGATCAGATCGAGCCGGGGCGTGAAACCGAGCAGCTCGCCCGCGGTCGCGACCTCGGAGCGGACCGTCTCGGTGAGGTCAGTCGGCTCGGTCGGGTCCGGGTTGAGCAGGGCACGGACCGTGCCGCGGATCTCGGCGATCGTCGCGTCCAGCTGGTCGACCGCGTCGGCCAGCCTCGCCGCATCCGCCTTGGCCAGCCGTTTGGTCGGCCGCCGGACCAGCAGGTCCAGCTGCATCCCGGCGCCATAGAGCCGCTGGACGATCACGTCGTGCAGGTTGCGGGCGATCTTCTCGCGCTCCTCCAGCACGGCGACACGCTGACGCGCGTTCGAGCCCTCAGCCAGCACGAGCACCAGCCCGGCCTGCGCGGCGAACGCCGTCAGGACCTCCACCGTGGGCGGCGCAAACGGTTGCGCACCCCGTTTGCGGTAGACCGTCAACGCCCCGAGCCGACGTTCCCTCGTACCGAAGGGCGCCGCCGCGAACGGCCCGAAACCCCACAGCTCCTTGGGCACGAACGGCGAGGTCCGTGGGTCCGTGGTGACGTCCTCGACCACCATCGGAATGCCACTGCGCGCGACCCTCGCCGCACTCGACCGCGTGGACAGCACGAGGCCGACCGGGTCGTCGACGATCGAGTTGCCGTGCGCGGCCTCGACCGTGAGCCTGCCGTCCTCACCACGCGCCATCACCAGCCCGAGGTCGGCCTCGGCCAGCTCGGCCGCGACCTCGACGACCATGGCGAGGACCGCCTCGGGGTCGTCGCCGGACAACGCGGCCGTGGCGATCTCGGTGGACGCGGTCAGGGCCCGCGCGGCCAATGTCGGATCCATAATCGTCAACAAGGCTATGCCACCCGGCCGGCGTCGACGTGAATCACCATGTCCGCCTGGGCCGCTTCCTCCGGCCGATGCGTCACGTGCACGACCGTGCGGCCCGCCAGGTTCTTCGCCAGGCCTTCGAGGACCGTCTTGGCCGTGGGCACGTCGAGGTGGGCCGTCGGCTCGTCAAGGACCACGAGGTCCGCCTCGGGTGCCGCCAGAAGCGCCCTGGCGAGGGCCAGCCGCTCGGCTTCGCCACCGGACACCATGCCGACGAGACTGTCCAACCTATGCGTCCAATGGCCGAGACCTGCGTCGGTCAGGGCCTGCGTCAGCAGTTCGTCGCTGGCGTCCGGGGCGGCGACCCGGAGGTTCTCGCGGATCGTCGTGGAGACGAGCTGCGGCTCCTGGGGGCACCAGGCGACCTTGTGCGGGACCTGCGCGGCGCCTTTCTCGGCAGGCAGGAAGCCCAGCAGCAGGGCGAGCAAAGTGGACTTGCCCGCGCCCGACGGGCCGAGGACCGCGACGTGACTGCCCGCGGGGATCGTCAGGGTGACGTCCCGCAGGCTCGGCTCGTCCGCGCCCGGCCAGCGCACGTCGACGCCGGTCAGGCTGATGGCGTTCGGCCCGTTGGTGCTGGTCGTGTCGGCCTGTGCCCGTACGAACGGTCCGTTCGCTCCATCTAGTTGTCCACAACCCGCCAGTAACCCTTCTGACCTGGTGTTATCCCGGTAGACTGGGTCCGGGGTCGCCCCCCGGGAGTGGTGGGGGCTGCTTGGGGGGTTTTGCGGACTGGGTTTCGGGGTGCCGGTCTGGGGCGTGGTGGCGAGGCTCTCCTGGGGCGTGGTTGGCACGTTGACCTGGGGCGCGGTTGCGAAGGTGTCCTGGGGTGCGCGGTGCGGGGTGCCGTCCTGGGTTTGACGGCTGCTGCGCTGCGGAGCGACGTGCGCGTGGATCGCCTGGGTGCGGGTGTAGGCGGCTTTGAGGGTGTCGCGGTGTTGCAGTGCCGGCGGGAGCAGGGACAGGACTTCGGCCAACGCCAACGGGACCAGCGCCAGCACGGGGTTCCCGGTGGTGGCACCGAAAGCGGCGGCCAGGCCGGTGCCGAGGGTGATCAACGCGGCTGCCGCGCCCGCGCCGAACGCCTGCCGGCGGGCCCGTCGAACCAGGTCCGCGTCGACCCGCGCCAGTGCCGCCCGCTTCTGTTCGTGGGCGCCGAACGCGATGAGCTCGGGCGCGGCTTCGAGCAACGCGAGCACGCCTGCGGCGATACCGCGCCGTCCGTCCGCGAGAGCCGTTGTAGCGCGACGCTCCAGGAATCGGGCGAGCAAAGGGGCGCCGACGCCGCCAACGAGTACTGCACCCGCGAGTACGAGACCGGCTGGCAACGACAGGATCGCCTGAACGGCAACGGCGACCGTGCACACGACTGCGGCGATGATGGGTGGGACGAGCACGCGCGGGGTGAGGTCGCGAACGGTGTCGACGTCGTCGACGAGCCGCTGTAGACCTTCGCCGCGCGCCAGTCCGGCGGTCCGTGCCGGGCCCAACGAGACCAGTCGTTGCCACAACGACACCCGCATGTCCTCGGCGCGGCGGAAGGCGGCGTCATGGGTGACGAGCCGTTCGAGGTAGCGCAATCCCGCGCGGGCCAGGCCGAATGCACGGACGCCGACGATGGCGACGGTCAACGTGAGGATCGGCGGTTGTTCGGCGGCGCGGGCGATCAGCCAGGCTGATACGGCGGTCAGCGCGACTCCGCTGGCCAGCGCCAACGCGCCGATCATCGCGCCGAGCAGTTCCCTGCGGGTGATCCTCACTCGGACAGGCTTACGAGGTGCGTTTGCCTCGGTCGTCGAGACACGGATCGGCTGCACAGGCTCGTCGCTGACACGGACCGTGCGATGTGTCGCGAGCAGAACCGCCACGCCGTCGTTCGCGACGTCGTACACCGCCCGCATCACCTGGCTGGCGGTAGCGCTGTCCAGGTGCGCGGTTGGTTCGTCGAGCAACAGGACGCGGGCGCCTCGCTTGACACGCAACAGGGCACGGGCGATCGCGACGCGCTGACGTTCCCCTGTGGACAGTTCGATGATCTTGCGGTCGAGCAGGTGCTCGGCGGCGGCCGAAGATGCGACCGCGCGCATCTCCTCGATGGTGGGCGGCACGTTGCGGTCGCTCACGGCCAACCGGAGTTCCTCGGCGACGGTCGTTGCGGCGAAGGCGGGCCGTTGCGGCACCCACGCCACGATCCGGCGCCACGCGGCCAGGTCTGAAGCGCCGACGACGATCGAGCCCGAAGCCGGGGAGACGAACCCGAGCAGCGCGGCGATGGCCGTCGACTTCCCTCCGCCGCTCGGCTGCGAAAGCCGGACGATCTCCCCTGGCCGCAACGACAACGACAGCCCGTCGGGCGCGAAGCCGTCTCGCCGGGCGACGCGCAGGTCCGAGACCTCCGCCACGACGTCGCCGGAGAACCGCAAGCCTGCGGGCGTATCGCCGGACAGCGCGTGCACGCGGCGGATCGCCTCGATCCCGTCCTCGCTGGCGTGGTGGGCGGCTCCGGCGGCGCGCAGCGGGAAGTAGCACTCCGGCGCCAGGATCAGCACGAACAAGCCGACCAGCAGCGTCATGTCGCCTGAGACCAGGCGCACTCCGATGATCACGGCGACCACCGCGACCGACAACGTGGCGATCAGTTCGAGTGCCAGGGCCGACGCGAAGGCGGTCCGCAGGGTCGCCAGGGTCGCGCGGCGGTGCTGTGCGGACACCCGGCGGACGGCCTCGGCCTGGGTCTCGGCCCGCCGGAATGCCGTCAGCACGGGCAAAGCCCGGATCATTTCGAGCAGATGCGCGGACAGCCGTGCCGTCGCGTCGGCGGACTCGGCCACCTTGTCAGCCGTGTACCTGCCGATCAGGATCGCGAACAACGGCACGAGTGGCACGGTCAACGCGATCACGACCGCGGCGGGCCAGTCGATGAACAGGATCGCCGCGCCGACCGACACCGGCACGACCGCCGCGTTCACCAGTGCGGGCAAATACACCGTGAAGTACGCGTCGAGCGCGTCCAAGCCCTTCGTGACGAGCACCGTCAACGCAGCCGGGCCCTGCGAGGAGATCCATTCCGGGCCACGCGCCAACGACGTGTCGAGCACACGTGCCCGCAGTTCCTCCTTGGCACCTGCCGCGGCCCGTGCGGCGACGACCTGGGTCGCCCACGTCAACAAGGCCCGGGCGATGACCGATCCGACGAGAACGACCAGCAATCCATGGCCGGTGACCACGGAAGCAAGCGACCACGCCTGGGCGACCAACGCGAGGGACGAGAGGAAGGCCAGGACAAAACAGAGGGCCAAAGCCCGGCGCGCGGATGCTGGCAGCGCGCCGAGCGGGCCCCTCCCCAGCCGGTCCTGGGCGGGATTTCGCCGGCCGGGGAAGCTCATGGCACACGCACCGGCGGGATGTGCCCGGTGCCGATGCGCTTGCGGAAGACCCAGTAGGTCCAGCCCTGGTACACCAGTACCGCGGGCGCGCCGAAGCCGGCGATCCACGTCATCACCTGCAGGGTGTACGGGCTGGACGCGGTCGCCTCGATGGTCAGCGAGAACGACGGGTCCACTGTGGACGGGATGACGTTCGGGTACAGCGCGCCGAACAACGCGACCACCGATCCGACGATCACCATCGCCATCAACGCGAACGCCCGGCCTTCCCGGCCGACGGACAGGTGGACAAGCGCCAGGATGCCCGCGAGCACGACAAGCCCGACAACGAGCCAGGTCCACGAGGAACCGGCGCGCGTCTGTACCACCAACAACAGTCCCAGCAACGGGAGCAAGGCGGCCGGGCCGATGCGCAGGGCGAGACGGCGCGCTCGCGATCGTATTTCCCCATCGGTTTTCAACGCCACGAACACGGCTCCGTGCACGAGCGAGAAACCTACGATCGCGAGCGCGCCGAGCAGGGTTTCCCACTGGAAGGCGGCGAACGCGGACCCCACCCGGTTCCCGGCCGCGTCAATGGGCAACCCGAGCACGTTCCACGACAACAACAGACCCACACCCAGTGCGGGCAGCCAGGAACCGACGACGATCACCCGGTCCCAGTTGCGCCGCCACCGCACCGAATCCACTTTGCCGCGGTACTCGAAGGCCACACCCCGTCCGATCAGGCCGACGAGTACCGCGAGCAAAGGCAGGTACGCGGCACTCAACAATGTCGCGTACCAGCCTGGGAAAGCCGCGAAGGTCGCGCCCACCGCGACGATCAGCCACACCTCGTTGCCGTCCCACACCGGGCCGATGGTGTTCACCATCACGCGCCGTTCGGTCTCGTCGCGCGACAGCACGGGCAGCAGCATTCCGACGCCGAAGTCGAAGCCTTCCAGGAACAGGTAGCCCAGCCAGAAGAAGGCGATGATCAGAAACCAGACGAGGGCCAGGTCCATTGCAGACTCCTAGTACGCGAACGCGAGTTCGTCGGACTTCTTCTCGGCGGGCTTGTCCGGCGGCGGCATCACCCCGGCGATTCCCGCGCGGGCGTAGCGCCGCAACAGGAACACCTCAAGGACAGCCAGTGCCGCGTAGACCGTCGTCAGCACGATCAACGAGGTCAGGACCTCCCCGACGGTCAGCCCGGAGACACCGCGCGCGGTGAACATCCAGACCCCGTCGACCCCGGTCGGGTTCGGCACGACCACAAACGGCTGCCGTCCCATCTCGGTGAAGATCCACCCGAAACTGTTGGCCAGGAACGGAGTCGCGATGCCCGCCAGCGCGGCCCGGCGGAACCACGGCGACTGCGGCATGCGCCCGCCGCGAGTCAGCCACAACGCCGCCGCGGCCGCCAACGCCGCCAGCGCGCCGAACCCGATCATGAACCGGAAACCCCAGTACGTGACCGGCAGGTTGGGCACGTAGTCGATCGGCTGCCCGGACAGCTCGCCGAGCTTCGGGTCGACCGGGTAGAACTCGCCGTACTTGGCCTGGTACTCCTTGACGAGGTCCTCGATGCCCTTGACCTCGCTGGTGAAGTCGTTGTGCGCCAGGAAGGACAGCAGCGCGGGCACGGTGATCGACTTGACGTTCTCGCAGTCCGGCCTGGCCACGTCCCCGTAGGCGAAGACCGAGAAGCTGGCCGGTTGTTCGGTGTGGCACAACGCCTCCGCCGCGGCCATCTTCATCGGCTGCTGCTCGAACATCAGCTTGCCCTGGAGGTCGCCGGTCACCGCGAGCAGCCCGAACGAGATCATCCCGACCACGCCGCCGAGCTTGAGCGACGACCGCCACACCGCCTGTTCCTCACGCCGCCGCGTCAGGTGCCAGACCGCGATGCCGACCAGGAACGCCCCGGCCACCGCGAAACACCCGGCGATCGTGTGCGGGACCGCGGCCAGCGCGGTGTTGTTGGTCAGCAGGGCCCAGATCGAGGTGAGCCGCGGCCGTCCGTCGACCAGTTCGACGCCGACCGGGTGCTGCATCCACGAGTTGGCGGCCAGGATGAAGTACGCCGAGGCGATCGTGGCCAGCGAGAACGCCCACGCACACGCCAGGTGGACCTTCTTGGGCAGCTTGTCCCAGCCGAAGATCCACAGCCCGAGGAACGTGGACTCGACGAAGAACGCCAGCAGGCCCTCCATCGCCAGCGGCGCGCCGAACGCGTCGCCGACGAACTTCGAGTACGCGCTCCAGGACATCCCGAACTGGAACTCCTGGACGATCCCGGTGACCACCCCCATGGCGAAGTTGACCAGCATCAACTTGCCCCAGAACTTGGTCATCTTCAGGTACTTCACGTCACCGGTACGCACCCACGCCGTCTGCATCCCGGCGACGAGGACCGCCAGTCCGATCGTCAGCGGGACCATCAGGAAGTGGTAGACGGTGGTGATGCCGAACTGCCACCGGGCCAGATCCAGAACGTCCACACCACGATCCTGCGACCGGCGGAGATTTTTCTCTTGGTGCGGCAGTCCCCTATCGTCGGGACCTAGGTCCCGGGGGGTGTGACTATGCGCACGCGGTTCGCGATCGCGTCCATCATCGATTCGACGGCCAGCGGTGTGTGGCCGCCGTTCGCGCTGCTGTTCCTGGTGAACGTGCAGCACATGGCGGACACCACAGCGGGGATGAGCATCACGGTCGGCGGTCTGATCGGCGTGACGGCCGGCCCTGCCGTGGGCATGCTGCTGGACCGGATCGGGCCCGCGCGGCTGGTGATCGCGTCCAATGTGGTCCGGCTGGCCGGGTTCGCGTACTACCCGCAGGCCGACACCGTGCCGGAGGCGATCCTCGTGGCGACGGTGATCAGTGTGGGCGACCGTCTCTTTTGGACGTCGAACGCGCCGTTCGCCAAAGCCGTCAGCACCGGTGAGCGGGACGTCGAACGGCTGCTCGGCCGCCAGTCGATCGGCCGGTTCGCCGGCTTCGGCATCGGCTCGGCGTTGATCGGCGTCATGCCGGACGTGGCCGATCCGGCGATCTACAACGTCGTGAACTACGTGGCCGCGGCGGCGCTCGGCCTGGCGGCGGTGATCCTGCTCGGTATCACGACTCCGGGACAGACCACGGTGAAAGCGGGCTGGCCGGTTGTGCTGCGGGACCGCCGGTACGTGGCCATCTGCGCGACACAGGTCCTGTTCTGCCTCGCCAGCGTCGGCAAGTACACGGTCCTGCCGCTCGTGGTGATCAACGAGCTGCACATGCAGCAGTGGGTCGCCGGAGCCGCGATGATCATCGGCACGGTCGTCTACATCCTCGTGCAGGAACCCGTGTTGCGGATCGCCGAGAGGTTCCCGCGCAGCCTTGGCATGATCGTCGGCGCCGGGCTGTTCGCGGTGAGCTTCGGCGCGCTGGCGATCTTCCCGGCCACGCCGGTCATCTTCGCCACGAGCGCGGTCATGTCCGTCGCCGAGGCCCTCTTCAGCCCGCTCAGCACGGCCGCTGCCGCCGACGCTGCCCCCAAGCAGGCCCAGGGCCGGGCCAGCGCGCTGTTCCAGCTGTCCTGGGGCATCGCGGTCGCTGCCGGGCCGTGGTTGCTCACCGGCCTGATGACGGTCGGCGTGACGGCGCTATGGCTGACGTTGGCCGCGACCTCAGCGGCTGCCATACCCGCGGTCATCGCAACGCAGTCGCGACCTCGGCAGCAGTCCGTACGACCTGAGGTCCCACAACCTCCGCGTGCAGACGCTCAAAAGTGACCACGCCGACGCTCGCCCGTAGCCCTGACACGCCCCGCACCGGCGCTGCGATGCCGTACGCCCCCGCCTGAAGCTCTCCGGCCGTCGCGACCCATTCCGGACCGTCGAACGGCAACAGGATGGCCTTGCCCGCAGCGCCCTTACGCAGCGAGTGACGCGTCCCCACGCGGTAGGCGACGTGATACGCCGTCCACGACGGCTCGACGACGGCGACGGCCTGTGCTTCGTCTCCGTCGGCGACCGTCAGGTGAGCGGTCGCGCCGATCGACTCGGCGAGCTCACGCAGCGCGGGCAACGCGGCATGCCGCAATTGCGGCAGAACGCGCGCAGAGAGCCTCAGCAGCCCCAGACCGAGGCGAACACGCGATCCCTCCCGCCGGACCAGCCCACGGGCCTGCAACGGCACCAGAAGGCGGTACACCGCCGCGCGGCTGGCGCCGATCGCGGCGGCGAGGTCGCTGATGGTCGGCGCCTCGGACTCGGAGTCCGCGACCGCCTGCAACAGCGCCAGCCCCCGGTCGAGCGTCAGGGAGCTCTCTTTGCCGTGCGCGCCCGGGGAGGTCATGACGCGGGCAACACTGTGCCGACGACCTCCGCGAGCCCGACGACCGAGCCGTCCGGGCCCGGCGCGGTCGCGGTGATCCGCACGGTGTCGTGATCCTCCAGGAACGTGCGCTGTTCACCGCCGGCGAGCGTGATCTTGTCCCGGCCGCCCCAGCTCATCTCGAGGAAGCAGCCCAGCTGGTCGCGCTCCGGGCCGGACACCGTGCCGGACGCGAACAGGTCGCCGGGCCGCACGGTCGCGCCGTTCACGGTCATGTGCGCCAGTTGCTGGGCGAACGAGTAGAACATGTCCGCGAACCTCGGCCGGGACACGGTCGTGTTGTTCCAGTCGATCCGCAGCAGCAGGTCCAGGCCCCATGGCTGGTCCTCGACGAGGTACTCCTGCACCGGGTGCGTCCGCGGCGGCGTGTGCACGCGCGCGGCCGAGAACGCGTCGAGCGGGGTCACCCATGCCGAGATCGACGTCGCGAACGACTTGCCGAGGAACGGCCCGAGCGGCTGGTACTCCCAGCCCTGGATGTCCCGCGCGGACCAGTCGTTCACCAGCACCACGCCGAACACGTGGTCCGCCGCGGCGGACGTCGGCACCCGGCCGGTCACCGGTCCCCCGCAGACGAACCCGACCTCGGCCTCGATGTCCAGCCGCTGCGACGGGCCGAAGACAGGGCCCTTCCGCTGGCCGTGCGGACGCACGACCGGCGTGCCCGACACGACGACGGTCCCGGCGCGGCCGTGGTACCCGACCGGCAAATGGGTCCAGTTGGGCAGCAAGGGCGAGTCGTTCGGCCGGAAGATCCTGCCCGCGTTCTCCGCGTGGTACTTCGACGAGTAGAAGTCCACGTAGTCGGCGACCGCGAACGGCAGAACGGCGTTGTCGATCGGAACCAGCGTGGCGCCCTTGGGCGCGGCCGACGCCTGCGTCAGCTCCATCAGCCGCGCGCGGACGTCCGTCCAGGCCTGTCTGCCCGCGGCGAGCAGCGGGTTGAGCGAGTCCGCGGCCACCAGATCGGCGTGGTCACCGAAGGAGGACGCGATCGGCCGCAGCGGCAGGGCCCGGTCGCCGAGCCGCACGGCGACCTGGCCGTCCACCACGCCGTACGGCAGCGTCTGCGGACCGAACGGCTGGTCCGGGCTGAAGGCCTCGTCGTCCACCCACGTCACAGCAACCCCAGTTGTTCCAAGTCGGCGACCGGCTCGGCCAGCGAGCACGAACCGTAGGACGCGAAGACACCCCGGACCGCGTGCGAGGCCGCCTCGGACAACTCGCTCGCCTCCTTGGCCAGCGCCTCGGAGTCGGTGCTGTTCAGCGCCTCGCGGACGTCTCCGCCCGCCAGCGACCGCGCGGTCGCCACGAGCAGGTTGAGGAAGCCGTGGTGGGTGAACCCGGTCTCCTCGTCAGTGTGCCGGACCGCGTTGTGCAGGCCCGCCGTCGCCTTGAACGACACGCCGCCGGCGCTGACCACCGAGAGGAAGTCGGAGATCTCGTCCACGGTCGGGAACGCCTGCTGGCTCAGCCCGCCGCAGCGCAGCTTGGGCCAGCTGCCGTGCTCGGCGACCTTGCGGATGCTCGCCAGCCAGTCCGGGCCGCCGCGGCGCGGCTCGATCACCCGGATGACGTCCTCCGGCACGAACTCGGAGACCCGTTCGAGCCACTGGTCGTCGACGTCGGACGGCGCCGGCATCTCGACCATCCGCAGCGCGAGCAGCTCGGTGCGGGACTCGACGATCGACAGTGCCTTGGGCACGCCGCCGAGACCGGTGTCGATCACCAGCGACAGGGCGACCGGCTTGACCGGGCGGACCTTGATCAGCTCGGTGATCAGCTCGGGCAACCGGGACGCCGGACAGAGGAAGAGGCCCATCACCGCGGCCCGGTTCGACGACCGCATCTCCAGGTGCGCGGCGATCGCGTCGGGCATCGCGGCGTTGCCCGGCGGGAACAGGGCGGCGTCGTCGACAAGCCTCGCGAGCAGGGGCGGAACACCTCGAGGGCCGGGCGGCGGGAGTTCGACTGCGCTTGACACGGCTGACACGCTAGTAGCGTACCGGGAACTGAACAAAAATGTCCGCTATCCGGACACAGGAGAGAGGTCATGCCTTACTACCGAAGCGTGGGCGAGATACCCCGAAAGAGGCACACCCAGTTCCGCGCACCGGACGGATCGCTCTACGCCGAAGAGCTGATGGGTGTGGAAGGCTTCTCGAGTGACTCGGCACTGCTCTACCACCGGCACCTGCCGACCGCGATCGTCAACGCCGTCCAGGTCGCCGACGAGCGCTCGACGTCGCCGAACATGCCGCTCAAGCCCCGGCACTTCCGCTCGCAGGACCTGAAGTGGGACTCGCCCGCCGAGGTGGACGCCGTGACCGGGCGTCGCCTGTTGTTCGGCAACGCCGACGTGAAGATCTGCTTCGTCGCCGCGACGCAGCCGTCACCGCTGTACCGCAACGCGGCCGGTGACGAGCTGCTGTACGTACAGACAGGCACCGCGGTGGTCGAGACGATCTACGGCGCGCTGACCGTCGGCGACGGCGACTACGTCGTGATCCCGACCTCGTGCACGTACCGGGTGGTGCCCGGCGAGGACCTCCGGATGCTCGTCCTGGAGGCGACCGGGCACATCGGCCCGCCGAAGCGGTACCTGTCCTCGAAGGGACAGTTCCTGGAGCACTCGCCGTACTGCGAGCGTGACCTCCGCGCGCCGACCGAGCCCCTGCTGGTCGACGGCGAGGATGTGGACGTTCTCGTCCGGCACCGCGCGGGCGTCACCCGCTTCACGTACGCCCACCACCCGTTCGACGTGGTCGGCTGGGACGGCGCACTGTACCCGTGGGTGTTCAACATCCGTGACTTCGAGCCGATCACCGGCCGCGTGCACCAGCCGCCGCCCGTGCACCAGACGTTCGAAGGCCCGAACTTCGTGGTGTGCTCGTTCTGTCCGCGCAAAGTGGACTACCACCCCTTGGCTGTGCCTGTGCCGTACAACCACGCCAACGTGGACTCCGACGAGCTGATGTTCTACGTCGGCGGGAACTACGAGGCCCGTAAGGGTTCCGGGATCGGGTTGGGTTCGTTGTCACTGCACCCGTCCGGGTGTACGCACGGCCCACAGCCCGGCGCCGTCGAGGCTTCCCTTGGCGTGGAACAGTTCGACGAGACCGCGGTCATGGTCGACACGTTCCGCCCGTTGGAGCTCGGCGAGGCGGCCGAGGCCTGCGAGGACCCGTCGTACGCGTGGAGCTGGGCACGGCGCGGCCCCAGCGAGGGCTAGTTCTCCCACTGCAGAGCCAGATCGCGGCTGCCGCCGTAGCGGGCGAGGGCGTCCTCGGCCGAGTTGTGCACGCCGAACATGGTCCGCCGGGTGATCGGATCACGTCGGTAGACCACGGCCTCGACGTCGTCGCCCGCGGTGATCTGCATGCCCCACGCGAAGACCTGGTTCGGGTTCTCGGCGTTGGTGAGCGTGAAAAGTTGCGCGTCCATGGTTCCGAGTATCCACATGGGACACTCAACTCCGTCGTGTGCACAACTGGAATTCCCAATATTGAACCGGCGTGGTGTTTTATGCCCGCATGGCTAAAGCAGAACGCCCACCATATCTGCGCCGAAGGCTGGGGGCAAAGCTACGGCGTATGCGGGAAGCGTCCGGTCATACGCTTGACTCAGCCGCGTACGCGTTGGACAAGACACGCAGTGCGTTGCATCGTATAGAGACGGGCGAGACGAAAGCGAATGTGCATCTCGTCCGGACGATGATGGATCTGTACGACCACGTCGACCAGGCCCTGATCGACGAAACACGCCGCTCGCTCAGGAAGCCGTGGTTCTCCGCTTATGGCGTGCAGGACAATGGCGGATATCTCGCCGTGGAAACGGAGGCGAGTCACGTCGACGAGTTCGCCGCGCAGATCGTCCCGGGGCTGTTGCAGACTGACGGTTACATCCGTGCTCTCGTCACGACTCGTGGCCGCACGAATTCCGACCAGGCGGCGCTGATCCGGCTGTTCCGGCAACGCCGACTGATCTCCGAGGAACGGCCGCTGACCTACACCGCGATCGTCGACGAGGCCGCGTTGCTGCGTCAGGTCGGCGGTCCCGCGGTGATGCGCGAACAGTTGCACCACCTGATCGAGCTCGCGAATCTGCCGACCGTGAATCTGCGCGTGCTGACTCTCGCGCAGGGCGTGCACGACGCGTTGCCCGGCCCGTTCTGCCTGCTGTCCTTCCCCGATCCGGAGGACCCCGAATACCTGTACGTCGAACACGTCACCGGCACCGTGCACAATGAGGACGAGGACGAGGTCCGGGAAGCCAGAATGGTCTTCGCCCAGCTCCAGTCGGTCGCGCTGGACCCGGCCGAGTCCGTCGCGCTGATCAAGCGGCGCACCGGCCGGCCATGATCATCCGCTGACCTGCGGCAACACCGGATTGTCGGTGGGTGGCCCTAGAGTCTCACCCGAGATCGAGACTTTGTTGGGGGTCTTGCGGAATGGATGTCGACGCGGTCCTGGCGCTGAGCCCGGACAAGCAGGTCGCGGGCAGCGCGGCCCGGCTGGCCGCGCCCGGCAACTGGAGCGAGCTCGGGCACGACGAGCACGCTCTATGGGGCCTGTGCAAAGGCAGCGGCAAAAAGCCGTACCAAGTGTGCGTCGACCTCGGCGACCGGGCGACAAAATGCTCGTGCCCGTCACGGAAATTCCCGTGCAAACACGCGATCGCCGTCCAGGTCCTGCACGCGCGCGGCTCAGCACCGGCCGGTCAGCCACCCGAATGGGTCAGTGAATGGCAGCACCGCCGTGAGGTCCGGCAAACGCCGAAACCGCTCGACGACTCGCCCGAAGCCGTCGAGCGGCGGGCCGCGCAACGGGCCAGAACCGTGGAGGCGCGGGATCTGGCCGTCCAAGGTGGTGTCGCGGGGCTGCGGGAATGGCTGGCCGATGTCGCCAGGCGGGGCGTGGCCGAACTCGCCGGGCGGGATCGCACCTGGTGGGAATCCATCATCCGGCGGATGGTCGACGCGCAGGCTCCCGGCCTGGCCGGCGCTGTGGAAGACCTTGCCACCGTGGTGTTCTCCGGCGGCAGCAACTGGGCCGAACGGGCCGCCGACCGTCTCGGCAGCCTGCACCTGCTCGTCACGCTCGCGGCCAACCCGCCGCCCGAGATGAACGACGTCGTACGCATGCGTCTGGGCTACACGGTGACCGAACAAGAGGTGCGTGACAAACCCGCATGGCATGACACGTGGGTTGTCCTCCTTCGTAAGGACGAGGACGACGGCCGTGTACGCACAACCCGGCAATGGGTGTGGGGACGCGAGCGGCGCGAATGGGTGACCGTCATCCGCCATGCGGCGGGGAACGCCATTCCCGGCCCGGCCCTGCCGGTCGGTGAATTCACCGGGAATCTGCACCCGTATCCCGCGGGCGCACCGCGCCGGATGGCTGTCGGCGACCGTGATCCGTCGGTCGCCGCCCGTCCCATCGACATCTCCGACACCTGGACGGACGCGTTGGCAGGCCTGGAACCGCTCCTCCGGCAAGACCCGTGGCAACGGCTGCATCCTCTGACGTGCAAGCAGATCCGCCTGGCCGAGGGCCTCACCGCGATCGACACCGACGGCCGCGCGTTGCCGGTCGTCGACGACATCGCGGCCGACCGTGCGCTCGCCCTCCACGGCGGCGAACCGTTCGACGCCATCGGGCTGTGGGACGGCTGGTCCTTCCGGCTTGGCGCGGTCGCCGAGCCTGGCGGTGCACCGGAGGTGGTCTCGTGAGCTGGGCCGAGGTCACCCAGAAGATCATCATCGGCTCGTCCGAGCCCGACCAGGCGCTGGCCGACTGCGCCGCGTACGGCCTGGCCCGGCGCGGCGGCCGGATCGCGCCCGTGGCGGACGCCGAACCGATCGAGCCCGCGCCCCAGGACCACCGCAGGCAGGCGTCCGCGCGGGTCGGCGCGATCTTCAGCCAGGTCATGGCGACCGAGGACAACGAGATGCTGCGGGAGTGCTGTCTCGCGCTCGACCGCGCGAACCTCGTCGTGCCGTATCGCCAACTGCCGGACATCCTGGCCGCCGCGACGGCCCGATCCGTTGTCCGCGACGCGGTCCTGCCCGCTCTGGGCTCGCGGGGGCGGTGGCTCGCGCAGCGGCGGGTCGGCTGGGCGTGGGCGGCCGGTGAACCCGAGCAGGACACCCTCATCGACATCGACGAGGCCCTCGACCTGTCGCCGATGCAACGCAAAGCGCGCCTTGTCACCGCCCGCAAACAGGATCCGCCGCGGTTCCGGGCGTACATCGCGGAGAACTGGCCGCAGCTGCGCCGGGTCGAGGACCGCAAGCTGCTCATCGCGGCGCTGTCGGAAAAGCTCGCCGCCGAGGACGAACCGATCCTCGAACAGGCGCTCGACGACCGGTCGGCCAACGTCCGCGAGGAAGCGGTCGCGTTGCTGCGCAAGCTCCCGGGCTCCGCACTGTCCAAACGGGCCGAGCAGCGTCTGCGTGACGGGCTGGTCGAAGCGACCGTCGACCTGCACCCGGAGGGACCGTACGAGCAGGAGCCGACCCGTGAGGAACTGCGCGACTCACCGGTCCGCCGCACGGGGTCGGCGCGGCTGAAGGCCGACGCCGCCAGCGTGTCGCCGGATTTCTGGATCGACTGGCTCGGCCCGAAGGCACCCCGCAAGATGCGCCTGAGCACGTGGGGAACCGCGCTGTTGCAGGGCGTCGCGGAGAACCTCGGCGCTGCGCAGGATCCCGTGCCGTGGCTGACCGACCTGTCCTCCACGATCAGCTCGACGGCTCTGCTCGACGCGTTGGACAACCTCCCGTCGCCCACGCTGTCCCGCGTGCTGATCAAGCTCGCCGGGTCGTGGGACGCCAACGAACTCGACTACTTCTGCGGACTGCTGCCCTCGCCCTGGAACCCGGACGTGACCAGGGTCGTGCTGGAGCGGTTCGCCGAACTGGCCGACCGCGGCTGGCGCGTCGGCCGTCCTCCCGAAGCCTTGTTACGCCGCGGCGACCTTCGCGTCCTGCACGACCACTGGCCCCGGATAGCCACCCGCTGGCCGGTGCACGGCGCCGAAGAACTCGTCCTGCGGCTGCGAACCGAACTTCACGAAGAGATCGAACGGAGCGGAAACCCGTGACCACACCGACTGTGCTGCGCCCAAGTGCGGAAACGCAGTACGCCGACGAGCTCACCGCGCTGGCCGCGACCGACGACAAGCCGCGCCCGCCGCAGTGGCGGCTCTCGCCGCAGGCGGTCGTGCGCTACGTCCTCGGCGGCACGCTGTCCGACGGCACCGTCATCACGCCCAAGTACGTCGGTGACCGGCGCCTCGTCGAGGTCGCGGTGGGCACGCTCGTCACCGACCGCGCGCTGCTGCTCGTCGGTGTCCCCGGCACCGCGAAGTCGTGGCTGTCCGAGCACCTGGCCGCCGCGATCAGCGGCAACTCGACGCTCATCGTCCAGGGCACGGCGGGAACGAGCGAGGAAGCGGTCCGGTACGGCTGGAACTACGCGCGTCTGATCTCCGAGGGCCCCAGCGAGGCCGCCCTGGTCCCGAGCCCGGTGCTGCGCGCGATGCGGACCGGCGCCGTGGCCCGCATCGAGGAGCTCACCCGGATGCCCGCCGAGGTGCAGGACTCGTTGATCACGATCCTGTCCGAGAAGGCGTTGCCCGTGCCGGAACTGAACCTGCAGTTCCAGGCGATCCCCGGGTTCACGGTGATCGCGACGGCCAACGACCGGGACCGTGGCGTGAACCAGATGTCCTCCGCGCTCGCCCGCCGGTTCAACACCGTCGTGCTGCCGCCACCGGCCACGGAGGACGCCGAGGTCGAGATCGTCTCCCAGCGGGCCGCACAGTTGGGCCGTGCGCTGGAACTGCCGTCCGAGCCGCCGGCGTTGGACGAGGTGCGCAGGGTCGTGCGGATCTTCCGCGAACTGCGGGGCGGCAGCACGGTCGACGGCCGCACGCAGCTCAAGAAGCCGAGCGGCAGCCTGTCGACGGCCGAGGCGATCTCGGTGGTCACCAGCGGAATGGCGCTGGCCGCCCACTTCGGCGACGGCAGTCTGGGTGCCGACGAGCTGGCCGCGGGCCTGCTCGGCGCGGTGATCAAGGACCGGGTGTCGGACACCGCGGCCTGGCAGGAATACCTCGAAGCAGTGGTCAAGGAGCGCAAGGAATGGCGCGACCTCTACCGGGCATGCCGGGAGCTGGACCCGGCGTGACGAAACCGCTTCCCGACCGGGTGACCTTACTGGGCATCCGGCATCACGGGCCGGGTTCGGCACGCATGGTCCGGGCGGCGCTCGACGTCGTGCGACCGCAGCTCGTGCTGGTCGAAGGCCCGCCGGATGCCGACGCCCTGATCGAGCACGTCGGCGAGCTCATCCCGCCCGTCGCGCTGCTGCTGCACGACGCGGCAGATCCGGCTGACGCGGCCTTCTGGCCGTTCGCGCGGTTCTCGCCCGAGTGGCAGGCGTTGACGTGGGGCGCACGGCACAACGTGGACGTGCGGTTCGCCGACCTGCCTGCCGGGATCTCGTTGTCCCGGGAGAAGACCGACGACGTCGACCGAGTGGTGGTGGACCCGCTCGGGGTGCTCGCCGAGGCGGCCGGGTTCGACGACCCGGAGCGCTGGTGGGAGGACGTGGTCGAGCACTCCAGCGCGGAGCCGACCCAGCTCGCGGCCGCCGTCGCCGAAGCGATGACGGCCCTGCGGGAGGAGTTCGCGGACACCGTCGACGAGCGGACGTTGCAGCGCGAGGCGTGGATGCGTCAGGTCCTGCGCAAGGCGCTGACCGAGTACGACGGGCCGATCGTGGTGGTCTGCGGCGCCTGGCACGTCCCCGCCCTGCGGGAACTGCCTGCCGCCAAGGCCGACGCCGATCTGCTCAAGGGCCTGCCGAAACGCAAGATCGCCGGCAGCTGGGTGCCGTGGAGTCATGGCCGTCTCGCCGCGACTTCGGGGTACGGCGCAGGCGTGGCGTCGCCGGGTTGGTACGCCCATCTGTGGGAGTACCCGACCGACACGATCCCGCGGTGGATGGCGCGCACGTCGCATGTCCTCCGCGAGGAGGGGTTGCCCGCGTCCACCGCGAGCGCGGTCGAGGCCGTACGTCTCGCGGACACGTTGGCCGCGTTGCGCGGGCGCCCGTCGCCTGGGTTGTCCGAGGTCAGCGAAGCGGCTTTGGCCGTGCTGTGCGGTGGCGACGATGTCGGCCTGCGGATCGTGCACGAGAAGCTCGTCGTCGGGGAGGAACTGGGCCAGGTCGGCGAAGGCGTTCCCCGGTCACCGCTGGCCACCGACCTGGAACGGCTGCAGAAGAAGTTGCGGCTGCCGGCGAGTGCGACCGAGAAGAACATGCGGCTCGACCTGCGCCGCGAGATCGACCGTGGCCGGTCCCGGCTTCTTCGGCAGTTGCACGTTCTGCACGTCCGGTGGGGTGAGCCGGACGAGACGAGCACGCTCGGCACGTTCGCCGAGGCGTGGACGGTCCGTTGGGATCCCGGCCTCGCCGTCGCGGTCGCCGCGGCTGCCCGCCATGGTGCCACTGTGGAGGGTGCTGCTGAGCACGTTCTGGTGGAGCGGGCGAAGTCCGCGGAGACCGTCGCCCATGCCGCCGAGGTGCTACAGGAAGCGGTGGCGTGTGAGCTGGTCGGCGCGGTCGCGGCGGCACGGGCCGCGCTCGACCGTTGTGCCGCGGCCGCCACCGATGCTCTGGAACTGCTCCAGGCGTTGCCCGCGTTGGCGGCGACTGTCCGATATGGATCGGTGCGCGGGACGGATCCGGAGCTGCTCCGGGCTGCCATGCACGGGTTGCTCGCGCGTGGCTCGGCCGGTCTTCCGCTGGCCTGCTACGGGATCGACGACGACACAGCAGAAGTCGCCTTGTCGACATTGGACAAGGCGCATGAGGCGGTCATCCTCGCCGCGGACGACGACCACAGCGCCGGCTGGTGGGACGCCTTACACCGGCTCGTCCGAACCGAACCGTCGGCGCACGGCCTGCCAACCGGCCGTGCGACCCGGTTGCTGTGGGAAGACGACCGTCTGGACACCGAGGCCGTCGCGATCCGTATGCAACGGGCCGTGTCCACTTTCGGCACCGGAACGTCTTTTGTCGCGGGATTCCTGCGTGGTTCCGCGGTCCGGCTGGCGGCCGATCCACGGCTGCTCGGCCTGGTCGACGAGTGGCTCACCGGGTTGCCGAACGAGGCGTTCGAGGACGCGTTGCCGTTGCTGCGCCGGGCGATCTCCAACTTCTCCGCGCCCGAACGCCGCACGCTCGCCGAACGCGTCGCGCAAGGTGGCGGTCCGGCCGTACTGATCGCCGACGACGGCGACCCCGAGCGCACCGCTCGGCTTGTCGAGTTCGTGCGTGGGCTTTACGAAGGGGCACGGGTATGACCGACGAACGATCGCGCAGGTGGCGTCTGTTGCTGGGCCCCGAAGCCGAGCAACTGACCGGCCTGGACGAGGACGACTCACGTCGCGACAGTGCACTGACCGCGCTGTACGGCGGCGGGGAGAGCGACGGCAAGCGTGGCGCCGGGCTCGGCGCCAGTTCGCCGAAACTGCACCGCTGGCTCGGTGACGTGCGGACGTACTTCCCCAAGTCGGTCGTGCAGGTGATGCAGCGCGACGCGGTGGAACGCCTTGGCCTGACCAAGCTCTTGCTCGAACCGGAGCTGCTGTCGTCGGTGGAGCCGGACGTGAACCTGGTCGGCACGCTGGTCTCGCTGTCGCACGCGATTCCCGCGCGCACCAGGGAAACCGCCCGCGCGGTGGTGCGCCAGGTGGTCGAGGAGATCGAACGCAAGCTCGCCGACCGGCTGATCGCGGCGGTGAACGGTGCCGTCGACCGCTCCAAGCGGACCCGGCGGCCCCGGATGTCCGATGTGGACTGGCCGGCCACGATCCGCGCGAACCTCCGGCACTACCAGCCGGACCAGCGCACCCTTGTGGTGGAAAGCCTGATCGGTTCGCACCGCAAGTCCCGCAGCGCGGCCTTGAAGGACGTGATCCTGCTGGTCGACCAGTCCGGCTCGATGGCCGAATCCGTGGTGTACTCGGCCGTCTTCGGCGCGACGCTGGCCTCTCTGCGGTCGGTCACCACGCGGCTGGTCGTCTTCGACACCGAGGTCGTCGACCTGACCGAAACGCTGGACGACCCCGTTGACCTGTTGTTCTCCACGCAACTCGGCGGCGGCACGGACATCAACCGCGCGGTGGCGTACGCCCAGCAACACATCCGCCGCCCCGCCGACACCGTGGTGGTGCTGATCAGCGACCTCTACGAAGGCGGCGTCGCGGCCGAGCTACAACGCCGAGTGCGGGAAATGGTCGCCAGCGGCGTGACGGTCGTCGTCCTGCTCGCCCTGTCCGACAGCGGCAAGCCTTCGTACGACCACGAACTCGCCGCCCGGCTGTCCGCCATCGGCGCCCCGTCCTTCGCCTGCACGCCCGACGCCTTCCCCGACCTGCTCGCCACAGCGCTGCGCCGCGAGGACGTCGCCGCCTGGGCGGAACAAGAAGGCATGGCCGTCGGCCGCTGAACCGGACCTGGTCGAACAGGTCCGGTGTACCGGTAGCTCAATCCAGGGCGATCTTGACGCCGAAGGCGACCAGGATGGTGCCGGTGATCGAGTCCAGCACCTTGCGGACGCGCGCGGAGGTGAAGAAGCGCTTGAGCACGCCGACGATGTTCGCCAGCACGGTGAACCACACGGCGGTGACGATCACGGCGAGCGCCGAGAGCAGCAGCGTCTCGCCGGTGTGCGGCGTGCTGGAGAGGAACTGGGGCATCAGGGCGACGAAGAACACCGCGCACTTGGGGTTCAGCAGGTTCGTGATCAGCCCTTGCCGGAACGCCACCAGGGCCCGGACTGTCGCCAGGTGCGCGTCCACCTGCACACGCTCGCCGCGCCGCCACGCTCCGATCAGGGCCTTGATGCCGAGGTAACCGAGGTAGGCCGCGCCGACCAGTTTGACGACGGTGAACGCGACCGCCGACGCCGCCAACAAACCGGCCACACCGAACGCCGCCACAACCGCCCAGACGAACACGCCGCTGGCGATCCCCAGCCCAGCCGCCACCCCCGCCCGCCGTCCCGACACCGCCGCGTGCCGGGTCACGATGATGAAATCCGGCCCCGGCGCCATCGCGGCCAGCAGGACCACGCCCATGAAGGCGAGCATCTGAACCCCAGTAACCATGCCGCGAGCATAACCGCAGCTAGCCAATGGTTATCTCGGTCAAATCCGCCCATTCCGGACATCCACGCCGTCTTGCGGGCCGCATACCCGACCGACCTGGCTTCCCAGGGCGGCCTTCACCGACACGCCTCGCGTACCTCGTCGAGCAGCGTGGCGTCGGGGACGTTGTAGAGGTCCATCATCGATCGCGCGAGGTGAACGTCTGTCTTGGTGTAGCCGTTCTCTCGGCGGCGCAGGTTGTTGGGACACATTTCCAACATCGAAGCCGCGTCTTCGAGTGTGAAGCCAGCCTGTTGACGCATGCGGCGGAGCTTCGCTCCCAGTTGGGCACGCGGACAAGCCTCGCGGTCAAGCTCGGGCATGCGATTCTCCTTGCGACACTGACACTTCCCGCTCCAACCAGTGCCTGAATCCTTTCAGCCTTCGCAAAGTTACTCGTGCTCCCGCGGTGCGGAAGGTGCCGCCCATACGAGATGTGGCGTGATATTGGTGTGGCGACGGACATACCGCAGCGCGTTCTCCGGCTCGGCCAAGACGTACTGATTCTTCCCATCAGCCGTGATCATGTAGGCACCGTCCTCCAATGTCATTCCCCACGCCGCGACTCGCGCGTCAGTCTGTTCGCCGTACTCCAGCACGACGGCGAACAGCCGGGGTGCGTGCTCCGTGACCATCTCGGCGACAGCAGTGGTGAAGTCGGTGTCGTAGACAACAAGGTTCGGCGTGCTGCCGGGCGCGACGGTGAATTGTTCCGACACGGTTGAACTCCATCTGGTGAGCGGATTTGACGTGCGACGTTATGCGAAAGAAGGAAACCGCAGTCCTGGGAATCGATACACCCAGGCAGACCGTGATCTTGCGCGTCCGCGCCTCCCTGTTCAACAGGGATGTTCTGCCGGATGATGGTCAGGCGTTACCGTTCCGCCCATCTGGAAAGGAGCAGCCGCCATGTCAGTCTCGATTCGTAGCCAGCGGCAGGAGCAGCGGCAGTTGTCAGCCGAGTTGCGCGCCCAGCGCAAGACGTGGGCTGAAGTCGGGCGCGTGTTCAGCGACCGGTATCACGTCAACGCACGCGCGGCGATGCGGATGGCCCACGGGTGGAGCCAGCGGGATGCCGCTGAACGGTGGAACAGTCGCTGGCCTGCGGACTCGAAGACCTTCAAGAACTTCTCGTACTGGGAATTGTGGCCGGCATCGACCGGGTACGCGCCGTCGTTGGACGTACTCGGCAGACTCGCCGAACTCTACGAGTGCAGCATCAGTGATCTGGTGTGGGATTGCGGCGATTTCCGAGATCGCGACTCCATTCACGGGGATGCAGGACGACTGCACGGCCTACAAGCCTTGCTCGACCACGGCGACGACAAGACCCGACCCACAAATGCCGCGAGTCTTGTTTCGAAACTGGAATCAATTGACGTAACCGAACTCGCACGCTTGACCGCCTCATGGGCGGATAGCCTGAAGGGCGCGAGTCGTAGGTCCATACTTCTCAAACTCAGCGCTGCACTGTCGTTGGCGGCGGCCGCGCCTGCGCTCGCCGATGAGTCCGAGGAGGCACCACCCGCCAGTGGAGTAGCTGGCGATTACGAAGGAATATGGCACAGTCGATACATTTATCCGAGCACCAGTCGGGGCGGGAACGTCTCTGGCGATCACTACGTCGTCATGCGACAGCGCGGCAATCAGCTGTTCGGGCAAAGCGTGCCCGCAACGAATGGATCACTACTGAATCTGGATCTTGCGGTAAGCGGTCCGATCGCAACAGGAATCTGGTCCGAGCGCACCTCTCTCACCGGCCACTACCGTGGTGCGGTCTACCACGGTGCCATACAGCTGATCATCGATCCTATGGGCAAGTCCATGACGGGGAAATGGGTGGGTTACGACCGCGAGTTCACCATCAACAGTGGCGAGTGGACACTTACCTGGCAAGAACCGGCGACGACCAAGGGCGTGCAACGCGCATACCACCTGAAAGTCTGACAGTGGTCCATCATTGATCGCGCGAGGTGAACGTCTGTCCTGGTGTAGCCGTTCTCTGGTCCCGCCACTGGATGCCAGTCGGGACTTTAGGGCGGTTACCTGCCGGTAACCAGAGCTGACAGCGCGGCCTGTCTACGAGTTCTGGTCGATGACCTGAAGCAGGCTTATGGGATCGGCCAGGTCAGCGATCACCCACGTTGCTCCAGCTTCTCGCAATTCCTGGGTGGTGCTCTCGCCGGTGGCCACGCCTATCACGCTCACACCAGCGACCAGTCCTGCTTCAACGTCGTTCGGGGTATCACCGATCAGGATCGTGCGTCGGTTGCCGAACGTGACGCCTGTTCGCTCAGCAGCCCGCCGTTGCGCAATCGCCACGAGTTCGGACCGCACGGCATGATCGTCCCCGTACGCACTGGTCTCCAGGTCGAGGTATCGATCAAGTCCGAAGACCTCCAGCTTGATCTGCGCGACAGCCCGCAGATTGCCGGTCAGCACACCGAGATGGATCTTCGGTTCTCCTGCCAATGTGGCGAGCGACCGCAAGACGCCCGGCAAGGCACGGCCACGTTCGGCGAGTTCATCTCGCGCAGCGTCATAGCCCGCAGCCAGAGCATCAGCCAGCTTCCGGATCGCCTCCGCGGTGGGTTCCACACCATGCAGATCCAAGGTCTCGCGAATGATGTCCAGCTCAGTCCGTCCGGAGACAGCAGCGAGCTTGTGAAACGGCACCCCGGTCACAGCCGGAAACACGCGTTCATACATTTCACGGCCAATCCCGCGCGTCTCGACGAGCGTGTGGTCGACGTCGAACAGCACGAGTATGCACGGCGAAGGCACGCCAGCAAGTCTGTCACCTGGTCGTGTCACGGGTGTGCCGCGTAACATCATTCGAGGTCACAGCCCCCAAGGCAAGGCGACCGAGAAACTGTGGACGAGCAGCTTGCCCGACGCATCGGGGAACGGGTGCGCTCTACCGGGGCGCCGCTATCAGATTTATCGTCGACAGTGGTCGTCGGTCAGTAGCCGCCGAAGCCGCTCGCCTCGCCGCACAGCTGGCTGTACCCGTGCACTGAGCCTACAAAGATCAGTCTTCCTGTCCACGGTGTGTCAACGGTCGACCCGTGAAGGGCCGAGTTCGGTCAGGTCAAGCGCTGTCCAGCTCCGAGAGGCGGCGGGTGAGGAAGCGGCGTTCGGCATCGGTGGGTGCGAGTTCCAGGGCCTCGCGGTAGGCCTCGGCCGCTTCTGGAATGCGGCCGAGCCGCCGTAGGAAGTCGGCGCGGGTCGCGGGCAGGAGGTGGTAGCCGGTGAGCTTGTCCTGCAAGGAGTCGAGCAGTGCCAGGCCCTCGGACGGTCCGGAGGCCATGGCGACGGCGACGGCGCGGTTCAGTTCGATGACGGGTGACGGGTTCAGGCGGAGCATTGCCTCGTACAGCATGGCGATGCGGGGCCAGTCCGTGTCCGATGCCGTCGGTGCGGTGGCGTGGCAGGCGGCGATCGCGGCCTGGAGTTGGTACGGGCCCGGGTGGCCTTGTTCCAGCGCCGCGTCCAGTACCGCGATGCCTTCCTCGATCAACTCCTGGTCCCATCGGGATCGGTCCTGGTCTTCGAGCGTCACGAGATCGCCGGACGCGTCGAGGCGGGTGTCGCGGCGGGAGTTGTGGAACAGCATCAGGGCCAGCAGGCCGCTGGCTTCCGGCGTGTGCGGCATCAGCGAGACCAGGACTCTGGTGAGGCGGATTGCCTCGTCCACCAACGAATAGTTCGAGTAGCCCTGGTTGAACAGCAGGTACAGCACACCCAGCACGCCCGAGGTGCGTTCAGGCAACAACGAAGGCGGCGGAACGCGGTACGGGATGCGCGCGTTGTGGATCTTCCGTTTCGCGCGTACGAGGCGTTGGGCCATGGTCGGCTCTGGCACGAGGAACGCGCGGGCGATCTCCGGGGTGGTCATGCCCGTCAACGTGCGCAAGGTCAGCGCCACCTGGGCTTCCAGCGGCAGTGCCGGGTGACAGCAGGTGAACATCAGCTTCAGCCGGTCGTCCGGGAACGAGTCCTCTGTGGACGCCTCAGGTGACCCGATGGTCGCGAGATCGGCCAGACGATTGGTTTCCGCGGCCGCGCGGCGGATGCGGTCGAGGGCACGGTTGCGCGCTGTCGTGGTGAGCCAAGCCCCAGGGCGGCGGGGGACGCCGTCCTGGGGCCAGTGGGCCATGGCGCGCGCGAACGCTTCCTGGGTGCACTCCTCCGCGAGGTCCCAGTCGCCGGTCAGGCGGATCAAGGTCGCGACCACGCGCCCCCATTCGGCGCGGAAAGCTTCCTCGATCGCTTCCGTCACTCCCAAATCGGCCGCACTTCGATCGCGCCGAACTTCGCGACCGGGTGCCTGGCCGCGATCGCCAACGCTTCGTCCATGTCGGCGCACTCCAGGATGTCGTAGCCCGCGATCTGCTCCTTCGTCTCGGCGAACGGGCCGTCCGACACGAAAACCCGGCCGTCACGTGGCCACAGCGTTGTCGCGTCCGAGACGGGCCGAAGCTGGTTGCCTTCCAGGTGGCGCGAGCCGGTGTCGGCGATCCACGTGTCCGGGCAGTCTTCTGTGGTCCCGATCAGGGCGTCGTCCACGCAGACCCACATCATGAACTTCATCGCTCAGTCCTCCCAGTACGGACGGATCTCGATCGGGTACCGGCCCGCGGCCTCATGGGCCGACGCGATCGCGATCGCCTCGTCCAGGTCCGCGCACTCGATCAGTTCGACGCCCGCGACCCACTCCTTGGTCTCGGCGAACGGACCGTCGGACACCAGTTCCTTGCCGTCCCGCACCCGCACGGTCTTCGCCTCCGCGGGCGGACGCATCAGGTACCTGCCACGGCTCATGTCGCGTTCGTCCAGATCGCGCATCCAGGCCACGTGGTCGGGCTTGGCGTCCAGTTCGGCGGGGCTTTCCAGCTTCGCCCCGTCGTCGCAGATCATCAGCATGTACCGCACTCAAGGCCTCCTTGTCGGGTCAAGGTTCTCACCGACACGACGCGGGAACGGCCGGAAATCGACATCCCCCGCGCTGTCGATTTCGCCGGCCCGGCGCGTCGCCTTCATGACGAAGGAGGAAGCCATGATCAACCACGCTTGGTGCATCGACCACGAAACCCGCCAGGACCGCCTCGAAGTGGACAACCGGCTCGGACGGCTGGTCCAGCGCTGGCGCAGGCGGCGTCGCCCACCGGTTCGGGTGACGCCCACTTCCCAAGAACCGGCTCTCCAAGTTAGGCTGCCCTAACTTGGAGGTGACAGTGACCGAGACACCCACTCCGGCCGAGCGTGCGCGCACCATCGCCACGCGCGGCGGCAAGGCCACGCTGATGCCGTCCGCCGAAGGTGCCGGAAAAGTCGTGCCACTGACACACCACGTGCACGCGGACGGCGTGGCCAGCGTGCTCATCGCGCAGAGTAACCCGTTCGTGGCGGCCGCGTGGGCGGCGCCACGCGGTGAGCTCGCGGCGATGCTCGAGCTCGCGGACACTGCGCCGGTTCCGTTGCGGGAGCCGGTGCGTGGCCTGCTGTGGTTCACGGGCTGGGTGCGGGCACTGTCCGACGACGAAGCCAGGCGCGCCGCGATGCTGGTCGCCGAGGAGCGTCCGGACCCGCGTCTGCTGGACGTCGGCCACGGCGCAACGATGCTCCAGGTCATCCCCGCCTCGCTCGTGCTCGCCGACGCCGAGGGCACGCACTCGCTGTCGCTGGAGGACTTCACCGCCGCGACGCCGGACCCGTTCTGCGCGTACGAGGCGGACTGGTTGCGTCACTTGGAGCTCGCGCACACCGACGTCGTCTCGATGCTGGGCCGTCACCTGCCGGACGAGCTGCGCGGCGGTCACATCCGGCCGCTCGGGCTCGACCGGTTCGGGCTTCGGCTGCGGGTCGAGGCAGCCGACGCCGACCACGACGTGCGGCTCGCGTTCGAGCAGCCGGTGGCGACGACAGCCGAACTGGCGAACGAACTACGTCGCCTGGTCGGCTGCCCGTTCCTCGCGGAGACGCGCAGGCAGCACTAGGTCGTGTTTTGAATGTCCCGGTCGATGAGAGTCGGGATCGGGGCGGTTCCTGGCGTCGCCGCGGGATCGCCGCGAATACTGGTTGTCTTTGGGCGGTCCCGCGGTGGCGTCAGGGGCCGCATCCGGCCCGGCTATCGCGATCGGGCATTTGAAACACGGCCTA
>NZ_JAAATY010000035.1 GCF_013280595.1 Kibdelosporangium persicum
CCGAGCTTCGGGTTGGCCAGGCACCACATGATCGGCATCCCGTCGCCCGTGCAGACCAGGTAGAGCTTCAGGCCCCAGTAGAACCGGGAATGCGCGGCGCAGTAGCCGTAGTTCGCCCAGCCGGCCAGGTCCGAGCGTTTCACCGTCTCGCGCGACATGCCGCACGGAACAGGGGTGGCGTCGGCGATCCACACATCGTCGAACCAGGACGGGCAGCACGCCGCCAGGACAAGAATCGCTTTGCACAGCAACGGATGGACGTTCTTGAGCCGCCTGTGGTAGCCGGACTGCTCCGGCAGGTACGGGAACATGACCTGCCACTCGGCGCTGGAACGGATATGCCGGATCCAGCGCCGCTCGCTGGGGTACCGCAGCAGCACCTGAGCCACGGCCAAGGTGATCAGCTCGCTGTCGGACAGCAACGGCCGACGGCCGCGTCCGGTGCGGGGTGGTACCACGTGATCGTCGACCAGCACGTAGAGTGCGGTCAGGAGGGTGTTCAGTTCTTTCGTCACACATTGATCTTGAACACCCTCCTCTCATGTCCGCGCCCCGGCCTCACTTCACGTGATCTTCACGGAATCAGTCATCTAGTTCTCAAGTACTTTGGTGAGACGGCCGACAGCATCAGACGGGAGGCCGCCGTCGCGCAGGGTGTCTGTGACGACGCTGCGGAACTCCTTGGAGAACCGGACGTAAGGGTGTTCAGGTCGGTCGTCACAAACTGATCTTGAACACCCTTCGTCCATCTCCAGACACCGCACCGACTTAGGACTTACTCGTCTAGGACGATCAGCGCTGACAACACAGCCGCCAACGCCAACGCGATCAGCACGACCACGAACTGGCAGTACGGCAGCTTTTTCACAACTTCCAACAGTTGAGGAGCCAGCCCGGCGCTGATGACGGCGAGGATCACGACTCTCACCGTGTAGATCGCCGATGAGGCCGTGTCCGCCGTCGGCACGGTCGTGAGCGCCGCACCAACGGTGGCGGCCACGGTCAGTACACGAAAGGCCGTGGCCTCTCCGGGTGTGGTCGCCTTGGGGGTCTTGCGCAGGTCGGGTTCCTCCGTTGGAACGTGGCCGTTCATCATGTAAGGCACCTCTCCGGCGAGACACCGTAGGTGCGCTGGGAGCGCAGCGTCCCCTGTTGACCGGATCGTGCCGGACAATCACTCAGCAGCATTAACGGGTCGCATGACCGCGTGCTCAATGGTCTCCGTATCGGCCGGACTCAGGTGACCGAACTGACCGGCGCACGCGTGTCGGTACTGCGGTTCTGATCTGGCCCGAGATCAACCAGAGTGACGAGCAGCACGAAACCTTGGCTCCTGACTCACCGATGGTCAGCGTTCCGACCAGATGGCTTCGGTGAGTTCGTCGGCGATTTCGTCCGCTTGAGGGTCGCTGAGGTCGGTGAAGATGGTGTGGGCCTGGCGCCAGTGATCGATGGCGGCAGGGATGTTTCCGAGGGCACGGTGGGTTTTGGCCAGATTGGTGAGGGTGCGGGCGGTGGTGCGTTGATCGTCGAGTTGCCGGCTGGTGGTCATGGCACGCTTGTAGTACTCGAGAGCGATGTCGTACTGGTGTGTGTCCTGGTGGAGATCACCGAGCGTGGTGAGTGTGAATTGCAGGCCACCGTGGTCTTCCCGTCGTTGTTGGATGGCCAGCGCATCGGTGAGATAGGTAATGGCGGCTTCGGTGTCGCCGAGCCGGCGGGTGGTGTCGCCGAGATTGTTCAGGCAGATGCCCTCGCCTCGGGTGTCGCCGATGCTGCGGAAAATCGGCAGGGCGCGCTGGAAGCAGTCGGCTGCCTCGTCGAGGCGGTGGAGGTCAACGTAGACGACGCCGAGGTTGTTGAGGTTCCAGGCTTGGCCGCGCTGGTTGTTGATGCTCTCGAAGATGATCTGTGCACGCTCGTGGCAGTCGATGGCGGTGGTGTACTGCCTTAGGTCGCTGTGCGCGACACCAAGACCGTTGTACATTGTGGCCTCGCCGTGCTGGTTGCCGACGGCCTGCGCCGCTGCCAGCCCTGTGTGGTAGCTGGAGATCCAGTCGTCCCAGTAGCTGCGACGGTAGAAGAAGCTCATCATCACCCAGGCGAGTTGCCACGCCACCTCTGGCAGCCCATGTGGATGAGCGGCACGGATTGCAGCGACGAGGTTCGCTCGCTCTGCCTCGTACCAGACAAGTGCCTGCTCGTAATCACGAAACTTGGGTACGGTGCACTCGGTCGGGAGTAATTCCAGATCTGTGATGCGGGTTCGGTGGGGGTCGAAGACATCATGAGCGGCCGCGGCGGCATGCAGGTACCACGTGAGAAGTCGATGCAGCGCTTGCACGCGTTGGCCTGAGGTCTCCTCAGTATCGGCGAGGTGGCGGGCATAGGGGCGGATCAGATCGTGGAACCGGTACCTGCCGACAATTTCCTGTTGGAGTAGGTGCTCGTCCAACAGCGCTTCCAGCACTTCCTCCGCCTGCCGCCGTGTCCATCCGGCCAACGCGGCCGCCGACTCCGCGGTGATGTCGTTGCCGACGTGGAGACCCAGCAGCCGGAACATGCGCTGCTGATCAGCCGAGATCGCGCGGTATGACAGGTCGAACGTGCTGTTGAGGCCACGCGTCTGTGGCGACACACTCTGTAGTCCGTCGGCGTCACCCGCCAGTCGGTCGGCCAGGTCGGAGACCGTCCAGCGCGGTCGGGTTCGCAGCCGACGAGCGGCCAGGGTCAGCGCGATCGGCAAGTGCCCGCACAGATTCGCCACTCGTGCTGCGGCGTGTCGCTGAGTGGCGATTCTGTCGTCCGTCGCGATCTGGGCCATGAGTTGGACCGCTTCCTCGGGGGAGAGGACGTCCAAGCGCATGGCGTGCGCACCATCCAGGCTGGATAGGCTTCGGCGGCTGGTGATGAGTACGAAACAGCCGGGCCGGCCTGGCAACAGAGGACGAACCTGCTCTTCGCGTACCGCATTGTCGAGCAAGATCAACGCTCGTTTTTCCGCGAGCCGATCGCGATACAACGCCGCCCGCGACTCCACATCGGGGGGTATGTGGTCACCCGGAACACCAAGCAGCCGCAGGAAGCTTTCCAGTACGTCTGCTGGATCGGCAGGCGGGTGGTCGGCATCGAACCCACGCAGATCGGTCCACAACTGAACGTCGTCATACCGTCCCCGGTTGATCAGCCGGTGTGCCAGATGAACCGCCAGGCGCGTCTTGCCCACGCCTGCCATGCCCTCGATAGCGGATATGACAACCGCAGTAGGCAGATCCGGCTCACCGACGTCAGCCAGTCCATGCAACGTCGCCAGCTCTGCCTGCCGTCCGGTGAATTCGGCGATATCCATCGGTAGCTGCCGCCATGCGACAACTTCAGTCGACTCGCGTGCCGGCCGACCGGGTCTGCTCTCATGCTCGCCTTCCAGCGACGCAGAGGTTGTGGCCGGAGCGCTCGTCGAAGTGGCCGCCGCGTCGTCCGCTTCAACCACGTCGGGTGGGTCGGTGGGATTGGCCAGGGTCGGGTCGGCGTTCAGGATTCGCTGGTGCAGGTGTTGCAACTTGGCACCGGGTTCGACACCGATCTCGTCGGCCATGATGCGTCGGGTTCGCTGGTACTGCTCTAAGGCCTCGGCCTGCCGGCCGCACCGATACAGGGCCAGCATGAGTTGACTGGCCGAGCGTTCCCGCAGCGGATGCGCCGTGACGAACTCGGTCAACTCGGTGACGACCTCCGCGTCCTGACCGGCCGCCAGCGCGACGTCGAACCACTCCTCCCGCGTTGTCAGTCGATGTTCGATCAGCCACGTCGACACGGCCGCAATGCTCGCCGCATGGGGCACGTCGGCGAACGGACTACCTCGCCACAGTTGATGGGCCCGACGGAACAACTCGGCACTGCGGCGCGGTTGCCCGGCCTGCCGAGCCGACCGTGCCTCGGCAACCAGCCGCTCGAACCGCTGCACGTCCAACTCCTGATCCTCAACCTGCAGCAGATAACCGGGCTTTCGGGTCACCACCCGGTCTGCGCCACTGGGGCCGGATCGCAACGCCCGCCGCAACCGCGACACATAGCCTCGCACCAACGCCCGAGCATCCGGCGGCGGCTGATCAGGCCACAACTCGTCCACGAACTGCTCCACCGCGACCAGATCACCCGGTCGGGCCAGCAGAAGCCCACACACCAGACGGACCCGCGGCGCGCCCAGATCTACCACCTGGCCCTGATCCCGTACCTCCAACGGGCCCAACACCCAGAACTCCACACTGCCTCCCCAGCAAGCGAAGCTCGTACCTGTGACGCCCCCAGCGGCAAGCGAATCCGGGGGAGCAGCGGCACCGAATTCACATCCACGTTATAGCCACGTTCCAACCACGGCCAGCCACGACAATCGTTGTAGTAAGGAATCAACTGGTCCACACCGAGGGAAGGTCAACGATGTGGATCGACGTCACACAGAAGTGGCAATGGGGGAGGAAGCTGACATGAAGTGGAGTGTGAGGCGGTGCGACTCGTGCTTGCCTCGTCGCGTCGGTGGCCAGCGCGACGACGACCGTAGAGTCAGCCGCGGTTGAGGGCCACGCTGCGCACAGTGATCCGATGATCGATTCCGGCGTTCAGCCGCGGTGCCTGGTCTGGTGGCGGACGACCGCCGACTACGTGGGTTGACTGCGGACTACAGTTGGGCCGGGAACGTCGTCGTAGTGGATGGCGATTTGGGCGTCGCCCGCGAGATTCAGTGCCTGCTTGACTGGGGGGTTACTACAGCGGGCCCGCTCGACGGCATTTCGGTGGAGGGGCGGGTATGCGTGAGATTTGCACAGCGCGAGTGCGGCTGGTTCGGCAATGGCATCGTCGATCCTGAGACATGGCGGCGCATCCGGAACGGCGGCGAACGTTGACCAGCGCGCTTGATCAGTGACGACGTTGCCTCCGACGGTGCGCCGACTGGCTGGAGAACAACCCTCATCCAACGAAAGAACCCGACCACAAGTGAAAGTTCGACTGCACCTTTCGTACGCGGCTTCACTCAACCGGCGTCGGAGTGCACAACTACACTGCTTCCGATCACGCCTCGGCCACGCTGACTTGCGCGGATGAATACAAGCTCTTCCGGCGGGCACCGCCCGCCGCTATTTCCCGCAACGCTGAGTCCCCAAGTGAGGTATAGCCATGCGTAAAACAGTCCGAGCCATCGTCACGACTGCCAGTGCTCTCAGCCTTGTGCTGGTGGGCGCCGGGTCCGCCGGGGCGGTTACCAACGAATCCACGAGCGAGGATTGCCGGCAAGGTAGCCGATGGGGCACCACGACGATCTCGGGTGCCCTGATGCGGTACGACATCTGCATCGAGCAGTACCACGCGAACATCCACCTGTACCTGGAGGACACCGCGAAGGACGGGCGGCGGGTCGAGGCGTGGCTCGTGACGAGCATCAACGAGTACGAAATTTTTGAGGTAACCGGCGGATTAGGCGCCTCAGGCGAGGACAGGATCTTTCCTCAGGAGAAATCGGTGAAAGTCAAACTGTGCACCAGTGACGCGAACCGCGATCCCAAGTGTGGCAAACCGGTTTAGCCGCCACCGGTTCTTCTGCCAGGTAGGTCAGAAAGGATCGGCGCTCACAGCTGCTGCACGTCGAACGGCGTTCCCGCCGTCAATCCCCGCCACGGTCTCGTCATGTCCGCTTACGCCGGAAGCAGGGTGTTAACCGATGCGGTTCGTGATCCAGCAGGAGCTGAGGTCATCGCGGTGCTGCGATGACGGGTATGCCAAGGCCGATCGGAGCGATGCGGGCCAGGCGCTTGGCCTCGTCGCGTTTCTGCCGGAGGTCGCATGCCGCGGCTGCCTCGAAGGAATCCCGCACACCACGCGGAATACGCCGCTGGAGCTGAATCCATCGTCGGCAGTGCCCTGAGCGGGATGGGTGTAGTGGCCGCGCCACGACCCATCCGACTGGTAGGTCCACCTTGACACGAGAAAGGAGGTGAAAAAGATGGTTGAGACGACAGAGGTTCGCTACGAAGCGCCGGCGCTGGTCGAGATCGGTGGCTTCTCCGAGAAGACCCGCTGGGTTTGCGTCGGCTGGGTCCCCGACTTCTTCTGCACATTCGGCGGTTGATGTCGTGAGCGCGGTCTGGTCGTCGGTGGCGCTGTCCCGGGTCACCGACGACCAGACCGCGGCACGGATCGGCACTGACACGGCAGCAACGTAGACCACCGACACAGTAGGGACCTGAGAATGGAGTTCGTTGTCCTGCCGGATCACCCCGCCGCTGACGAGGTGTACGCCCGGCTCCCCGAGAGGTACCGGGAGAACACGCTATATCACCACTCCGGTCGGCCTTGGCTGGCTGGCCGTTGGCCCGCTGGTGTTGTCATCGGTGCCCAGACCGGTGCGTCGAGGATCGCGCTGCTCGGTTGCGCGCGCACCACCGAACCGGAGCTTGCAGCGCAGCTCGGCAAGGTCAGTGATCTGCGGCAGTTCGATCGGCTGGTGGAGCGGACAGCGGGGTGCTTTCACTTGGTGGCCGCTATCGACGGGGTCGTCAGGGTTCAGGGCAGCCTCTCCGGCGCACGGCAACTCTTCGCCACGTCGGTGCACGGCATCAGGGTGGTGGCGAACCGGGTGTCACCGCTGCGCGAACTGCGCAGGCTGACCCTGGCCGAGGAGCACGTCGCGATGCACCTGCTCTGCTACGTGCCACCGTGGCCGCTGAACGAGCGCAGTGTGTGGCGGGAGATCGACTGCGTTCCCTTCGGGCACTACCTCTGCCTACGCCCGGACGGAACCGCCGAACCGGTGCGGTGGTGGAGCCCGCCGGAGCCGGATATCCCGATAGAGCAGGCTGCTCACCGGTTCCGGGAAGCGCTCGTCGCAGCGGTCGCGGCACGAACGGGTACCGCACCGGTCGTCGGTGCCGACCTCTCCGGGGGGATGGACTCGACGAGCCTCTGCTTCATCGCCGCCGGGCAAGGCGGTCGGCTGGTGACCGTACGTCGCAAGCCCATGGATCCGACGAATCCCGATGAGGCTTTCGCCAGTCGAGCCGAAACGGCCCTGCCCGATGCCGAACACGTCGTGCTCGACAGGGACACCGCCGTGTTGTATTACGACTCGCTGGATCGCGACGACCTCGAGGTGGACGAGCCGCCACCGTTCATCGCCATGCGGGCCTATGTCGACGATGTCGCCCGGCTGGTGGCCGCGCGCGGCGCAACCAGCCACATCCAAGGGCACGGTAGCGACGAACTCGCGGCCACGGGAACGACGTACGTGAACGCGCTCGCCCAGCAGAACCCGATCAGATCGCTGCGCTCAATCCGTGCGATCCGCGCCATGCGACGCTGGTCCCTCACAACGACACTGCGCGTGGTCCGTCCTTTTCCGCCCTACGCCGAGTGGTTGCACCGGTCAGCTGACGGGCTGCTGTCCCCGCCCGACTTCGAGTCACAGGTGGGGTGGGAACCGGATCCACACCTGCCCGCATGGGCATCCCGACAGGCCGCCGAACTGGTCCGGGACACGCTCTGCGGCTGTGCGGTGACCAATCCCCAACCCCTTTCACCGGTCCCGTTCCAGCACGACACATTGCGCTCCATCCTGGTGAACGGATCGATCGTCCGGTTCGCGAACACGCTCGGGGCGCGTTCCGGGGTGAGTTTCGAAGCACCGTTCCTTGATGACCAGGTCGTGCGAGCGGCCTTGTCCGTCCGGCTGGCGGACCGGCACGTGGTCGGCCGCACGAAACCGCTCCTCGCAGCCGCCATGCGCGGGATCGTGCCCGAGTACATCCTCGATAGAACCACCAAGGGCCATTTCACAGTGGACACCTACGCCGGCCGCAAGCGCCATCTCGACCGGATGCGCCAGATGTGCGAGGAATCGCATCTCGTGGCGATGGGCCTGGTCGATCCCGCAGGCTTCCGCCGCGTGCTCTCGGGAATCATGCCGGACCCCGCGAACATCGGCCCGTTGGAGAACACGCTGGCCTGCGAGGCATGGCTCCGGTCGCTGCCTGCCGAGACCGGCCTGCGGCTGCGATGACCCAACGAACAGGAGGTCTCTCATGCCAGGTATAGCACTGTCCCCGTTTGTCACGATGGTCGAGTCCGAGGACGGGATGGTGTTCCTGCACCAGCGGACCGGACGGTACTGGCAGCTCAACGGCACGGGATCGGAGACGGTCCGGCTGCTGCTGAGCGGGGAGTCTGTGGAGTCGGCGGCGAGCCGGCTCCAGGAGAAGTACCCCGACGCGTCCGACCACGCCCTGTCAGATGTGACTGAGCTGGTCCGGCAACTGCGAGCCGCGAAGTTGATCGCTCGATGAGCGCGCCGATGGTCAACGAGACAGCGGATGCTCCGCCACCGCTGTGGATGCGCCCGCTCGCGCGGCTCGCAGTCCTGCTAGCCCTAGTCATCGCGAAGCTGTCACCCGAGCGCCAGTTCGCGCTGCTGAATGTCCTGCGCCGGGGTGCCCGTGCGAGCACGGTCCGGGAAACCCACCAGGCGCGCAACGCCGTCCTGTTCTCCAGTGTGCTCTGCACTGGACCGTGGTGTCTGCAGCGGTCGATCGCCACCGCGCTTTTGTGCCGCCTGTGCGGCACCTGGCCGGAATGGTGCGTGGGAGTGCGGACCGAACCATTCCGGGCCCACGCCTGGGTCCAGGTCGACGGCACACCCGTGGACGAGGACACCGAGCAAGTCGACCAGTTCCACCGAATGGTCGTGATCCGGCCGAGATCGTGACAGGAGCACCACAATGACTGTGTCACACGGGTTCGATCTGCTCACCACGCAGAACGCGAACATCGAGTCGGCCTGGGGAGTCCGGACGACCCCGGTACCGGTCGCACCGTCCTTGCTCGCCTCCGTCGAGCAGATCGCGATCGACCGACTGCTGGCGACGGAGGGACTTCGGCCGCCGTACATTTCCTTCGCACGCAACGGCAAACAGGTCCCCGATCGGGCAGTCACCGTCGGCGCGGTGCCATCAGCGGACCCGGACGCCGGGCAGTTGGACGGAGCGAAGGCCAGGGCACTGGTAGCCGACGGAGCCACCGTGATGCTCTACCAGGCGCACCGGTGGATCGGCTCGCTCGGTGAGATCGCCGCGCGCCTGTCGTCGGCGCTGCGCGCCCGGTGCGACGTGACGGTGTTCCACACACCTGCGCACAATCCAGGACTCGCCTGGCACCGAGACGGCCAGCACGTGATCGCCGTGCAGACAGCCGGCTCGAAAGAGTGGCACGTGGAACGCAACGCGCCGACGAACTGGTGGGCCACTGGCGCTCTTGTCGGCGACGGCCCAAGCACCGAGGTCACGCACCTCACCCTCCGCCGTGGCGAGGCGCTCTACATGCCACCGGGAGTGGCACACACCGCACGCGCTACCGACGAGACAAGCACACACGTGTCGTTCGTCATCCAGGAGCCGGAGACGAAGGACCTCATGCTCGCGATGTTCGAACGTGCGTTGCAAGACGTCCGAACCAGGCTTGAGGCAGGGCCGATCGCAGAGCGAGGGGCGCGGGCAACGGCTGTGGCACGCGAACTCGCCACAACCATCCATGACCTCGACGTCGACGAGTTGCTCAGCCTGGTGGAAGAGGACGCCATGGCGACAGAGCAGCCACCTACCAGCCCGACAGAGCCTGCCCCTGGGGACGCGCTGAAGTGGAAGCTGGCTGGGGATTAGCGCTGGCGGCCCTCTCGTGCAGATCGAGCTTCAGTTCCCTTCGCTGACGAGGAAGGAGGTGAAGAGCATGGACGAGACGACAGCGGATCGCTACGAGGCGCCCGCGCTGGTCGAGATCGGCGGCTTCGTGACGAAAACCCGTTGGGTGGGTGGCGGCCGGATCCCGGATCTCATCCTTACGTACATCATTGACGCCTGACCCTCGTGACTCGATGTGCCGGTTCTTGGCGGCTGTTCATGTCCAGGCATCGTGGACGGACTTATTCGATCGGTCATTGAACGCGTACTGATAATCCCGAGTGCGCTGGCGGGCGAGCGTGTCGTTGATCATGATCGCGATGCGTTCGCCTTGCCAGTGCACCGTCGGTGCAGGAGCGCCGCGAGTGGCGCCCCGTCGATCGGAACTGAACGGCACCCTGGCGTCGCAGAGTTGCCGCTGCAGCCCGCCGCAACACCATGATCTCGACGTCCTTGCCCGCACCATGGCCACAGGAACCGTCACCGGAAGAGCCGTACGGCACAACCGAGGCACGGGACCAGGACCTTGTCGTCAACGGCCATGAGTGTTTGTCCAGTCGTTGTCGATGGATGAGGCCGCAAGTTGCAGCGGTCGCGTCCATCATCACGGTCGTCACGATGGGAACTCTTTCGTACTCATCGCCGTAGGGGGCGTAGAACTACTCGCGGCGCTGGGCTCGGCGACGATGACCATCCGGCACTGACGAGGCGCGCGAGTCCGTCGTCCCCGTGCAAGGTGAGTGTCCGGCGCCGCGCCAGCCGACGAGGACCGTTCGTTGGAGCAGTGCGATCTGATCAGTACGCAGGAGGTTTCGCTCAACGCCGTTTTCGCTCCAGGAACCGCAACATCAACGCGATCAGCACGAACGCCGCGATCAGGATGAGCGGGAAGATCATTTCGGACATGGCGTGTCCATTCTCATGCGGGCTTCGACGACCGTCCATCGAGCGTATCGCTTCCCGCCGGGCAACGGAATCACGACGGCCGCCGTGCTCGGTGATCGCGTGCTGAAGTTACCGGCCTGACCTGGTTCACCATCACCATACGAAGTAACGCAGCCAGAGATAGGGCGCCGCGATCACGATGGTGATCAAGGTGACGATCACGCCTTTCTTGGTGAATTCCCAGAAGCTGATGGGACTGCCGGCTCTGGCGGCGATGCCGAGCACGACGACGTTGGCACTGGCGCCGACGGCGGTCATGTTGCCGCCGAGGTCCGCTCCCAGTGCGAGCGACCACCACAGAGCCTGCGACTGCGCGGGGTCCGCGACACTGCCGGCCAGTTGTTGGACAAGCGGACTCATCGTCGCCACGTAGGGAATGTTGTCGATGATGCCGGACAGCACCGCGGAGACGCCAAGGATCAGCATGACCGCCAGCAGAGCGTCGCCGCCTGTCGCTTCGGTGGCCACAGTCGCGAGGTCGCCGATGACGCCTGTTTTGACCAGTGCGCCGACCATGATGAACAGGCCTGCGAAGAACAGCAGCGTCTCCCATTCGACGCCGTCCATGTAGTCCCGCGGTCGCAGGCCGGAGATCAGCACGAGCACGCCCGCGCCGAGAAGAGCCACAATGGACGGTTCGATGTGGAGCGCGGAGTGCCCGACGAACCCCGCGAACACCGCCAGCAGCACGACACCACACTTGACCAGCAGCCGCTTGTCCCGGATCGCCTCACGCTCGTTGAGCGCCATGACACCCTCGATGCGTTCCGGGTCAGCCGTGAACGAGCCACGGAACAACAGCGGCAGGATCAGTGTGAACACGATCAGCTCGACGACGATGATCGGGGCCATGTGCACGAGGAAGTCGTTGAACGACAGGCCCGCCCGGCTGCCGATGATGATGTTCGGCGGATCGCCGATCAACGTGGCCGCGCCGCCGATGTTCGACGCCAGTACCTCGGCGATGAGGAACGGCACCGGGTTGATGCCGAGCCGTTCGCACACCAACAGGGTGACCGGCGCGATCAGCAGTACGGTGGTGACGTTGTCCAGGAACGCCGAGGCGATGGCGGTGATCAGGACCAGCAGGATCATCACGCGCAGCGGCGAGCCACCCGCCCGCTTGGCCGCCCAGATGGCGACGTATTCGAAGACACCGGTCTTGCGCAGCACACCGACGATGATCATCATGCCGAGCAGCAGGAAGATGACGTCCCAGTCGATGCCGGTCTCGTGGGAGTAGAAGGCGTCCTCGGAGCCCACGACGCCGAGCGCCAGCAGCACCGCGGCGCCGCCGAGCGCGGCCATCAGACGATGGACCTTCTCGGTGGCGATGAGGATGTAGGCCACCACGAACACGGCGACCGCGACGGCGATCACCGGTCACTCCTCAGCGCGGTAGAGCGAGCTCCAGCAACCGGGACGCGGTGACAACCCCCAGGATCTCGCCCTTGTCGACGACCGCGACCAACGGGCAGCGCATGCGTGCCATCACCGCTGCCACTTCGATGATCGTGTCGTCGGCCTCCGCGACTGCCAGCTCCGGCCGGTCCTTGGGCAGCAGTTCCCGCACGGTGTGCCCGGACAGTTTGGTGGCCACTTTGTCGGCGAACTGCTCGTCGATCACACCGGCCAGCGCCGGGTCGTCCTGCACATAGCTCGGCACCAGGAACCGCACCACCTGGGACGCGCCGAGCACTGAGTGCGGCCTGCCGTCGGTGTCCGTCACCACCAGGCCGGGCATGCGGTGCTCGCCCATCAGCCGGGCGGCCTCCAGCGCGTCGGCGTCCAAGCTGGTGACCGGGTAGGCCTCGGCCATGTTTCGCGCTTGCACATCCGCAGGATACGACGGTCGAGACGCTCATGCTGACTTGCTGTCGTGGTCTTGACGCGCCGGTCGACAGGATCGTCCGGGCCGCGACGCCGGACAGGGACACGCTGAGGAGCAACACCACGCCGAACGCGAGCACCAGCACCACGGAGAAGTCTCCTCTCGCCCGACTCCGCTCCACCGTGCAGCGGAGTGCCGACCAGACTTCCCGGCGCACCGCGCGTAAAGATGCCGCAAAAATGGATCACGAGCAAATCGGCGGTCTGCTGTCTGCCGCGCGGTCCGGCACGCCTCGGGGTGGCGGCAAGGAAGCCCGTACCCCGGCGAGGGGCGCGACTGGGGCCTAGGCCGTGTTTCAAATGCCCGATCGCGATAGCCGGGCCGGATGCGGCCCCTGACGCCACCGCGGGACCGCCCAAAGACAACCAGTATTCGCGGCGATCCCGCGGCGACGCCAGGAACCGCCCCGATCCCGACTCTCATCGACCGGGACATTCGAAACACGACCTAGCGAGCCAGTTCGGTCAGAAGCCCGATCGTCCGGGTCTGTTCCTCTTCCGCCCGAGGGGCATCACGACGAGTTCGGTGGCGCCGGCGTCGAACAGTTGGCTGATCTGGTGCTCGACAGTGGTTTCATCACCGATGAGGACCGCGTCCTCGGGACCGGACGCGCGACCTCGGTCAAGCATGGCGCGGTAGCTGGGCATCTGTCCGACCATCCCGAAGTGCTCGGCGACCCATGCCCGGCGATCGTCCCCGTGGGACGTGACACAGGCGACTGTGGCGGCGACGACACGAGGTACCTTGCTGCCAGCCGCAGGGGCAAGCGGGTGCCGGGGGTAGGTCGGTACCACCGCGGTACCGAGCTCGATGCCGGGCACTTGCCTTCCGGCGACCGCCAGTGTGGTCAGCGCGTCCCGGCCGGTGCGCTGCGCCAGCCAGACTCCGGCAAGACCGGCCGTGGCCGCGGCGCGCATCTGGTCGATGACCGTCTCCAGGGATGGTCCCATCTCATCCACGCCGAGTCCGATGCGCATCGGGTGACTGTAACGGCGTGTCCCGACGTTCCTTGTGCCAGAAAGTAATTCCGTCCGGGCATTCTGCCCGGACGGGCAAACCCGGACTCGCGCCAGTACCCGTGCGCAAGCCCGGCGGTAGGTGATCTTCGCCTGGCGGAGCCTTACGGACATCGGCGATGACGGACCGCCTCACAGTGCGGCCTGGTTGAGCTCGGTCAGTGTGATGACACCGTCGTCGAGTGCTCGGGTGACGAGGTCGCTCTTGGTGCGGGCGGCACGGCCGACCGTCGCGTACTTCACCCGTGCCCTGGTGATGTGCGTGTCGACGGTCTTGACGGTGATGTGGAGCTTCGCGGCGACGAGTTCCTTGGACGTCGAGGCGAACCAGGCACGCAGGACCTCCACCTCGCGCGGGGACAGGCGCGGCTTGCTGGGTGCGTCGTCCGCGCCGGGCAGTGGCGCAACGGTGTATGGCAGGCCTCGCGCGGCCGCGCGGATCGCCGGCACGAGGTGCTCCGGACCTTCACGCTTGGTCAGGTACGCGAGTGCGCCGAGGTCGACGCACTTCGTCGCGGTCGCATGGTCGGCGCGTGGCGAGTACACGACCACCCGGCGTCCACTGTCGACCAGCCGGCGAAGCTCACCGAAGTCCGGCGTCCCGGGCACCAGCTCCAGGTCGAAGATCACCACGTCCGCGGTGGCGCCCGGCCCGGTCCACACGTCGGCCAGCCGCGCCCCGGCGTCGACGAGACGGATCGGCGGATCGGCCCGCTCACACCAGTACCGCACGCCCGCCACGATGACCGCGTGGTCGTCCACGATCACCGCTGTGATCAACTCGGCTGCCATGGGGCCTCCTTCCAGGGAGAGCGTGTGAGGCGGTGCGGGCGAGCGGACTGCTTCGGTCGCGTCCCGGTCACTCCGATCCCCGCTTCCCGCCCCGCAGCCCGTACGGCTCGACGCTCCCGATCACGCTTGCTGTCCTCCTCAGAGCTGTCTGGAAATCCCGACGAACCTCGCGTATGGCGACGACCGGTGGTCGGTCCTGCGGACCGACCACCCCCGGACCGGGACGGGCGAACGCTACGACGCGGATCCGGGTGAGCAGGGACCCTGCGGCGCATTAGCGCAGGTCAGGCAGTAAAGTGGATTGTCCGGTCCGGCCGGTCAGCAGTGTTGAGAGGTGGGGGGGTTGACCGAACACGACCGCGAGGCCCGTGAGCTGTTCACCGACCGGTTCACCCTTCTGCTGGCGATCGCCGGTGACCCACCGCTGCGTCGGGTCGCGCACTGGGCGGCGAGTTCACGCGTGACGGACGACCGGCTCCAGCCGGTCGTCGTCCCCGCGCAGCGCATCAGCGATTGGCGGCGCGGTCGCAATGTTCCGGCTCGGTTCCGACAACTGGCCGCCGTGCTGGTGCCGTTGATCCGGAAAGCCTCCTCAGCCACGCCGCAGCCTCCGGTGGACGGCTTGTACGACATGCGCGCGTGGGAAGACTGGTGGAAAGCGGCCGCGTCGAGCCGGGCGAAGACGCAGGACCGCGAAACCGGCTCGTCGTCGGACACGCCGGAAGACCCACTGTGCCCCTACCGCGGTCTGGCTTCGTTCCGGCCGGAGGATTCCGGCTGGTTCTTCGGCAGGGGGAAGGCCACGGCGGAACTGACGGCACGGCTGGAGCAGGGCGCGGACACCGGCGGGATCGTGATGGTCATCGGTGCCTCCGGTGTCGGCAAGTCCTCGTTGCTGCAAGCCGGTCTGGCCTCCGCCGCGGCCGACGACTGGCATGTCACCACCGTGGTGCCGGGCGCGGAGCCGCTGGCGGAGCTGACTCGCCGGATCCCCGAACTTCGGGGCGTCGTCTCCCCGGAGGCGCACGAAGCCGGGCTCACCTCGGCAGTGCGCGCCGCGGCCGTCGAACACGTGCGGCGAGCGGGGGAAGGCGCCGCGCGGGTGGTGCTGATCATGGACCAGTTCGAGGAGGTCTTCACCGCGTGCGATGACGAGGACGAGGTGCGGACCTTCGTCCAGGTGCTGCACGCCCTCTCCGAGAGCGGCGTCGTGCTGGTCGTCCTGGGCGTTCGCGCCGACTTCTACGAGCATTGCCTGGACCACCCCGAACTCGCGGAAGCACTGCAGAACCGGTCGATGGCGCTGGGGCCCATGACGGTGTCGGAACTGCGTGACGCGATCACCCTGCCCGCCAGGAAGGTCGGCCTGAAGATGGAGCAGGGCCTGGTCGATCTCCTGCTCCAGGATCTCGGCGTGAGCGGGGGACGACGCCAGGCCACCTACACCGCGGGCGCGTTGCCCTTGCTGTCCCACGCGCTGCTGGCCACGTGGCAACGCAGACAGGGCGGCAAACTGACCATCGCCGGATATCGCGCCACCGGCGGTATCCGGGGCGCGATCGCGACGACCGCGGAGCGGGCCTGGGCCGAACTGGCCGACACCGAGCGCGCGGCGGCGCGCTCCGTGCTCCTCCGGTTGGTGCACGTGGGTTCGGACACCAATGACACCCGCAGACGCGCCACCAGGGACGAACTCGTGGAGATCTCCCCGGAACGGGCGACACGTGTCCTGGAGGTCCTGACACGCTCGCGACTCGTCACGCTGGACTCGGGATCCGTCGAGATCACCCACGAAGCGCTGCTCCGGGCCTGGCCACGGCTGCGCGAGTGGATCGACCAGGACAGGGAAGGCAACCTGGTACGCCAGCGCATCGAGAGCGATGCGCGAAGCTGGGACGTCCAGGGACGCGACGTGTCATCGCTGTACCGGGGCGCACGGCTGGAAAGCTCGGTGCAGTGGGCGGGATCGGTGGAACTCACCCGCACCGCCCGGGACTTCCTGGCCGCGTCGACCAAGCACCGGCTCAGGAACACGTGGCGGGTGCGCGCCGCGGTGGCTGCTGTCTGCGTGTTCGCGCTGATCGCGGCGACCGCGGCGGTCGTGGCTTTCAACCAGCGCAACGACGCCGAGTTCCGCCAGCTCGTCGCCGAGGCCGACCGGCTGCGGGCAACGGACCCCTCGCTCGCCGCACAGCTCGACCTGGTGGCCCACCGCCTGCGCCCGGATGACGAACAGGTCCGGTCAAGGCTCGTGGCCGGGCAGAACACCCCTCTCTCGACACCGCTGAAAGGCCACACCGGGGACGTCTACCAGACCTCGTTCAGCCCCGACGGCCGGCTGCTCGCGACCGCGAGCCAGGACCACACGGTCCGGTTATGGGACGTGCAGGACAGGAGCCGCCCCCGTCCGCTCGGTGCGCCGCTCACGGGCCACAGCAGCTGGGTGTCGACAGCGGTTTTCAGCCCGGACGGGCGCACACTGGTCACCGCGGGCGACGACGAGACCCTGAGGCTGTGGGACGTCTCCGACCCCCGGAACCCCGAGCCGCTCGGCGCACCCGTCGACGGCCGGGGCGGCACGATCTACCAGGTCGCTTTCAGCGCCGACGGGAACACCTTCGCCGCCGCGAACGAGGACGCGACAGTCCGCCTGTGGGACGTCCGCGACCGCGGCAACCCGGCACCGGCCGGCGAACCGCTCACCGGAGCCTCGGGCCCGGTGCGGACGGTGGCCTTCAGCCCCGACTCCGCGAAGGTCGTCGCCGGGAGCAATGACGGGACAGTGCGATCGTGGACCCTCGGCGAACCGGGCCGGCCGGTGTCGCCCGGATGGGCGGTCCAGGCCCACAGCGCGACGGTTCACTCCGTCGCGTTCAGCCCGGACGGGCGCCTGGTCGCCAGCGGCGGGGACAAGGTGGTGCGGCTGTGGCGGGTGGGGAACGACCAGGCGCTTGAAGAAGTCGGCCAAGCCCTCGTGGGCCACACCGCGTCAGTGTGGCAGGTGGTCTTCAGCCCCGACGGGCGGCAGCTCGCCAGCGTGGCGTCGGACGGCAACGCGCGGTTGTGGAACGTCTCGGAACCCACGCAAGCGAGCCAGATCGGACAGCCGCTCACAGCACACGGCGGTGGCGCCTTCTCGATCGGGTTCAGCCCCGACGGCCGGTCGCTGGCCACCGGCACCGCCGACAACACCGTCCGGTTGTGGTCGTTGCCACCGGGTGTGCTGGTCGGGCACCACTCCGCCGTGAACGCACTCGGGTTCAGCCTCGACGGCCGGGTGCTGGCCAGCGGCTCGTCCGACAAGACGGTCAGGTTGTGGGACATGTCGGACCCACGGCTGCCGAAACCGTCCGGCGGTCCGATCACCGCCCACACCAGTTACGTCAGCCACCTCGCGATCGACCTGCGCGGACGCACCTTGGTGACGGTGTCCGGCGACCGGACCACGAGGCTGTGGGACGTCGCCGGCCCGGGACACCCGGCGGCGCTGGGTTCACTCCCCGGGGAGATCCGCTATGGCGGCGCGGTCGCCTTCCACCCAGGGGGCGACCTCCTCGCCACGGGAAACGACGACTACTCGACCGTGCTCTGGGACATGTCCGACCGGGCGAACCCACGACCGCTCCAGCCCGTCCTGGACGGGCACACGGACTACGTCCGGAAGATCGCGTTCAGCGGGGACGGAAGTCTTCTCGCCACGGCGAGTGCGGACAAGACCGTCCAGCTCTGGCGTGTCACACCTACGGGAGCCGAACGCGCGCAGACGATCCGCGGTCACACCGACGGCGTGCTGTCGGTGGCGTTCAGCCCGGACGGCGCCGTGCTGGCGACGGCTTCCGACGACAGGACCGTCCAGTTGTGGGACGTCCGGGACTTGGACCGCGTCGTACGGCTCGGCACACCGTTGGGAGGACACCAGGCCTCCGTGACATCGGTGGCGTTCACCGCGGACGGACGCACGCTCGCGACCGGAAGTGCCGACGGGGCGATCCGCCTGTGGGACGTGAGCGAGCCAAGCAGCCCAGATCCGCTCGGCGACCCGTTCACCACCACGAGCGAAGCGGACGTCCAGGTCGCCTTCGACCCCGTTGATCACCAGCTGGCCACGGGATCAGGCGACGGAGTCGTTCGCTTGTGGGACTTGGACCACGCATACGCCGTGGACCGCATCTGCTCCACGACGAGGGCGGTTCTGGACGCGGAGTTGTGGGAGCAGTACGTTCCCCAGTTCGCCTACGACCCACCGTGTCCGGTCGACGGGTAGCTGTCGGTCGCTGTGCTTGCTGGAACAGGCCTGGGTGCTCGTGCAGGAGAACAGGGCGGACACCGCTGGCGCCAATGACAGTACTTGGGATGCGCCGGGCGGATGTCCATTTGAGACCCGTTGTGCCGGGCCGGAAACACCGATCTGCGAACAGTCCCGGACGGCTATCGCTCGCGGTAGAGCACGAGGTGTTCGTGGTAGAGGACTCCGTCGCGGACGTCACCGGTAGCGGTGAAGCCCAGGTCGTCGACGTAGTCGATGTGGGTGCCGGTGACGGTGTAGCGGCCGGTGTAGGCGCGTTTGCGGCCGTCACGTTCTTCCTCGTATCGGCCGGTGGGCAGGAGTTCCTGGCGAATACGGCCGTCGGCGGTGACCCACATGCCGAGGTACGGGTGTGTGCTGGCGGGTGATGGCCCGGTTTTCCGGCCGTTGTCAGCAGGGCGGTGGTCGGCGCAGGCGGCCAGGGTGCCGGTTATCGCGAGGAGGGAGAGCAGGGTTCTGATCACGGTTCTGGTCCTGTCGGTGAAGGATGCGCGGTTCACGGACCGTGCTGGTTCTTCTTGGGCTGCTTGACCTCGTACTGGGTCAGCGGCGGGTGAGTCGGTAGCCGGCGTGGTGTAGTTCGCCGTCGCGGAACTCTCCGTACGCCCAGAAGCCGAGGTCGTCGAGGTAGTCGATGCGGGTGCCGTTGACCCAGTAGCGGCCGGTGTAGGCGCTCGGGCGGTCGCCGCGCGCTTCGTCGTAGCGGCCGTCTGGCAACAGGTTCTGTCGCAGGAAGTCGTTCTGGTCCGTGTCGACCATGCCGGGCTCGATGGTGGCCACGCGGACGTTCTGCGGCCCGAGCTCCACGCGCAACAGCCGGGTGAGATGGCTGATGTAGGCCTTGGTTCCGGAGTAGACCGAGAACTTCTCCAGAATCCGGGTGGCCGCGATCGAGGACGTGGTGATCAGGTCCGCCGGTTTTCCCGCCGCCGCGGCGGCGGTCAGATGCGGTACGAAGGCACCGATGACGTTCATCACCCCGGTGATGTTCAGGTCGATCTGCCGTTGCCAGTCGTCCTGGCGCAGGTCGGTGATGGGCGAGATGAGCTGGACGCCGGCGTTGTTGACCACAAGGTCCGCTGTGCCCAGCTGGTCTGCGACCTGCCGCGCGGCGGCGTGTACGGCCTCCCGGCCGGTGACGTCGACCGGAACGGCGACAGCGGTGCCGCCGCCGTTGATGGAAGCCACCAGGGCGTCGAGCTTTTCCTTGCGGCGAGCCAGAACGGCGACCTTCGCGCCGAGTCGCGCCAGGCGCGTGGCGGCGCCGATGCCGCTGGAGGCGCCGGAGATCACGGCCACGCGCCCGGTCAAGGGCGTGCCGGTGAGCAGAGCGGACATGTTCTGGAATCCCTCCTGCGAGTGAGCGTGTGCCCGGGAACGGGCGGGCGAAGCGCGGTCAGACCTGGACGGCGTCCTGGTAGGCGGTGGCGGCGGACTTGTCGCGCCACGGGGCCAGGTCCTGTTCGATCTGTGCCATCTTGACCCGCAGCCGCTCGAGGGTGTCGGGCCCGAGGTACAGGTGGGTGGGCAGCTTGTCCCCGCTGGTGACCTCGCGGATCAGGGCGGCTGCCTTCACCGGGTCTCCGAGCTGGGTGTGGTTGGCCGTGCCGGCCCAGTCGAGGGTGTCGTGCGCGGGTGTGCCGTCGTAGTCGGCGATGCGCTGGGCGGCAAGCGAAAGCGAGCTGGCGTCGAGGAAGTCGGTGCGCAGCACGCCCGGCTCCACCACCATGGACTGGATGCCGAACGGCGCCAGCTCTGCCGACAACGCCTCACTGATCCCGGCCACGGCGAACTTCGACGCGCTGTACATGCTCACGCCCGGTTCGCCCTCGAAGCCCGAGCGCGATCCGATGTGGACGAGTTTGCCCGATCCCTGACGACGCATCAGGGGCAGCACCGCGCGGGTCATGGTGATCAGGCCGAAGACGTTCAGGTCGAACAGCGACCGCGCCTCGGCGTCGGTGATCTCCTCCAGCGCGCCGAGCAGGCCCCGGCCCGCGTTGTTGACCAGCACGTCGATCCGGCCGAACCGGTCGGCGGCGGCCTGTACGGCGGCGGGAACGGCCTCGGCGTCGGTGACGTCCAGCTCGACGGTCAGCGTGTTGGCCGCTGCCTTCAGGTCCTCGGGCACCCGATCCGGATTGCGTACGGCGACAACGACATCGTCGCCATCGTGCAGCGCGGCACGGGCGATCTCCGCACCCAGCCCACGGGACGCTCCGGTGATGAACCAAGTAGCCACGACTGTCTCGCTCCTTCCGGTTGTCCTGCCTGTGTGGCGAGGCCGTCTCGCCACCGGCGAATCCGAGTCTGCCGAGGTGGACGGGCCGGAAGAAGGCCGGAGGTTTCCTGGGAGTGGCGTACCTAGGAAAGCGTCACGCGGGCGCGCAGCCGCTCGAAGGCATGGGCGGTCGGGGACGCCGGCTCGGCCTGGTAGACGACGAGTTGCTGGTGCGGAGCGCCGTTGACGGTGAACGTGGAGAAGAGGATGTGCAAGTCACCCACATCCGGGTGGCGCAGGTGTTTGCCCTCCTGGGTCTTGGGTTTCACCTCGTGGCGGGTCCACAGCTCGGCGAACTCCGGGCTGCCGGCGGACAGTTCGGCTACGACCTCGGCGATGCGCGTGCTGTCGGGATCGTGTCCGTACGCGGCGCGGATCTCAGCCACGCACGAGTGCGCCGCGCGTTCCCATTCCTGGTAGAACTCCCGCCCGGCCGGGTCCAGGAACACCATACGGGCCAGGTTGTCCGCCGAGGCGAAGCCCTCATGCAGCGCGGCGGCCATCCGGTTGCCCGCCAGGATGTCCAGTGCGGGCCCCACCACGAAGGCGGGCGAGGTGGGCCAGCTGTCCATCAGTTGAAGCAGTTGAGCACTGACCGGCAGGCCGTCCGTGTGGCGCCACACCCTGGCCTCCGATGGCTGAACCAGCAGCCACAGGTGCTCGGTGGCCGCGGCGTCAAGCCGCAGGGCTCGCGCCACGGCATCGACGACCTGCGGCGAAGGGCTGGACTCGCGGCCCTGCTCCAGGCGCATGTAGTAGTCGCTGCTCATGCCTGCCAGAACCGCGACCTCCTCGCGACGCAGGCCTTTGACCCGGCGCCGGCCCTGCTCGGGCAGTCCCACGTCCTGCGGCCGGAGCGCTTCGCGCCGGGCACGCAGGAAGTCGCCCAGAGGCGTACCACTCACTTCGCACCCCCGCCGGCTGTACGGATGATCACGCTCGTTCCTTCCGCTGTGCGTCGTCGACGTCGTGAAGTTGCCCCACGGACGGCATTCCTAACCAGTTGGCTGGGTGTGACGCGGCCAGGCTGGAAGCCTGTCACGTCTCCTAACCTCGACCGCATGGACGGTGAGCGCAACACCGCGCTGGGCGAGTTCCTGCGCGCCCGCCGTGCTCTGGTGCGGCCGGAGCAGGTCGGGCTGAGCGTCGACGGCCGCCGCCGAGTCCCTGGTCTGCGCCGCGACGAGGTCGCGTGGCTGGCCGGACTGAGCGCGGGCTACTACGCCCGGCTGGAACAGGGGCACGAACGTCCGACCCGCCGGACCGTGGAGAGCTTGAAGCGGGCACTGTGCCTGGACGAGAGCGGCTCGACGGAACTGCACCGACTGGCCCGGCCCACCGTCGGCCGGCGGTCACGTGAGCAGGCCGGCCGGGTCAGCTCCACTGTCCTGGCCCTGCTCAACGACTGGACCTCGGCGCCCGCCTACGTCCTCGACTGGAGCCACGACGTCCTCGCCCGCAACGCGCTCGCGGCCGCGCTGCACAGCCGTTTCGTCCACAGCGACAACCTGCTCCGCATGATCTTCCTCGACCCCGCCGGCCGGGAGTTCTTCCGCGACTGGGCCAGCACGGCCCGCGCCGCCATCCGGGACCTGCGGCAGGCCACCGCCCACCCCGGGGCCGACGAGCGCGGACTGCGGGAACTGATCGGTGAACTGTCCATAGCCAGCCCGGAGTTCCGCCGGCTGTGGGCCGGACGTGAGCCCCGCGGCACGATCGCCTACGGCAGCCACTTCTTCCACCCCGCCGTCGGCGAGTTGTGCCTGCGCACGGAAGTTTTCCCGATCACCAGTGCGCCAGGCCAGCGACTGGTCGCCCAGCCGGCCGAACCCCGGTCCCGCTCGGCCGACTCGCTGGCCATGCTGGGCGTGACCGGCTCGGGGTGAGCCAACGGGTTCACCGATAGCCTCGGCGAAGTGCTCGAATTTCGACCTTGAGCCGTACGCCGCCGTGGACGCGGATCGATACGTGCGCCGGACGTTCTGCAGCTGGGAACGGTTCGGCTGGCGTTCGCTGCTCGTCCAGCGGTGCGAGCATGTCTTCCCGGACGAGGAGATGGCCGTCGGCCGGGTCGGGTGCCCGTACGACCCAGCCACGCTGTTCACAGCGTTTGTTCAGCCGCATTGGCCGGCCGACGAGGTGACGGCCGTGGAAACTGATGGCTCCTGACGCGATGCGCTGACGCAGGAGGCGATGATCGCTGGTCTGCTGCTGGCGCGGGTCAGTCCTCCGGTAGATCCATCAGGTCGTCGAGAGCGGGTTGGTTCGCCTCGGCCAGCGCCGCTTTGGCCGCTGCACGCAGGGTGGCGGCCAAAGGCTCGTCGTCGTTCGTGCAGTGAAGCAACTGCGCTGCGTCTGCGGTGGCGACGGCTGCGGGGTCGCGGAGCGCTGCTTGGTCAAGGCGCAGGTAGACCTCGCGTTCGACAGGGTTGTCCACGTGCCGGGCGATGGGGACCAGTCCTTTGATGATCCCTAGCGCGAGTTGCCAGGGAAGGGCTTCGGCGAGGTCGTCGAGGTCAGCTTCCGGGTGCAGGTGGCGGGCGATGTCGACGACTGCCCGGATGACGTCGGCGGTGCGTTGCGCCGCATACGCGATCGGGCCCGGGTCCCGAATACCCGCCTGCGGCCGCAGATGGAGGGTCAGGGCGGTCTCGATCTTGGAGATCGGTTGGCCCGTTGACCACATCTGACAGGCGAGGGCGCGGCGTACCCGGCCGACGCCGGAACCGTTCTGGCTGCGGGGGCCCAGCAGTGCGGCTGTCACCGCGGGTGCGCACCGCTGCCGGGGCAGTTGCCGGGCGAACTCGTCATATTCGCGGTGCCAGTTGGCGGACGGTTTGGCGAAGCGCACGTCGTCGACCTCGGTGACCAGTTGCGCCGCGCCAAGCAGGGTCATCCTGGTCAACTCGGTGTCCGCCACCGCACTGAGGGTCGCGGCCAACACGCGGGCCGACGCGACACTCAGGCCACTGCGGACCACGATCTCGCCGAGCGAGGTGAGCCGGTGGCCATTGTCGGCGGTGGTCAGGAAACCCTCTTCGCGCAGCGAGTCGACCACCGCCCGCACCGTGTCGGGTGGGAAGGGGGCGGCGGTTCGGGCGGCCTGGCTCTGGAAGGCGCCGAAGGTCCAGCTCAGAAAGTCTGTTGCCCCAGCAGCGTCGGCGCCTTCGGGTTCGTCGGCGAGGCTCCTGAGCACGGTGAGGACCAGACTGTCCCAGTCGAGATCGGCGACGAGCAGCGCGGAGCGTGCGGGTTCGGGTCCGGCGTTCACGTAGTCGCGCCAGATCCGCTGGGCGTCGACACCGCCGTTGGATACGACGATCGCCCGCCCCGGGACGTCCCGGCCCGTGTCGCGCCCGGCCCGGCCTGCCATGTTCTTGTACTCCGAGGAGGTGTAAGGCCTGCCCGATCGCCCGGGGTGTTCCAGCTCGCACACCACGACCGAGTCCGCCGAGAGGTTCACTCCCTGGGCGAGGGTCGTTGTGGCGACCACAACCCGGATTTCTCCCGCTTCGTTGCGAAACCCCTGCACGACCGCCTGCTGCTCGGACTCACGGAGATCGGTGTTGTGGAATGCCACGCCGCCACCGAGGCAGTCGCGCAGCATCTCGCCCACCCGGGACACATCTCCCTTGGGCAGGGCGCCGAGCACAGACTTGGCCGCAGGCAAGCCCAAACGGTCAGCGAGCCGCCGGGCGAAGGCACGGGTACCTGCCCGGCTGGAGCGGAACACAAGGACCCGGTCTCCCTGCTCCACCAACTTGCGGACCAGCCGCTCCACAAGGTCGTCCCCGACGGTCACCCCGGAACGAGGGAGCAGCCGCTGTTCAGCCTCCGTCCCCTGCACATCCTTGCCTCCGTGGGTCCGGTACAGGTAGGTGCCGTCCGGGCTGAGGACGCCTTCCGAGAGCGGGATGGCGCGATCGGTGAACTCCACCAGGGTTGCGCCGAGCCAGGCGGCTAGTTTGTCAGGGTCGCCCAGCACTGCCGAGAGCCCGACGAGCTGCGGAGTGGGCAAGCCCCGGTGGACCGCACGTCGCAAACGGGTGAAGAGCAGTTCCAACCGGGGCCCGCGGTCCGGCAGCAGCAAGGACTGGATCTCGTCGACGATCAGGACCCCAGCGCGTTCCACCAAACCGGGAAGCCCGGACAGCAAACCGATGAAGGTCTCGTAGGTCACCACGGCGATCTGATACGAGCCGGTGATCAGGTCACTCACCTGGTCGCGCAGTCCGCCGGTTGCCCGTACCACCCGGATCCCGAGCGGGTCGTACGCCTTCTGGAATTTCTCGTACTGTTCATTGACCAAGGCGCGGCTCGGCAGCAGGAACACGGCCTTGCGGTTGTGTGCAGCCGCGTGCAGCGCGACAATCTCACCGACAAGAGTCTTTCCGCTCGCGGTCGGCGCGCTGACCAAGACGTCGCAGCCGTTCAGCAGCCCGCCGCGATTGACGGCGGCGACCTGCACGTCGTTGAGCTTGCCGACTCGGTCCCGCCACAGCTCGGCCACCGGCGAGGGGACGCCGTGGGCGACAAGGGACATCAGATCCTTGTTGGCCGGAGGCGGCTGGAAGTGGGCGCCGATCTCCTGGTACTTCGGGCCTGGTGACAGCGGCGGGAAGCGGGTCAGGCTCATCGTCCCCCCGAAAGTGGGGTGCTGCTTGCGGCGCCTCGTCCCGGTCTCCTCGGCGGTGACCCGATCCAGTACGTGCTTCACCAACGACGGCAGGCACACCTTGCCCCGGTTGTCCAGGACGTCGTCGGCGCCCATCAACCCCTGGATGAGGTGGTGGGTCAGAATCCCGTGCTGGTAACGCGGTGACTCGAACGCCTCCTCGTCTGCCGAGGCTGCACCGAGGAAGACCCGTCCCTGACCGCTGATCGAGCGCACAACCTCCCAGGCGTCCGTCTCGTCCGACCGGGCGGTGCTGCCGTCGTCCGGCTCGAAGAACGTCCGCGCCAGCATGCCGCCGGAGAAGCAGCAGTCGAGTACGACGACCAGCAGCCGTGCGCGGATCGCCCGAACCAGTGCGACCAACTTGGTCAGCGGCAGCGCCGTCTCAGCGAAACGCCCGGGTACAGCGTCGTGGGTCGCCAGTTCCCGCGACGGCGTCCCGTGGCCGGAGAAGGTGATGACGACGAAGTCGTCGTCACCGCTGGTCTCGGCGATGCGGCCGAGTTCGGCGGTCACTCTGGCCGTGGTGGCCTCTTCGTTCTGGACGAGAACGCAGTCACCGCGCACGTTGTCGGAGAACAGCGCGTGGAGCACTCGCGCGTCGCGTCCCGCGAAGTTCAGGCGCCGGAAGGCGGGGTCATGGTAGTTGTCGATTCCGATGAAGAGTCCATGGAAGGTGCCGCTCACCGCTGACCCCACCCCTGCCAGGGCTGGGTCGCCCGGATCGTCTTGAGCAGGTATTCGATCTCGGTCCTGGTAAGCGCCTCGACGATGTAGTGGTCCATGGTGGCCGGGTGCAGGAACATCGGGATGTCGTCGGTCGAACAACCCGGCAAGACGATGGGAAGGAGGTAGCTTCGCCATTCCGGGTGCTTCTGAAGCAGGTTTCTGATCACCCCGAGTTCACTGCGGATGCCCGGGTGACCGGTGGACTCGTAGGTTCCTTCGCCGACTGCCTTGCACGTCGGCGAGGCGATGACGGCAACGAAGTCCGCTTCCCGGATCTCACGCAGTGCCCAGTGGTCCCACTCCGTGCGGGGTCCCTCTTGGTCTTTGTCGATTCTTGGGTCCAAGCCGCTTTCGCGCAGGAGGTCGGCGAAATCCCGGACCTTTTTCTTATGCGTCTCGTCCTCGTGCGCATAGCAGATGAAGACCCGGGGTGATGGTCGGGGAAGGCCGACTCCCGAACCGCCACGCTTTTCGGCCTCGACAAGAGGTGATCGGGTGGACTCGGTCAGCGAGATGCTGAACTCCGTCGACTTCGGCACTGGGTGGAAGTCGTCTCCGTCGGCGAGCCGCGGTTCGAAGCGCGCGGTCAGCCGGAATTTCTGCTCAGTTCGCCCTCCGGGCGTGAGCAGCACGATCCACGCCGAATAGGAGCCGGGACGGACCCCGGTTCTGCCCGGAGCGACGTGCAGCCACCGGATCGAGTCGCCAGAGGCGCCGTAAACGTGAACCGGGCCGTCGGTCGGCGGGATGTGGACCAGAGCGGCGCTGTTGTCGACCGGGACGAACTCCAGGTTGCGGCTGAGCGCGTAGGAAGTGGCGGGTTGGGGTTCAGTGGCTCCGCGGGGCACCGCGGCGACGACCGTTGAGTCGCGGTCTGCCAACGGGAAGCCGATCTCGAACCAGCGCATGACCGGGGCACCGGGGTCGATGCGCAGGTCGTAGTTGATCTTTACAAGGTGTGCGGCCTTACCGGGAAACGCCGCGTGCACCCCGGCTACGGGGTGCACGTGCCAGCGACTGAGACGCAGGGCGCCGAAGACCACCTCCTCCGGCCCTGTGTCGATCCGCCGCCCACTGTTGTCCACAAGGGTCAATGGGACACCGATGCCGTCTTCCGGCCGCATGCCCGCTCCTTTCTGATCGGCGAGATGTGGGCGACAGATTAGACACATGAATCGCAGTGCTCGGGCATCGGGGGAGCGGTGTCATACATGTGTCACAGAATTGACGATATCGGCAAGGGCAAATGAATTTGCTCGACCGGTTACACCTGTGGTTTGCTGCGTGCCGCAGGGTCCCAGTTGCACCGGCTGTCGTTCTTTCGGTGGCCGGGGCACGTATTCGTCTCGGTCGGCATTGTTCACCGACAGGTCCCTGGGAAGGTTGCATTCGTGATGGAAACTCTGGACGAAACAGTTCCGCTGGACCGTTCTGCGGACGACCAACGGCGCGCTCAGGCCATTACTGCGTGTTGTCTCGCGGCGGCTGTGCTCGGCGACCCGGATTTGCCTGGGGACCGGCGTGCCCGCGCGCTGATGAGCTGTCTTGGAGTGCTCACCGCCGCGCACCCCATCGGCGAGGCTCCGCCCATGGCTCGCTTCCGCGCGGGACTGCGCGGGCCGTTGGGCAACCTGCTGCCCCGCGACGTGGACACCACTGGGATCGCAGGACTGGAACTGCTCGACAAACAGGGCCGCTTCACCGACGAGGCGGAGGATCTGTGCAGAGAGTTCCTGATGCCCTCCGCCGCGCTGGAAGAGCACTGGCCATGGGAACGGGTCGCTGCGGAGCAGGAGGAGCGACGGGTCTACGAAGTGCTGCGCAGGCTCCCGGAGGCGCAATATGCGCATTTGCGCGCCCAGCTAGTCGATCGGCCCGTCGACGACCTCCGTGCCTTGCGGCGCATCTGGGACACCCTGTTGCCGCAGTTCTACGAACCGGTCGCAGGCTGGTCGTGGCAGCAGGTGCGTGGATGGTTCTTCCAATGCCCGGACTGCGGGTGGCCGATGCGCGTGCTCGGCAGCGGGCCGGTCGTGGACGTCCGGTGCGAAGCGCACGCTCGCCGCGGCGTGGCCTACACCTGCCGGGTCGACGCCCGTACGGACGGTGCTCCAGAACTGCGGCCCGTGGGCGAGCGCGCTGTGCCCGTGGCGGCGCAGCCCGCCACCAGGGAGTCGATGGCGGTGTCCCGCATCGTCTGGCGATATGTGACGTTGCCAGGTCTGTTGGAGTGCAGGCTGCGTGATCATGCACGGAGACTTGGGGCGGAGGTGACGATGTGGCCACACCAGGACCGCTACGACCTCAAGATCGAGTTTGGCGCGCAGGTGTGGCGAGTGGACGCCAAGGCGTGGGCATCCCCGGTCGCGTTGGGTGAGGCATTGCGCAGCGCCCGTCCCGCTGCCCCGGATCTGATGATCGTCGTCCCGGACCACCAGCGTTCGAGTTTGGAATTGCTGCGGCACATGATCGGCGGCCGTGGGTACCGGGTCGAGACGGCCAAGGACCTCATGGCCGAGTTGACCAAGATCGCGGCGGTGATGGCGTGACTGTCCCGACCGCTCCCACCGGAATCGCGACCCAGATCGCCTGTGCCCTCGCCGAGGAGTTCTTCGGGTTCCCCGACCCCGACGGCCGCACAGCTGTGCCGCTGGACGCCGCGGCACTGGTCGCCGCGGGCAGGCTGGATCTGTGGCGGGGCTGGGCCAAGCAAACCGCGGCCACTAGGCGGCTGGTGGGCCGGTTCCTGCGGGTGCGGCCGAACGAGATCGGGGCGCATCGCCGGTTCACTGAGATGGCCCGTGCGTTGCGCGCGGACACCGACAGCCCGTACGGAGTTCCCGAAGACGTGCCTGACGACGAGGTCGTGGCGGTCGTGGCCCGGCACGGGCAGCGGCCGCTCGACCTCGTCAGGCGCCTGCTCGACGAAGCCGAGGTCAAGTATGTGCAGGGCAGGCGCCCACTACCCGTCGCAGGGCCGGGCAGGTGGAGCTTCGGGTGGCGTGGACAGTCCGTTGTGGACCTTTCACCCGCTGTGAAGGGTGGCGTCGTGGACCCGATTGTCCTCGACACCACCCCTCCCGTTGCGGAAGTGACCGTCAAGCCGGAGGAGCTACGGCGGCTGGCCGACGAGATCGCAACGCGCCGCGGTGAGAGACCATGGCAGGCCCGGGTCCTCCACGAGTTGTTCGCCGGACTGCGCACCGACAATGACGTCCCGGTGCACGAGCTCCTGCTGCGGCCAGGCGGAATCCGCCTGCTCAACGCTCCGACCGGGGTCGGCAAGTCCGTCCTCATCAGACTGCTCGCACTGCATCTGGCCCGATCTGGTGTCCCCGTCGCGATCGTGGTCGGCACCGTCCACGAAGCCATGGAGACCGCCGACAAGATCTCCAGCGACCTGCAGACTCTGGACTTGCCCCGTCGCTGCACCGCGCTGGTCTCACCCAGGCGCCTTGCGGAGAAAGCGGCACAGGCGGCCGACCGAGGGCAGTGGGCCAGGTTCGACACTTTGGCCTACGGCTGTGCTCTCTCGGCGTTGGTGGTCGACGGGCCGCAACCCGTCGCCCCGGACGAGCCGTGCACTGGATTGCGGCCCATGGTTGAGCAGCCAGGTGTTGAGGAGAAGCGACAGCCCGCGCCTCGGCACGCCTGCCCGTATCTGGGAGTGTGCGGCCGCCACCAGGGTCTGCGAGATGCGGCGGCCGCCGACATCATCGTCACCAACCACCACAACCTCGTCCACGGCACGGTTCCGGTGCCCGTTCGGGTCGACGGGGTCGAGCTGAACCGGCTGCCGGTCCAGGAGTTTCTCCTGCGCCGGTGTGCGGTGCTGCTGGCCGACGAAGTCGACCTGCTGCAGAGCAACATGTTCGACGCGGGCGCCCGCCAGCTCAAGCTCGCGGCCAGCGGTACGGTGGCCGAGCTGCCCCTGGTCCGGTTGGACACCGAGCGGACCATGCTGCTTCCGGCCGAGGACCGCGCGGTCGTGCCGCCGCTGACGCGCACCCGGTTCCTGGCCGACCAGTTCCTCAACTACGTCCTGGAGGGCGACCTGTGGCTGGGGGACGCACGCCCGGCTGCTCATGGTCCGCGCAAATCGTCCTCCGGAAGCGCGGACTCGGGCTGGCACCTGCCTGGCTCCCGCGACCGGATGCTGCTCAAGCACCTATTCGAACTCGACGACAGCACTGAGAACGCCCAGGACGTGGCGGTGCCGGCCGAGGTCTACCAGCAGTTCAACGCGCTGTTCCCGGACATCGGCGGGACCGGTGGCGCGGACCTGCCGGAGTGGCTTCGCGAGGTCGCCGACCTTCTGGCGTCGGCGGTCAGCAACGACAGCGGCCAAGACCACATCCGGGAAGTCCGGCACCGTCTCCATGAGGTACTCGAACCGCACGTGGCAGAGGCGAAAGACCGTCGGGATGTGGTCAACGCGCTGCTGGTCCGTACATGGCTCGGCGCACTGCACCAGGCGTTGACCCGCCTCACCTTCGCGGTCGCCGCGCCGGGGACGGAGATGCCGGCCGCGCGTGTGCTCGCCGAGCAGTTGGGGACCGTGGCCCAGCATCAGGCGATCCCGTACGGCCCTCTGGGGTATCTGCTGTTCGGGTTCCGCGTCGACAGAGTCGAAGATCCCCGGCTTGGCGGGACCCTGTCCGTACAGGCCGTCGGAGGCGACCCGCACACCACGGTCGCCCAATTGGGTGGCACGGTCGCACTGGCCGCAGCTGGAGTGGAACGCGTGGTGCTGGGCCTGTCGGCCACCGCGTACTTCCCCGGCGCCGGGCGCGAGCACATCCGGGCGTGCGTCACCTATGCAATGACCGACGCCAAGCCAGGGACGTTCTCCACGCGGGCAGGCGAGGCACTGGATGAGCAGTACCAGACCATCCACATCGGCGGCCGGGCAGAAGCCGGGAAGGACGCGGCGATCCGCGCGCTCGGCGCGTCGCTGTGGGACCAGCACATCGATGCGCACCTGCGGACGCTGGCAGCGACCGAACCGGACCGCGAACTGTGCATGCTGGTCGGCAACTCCTATCGGCACGCCGTCCTGCTTGCGGCCGGAATCGCGAGCAGGACAGCAGACCCGGGCTGGGTGGCGGTTGTTGTCCCCCGGCACGGCTCTCCGTCACCGGTCGTGCTGCCCGCCGAGGTCGTCACGGTGACGATCGACGAGCTGGAGTCGCTGCCACACAAGCACCCTGGGGTCAAGGTGTGCATCGCGCCGCTGAGCCTGGTGGCCCGAGGCCTCAACATCCTGGTGCCTGGCGACCAGCGCTCGGCACTGGCGTCGGTGTGGGTCTGCGTGCGCCCGCCCGCCCAGGTCACCGACTCCGCAGAGATGTTCGCCAGCGTCAACGCGTACGCGCTGGGCAAGAACGAGCCGAGCGTTGACCCGGTGGCGGTGTGGGTCGAGCAGCGCAAGCGCGCGTTCTTCCGGCTCTTCCACATCCTCACCAGCGACCCGCGTTTCAGCAGGCTCAGCCGAGCGCTCAAGGCCGAGGCAGTCGCCGGGATGCTCGTCGAGATGATCCAGTTGGCGGGCCGGGCGCGGCGAGGTGGCACTCCGGTGCAGCTGTTCCTGGCGGACGGAGCGTTCCATGATCCGAAGCACGGCACCGACATCCCGGGCTTGCTCCGCTATTACTACGCGAACCTCAGCCCTGTCGAACAACGCGAACTGCGCCGCATCTACGGCTCGACGCTCGTGTCCTGGTTGGACTTCGCGGGCATCGGCGACGAGGAGGACCGGTGACCGCCGGCAACAAGGAACTGCCCCTACTGGCCTTCCCGTTGACGGAAGTGCTGCACGGGTCAGCGCACATCCATCAACTCCCTGACCGCGTCGACGAAGTGTGGATGCGGCTACGCGGCCGTTACCGGGAAAGAGTGCGCTGGAACGTCAACCTCCCGTACTCGGGTCTGGCGACTGCACTGCGCGCCTACAGCGGCGCCTGCGTGAACCTGTTTCCTGCCAGCAAGCACGAGGCGCCGCGACGGCTGGTATCCAGCAAGCCCCTCGACCGGCGTGACGTCCGTGACGCCGTGATGCTATGGGAGCAGGCCGTGCTCGGTGTACCCGACGAGGAGATCACCTTCGGCTACGCGAGCGAGTTGGCGGATCTGGTCGCTGACAACCTGGTCGGCGAGCGAGTGTCGCTCGCCGACCAGGTACGCCATGTCGGTGATCAGCCCGACGCGCCGAACTGGGTCTACGACGCCGCCACTTGGCAGGTCGCCCGCAAGCTGGCGGGCAACGTGTGGCGGGTCGATGGTCGTGAGGTGTCGCTGCGGGCCGATACCGACGGCAACTTGCTGGTCTGGGACCCGGATGCGTTGTGGTCCGGCGTGTGGAAGGCGGATGGCGACCGCTGCTACGCCGCGCTTCGGATCCGCCTGCTGATGAAGACGCTGCCGGGCATGAGGACTCCGGTCGTGGTGCTCGACCCGTCGGTGGCGCGGTTGAGCCGGTGGCTCAACGGTGCCCGCACCGCCTGGCTGGCGCCGCGCCGCAACGAGGACCCGCTGCTCCGCCTTGCCGTGGAAGGCCGGAACCGCGTTGGCAGGATCGAGACGACGAGCCGTATCGCGCTGTCGGTTTCGCACAGGCTCCGCGGGGAGAACCTGCTCGAACCAGGTGACCTTGACCTCACCGGGCCGCCAGGCCGATTGCGAGCGCTGGTGCGCAAGTCCGTGCGATTTCCGGTCGGTCGCGGCGTGGGCATGTACACCGTGCGCGAACTGAGCCGCCACGCCGCGGAAGTGCTCGAAGTGCCGAACGTGACAGCCCGCGAGGTGAAAGGACACCGGTTCTCCGTCCAGGCCAAGCGGATCGTCGCGGCGGGCCGAGACGTCGATCTACTCGACGAGAGCGGATTGCCTGCGGTCATCAAGGCCTCTGGCGGCGAGCGGCTACGTGTCCTGGTCCTTTATGGCACTCAGCGCACCCGTGCCCGGGTGCAGCGGCTGCTCGCTCATCACTTCGCCCGGACCGACCTCGCAGAGGGCATCCAGGAGGACACTCTGGTCCAGGTCGGGGCGCACGTGGAGGTCGTGTTCCACCACGCGGCGCGGTTACTGGCCCACGGTGAACACCGGCAGCGGCCGGGGGAGCTGGATCAGGTCCGGCATCTCGCCGCGCCGGACGGGACGCGGGTCCTGGTGCTGTGCGAGACCGAGTACGACGGCCGGACGCCGGAGGGGGATGCGAAGCCTGTGGTCAACCGGCTGCTCGCCGAGCGCGGCGCACTGGCCCAGTTCCTCGCGACAGCACCGGAGACCAAGGCAGTGGCGGACCCCGCGAAGGACCACGCGGGCAACAACGCGGTGGCCGACCTGCTGCGAGCTGCTGGTCTGGTCCACCCAAGAATGACCAGTGCGCTGTCTTCGGGCAGCCTCGGGATGACAGAGCCGGTCGCGTACGTCGGACTGCACGTCCGGGCTCAGCGTGGGGAGGCGTGGATCAAGGGTGAGCCGAAGCTGAGTTGGTCGTTGGTCGCCATGGTCCCGGACGGCGAGCATTGGCGAATCCTGGCCTACCAGTCCGCGCCGCATCCGAAGATCGGCAAGAGGACCGGGTGGCAGGACTACTTCACCGTGAACACCGCGTTCCGCGCGCTACCGTTGCCTGGCGGCAAGCGCCAGGACGAGAGCCTGCTAGTGGCGATTGACACTGCTCTCGGCCAGTTGCGCCCGCACGTGGCTACCGGGTCGGGGTACGTACTGATGGTCTCCGGTGACAGCTCACGGTCGTTGTGGCCGCTGCTGGCCAACAAGAACCTTGATCTCGAACCAGACTCCGCGGGCCGCGTCGGTGATCGCCGAGCCCTGCCTGGCTGGGACGCGGCTCTCGGACACCGCCCGCGGGCCGTGGTACGAGTGACCTCGGGAACACGCGACCTGCCACGTCCGGTCGAAGTGCGCAGCCCTGACACGGCGGCCGGGAACGGTTGGCGTGTCGGCAAGACGACGCGGTCGCTGTACCAGCTCGCCGATTCCGCGAACACGTGGATTTTGGCCAACATCCCACGCCCGTTCGCCGGCGGCGGGTGGCACAGCCGGGCAGGACTCGACATCGGGCGGTGGTCCGCGGACGCGGAAACAGGCAGGCACACGTGGTATGCCCACACCAGCACTGAGATCGTGGTCGTCGGCGCGAACTCGGACCCGCTGCGTTACGCCGTCGCGGCGGCGCGGCTGTGCGACCACGCGGTGTCCTGGGACGGGCGCACCAGCTACCCCGCACCGGTTCACCTGGCAGCGCTGATGGACCGCAACCATCCCGAGTATCGACGAACCGTGGACTGGGACGACGAAACGGAGTATGAGGAAACCGATGAGACGACGAGCTAGTGGTCGAGCAGATCTGCATGAAACCCCGGCGCCATGCTCGGCAGCGGAGTCGGTCGCGTCCTCGGAAGAGGTCGTCCGCGCCCAACGAACGCCTGACGCATATGAAAGTTTGTGGGCAGATGTTGGTCTGACTGGGCGAAAGGTCGTCTGAGGTATGTCCGAAGCGGTAGTGTCGCCATGTAATTGTTCTTCATGCGGCTGCCGGAGAATCCGTACATGACGAATGAAGGTCCCCCGCTCACCCTCCCGGAAAGATCAGCTCTCCTCGCGTTGATGACCTTTGTCGGCGAGGCGTCGAACACGGAGATCAAGGACAGATACCGGTTCACAATCGACAAGGGCACTCGCGAGCGCCTGAAAGAACTCGACCTTATCACCGTCCATCAGGCAAGACAGCTGCGTAACGCCTATGTCCACACGTTGACCGAGGAGGGCTGGAGGCGCTGCCGGGAGGAACTGGATGCGGAGCCGTCGGGGCGCGTGGACAAGGGGTATCGCTTGCTTTACGGGGTGCTACGGCTGCTTGGTGAACATTTGACCAGGTGGGATCTGAAGCTCGCTGATCTCTTCAACGAGAAACCGCAGCCCGATTCGGTGGAAACCCGCGGTTATGCAGATTCGGATATTGACGAGGAGATACGTTCCGCCTATCGTGTTTTGGCCGCGCAGCCACGTGCGTGGGTCAGTTTGACACGGCTGCGCGAGAAGCTCGCCCACCTGTCGCGCGGAGAGCTGGACGCCGGCCTGGTGCGGCTCAACATGAATCCGCAGGCGCAACTGATTCCCGAGGAGAACCAGAAGGTCCTGACGGTTGCCGACCAGGCAGCCGCGATCCGGCTCGGCGGCGAGGACAAGCACGTGCTGTCGATCGACGTCACGTGAGGCTGCCATGGACGACCTCGAACGCCGCTTACTGGAGAGCCTGCGAATCAACTGGGCCCCGACACCCGAGGACGTGTGGGCACCGCCCGCTGCGCACGTCGACGGCCTTCATGACCGCACGCTGCGCACAGTCATGGACGCTTTCGCAGATGCCGAGGCCAGCGATGGTTCCAGCCCCCTCGGCGTCGCCGTCACGGGTCAGCACGGCTCGGGAAAGACCCACATGCTGAGCGTGATACGAGTCGAGGTACAGCGCCGCGGCGGTTACTTCTTCCTGGTGAGTCTGTTGCACGGCAAGGACTTCTGGCAGAACATCACCCACGCGCTGCGCACCGGGCTGTACCGTCCCGGCCCGGACGGCGAACGGCAGTTGGCCGTCGTGTTGCGTCGGCTCGCCGACTGTCTCGACCTGCCCGACGAGATCCGCGAGCAGGTCACCGGCCAGCGGATGCCCACCCGGCAGGGTCTCTTTCAGCTTGCTGCCGCGCTGGATGATCACGACATGCTCTGGGGCCACGAGTGCCGGAACACCGTGAAAGCCATGGCACTGCTCGTGGCGCCGGACCCGATGGCTCGTGAGATCGGCGAGTCGTACCTCATGTCCGGTAGTGAGACCCAGCCCGGCGAGCGCGCCGAATGGGGTATCCAGCCGGACACCAGGCCCGCACAGCAGATGGTCGGCGAGATATCCAGGCTGCTGTCGCTGACCGGGCCAAGCCTGCTCGCTGTCGACCAGATCGACACGCTGATGGCGCAGTCGACCCAGGCCACGGACCTGGGTGTGGTGAGCCCTGTCAGCCAACCCGATGACCACCTGCTGGAGGGGCTCGGCGTGGGGCTGATGGATCTGCGGCAGACCACCCACCGCACGGTCACCGTGGTGGCCTGCCAACCCCACGTTTGGCAACGGATAGGCAGCCACACCAACATCACGGTGAAGGAACGTTTCCGTCAGGAGTCCAGGCTGAACAACGTGCCATCCGTCGCCGTCGGGCAGGCGCTCGTCGAGACACGGTTTCGCTCGCTGTTCGCCGAGGCCGATTTCGACCCGGAGTACCCGTCCTGGCCGGTCCGGCCGTCAGCTTTTGCCGCGGCCCCGCACTTCACGCCCCGTGAGTTGTTCAAACGGATCGACGATCACGTTCGGTCCTGCCTGGACACCGGTGTCTTCCGCGAGCTGACCAACCTGCTGGAGGAGTCTCCGCCGCCCGCCGAGCGGGTATGTGCCCCGGCGCCCGCGCTGAACACTGTGGCGGCAGCGTACGCCGACCTGCTGGCCAACGCCGATCCCACGGCAGCCGTTCAGCAGAGGACTGAGGACGAGCGGATGCCTGCGTTGCTGGCCGCGGGGCTGCGCTCGTACATGTACGAACAGGGCAAGTACCGCGACCGGTACTCGCTCGACCCGCCGCCGGGGGACAACCCATCGCTGCACGCACGGTTGCGGTACATGGTCGACGAGCAGACCGGCGACCAGATGCACTGGTCCTTCCGGGCCATTTCCTCGTCCAACCACCTGAACGCGCAGAACCGTATCGAGCGGTTGCAGATCAACGCCGGTCTTGACCCGGACGTACCCAAGCGCAGGGCCTACCTGCTGCGCACCGGCGGCTGGTCAATGGGAACGCCGAAAACCAAACGGATGCTGGCGAACTTCAAGTCCGCGGGCGGCGTGCTCATCGACCCGGTATCCGCCGAGGACCTCCGGGTCTTCGCTGCTTTGGAACGGATGTGGGAGAAGCCGGGCGCGGATCTGTGGGTCTGGTTGGAACAGCACAAGCCGGCCAGCCAGACCACCCTGTTCAGGCAGGTGTTCGGCGAGCCCGATCTCTCGACGCAACAGCAGCCCGAGCCGGTAGTGCCAGAGCCCTCGCAGCAGGCGGTCTGGCCGGACATGGATCCGGACTCGGTCGCTCCGCCAACCGACACGGGATCGACGATCCCGCTGGGAACCAGCGTCGACACCGGCCGGCCGCTGATGGTCGGCCTGGAGTCGCTCCGCAAGCACACCGCGATCTTCGCCGGGTCCGGGTCTGGGAAGACCGTGCTTATCCGCAGGCTGGTTGAGGAGTGTGCACTACGGGGCGTGTCATCCATCGTGCTCGATCCCAACAACGACCTTGCCCGGCTGGGCGACGCCTGGCCGCAGGCTCCCGACGGGTGGCAGGACGAGGACGCGGCCAGGTCAGTGGAGTACCGGGACGGCACCGACGTCGTTATCTGGACGCCTCGCCGGGAGGCCGGCCGGCCGTTGACCTTCCAGCCCCTGCCGGACCTCTCGGCGGTCGTGGGTGATCCGGACGAATTCTCGCTGGCGCTGGACACAGCGGTCGCTGCCCTGGCGCCACGGGCACGGGCGGACGGATCCACAGCGAAAGCAGAACGAGCACGCGCGGTCCTCCGTGAGGCGTTGGCATGGTTCGCCCGCAAGGGAGGCACCCGACTACACGCGTTTCTCAACCTGCTCGCCGACCTGCCCGACGACATAACGACACTCAGCAAAGCCCACGACATGGCTGCCGACATGGCTCAGACCCTGATGGCCGCCAGGATCAACGACCCGTTGTTCGGAGGTACAGGTGAGCCGCTGGACCCGGGTGTCCTGTTGACTCCGCCACCCGGCAAGCACGCCCGCGTCTCGGTGATTAGCCTTATCGGCCTGCCGACCGACCAACAGCGGCAGAACTTCGTCAACCAGCTGCAGATGGCGCTGTTCGCGTGGATCAAACAGAACCCGGCCGGTGACCGGCCGTTGGGCGGCCTGCTCGTGATGGACGAGGCCCAGACCTTGGCGCCGTCCGGGATGATGACCGCCAGCACCGCGAGTACGCTCGCCCTGGCGTCTCAGGCCCGCAAGTACGGCCTGGGCCTGGTCTTCGCCACCCAGGCCCCGAAGGGCATCCACAACCGGATCGTCGGCAACGCGGCCACGCAGTACTTCGGCTTCATCAACAGCCCGGTCCAGGTGGCCGCAGCCAGGGAGATGGCGGCGGCCAAGGGGAGTGCTGTGCTGGACATCTCCCGGCTCAACGCTGGCGAGTTCTACGTGGTCGCCGAAGGACGTCCCTTCCAGAAGGTCATCGTGCCGATGTGCCTGAGCCACCACCCGTCGAGTGCGTTGACCTCGGAGGAAGTCCTGTCCAGGGCACGTGCCACCGGCTGAAGGAGTCACCGTGGACCTCGTCATCCAGGGCTTGGTCAAGGAGTTCCAAAAGGTACACAACCTGGGCGAGCTGCCGCCGGGCGAGGCTTTCGAGGCGTTCGCCGCGTACTGCGTGCTCAACTCGTACTACGAGGACGAGTTCAACCCGGACGCCTTCCGCACGGGCGGTGGCAACGACCTGGGCATCGACGCGGTGGGAATTCTGGTCAACGGCGAACTGCTGCACGACGCCGCGGACGTCCGGCAGGCGGTGGCGGACGCCCGCCAGTTGGACATCCGGATTGTCGTGGTCCAGGCCAAGACCACCACTGGATTCGAGACCAAGGTGGTCTCCGACCTGGCCGAGAACCTGCGTCACGTCGTTCAGCCAGGCAAGGTCCGCTACGCCGCCTCCGAGGATGTCACCAACTTCCGTGACGGTCTCCAAGCCATCTACGACAACATCGCCAAGCTGTCCGGTGCGCTGCCCCAACTGCACATGCATTACGTGACGACCGGACATCAAGTCGCGGACATGGTTGCGGCGAAAGCCCGTTCGGCTGAGGACAGCCTGATGGAGCTCGGCCGGTTCGACGCCGTGCTGTTCCAGTGTGTGACCAGCGCGGACCTGCGGGCTCTCTATCGGCGGGCCACCACCAAGGCAGCCGCCACGTTCCCCATGCCGAAGAAGGTTCCGCTGCCGAAGGTGCCCGGTGTGGAGCAGTCGCTGTTGGGTGTGGTGGCAGCCGGCGACCTGGTCGAGTGTGTGCTCACTGACGAGACCAACCGACTGCGCAAGGCCCTGTTCTACGAGAACGTCCGTGACTTCCAGGGGTACAACGAGGTCAACAAGCAGATCCGGGACACGCTGCTGGACCCAGTGCGGCGCGAGCGGTTCGCGGTCCTGAACAACGGAATCACGATCGTCAGCCGGGCACTCACGGTGATCGGCGACGAGGTTCATGTGGACGACTTCCAAATTGTGAACGGCTGCCAGACCTGTCATGTCCTGTTCGACCAGCGGGAACTGCTCACCAATGCCGTCCAGGTCAGCGTCCGGATCGTGCACTCGCAGGACGAGGACGTGATCAACGGGATCGTCGCCGCCACCAACCGGCAGACCGTGATCAGCGAAGAGGATCTCACGGTTCGTGAGGACTTCCATCGGTTGCTGGAGGACTATTTCCTGCACGGCAAGGATGAGCAGCGCAGGCTCTACTACGAACGCCGCACCAAGCAGTACAGCGAACGCAAGGACGTCGAGAAGACCCGCGTGATCACCCGGGCCCAGCTGACCCGCGCGTACCTGGCGATGTTCCTGGACGAGCCGGCCAAGCTGGGCCACTACAAGGCGCTCGTCGCGGCCAGGGGCAAAGAACTCTTCGTCGAAGGTCAGCCGCCAGGGCTCTACTACACTGCCGCGGCCACGTCGTACCGCCTGGAGTGGTTGTTCCGGAACCGACGCATTCCCACCGACTGGACGCCGGCCCGCTACCACCTTCTGGCCGCGATCAAGCTGCGCTTGATCGGCACGCGGCCGGTCTCTCGCAGTCCCAGGGCGGCCGAGCAGGAGTGTGAAAAGATCCTCAACATCGTCTGGGACGCCGCGGCCTCCGAACAACTGGTGCTGGACCTGCTGCACCCCCTCCAACGCGCGGTCGAGGCCGAACGAGCTAGTGGCGTTCCGTTAGGTGAGATGGTACGGACGCAACGGTTTGCCGACCGGTTTCGGCGGGAGGTCACCAAGTAGTTGAGGACCTCCCGCCACTTGCAGAGATGATTTCCCCGTCCGGGCGCCGGGACGAACGGGGAAGCGCGGACCTCGTGCCCATTCTGCTGAGATCGCCTCGACCCTGGTCGCAGAGGAACAAGCCAGACCCATCTCGGAACTATTGCGCCGACAGCCACCGCTTACACGGAGGCGACACCGAGAACGCCACCCAACGGTCGTAGACGCCTCAGCCGAGGTCACGGCGACGGAGACCAGCCATCCCGGCTGTCACCAGGCCGGCCACGACGACGACGAACCACAGCAACGGGACGACGGCGAACTCCGCGCTCGGCAGCGCCGGGGTCTGCGCGAACGGGGAAATCCACATGAGACTCTCGCTGGCGCCACCGTAGGCCACAGCGAATTCGAGGAGGAAGCACAGGCCGAGCACGGCGTAGGCAGCAGGCGCGGCGAAGCGGGGTGCGATGCCGTACAACGCCGCCGCGATGGCGGCCAGTACCAGGATCGAGGGCGCCCGGACCACGGCAGCGGCGAGCAGCCGCGGCAACTCGGCACCCACGTCGCCGGTGGCCAGGCCGTAGATCAGGCCCATGCCAAGACCGAGGCCGGCCAGCACAATGACCGTGCCCGCCGCGGCCACGAACAAATGCCCGCCCGCCCAACGGAGCCGGCTGACCGGTCCACTGAGGACGGTGTCGGCCCGGGTGGACAGCTCCTCGGCCCGCAGCCGCAGGGTCGCCTGGATCGCGTAGATCGTCACCACCTGGCTCAGCAGGTAGATGATCAGTGCGAAGAAGCTGTCCACCGGACGACCGCCGCCGCCTATCTGCGCCATCAAGTCACGCAGTGCCTGGCTGTCATCGACTTGGTCGGTGATGGCGTCGGCGGTGGTGCCGAGCACAGCGCCGAACGCGGTGACGGCGACCGCCCAGGCGATCAGCAGGCCGCGGTGCAACCGCCAGGCCAGGGCCAACGCGGACCGCAGCCGGGGAGCCGCGGTGGCCGGACCGAGCCGGGCAGGCAAGATCCCGGCGCCGAGGTCGCGGCGCGCGGAGATCGCGTAGGCCGCGGCCACGAGCAACGCCACCAGTCCGGCGACGAGCGCCAACGGCCACCACTGGTCGCCGGCGAAGGGACGCATCTCTTGGGTCCAGCCGAAGGGGGACAGCCACCGCAGCCATGACGTCTCGCCCGCGTCGGCGATCGCCCGGATCGCGTAGCAGACACCCACGCCCGCGGCAGCGAGACCGATGGCGGCCCGCGAACTCGCGGTGAGTTGCGCCGCCAGTGCGGCGAGCGCGGCGGCGACACAGCCGGCGGCGGCGAACGACAGGGCGAGTGTCAGCGACCCGCCGATCGGCAGCCCCTGGGCGGCGAAGCCCAGCGTCATCAGGACGGCCGCGCCCAGGTTTGCGGCGAACGCCACGAGCAGGGCCGCGGCCAGCGCGGCGTGTCTGCCCACCACGGTCGAGCCGAGCAGTTCGCTGCGGCCGGACTCCTCCTCAGCCCTGGTGTGCCGGACGATCAGCAGCAGGCTCGCCAGCGACAGCAGCAGCGCGACCTGCCCACGGATCCGCCAGGCACCGATCCCCGCGGCGGAGGGGTCGAAGATCGGGCCGATCATCATCAGCTGCGCCGGGTTGCCGTTGGTGGTGCTGAGGAATTCGAGGCGGGCCGCCTCGGTCGGATAGGTGCCCTGCACCGACGCAAGCACCCCGATCGCGAACAACGCGGCAAGGCCGAACCACGCCGGGAGCCGCACCCGGTCGCGGCGAACGATCAACCGGACGAGCCCGCCGGTGCCGGTCAGCGTGGTCATCGGGCCGCCACCTCCTGCTCGGCGCGCAGGTCGTCCCCGTAGTGGCGCAGGAACATCTCCTCCAGCGTGGGCGGCTGGCTGACCAGGCTCTGGACACCGGCCGCGGCCAGCTCTCGCATCAGCTCGGCCAGCCCGTCGCCGTCGACCTGGCAGCGCACCCGGCGACCATCCACTTCGAGAACACGCACCCCAGGCACATCCCCGAGCCTTGGCATGGCCCCGGTCAGCTCGGCCGTGACCGTGGTGCGGGTGAGTCGGCGCATCTCGGCGAGCGTGCCGGACTCCACGGTGCGGCCGCGCCGGATGATGCTGACCCGGTCGCACAGCGCCTCGACCTCGGACAGGATGTGGCTGGACAGCAGCACTGTCCGCCCGCGGCGGCGCTCGTCAGCGACGCACTCCTGGAACACCGCCTCCATCAACGGATCCAGCCCTGAGGTGGGCTCGTCCAGGACCAGCAGCTCCACATTGGACGCGAACGCGGCGACCAGGGCCACCTTCTGCCGGTTGCCCTTGGAGTAGGTGCCGCCTTTCTTGCGCGGGTCCAGTTCGAACCGGTCCAGCAGGTCGGCTTTGCGCCGCTGGTCGATCCCGCCACGCATCCGGCCGAGCAGGTCGATCACCTCGCCGCCGGTCAGGTTCGGCCACAGTGTCACGTCCCCGGGCACGTAGGCGAGCCGACGGTGCAACTCCGTCGCGTCGGCCCATGGGTCGCCACCGAGCAGCCGGGCCTGACCGCTGTCCGCCCGCAACTGACCCAGCAGGACTCGGATGGTCGTGGACTTCCCCGCGCCGTTCGGGCCGAGGAAACCGTGCACCTCGCCGGTCAGGACGGTCAGGTCGAGACCGTCGAGCGCCCTGGTCTGGCCAAATGTCTTGACCAGCCCGGACACCGAGATCGTGTTCGTCATGACGGGTACACTACACATAGTTCATGAATTTTGTGAACTTCAAGAACGATGTGAGCGGCGGGCCCGCGCGAGCGATCGCTAGGCTCTCTGCCCGAGATGGAGGGAGAACCAGGCGTGAACGACGGAACCAACCAGGACTCCGACGAGCGACGCTTCCTCGAGCGGTTCGCCGTGGTCCTGTCCGACTCCGGCTACCCGCGCATGGCCGCCCGCGTGTTCTCCGCACTCCTGCTGTCCCCCAACGGCAAGCGCACCGCCGCCGAGCTCGTCGAACTGCTCGGCGTCGGCCCGTCAGCCATCTCCGGCGGCATCAACTACCTCCTGCGCACCGGCATGGCGGTCCGCGAACGAGACCCCGGCCAACGCCGCGACCACTACGGCGTCCACCAACTGGCTTGGTTCGAAGCGCTGACCTCGAGCGACAACGTGTACCGGCGCTTCGAAGACGTCGCCCACGAAGGCACGAAGATCTTCGGCACCCGGACCGAGGTAGGCGCCCGCCTGGCACAGACCGAGCGCTTCTTCGCCTTCCTGCGCGAGGAGATCCCCCAGCTCATGCGCAAATGGAGGGAACTGGACGGGACCTGAAGCCATGTGGCCGGCCGGGAGAACAGTTCCGGACGGCCGACCTGGCCGTACTGCGGCCGCCGGACAGCAGTGCCTGTGTCGGCGCGGTGCTCCAGGTAGCGCCGCAACCGGTCTCTGCGTCGAACGTCATCCCGCGCTGGACCGCCACCCGCACGAACCAAGTGAGCCGTGACCGGCCCGCAGTGACGGTTCGGTCGGGGCGGATGAACACCCCATGCCCGCTACTGGTGGTCCTTGCCGCACGCTCCGGCTGACGCCGTCAGAATCGGAGGCTCTGGACTGCGGCGAAGCGGTTCTTGACGTTGTCGGTGAGCCGTTTCAAGCCGAGCAGTTCCAACACAGCGCGCTGCGACGCCTCGACGCCGGTGTTTCCGTCCCGTTCAGCGACGTGGTCGAGCAGGGCCGCCAGTTCCTTCGGAGGCACTTCATCGAAGGACCGCGGTCCCAGGTGGCGCGTCCGCACCTCCGGTTGTTCGGGCAGCCGGTAGGTGCGCGGTTTGACCCCGCTCTCACCGAGCGGGTTGTCTTCAACGAGCCGTCCTTCCCGGACTGCCTGCGCGATCGCCTTGTTCAACTCGCTCGCGATCGGCTTCGTGACTCTGATCGCGCCCGAAGCGCGGACGTAGGCGGTGTGCAGCCGGCTCCCCAACACGGGTCCCTCAGCTTCGACCAGGCGCATCAAGCCCTCGAGCAACTCCCGCCGTGACGCTTCAGCAACCTGGATCACCGTTCCGTCGAACTGCCGGTACTCCGCAAGCACCGCGTCCGAAGCGGGTGGCATCCGCTCCTCGGCTACCAAGGCCGGTGACTCGTCTTCGTGCGCCACAACAAACGGCAGGGACGCGTCCGCTTCGGCAACCGGTGCCTCGGACTCCGGTACGACGGGCTCAACCACGACCTGCGAGGGCACGGTCTGCTCTGGCGTTATCCGCTCGGCAGCCGGTTCGGACGTCGCCGGCTCAAGCTCGATCGTCGCTTGCGTGGGCTCAACGATCGCCGGCGACGGACGCGGCACCTCGGCGTCGGGCACCCAGCCGGAGGGGTGGATGTCCAATTCGTGCAACGCCGTCCACAGCCGGGCCAGGACCGCGGGCCGGTCGGCGTAGAACTCCGATTCGCGGATACGGAAGAACCGCCAGCCGCACCGTTCCAGGTCACGCTGCCGGGCGAGATCGCGTTCGTAGGCCTCCGGGCCGTGCCACGCGTCGCCGTCACACTCGACCGCCAGCCTGGTCTTGCCGCCCACTACCACCAGGTCGATCCGGTAGCCCTCGGCCGGGTACTCGGGGATGACGCTGTACCCGCGGTCCACGAGTCTGTTGAACACCCGCTGCTCGAACAACGAGTCGAACGGCTCCACCCGCCGATCCTCGGGGACAACCGTGTGCCTGGCGTCGTCCTGGTGCCCCACGTGCCCGGACACCGCATAGCAGTAGTCCAGCAACTGGAACCGCATGTCCTCGGGGTTTCCGAGGTCGGACAGGCGCAGTGAGTGGAACACCCACATCTGGTCCTTGGCGCGGGACGCGGCCACGTTGAAGCGTTGGACGTTCAGATCCTGGGTCAGCGCGCCGATTCGCTTGCCGGGCTCCGCGGCCTTGACCATGGACAGGAACATCACGTTGCGCTCGGAGCCCTGGAAGTCGGCCGAGTCGCCGCATCGCAGGTCGCGTGCTTTCCATTCCTCCTTCGGGATGCGCTCCAGCAGGCGCTTCTCGATCGCCTTGGCCTGTGCCCGGCCGAGCAGCGACACGACGCCGAACGTCAGGCCGTCGTAGCGGGGATCGGTGATGCACTTCTCGATTTGCTCGACGATGGCGTCCGCTTCCACGGGGTTGACCTTGTCGGTCACACCGCGCTCGTAGCCGTTGTCGAGGAACACCGGCTTGATCGGCTCCAGGCGGTCCGCGCCGTACTGGCGTACGGGCACCAGCCGGATGCCGTCGGGCTCGTAGGCGATCCGGTTGGAGAAGCCGATGATCTCGGGCACGCAGCGCCGGTGCTCGATGAGCGTGGTCATACCCTCGAAACGCATCTTCGCCTCGTCGAACAGGCTGCGCTTAGGGTCTTGCCACGACGCACGGTATGGGTCGTCCCACAGGTACTGGTCGGCGAGGTCACGCAACTGCTGCTGGTCAATACCCACGGCCGTGGGCGAGACCTGCTTGTCGTCGCCGATGACCACGATCTTGGGCGCGAGGTACTGCAGGAACGTCGCTTCCAGACCCGCCTGCGAAGCCTCGTCGACCACCACGACGTCGAACATGTCCGGCTGGACGCGCAACTGCTCGGCGATCCGGTACACGGGCATGATCCACACCGGGACCGTCGGGCGGCAGCGGTCCATGGCCGCCTTGATGTCGGCCCTGCGCTTGTCGGCATAGATGCCGGTCCCTTTGCCGAGCAGCTTGACCAGCTGGGCGTACTGGAGCAGGTCGGCACGGGCCTTGCCGGAAAGCCGCTCGGGTGCCACGGCGTGTCCCCATGCCCGTTCTGCCGCAAGCTGTTCGACCCGGCGGCGCAGCTCTTCCTCGGTGCGCAGCACGTCAGACTGGAGGGCGTTGACGTCCTCGGCACGGTACCCGCGTACCCATGCTCGTGCCACGGTCCACGCCCACGTCGCGTCCCAATCGGCCAGCCTCTCCATCCAGCTGGGGTCATGTGGGTCGGCGGACACGGCCTCATACACGCCGGGTAGCAAGCGAACCAGGGCCGCCGCGATCTCATCGCGCCGACGCGCCAACCGAGCGACCTCAGTCAGACGCACCAGCCTCTGGTGGGCGGCCGCGTACGACTCGTGGTCCCGCTCTTCGACAGCTTGCATCAACTGCTTCACGCACGGTGCGGCATCCGCCCACTGCGCCACATCGGCAATGGTCCGCGCGACCTCCAGAAGCGGCGCGGTAGCAGCGGTGCGTGCGTCGGAAGCCGCAGCAGCGTCAACGAGCCGGGCATAGGTCTGAACGGCGTCAAGGTCAGTCCAATTCGGACGCGGGAGTCCGAGTCCTGCCAAGCCGCGTTCCTCTGCTTCGAGGGCTTCCCCCAGCGTCAGCACACGGCGCAGTTGCGCGAGCTCGGTCACGTGCCACTGCAGCCGTTCGCTCAGGGTGTCCTCTGCGGGAATGCGCACTGAATCGGGCCACGCCTTGTCCAGCGCGCCCAGCGTCCTGGTGGCGTCGGCCCACGTCATGAACATGTCGAGCTGGTCGGCCCTGGTGGGCGGAACGCCGTTGACCCGCACCGCCTGGAACAAAGGCTGGGCCTGCTTCACCGCCTTGGGAGTGAAGGCACCCAGCTTGGGCGAGCCGTCCGGGTTGGTTTTGAGGCTGCCGCCATCGCCGACGTGCGCACGAAGCGCACCGGCCAGCGCAACGAGCGTGCCCACTTCGGCGCTGCCGACGTGCACCTCGGTGAGCGGGCCGAGCCGGTCGACGAGCGGGCCCACGCGCTCGATGAGCTGGGCGACCTGCTCCCCGCGCGACCGCCAGATGGCCGCACGGCCGGCGAGCACATCGGACAGTGCGTCGTTCATCCACTCCTCGCGCCGCCGGGACAAGTCCTCGGCCTCCCGCGCGAAACCGTTGAGCCGCTGCCGCAGCACAGTTCGAGTGGCCTGGTCCAGGCGACGGACGGCATCGAACGCCGTGTGCCGTGTGAGGCTGCCGTGTCCCTCTTCCGCGGAAATTGCCTGCCGTTCCGCGGTCACCAGAGCGACGAACGCGTTGGGTTCAGGCACATCCGCGAGAGACAGCAGCCTGAGCCGCGACTCGGACTCGTCAGCGTTCAGAGCTTCGTCCACGACGCTTCGATGCCAGTCGACTATGTCGCTCGCCGGGACCGGCGAGGGGCCGACGTCGGTCACAGCAGTCAGGCCGGTCATCCACTCGAAGCGGTCCTGTTCCGCTTCCACACGCTGCGCGATGGCGGCGAGCGTGCCGCGATAGCCGCCGATCTCGTGCTCGGCTACCTCTTCGCCGCGTGCATCGACTAGCCGGCGGTACAGCCCAGCGCGACGTCGGCGAAGACCTTCGATCGCCGCGAGATGATCCTCGACTGCCCGCCGCGCGACCTCAGCGTCATACTCGCCGGCCACGTGGCTGATCCGCTCGACGGCGACCTTGAGCTCCGCCAGGTCCGAACGAGAGGAGCCGACGACCGACACGGCCAGTGGTGCGATGGATTCGGGCAGTTTCGCCCGTACCTCTTTCAAGGCGCGATCGGTGTGCGCCGTGACCAGCACCCGCTTGCCCTGCGCGAGCAGGTGGGACAGCAGAGCGGCGACGGTGTGGGTCTTACCCGTTCCGGGCGGGCCCTGAACAAGGGTCTGGGCCTTCGCGTCGACCTGCGCGAGGACTCGCAGCTGCCGATCGTTGACCGGCAAAGGCAGAAAGGGATCGGTGTCCACCTCAACGAGTGCGCCCGGTTCGGGCGAGCGCTCAGCCGCCGGCCGATGGTCGGGATCGACGAGCGGGAGCAGTCCATCCGGGACGACGCCGGACTCGGCGAGCTGCACTGCGACCGAATCGAGGATGTCGACGATCCCTTGCCGGGAACGCCTACGCAGAATGACTGCGGGCGCGAACGCCGCCACGGCGTGCGCCACTGGCTTCTGCGGGTCGTCCTCGTCGACGTAGGCAGCGTCGCCGTCAAGGGCGTGCACCAGTCGCCGCACCACACCGCCCACAACGTCGCGGTGCACAACAGCGACGTCGAGCTCGCGGGCCTCGTTCCTGATCTGCACGACGTGTTGCGGATTGGCCACCCGACCGGGGTCGAGCATGTCCAGCTCGACGTTCAAGCCGTCCGCGACCTCCGCCTGGTGGAGGGACAACCGTCCGGTGTCGTCGTCGAAGTGGATCACGGCGGGCACGGTGATGAGGTGCCGCCGGACGACATGGTGAGCAGCCGGTGCCCAGGACAGGCATCCGACACCAGCCACCAGTTCGAGTTCCTCCGAGTGTCCCGACGCGGCGACGTAAGCGGAGAACAGGTCATTGTAGACGTTCCGAACCGGTCGATCTGTCCGTTCACCCTCGGCCCAGAGCGACCATCGAGCCATCCACTCCGCATGGGCATCACGGATCTCGGGCACGTCGATGAGCACCGTGCGCCGCTCTCCTTCACCGATTTCCTCGCGCAGGCGCGGCGGGGTGTCCGGGTCGTCCCATATTCCAGCCAGCCACAGCCGAAGCTCCGCGTCAGGCTCGGGCGGATCCTGGTAGGCGACCCGCTCCACAGTGAGCAAGGCGCTGCCGGGCTCTGGCGCGTCCTCGTGGTGCGCGGGTCGAATCGCAGGGTGCTCGGGCAACTGCCCGAACCACAGCACCGACTCGTAGCTGTCGGTCGTGCGAGGCGGATTGGACTTGAGCTGTTGGCTTCGCGCGAGGAACTCGAAAAGCCTTACCGCCCGATCGACCGCAGTGCTCTGCGGATTCGGAGCAGCGCCGTCGTTCACCACAGCCGTCCCTTCCTCTCTGACCGACAATGGTGCTCATCGCTCCGAACACGCCCGGCGATACAGCCGACACCACACCGTTATAAACCCTGGCTCTGCGGTGTTCGACGCACGTGTTTATCAGCATTGCTCACCACGAGTCTCAGGCACAATTCGCTCATCGACTGGCGCGAATGCGCTCAACCGAGCTGGACTTGAAGCCCTTCACGACCGAGATCACGATCCTGCTCTGCGGAGTCGTACAGTGGTCGCTCCAGCTCAAAGTTACCCACTCCGGAGGCGACCCGAATAATGCCGTGCGAGGATCGGATCGACTCGTACACGACACAGCAGCACAGAACTGAAAGTTTCAGTCATCAATGAAAGGTTGCTCGTTCAGGTGACGGCTTATCCACACGGTCGGCATTGTCGGTGCTTACGCGGTAGAGATCGTTCATCGCGCTCTGGTTCGGACATGTCGGTGCTGCGAAGGCACTGGCACTTGAACGGATCGTTCGGTTGTAGCCGCAGGCCTTCCCGCTCTTCCCGGGCACAACGCGGTGGCTGTGCTCGGGTTGTCCTGACGGTCGGTCAGACCTGTTCGCCCAGTTTGAACTCCTTCTGCTGCCGCGTTGTGTAGGAGAATCCGTCCGCGCCGATCGTGACGTCGGCTTCGTGGGCCTCTGAGCGTGCGATCAGGGGCTGTGGTTTCCCGTCGAGGTCGAGCACGGTCGACGCCTCGGAGTACCAGCTTGGCACCACGGGATTGCCCCACCAGTCACGGCGCTGGTTGTCGTGGACGTCCCAGGTGATCACCGGGTTGTCCGGGTCACCGGTGTAGTAGTCGTGGGTGTAGAGCTCGATGCGGTGTCCGTCGGGATCGCGGAGGTAGAGGTAGAACGCGTTCGAGACGCCGTGCCGGCCCGGGCCACGCTCGATCATGCCCGATTTCCGCAGTGCGCCGAGGTGATCGCAGATGTGCAGGATCTGGTGGCGCTCGTGACTCGCGAACGCGATGTGGTGCAGCCGGGGCCCGTCGCCGCCGGTGAGGGCGACGTCGTGGACGGTCGGCTTGCGGAACATCCAGGCCGCGTACACCGTGCCTTCGTCGTCCTGGATGTCCTCCGACACGCGGAAACCAAGCCCCTCGTAGTACTTCCGTGCCGCCGGGACGTCAGGCGTGTCGAGGTTGAAATGGTCCAGCCGCGCCAGCGCTCCGGCACCGTGCACGTCGTAGCGCTGGGTGAAACGCTCGACGTGCTCGGCCTCGTGGAAGAACTCGACTGGGAAACCGAGGGGGTCCTCGACGCGTACGGCCTCTCCAATGCCGCGGGTGGCGCCCGCCGCACGGCGTTCCACGCGTACGCCCAGTTCTCCGTAGTACGCTTCGGCGAGATCGAGGTCCGCCGCCGACCGGACACGGTAGGCGAGTACGGCGAGCGCGGGCAGATCGCCCTTGCGCAGCACCAGTGAATGGTGCAGGTATTCCTCGAACGCCCGCAGGTACAGTGCTTCGTCGTCCTCGTATGTCACCACGAGCCCGAGCACGCCGACGTAGAAGTCACGGGAGGCCGGCAGATCAGTGACGACAAGTTCGGCGTAGGCGCAGCGGATGACGTCCGGCGGGCTCGTGGTCATGACTGTCCCTTCTGGACGGTTCCGAACCGGGGCGTGTGCACCGGTCCGAGCGTGACGTGGATCGCCTGCTGATGGGTGTAGAAGTCGAGCGAGCGGTAGCCGCCCTCCTTGCCGAGCCCGGACGCCTTCACCCCGCCGAACGGCGTGCGCAGGTCCCGGACGTTGTGCGAGTTCAGCCAGACCATCCCGGCCTCGACCGACTGCGCGAAGGTGTGGGCGCGCTCCAGCTTGGCCGTCCAGAGGTAGGCGGCCAGGCCGTACCTGACGCTGTTGGCCAGCGCCAAGGCCTCCGCCTCGGTGTCGAACGGGGTCAGCGAGACCACCGGTCCGAAGATCTCCTCCTGGAAGATCCGGGCGTCCGGGGCGACGTCGGCGAAAACCGTGGGGGCGACGTAGTTTCCGGTGCTCAGACCGGGCGGACGGCCGCCGCCGGCCAGCAGCCGGCCTTCGGACTTGCCGAGCTCGACGTAACTCATCACCTTCTCGTAGTGCTCGGGGTGCACGAGGGCGCCGACTTCGGTGGCAGGGTCGTGGGGGTCACCGACGACGATGTTGCGCGCCCGCTCCGCGTAGCGCTCGCAGAACTCGTCGTAGATCGGGCGCTCGACGAGGATGCGGCTGCCCGCGGTACAACGTTCGCCGTTGAGGGAGAACACGCCGAACAGTGTCGAGTCGAGCGCGGCGTCCAGATCGGCGTCGGCGAACACGATCACCGGGGACTTGCCGCCCAGCTCCATCGACATTCCCTTGAGGCCGGCCGCGCAGTTGCGGAAGATCGTCTGCCCGGTCGTGGTCTCACCGGTGAACGAGATCAGCGGGACGTCCGGGTGCTTGACGAGCGCGTCGCCTGCCTCCTCACCGAAGCCGTTGACGAGGTTGAAGACCCCGTCCGGTACGCCCGCGCCGGCGAAGATGCCCGCCCACAGGCTCGCCGACAGCGGCGTGAACTCGGCGGGCTTCAGCACGACTGTGCAGCCGGACGCCAGCGCCGGTGCCAGCTTCCAGCTCTCCAGCATGAACGGCGTGTTCCACGGCGTGATCAGCCCGGCGACACCGACCGGCTTGCGGTGCACGTAGTTCACCTGGCCGCCGGGCACCTCGTAGGTGTCATCGGCCTGCGCCACGATCAGATCCGCGAAGAACCGGAAGTTCTCCGCGGCGCGCCGAGCCTGGCCGAGCGCCTGGGTGATCGGCAGCCCGGTGTCGAACGTCTCCAGCTCGGCGAGCCTGGCGTCCTGGGCCTCGACCGCGTCGGCGATCTTGTTCAGCACCCGGGCCCTGGCGCGCGGAACCATGTGTGGCCACGGTCCGTCGGTGAACGCGGTGCGCGCGGCGGCGACAGCGCGATCGACGTCCTCGGCCTGTCCCGCCGCCGCGGTGACGTACGGCTCGTTCGACGCCGGGGCGAGCACGTCGAAGGTCTTGCCCGAGACACTGTCGAGGAGCTCACCGCCGATGTAGTGCTGGAGCCGTCCGGGCAGGCCGTCCGGAACGTGACGGGTCGTCATGCTTTTCCTTCCCCGGTGGATCGCACGGTGAAGCCCTCGGCCGGGCTGAGGTACTTCGCGCCTTCGGTCATCAGCTCGGTGATCCGGGCGAGGCCGGGTCCGGTCGGCGGGATCAACGGCGGCCGGACGTGCCCGGACCCGATCAGCCCGCGCTGCCGCAGGACCCACTTGCCCGGCGCCGGGTTGGTCTCCACGAACAACAGGTCGGCCAGGGGATGCAGGCCGTAGTGGATCTCCCGGGCGCGCTCGTGGTCACCCGACTCCCACGCGGTGTACATCTCGGCGCAGGCGGCAGGCGCGATGTTGGCCGTCGCACTGACGAATCCAGCGCCGCCGAGAGCCAGCAGCGGCAGGCACAGCAACTCGATCCCGGACCACACCAGCAGTTCCCGCCCGCACAGGTGCAGCACGCGGGAGAAGTGCTCGAAGTCCTTCGTCGTCTCCTTGATGCCGACGAAGTTGTCGCACGAACGGAACAGCCGTGCGACCGTCTCCGGCGCGATGTCGACGGCGGTGCGGCTGGGCACGTTGTAGGCGACGATCGGCAGCTCGGGGAACTCTGTCGCGACCGTGCGATACCAGACGTACAGAGCTTCCTGGGTCGGCCGCGCGTAGTAAGGCGTGATCACCAGCACCGCGTCGGCGCCGGCGTCACGAGCGGCAGCGGTCAGTTCCAGTGTCTCGTCAAGCTTCGCGGTGCCGGTGCCCGGGACGAAGGGGACCCGGTCATCGACCGCCGCGCCCACCGTGCGGATTGCCTCGGCGCGCTCGGCGACGGTCTGGGCGCCGGGTTCGCCGGTGGAGCCGCCGATCGAGATACCGTGAGTGCCGGACGCGAGTTGCCAGTGCACCAGGTTGACGAGCCCTTCGTGGTCCACCGCGCCCTCAGCGGTGAACGGCGTCATCAGCGGTGCGATCGACCCGCGGATGGCGTGGGGGTCGGACCGGAATCGCATGGGTTTCCTTCCAGGTCAGTGGTGGCGGGCAGCCTCGTGGTCGAGGAACGCCGCCAAGGTCGCCAGCCGGTGGGCCCGCACGGCCTGTTCGATCTCGGCCGCGGGGGCGCCGCGCGTGAGCAGGTCGAGGATGGTTTCGTGTTCGGCCACGGATTGCCGGGCGCGGCCGGGGACGAAGCTGAACGTCGACGTGCGCAGCCCGCTCAGCCGGTTCCAGCAACGCTGGACGAGGTCAAGCACCTGCGGGTTGGGGCACGGCCGGAACAGCACGCTGTGGAAATCGTGGTTGAGCGCGGTGAACCGCGCCGGTTCGAAGTCACCGAGGCAGTCGGCGAGTTCGTCGTTCAGACGGCGTGCTTCGGCCAGCGCGTCAGCAGACAACAACGGCGCGGCGAGAGAGGCGGCGTATCCTTCCACCAACGCCAGCGTCTCCATCGTGTGCTGGTACTCGCTGTTGTCGACCATCGCGACGTGCGCGCCGACGTTGCGCTCGTAGGTCACCAGCCCTTCGGCCTCCAGCAGCCGCACGGCTTCCCGGACCGGGACGACGCTGACACCGAGTTCCTGGGCGAGGTTGCCGAGCACGAGCCGGTAGCCGGGGGAGAAGGTGCCGTCGGCGATCCTAACCTTGATCCAGTGGTAGGCGATGCGTGACTTGCTCATCGCCTTGTTGTTCACCGGTTTGTTGTTCGCCGCCTTGTTGTTCACCGCTTCGCGAGCCATTCGGCGTACCTCCCGCGCCAGTACTCGTCCATGGGGTACAGCCCTTCGACGCGTTCGCCGGCGGCGACCTGTTCGGCGATGAACGTCTCCTGCCGTTCCTGTTCGATCGCCGCGCCGACGACTTCCTCGATCAGGTGCGGCGGAATGACCAGGACACCGTCGTCATCGCCTACGATGACGTCACCTGGGCATACCGCGGCGCCGCCGCAGGAAATCGCGATGTCGATGTCCCAGGGCACGTGCCGTCGGCCGAGAACGGCAGGGTGCGCCCCGGTATGGTAGACCGGAATGTCCAATGAGGACACGGCGGCGAGGTCGCGGACGCCGCCGTCGGTCACGATCCCGGCCGCGCCCTGGACCTGGGCGCGCAGCGCGAGGATGTCGCCGACCGTCCCAGTGCCGCGTTCCCCACGGGCCTCCATGACCAGGACATCGCCGGGACCGAGTGCGTCGATCACGAGCTTCTGTGCGTTGTACCCGCTTCCGTGTTCGCGGAACAGGTCTTCGCGGTACGGCAGGTAGCGCAGTGTTCGTGCGCGGCCGGTGAGCCGGACGCCGGGGCGGGTCGAGGTGAGGCCGTCGATCGACACCGCGTTGTACCCGCGTTTGCGCAGCTGCGCGGAAAGCGTCGCGACACCCACGGATTCGATCCGTTCCCGTAGTGACGCGTTCAGCGTGAACTCTGGCTCGGCCTTGCCGTACGCGTCCCTGCGTTGCTGGTCGTCCACCCGGGGGAGTGCCCCGTACGGTCCGAAAGGGACTGTCCCTTGGGTGATCGGTGTGACCAAGCGGCCGGTGGTGCGCCCCTCGGTGTCGACCTCGACCTCGATCACGTCACCGGGACCGGCGACCGAGGCGCCCGCCGGGGTGCCGGTCAGCATGACGTCACCGGGTTCGAGGGTGATCAGCTGGGACAGGTCGGCGACCAGCCTGCCGAAGTCGAACAGCAGATCAGCGGTGGTGTCGTGCTGGACGAGTTCGCCGTTGAGCCAGGTGCGTAGCCGTAGCGCGGCGGGATCGATGTCAGCGGCGGGCAGCACCTCGGGGCCGATCGGGGTGAACCCGTCACCGCCCTTCGAACGCAGGTTGCTGCCTTTGTCGGCGTAGCGAAGATCGTAGACGCCGAAGTCGTTGGCAGCCGTGACTCCGGCGACGTACGACCAGCCGTCCGCCGGGGTGACGCGGCGGGCCGCCCTGCCGATGATGAGCGCGATCTCGCCTTCGAACCCGAGCAGTTCGGTCCCCGCCGGGCGTTCGAGCACGGCGCCGCTCGCCGCGACCGATGTCGGCGGCTTGAGGAAGTACGACGGCTGATCGGGAACGCGGCCGCGCTGTGCGGCGCGGGAGCGGTAGTTGAGGTGCAGCGCGATGATCTTGCCGGGCCGCTCCGGGAAGGGGACTGGGCTGGTCATACACCGTTCCTGCCTGCTGACGGGCAAAATATCACAAATAATATACGATCTGGCGCGGGTGGACGCTCAGTAGCCGTAGTGCATCCACACGGACTTGATCTCGGTGTAGGCGTCGAGCGCCCAGGGACCCATCTCGCGGCCCCAGCCGGAAGCCTTGTAGCCGCCCCACGGCGCGGCCATGTCGGGGATCGGAGGCATGTTGACGAACACCGCGCCTGCCCGGATCCCGTCGGCGTAACGCTGCGCGGTACGGATGTCGTGGGTCCAGACCGTCGCGGCCAGGCCGTACTCCGTGTCGTTCGCGCGGCTGAGCACCTCGTCCTCGTCGTCGTAGGACGTGACGGCCAGAACTGGGCCGAAGATCTCCTCGCGCATGATCGCCATACCGTCGGTGACACCGGCGAACAGCGTCGGAGCGTAGAAAAAGCCGTCTCCGTCGACCGGACGCCCACCGGTGACCAACTCGGCGCCCTCGTCCTCGCCGGTCGTGACCAACGAGTCGACGTACTCACGGTGCTTCTGCGACACCAGCGGACCCAGTTGCGTGGCTTCGTCGCTGCCGGGCCCGAGCCGCAGGCTGTCCAGGCCACGCGCCATCTTCTCGACGAACTCCTGTTCGCGTTTGCGGTCGACGTAGAACCGCGTGCAGGCCGCGCAAACCTGACCGGTGTTGAGCGTCGCCCCGGCGAGATTGCCCGCCACCGCCGCGTCGATGTCCGCGTCGGCGGCGATGATGCTCGGCGCCTTCCCGCCCAGTTCGAGAGTGAGCCGCTTGAGGTTGGACGCCGCGCCGGCCGCGGTGATCAGCTTCCCGACCGCCGTGGACCCGGTGTAGGAAACGTGATCGACGTCCGGGTGCGCGCTGAGCATGGCGCCGACCGAGCCGTCTCCGGTGACGAGATTGACCACACCAGCAGGGAATCCGGCTTCCTGTGCCAGTTCGACGAGCCGGATGCTGGTCAGCGGCGTGACCTCGCTCGGCTTGATCACCACGGTGTTGCCGGTCGCCAGCGCGGGAGCGAGCTTCCAGGTGAGGATCATCAACGGGAAGTTCCACGGCGTGATCAGGGCGTTCACCCCGACCGGCTCGCGGCGCGTGTAGTGCAGGGTGTCCGGAAAGGACACCGGATTGGTGGTGCCCTGCAGCTTGGTCACCCAGCCCGCGAAGTACCTCAGGTGCTCGGCCGCGCCCGTGACACTCACCTGCCGGGACACGCCGATCGGCTGGCCCTGGTCGCGGGTCTCCAGCAGGGCCAGCTCCTCGTGGTGCTCGTCGACGAGCCTGGCCAGCCGGAACAGCAGCGCGGCGCGCTCGACCGGCAGGAGCCCGGCCCACTCGGGCACGGACAAGGCCCGGCGGGCAGCCGCGACGGCGGCGTCGACGTCGGCCTGGGACGCCGTGCCGACCTCCTCGATCACCTGGCCGGTGGCCGGGTCATGGGTCGGGAGGGCACCGCCACCTGCCTCGGTCCACTGTCCATCGACGAACAGGCGTGTCGCCATCGCGAATCCTTCCTTGGCCTTGTGGTGCGGCGAGTATCGGCCGCCGGGCGGCCGGAGGTCTTGTCCGCTCCCGCATGCCGGTTGACTGGAGGCGAAGGGATTCGCCGTGCCACCCGTGACGCGGACCACGCTGGACGCATGGACGTGATCGTGGTGGGTGCGGGCTCGGCCGGTTCGGTGGTCGCCCGGCGGCTGGTGGACGCGGGCGCGGCGGTGACCTTGCTCGAAGCGGGCGGCGAGGACACGAATCCCGCCATCCACGACCCGTCGCGTGCCGGTGAGCTGTGGCACGGCCCCGAGGATTGGGACTATTACACGGTTCCTCAGCCGCACGCGGCGAATCGCAGGCTGCACCTGCCACGGGGCAAGGTGCTTGGCGGCTGCCATGCGCTCAACGCGATGATCTGGGTCCGGGGAGCACCTGCCGACTACGACGGCTGGCAGCTGCCCGGCTGGGCCTGGGCCGACGTCCGGCCGGTGTTCGAGCGGATCGAGAAGGACCTGCTGGACATCGTGCCGAACGAGCCGCTGCACCCGATCCAGGAGTCCATTGTGGATGCGGCGGTGCAGATCGGCCTGCCGGTCAACCCGGACTACAACAGCGGAACGCTCGACGGTGTGTCCGTCCAGCGGATCACGATGCGCGACGGGCGCCGTCGCGACACATGGCATGCCTACGGACTTCCGGTTGCCGACCGGATGACCGTCCACACGGGCGCATTGGTCCATCGGATTCGCTTCGACGGCACGCGCGCCACCGGGGTGACTGTGTCGGTCGGCGGTGAGGTGCGGGACTTGTCCGCGGATTTAGTCGTGCTCGCGGCGGGTGCGCTGGCTTCGCCCGCGATCCTGTTGCGCAGTGGTGTCGGCCCGGCCGCGGATCTGGCCGCGCTCGGCATCGACGTCGTCGCCGATCTGCCCGGGGTCGGGAAGAACCTGCACGACCACCTGCTCTCACCGGTGATCTTCGCGACGGATCGCCGTGAGGTGGAGCCACCCACGCCGGGTCGCTCGGTGACCCAGACGCACTTGTTCTGGCGCAGCCACCCGGGGCTCGCAGTGCCTGACACACAGCCGATCTGTTTCAGTGTCCCGATGTACGAGTCGTGGATGACCGGACCGGAGACCGGTTTCTCGCTGATGGCGGGCATGGTGTCGCCGCGTAGCCGTGGCAGTCTACGGCTGTCCGGGCCGGAGGCCGACGACGAAGTGCTCATCGATCTCGCCGCCCTGGCCGAGCCCGCGGACTTCGAGAGCCTGGTGGCGTCGGTGGAACAGTGCCGCGAGATCGGCCGCGCCCCGGCGTTGGCGCGGGCGTGGGGCGCGCGGGAGCTGTACCCGGGGCCTCGCGACGACGTGCGGGAGTACGTGCGCCGCACCGCCATCACGTACCACCACCAGGTCGGCACCTGCCGGATGGGCGTCGACGAACAGTCCGTTGTGGACCCCACGCTGGCCGTGCACGGTTTGAGCGGCCTGCGGATCGCGGACGCGTCGGTGCTGCCCCAGGTCACGACTGGGAACACCAACGCGCCCGCGGTGCTGATCGGCGAGCGGGCCGCCACCTTCATCCTTGACTGCTGAGCGGTCAGCGCTGGAACACGCGTCGCCCCGCGAACCACGTTTCGACGGCCTGTGTCCCGGCGACGTCCGCGGTCCGGAACGGATTCCGGTCCAGCACCACGAAATCGGCCGAGCGGCCCGGCGTCAACGCCCCGGTGACGTCGTCGAGTCCGCACGCGCGAGCCCCGCCGAGGGTGAACACCTCAATCGCCTCGGCCAACGTGATCGCCTGCGCGGGCCAGAGCGCGCCGGGCCGCCGGCCGTACGGGTCCTGGCGCGTGACCAGACCCGCGATGCCCTCCCAGGCGTTCGGCGACTCGCTGACCGGCCAGTCCGAACCACCAGCGACCAGGGCTCCACTGTCGAGCAGCGCTCGGTTCGGCTGCATCCGCGCGGCTCGCTCGGCGGGCAGCACTCCGGCGATCGCCTCCGGGATGACGCCGGGCACCCACAGGAACGGCGAGATGTCCGCGGCGACCCCGAGCTCGGCGAACCGCGGGAGGTCGTCCGGGTGCACGAACTGGCCGTGCGCCACGTGAAATCTGGTCTCGGTGTACCCCTCGGCCCGGATCGTCGAGACGGCGTCGAGCAACAGCCGCACCGATGCGTCGCCGGTACAGTGCACCTTCGCGGAGAACCCCGCCTTGGCCGCGGTACGCAGCCAGCCGGTCAGCTCCTCTCCGGACATCGTCGTGGCGCCGTGGAAGCACGTCCCGTGGACCTCGTCGGGCAGGTATGGCTCCAGGAACGCGGCCGTGCGGGTCGGTGGCACACCGTCGAGGAAGATCTTCACGAAATCCGGCCGGTGGTGCTCGGTGCGGTACCTCCCAGCGAGCTCCAGCAGCGGCGCCCCGATCGGGTCGTAGCCGAAGATCGGGTCGTTGACCAGCAGCGACGACACCACCCAGGCGTTGAGCTCGCCCGCGTCGTCCAGGGACTTCAGCGCACCGAGGATGTCGGCCGACACGCCGGCGTCCTGGAACGCGGTGACGCCGTGGGCGTGCAGGATCTCGATCGCGCGCCGTGAAGCCCGGCGGTGCTGGTCCGCGGTGAGCCCACCGGCCGCCCGCTCGACCGCGACGCCCGCGGCTTCCAGGAGCAGGCCGCTGGGTTCACCGTCGTCACGGCTGATCACGCCGCCCGGCGGGTCAGGGGTCGCGGCGGTGATCCCGGCCAGCTCCAAGGCACGACTGCTGACCCAGCGGTTGTGCCTGCTGTCGTCGGCAAGCGCGACCGGGCGCCCGCCCGCGGCCTCGTCGAGCGCGTGTCGCGCGGACGACCGCGACAGTGTCTCGACCAAAGTGGACGCCCATGCGCCGCCGACGAGCCACTCGTCAGGGCCAAGGTCACGGGCTCGCGCGCGGACCGCGTCGAGGATGTCCTCGAAGCTCGCGTCCACGGCGAAGGTGAGCTCGAACAGCTCCGCGCGGCCTGCCATGGCATGGTGGTTGTGCACGTCGACCAAGCCGGGCAGGACGAACGCCCCGTCAAGGTCGATGATCTCGGTGTTCGGCCCACGGCCGGTGTCGTCGACGATCTTCCCGTCCGTGACGGCGAGGCTGGCCGCCCACGGCCGCGCTGGGTCCATCGTGTACACGACGGCGTTGGTGAGGATGAGGTCAGCGGCCATGGCTCGCCGGGTCGAGGTCTTCGGGGTGGACGGTGGTGCTCAGCAACCGCCCGTGGGCGCCGAAGGTGAAGTGCGCCGGGTGCTCTCCGGTGCCGTCCAGTCCGAAAAGGACGCCGTGGGACCGAAGCGCGCGGGCGTCACGGTGGTCGGCGATCGTCACCGACGCGCACGGGATCACCTTCTCGCGCCACGTGAACACGTAGATTCCGGGCCGGACCCGGTAAACCGAGTTCTCGTCGGTGTCGGCCAGCCCGCGCTCGGGACCGGCCAGGCATTGCCAGGTGTACCAGTGCGAGCTCAGATAGACGTGTTCGTAGGCGTGTTGTTCGCTGTACACCCACAACGCCCGGCGGCCGATGAGGGCGGTGGTCGGTGCCATCACCTGGCCGCGCGGCGCGGCGCCGTCGATCGTGGCGGGCCGGAACTCCTGAGTGACGCGCGGGGTTCCGCTGTCACCGATCCTGGTGGTGATGATCAACGCCCGTCCATCACGGACGTCGAGGATCAGCGACATGGCCTGGCGAGGTTCCGCCGCCGGGTGGAACTGGACGTAGTAGAGGTCGTCGTCGACGAGGAACGTCTCACAGGGATCGGTCCCGCCGTCCCATTCGACGCGCGTGCCGGTGAACCTGGCCGTGCGATCCGGCCCGCTGGCGTCGTCGTGCAGGACGAACACCTGACCGTGCAGGTCGCCGACCACGGGCGCCTTGTTCGCATCGAATCCCGGCGCGAGTCCGTCGAGGGGGAGCCACGTGGAAGTGTCGGAAAGAGCAGTCATGGCATCGCTTTCTCAGCAGTGATGGCCGGCGGGCAGGTCGAGGGCGGGGTTGCGGTCGCTGAAGCCGTACGGGCGCAACAGGAAACCCGACCGGTCGACCGGCATCACCGGCCAGTCTTCGGGCCTGGGCACGTGGGTCGGGCCGAACACGTGCCACAGCACGAGGTCGGTGCCGGTCAGGTCGCGGTCGGCGGCGGTCCACTCGGGCAGGCCCGCGCCGCCGGGGTGGGCGTTGGGCCGTTCTCCGGCGGGATATCGCTCGTCCTCGTGAAACCGCGTCGCCCACAGGTGCCGGGTCGCGAAGGCCGCCCGGCCGTGCACGGAGGCCTCGGGCTGGGCCATCAACGTTGCCGACGGGCGCGGCACCAACTGGTACGCGGTCGGCTTGCCAAGCCGGTTGACGCGGTCCGCGCTGCGGATTTCCCAGACCCGGGCTCGGCTCGGGTCGGCCAGGCGCATCGCCTCGCGCTCGGTCCGCAGCTGGGTGCTGCGCCAGGTGAACGCGTTGCCGTACGGGTTCTCCGGGCCGGTAGGCACGCCGATGACGTCGACTTCGTACAGGCTGTTGCGCTCGCCGTCCACCTCGACGTCGAGCCGGGCACAGAACAGGTGCTGGTGCACCGGCGCGAACAGGCCGGGCGCGATCTCAGTCGCGTGTGGCTGCGCCTGCCCGGTGGCACCGGCGCCGCAGAACACGACACCGGTGGCCTTGGCCTCCAGCTCGATCGTGCCGTCGAGGTAGAAGTACCAGTAGAAGCCGTAGTCGTAGTTGCCGATGGTGGAGATGGACGAGACGACCAGCCGCCGCGACCGGCGGACCTCCGGCCGGCCACCGAGGTCGGTGTGTTTCCAGAGGATGCCGTCGTCTTCCTCGTGCAGGCAGACCGCCTGCGGGATCTCGACCGGCTCGCCGTGGTCGTCGGCGACCCACGCCGGGAAGTAGTGGATCACGCCCAGGCAGTCGCAGCCCTGCCGCAGGTTGTTGCCGTTCTTGCCGAACTGGTACTCGCCCGCGTCGAAGTAGCTGATCCAGAACCGGCCGGGCGCGATGTCACCGTAGGGCACCACCATCTCCGCGACCGACGCCCGGTACAGCACCGGACGGTCCTGGAAGCCCACCTGGTGCAGGGTCAGGCCTTCGCGGGCGTTGAAGCCGACGCGCAACCGCCAGCCCTCCCAGGTGATCTCGGACCCGTCGACGGTGAAGCTCGGCCCGTCGGGCTGGGTGATCTCGATCGGCCTGAGCGACGTCCGCGCCGGGACACCGGTGTAGCGGCCGTGTTCGGCGGGGACAGGCACGTCGCCCTCGTCCTCGACCCGCAGCACTTCCCGCGTGGTGAGGTCGATGTGCGTGATCAAGCCCTCGACGGGGTGCGCCCACGGGCTGTCGTCGGCGTCTTCGCGCAGGAAGGTCAGCGACCGTATCACGCGGCCGGTCTCGTCGGCGCGGCCGAAGTACCCGGGCGCCAGTGGTGCGCAGAAGGCGTGCTCGATCCGGTGGGCGAGACCTCGCCGGGCCATCGCCGCCTGCCACTGTTCCGATGCCTTCGTCAGCCTTTCGGCGAGGTCGTACTCCTCGAACAGGTACGCGGGCTGCCCTTCGGCTTCCGCCCAGTCGTCCCAGGACACCAGTTCGTGGCGGGAGACCGAGACGACGGCCTCGCCTGCCCGGCCAGTGGCGGTGTCCAGCAGCGTGTAGCGGATGCGCCGGTCGGCATCGCCCGCGCGCACCTCGTCCTTGGCGGGCTCGACCGGGAGCACCTGCGGGAACCGGATGGTGTCGCCGACGAGACCTGCCTCGGCGAGGACCGCGCGCCCGGCGGACAGTTCCGCGGTGGTCAGGGGATCGAGTGGGTGCGGGGTGCTCACCCGGTCAGTCTCAGCCGGTTCGCACGGGCGCGGGAACCGTCCGTGCGGCGGCGGACAACAAGGGTGCGCTCGCGGCCAACCACACGGTGGGCCAGCCCGGACAGGATGGACCACATGCGAATCGACCTGGCGGGCCGGGCGGTGCTGATCACCGGCGCGGCTTCGGGCATCGGCCTGGCCTGTGCCCGGGCGTTCCTCGCCGAGGGGGCGCGTGTCGGGCTCGTCGATCGGAACACCCCGCCGGTACTGGACGGTGACGTCTTCGCAGTCCGTGCGGACGTCACCGACGAGCCGGACCTGGCGGACGGCGTCGCCGCCGTCGCCCGGCACTTCGGCGGTCTCGACGTCGTCGTCGGCTGTGCCGGGATCTCCGGCCCCGTCGGCAGACCACTGGCCGAAACGTCGGCCGACGAGGTGGCCGCGGTGCTCGCGGTCAACGTCACCGGGCAGATCCTGGTGGTCAAGCACGCATTGCCGTGGCTGGCCAAGGACCCGTCAGTCGTGCTGCTGGGCAGCGACTCGGCGTTCACGGCGGCGCCGGGCATGGTGCCTTACTGCGCGTCCAAAGGTGCCGTGGTGGCACTGACCCGGGCTCTCGCGGTGGAACTGCCGGGCGTGCGGGTCAACTGCGTGTGTCCTTCGGTCGTCGACACGCCCATGGCACGCGGCGACCTCGGCTCCATCCTGGACGCCCCGGGATTTCCGGTGCAGGCGGCGGACGACGTCGCCCGGCAGGTGCTGTTCCTCGCCTCCCCGGCCTCGCGGCCGATCAACGGCCAGGCCGTGCTCGCCGACTTCGGCATGTCGGCACGTTCGGCGTTTCCCGCCTAGGAAAGGATCGACAGTGGACAGAGTGGTGGCGGTCACCGGTGGTGGAACCGGAATCGGGGCCGCGGTCGCCCGCCGTTATGCGACCGAAGGCGCCCAGGTGGTGGTGCTCGGGCGACGCCGCGAACCACTGGAGAAGGTGGCTGCCGAAACCGGTGCGCACATCATCGCCTGTGACGCGAGCGTACGTGCGGACGCCGAGAACGCGATCGCGGAAATCGTCGACCAGTTCGGGCGGTTGGACGTGGCGGTCGCCAACGCGGGCGGGCACGGACTGTCCTCTGTGGTCGACACCGGCGACGACGAGTGGGAGCTCGCCCTGCGCTCGAACCTGTCGAGCGCGTTCGTGTTCTGCCGCGCGGCCTTGCCGCGGCTGATCGAAACGGGCGGGCAGGTCGTAGTCGTGTCGTCACTGGCCGGGCTGTTCGCCGGGCCGAACGTCGCCGGATACACCGTCGCCAAGCACGCGTTGATCGGCCTGACCCGCTCGATCGCCCGCGACTTCGGCCCCAAGGGCGTGCGGGCGAACGCCGTCTGTCCCGGCTGGGTCCGCACCCCGATGGCGGACGCCGAGATGGACCAGTTCGCCGCGGCGGCGGGCTTCACCGGCGGCCACGATGAGGCCTACCGCCGCGTGACCGCCGAGGTCCCGCTCCGCCGCGCGGCAGAGCCGGACGAGATCGCCTCGGTAGTGCGGTTCCTGGGCTCATCGGAGTCTTCGTACATCACGGGCGCCGTTCTGGTCGCCGACGGCGGTGCGCACGCGGTCGACCTGCCGACGCTGGCCTTCGAACGTGCCGGGATGTGACGACCAGGACAGGTCTAGTCAATCCGCGCCCAGGTAAGCGCTGTGCAGGGTGGCGGGGGAGTCGAGAAGTGTCTGCGCGTCACCGGAGTACGTGACGCGTCCCGACGAGACGACCATGGCCTCCTGCGCCACGGCCAGCGCCATGTGCGTGAACTGCTCGACCAGCAGAATCGCCGCGCCTTCCGCCGCGAAGCGGCTGACGACCGGCAACAGCCGGGTGAACACCACCGGCGCCAGGCCCAGCGACATCTCGTCGATGAGCAGGAACGCCGGACGTGCCGCGAAAGCCCGCCCCAGCACCACCATCTGCTGCTCTCCGCCGGACAGCAGCGCGGCGGGAGAGTGCAGCCGTTTCTCCAGCGCGGGAAAGAGTTCCAGCACGCCGTCGACGTCCGCCTGGGTACGAGCGGTCAGCCGCAGGTTCTCCAGCACTGTCAGGCCGGGGAACACCGCTCTGCCCTGCTCGATGTGCGCCAGGCCCAGGCGCGACCGTGCCACCCGTGAGGACCGGGTGACATTCGCGTCGCCGATGTGCACGGTTCCGGTAGCGGGCGGCACAACTCCGGAGATGGCCTCCAGCAGGCTCGTCTTGCCCGCGCCGTTCGGCCCGACCAGCGCGGTGATCCGGCCCGGTTCGATGGCGAGGTCCACGTCCCGGATCACCGGGCTCGCCCCGCGCCGGACTGTCAGGCCGTCCACCCGCAACACGCTCACAGCATCTCCGTTTCGCCCATGTAGGCCTTCAGCACGGCGGGGTCGGCCAGTACGTCGGCCTGCGGGCCGCTGGCCAGCACCTGCCCGAAGTCGAGTACGGTCAGCGTGTCGCACACCGACCGTACGAGGTCGAGATCGTGCTCGATGAGCAGCACCGACACTCCGAACCGTGCGGGTACCTGCCGGAGCCGTCGCCCGAACGCCACGTGCTCCTCGTGGGGCAGACCGGCCGCTGGTTCGTCGAGCAGTAACACGCGCGGACGGGCGAGCAGGTGGCCGACTACTTCGACAAGTCGCCGTGCCCCGGCGTCCACTCGGGACAACGGTGTGCGCGCCGCCGGGCAGCCGAAGAACGCCAGCGCTTCGTCGATCTCGGCTCCGGTGAGCCGGCGCCGGGCGACGAACCGTACGTACGCGGCCACCGTCAAGCCGGGCGGAACGCGGTCCTGCTGGAACGTTCGTCGCAGCCCGGCGCGGGCCCGGCGGGTCGGGGAACCGGTCAGCGGCCGCCCGTCGAGCAGCACACTGCCGGTGGCCTGCGGCAGGAAGCCGCTGATCACGTCGACCAGGGTGGACTTCCCGGCGCCGTTCGGCCCGATCACGCCGAGTATCCCGTGCGCTGGCACAGAGATGTCCACCTCGGACAGAGCGGTGACGTGTCCGAAGGCGACGCTCACCCCGCGCACTTCCAGTACCGGGTCGCCGGGCGGGAGCGGCGAGACTTCGGCTACGTCTGCCGCGCGGCCCACTCCGGCGGTGTCGCGAGACCGCCTGCGGTACCAGAGGTTTCGCCACGCCATACCGAGATTGCCCCGGCCTGCCAGTGCCTGCACGCCGAGCACGCCGAAGATCACGAACCCCCAGTCCTGCGGCACGCCCCAGCGTTTGAGCAGTTCCGGTACCGCGACCCAGAGCAGTGCGCCGAACACCGCCATGTCGATCAGGTGCGCGCCGGACATGATCGCCAGCACGTACAGGGCCAGGGACTGGATCGCGGTGAAGCTCGCCGGGAACGCGAGCCCGACCTGCCCGGTCAGCAGCCCGCCGCTGATCCCGCCGAGTGCCGCGGCGACCGCGAACGCCGTCAGTTTGGACGTCCGTACCCCGGCGCCGACCGCGGCCGTGCCACGCTCGGAGAACGCGACCAGATGCCAGCTGCTGCCCCACCGGCCGCGGCGCAGGAAGTGCACTACCAGCCCACAGCCGGCCAGCACCAGCACCGCGAACAAGAAGTACGAGCGGTCGTCGGAGAACGCCTCCGGCCGCTCCACGTGCAGCCCTTCGGTCACGCCTGGGAACTGGATCTGCACCAGCGCCAGGTCGACGGCCGCGGCGAGCCCGAGGGTGACAACGGCGAGCGTGATGCCACGCAGCCGCAGCGCGGGCAGCCCGACCAGCACCCCGGCGGCCGCCGCGGCAAGTCCACCCAGCAGCAACCAGACCACGAAACCACCGGGCACACCTGCGGCGTTGCAGGCCGACACAACGAACGCGCCGACGGCGGCGAAAGTGAGTTGGCACAGCGAGATCATCCCCGCGGTGCCGGTCACCACCCCGAGCCCGAGCAGCGCGATCGCCGCGACCACAACGCTCATCCCGAGATAGACGAAGTACCCGGCGAGACCCACGCTCAGCGCGTAGCCGGCGCCGACCGCCGCCGCCGCGACAAGAACCGGCGTCCCGAGTTCAGCGAGCCGCATCCCACACCTCCTTGCGTTGGGTCCACACCAGCACCACGACGATGACCAGGAAAGGCAGGAAATGACGCAGGACCGACAGGTGGTCGGACTGGGCGGCCGCGCCCTGGGCCATGCCGAGCACCAGCCCGCCTGCCACGGCCAGATCGAGCCGCTGGAACCCGCCGAGCAGCGCGGCCGCCGCGGCCGGGACGACCAGCATCGCCAGTGATGTCGGGTCATTGGACTGCGACGGCGCCACGATCGACACAGCGAGCGTGGCGATCACCCCAGTGGCCGTCCAGACACCGACGGACAGTGGCCGGGCCGGGATGCCCAGCAGTTCCGCGGTCGTGGGACGTTCCGACAGCGCCCGCAGCCGGACACCGAGGCTGGAGCGGGCGAGCACCGTACGACAGCCCACTGCCACCAGCACGGCGAGCGTGACGGTGACGACGGTGACCTGGCTGATCACCACGCCGCCGAGCGTGAACGCGGGTCCGGCCAGCAGCGGGTGGAACGGCTGCGGTTTGTTGCCGAACAGGATGAATGCCAGCGAGATGAGCAACAGGAGCACGGCAACGGTGACCGCCGACCGCGTCCCGGTGTCCGCCTCGGCGAGCCACGTGCAGATGATCCAGCCGAGTACGGCGCTGAGGACTCCACCGAGCACGATTCCGGTCACCGTGGCGAGCCACTCGGGCAGTCCCCAGTGGACGGCCAGGAAGACCGCCACGTAGCAGCCGAACATCCCGGTGGCCGACTGCGCGAAGTTGATCACACGCACCAGCCGTGACATCAGGGTCAGGCACACCGCGAGCACCGCGTACAGGCCGCCTGCGGCAAGACCGGCGAGAGCGCCCTGCAGCATGGATGTCCTCCTAGGACTTTGGTTCGAATATCCGTCGGCGCGACGCCGGATGCCGTACGCCCGGGGCGGCGGGATTCACGAACGCGGAATCCGCAGCCAGTCCTGGGCGGCGAGCTCCCACTTGTTCGTTCCCGAAAGGAGCTTGACCGGCCAGCCCGCGGTGTTGTCGTGATGGGTCTGGGCGGGACCGAACACGTACGGCGTGCCGACCATCGGGTCGCTGATCGGCTTCATCTCGCGCAGCGCCTTGGTCACCGACTCACGCGTGATGTCGCCCTGGATACCCCGCAGGACTTGCAGGAAGTACTTCGCCGCCAGGTAACCGCCCTGGCTGAACGAGGTCAGCGGGATGTTGTTCTTGATCATCAGATCCCGCCATTCCTTGTTCTGCGGGCTGTCCGCGTCCGTGAACGGGTAGAACTCCGCGGGCACGTACACCCCGGCGCCCGCGTTCGAGATCGCCTTGGCGTAGTTCTCGCTGTAGACGCTCGTCAGCAGCAGCCAGGTGACGTCGTTCCACCCCTGCGCCGCCGCGGCCTTGAGCTGGCCGATGGAGTCCGGCTCCACCGGGTTGACGGTGATCGCCCTGCATCCCGCCGCGCGCGCCTTGACGATGTACGAGGTGTAGTCGGAGCCGCCGTAGGGAACGGTGGAATCGACGTACTTGAGCTTCTTCCCGGTGATCTTCGTCCACTCGTCGATCGCCGCCTGGTACGACGGGAGCGTGTTGCCCGCGATCTCCAGCAGCGCGCAGATGTCGGTCAGCTTCAGCACTTCCGAGCCGTAGAGCAGGGTGAGGGTCATGTCGTGGTACGGGCCCACGTTGGCCGGCGCGATGTTGGGGCTGGTGAAGCACGCCGGGTCGACGCCGATGCCCGGGATCGACAGGATCTTCTGCTGCTCGTAGTACTTCGAGTTGATCTCGCACTCGATCAGGCTGGACGAGCCGACAAGCGCGACCGCCTCGTCACCGCCGACCACCTCGCGAGCGGCTGCCGCGGCTGCCGCCGGATCGCCCTTGTCGTCGATCGCCTTGTACTCGATCTTCCGTCCGTTGACGCCTCCGGCCGCGTTGGCCGCCTCGAACACGGCCTTGGCTGCCCGCGAGGCTTCCGGGAAGGTGGCCGGGCCGCTCAGCGCGTTGACCGAGCCGACCACGATCGGGCCGCCTGTGCCGGATTCAGCGCCGGCGCAGGCCGTCAGGACCGTGGCAGTGGCGAGCGCCAGGGCGGGCAGGATGTTTCTCATGGCGGCTCCTGTCAGGTGGTCGCGGCGACTACGAGCGCGGAGTCGACGATCTGCTCGAAACCGACGACCGCGCCCGCGTCGAACCGCCACAGGTGCGCGACGCGCGCGGTGAAGGACTTCCCGGTTTCGCGGTGGGTCCCGGTGTAGGTCCCGACGCCGATGACCGTGTCGCCGGCGTCGAGCAGTTCCCCGAGGCTGAAGCGGTAGCCGTCCCAGTCCTTCGCGATCGCTTCGAAGACGTGTTCCCGGACCTCGCCGGGACCGGTGTACGTTCCGGCGTACGGGAAACCAGCGGCCTCCGTCCACTTCGTACCGGGTCCGAGCGGTGCGAGCATGCCGGGCAGGTCGCCGCGGTCGCTGGCTTCGTAGTGCGCGCGGATGACGTCCATGTTGGACACTGGGAACTCCTTAGACGGGCTGGGCGTCGGGATAGGCGACCGAACCGAGCGGGTAGACGTGCCCGCCCGCGCGGGAATGCTCGGACCGGCCGTCGCCGGTGATGCCGAGGAACACGCCGGTCGTGCGCAGCGCATAGCCGAGGTCGTGCAGCCACACACTGGCCACCGCGATCCGGAACTCACGGAAACAGAAGAGGTACAACGAGTCCTGGAACTTCCACACGGTCGACAGATCCATGTCGCCATGCCCGCGCTGGACACCTTCGAGGCACTGCCAGGCATATCGCTGCGAGGACACGTAGATGTGTTCGTAGAGGTGGTCAGGGCTGTAGCGGTAGAGGTTGCGCTTGCCGATCAGGTCACGGGAAGGACCGGGCACGGCGCCGGACGGCTCGCCCCCGTCCGTCGTCCCGGACCGGAACGCCTGGGAAACCCGGGGAACACCCTCGACGTCCTCGGTGCCGATCACCGAGCGGACGGCGAGGGCGCGGTGGGTCGTCGTCGACCACACGACCGTCAGCGCCTCGCCTTCGACGCTGGTGAGCGGCAGATTCACGAAGTACACGTCGTCGCGCACGGCGACAGCGTCGTACGGATCCTCGACACCGTTGCACGTCGCGCGCCGCGCGTCCGTGAAGCTCAACGCGAGCTTCTCGCCGTCGTCCAGGCTGATGGTGATGTCCTGCCCAGTGAGGTCGGCGTTGGGCAGGCGGTAGGTGGCGATCCCGGCAGCGAACTCGTCGTAGGTACGCCAGCCGTCAGAGGGTGCGTCGGGCATGGCCTCATCGTCAGACGGACGCGGGCGCCCGACGAGCAGTCACGCGCTGGGCGGCAAGTACCGGTCGCTCTCGGTCAACTGGCGTCGCAGCTCGCTCGGCGCACGGCCGAACGCCGTCTTGAACACCCGGCTGAAGTGCGCGGCGTCGACGAATCCCCAGCGTGAAGCGATCGCCGCGACCGGGCGGCCGGCGTGCACCGGGTCGAGCAGGTCACGGCGACAGTGCTCAAGCCGCCGCGTACGGATCCACCCGGCGACCGTGGTGCCCTGTTGCTGGAACAGCCCGTGCAGGTGCCGGGTCGAGATGAAGTGCTCGGCGGCGATCCGGGACGGGGTCAGGTCAGGGGAGTGCAGGTTCGCGTCGATGTGCGCGCGAATCCGGCGCATCAGCTCGTGGTGCGGGTCGGCGTTGGCACGTGCCAGGTCCAGTTCGGCGGCGACCAAGGTGCCGAGCAGATCGACCGCGCTGTGCGCGAGACGGGTGCCTGCCGGGCCGCTGAGCTGGTCGAGATTGCTGCCGAGCTGGGCCAGGAACGGCACGACAACGTTGCCGACGCCCTGCTTGCCCGACATGCGCACTGCCGTCAGGCGTCCGACGAGCTCGGCGGGCAGGTCGATGAGCCGTTGCGGGAACATCACCACCAGGGAGCGGAAGTCCTTTTCGAACAGCAGTGAATACGGCCGGTGCGTGTCGTACAACGCGACGTCACCGGGCCGCAGTACCGCCTGCCGGTCGTCCTGCACCAGCAGCCCGGTGCCTGCCAGGATCAGGCTGAGCTTGTAGTAGCGGCGCTCGCCGCGTGCGATGAGCTCGGGCGTGCGCTCGACAGCGTGCGCGGACGCGCTGATCTCGGAGATCTGCACCTCGTCGGCCGACGACGACCGGATGCGGCCGCGGAAGCCGTCCCCGGCGCCCGCGGTGACGTGCAGGGGCACGAAGGACTGGGACACCGCGGCGCGGAACTCGGTGAAGTCCCGGGCGATCAGGGTCGTCGGTGCGGGCACGGGATCACCTCACAGCATCGGGAGTGTCGTATACGATAAGCGATACGATCTGCCCCGACAATGGCCCGCAACCTCGGCAGCACGGCCAGCCACACGAGCGCGGCGGCGCAGCCGTATGCCACGGTGATCGTGAGGCTCATCGACAACGGACTGGTTCCGCCCAACGACACCAGCGGTGCCACAAGCGGTCCGAGGGCGAACGACGACGTTCCCAGTAAAGCGGCGGCTGTCCCGGCGCGTTCACCGTGCTCGGCCAGCGCGAGAGCCGATCCGTTGGCCTGCGTCCCCCCGGCCGCCAACATCAGCAGCGCCAAGGGAATCAACACACCGACCAGCCCGGCGCCGAGCAACACCGCCATGAGCATTGCCAGTGCTGCCAGCGCGGTCGCGGTGGTACCGATCGTGTACATCCGTGCCGGTCCGGCCCGGCGAACCACGGCTCGGTTGATCAGGGCGCCGAGGACGGACATGACCGCGCTGGCGGCGAAGCAGAGGCTGAAAACCCGCGGTGACAACGAGAAGTTGTCCTGCAGGACGAAGCTCACCGACGCGAGGTAGGTGAAGAACGCGGCACCACCGCACGTGCTGACGAGCAGGAACCAGGGGAACAACGGGTCCCGCAACACCGCGCCGAATTCACTCGCACGGCGACGGGCAGTGGACGCCCGGGTTTCCGGGAGGGCTGTGACCGCCAGGAGGAACAAGGCCACGCCGATTCCGGCCAGAACGACGAAGATGCCACGCCACCCCATCACCGTCGCGAGCTGTCCACCGACGACCGGCGCCACGATCGGCGCGAGCGCGCCGACTGTGGTGAGCATGGCCAGCAGCCGTACCAGCTCGGCTCCTTCGGCCACGTCACGGGCGACAGCCAGGGAGATCACGATCCCCGCCGAGCCGCACAGCCCTTGCAGCAAACGGGCCGCCAGCAACAGTTCGATCGACGGCGCCACGGCACAGACCAGCGACAGCACCGCGAACAAGCCGGTTCCGGCGAGCAGCGGCGGCCGTCGGCCGAACCGGTCGCTGAGCGGGCCGAGAACCAGCTGGCCGAAGGCGAGGCCGAGCATGCACACCGACATCGTCGCCTGCGCGAGGCTTTCGCTCGCGCCGAGGTCGTCGGCGAGCTGGGGGAGCACGGGCAGGTAGAGATCCATCGAGATCGGCCCGAAGATCTCCAGCAGGCCGAGGACGACCGCGATCCGGCGCGGTCTCACGGGGCCCGCAGAATCCGTCGCAGCCACGACAACCGGGCCGCGACGGCCGCGCGGGAGACCTCGGCGCCGGGGGAGAAGCCCGCGAACCCGTGGTATCCGCCCGCCCACACGTGCAGTTCGGCCTGCCCGCCGGTGGCCCAGATGCGCAGCGCGTACTCGCACGCCTCGTCACGGAAGATCTCCGCGGCGCCGACGTCGATGAACGCGGGCGGCAAGCCGGAGACATCCTCGGCACGGGCCGGAACCGCGTACGGCGACGCCTCATCGGTGCCGCGCAACGGCCCCAGCAGGGCGTTCCAGCCGGTGTCGTTGTTGTTGCGGTCCCACGCGCCGAGCCCGTCGTACTGCCGGGCCGACGCCGTGTCGTTGCGGTCATCGATCATCGGGCAGAGCAACATCTGTCCCGCGATACGCGGGCCACCCCGGTCGCGGGCCATCAGTGCCACACCAGCCGAGAGACCACCGCCCGCACTGGCCCCCGTCACCACGACACGAGAAGGATCGGCGCCCAGTTCGCCGGCGTGCTCCACGACCCACACGAGGCCCGCGTAGCAGTCCTCGACAGCGGCGGGCGCGGGATTCTCCGGCGCCAACCGGTATTCGACCGACACACCGACCGCGCCGAACCGCAGCACGTCGTCGATCAGCCCGTCGACACCGAAGAACCGGTTGCCGAGCACCATTCCGCCGCCGTGGATGCCGTACAACACCGGCGCGTTGGTGACACCGCCGCGAGGACGGATGATCGTCAGCTGAATATCCGGGGCGCCCGGCGGGCCCGGGACCGTGCGATCGTCGAGCTCGACGGCCCGGCCTCCCACGATTTGCCCTATCGGCGGGACGATGGTCGCGAAGTGCGCACGGTTGGCCAGGATCGTGTTCGCCCGTAACGGAATCCGCTCCACCAGATCGAGGAACGCGGCAAGACCCGGCTCCAGCTCCGGGTCATAGGGCACCGGGGTCATCGGCCCAGCCCCAGGGTCCTGCGCAGCCACGAGGTGCGCGTCCTCAGCGCCTCCTGGCTGATCGGCCAGTCCGGGACGTAGATGTCGAATCCGTGAAAGGCGCCGCTCCACACGTGCAGTTCGGCTTGGCCGCCGGTGGCCCAGATCCGCAGCGCGTATTCGGTGTCCTCGTCACGGAACGGTTCCGCACTGCCCACTTCGATGAACGCGGGCGGCAATTCGGACAGGTCGGTGGCCCGGGCAGGCGCGGCGTACGGCGAAACCTCGTCCGTTCCGGCCGCGTCACCGAGCAGCGACCGCCAACCGGCCACGTTCGCTTCACGTGACCACGTGCCCAGCCCGCTGTACTGGTGGCTCGCAACCGTGGTGTTCCTGTCGTCGATCATCGGGCACAGCAACAACTGTCCGGCCAGGCGTGGCCCACCCCGGTCGCGGGCCAGCAGGGCCACCCCCGCCGACAGGCCACCGCCCGCGCTGCCACCCATGACCACGACCCGATCCGGATCGATGCCCAGCTCCTCCGCGTTCTTCACTGTCCACACCAGACCGGCGTAGCAGTCCTCCACCGGCGCGGGGTGTGGGTGCTCGGGTGCGAGCCGGTACTCGACGTTGACCGCGACCACGCCCAGTTCCAGCACGAGGGCGAGCAGACGCGGGACGTCCATGTCACGGTGGCCGACCATCATCCCGCCGCCGTGGATGTTGTACAGCGCGGGCACCGACCCGTCCCGATCACGCGGAGAGAGGATCGTGACCTCCAGATCGGGCGCGCCGTCGGGGCCGGGGACCGTCCGCTCGACGAGATCCACCGGCGCGTCGCCCACCACTTGCGCGGCAGGCCGGACCATCGCGGCCATGGCCTGGCGCATCGCGGGCAGTGTCTCGGGCGTGTACCCAGGGGAGTCCTCCGGCACCAGCCTGGCCAGCTCCGGTTCGATGGCCGGGTCGAAGGGGACTGGGCGATACGTCATGACAGGCTCCTCGTTCACGAAGGTCACGGCCCTTCCGGATCGACCACGCCGCGGTCGGCCCAGAACGGCTCGGCCAACGCGCGCAGCTCGTCCGCGCCGACCTGCTCGACCAGCTCGACCGCGGCGAGGTTGTCCTCGAGCTGCGCCAGCCGTGTCGCGCCGAACAGCGTGCTGACGTTGGCCGGGTGAGTCAGGGTGAAAGCGACGGCCAGCCGCGCCGCGCTCGTGCCGAGCTTCTCAGCGGTCTCGACGAGACCGGCGGCGGACCGGGTGATGGCTTCTCGTATGCCGCCGGGATCGCGGCCGACCTCGCGGGTCAGATCGGTGCGTCCGGTGAGGATTCCGCCTTCGAGCACGTCCGAGGCCTGCATGGTGAATCCTTCGGCGAACAGGCGGCCGAACGGCTCACCGTCCGCGATGGACCGGCGCGCCACGCTGTACTTCAGCTGAGCGACCTGCGGACCGTCGACGCCGCGTTCTTCGGCGATCCGCTGTAGCCTGCGGATGTTCCCGGCGGACCAGTTGTTGACGCCCCAAGCCCGGATCAGTCCGGCGCGCCGGAGTCCGCTGAGGTCGTCGACCAGGTCCTCGAGCTCGACGTCGGCACGCCGCAGGTCGCCGAGGATCACCAGGTCGGCATGGTCGAATCCGCCTCGCAGGAAGGCGTTGCGCAGCTGCGGCCGGAAGCCCCGTTCGTCGTCGAAGCCCTCGATCCAGAGCTTCGCCGACACGAGGTACTCGTCACGGGGGATGCCCGAGGCTCGCATGATCGCGCCCCAGAGCACGTCGGTGAACACAGGTGGCTTGCCGGGCATGCCGTACACACCGACGTCGAACAAGTTGACACCGGCGGTGACCGCTGTGCGGATCATGGTGACGGCGTCAGCGAAATCCATCCGGTCGTACGTGTGCCACGAACCGAGTGACAACAGTGAGACCTCCACATCGGACGTTCCGACGCGGCGGCGGGGCAGTGCGGGCACCGGCTTCCTCCAGATCAGGCGAGACGGGGATCGATGACGGCCTTGACCTCGTCAAGACGGTGCATGGCGGTGATCCGCCCGGACGCGGACGACAGGCCGACGGGGTCACCGAAGAGCGAATCCCACGGCATCCGTTCGGCGAACGTGCGGAAGAACTCGATCGCCTGGTGATAGTCGGCGATGTCGCCGTTGAGCGACCCGACGACGGTCAGTTCCTTGCCCATCAGCGTTCCGAGGGGCACTGGCACGTCGTTCGGACCGGTACTGCCGACAATCACGACGGTCCCGCGTTGGGCTGCCATCAGCACGGCCTCATGGCCGACGGACGGTGCACCGGCGAAGTCCATGACCAGGTCCCCGCCGTGGCCGTCGGTGAGCTGCTGGACCTGCTGGACGCAGTCTGCGATGTCCACTGTGGCGTCGGCGCCGAACTGGGGCGCGAGGGCGAGTCGTGATGCCGGCGCGCCGACCGTGATCACCGTGCCGGCGCCGGAGATCCGTGCGACCGCGGTCGCGAACAGGCCGAGCGCGCCGGAACCTTGGACGACCACTCGGGAACCTGGCGTCACTCCGCCAGCCCGTGAGAACGCCCGAAGCACGGTCTTGGCCGCGCAGCCCGCCATGGCCGCCCATGTGTCCGGCACTTCGTCGGGGAGCAGCAGTTTCGCCGCCTTCGGCACGACGTACGCGTACTCGCACAGACCGGCGGTGGCGAACGGATGAACGTCAGAGCGTTGCAGGAAGCCATAACCACGGCGAGAACACGCTACAGGTTCCCGGAGGACCGTACAGCCGTAGCACTCGCCGCACGTCGATTCGGACCAGCCGATCCGAGCGCCGACCGGGATGTCCCGGCCGAGCGCGTCCCGGGTGTCCGGGCCGGTCGCGACGACCTCGCCGACCATCTCGTGGCCCAGCACCATCGGCAACATGCCCGGGAAGGACATCGTGCCGGACCAGATCTCCACGTCCGTTCCGCAGAGCGTGGCGCACGAGACGCGCACCAGCGCGGCGCCGGGTTCGATCTCGGCGGGCAGCGGGAGTTCGGCCAGGCGCAACGGTTCGCCGTGCTCGGTCAGCACCGCCGCGCGGGTGGAGGTCGGGACGGTCATCAGGTTCCTTCCGCTGGTTTCCAGGCCGTAGTGGGTTTCAGTGGGGTGTCACCGTGATGGGTTAGTCTACGTGTGTCGACAAAAATGTCGAGACCTCAGAACGTTTTGGGAGCGCCTGTGCCGACACCAGTCGCGGATCTGGTCCTGCGTGGCGGACCGGTCCACACCCTCGCCGGGCCCGGCGCCGCGACCGCGCTGGCCATCCGGTCGGGACGTGTCCTGCGCGTCGGCGCGGACGCGGACATCCGTGGTCTGATCGGCCCGGGGACCGACATCGTGGATCTCGCCGGTCGAGCCGTCATCCCGGGCATCAACGACGCCCACCTGCACGCCACCTGGCTCGGCGCGTTGTGGCCGGACACCCTGTTCGGTGACCACCCGGACCCGCGACGTCCACTGTGCTCGCCCGAGGAACGCCGGGCCGCCATCCTCGGAGCTGGAGACCTGCTGGCACGGCTGGGAATCACCAGCTACACCGAGCCGGGGCTCGGGCCCGGTGAGGACGAGGGCCCGACCGGTGCTTTCGGGATGTCGGTGGTGCGGCAATATCGCGCCCTCGCCGCCGAAGGGCTGTTACGGGCTCGTGTCACAGCCCTGTGGCTGTACGGCGAACTGGACGGCCCGAGCACTCTCGCGGACCTGCGAGCGGGATTGACCAGAGTGGACGGTTCCGGCTCGGATCGGAAGACCCTGAACTTCGCGGGCGTGAAGATCTTCGCCGACGGCATTCCGCCCATGCGCTCGGCCTACACCCACCACTGCTACGCCGACGGGTCGCGTGCGGAACTGCTCGTCGCGGGCGAGGATGACGCCGAACGCGAAGAGAACCTGACCGCCATGATCCTGGCCGCTCACCATGCCGGGCTTCAGGTGGGTGTGCACGCGACGGGGGACCGCGCGATCGATCTCGTGCTCGACGCGGTGGAACGTGCCCGTGCCGAGCGGGATGTCGATTTGCGCCACTACGTCATCCATGGCGACATGGTGAACCCGATGCAGCTCAAGCGAATGGCTCGGCTGGGTGTCGGCCTGTCGACGCAGGCGGGGATCGCGGTCCAGACCTCCGACGCGGTCAGTGCCGTTCTGGGCGCGGAGCGTGCGGAGAGTACGTGGCCGTTGCGGGACGTGCTGGACATCGGTATCCCGCTGTGCCTGACGTCCGACGCGCCAGTCCTGTCGCCGGACTGGCGGCGCGAGATCGCCGCCGCCGATGAGTGGATGGGCCCGGCTGACAACCCACGTGACCGCATGGAGACGTTGCTTCGTTGCTACACCGTGCATCCGGCCCGCCAGGACGGCGCGGAGACATGGAAAGGCACTCTCGCCGAGGGGATGGTGGCCGACCTGTGTGTGCTGGCCGCGGATCCCTTGGCGGTCACCGCGGCCGAACTGCCCGATGTCGACGTCGACCTCACGGTCCTGGGCGGGCGGGTGGTGTACGAGCGGTAGGCGCTGGTCAGGTGAGCAGTTGTCCGCCGTCCACGGGCAGGCTTGTGCCGGTGACGTGGGCGGCGTTCCCACTTGCCAGGAACATCACGGCCGCGGCCACATCCTCGACCGAGGCCAGCTGGCGCAACGGAATCCGGCTCACCCACGCCTGCCGGGCCGCGGACCCCTCGGGCATCCCGGCGGCCAGCGTCGGAGTGAGTACCGGCCCGGGCGCCACCGCGTTGACGCGGATTCCGTGCTCAGCCAGTTCGATCGCCGCCCAGCGCGTCAATGCGTCCACGGCCGCCTTGCTGCTCTCGTAGCCGCCCATCCCGGGGGTCGGCTGCCGCCCGCCGATCGACGACAGGTTGACGATGACGCCAGGCTGGCCTTGTCCGACCATCCTGCGGGCTACCTGTTGGATCATCAGGAAAGTGCCGTAGACGTTCGTGTGCAGGATCTGGCGCATGTCCGAGGCGGGTAGCTCCAGCAGTCTGCCGTGGACGCTGAGCAGACCCGCGTTGTTGACCAGCACGTCAACCGGTCCGACCTGGTCGAGCGCCTGGCCGATCGACGTGTCGTCGGTGATGTCCATGGTCACGCCGCGCACGCCGAGCGAGCCTGCCGCGTCCTGGACGTCGTCGATGTCGGCGATGACGACGTCGTCACCTGTCTTGGCGAAGGCGGTCGCGATCGCGCGGCCGATCCCGCCGGCTCCTCCGGTCACCAGCACGGTCCGTGTCATCGGCGTCCCTTCCGTGGAGTGGGCTTATTGTCTATGGTCGTAGAAAATAAACCCTCGGCGGCGCGGGAGGAAGCAGTGCGATACCGCCGGCTGGGCACACGTGAGGTGCCCGTGCTGTCGTTCGGATCTTGGAACACCTGGGATCGCATGGCGTTCGACGAGGCGGTGGCCATGATCGCCCGCGCCGCCGAACTCGGCTGTGCCTTCTTCGACGTCGCCCACTACGACATGGGCCCGCACGCCGAGAACTCCCGGACCGATCTGATCTTCGGCAAGGCCGTCCGCGAAGCCGGTCTGGCCAGGCAAGACTGGCTCTACTGCGGCAAACTGTGGCTCTGGGACTATCCCGGCACGGGTTTCGCCCGGCAATTGGCGACCTCGCTCGAACGCGTCGGGGTCGACCGTGCCGACATGGTCGTCGTCGGTGACTACTTCGCCGGCCTTGACGTCGAACGCGTGGTCACGGACGTGGCCGAACAGATCGCCGAAGGCCGGTTCGGCACGTGGGGTGTCAACAACTGGCGGTTCGCCGACGTGCGGGCGGCCATCGACATCGCGCGCCGCCGTGACCTGGTGCCGCCCACGTTCGCTCAGCTCAAGTACGGGCTCGCACGCCGGTCCATGGCTGAAGGCGCCTGTTACGCGTCCCTGTTCGAGTCGGGCGAGTTGGCCTTGCAGGCGTCGGATGTGTTCGAAGGTGGCCTGCTGGTGGGCAATCTCCACCCGGGCCGCAAGATCGGGGCGGATGTCGGCGGGATCCGGCAGCGGATCGTCGCCGCGTGGCCGCGGGTGCGACGGGTGGCTCGCGAGCTGGACGCGTCCCCGGCTCAGCTCGGGATCGCGTTCTGCCTGGCGAATCCCGCGACGGCCAATGTGTTGGTGGGCGCGTCACGGCTCGCGCAGCTGGAGGAGAACGCCGGCGCCGTGGCGTTGCTTGATCGGGTTGGTGCGGAACGGATTCGTGAGCTGACCGGCGAACTGTGGCTCGACCGTGACGTTGCCGCCGACGGCACCTGGTGACCACGCCGCTTTTTGTCTACAGTCGTAGAAACATCGGAGAGGAGTCGGGATGGTCGTCTCAACCCCGGATCGCATCGTGGACATCGCCATCGGCTACATGGGTGCCAAGCAACTGTTCGCCGCGTCCCGGATCGGACTTTTCCGCGCGCTGGCGGACGGTCCACGCACGGTCGCGGAAATCGCCGACGTCACAGGTGTCGGCAGGCAGATGGTCCGCGTCCTGGCGGACGCGATGAACGCGCAGGGCCTGCTCGATCGCGCGGACGGCCGCTACAGCCTCGCCGCGGACGCCGCGGAGTACCTCGGTGGTGGGGGAGCGACCGATCTGGCGCCTTTTCTGACGTTCCTCAACGAAATCAGCTACGGCCACTGGCTGCGGTTCGACACCACAGTGGACACGACCAAGCCTGGCGACCTGCAGATGGACGACGGCCGGTTGGCCACGTTCATGGCCGGGGTGATGCGCTACAACGCGCTGCACGCCGCGATGCTGGCCCGCGCGTTCGACTTCACGCCGTACCGGTCCATGTTGGACTTCGGCGGACTGTCGCCGGAGTTCGCCGTCGGCGCGATGCGGGCCAACCCGGACCTGTCGGTACGGTTCGTCTTCGCACCCGCAGCCACCCAAGGGATCTCCGATGCGGTGGCGGCGGCGGGATTCAGTGGCCGGGCCCGGATCGAGCCCGCGGCCACCGAGGCGGCCGAGCCCGGTGGTGAACACGACATCGTGATGGTGAACCACGTGATCCATCGCTTCACCCCGGAACGGAACCAGGCGATCCTGGCGCGTGCTCGTGCCGCGGCGAGTCCGGGTGCGACACTGCTTTTGCTGGACTTCTTCCTGGATGACGACGAACGGCAGCGACGGATCGACGCGCTGCACGCGGGGGAGTACTTCGTCATCGACGGCACCGTGGTCTATCCGGAGTCGGACGTGCGTACGTGGCTGGCGAGTGCGGGCTGGCGGCCACGTGATGTGCTCGCACTGCCGGGCAGTCCGCGAGTACTCGTCGCTGATGCGATCTGAGGTCACGTTGTAGCTGGTCAGCGACCCATTGATTTTTTTGCCGACAGACGTAGACTATCCCGCACGAGAGTGAGCCAGGTCTCACCAGTACCAGCCCGCGGCGGTGCGTGACTCCCGCCGGCAATGCAGCTTTCCCGAGAGAGGGACTCGATGACGAGGACTCTGACAGCGGCGGTGGCGGCGGTGGCAGTGGCCACCGTGCTGGCCGGATGCACCAGTTCCAGTGGCGACACCGGTGCGGGTGCGGGCACCGGCGAGCTGAAGGCAGGCGTGTTCCTGGACGTCACGTCCTGGGACCCGGCCAACGCCGACATCGGTTTCGACGGCCCGTACCTGTCCGCCGTGTACGACCCGCTGGTCGCGCTGGACAAGGACGCCAAACCGGTGCCCGCGCTGAGCACGTCCTGGGAATGGTCGGCGGATCGGCTGACGCTCACCATGCGGCTGCGGGACGGTGTCACGTTCGACGACGGCCAGAAGTTCGACGCCGCCGCGGCGGTCACGAACCTCCGGCACCTCAAGTCCGGTGTCCGGTCCGGGCAGGCGTACCTCAACGTCGCCGGCATCGAGGCGAAAGACCCGGGCACGGTGGAGATCCGTCTGTCCAAACGGGATGACTCGTTGCTGTACTTCATGGGCCTTGGCCGCAGCTGGATGGTCTCACCCACGGCCATCCAGTCCGGTGCACTGGCCAACGGCCCGGCCGGGTCGGGGCCCTACGCCTACGACAAGGCAGCGTCCACGCCGCAGTCCCAGTACGTCTTCACCAAGAAGCAGAACCACTGGGACAGCGCGACCTATCCGTTCCCGGCCGTGCGGCTGTTCCCGATCACCGACCAGACCGCCAGTTTCAACGCCATGCTGTCCGGCCAGCTCAACGTGCAGTTCGCCAACGCGGCCAACAAAGCCAAGGCGCGCGAGAACGGCTGGAACATCGCGCAGAAGGCGGCCTCGTGGGTCGGCGTCCAGTTCGCCGACCGGACCGGCGAACAGGTCAAGGCGCTCGGTGACCAGCGCGTCCGGCAGGCGATCAGCCTCGCGTTCGACGCCGCCGGCATCCTCAAGGCGGTCGGCAACGACGCGGGGACCGTCACCGACCAACTGTGGCCTGTGGACAGTCCGGTCTACGACAAGTCCATGAACGGCAAGTACAAGACCGACATGGCCAAGGCGAAGCAGCTGCTCGCCGACGCCGGATACCCGGGCGGTTTCACCGTGCGGATGCCCATGTCGCCGATCTTCCAGGCGTGGCAGCCCGCCGCGAACCAGACGTTCGGCGAACTGGGCATCAAGGTGGAATGGCAGGACATGGCCATGCCGGACTACCAGAAGAACGCACCGACGTACCCGATGTTCCTCGCGGTGATCGCCATGGACGGCAACGACATGGCCACGCTGACCGATCAGGTCACCTCGGCCCAGTGGTACAACCCGAACCCGTCGGTCGACGCTTTCCCCGAGGTGAAGGCGTTGGTGGAGCAGGCAGAGCGCGCCGAGCCCGGACCCGCGCAGACCCAGCTGCTCAGGCGGCTCAACGCCACCCTCGTCGACCTGGCCTGGTGGGATGTCTGGTACCAGGCCGACAACATCTACTTCAGCGTCAAGGGGATCACGGTGACCCCGGTCACCGGCATGATGTTCCCGACGCTGCGGTTCATCCAGCGCGGCTGAGTCTGCTGAGGACGCACATGCTGAGGTTCATCGCCAAGCGCCTGGTGTCCGGGATCGTGCTGCTCGTGGTCGTCACCAGTGGGACCTTCTTCCTCGCGCACCTCGCGGTCGGCGACCCGACCGCGGGACTGCTGGGCAACAACGCGACGCCCGCCCAGCAGGACGCGCTCCGTGCCAGGATCGGCTACGACCAGCCGGTGCTCACCCAGTTCCGGCAGTGGTTCTCGCGCGCCGTCACCGGGGACTTCGGCACTTCGTGGCGCAACTTCCAGCCCGTCGCCGACCAGATCGCCTTGCGGGTCCCGGTGACGTTGTCGGTGGTCATGGTCGCGACCGTGCTCTCCGCGGTTCTTGGCCTGGCCGTGGGGGTGGCGTGCGGGCTGAGGCCCGGCGGCCCGCTGGACCGCGTGCTCAAGCTCGCGTCCGTGGTGCTGTTCGCGTTGCCCGGCTTCTGGGTCAGCCTGGTGCTGGTGACGTGGTTCGCCATTCAGCTGAAGTGGTTCCCCGCGATCGGGTACGTCTCCCCGGACCGCTCGGTCGGCGACTGGCTGCGGTCGATCACGCTGCCGTCGGTATCGCTGGCGCTCGGCGCGATCGTCATGGTCGCCGAGCAACTGCGCAACGGGTTCCTCCAGGTCACCAACCAGGATTTCGTCCGTACGCTCCGAGCCAGAGGCCTGTCGCGTCGACGCGTGACCATGCATGTGCTGCGCAACGCCTCGCCTGCCGCGCTCACCACGTTGGCGCTGATGTTCGTCGGGCTGCTCGGCGGCGCGATCGTGGTGGAGATCGTGTTCAACCTGCCGGGCATCGGCAGCCTGACCCAGTCGGCGTCGCAGATCGGTGACATTCCGGTGCTGCTCGGCCTGACCGCGGTGACCGTGGTGTTCGTCGTCATCGTCAACTTCCTGCTCGACCTCGTGCTCGGGTGGGTCAATCCGAAGGTGCGTGAGCGATGACCGCGGCCCCGTTCCCCGCGACTCTGGCGCCTGTCAAACGAATCCCGCTGTGGCGGCGCTACCTGCGCCGGCCCCTCGGGGTTGTCGCGCTCGCTGTGTTCGCGGTCGTGGTGGCCGTCGCGGCGCTCGCCTCGTGGCTGGCGCCGTACGACCCGAACTTCGTCGACTTCGCCATCACGCATGCTCCTCCCGGCAACGGGCATCCGCTCGGCGGTGACTCCGCCGGTCGCGACATCCTCAGCCGCCTGCTGGCCGGCGCCCAGACGACGTTGTACGGCGCGGTGATCACGTGCGTGGCCGGTCTCGTCCTCGGCGTCCCGGCGGGCGTGAGTGCGGGTTATTTCGGTGGCGCCACGGACAGGATCTGTTCGTGGATCAGTGACGCGTTGCAGTCCGTCCCGGGCATGATCGTGTTGCTGGTGGTCGCCGCGGGCACCGGCCAGAACTTCACCGTCCTGATGGTGGCTTTGGGCGTGTTCCTCGCGCCCGGCTACTACCGGATCGCGCGGGCCCGTGCGCTGGCCGTGCGCAAGGAGCCGTACATCGACGCCGCGCGAGTCGCGGGCGTGACGAACGCACGCATTCTGCGTACGCACATGCTGCGAGCGGTGTACGCGCCGATCATCGTGCAGACGGCCTTGACGGCTGGGATCGCCATCGGCATGCAGGCCGGGCTGCAGTTCCTGGGCATCGGGTCGGCGTCCACGCCGAGCTGGGGCCAGATGATGAACGACGGCTTCCAGAACATGCTGACGTACCCGCTGATCCTGCTGTGGCCGTCGATCGCGCTGGGAGTCACGATCGCTGCCCTCGCGTTCATCGGCTCCACGCTCGCCGACCTGGTCAGCGTCCGCGTCGAACTGCCGACCCGCCGCGGCGTGGCCCGGGTTCGTCAGGCACTCGAGGCTGGGACGTCAAGCGGCACGCATGCGCACCAGGCCGCGGACTGCGCGCTGCGAATCGAGAACCTCCGCGTCGGATACGCGTCGCCGACGGGGGTGAAGAAGGTGGTCCGCGGCGTGTCCCTGGACGCGGCACCGGGCGAGGTGCTCGGCATCGTGGGCGAGTCCGGGTCGGGCAAGACGCAGACCCTCTTCTCGGTCCTGGACCTGCTTCCGCCGGGCGGCACCGCGGTCGCCGACGGCATCTGGGTCGGCGGCGAGGAGGTCAGCCGCCGGTCACCGAAAGAGCGCGCCGCCCTGCTCGGCCGGTCGATCGGCTACGTGCCGCAGGAGCCGATGACCAACCTGGACCCGTGTTACCCGATCGAACGGCAACTCGCCGAACCGCTGAGGCACGTGCACGGCCTGTCGAAGGCCGAGGCCAGGCAACGGGCCAGGGACATCCTCGTGCGGGTGGGGATCACGGACCCGGACCGGGTGCTGGCGGCGTATCCGCACCAGATCTCCGGCGGCATGGCGCAGCGCGTACTCATCGCCGGGGCCGTCGCCGGGCGGCCGTCGCTGCTGGTCGCCGACGAGCCGTCGACCGCGCTGGATGTCACAGTGCAGGCGGAAGTCCTTGAGCTGCTCCGGGAACTGCAACGTGAGTACGGCATGGCGCTGGTCATCGTGACGCACAACTTCGGTGTCGTCGCCGACATCTGCGACCGCGTCGTGGTGATGAAGGACGGCCGGGTCGTGGAGACGGGCCCGGTCGAACAGATCTTCCGCAGGCCCGCTGATCCGTACACCGCCGAACTCATCAGCGCCTCGCTGGACGACGCCGAAGGCCGCGACGAACTGGACGAGACATGGCTGGACCGACGTACTGCTCAGGAGGGTGCGCGATGAGCGCGCTGCTCGAGGTGGAGAACCTCGTGGTCGACTACCGGCTGCGCGGCCGGACCCGGTTCCGTGCCCTGAAGGGGGTATCGATCACGGTCAAACCGGGCGAATGCGTCGGCTTGGTGGGGGAGAGCGGCTCGGGCAAGTCGACCCTGGGCAAGGCCGTGCTCGGGCTCGCCGCGGTGGCATCCGGCCGGATCACCTTCGACGGCAAGGAGATCACGCATGCGCGTGGCCGCGCCCGGCGGGGCCTGGCCAGCGACATCCAGGTCGTGTTCCAGGACCCGTACGGTTCCCTGGATCCCACGATGACCGTCGGCGAGGTGCTCGCCGAGCCGTTGGTGGTGGCTGGAACGTCGCGTGTGCAGGCGCGTGCCGTCGTCACGGGCATGCTCGACCGCGTGTGCTTGCCTGCTGACGCCGTGCACCGGTATCCGAGCGAGTTCTCCGGCGGGCAACGCCAACGCATCGCCATCGCTCGGGCGCTGGTCCGCCGCCCCAGGCTCGTCGTGTGCGACGAGCCGGTGAGCGCGCTTGACCTGACCACCCAGGCGACCATCCTGGACCTGTTCGTCGACCTGCAGCGGGAGACTGGCGTGTCGTACCTGTTCGTCTCGCATGACCTCGGTGTCGTGCGTCGTGTCTGCCACCGGGTGTCCGTGATGTACCAGGGGGAGATCGTGGAGACCGGCCTCACTCGTCAGGTCACCCAGGACCCGGTACACCCGTACACACGACGGCTCCGGCTCGCCTCACCCGTCGCCGACCCGGAACGCCAGGCCGAACGCCGCGCCACGTGGCTCGGCCTGCGCGACTAGAGTCGGTAGTCATGCCGAAGATCATCGACCACGATCAGCGGCGTCGGGAGATCGTCGAGGTCGCGAAGAAGCTGATCATCGAGGGCGGTTTCGAGGCGGCCACCATGCGCAGCATCGTCACCGCCGCCGGTTTCGCCAACGGCGCGCTCAAGCACTACTTCGACAGCAAGGACGCCATCATCGCGGCGACCTTCCAGAGCGTGCTGCACGAGACCGAGCAGCACATGTCCAGCCTGGACCCGAGCCTCAGCCCGATCGAGGCACTGCGCGGTTTCGTCGAGGCCGCCATGCCGCTGGACCCGCACCGGATCAAGTCCGGGCGCGTGCTGCTCGTGCTGTGGGAGCACTCGGTCGCCAACCCCGCTCTGGCACGTCAGTACCGTGACCTCCTCACGAGCTGGCGGGCCGAGCTCTGCCAGCGGATCGCGGCCGCGCGGGACAAGTGCGAGTCGCCGGACGCACCCGCGGTCGGCGTGCTCGCGGACGAGATCATCTCGGTCGCCATCGGCGCCAACGTGGCCAGCCTGATGCACCCCGTGGGAAAGCTGATCGACCGCTACAGCGCCTACATCGACGCGCTGATGGAACGGATCGCCGACTGATCCCAGGGTCTGGACCACCTTCGGGTTTGTGTCTACGCTTGTAGAATGAAAAGCGTCGCCGCTCTGCCCGTCACCCACACTCAGCCCGCCGCGCAGGTCACCGGACCGCCCGTCGTGCTCGTGCACGGCTTCGCGAGCAGCGGCGCCGCCGACTGGCCGGCCGACCGCTGGAGCGAACCGCTCGCCAAGGCGGGCCGGGAGACGTTCGTCGTCCACCTGCCGGGGCATGCCGGCGGACCCGCTGCCGAGTCCACAGCGGACGTCACCACCGGCAACCTGGTGCGGCGCCTGGCTGACGGGCTGCCGTCCAGCCGGATCGACCTGGTCGGTTACTCGCTCGGCGCCCGTCTGGCGTGGGACCTCGCGGCCACGCGGGCGGTGCCGGTGCGCAGGCTGGTGCTCGGTGGGATGAGCCCGACGGAACCCTTCGGCATGGTCGACCTCGCCGCCGCCCGAGCCGCCGTCCGCGGTGGACCGTCACCTGCCGACCCGCTCACCACCGCGATCACCGGCATGGTCCGCGATCAGGATGCGGACTCGCTGTTGCGGGTCGTCGAAGGTCTGGCCCGGGAACCGTTCGACCCGGCTGCCCGGGTCCCGCGGGTGCCGACGCTGTTCATCGCCGGTGAGGACGATCCGATGTCGCAGGGGATCGACCGGCTGGCGGCACTCGTGCCGCACGCGCTTCTGCAGCGCGTGCCCGGCGACCACCGCGGCGCGCTGACCAGCGAAGAACTGCGCACTACCGTGTTCCGGTTCCTCGACGTCTGACGACAGCTGTTCCGCGATGGCAGGCGGATGCCGCGGCATCCACCCGCGAAGACCGCACGCCCAGCGGCAGCACCGAAACCCACCCGCCCGGGCCCGGGACGGCGATGCGTCGCGGTAGTGGGCGCCCGGGCCAGCACAGTGGCCCAGCCACTGGGCAGGCCCTCGATCACCGGCGTGGCGCCCGCCTGGTAGGCGGATCGTCGTGAGCCACCGCGCCAGCGCTGAAGTGCCCGGCAGGGTCTCGCCCTGCGCGACGGAAGCCAACGACGTCGGCAAGAACCGGCCCGTCGCCGGCCCGGTGTGTCTCGCGGAACCCGGCCCCACCTGCGAATACGGGATCCACTCTCGCCGGAAACCAGGAATACAAGAATTACTGCAGATACGTCCGAGATCGGTCGGACACGGTAACCGGCTGGAACATCTGGGTGGAGGGGTGCCTCGATGGGGGATGATGGTTCACGCCCGAAGCCGGAGGAGGCACGGACTCCGGCCGGGTATGTGGCGATGCTGCGCCGGCTCCGGGCCCGGTCGGGGCTGAGCCTGCGCGAGATCCAGCGGCGTGCCGCGGCGAACAACGAGACCTTGCCGTCGAGCACTCTCGCCACGATGTTGAGCCGGGACACGTTGCCCAGCGAGCGGTTGATCGCCGCGTTCCTCCGGGCGTGCGGGGAGGAACAGGCCGCGGTGGGCGAGTGGATCGAGTCTCGGCGGCGAATCGCGGGTCGGCAACCTGAAGCCGCGAAGTGGCAGAACGACGAGCATGGCGGGTGCCGGCAGTTGCCGATGGACATCGAGGACTTCGTCGGCCGGGAACGGGAGCTGCGGTACCTCGTCGCCCAGGCGGGCAAGGCGGCGGGTACGGCGGTGGTGCTCACCTCGATCGCGGGCATGGCGGGCGTCGGCAAGACGCGGCTGGCGATCCGGGCCGGTCACCAGCTGGTCCGTGCGGGGTGCTTCGACGAGGTCCAGCTGTGGACGGACCTGTGCGGATTCGATCCGCGCAGGCAACCGGCGGATCCCGCCGCCGTGCTGGAGAGTTTCCTGCTCGCGCTGGGGGTTCCCGCCGATGGCGTGCCGCATCACATGGAGGCGAGGACGGCGCTCTACCGGGATCGGCTGGCCGGCCAGCGGGCGCTCGTGCTGTTGGACAACGCGTTCGACGAAGAACAGGTCCGGCCGTTGTTGCCGGGCAGCCCGAACAGCCTGGTGATCATCACCAGCAGGCGCACGCTCACGGCGCTGGACGGTGCCCGGCACATCGAACTCGGCCCGTTCAGCCCGGCCGAGGCGACCGCCCTGCTGACGCGGATCGCCGGTCCGCAGGCCCAGGCGGATCCCGGCAGCGTCCGGCGGATCGCCGAGCTGGGCGGATACTTGCCGCTCGCTGTCGCGCTCGCCGGGCGGCGCCTGGCCACCAGGCCCGCGTGGTCGGCGCGCACCCTCGCCGCGCGGTTGTCCAGCAGTCCCGATCGCGCCGTCACAGGCGTCTTCGCCCTGTCGTACCAAGCCCTCACGCCCCAGGCCCGGCGGTTGTTCCGGTTGCTGGGAACCCACCTGCCCGAGGACATGGACGTCCCGGCCGCGGCGGCGCTGGCGGGCATGCCGTTGCCGGAAACCGAGGAAATACTGGAAGGTCTGCTCGATGACCACCTGCTGACTCAGGACAGCCCGGGGCGGTACCGGATACACGACCTCGTGCGGCTGTTCGCCAGGGATCTGCCGGAGCCGGACCGGGATGCGGCGTTGGCGCGCTTGCTGACCCACTACCTGTCCGCCGCCGAGCAGGTCACCCGGGTGCTGCACCCCACGGAGCGGCGCCGGCTGCCCGCTCGATCCGTGGTGGACACGGTGTGGATCGGGACCCGGGCCGACGCGGTGCGCTGGTTGACCCAGGAGCGCGGGAACCTGCTTGTGCTTGCCCGTAACGCCGTGCACGCGCCCAGCCCGGCGCCGGATCTGGTGACCATGCTGGTCGCCGTGCTTTACCGGCCACTGGCCAACCTGGGGATGTCGAGCACTCAGATCGAGCTCAACCTGCTGGCCGCCGGCGCCGCCGCCCGGATCGGTGACCGCCGCGCCGAAGCCCAGGCTCTGGAAGACCTCGGCACCGTGTACAGCGAGGCCGGCCGGACGGAGGAGGCGATCGAACGGAACAAGGCCGCGCTGGACATCTGGCGGGAACTGGGCGATCGGACCGGCCAGGCGGGCTGCCTGACCGGCATCGGCATCGCCCATCATCAGCAGGGCCGGTACGAGGACGCTTTGACCTGCCTGCAGGAAGGGCTCGCCGCCAGCCAGGAGGCGGACTACCGGCTGGGGGAGGCGTCGATCGTGAACACCCTCGGTCTGGTGCACCAGGCCAAGCGGGAGTTCGAGGCGGCGATCGTGTGGCACAAGCAGAGTGTCGAGTTGTACCGGCAGGCCGGCAGCGAACACGGTGAGGCGTTCGCGATGGCCAACCTCGGCTGGGCGTACCAGCGCTCCGGGCGTCCTGGCGAGTCGCTCGAACTGCACGAACGAGCGTTGAAGATCTTCGTCCGGTACGCCGACCGGTACCACGAGGCCGAGCAGCACTGGGGCCTCGGCCAGGCACACCACGCCCTCGGCCATGACCGGCTCGCCCGTCAGTACTGGGACCAGTCGATCAACCTGCTGCTTGAGCTGGGACACCTCACTGAGGCCGAGGCCGCCGCGCTACACCGCAAGCTCGTCCCGCCCACGCCCGAGGTCATCCGCCTGAAATGCTGACAGTTCTCCTGGCGAACCCGTAGATGTGCTTCTCGCCGAGGTGACAGCGCGGCGGCCCGCGATAGCAGCGGGCCACCTCCGCCCGTGGGTGCCGGGCCTGGCCAGGCATTGAGTGACGCCCGCCGGTGCGTGATCAGCACAGGTCAGGCCGATCCTTCCGGATAGGGCCATGACAGGAAGGACTGGTCCAGCTGTCGTGGTGTGCGTGACAACCATGAACTCGCCATCCTGCGCACGGTTCCGCCGGGTAGCGGGGGATTGATCTCTCGTTCTTTGGGCTTGGCCGTCGACTGGAGGGCCCAGGCGAATCCGATCAGCGGGCTGATCCGAGCCCACCGCACGCGGTCGATGTCGAGGAACATCATCGCACGAAGGAAAGCATGCCAGATGTGGTACCCGTAAGCATTCTCGCCGCCGGCCATCATGTGCACCTCGGCCCGGAACTCGGCTCGGCGCGGGTCGTACAGCACACCCTGGCCGAAATCGCTGAAGGCGGCGGTGAGCCTCGGGTCGCCCGGCCGGTAGTAGGTGTCCAGGATGCCCAGCTGGACTTGTGAAAGAACGCGCAGCGGCCGGCGCACCGGGGCGACGAACGCGGCGAAATTCCGCGGATAGCCGGGCGACGTGCACATCTCGAGCCAGGTGTCGTAAACCCCTTTGACGTAGTTCTCACCCAGCTTGTCCCGCATGGCGGCGAAGGCGTCAGTCACTTCCTGGATCCGGTGGTAAAGCGTCATGTCGTCGAACCAGTACCACATCTCGTTGGCGCGACGGTCGCCGTGCATTCCGGGAACATGCGGAAACTTCTGGTGTTCGCTGTCGGCGGCAGCCGGAAGGGCGGTCAGCCCGGTGAGGCCGACTACACCCGCGGACATGTGCAGCAGCCGCCGTCGGCCGAACTGATGTGACATGGTCAGCTCCTTTGAGACCGGAATGGACAGACACGAACGAACTCAGGCTGGTGCGGCGTCGAGATAACCCGCCGCTTGGGTGAGGAAGAGTTCGGCATAGCGGCCTTGGGTACGCATGAGTTCGGTGTGGGTACCGTGCTCGATGACGCGGCCGGAATCGAGCACGTAGATGCGATCGGCGCTGCGGACGCTGGAGAAGCGGTGAGAGATGAGCAGGACGGTGCGGCCGGCGAACAGATGACGGATGCGGGCGAAGAGGTCGGCCTCGGCCTGGGGGTCCAGCGCGGCGGTGGGCTCGTCGAGGATGACGAACGGGGCGTCGCGGTAGAAGGCACGGGCGATGGCCAGTTTCTGCCACTGGCCACCGGAGAGGTCGGTTCCATCGGTGAATTCGCGACCGAGGACGGTGTGGTAGCCGTTGGGGAGGCTTTCCAGAAGGGCGGATACGCCAGCGGCTTCGGCGGCGTGTCCGATGCGGCTGTCGTCAGGTTGGTCGTCGATGCGGCCGAAAGCGATGTTGTCGTGGGCGGTGAGCTTGTAGCGGACGAAGTCCTGGAACACAACGGCACAGCCGTGGCGCAGTTGGTACAGGTCGGTGGCGGGGTCGCCATCGCGGACCAGCGTCCCGCCAGTGGGCGCGTACAAGCCGGCGAGAATCTTCGCGAGGGTGGTCTTCCCGGAGCCGTTGGCTCCGACGAGGGCGATGATCTCGCCTTGGTGCAGCGAGATGTCGACGCCGTGGAGCGTGGGGCGGGCGGCGCCGGGGTACGTGAAGGTCACGCCGCGCGCCCGTAGCGTCCTGAAAGGACTCGCAGGTTCGGTGAGCGCGGGAGGTGGTTCGGCGCCTGCGGCAGCGAAGTTGTGCAGGTCCTTGAAGAAGTAGAGGGTCTGGCCCACGCTGTTGAGCATTTGACTGGCTGATCCTATGCGGCTCGACAGCAACCAGAGTCCGGCCAGGCCTGTGGAGGCGGCGGCGAGAGACACCATGCCGGTGTTCACCAACGTCCACACCGACGCGATGACACCGAGAATCAGGGCGCTGGACAGGAGTTTGGCGCGGATCTCCCGTCCGGCATGAGTGCGGATCAGACGGGTCATGCCGGTCAGCTCCTGGGCGTATTCGGTGTCCCAGCGAGCATGGAGGGTGGCGCCCAGATTCAGGGCCCGGATCTCCTTGGCCTCGTCCCGGCAGGTGAGCAGCTGCTCCAGGTACTGGCGACGACGGTGGTTCTCAGCCAGGGAGTGGTGCATGGCGTACACGGCGTTGCGTCGGTCCTTGGCGGCCTTGAACAGCGGTAACGCGCTGAGGGTCGCCAACGGGAGCAGCCACCAGGCGATGGTGATGAACACGCCCGCTATGGCCAGCACGGTCAACGCCGCCTGCAGCATCTCGACCAGCATCATGACCACCATGGCCGGGTTGCGCCGCGAGGCGTGTACCGCGCGCTGTAACCGGTCGTGGAAATCCGGGTCCTCGAATTCCAGCAGCCCGGTGTGGGCGGCGGTACCCAGCACCAGTGAGATGACGTGCCGGTCCACCCGATCAGTGAGGATCTGCTGGCGCACCCCACTGAGCATCTGCAGGATGCCACCCGCCGCACCGAGGGCGACCAGCACGATCACGCCGGGGATCAGCCGCCCCAGGTCGACTCCGGTGCCGCTCCCGTCGACGGAGGTCATCACGTCGTTCACCATGCCCCGCAACAACAGCAGCGCACCGGCCAGGCCGACCGCGGTGGTCAGTTGAAGCCCCACCACAGTGAGGACACCGCGCCGGTCGGCCGTCCAGGAGGCGCGTACGGCGTGTACGGCCGCCATGCACATGTCGCGGACGGTCAGCCTGGGCTTCACTGGGTCCATCGGTCGATCCAGTTGCGGTGCTCGTTGCTGAGGAATGCGAGATGTTCGGCGTAGTAGAAGATGTGGCCCGCGCCAGGGAGGAGGAGCAGGCGGGCGGTGCCTCCGTTGACGACGATGGCCTTGTAGAGTTCGACGGATTGTTCAGGCGTGGTGGCGGGATTGGTGTCGTGGGTGCCGTGGGCCAACAGCACCGGCCGATCCAGCTTGTGCGCGAAGTCCAGGGCACTGAAGGCCCGGTAGATGTCCGGGGCTTGCCACAGGTGGCGTTTCTCGTGTTGCCAGCCGGTCGGGGTGAGGGTGCGGTTGTAGCAGCCGCTGTGCACGATCGCTCCACGCAGCTCAGGGACGTGGGCGAGGGCGTACAGGGCGAGGGTGGCGCCGAAGCTGTGCCCACCCACCAGCATCGGGCCGTCCACAGTGGTCATTGCGGCGCGCACCGTGTCGATGATCTGCGGGTGCAGAGATTCCACTGTGGCGTCGGTCGGCCAGTGCAGAGGCAAGTCCAGATTCGCGACCGCGTGCCCGGTGTCCAGCAAGGGGGGCACCGTTTCCCGGTCACCAGGCCGGGCGTTGCGCAGCCACAACACGGTTGCCGGTTCTCCGGGGTGGTGCGTGAGCGTGGCCTGGTGGTACCCGGTGTCGATGCTGATCGCCGTCGGGTGGGTGGGTTCGGGAACCGGGGGCGCCCCAGCCAGTCCCGCCGGCTCGGGCGGAGCCTCCGCGACTGGACGAGGCGAGCCGGAGCCGTCGACCGATACGGCCAGGCCGGACCAGGACAGCCCGTCCTCGGAGGCTGGGTCATCCTCGGCGTACTCCAGGTAGAGTTCGCCGTCCATGGCAGCGAGACGCCGTACCACCAGCGGGTCGGTGAGTTCGATCGCCCGGCCCGTAACCGGATCGAGCGCCGTAGGCCGGGCAGCGATGAGTCCGGCGAGTTCGGGCAGGGCAGGCAGGAAACTCACGTAGGTCGGGCCGGTTGCCTCCAGGACCACCGGATTGCCGTGGACCAACGGGATTCTCGCCGCCGACGGCGACGGAACGAGCAGGACGAGGCAATCGTCCACCCAGGTACAGGGTGGCCATGCGTGGGAGGTCGCGGCCCGGATCCGGTCGAACACCGTGACGGTCTGGGCGGCGTAGTCGGCCACCCACGGGTGCGCACGCCGGTCCCTGATCACCAACCCTGCGACGAGGGGCCGTTCGGGGTGCCAGGCCAGACGCGCGGGCAGCACGCCGGTCAGGGGGACAGCCCAGCCCGGCGACGTCCGGTGCGGGTGGATCTCGATGGAAGTCAGCCATGCCCGGTCTACCGCGAGCCCGGCCAGATCCGGGTCCACCCGCAGTTCGCGCCAGTACGTGACGGCGGGATTCGCCTGCGAGATCGAGCATCTGGCCGGGGCGGTCAGCCGCGCCCACGCGCCGTTCGACGAGCTGTCCCGCCAGCTGTCAAGCATGTGCGGTGACCACGATCGAGTTGATCAAAGCCTTGACCGATCCGATTCCGGAGACCGGCTCGCCGACGGGTTTGCCCGCCGCGTCAAGGCCCTGCGCGCAGGGCACACCCATCTCTGCCATCGCTCCGGGTGCTGCGTCGTCGCGTCCTAACACGGTTTCGGCGACCGCGTCGCGGCGGGCCGGTTCCATCCCCGCCACAAGCTTCTTCAAGGCGCGGCACGACGGGCAGGATTCAGAGGTGTAGAGCTGCACGGTGTACACCGCATCGGCGCGTTCCACGATCCGTGCTTCCTTCGCTGCTTCGATCGCGCGGGCACGGCGGTCCAACGCCAGGACGACACCCGTGATCAGGGCGGTTGCCGCTACCGCGAACCCGGCGCGCAACGCCATCTGGGCGCCGGGGCCCATCAGCAGAGCGATGACTGCCACCAGCGCGCCGGCGGCGTTCACCAGGACGTGGGTGCGACTTACCGAGGCCAGCCGCGCCAGCCCGAAGCAGGCGCACTTCTGGCCGCGCAGTGCTTGGGCCACGCCGGTCAGCGCCAGATACGCCACCAGGCCGCCCACCGCGGCAAAACGACCCGGCACCACGACGAGTAGCACCGCGCCGACCAACTCGGCTACGGCGATCAGCCGCGGACCGTGAGGCGCCGCCAGCAGCCCGCTGCGGATCGGCCAGGACAGTTTCCCGGCCGGCGCGGCCAACTTCGCCACACCGGAGACGACGAGAGGCCCGGCGAGAATCGCCACCAGCACATCAGCCAGCATCGCGCACCTCCACCCAACCGGCCGCGATCAGATCCTGGGCCACCTGACCTTCCGGTGCGCCACCGGCCAGCAAGTCGTCGATCGCCGCTGTCTGCGGCTCGTCGCATTCGGCGATCGCCAGGTTCACGCCGTTCACCAGGACCGCGCCGCCGTACGGCAACCGGGTCAGGGTCACCTGGGGCGCCAGTTCGCACCTACTCATGCTTGACCTCGCATCCAGTGGTCGATCCACACCAACCGCAGCAGGGCCAGGGCGTGCTCGCTCATCTGCCGAGGGTCGCGCAGTGCCGCGGCGACCTGCTCGGCGTCGATCAGGCCTGCCTCTGCCAAGGGGGAATCAGCGACATACGCCGCCAGTTTGTCCCGCTGTGCAAGCAGGTGTTCCGCGGCAGCAAGCCGCAGCCAGTAACCGGGCGCCGCCCGCCGGACACCGGTGACGCCGTGCGCCTCGATCGCTTGCCACAGCGGCAGGTTGTTCCGGAACACGCCCCGCTCGATCCGGCCGATGTCGTTGGCTGAGAACGCGGCCACCGCGGCGAGCACCTGCGGATCGAGGGCCGGCAGCGCCGCGCCGGCTCCCCCGCGCTCGGCCAAGGCGGCGTCGGCCTTGCCCAGCACTCGCGGGAGGAACTCAAGGTGGTCTTCCCACAACGGGAGGCGCAACTGTCGTGCGGTGTTGTATTCCTCCTGGCCCGCTTCGGTCAAACCAGGTACGAAGCTCACTTTCGCCAGCGCCGGTGGCTGTCGGGCACCGGGCTCCTGCGCGCCGGCCGTGGGCGCGTACACGGTCTGTTCCTCCAGGACCTTGCGCGCCTCGGCCACTGTGGGCAGGGTCCCGGCCACGTGGAACGGCTCGCATCCGAGGAGCTGCTCGTCACTGATCTCGGCTTCGGGCAACCGGATCGAGACCAGGTCTTCCAGCAGTGCTCCGGTTACCAGCGGCAGCTTCACCGCCACGGACAACTCCGCCACGAGGCGACGGCGCACCTCCACATCCGGCGTCGGGGGCCGTGGTACGTCGGTGGCGATCAGGTGATGGTCCAGCAACTCCGAGACATCCATCGGCACCCGTCGCAGCTCCAGGCCGGGTATCTCGGGCACCGGCAAGTGTGCGAAGGCCGGGCCCAGATCCGCGTGCACCAGTACCGGCCGCTTACCCGCCTGGTACGCCGCCACTGCCAGGAACGCCGAGGAAAGCCCGCCGCTGTAGGCGATCCCGAACTCTCGATCCGGTAGCGCCGCGCCGACCGCGCCGATCAGCTCCCTCCCGGCGCCGGCCGATGGTGGTGCCTGCCGCTCCACCCGGACCCCGGCGGCGTCCACCCGGACCACTGTGCCGAGCGTCAGTCGTTGAACCCCAGGCACACCCAGCGCGTCATCCGGCGCCGGTATGGTGCCGTGCACCTGAGCGAGCAAATCCCATGCCTGCGGACCGGGAACCGCTGCGCCATCGGCGAAAGCGGCCAGATCCTCGCCCCACGACAACCCCGAAGGATCGATCCGGTAGTACACCGGCAGCGTCGAGGGCAGCTCCAGCGCCAAGGCGAACGAATGTTTCGAGCTGGTGATCCGAAGCCCGGGAACCATCGCCCCCGGACCACTCGACCGCACTCGCCGCTTGGTTATCTCCACCCGGTTCATGCCCGATACACCTCTAGATAGGTCTCCTTGACAGGAAGGGACGTACTCACGACTTCGCCGTCACACTCCACCCACGCGTAGAAGCCTGCCGGTGGCATCGCCGGCACCACCTCCCGGCCTATGTGGAACGAAGCCGGGAAACCCATCCTGCGCAGCCCTGCCGTCACGTACAGCGCGTCCTCGACAGGATCCAGAAACCCGACGCTGTTGCGCTGCTCTATTCGCAACGAGGTCACAACGTCGTCGACCCGCCGCGCCCGGGGACCCGGTGACACCTGTGGCCACGATTCGATTTTGTACGCCCCCACGCCATCCCGTACCGACTCAAGGAACTCACGCGCTTCCTTGGCCGCCGTCCTACTCATTACCGAAACCCCCGCCCCTGCGCGCATATCCGAATTCGAATCGGGCAGCGTCAGTGTTCGAATCGATGGGGCCGGGCCGCGCCGCTCACTGAGCGGCCCGGCCCGGCTTCGAAATCAAGTGGGCTGTGCCGCCAGCCCGTCAAGGGCTATCGGCGGCGACCGAGACAGGAATATCTCAGCCGACCCGGCAGTGGCCGTCCGGTTCCCATTCGTGGTAAAGGCGGCAGTACAGGCCGTCGCAGCACGTGTATGTGAAGAGACACGCCCTGCCTTCCCTCTGGCATTCCTGCGCCACAGTGGACTGGGATGCGAACATGTGCTGCTGGAGGTTGTTGCCGGCCAGCCTGTCGACGAGCGAAGTCGCGATCATTCTTTCACCTCCTCGGGTCGCGTTCATCACGTCACCGCGGCGTCCTTCGAAGCGGGCGACATGAGTGTTCTGTTCACGCGGGAATGTCAGCCGACACGGCAGTGACCGTCCGGTGCCCATTCGTGGTAAAGGCGGCAGTACAGGCCGTCGCAGCATGCGAACGTGAAGAGACACGTGGCACCCAGTTTTCCGCATTCCTGCGCCACAGTGGACTGGGATGCGAACATGTGCTGCTGGAGGTTGTTGCCGGCCAGCCTGTCGACGAGCGAAGTCGTGATCATGGTTTCACCTCCTCGGGTCGCGTTTATCGATTCACCCAGTGAATCTTGAAGAATTACAACATCAACGATCTAGCAGGCACAAGACGAAGATTGTTCGGGACGACTTCGAACAAATCCGAACGCCCCGGCACCTTGCGCGACTCGCCGTTCATCCGTACAGGTACGGCGGTTGTTCCCGCACATGCCCACTCTTTGCGTGCCGACGTGGACATGGGGGAAAGCGGTCAGGAAAAGATGTTCACCGCTGGTGTGGCGTGGCGGTCGGGGCGATCCCCGGCGCCGGTTGCCGGGATTCCAGGTGATGCCGCGACTGCGGCATCACCCTGCGGGGCGACCGACTTCCCCGTGGACGAACTATTCGATATCCACAGTGGAGTTTCTGCGGCAGCCGGAGGATGTTGCGACAAACGACCGGCGACTCAACCAAACCCTGACCCGGTTGGCGGAACTGGCGGGGGAGAGCCGAGCCGCGGGTAACGTACTCACAGCGGCAGGCAAACCCGGAATCCGGGTCCGTTTTGGACACCGTCGACCGGAACTCCGGCGGATGGTCGGCAGGGGAGTACGTTTTGGACAACCCGCGTCACACCGGGTACGTGTTCTTCGGCCGGTGGGCCAAACACGAAACCTTGCTGTCGGCGGCGCAGAGCGGGGCTGCCCGGCCTTCACCCGGGCAGCCCCGCACCAAGATCTTCACCAGCCTTCCCGACGAGGGCTCGCGACCCTGGCCGTGATCTGTCAGGCAGGCCCCGGGCCCGCGGTGACCGTCGTGCCGACCGACCCGTAGTCCGGGCTGATCTGGTTGTCGCTGTAGAACTTCACGCCGGTCGAGGCCGAGGTGACCGCCATGACCCTGGTCGAGGAGCCCACGAACTTGTTGCGGGTGATCGACACGTTGTCCGGCCCGTCCACTTTGATGGCCTGGTTCCAACTGTCGCCGACCTCGTTGTCCGCGACGATCCAGTTCCGCATACCGTCGGTGTTGCCGCCTGAGTTCCCGCCGCGGCCGTAGTCTTCGGCCATCAGGAACTGGTGGATGCTGGGGATGCTGTTGTCGCGGTCCGGGTTCGCCGGTCCGACGGCCTTGTTGAAGCGGATCTGCACGTCGTCACTGGCGATGGGGTGCGAGTTGGACACCCACGTCTGGATGAAGTCCGTGTGGCTGTCGCCAGGGTCGCCGGTCACGAAGTTGATGGCCGTGTTGTAGAGGATCTTGTGACCGTTGCCGAAGAACGTGATGGCGTTCAGGTCCCCGGGGCCCTTGACGCCCTTGATGTCGTTGTTCTGGATGGTGACGTTGGTGTTGTTGTCCGAGTAGATGCCGTACTGCTGCTCGGCGTTCACCCGGCAGTTCTGTATCACCACGTTGTCGGCGTCGATCAGTACGCCGCCGCGGATGGTGTTGCCCTGGCAGTCGTAGACCTTGGGCGCGGCCGCCGTGCCACCGGAGGTGATCTTGTACCTGGAGTTCTGACTCGGAACCAGAACGGCGCCGGCCGGAGTCGCCACACCGCCGACACCGAGAGTCTGCGTGGGTGGAGGCGGAACACTGGGCGATCCGGACACGGTCACCTCGGTGATACTCGTCCACTTGGCCGAGTCGGGGGACGAGTTGCCGTGCCCCACGATCCGCACATACCGCGCCGGCCCGTCGGCGAAGTCGTACCTCTCGAGGCTGAGCGTGGTGCCGCTGCTGGTTGCCCGAGACAGCACGGTCGACCACGCCGTGCCGTCCTGGGACAGTTGGACATCGAACGTCGCCCGTCGGCTGTCGCCGTCGTACCAGGCCAGTGATACCGAATCGACGGTGGTGACCGAGCCGAGATCGAAGCGGATCCAGACTCCGTCGCCGGCTGCGGACCACCGGGTGGACAGGTTGCCGTCGATCGCGTTGGCCGGCCCGTTGCCGTCGTCGGAGCTGGCTGTCGCCGTAGTGATGGGTAGTGTCGCCGCCGTTGCCGGTGGGCCGAGGAGGGCCACCGAGCTGATCGCCGCGCACACGCACAGCGCGGCGGACAGAATTCGTTTCACCGATACACCTTTCCTCTCGACGTGCCTGTCCGACAGCGGCCATTCAGTCCGGCCGTTGTGGACTGTCTAGTTCGGACAAGGAGAGAGTGTGACGACGGACCCGGGAAGGGCCCGCGGCAGACAACGGCCAGACTTTCGTGGTCCATCCGACCTCCTCAACTCCCGCGTGGTGGTGGGCCGTCACTCTTCCGGTTCGTCAGGGGACCCGTCCCGAACATGGTCGATCTACCCGGATCTGCGAAGCGAGCCGCTTGCTCACGCGACCGATCGTTCCCATGGCGGGCCGACGGGAACGGCTGGCCGTTGGTGACGTTGGTCGGACCCGGTCAGGCCGGCGCCGCACCGGTGTTTCCGCATCTGATGCGGCATCTGCACGTCGCTCGGTTCGGACGTGGCCGAGCCCGGACCCGGCCCGACCGCGGCATTGTTCGGCCGGGCGTTCGATCAGTGTGTCCAGCGTCGGGTCGTTACCGGTGGTCGCCGCGATGTGGTTGATCTCGGCGAGCCGGTTGTCGGCCACGGCTCGTCGGGCGGAGGGCAGGCGTCGTGGTTTGGGGACTTTCGTGGCGGTAGAGGCAGTGCAGCGCGGCGATGAGGTGTTCGCCAGTGCTGCGGCCTCTCCTGCCGGGAAGATCGACCACGACGGGGGTGTCGGCGGGAGGACTGTTCACCACGGTGCCCGGCGTCCACCGCGTCGAGCGCGAGCCGGAGGTCGTGAACAACCCTTGGGGGTCCGCGACGCCGGGCCGGCTGTAGGTGGCGATCCAGGGCGGCGACGCCAGCAGTCGCTCGCCGCGATCATGTGAACGCTCACTTGACCCTACCTCGGTGTTAGCGGGGGAAAGATCGTTGCTGCCAACGAGTCCTGCCGAAACTTACTCCAGATGGCTCATTGGTTTCGAGTCGATTCGACCGTCATTATGTGAGCGTGAACATTGGTCAGCGTTCACACCTGGCCGATGTGGCGGTGACGAGCCGACAGGTGTCACGGCGGTCGGGGTTGTGCCTGGAAGGCGCCGGCGGTTCGACCGCCAATGGCGCGTCCGCGCGGCTGTGGACCTGCAACGGGCAGGCCAACCAGCGGTGGGCTCGCACGTGACGCAGAAGTGGAACCGCGTGTGACGCGGTGACGAGCCGAAGGTCGACTCCACGGCCTGCGCGACATCACCGGTGCCACGCCGGCGCCTCGCGACGCCCGAGCGGCACCGAAACCCGCTATCGAAGGAGACAACCGTGCAACGTCGAAGGCGCCTGCTCGCCTGGGTCGTGGGCATCATCTCCGCCCTGGCGCTGCTCCCGGCCACAGCCAAGGCCGACAACCCCATCGTCCAGCACATCTACACCGCCGACCCGGCACCGATGCTCCACAACGGACGAGTGTACGTCTACACCGGACGTGACGAGGACGGCTCGACCACGTTCACCATGCGCGAGTGGCGAGTGTTCTCCTCCGCCGACATGGTGAACTGGACCGACCACGGCGTGCCGATGAACCTCGGCACCTTCGCGTGGGCGGACGCCAACGCCTGGGCGGGGCACACGATCGCCCGCAACGGCAAGTTCTACTGGTACGTCCCGGTCCGCCGCCGCGGTGGCGGGATGGCCATCGGCGTGGGCGTCTCGGACAGCCCCACCGGCCCGTTCCGCGACGCCATCGGGCGACCGCTGGTGGAGAACGGCGAGATCGACCCGCATGCCTTCATAGACGACGACGGCCAGGCCTACCTGTACTGGGGCAACCCGAACCTGTGGTACGTGCGGCTCAACGCCGACATGATCTCCTTCTCGGGCAGCCCCACCAAGATCCCGCTCACCACCGCGGGTTTCGGGACCCGCACCGGCCACCCGACCAGGCCGACGCTGTACGAGGAAGCGCCCTGGGTCTACAAGCGCAACGGCCTGTACTACATGATCTTCGCGGCGCAATGCTGCTCGGAGTTCATCGCCTACTCCACCGCCCCGAGTCCCACCGGGCCGTGGACCTATCGCGGCACCGTCATGCCGACCCAGGGCTCCAGCTTCACCAACCACCCGGGCATCGTGGACTTCAAGGGCGGTACCTACTTCTTCTACCACAACGGCGCCCTGCCCGGAGGTGGCGGATACACCCGGTCGGTGGCGATCGAAAAGTTCACCTACAACGGTGACGGCACCATTCCCAGGTTGACCATGACCAGCGCCGGCCCTCCGCCGGCGGACTCGCTCAACCCCTACGTCCGCCAGGAGGCCGAGACCATCGCCTGGGGCTCGGGCATCGAAACCGAACCCGCCTCCGAGGGTGGCATGAACATCGGCTCCCTCCAGAACGGCGACTACACCAAGGTCCGCAACGTCGCCTTCGGCACGGGTGCCTCGTCATTCACCGCCCGCGTCGCCTCCGCCACCACCGGCGGCACGATCGAGGTGCGCCTGGGCGGCGTCACCGGCACGGTCGTGGGCCGGTGCACCGTCCCCAGCACCGGCGGCTGGCAGACGTGGCGAACGGTGACCTGCCCCGTCAGCGGCGCCTCCGGCAACCAGGACGTGTTCCTGCGCTACACCGGTGGGAGCGGCTACCTGTTCAACGTGAACTGGTGGCAGTTCTCGTCCGGCGGTTCGTCCGGCGACGTCACGTCACGGCTGCGCGGCGTGGGGTCCAACCGGTGCGTGGACGTCGAAAAGGCCTCCACCGCGCTGGGCACGACCGTGTTGCTGTGGGATTGCGGCACAGGCGCCAACCAGCAGTGGACGACCACCCCGAGCGGCGAGTTCCGGGTGTTCGGCGACAGGTGCCTGGACGCCTACAACAGCGGCACGACCAACGGCACCAGCGTGGTGATCTGGTCGTGCAACGGTCAGGACAACCAGAAGTGGACGATGGGTTCGGACGGGTCGATCCGCAACGTGCATGCCGGGCTGTGCCTGGACGCCGACGGAGCGGCCACCGCCAACGGCACGCGGTTGATCCTGTGGACCTGCAACGGCCAGGACAACCAGAAGTGGATCCGCGTGTGACGGCACCAGGCCGACGATGACGCAGTGCCGCGCGCCCGTCCTCACCGACGACGCGCGGCACTCGCGGTCGGGCGACCCGGGACTGTAATTTCAACCTTTGACAGTCCCGGCATAGGCAACGTCAAGCGCGCACTGCGGCGACGTCCGCTCACGTCGATGGCCGCGTGTACGGGGTGCACCATTGTGGGTAGTCGCGACGATCTGGTGTTGCCGAGCGCGGGGATCGGAGCGATGACGGGCAGGGTGTGGAGTCTGCCGGGCGCGGCATGCGTTATCGCACCGCCGGGATCGGTGGGTGGCGCCGTTTGGTGCCAATGAGAAACGCGGCTTGACCGCCGATCAGTCCGGCCGTGCAGCGGCCGTACTCGATGTCCGTCGCGCCCACCCCGACGATCAAGTGAGTCGTCGGATCCTCGGCCAGCTCCAGCAGGCGCTGCTTGAACTGGGCCGCGGCCCCGGTTGGAGCCACTGCGATGTCGTAGACCTCGAACCGGCGCAGGTGCAGATAGTCGGTGCCGGGTTCTTGGCGTGGGCCCGTTTGGACCACCCGGAGTGGGGTGAACTCCAGCGAAGCCACGT
>NZ_JAAATY010000036.1 GCF_013280595.1 Kibdelosporangium persicum
CTCGGCCCCAGATGTCGCGGACTGAAGTTTCTCTGGCGAGGGTGCGCAGCACCGAGCAGGGGAAGGTTGGGATGGCTGGCTGTGGAGGTTGCTTGTTCAGGTGCGGCGTGCCCAGCGCTGGGAGGTGAGGAGCTGGCGCCGTGGGGTCTGGGGCTCGGCCCCAGATGACGCGGACTGAAGCCTCCCCGGCGAAGGTGCGCAGCACCGAGCAGGGGAGGCTGGAGGCGTAAGGACGGTCCGCTCAACCAGCCTGGGGGTCACCGGGAGCGGACCGTCATGGATAGCTTAGGCGGTATTCGTTCCGCGCGCTGCATGGGGGTGGTGGGTATTTCTCCACACACCGCCGTTACCTGTGGTTAATCAGCAATCTGTGCAGGTAAACGTGATCGACGTCTCAGATGATCTCGTTCAATGGGGTGTGCACGAGGTCGTGTGCGGCCGCCACGGGCGCGTTGGTGAGGGCGCCGCCGTGCATGTTCAGACCCAACGCGAGTGACGGGTCCTCGCGCAGCGCGGTGTGCCAGCCCTTGTCCGCGAGCGCCACGGCATACGGCAGCGTCACGTTGGTCAGCGCGTAGGTCGACGTCCGCGGCACGGCGCCTGGCATGTTGGCGACGCAGTAGAACACCGACTGGTGCACCTGGTACGTCGGGTCGTCGTGGGTGGTCGGCCGGGAGTCGGCGAAGCAGCCGCCCTGGTCGATGGAGATGTCCACCAGCACCGAACCCGGCTTCATCCGCTCGACGAGCTGGTTGCTGACCAGTTTCGGGGCCTTCGCGCCGGGCACCAGCACCGCGCCGATCACCAGGTCGGCGTCCAGCACGGCCTGTTCGAGGCTGTAGCGGTTGGACGTCAGGGTGCGGATGCGGCCGTTGAAGTCGATGTCGATCTGCCGGAGCCGGTCCACGTTCGTGTCCAGGATCTCCACGTCCGCGCCCATGCCCTGCGCGATGCGGGCGGCGTTCACGCCGGCGACGCCGCCACCGATCACGACGACCCGCGCGGGGTGCACCCCGGGCACGCCGCCGGGCAGCACGCCGCGGCCACCGGACGGACGCATCAGCGAGTACGCGCCCACCTGCGGGGCAAGCCGGCCGGCGACCTCGGACATCGGAGCGAGCAGCGGGAGGGTGCCGTTCGGGGCCTGCACGGTCTCGTAGGCGATGCCGGTGGTGCCCGCGGCCAGCAGCGCGTCGGTCAGCGGCTGGTCCGCGGCCAGGTGCAGGTACGTGAAGAGGACCTGGTCCTTGCGCAGGTACTGGTACTCGGAAGCGATCGGCTCCTTGACCTTCAGCACCATCTCGCCCTCGGCCCACACCTCGTCGGCGGTGGCCACGATCTTCGCCCCGGCGGCGAGGAACTCCTCGTCCGGGATCGCCGAACCGGCGCCCGCGTCGGCCTGCACGTACACGTCATGACCACGTGAGGTCAGCTCGTGCGCGCCTGCCGGGGTAAGGGCCACCCGATACTCGTGGTTCTTGACCTCGCGGGGGACTGCGATCTTCACGGCGTGCTCCTCCATCCGGGTGTCTTATCCCACGGTGACGCACACTTTCCGCCATGTCATCGTGCTCACGGCACTAGTGAATCCATCCAGCGTTGTGATTCAGGCACAGTCGCTAAGCCCATCGGGTCGTGGCGAGCTGGACGGTGACCGCCAGCCGGACGTCCGGATTGTCGAGGTCGAGACCGGTCAGTTCGATCAAGCGGGTCATCCGGTACCGGAGCGTGTTGGTGTGGATGTTCAACGCCCGGGCTGCGGCTTTCGGGTCGCCTGGGTGCCGTAGCCACTCGTACAACGTGTCGACGTACGCGGACCCGGTCTGTTCGTCGTGCACACGCAGCATCGACAGCGGACCCAGATCAGCGGCGTTCGCAGGGGCGGCGGCGGCAGCGACGCGATGCAAGGCGACAACTGGCCACGCCTCGTCGTGCGTTGCCACGTGACCGTTGACCAACCGCGCTCGTACGAGCCCGAGCGCCTCCTCGGCTTGTGCGCGTGACTCGGCGAGTTCGGTGATCTCCGCAGGCGATCCGGCGCCCACGAGCGCGCCGGTCTCGTTCCTCAGCGCCTCGCTCAACGCAGGCCATCCTGCCTGGTCGGGAACGATCGCGTACAGGATGCCGTGCAGGTCCGTCACCGCCGGCCGACGCCCGACACCAGCGGTGATCCGTTCCCACAGCGCGAGCCGCAGGCCTTCGGCGTCCAGCGCGTCGGTGGTCTCCACGTCGATCGCGACCACCCGGTGGGGTTCGTCCTCGAGGTCGAGCTCGGCCACGGCCAGCCGCACGCTTCCCTTGCCTTCCAACACCGTCCGCACGAGCTCGGCCGACCGGCGGCGCTCCGCGTCGGCCAGTGCCCGCCGTCGCAGCAGGTGCAGGGCCACGACCGGGGCGGTGTCCGCGAACGCGGCGGCGCGCTCGTCCGACACCGGGCCCGGCACGACCGCCCACATCGACCCAAGCAGCTCACCGCCCATCCGGATCGGCACGATCAGCCGCGGCAGCGTGCCGTCCTGTTGCGCGGGAACGAAGATCGTCGCCCGGCCACGGCTGAGGTCGCGGAACACGCCACGGGACCGGAAGCGGGCGAGCACGTCGTCCGGGACGCGCCTGCCCATGATCGTCGAGACACGCGCCGGGTCCGTCCGGTCCTGCCTCGCCGAGTACGCCAGGACCCGCGAGTTGGCGTCTTCGATGGTCACGGGCGCGTCCACGACCGCGGCGGCCGCGTCGGCCAGCCGGAACAGGTCGCCGAGGCCCTGGTTGCCGGGTTCGGTGGCGTACTCGTCGTCCACGGCCGCGTCCAGGACCGTGCGCAGTAACCAGACCAACTGGGCCCACGCGGTCGCGTTGTGCACCTCCACGATCGCTGTGCCCGTGTCACGAGCCGCGGTGAGCACGCCTGCCGAGGCCGCGAGGGGTGGTTTCAGGAGCACGGCCGCCGCGCCGTGAGCTCCGCAGTAGTCGACGAGCTCGGCGGCCTTGCCTGCGGCGTTCACCGTGACTCCGAGCACGAGGTCGCCGCCGGCCACGTGGGTCCGCCGGCCCATCTCGGCGATCACCACGTCGGTGACGCCACGTTCGCCGGGCAGCACGGTGCGCAGGAGCGTCGGACCGACCCGGTCGACCACCCCTTGCACCGTGATCATGCGCCCTCCCTGTTTCGGGCTCCAGTGTGGTCCTTTTGCCGGGAAAGTTCGTCCTTACGGGACGCAACCTTTAACCGGCTTGCGTCGTCTTCCAGGTGGAGGGTTTAGTAACCCGCGCCCTGGGGTACCGCGTTTAGCGGTTCACGACACAGGGTGACCGTCTGGGGCTCGCACACCCGGCCTGCCGGGTATTCGAGCGGTGGTGTGGTCGTCATCGGGGGCGGCCACACCACCGCACCTCACCTTCAGACCTCGTTGGGTGAATTCCGGAGCACCTCATCGAGTGAAATCTCGTCGCGGACCGAGCAGAGCGCCCAGCGGTGCCCGAACGGGTCGCGCACGATCCCGTAGCGCTCGCCCCAGAACATCTCCTGGACCGGCATCTCGACCACCGCGCCCGCGAAGATCGCCCGCCTCGCCAGGTCGTCCACGTCCTCCACCTCGAGCAGCAGCATCACCGGGGAGTCGCCGATGGTCTCCGGACTGAGCGCGTTGAGCTGCGGCGTCTCCTCGCTCAGGATCAGCCTGCCGCCGCCGATCGCCAGATCGACGAACAACAGCGTGCCGTCCGGCAGGCGGTTGACGAACACCTCCACCGCGCCGAAGGCCTTGCGATAGAACTCGATCGCCGCCGGTACGTCACGCACGAACACGTGCGGCGTGAGGCTGACCGCACGGCTGGGCCTCATGCTGACTTCCGCCTTCCCAGCAGGCCCGCGTCGGTCGCCACCGCCACCAGACGCGACAGCAGTTCCGCTTCACGACTGGCGGCGGCACGCCCCAGGTCGGTCAGCTCGTAGTAGCGACGGCGTGCGTCGTGCGGGTCAGGGCTTTCGCTGGCGACTTCGACGACCAGACCGTCGGCGACCAGTCGTTGCAGCGTCCGGTAGAGCGTGCCCGGGCCGATCCGGACCGTGCCGTCCGAGACCTCTTCGACGAAGCGCATGACCGCGTAGCCATGCGTCGCGCCGCCTGTCAACGCCAGCAGCACTTGGAAACCGGCCGGGGTGAGCGGTGGGGCGTTGCGGTCCCTCATGTCCGGAGTATACAGTCCAGCACCGTTGTATCCACGATGGTTATATGCGGAAGGGGTAGTCATGATCCGTGGTGTCAACCAAGTCGTGCTGTACGTGGAAGACCAACAGCGGGCCAAGCGGTTCTGGACCGAGACGATGGGCTTCACCGTCGCCGAGGACTCGCCGTACGGTGAGGACGGGCGATGGATCGCCGTCGCGTCCCCCGACGGCAACATGCGGATGGTGTTGTCCCCGCGTGAACCAGGACAGCAGGTGCCCGAAGCGCCGGACAGCCTGCCGAATTCGAACATCATGTTCTACAGCGACGACGTTCGGCGGACATATCGGGAACTGACCGCCAAGGGCGTGCGATTTCCCGCCGCGCCAAGCAAAATGTTCTTCGGCTGGTGGTCGATGTTCGAGGACGGCGAAGGCAACCGCTACGCGCTGGGCGAACAGTGGGGCACGAATAATCCGTTGTAGCGCACAGAAAAGCACGCGATCATAGCGGAGTGTCCAAGCAGCAGCTGCACGTCGTGAAGACGGTCACCGCGCCAGAGCCGGTGACCGCCATGCCGATGCGCGTTTCCCTTACGTCACACGACGGCCCCTTCGATGTCTTGGACGCTTTGTTCATCAGCCTTTACACCGCAGGCGAGCACACGGCGTCCCGTTCCGCGAGAATCGAACCGATCAACCAGGACGCCACACTCCTGCCCGCGGCGGCGACGATTCTGCGCGAGGCCAAGGACGACAAGCGATCGAGCGTGCTCGCCGCAGGCGAGGGCTGGCTGTTGCTGTTCCTCCGCTGGGAGGACGGCGCGCACGTGTCGGTCACCGCGGTGTCCGACGAGGTCGCCGAAAAGGCGCTGACCGAGGCGATCGACGGTGCCAAGGCGGAACCGACAGAGGATCTCGCCAACGTCACGATGGGGTTCTGGTACGTGGGCGAGCACGGCCCGCGCCGTCGTACCCGGGAGATCGCCGCGCCGATGTGGCAGGACATCCGCCGCAACTACACCGCGCCGGTCGGTGCGGCGTTCGACCGGCTGATGTCGACCACATCGGACGACCTCAACGGCAGGCTCCTGCTGCTGCACGGTCCGCCCGGCACGGGCAAGACCACCGCGTTGCGGGCGATCGCGCAGTCGTGGCGGGACTGGTGCGAGGTCGACTGCGTGCTCGACCCCGAGCGCTTGTTCGACAACCCGTCGTACCTGTTGCAGGTGGCGTTGGAGGAGAACAACGACGACAAGCCGTGGCGCTTGCTGTTGCTGGAGGACTGCGACGAGCTGATCCGCGGTGAGGCGAAGTCGTCGACCGGGCAGGCGTTGTCCCGGTTGCTCAACCTCACCGACGGCCTGCTCGGCCAGGGCTGCCAGACGCTGATCGGCATCACCACCAACGAGAACCTGGCCCGGCTGCACCCGGCGGTCACCCGGCCGGGCCGGTGCCTGGCGCAGGTCGAGGTCGGCCCCTTGACGCACCACGAAGCCAACGCTTGGTTGGACGGCCGGGCGGTGGCGCCAAGCAGGGGTGCGACGCTCGCGGAGCTGTACGCGCTCGCCGAGGGCGCCTCGCCGGTGGTCGCCGAGACGCCGGACGAGCACGCCAGCCTCTACCTCTGAAAACGTCCGAAAAGGACGGTCGGCACGCTCAGCATGGCGACCGCCTGCATGCCCTTGGCGTTCGGGTGCATCTGCGCGGCGGGCGAGGAGGGGAACAGGCCCTCGACCCACTTGCGGTCGGCGGCCTGGCAGGCGTCGTGACCGTACGAGTAGGGATACGGGTTGACGAACGAGGCCTTGTGCTTCGCGGCCCGCGCGGCGAGTTCCGCGTTGAGCTTGCGCGAGGTGCGGTCGAAGTACGGCACGTCACCCGCGGCGAACGGAACCTGCGGGAAGCAGGTTCCGTTCGCCGGCAGGATTCGCAGGTAGCCCACCACGACGACGTGGGCGCGGGGTGAGCGCTTGCGGATTCCGTCGAGCACCGCGGAGATCTTCGGCCCCACTCCGGCGATCCTGGCCGCCAGCTGGTCGGTGCCACCGGCGGTGTAGTGCCGTTCGCAGGGGTTGCCTTGCTGGTCCTGGCTCGCCAGGCGGCCGCATGTCTGCAGGATCTCGCCGAAACCGATGTCGTTCCCGCCGATCATCAGCGTGACCAGCTCGGTGTCCGCGCGCAGGGCGTTGAGCTGAGGCGGGTTCGTCCCGCCGGAGACCTGCTGTGGCCTGGTCATGTCGACCGTCCTGGCGCCGCCGCAGCTCACGTCGACGAAACCGGGAACACGCAGCCACTTGGCGATCAAGGACGGGTAGTTCTGATCCGACCGCGCACACCCGGCGGGTAAGCCGACTTGGTTCGGGATGCCCGGACCAGACGCGTAGGAGTCGCCGAGCGCGACATACGTCGAATACAGAACGTGTCGTGGCTGAGCCGACGCGGGGGCCACGAGCACACCGAGCAACGTCACCACCAGCACGAAGACTCGCATGGTGGACAATCTAACAAGACAACACCTGGCGCAACACGTTCTTGAGCGTGACCTCGTCCGCCTTGTCCGTGGTACGCCACGCCACGATCCCGTCCGGCCGGATCAGGCTCGCGCCTTCGGGGCCTACGCCGAACCGGTCGTACTGGTCGCCCAGCGAGCGGTACTGGATCCCGGCGTCGACCTTGTCCCAGCCGCCGTCCGGGCCGGCCAGCAGCGCCCAGCCCGCGCCCCAGACGTCCAGTGTGGACTCACCGGTCGGCAGAACCACATGCGGCGCACGGAATCCCGGCTCGCCGGAGATCCGGAACGGGTCCATCGTCGGCGATCCGTCGTTCGGCTCGGGAATCACCGCGCTGGACGTGTGCCGGACGCCCAGCACCGCCTGGATCGGCCCGACCGGCGTGGGGATGTCCGGGCCGGCCAGGTGCGGGGCCATGCGCTGCACGTAGTTGAACAGCGACTCGTTGACCACCATCTCGGCGGCCGATTTGCGCTCCGGCTCGTACGTGTCCAACAGGCCGGGACCCGCTTCGCCGGTGAGCACCGCCGCGAGCTTCCACGCCAGGTCGAAACCGTCGCACACGGCGGCGTTCCCGCCGAGGCCGCCGGTCGGCGGAGTGACCTTGGCGGCGTCGCCCACCAGGAACACCCGGCCGTCCCGCCACCGGTCGGCGATCCGGGCGGCCATCTCCCACGGTCCGGTCCAGAGGATCTCCGGCTGGAGATCCGGTGCGTCCAGGCCGATCCGCATCAGCTCGATGATCCGGGAGTGCGGGTAGTCGGCGAACGACTCGCCCTTCTCCGGGTGGTACTCGATCGCGAAGATGTGCCGGTCCTGCCGGTTGACGTTGATGTACGCACCGGTGAACGCCGGGTTCTGCAGGTAGTAGAGCCATTGTTCGCCGTCCGGCAGCAGTTCGGACATGTCCGCGTCGAACACGATGCCGATGTGGTTGGACAGCCCGCCGAACCCGGACCGGGGGATGCCCAGCCGTTCCCGGACCGGGCTGCGGTTTCCGTCCGCGGCGACCAGGTACTTGGCCCGGACCTGTTCCGCCCGGCCCGAGGCGATGTCGAGCAGGTTCGCCGTGACACCGTCGGCGTCCTGCTCGAACGACACCAGTTCGGTGGCGAAGCGCACGGTCGCACCGTGCTTTGTGGCCTGGTTCAACAGGATGGGCTCGACCTGGTCCTGTGTCGCCGACCCCCAGCCGGCCGGGCTGACCTGTTCGACGTGTGACAGCACGTCGTCGAAGTCCTCGACGATCGTGTGGATCACCTTGCCGCGCAGGCTCTCCGCCACCTTGATCCTGAACGCGGACGGCGGGTGACCGGCCGCGAGGATCTCGTCCGCGACCTGCCCGATCCGCAGGAACTCCATGGTCCGCGGGTGCTGGCCGGCCGCCCTGGGGTGCGGCGAAGTGCCCTGGTGCCGCTCGACCAGCAGCACATCCACTCCGCGCATGGCCAGGAACATCGCCGTTGAAGTGCCGCCGAGGCCGGCACCCACCACAATCACATCAGTCATGAGAGCATCTTAGAAACTAAGAGAGTCAGATTGCAAGACTTATTTTTCGTGAGGGTTCCACCAGGTGGACGCCATGGTGGGGCCATTCGGCCGTGGCTAGCTTCTGCAGACATGGCAAGCGACGGCTGGTCCTTCGAGACCAAGCAGATCCACTCCGGTGCCGCCCCCGACCCGGCCACGGGTGCGCGTGCGACTCCGATCTACCAAACGACTTCCTACGTCTTCCGGGACACACAGCACGGGGCCGACCTGTTCAGCCTCGCCGAGCCCGGCAACATCTACACCCGGATCAACAACCCCACCCAGGACGTCCTCGAGCAGCGGATCGCCGCGCTCGAAGGCGGCGTCGCGGCGGTCGCGTTCGCTTCGGGGCAGGCCGCCGAGACGGCCGCGATCCTGACGCTGGCCCGGTCCGGCGACCACCTGGTGTCCAGTGCCTCGCTCTACGGCGGCACGTACAACCTTTTCCACTACACGCTGCCGAAGCTGGGCATCGAGGTCAGCTTCGTCGACGACCCCGACAACCTCGACGAGTGGCGGGCCGCTGTCCGGCCCAACACCAAGCTCTTCTTCGGTGAGTCACTGGCCAACCCGCGCAGCAACGTGCTCGACATCGAAGCCGTCGCGGCCGTCGCGCACGAGGCCGGTGTGCCGCTGATCGTCGACAACACCGTGCCGACGCCGTATCTGCTGCGGCCCATCGAGTACGGCGCCGACATCGTGATCCACTCGGCGACGAAGTACCTCGGCGGGCACGGCACCGCGGTCGCGGGCGTGGTCGTCGACGGCGGCACGTTCGACTTCGGCGCCAACGCCTCCCGGTTTCCGGACTTCCACGAACCGGACCCCAGCTACCACGGCCTTCAGTACTGGCCCGCCCTCGGCCACGGCGCCTTCGCGGCCAAACTACGCGTGCAACTCCTGCGGGACACCGGTGCCGCCATCGCACCGCTGACGAGTTTCCTTGTCATCCAAGGCATCGAGACGCTGTCGCTGCGGCTTGAGCGGCACGTCGCCAACGCGCAGGCGCTGGCCGAATGGCTTGAGCAGCGTGACGAGGTACAGGCCGTGCACTACGCCGGTCTGCCCAGCAGCAGGTGGTACGCCGCCGCGCGGAAGTACCTGCCTCGTGGCGCCGGTGCCGTGGTGTCCTTCGAGCTGCGCGGCGGCGTCGAAGCCGGACGGGCCTTTGTGGACGGTACGGAACTGTTCTCGCAACTGGTGAACATCGGTGACGTGCGCAGCCTGATCGTGCACCCGGCGAGCACGACGCACAGCCAGCTTGCCCCCGACGAGCAGTTGATCGCCGGTGTGACCCCGGGCCTGGTGCGGCTGTCGGTCGGGATCGAGGGCCTTGAGGACCTCAAGGCGGACCTGGAGGCCGGCTTCCGCGCGGCGAAGGCCGACACGTGACCGGCGGCTGGCGGGAGGGGGACCCGGCGGGCCACAGGCGCTGGGTCCATCTCCGGCAGCCGCTGCGCCTGGAGTCCGGAGACGTGTTACCGGACGTGCGGATCGCGTACGAGACATGGGGTCTGCCCAACGCGTCGAAGTCCAACGCGGTGCTGATCTCGCATGCCCTGACCGGCGACAGCCACGTCGCCGGTTTCCCCAGCTCACCCCTCGTGAGTGGTTATCCGGGTTCTAACCCTGATAACCACTCACGAGGGGGGAGTGGCGAGTGGGGTGAGCCTGGGTGGTGGGACGGTCTCGTCGGGCCGGGCAAGGCCGTCGACACGAACCATTACTTCGTGGTGGTGCCGAATGTGCTCGGCGGTTGTCAGGGGAGTACCGGGCCTTCTTCGCTTGCGGCTGACGGGAAGCCTTGGGGCAGCCGGTTTCCGTCGTTGACCGTGCGGGACCAGGTTGCCGCTGAGGCGCTTTTCGCCGACGCCTTGGGGATTCCGGCGTGGGCCGCCGTGCTCGGTGGGTCGATGGGCGGGATGCGGGCTCTCGAGTGGGCCGTCATGTACCCGTCCCGGGTGTCGTCCCTGTTGTTGCTCGCTTGTCCCGCGGCTGCTTCCGCTGACCAGATCGCGTGGGCCTCGCCGCAGTTGCACGCCATCCGGGCGGATCCCGCGTGGCTGGGCGGGGACTACTACTCGTCGCCTCCTGGGCCGGTGGCCGGGCTGGGCGTCGCTCGGCGGATCGCTCACGTGACCTATCGGAGCGAGGCCGAGCTGACCGCCCGGTTCGGGCGGACTCCCCAGGGCGACGGCCGGTTCGCCGTCGAGTCCTATTTGGATCATCAGGCTGCGAAACTGGTCCGGCGGTTCGACGCCGGGAGTTACGTGGTGCTGACCGAGGCGATGAATTCGCACGACGTCGGCCGGGACCGGGGCGGCGTTTCTTCCGCTTTGCGGCAGGTTCGGGCTCGGACTGTTGTCGCCGGGATCGACTCTGATCGGCTCTATCCGCTGTACCAGCAGGAGGAGTTGGCTGCCGGGATTCCGGGGGCCGGGGAGGTGCGGGTGGTCAACTCTCCTTATGGGCACGATGGGTTCCTCATTGAAATCGAGCAGGTTTCGGCCTTGGTGAAGGAGTTGCTGGCCGGGTAGTAGGCCGGTGTGGCCGGCTTCGCGCGCAGACCATACGGGAGTGAGCAAACGCGAAAGAGTGTTCTGTGCTCGCTGCGGCCTGCCCAGGATCAGTTCAGTGCCTCGGTGATCCAGGGCGAGACGGGGAGGTCCCGGCTGGCGCATTCCGCGGCCAGCTTTATCGTCCAGCGCAGGGCCTGCATCATCACCATCGCCATTTCGGCCGGTGCCGCGTTGGCCAGTGCTATTTCGATCTGGTCCTTCGCCGCCTCGGTGTCGCCGTGGACCTCGGCCAGCAGGGTGCGCACCGCCGTGCGGACCGGCGGGTCTGCTTCGTCGATCGGGACCTCTTTGCCGTCGTCGTCGTAGACCTGCATCTTCACCGGGGCCGTTCCGCCGGAACCGAGGGCGGCGACCATGGCGCTGCACTCCCGGAACAGCATCAGCATCAGCTCGGTGGCCTCTTCACGGCCCCGTTCCTCGGCGAAGGCGGTCATCCGCTCGACCGCGCTCGTGTCCTCACCGGCGTGCATCGACGCCAGTGCCTGGCTGGCGGCCGCGATGATGCCTTGCGGTTGCTCGGGGTTCGGGTCCACTAGGACATCTTCCACCAGCCGGACGGCCACATGACAGGACCGGTCATGTGATCCGTCACCTGACCGACTGATTACGATTGCCGATGACTGTCAGGCCCCGTTCACCGACGGGGCCGGGCGTTCAGGGAGCACACTGTCCAGATCTCCCGGGAGTCCGGTGAAGTCGCCCTGCCCGTAGGTCGCGCCGAGCGCGTGCCACCACGCCGCGCTCTGGGTCGTGGGCACGTCGACCACGCTCACGGCGGCGCCTGCCTGCCGCAGGTTCCGGACCATGTCGCGGGTCACCTTCGCCACCAGCGAGTCCGGTTCGCGGAGATCCGGCCGCTTGGTCACCAGCGATCCGGCGAGGATCACCGACTGGATCTCCTCGTCCTCGACGAGTGCGAACTCGGTCTGGCTACCGGTGAACTCGTGCAGTCCGATCAGAACACCGTTGTCGCGTAGTGACTGGATGTTCGACTGCGCCTCGCCGCGGTTGGCGACCACGGCACGGGCGTCGAGCGCGAACTCCATCCGCTCGGGTGACAGGCCGGTCTTGGCGACCAGATGGTTGATCACGCCGGCCACGTTGCCGTCCGAGGTCTGCATCTCGGTCAGCCGGAAGCGCAGCATCACGTCCCTGTTGCCGCGGTCGACGGTGTCCTGGCAGGCACGCATCGCCGCCCATGGGCCGATCGTCAGCGACATGCCGGCGCTTTCCGCCATGTCGCGGCAGCGGTCGTGGCCGATCATGCCTTGGGTCGGGTGGTCCCAGCGCAGCATGACCTCCACCGCGACGACCCGGTTGTCCGCCAGGTCGATCACGGGCTGGTACTCGCAGTCGAGCTCGCCCATCTCCCACGCGCCGGGCATGGCCGCGGTCAGCGCGAGCAGTTCCTTCTGCTCGGCGTCCTCGTGGACGTTGTGCACCTCCCACTGGCGCTGGCCGACCGCCTTGGCGCGCCGCATCGCGGAGTTCGCCGCCCGCAACAGGTCGAGCCTGCTGTGTGCCCGGCCGGTGTGCTGCGCCACGCCGATGCTCACGCACACCGCGACACCCGTGTCGCCGATGAACGTCGGTTCGGACAGCCGCTCGTTGATCCGGTCGATCAGCGTCTGGTAGTGCGGGACGCCTGGGCCGTCCTCCAGCAGGATCGCGAACTCGTCGCCGCCCACCCGGCCGACCACCGCGTCGTGGTCCGCGACGATGTCGCGCAGCTCGTTCGCCACCACCTGCAGCATCCGGTCGCCCACCACGTGCCCGAGACCGTTGTTGATCACGGAGAACGAGTCGATCCCGACGTGCAGCAGGGTGAGCGAGGTGTGCGGCCCCGCGCCCTCCAGCACGGCGTCCAGTTTGGACTGGAAGTGCTGGCGGTTCGCGACGCCGGTGAGCATGTCGCGGACCGACTGCTGGCCCAGCTGGTTCTGCAACGCCTGCAGCTCGCTGAGGTTCTCGATCATCGTGACGTGGTAGGCGGGCACGCCGTTCGCGTCACGCAGCAAGGAGATCACGAGGTAGACCCATGCGATGGTGCCGTCGTGGCGGACCATCCGGCGGCGTTCCCTGATCCGCGGCATGATGCCCTCGGTCACCTCGCGGTACGAGATCACCACGTCGTCGGCGTCCTCGGGCGGGAACAGCTCGCGGATGTTGCGGCCGGCCAGTTCGTCCGGCGGGCACTCCAGGATGTGCGCCAGCGCGGAGTTGGTCTGCACGAAGTCGCCGGCCATGTCGGTCAGCGCCATCCCGATCGCGGAGGCGTGGAAGACCTCCTCGAAGCGGTCGTTGGCGGCGCGCTCGCGCCGTTCGGCCTCCCGCTTGGACTTCAGCAGCGCCTGCTTGATGTGCTCCTGCTGGTCCAGTGTGCGCAGCCGGATCGCGGTGGCGTACCCGGTGGCCAGGTTGGACAGCAGGCCGACGACCTTGTTGGCCTGCTCGCGGTCGGCGGGTTCGGTGGAGTCCAGCAGCAGTGCGGCCGCGAGGATCTCGACCGTGCACTGCAGGCTCTCGGGCCCTGTGAAATCATTCTGTACCAACGCACTGCCCACCTCGATCGCCGGTGACGGGTCGAACAGCTCGGCGTTCAGCATATCTGCGAGGATGTGCACCTGATCGAGCAGGAACTGCTCCATCTCGTCGGCCGTCATCGGCACGTACGCGGTACGGCCGATCACTTGCGCCCATGCCTTGGCGACCTCGGCGCGCCTGCGGGCGCGCTCGGGATCGAGCGGCATCGGCGCGCTCACCGGGCGTTGTCCTGCGGGTGCGCAGGCGTTGAGCTCGGGCTCGGTCTCACAACGCACCTCTTGCGATAGGGGCAACGGGTATTCCTGGGACTTCACGTGACTCGGTGGGGATATCGGACGAGACCTGCCGCCGGATTACCGCCGTCCGGGCAATCGATGCCGTCGATGGGACGTGGCGATCGAAGGATCCACGACTGCAGCTCACCTCTCGGTCCGTTCTGGTGATGGTCAGGCTACTCAGCGGAATACTCGTCCGGTAGACGGGCGCACCCTCCCGGCCCATTCAGGCGAGTCGACACGGACGAATGGTCGCTTAGCGTAGCGTCAACTACTCCAATCGAGGGACATAGGGGTGAAGAATTACGACTCTTCGGGTGGGGAATCTGTTCGTTCCGGAGTCACCGGCGGACCTTGACCGCGACCCCGGCCCAGAGCCCTCGCTCGGCCGCCCCGCCGTCCGGCGCCGGTGCGGTGTCCGGACGCCACGCCGCCGCCGTCACCAGGCCCGGATCGGCCAGCTCGAAATCGCCGAACAGGTCGAGCACCTCGTCCCTCGTGCGTGCGCAGACCTGGTTGTGCGCGCCTGCCCGCACGATCTCGATCAACTCCTGGGTGTGCACGTCCTCGAAGTCCGCGGTGAAGTGGCTGACGGCCAGCGCGCTGCCGACAGCGAGCGCGTCGCGGTAGCGCTCAAGCGGGCGGTAGATGTCCGTTTCCGTGGGAACACTGTGCAGGCTCGCCACCGCCAATAACCCGATCGGCCTAGTGAAGTCCAGCAGCCGGACGGTCTCCGGGTGCCCGAGCACCTCACCCGGCCGGGTGAAGTCGGCCTCCACGATCGCGGCGTTGTCCTCGTGCTCGAGCATCAGCTTGCTGTGCGCGATCGCGACCTCGTCGATGTCGACGTACACCACCCGGCAGGCGGGATCGACCTTGTGCGCGATCTCGTGCACGTTGCCGACGGTCGGGATGCCGGAACCGAGGTCGAGGAACTGGCGGATGCCTAAGTCCATCATGAAGAGCACGGCCCGGCGCATGAACGAGCGGTTGCTCCAGACGATCTGCCGCGCGTTGGGCTGCACCTTCAGCACCTGTTCGAACAGCGCGCGGTCACTGGCCAGATTGTGGCCGCCGCCCAGCGCGTAGTCGTAGATCCGGGCTGAAGAAGGGCGGGCGGGATCGAGGTTCGCTGGAATCCAACCGCTGTCGCCGGCCATCGGGGAACCCATTCGTGTCATCGCGGAGAACCGGCGGAAGCCTACTCCCTGGTGCCGGTCAGCGCAGCGAGAGCCATTCGGCGAAGCAGCGCCGCCATTTGCCCGCGGTCCAGATACCTGCTGTGCGGAGTGGAATTGATCAGCCCGAAGACCGCGTGCGCCGCCGCCCGCGCGGACGGTTCGTCGATGCCTTCGACGACGTCCTGGATGGCCTGCACCCACACTTCGACGTACCGGCGCTGCAACGCGCGCACCCGGCGGCGGTCCGGATCGGTCAGGTTGCCGAGGTTGCGTTCCTGGACGGTGATCAGCGCGGGATTGTCCAGCGCGAAATCCACCTGGAAACGCACCAGCTCGGCCAGCAGGCTCCGGGGTTGCCGGTGCCGCTGCGCGCGGGACTGCCCGCCTTCCAGCAATATCTCGCTTATCGACGTCAGCATCTCCCCGAGCATCGCGTCCTTGCTGCGGAAATGCCGATAGAGCGCGGGTCCGGAAATGCCGACCGCCGCGCCGATGTCGTCGATGCCGACACCGTGGAACCCGTGTCGCGCGAACAGTTCCGCCGCCGCGGCGAGGATCTGCTCTCGCCGGCTGAGCGGCGGTGCGGGGGCGGGCACCGGTTGGGACGACACGGCTTCACTCTAGCCGGGTGACGTTAGCGGGTACTAACACCCGACGGATGCCTACGGACGGGTTAACAATTCACCAGTTCCTTCCTTAACAGGGCTACCTGCGCTGATGATGAGAAGTCCCATCCCTGCCATGAGGGACTCCTTCTCGCGGAGGACTCGATGAGGCGATCGTTCCGTGTCCTGTTATGCCTCGCGGCAACCGCCGTGGGCCTGACCACGCTGTCGGCACCAGCCAACGCGGCTGCGCACAACTACGTGGCACTCGGTGATTCCTACTCATCCGGTGTCGGTACCGGCGGCACGTACAGCGGTGGTGGCTGCAAGCGCAGCACCAACGCGTATCCGCAACTGTGGGCGAACACCCATGCGCCCGCCTCCTTCAACTTCGCGGCGTGCTCCGGCGCGACCACAACGGATGTGCTCAACAGCCAGCTCGGGTCGCTGACGGCACGCACGACACTGGTGACCATCTCGATCGGCGGCAACGACGCTGGCTTCGTCGACGTGATCACCACGTGCACCCTGGGCAGCGACTCCACGTGCGTCAACCGGGTCGAACAAGGCAAGACGTTCGCCCGCAACACCCTGCCCGCCAGACTGGACAACGTGTACTCGGCGATCCGGCAGCGGTCACCGTCCGCGCGCGTGGTCGTGCTCGGCTACCCGAGGTTCTACAAGGTGCCCGGCTCCTGCAACGTCGGGCTCTCGGACACCAAGCGTTCGGCCATCAACAGCGGCGCGGACGTGCTCGCCCAGGTGACCGCCCAGCGGGCGGCCGCGGCCGGCTTCACGTTCGTCGACATCCGCGGCGCGTGGACCGGTCACGAGATCTGTTCCGGCGACTGGTGGCTCAACAGTCTCACGTGGCCGGTGGAGGAGTCCTACCACCCCAACAAGAACGGTCAGGCGCGCGGCTACCTGCCCGCACTCAACGCCGTTACGGGGTGACTTCTCTCGTGAGTGGTTTGTCCCACTCGTAGTGCAGCTGTATTCCGAACAAACCACTCACGACAGGCGTACCAGCCGGGCTGGGAACCGTCTCGTGAGTGGTTTGTTCTGTTACCGGGACAAACCACTCACGAGGGGACCGCCTGTGGCTGGACGGGTGGGTTAGTCAGCGCTAACATTGGGGTGGGAGTTAACGCTGACTAACAGGGAGCGAGATGGACGCGCCCGTGCTGCGCAGCCAGGCGGACCCGTCGGATCCGGCCTACCAGCGCTACGTCAAGGAGCACACCGAGCTGGTCGATGACCTGCGGGAACGTCTCGCGAAGGCGCGTGAGGGCGGTCCCGAGAAGGCGCGCAGGCGGCATGTCGAGCGCGGCAAGCTGCTGCCCCGCGACCGGGTGGATTCGCTGCTCGACCCCGGGTCACCGTTCCTGGAACTGTCCGCGTTGGCGGCCAACGGGATGTACTCCGACGAGGCGCCCGCCGCCGGGATCATCACCGGCGTCGGCCGGGTGTCCGGCCGGGAGTGCGTCATCGTCGCCAACGACGCCACGGTCAAAGGTGGCACGTACTACCCGGTCACCGTGAAGAAGCACCTGCGTGCGCAGGAAGTCGCGCTGCACAACAACCTCCCGTGCGTGTACCTGGTCGACTCGGGCGGTGCGTTCCTGCCGCGGCAGGACGAGGTGTTCCCGGACCGCGAGCACTTCGGCCGGATCTTCTACAACCAGGCCACGATGTCCGCCCGCGGCATCCCGCAGATCGCCGCCGTGCTGGGCTCGTGCACCGCGGGCGGTGCGTACGTCCCGGCGATGAGCGACGAGGCCGTGATCGTGCGCGACCAGGGCACGATCTTCCTGGGCGGACCGCCGTTGGTGAAGGCCGCGACCGGTGAGGTGGTCACCGCCGAGGAGCTCGGCGGCGGCGACGTGCACTCCCGTGTCTCCGGCGTGACCGACCACCTGGCCGAGGACGACGCGCACGCGCTGCGGATCGTCCGGTCGATCGTGTCCACACTGGGGCCGCGTGTTCCCAAGCCTTGGGACGTGGCGCCCGTCGAAGAGCCCGCCGTGGACCCGTCTCAGCTCTACGGTGTCGTACCGACGGACTCGCGGACTCCCTACGACGTCAGGGAAGTCATCGCCCGCGTGGTGGACGGCAGCCGGTTCCGTGAGTTCAAACGGGAGTACGGCACGACTCTGGTCACCGGCTTCGCCCGGATCCACGGGCACCCGGTCGGCATCATCGCCAACAACGGTGTCCTTTTCGGTGAGTCGGCGCTGAAGGGCGCGCACTTCGTCGAGCTGTGCGACAAGCGCCGGATTCCCTTGGTGTTCCTGCAGAACATCACCGGCTTCATGGTCGGCAGGGACTACGAGGCCGGGGGCATCGCCAAGCACGGCGCCAAGATGGTGACCGCGGTGGCGTGCGCCCGGGTGCCGAAGTTCACCGTGGTCATCGGCGGATCGTTCGGCGCGGGCAACTACTCGATGTGCGGCCGGGCGTACTCGCCCCGGTTCCTGTGGATGTGGCCGAACGCCCGGATCTCGGTGATGGGCGGCGAGCAGGCGGCGTCCGTGCTGGCGACCGTCCGCCGTGACCAGATCGAGGGACGCGGCGAGGAGTGGTCCGCCGCGGACGAGGAAGCGTTCAAGGACCCGATCCGCCGGCAGTACGAGGACCAGGGCAACCCGTACTACTCGACCGCGCGCCTGTGGGACGACGGCGTGATCGATCCAGCCGACACCAGGACCGTGCTCGGCCTGGCGCTGTCGGTCGCCGCGAACGCGGAACTCGAAGAAGTCGGCTACGGCGTTTTCCGGATGTGATGCGATGTTCCAGCGAGTCCTGATCGCCAACCGCGGCGAGATCGCCGTCCGGATCGCCCGGACGCTGCGGCGGATCGGCGTGCGCTCGATCGCCGTGTACAGCGACGCGGATGCCGGCGCTCGGCACGTGCTCGAAGCCGACACCGCCGTCCGCATCGGACCGGCGGCCGCGCGGGAGAGCTACTTGTCGATCCCGAGGATCATCGAGGCGGCGGTGTCCTCCGGTGCCGAGGCCGTCCACCCCGGATACGGCTTCCTGGCGGAGAACGTCGACTTCGCGCGGGCGTGCGCGGACGCGGGCCTGGTGTTCGTCGGCCCGCCGGTCGGCGCGATCGACGCGATGGGCGACAAGATCCGCGCCAAGCAGACCGTGATGGCCGCCGGTGTTCCGGTCGTTCCCGGGCGCACCGAGCCCGGCATGACGGACGCCGATCTGGTCTCCGCGGCCGCCGAGATCGGCTTTCCGGTGCTGCTGAAGCCTTCGGCCGGTGGCGGCGGCAAGGGGATGCGCCTGGTCACCCAGAAGTCCGATCTCGCGGCCGCGATCGAGTCGGCACGTCGTGAGGCGCTCGGCTCCTTCGGCGACGACACGCTGCTGATCGAGCGGTTCGTGCAGCGGCCCCGGCACATCGAGATCCAGGTGCTGGCGGACAACCACGGCACCGTGATCCACCTCGGCGAGCGGGAATGCAGCCTGCAACGGCGGCACCAGAAGATCATCGAGGAAGCGCCTTCACCGTTGCTCACCGCGGACATGCGCTCCCGGATGGGTGCTTCGGCGGTCGACGCGGCCCGTGCCGTCGGTTACACCGGCGCCGGGACCGTGGAGTGCATTGTGTCGGCGGACCGGCCGGACGAGTTCTTCTTCATGGAGATGAACACCCGGCTGCAGGTCGAGCACCCGGTGACCGAACTGGTGACCGGCTTGGACCTGGTCGAGTGGCAGCTGCGGGTCGCTTCGGGCGAACGGTTGCCGATGTCGTCCGTCGAGCTGACCGGGCACGCGGTCGAGGCCCGGGTTTACGCCGAGGACCCGTCCCGGGACTTCCTGCCGACCGGTGGCACCGTGCTGGATGTCGTCGAGCCGGACGGCGTCCGTGTCGACTCCGGTTTGCGTGTCGGCAGCGTCGTCGGCTCGGACTACGACCCGATGCTGGCCAAGGTGATCGCATGGGCACCGACCCGGAGCGAGGCGTTGGGCCGGTTGTCGGCGGCTTTGGCGGACACGGCCGTGCTCGGCGTCGGCACGAACGTGGCTTATCTGCGTGATCTGCTTGCCGATCCTGATGTCGTGGCCGGTCGTCTGGACACGCAGTTGGTCTCCCGGCGGGCGGCTTTCACACAGTCCACTCCGGACCATGTCTTCGTGGCCGCGGCGATGGACGAGCTGCTGGCCATGCAGCCGTCCGGGCCGGTCGTCGACCCGTGGGACGTTCCTTCCGGTTGGCGTATCGGCGGTTCGGCCGGTTTCTCGGTGCGCCTGGATTCCGGCGACCGGCAGGTGACCGTCCGGGTGGTGGACGGCTTCGTCTCGGTGGGCTCCTCGGCGCCTTTGCCCGCGGTCGCGTCCGTTTCCGGGTCGGAGCTGCGGCTGACTTACGACGGCCGGACGTACCGCTACCGGCGTGCCAAGTCGGGTTCCGTGCTGTGGCTGGCTTCGGACGGGTTCACGTGGTCCGTCGCCGAGCACTCGCTGTTGGAGGAATCCTCGGTTTCCGGCGCGGAGGGCGGTCCGATCACCAGCCCCATGCCCGGGACAGTGCTTGTCGTCAAGGCATCCGTCGGTGACCGGGTCGCCGCGGGCACGCCGTTGCTCGTCGTCGAGGCGATGAAGATGGAGCACACGATCGCCGCACCGGTCGACGGCGTGCTTACCGAGCTGCATGTGCAAGCGGGCCAACAGGTCGCGCTGAACCAAGCCCTTGCCCTGGTAATCCCCGAGGAGCAGACATGATCGACTTCCGGCTCGAGGAAGAGCACGAGGCGCTGCGCAAAACGGTGCGGGAGTTCGCCAGGGAAGAAGTCGCGCCGGTGATCGGCGACTACTACGAACGGTGCGAGTTCCCGTACGAGATCGTCGCCAAGATGGGCCGGATGGGCCTGTTCGGCCTGCCTTTCCCGGAGTCGGTCGGCGGAATGGGCGGCGACTACTTCGCCCTGTGCCTGGCTCTGGAGGAACTGGCCCGGGTCGACTCGTCGGTCGCGATCACCCTGGAGGCCGGCGTTTCGCTCGGTGCCATGCCGATCTACCGCTTCGGCACGCCGGAGCAGCGGGAGCAATGGCTGCCGTCGCTGGTCTCCGGTGAAGCACTGGGTGCCTTCGGGCTGACCGAGCCTGGCGGTGGTTCGGACGCGGGCGCGACCCGGACGACTGCCCGGCGTGACGGTGACTCGTGGGTTGTCAACGGCACCAAGGCGTTCATCACCAACTCCGGCACGGACATCACCCGCCTGGTGACCGTGACGGCCGTGACCGGTGAACGAGACGGCCGTAAGCAGATCTCGGCGATCATCATCCCTTCCGGCACGCCCGGCTTCGCGGTGTCGAAGAAGTACTCCAAGGTCGGCTGGAGTGCCTCGGACACGCGTGAGCTGTCTTTCGCGGACTGCGTGGTCCCGGCATCGAACCTGCTCGGCGAGGAAGGGCGGGGATACGCCCAGTTCCTGTCCACTTTGGATGAGGGCAGGGTGGCCATTTCGGCGCTTTCCGTGGGACTGGCGCAGGGGTGCGTGGACGAGTGCGTCCGGTACGTCGCCGAGCGTGCGGCGTTCGGCCACAAGATCGGTGAGTACCAGGCGATCCAGTTCAAGATCGCCGACATGGAGGCCCGTACCCACGTCGCCAGGCTGGCCTACTACGACGCGGCGGCGCGGATGCTGCGCAAGCAGCCGTTCAAGCGACAGGCCGCGATCGCCAAGCTCGTCTCGTCCGAGGCAGCCATGGACAACGCCCGTGAGGCCACGCAGATCTTCGGCGGGTACGGCTTCATGAACGAGTTCCCGGTCGGCCGCTTCTACCGTGACGCGAAGATCCTGGAGATCGGCGAAGGCACGAGCGAAGTCCAGCGCATGCTGATCGCCCGGGACCTCGGCCTCACCCGCCCCTGGCAATAACCCCAGCTCACCCCTCGTGAGTGTTTATCCGTGTTCTAACCCTGACAAACACTCACGAGGGGGACGTGGGGGTTTGTCACCAGTCGGGGCGGAGGGGCATTCCGCTGTAGCCGCGGCTGTCGGTTTTCACGCCCAGGATCTGGTGCAGCTGGATCCAGTTGCGGTCGAAGCCGAGGCGCGAGCCTGCCATGTACAGGCGCCAGACCCGTGCGGTGTGCGGGCCGACTTCCTGGACGGCTTCGGCCCAGTGCCGCTCCAGGTTGGCGCACCAGGCCGCCAGTGTCCGCGCGTAGTGCTCGCGGAGGTTTTCCTCGTGCCGCACTTCGAAGCCGGTGTCGTGCATCTGGGACAGAATCCGGCCTGGGCCGAGCAGTTCGCCGTCGGGGAACACGTACCGGTTGATGAAGCTGCGGGTCTGCGCGTCCCGCAGGTTGTCCGGTCTGGTGATGCAGTGGTTCAGGATACGGCCGCCGGTCCTCAGCTTGCTGTAGAGCAGGTCGAAGTAGGACGCCAGGTTCGCGTCGCCGATGTGCTCGGTCAGGCCGATCGAGCTGATCGCGTCGAAGTCGGTCTCCCGCACGGCGCGGTAGTCCAGGTGACGGACCTCCGCCAGGTCGCCGAGGCCTTCCTGCGCGATGCGCTTCTGGGCGTATTCCGCCTGGTTCGCCGACAGGGTCACGCCAAGAGCTTGTACGCCGTAGTGCTTCGCCGCGTGGATCACCATGCCGCCCCAGCCGCAGCCGACGTCGAGCAGGCGCATTCCCGGCCGTAGCGCCAGTTTGCGGGCGACCAGGTCGTGTTTGGCGTACTGCGCCTCTTCGAGGGTGAAGTTCTCGTTCTCGTAGACGGCACACGTGTACGCCATCGAAGGACCGAGGACCCATTCGTAGAACTTGTTGGACACGTCGTAGTGGTGCGAGATCGCCTCGGCGTCCCGCATGCGGGAGTGCCGCTCCCCGGCCAGGCGCCGTTCCTGCTTCGGCGGCCTGGTCGGCCACAGCAGCCTCGCCCCGGCCAGTTTCGCCGCCAGTTTCACCCGCAGCGACGCCGGGACCTCCCGCAGCCTGACCTCCGGCAGGGCGGCCAGCGCCGTGTACATGTCGCCGACGATCTCCAGCGCGCCCGTCACGTACGCCCGGACCAGCCCGAGGCTGTTGGGTGCGCTGGCGATGTGCGACAGGGCGAGCGGTGACCGCACGTCCACGCGCACTTCGGCGTCCGGCGCGCCGGCCCGGCTGCCGTCGTAGGCGACGAACTCGACCGGCACCTCAGGGCCGGTCACCTCATAGATGGCTTCCGCGATTCGCATCTAACTACCCCGCACGCACTTGTCGTAGAGGTCGGGCAACCGACCGTCCGGATCGAACTGGAGTTTCAGGTCGCGATACCGCTCCCCGTCGTACAACCGCCAGAAGTCCTCGCGCGAGTAGAAGGACTCCGAGTACAACGACTTGTGCCCGCCGAGGTCGGTCACGACCTGCTCGATCAGGCGGTTGTGGTGCCCTGGTCGCTGGCCGGGCCGCAGGGGCACGGTCGCCCAGAACCCGACGTTGACGTACAGCGTGTCCGGGTCCATCGGGTACAGCGGCCACGTCTGAGCGTCGCGCAGCTTGATCGGGCACAGCCAGACCGGGCTGATGCCGATGTCCCGGTGGAAGAACTCAAGGAACTCGCCGACCCTGCCCAGCGGGATCTCCACGTCCTGGATCACCGGTTCCCGGTCGGGCGCGCCCTTGATCCGCCGGGCGCGGCTGGTCACGCCGTACCTGCGGTCGAGCGCGACCAGCTTGCGGTAGACGTCCGAGCGCAGGTACTTCTTCGGCCACAGCCGTCGGACCCACGGGATCTGGGCGCCGAACGCGCGGGAGCACCAGAACCAGTCGGTGTCCCAGCGCCAGAGGTAGTCCCGGATGGTCAGCAGGTCTGCCGTCCGCTCCCGGATGGACTTGTAGAAGATGTCCTGGCCGGTGTAGTCGCTCGGTCGAAATGTCGGTTTGTCGACAAATCGGCCGATGGTCAGGTACTGCTCGCCGGGACCGAACACCGTGCCGTCCAGGAAGTCGGCGTCGGTGTGTTCGGCGATCACGGCCGGGTCGTCGAACCGGACGTGCCGCAGTTCGACGTACGGTGACACCGGTTCGAGCTCGATCTTCAGCCGCAGCGCGTACCCGAAGGTGCCGTAGGAGTTGGGGAAGCCCCGGAACAGTTCGTCGCCGCGTGCCAGGCGCACGATCCGGCCGTCGCCGGTGAGGATCTCCATTTCCAGCACGGATTCGTGCGGCAGGCCGTTGCGGAACGATGTCGACTCGATGCCCAGGCCCGCCACCGCGCCACCGAGCGTGATCGTCTTGAGCTGCGGGACGACCAACGGCATCAGGCCGTACGGCAGCGTGGCGTCGACGAGGTCTTCGTACGTCGTCATCCCGCCGACGTCGGCGGTTCGCGCCTCGGCGTCGACGCTGAGCACTCCCGCGAAGCGGCTGACGTCCAGCGTCCGCGTGGCCGGGTCACGGAACCGGAACAGGTTCGACGTGGACTTGGCCAGCCGGACCGGAGTCCCGTGCGGCAACGCCGCGTACTGGTCACGTAATGTCGCCGCAGCCCGCTCGTGGCCCATCAGGGCCTGTTGGTTGCCCATGTCAACCGATGCTAGGCCTGACCGCGAGACCCAGCATTGTGATTTTCGGACACTATCGGGCCGCGTTGTACTCCTCGAACAACTCCGGCAGGTACGCCAGGAGCAGGTCGACCGTGCTGAACAATCCGGCAATCGGGTCAAGCCGGGCGGTCGCGTAGGCGACTTCGCAGCCTTTCCGCGCGGGGACGGATTCGCGCACGTCGGTGAACCAGTCCAGGAACGGCACACGCTGGCGGGCCAGGTCAGGGTGGATCAGTCCGCCGTAGACGGCGAGCAGGTCGAGCACGGCCGGCCGGTTGCGCAGCGTCCACCGGTAGAACTCGGAGTACAGGAAGAACCGGCGTTCGGCCGCGACCGGCTTGATCCCGTGCACTTTCTCGGCTATCGCGACACCGTGATCGGTCGCTGCCTGTTCGGCCTCGCTCCACGCTTTGTCGTGCACATTGCGTGCGGTCAGTTCCCCGGCACGCAGCCGGGTCAGATAAATCGCCCATCCGCGCGAACCGGGATTGCCGAACTCGTCCTCTGACCGGCCGAGTGCGATCGCGATCCCCCGTTCGATGCCTTCGACGATCCCGGCGTCCACGTAGGACACCCACGTGCCGGGTGCGCCCATCCCGTGGTCGCGGAAGAACATGATCACGCCCTCGATGTTGCGCCACCGGTCGGTCGCGCCGAGCTCGGCGGCGGGCCCGCGCTGCATCAGCCGGACCAGCTCCAGCCGGTCGGGCATGCTCATCAAGTTGATCTCCTCGGCCGTGCAGTCCAACGCGGCCGCGCAGTCCTGCGGCGTACGCGCGGCCGCGGCAGCGGCGGGCGCGGGCATGAGAAGTCCGGCGAACAGGGACACGACAACGATCCACGCTGATCGCTTCATGTCTGTGAATCTAGAACCTTTCGAGGTGACTCAGCAACAGCGCGGATGTCGTCTCCGCTGCCTCCTCCGGCACGTTGTGGCCTATCCCGTCCAGCACTTCCAGCCGGTAAGGCCCAGTCACCCAATCGTGTGTCCGCTGTACGCCGTAGGGCGCCACGAACGGGTCTTCGGTGCTCGCGATGAACAACGTCGGCAGCGCGACACGCTGCTCGTAGCCAGTGAAGTCGTTGGCCCGGTACCAGTTCAACGCGGCCGTCAACGCGCCCGGCTCGGACAGCCGCTCGTAGTAGATGTCGCACTTGTGTTGCGGCACGCCACGCAGGGTGAGCTTGCCGCTGTTCAGGATCTCGGTCTCCGGGATCGGCGTGGGCCTGCGGAAGCCGTCCACGTACTTCGACGCCTCCCGTTGGGCGGGATCGACCCGCAGCGCCTCGGCGAACGCGCCGAGATGCGGCACGGAGACCGCGGTCAACGTCCGGACCCGATGCGCGTACCGGGCCGCCGCGATCCACGCGACCGCCGCGCCCCAGTCATGCCCGACGAGGTCGAACTTGCGCCACCCCAACGCGTCCGCGATCGCCACCACGTCGTTGACGCCGTAGTCCAGCCAGTAGTCCTCGACTTCCGGCGGCCGCACGCCCGGCGAGTACCCTCGCATGTCCGGCGCCACAGCCCGGTACCCGGCGGCCGCCAAGGCCCGCAGCTGCTCATCCCACTCCCGGCCGAGCTCGGGGAATCCGTGCAGCAGAAGGACTTTCCTGCCGTTGCGCGGCCCGGCCGCGACCGCTTCGAAGGTGCCGACGCACGTCGTGACCCGCAATGGAGTGATCCGCTGGGCCGCCTCCGCGGTGCCCGCGGTGCCCAGCGAGGCGACTCCCGCCGCTGTCAGCGTGAGGAAATTCCGACGAGTCCTTGACATCCGCCAAGCCTGGCGGTGAGCGGGGTTCGCCAACCATCAGGCGCACCCCCGAAGCACGGGTGGGGCCAGCCCTAGCGGACGGTGAGTTCCGCGGGGGCCAGCTGACGCAGGCAAGCCCTGGCGCGTTGCCAACGGGCGTCGAGGTGTGAGTCGTCGGGGTACGCCCAACTGCCGACCAGCAGCCCACGCACAGTGTCCATCGCGGTGTACGCGTAATGGCGGAAGGCCGAAGTGTCCGCCTGGGGACCGAACAGGCGCCTGCCGAACTCGACGATCACCTCGCTGATCTCCGGTTCGACCTCGGCGACCAGGGCGCGCAGGGCCGGGTCGGTCCGGGCGGCCAGCAGCAGTTCCGTGCTCGCGGCGAAGATCGGGCCCTGGTGGATCTCCCAGAGCAGGTCGAGGGTGTCGCCGATCGGGTCGGTGGACGCGGCCAGTTCGTCCATTCGTGCGAAGGCGAGCCGGGCCCGGCGGGCGGCGACGTCGCGGACGGCCGCGGTGACCAGGTCGGCCTTGGTGGGGAAGTGGTGCACCTGGGCGCCGCGGGTGACGCCCGCGCGTTCGGCCACGCGGGTGGTCGTCGTGCCGGAGTAGCCGTGTTCGACGAGGCAGTCGATGGTCGCGTCGAGCAGTCGAGCGCGCATGGCCGCGCTGCGTTCTTCCTGCGTGCGGCCGGTTTTTGAGGTCCTTGTCGCCGGCATGGGGGCAACAATACCTGCAAGTGTGTATGTTAGTTTGCACTACTCGGCGAGCCGGAGGTGCGGCGTGGCACGTTCGCTGCGGGACAAGGTCGTTGTGGTCACCGGAGGTGCGCGCGGGATCGGCGCGGCCATGGCGCGGGCGCTGGTCAGAGAGGGTGCCAAGGTCGTCATCGGCGACCTGGACCTGGCGATGGCCGAGGCGACCGCGGACCGGCTCGGCGCGACGGCGCTGCACGTGGACGTCACCGACGCGGCGGGCTTCACCAAGTTCCTCGACGAGGCGGAAAGCCGTCAGGGACCGATCGACGTACTGATCAACAACGCCGGGATCATGCCGCTGGGCCGGTTCGAGGACGAGGACGACGTCTCGACCATGCACCAGCTGGAGATCAACCTGCATGGCGTCATCCACGGCACCCGCGAGGCGATCAAACGCATGCGCCCGCGCGCGACCGGGCACATCGTGAACGTCGCGTCCGCCGCAGGCAAGGGCGGCTTTCCCGGCGCCGCGACGTATTGCGCGACCAAGCACGGTGTCGTCGGCCTGACCGAGGCGGTACGGATGGAACTGCGCGGTTCGGGCATCGAGTTCACGCTGGTGATGCCCGCGATCGTGGCCACCGAGCTGACGGCGGGCGTCAAACCCGCCGCGTTCGTCAAGACCGCGACGCCGGAACAGGTCGCGCAGGCGACCGTGAACGCCCTGAAGAACCCCAGGTTCGAGGTGTACGTGCCCAAGTCGGTCGGCACGATCAACCGGGTCGCCCACCTGTTGCCGCGCGCGGCGGGCGAGTGGATCGTGCGGCAGCTCAAAGGTGATCGGGTGCTGGCGGACGCCGACCCGGCTGACCGCGCGGCGTACGAATCACGTGCCGCGGCCAGCGCGCCCGCGGCCGACGAGGCGCATGGGATGCGGAAATGATCCCCGAAATGATCACCGACGCGTTGGTCGCCAGGCTCTGCGAGCGGGTCTCAGCGTCCACAGGGGACAGTTTCGGCACGGTGAACGTGTTCACCGGCGGCACTCTGGCCAAAGTGCCGCGTTCGTCCCCGCGGGACGTCGCCGAAGCGGTCGAAGCCGCCCGCGAGGCACAGCGGCTCTGGGCGAACGTCGCCGTCGAGGACCGGATTCCGATCTTCGAACGGTTCCACGGGCTGCTGCTCGGCCACACCGAGGAACTGCTGGACATCCTGCAGGCGGAGACCGGGAAGTCCCGCAAGGACGCGTTCCTGGAAGTGTCCGCGCCGCTGGTGACGGTCGGCTACTACGCCCGCAAAGCACCGAAACTCCTTGCCCCGCAACGCAGGCAGGGCATGATGCCCGGTCTGGTCAAGACCACGGAACTGCGCGTGCCCAAGGGCGTCGTCGGGATCATCACGCCGTGGAACTACCCGTTCGCGTTGGCGTTCACCGACCTCATCCCCGCGCTGATCGCCGGGAACGCGGTAGTTCTCAAGCCGGACACGCAGACCGCGCTGTGCACGTTGTTCGGCGTCGACCTGCTCTACCAGGCCGGGCTGCCGCAAGGGTTGCTGCGGGTGGTGATCGGCGACGGCCCGGTGGTCGGTACGGCCATTGTGGACACCGCGGACTACGTCGGCTTCACCGGCTCGACGCGCACCGGCCGGGAGATCGCGGCCCGTGCCGGGCAACGCCTCATCGGGTGTTCGCTGGAACTGGGCGGCAAGAACCCGTTGCTGGTGCTGGCGGACGCGAACGTGCCGCAGGCCGTGGCCGGCGCCGTGCAGACGTGCTTCTCCAACTCGGGCCAGCTGTGCATGTCGCCCGAGCGCTTGTTCGTGCACACCGCCGTGTACGACGACTTCGTCCAGCGCTTCCTCGCTGAGGTCACCGGAATGAACCTGGCGGCGGCGTACGACTACAGCGCGGACATGGGTTCCCTGACGTCGCAACGTCAACTGGAGGCCGTGACCCGGCACGTCGAGGACGCCAGGGCCAAGGGCGCGACCGTGCTGACGGGCGGCAAGGCGCGACCGGAACTCGGCCCGTTCTTCTACGAACCGACTGTCCTCACCGACGTCACGCCCGAAATGCTGTGCTACGACAACGAAACCTTCGGCCCGGTGGTGTCGATCCACCGGGTCGCGGACGACACCGAGGCGATCAACCGGGCGAACGCCACCTCGTACGGCCTCAACGCGAGTGTCTTCAGCAAGTCCACGTCCCATGCCGAACTGGTCGCCGCGCAGCTCAAGGCGGGCACGGTCAACATCAACGACGGGCACGTCGTCGGGTTCGGCAGCGCGGACGCGCCGATGGGCGGCATGAAGGACTCCGGACTCGGGCGGCGCAACGGCACCGAGGGCCTGCTGAAGTACACCGAGGCGCAGAACGTCTCGCGGCAACTCGTCCCGCTGACCACTCCGCCGCGCTGGCTCCCGTTCGGGTGGTATGTCAAGGGGATGCGGTCCCTGCTGCGTCTCGTTCGCCGCACCGGCATCCGCTAGCTGCGATAATGGCCGCATGATCGATGTTTCGGCGGCCGCGTCCAACGTCCTGGACAAGGTGCTGCGCGGTGGCGTCGCCGACCTGCGGCCGACGCCACGTTCCCTGGTGGACCGCGGGCCCAACCGGTGGGTCTACCGGATGGCCGGTGACGGCGCCGGGGACCCGGTCCTGCTCGTGCCGCCGTTGGCCGCGCCCGCGCTGTGCTTCGATCTGCGGCGTGGCTGCAGCCTGGCCGAGCACCTCGTCCAGCAGGGCCTGCCGACGTACCTTGTGGACTATGGCACGGTCAGGTTCTCCGACCGTGGCTTGGGAATCGAGCACTGGATCGACGAGGTGCTGCCCAGGACCATCCGCACGGTCAGCCAGGACGCGGGCGGGCGTCCGGTGCACATCGTCGCCTGGTGCCTGGGCGGGATTCTGTCCCTGCTCACCACGGCCGACCGGGCCGACCTGCCGATCGCGTCGATCACCACGGTCGCCAGCCCGATCGACTTCACCGCGATCCCGCTGGTGGCCCCGGCGCGGCCGTTGATCGAGCTGACCGGCGGCTGGCTGCTGACCGCGCCCTATCGCCTGCTCGGCGGCGCGCCGCGGCAGATCGTCAGGTGGGCGTTCCAACTGACCTCAGTGGACAAGTACGTGACCAGGCCGCTGGCCATGCTGACCCACCTGGACGACAAGGAGTTCCTCGCCCAGATCGAGGCGGTCGACCGGTTCACCGAGAACATGATCGCCTACCCCGGCCGGACCTTCGGTCAGCTGTACCACCGGTTCTTCCGCGGCAACGATCTGCACGACGGCATCGTGGACGTCGACGGCCGGTTGATCTCGCTGTCCCGGATCGAGGTCCCGGTCCTGGTGATCGCCGGGGCGACCGACGGGATCGCGCCGGAGCCCGCCGTCCGCCGGGTGACGCGGTTGCTCGGCAGTTCGCCGGAAGTCCGGTTCGAGGTGTGCCCCGGCGGTCACCTCGGCGTGCTGACCGGCCGGGGCGCTCGGGACACCACGTGGCAGGTGATCGATTCCTTCCTCGCCGCGCATCGTGATCAATGAAACGTGTTTCAACGACGGAGTCGCCTGCGCCATTTGCTGGATTGAATCCGTGTTGAAACAAGTTCTACATTCTGGCTCATGGCTGGAGTGACACGACGAAGTGTTCTTGCCGGGGCCGGACTCGCTGTCCTGGCCGCACCTGGACAGGCTTCGGCTGAGGTGGTCGGCGATTACGACGTGGTGGTCGCCGGGTCCGGCGCGGCGGGTATGACTGCCGCGCTCACGGCCGCGAAACGCGGCCTGCGGACCGTGGTGATCGAAAAGGCGCCCACGTTCGGCGGCTCCGCGGCGCGCTCCGGCGCGGGAATCTGGATTCCCAACAACAGCGTCATCCTGGCCGCCGGTGTGCCCGACACACCCCAGAAGGCCGCCGCGTACCTGTCGGCGGTGGTCGGTGCGACGGTCCCGCCGGCGCGGCAACAGGCCTTCCTGCACCACGGCCCGGCCATGCTGGAGTTCGTGATGGCCAACAGTCCACTGCGGTTCCGGTGGATGGAGGGCTACAGCGACTACTACCCCGAACTGCCCGGCGGGATGACCAACGGCCGCTCGATCGAGCCGGACATGCTGGACGGCAACGTCCTCGGCGCCGAACTGGCCAGGCTCACTCCGCCGTACATCGCGACACCGGCGGGAATGGTGGTGTTCAGCGCCGACTACAAGTGGCTGGCGCTGGCCGCCGTGAACGCCAGGGGTCTCGCGGTCGCCGCCGCGTGCCTGGCCAGGGGGACCGCCGCCGCGGCCGCCGGGAAGAAGCCGCTGACCATGGGACAGGCGCTTGCCGGAGGTCTGCGGGCGGGCCTGCTGGCTGCGAACGTACCCGTCCTGCTGACCACGCCGTTGCTCGATCTGTACGTGGAAAACGATGTGGTGAAGGGAGTGCGGACGCCGCAGGGGATTCTTCGGGCGCGGGCCGTGATCATCGGGTCCGGCGGGTTCGAACACAACGCGGCGATGCGTGCGCAGTACCAACGGCAACCCACCGGATGGTCGGTCGGCGCCAAGGAGAACACGGGCGACGGGATCAAGGCGGGGCAACGGCTCGGCGCCGCGGTCGACCTGATGGACGACGCCTGGTGGGGACCGGCGATCCCGTTGCCGGACCAGCCGTACTTCTGCCTGGCCGAGCGGACCCTGCCGGGCGGGCTGATGATCAACGCGACCGGCCGGCGGTTCGTCAACGAGGCCGCGCCCTACGGCGACGTCGTGCATGTCATGTACGACAAGGCAAGCATCCCGGCGTGGCTGATCGTCGACCAGAACTACCGCAACCGCTACCTGTTCAAGGACGTCGCGCCGCTGCTGCCGTTCCCGCAGGCCTGGTACGACTCGGGCGCCGTGGTGAAGGCGTCGACGATCGAAGGGCTGGCGTCCGCGATCGGCGTACCACCGGCGACGCTGCGTGCCACGGTCACGCGGTTCAACGGGTTCGCCGTGACCGGGAGAGATCAGGACTACCGGCGCGGTGACAGCGCGTACGACCACTACTACACCGATCCGGCGGTGTTCCCGTCGTCCAGTCTGGCGGCGCTCTGGCTGCCGCCGTACTACGCGTTCAAGATCGTTCCAGGCGATCTGGGGACCAAGGGCGGCATGCGGACCGACGCCCGCGCCCGGGTGCTGCGCGCGGACGGTTCGGTCATCGCCGGGCTGTACGCGGCCGGAAACGCCAGCGCCGCGGTGATGGGCCACAGTTACGCCGGGGCGGGGTCGACCATTGGCCCGGCCATGACCTTCGGGTACATCGCGGCCAGGGACATCCCCGATGGCTGACGTCACGTGATCCGGTCTCGCGTCCGGGTCGAACCTACTCTAGAGTAGCTAAGACTCGGACGCGAGGAGTTGGTGACATGGTGGACCGGCACAAGCGGGATGCGATGGGGATCGCACTCGCCGTGCTCAACCGCATCGCGGGCGCCCGGCTCGTGCAGCGGCTCGGCCTGAACAAGCCCATCGAGCGCGGCGTTTTCCACGCGACCCGGACCGGCTTCCGCACGCTCGGCGCCGCCACAAGGTCGTTCAAGGCGGTCAGCAAGCTGGGTAAACCGGCCCGGCTGCCGGCCGCGCCGGAGCGGGGCCTGTTCGACCTCACGCCCGACGAAGACCAGCAGATGATCCGGGACACGGTCGCCGAGTTCGCCACCGAGCAGCTGCGACCGGCCGCCGCGGACGCCGACACGGCGTGCAAACCACCGGCCGAGCTGCTCAGCACAGCCGCCGAGCTGGGCATCACCATGATCGGCGTGCCGGAGGAACTGGGTGGCGCGGGCAGTGAACGGTCCACTGTGACCGGAGCGCTGATCGCTGAAGCCCTGGCGCACGGCGACATGGGCCTGGCGGTCGCCTGCTTGGCGCCTTCGGCCGTGAGCAATGCGTTGGTGCTGTGGGGTGACGCGGACCAGCAGTCGACGTACCTGCCCGCTTTTGTCGGGGAGAACGTCCCGGCCGCGGCGTTGGCCGTGCTTGAACCCCGTCCTTTGTTCGACCCGTTCTCCCTGGAGACCACGGCTCGCCGGACACCCGAGGGCTACCGGCTGGACGGCGTGAAATCGCTGGTCCCGCGTGCCGCGGAAGCCGAGTTATTCGTGGTCGCGGCCGCTCTGGACGGCTCGCCCGCGCTGTTCCTCGTCGAATCGTCGGACGTGGTGATCGAGGCCGAGCCGTCGATGGGCCTGCGGGCCGCCGCCATGGGACGGCTCGTGCTGGACAACGTCACCATCCCGCGTTCGGCCCTGCTCGGCGGTGGCTCGCGCGATGTCTACGCCGACTGCGTCAGGCTTTCCCGCCTTGGCTGGTGCGCTCTGGCCGTGGGAACCGCGCAGGCCGTACTGGATTACGTGATTCCTTACGTGAACGAGCGTGTCGCCTTCGGCGAACCGGTGAGCCACAGGCAAGGCGTGGCGTTCAAGGTCGCCGACATCGCCATCGAGCTCGACGGCATGCGGCTGGTGACCTACCGGGCCGCGTCCCGCGCCGAACAGGGCTTGTCCTTCGCCCGTGAAGTCGGGCTCGCCCGGAAACTGTGTGCCGACAAGGGAATGGCGATCGGCAGCGATGGCGTGCAGCTGCTCGGCGGGCACGGATTCGTCAAGGAGCATCCGGTGGAGCGGTGGTACCGCGACTTGCGAGCCGTGGGCCTGATGGAAGGGGCGGTGCTGCTGTGATCAACCTGGAGATCCCGAAGAAGTTCGGTGCGTTGGTCAACCAGGCGCACCAGGCCGCGGCCGAGATCTTCCGGCCGAACTCCCGCAGGTACGACCTGGCCGAGCACACGTATCCCAAGGAACTGGACGTCTTCGCGGCTCTGCTGGACGGCGTGAACGCGTCCGGCGAGGGCGGCGGTGGCGCTTCCGGCGTCCGCCGGACCGAGAAGGGGTCCGGGATTCGCAACGGCGCCAACATGTCCACTGTGCTCGGAACGATCGAGCTGTGCTGGGGCGACCTCGGCTTCCTGCTGTCCATGCCGCGCCAGGGTCTCGGCAACGCGGCGATCGCCTCGGTCGCCAACGAGGAGCAGCTGGCCCGGTTCGGCAAGCGGTGGGCGTCGATGGCGATCACCGAGCCGGACACCGGTTCGGACTCCGCGGCGATCAAGACCACCGCCGTCAAGGACGGCTCCGACTACGTCATCAACGGCGAGAAGATCTTCGTCACCGCGGGGGAACGCTCGGACGCGGTGGTCGTCTGGGCCACTCTGGACAGGTCGCTGGGCCGTGCCGCGATCAAGTCCTTCGTGGTGGAGAAGGGCACCCCGGGCATGGAAGTGGTGCGGCTGGAGAACAAACTCGGCATCCGCGCGTCGGACACCGCGGTGATCCGCTTCACCGACTGCCGCGTGCCCGCGGCGAACCTGCTCGGCGACCCGGACATCAACAAGGGTTTCGCCGGCGTGATGCAGACGTTCGACAACACCCGTCCGCTGGTCGCGGCGATGGCCGTCGGCCTCGCGTGGGCCGCTCTCGAAGAGACAGCGGAATTGCTGGCCGAGGCCGGTGTCGAGGTCGACTACGACAAGCCCGCCGACAGCCAGCCCGCCGCGGCCGCCGCCTACCTCGCGTTGGAAGCCGACTGGGAGGCAGCGAAGCTGCTCACGTTGCGGGCGGCGTGGATGGCCGACAACGCCAAGCCGAACTCGCTGGAAGCCTCGGAGGCCAAGGCGAAGGCGGGCCGCGTGGCCACCGAGATCACGCTCCGCTGCGTCCAGCTGTGCGGCAGCATCGGCTACTCCGAACACAACCTGCTGGAAAAGTGGGCCCGGGACGCCAAGATCCTCGACATCTTCGAAGGCACCCAACAGATCCAGCAGCTCATCGTGGCCCGCCGTCTCCTCGGCAAAACCTCCACCCAACTCAAATAAACCCTCGTGAGTGTTTATCAGGGTTAGAACACGGATAAACACTCACGAGGTGGGACCTGGGTGGTCGTGAAGATCTGAGTACCTACAAGGCGGCCTTCTCGAGTTCGGCCAGTGAGTCGTCGAGGTGGCCGAGCAGGCGTTGCAGGTGGGGCACGTTGCGGCGGCAGCCGGTCAGGCCGAACTGCAGGTTGTCGGCGTAGCTCGTGATGGTGATGTTGAGCGCCTGGCCGTCATAGGGGATCGACAGCGGGTACATGCCCTGCATCCGCGCGCCGTTCCAGTACAGCGGTTTGGGGACGCCGGGCACGTTCGAGATGATCAGGTTGAACGGCGGCGGCGTCAGTTTGACGAAGCCGGGCAGCGGGGCGAACGCGAGCGGCGCCATGGTCAGGCCGGACAGGGCCAGGATCTGCAGTGGGCTCAGTTCGGCCAGTGAGCGCTTGGCGATCTGGGCCGACTCCTGGATCTGGGTGAACCGCGCGACCGGGTCCTCCAGGTGCGTGCCGAGGTTGACCAGGATCGTGCCGACCGAGTTGCCGCTGGCCTCGCTCTTGTTCTGCTTGGCACGCAGGGAGACCGGGACCATCGCGATCAGCGGCCGGTCGGGCAGCGCGCCGAGTTCGAGCAGGTAACGGCGCAGCGCGCCGGAGCACATGGCCAGTACGACGTCGTTCAACGTCGCCCCGGTCGCGCGGCGGATCGCCTTGATGCGGTCGATCGACCAGTGCTGTGCGGCGAATCGGCGGGCGCCGGTGATCTGCACGTTGAAGATCGACCGGGGTGCCTGGAACGGCAGCACACTGGCCTGTTCCCGCAGTGCGGTGTTGGCGCTGCGGACCAACGCGGGCAGCACGCCCGCGATGTCCGCCGCCGAGGCCCGCAGGTTCTCCAGCAGTTCCCACGGTCCGCCGCCGGCGGCGACCTTGTCCGGCCGTCGCATCGGCGGGACGGCCCACACCGGCGGCATGTCGCGCGTGTCGGGGTCCGTGGACAGCGCGCGGCTGGCCAGGATCAGCGACGACACACCGTCCATCAGGGCGTGGTGCACCTTCGAGTACGTGGCGAACCTGTTGCCCTCCAAGCCTTCGATCAGCGAGAACTCCCACAGTGGACGGTGCCGGTCCAGCAACGACCCATGTAGCCGGGAGGTCAGCTCGAGTAGTTCACGTACTCGCCCCGGACGCGGTAACGCCGTCAGCCGGACGTGGTACTCCATGTCCAGCTGGTGGTCCGTGGCCCACGACCACTGCCCGAGGCTGCTGACCGGCTTGCGTGGCCTGCGCCGGAACAGCGGCTGCACGTTCTCCTCGTCGCCCACGAGCGAGTGGTAGATCCGGTTGAGGTAGTCGGGCCCGGCGTCGTCGGGCAGCGTGTACAGCTGCAACCCGCCGACGTGCATCGGATGCTCCCGCGACTCGGCCAGCAGGAACATCGAGTCGGTCACGGGCATGAGCGGTATCCGGGCCATCGGCGCCTCCTGTCCCCGGTGTGACCTGCCGAGATTACCGGCACGGACGGTAGCCAGGAAGATCGGATGGCTTGAGATTCTGAGACGGAGGACTTATCTTTGTCTCGGGAGGTGCGGCATGCTCGGACCGGATTCGGAGGCCTGGCGGCACGTCCTGGACTGGCGGCTGTTGCTCGGCTCGGGCCGGGCGCTGCTGCTTCAGGTCGCGCACCCCACGGTCGGCGCGGGCGTCGTCCAGTACTCGGATTTCCGGCGGCGCCCGTGGTTACGGCTGCGGCGCACGGTCGACTCCCTGATGACCATGACCTACGGACAGCACCGGACGGTCGCGGAAGCCAAGCGGCTCAGGGAACTCCACAAGGGGTTCACGGGCATCGACCACCACGGCAGGCGCTACCACGCGCTCGACCCGGACGCCTACTGGTGGGTGCACGCCACCTTGTTCGAGGGAACGGTGGACGCGCACGCCCAGTTCGCGACTCCGTTGACCTGGCCGCAACAGGAACGGCTGTACCGGGAATGGCGTGAGCTGGGTGCGGTTCTGGGCCTGAGGCCCAGCCGGATGCCCGACGACCTGGCCGGGTTCTTCGACTACTTCAACGGCATGGTGGCGGGCTGCCTTGAGGACAACGCCGCCGTCCGGCAGGTTCTCGCCGCATTGGGCGACCGCAGGCCGAAACGCCCGCCCGGCTGGCCGGACCCCGTCTGGCGGGTGCTCGGGCCGGTCTCCTCCGACGTCATCCTGACCGTCACCGTCGGAACGCTGCCGCCGGTGTTCCGGGACCGGCTCGGTCTACAGTGGACCAGGCAGGGCGACCGGAACCTGGCCGCGCTGAAGCTGGCCGTGAAGGCGGGGATGCCGCTGTTGCCCGACAAGGTCCGCTACCACCCGATGGCGCTCGCGGCCAAACGTGCCGCCGAACGCAGTAACATCGCCTGATGTTCCTCGCCGAAGTCCGGGCGGCCGCCGCCGAGCCCGAAGACGAGAGCACCTGCCGGATCCTCGACGCGGCACTGGACGCCTACCAGGAGTTCGGGCTGCGCCGCACGACCATGGACGACGTGGCCAGGAAGGCCGGGATCGGCCGCGCGACCCTCTACCGGCGGTTTCCGCAGAAGGACGACCTGGTCACGGCGGTCGGGCTGCGGGAGGTGCGGCGGTTCATCGCGGCGGCGGACATCGAGATCAGCAAGGCGGCGAACGCTGAGGACCGCATGGTCGAAGGCTTCGTCGCGGTGGTGCGTGGCCTGCGTGAGCACCGGCTGCTCAACAGGCTGCTGTCCAGCGAGCCCGAGGCGGTCCTGCCTGGGCTGACGTTGCACGGCGGACCGGTGATCGCGCTGGCCCGCGGGTATCTCAAGGAGAAGATCGAGGAGGACCAGCGCGCCGGGTTCATTCGCGACTTCGACGCCGAGCCGCTCGCCGAGATGCTGGCGCGGCTGATCCACTCGATGGTGCTCACGCCCGAAGGCCGCATTCCGACGCGGGACGAACGTCAGATGCGGGCCTTCGCGCGGACGTACCTCGTGCCGTGGCTCAGGGTGTGAAGACCACCAATGACCGCGCACCGGTCCCGGACTTCATCCGGTCGAAGGCGTCCGCCACGCCGTCGAGCCCGATCCGGTGCGACACCAGGGGTTCCAGGTCCAGCCTGCCGAGCCGGACCTGAGTGGCCAGCAGCGGGATGTCGCGGTCCGGGTCGCCGGACCCGTACACCGAGACACCGATGGACCTGGCGAAATGGTAGAGCTCCAACGCGTTGAAGGTGACCTGGTCGTCGCGCCTGCCCACGCCGACGATGGTCACCTTGCCGCCCCGGCGTGTCGTCTGCCAAGCGGTTCGGATGGTCTTCGAGTTGCCGACGCACTCCAGCACGTGATCGGCGCCGCGTCCGCCGGTCAGCCCGCGGATCTCCTTGGCCAGCTTGTCGTGCGCGAGCACGAAGTGGGTCGCGCCGGCGTCACGGGCGAGTTTTTCCTTGTCCGGCACGACATCCACCGCGACGATCGGTCCGGCACCCGCCAGTCGTGCCCCGATGATCGCCGAGAGGCCGACCCCGCCGAGCCCGATGACCACAACGGACTCACCCGACCGCACGGAAGCGGTGTTGCGCACCGCGCCGATGCCTGTCACGACGGCACACCCGAGAAGCGCGGCGATATCAAGCGGAACGCCGTCAGCGAGCGGCACAACGCCGCTCTCGTCGAGCACGACTTCCTCGGCGAAGGCGCCGACGCCGAGCGTCACGTGCAGCGGCTCGCCGTTGATCGTGCCCCGGCCGGGACTGACGACGCCTTCGACGGTCGTGCACAGCCACGGCTGCGAGTTGAGGCAGAACCAGCAGTGCCGGCACGCGGGCGCCCAGTTCACCACCACCCGGTCGCCCACGGCGACGCGCGTGACGTCCGGGCCCACTTCGGCGATCGTGCCCGCGGCCTCGTGGCCGAGGACGAGCGGGAACTGGGGCGAGAAGGTGCCGTTGGTCATCGACAGGTCGGAGTGGCACACCCCGGCGGCCGCGACCCGTACTCGGACGTCACGGGGGCCAAGGGCGGGCAGTTCGATTTCGCGGACCTCGATGGCCGCATCGGGTCCTGCAACTACAGCCGCGTTCACCATGCCGGGCATTCTCCATGGCAAGCTTCACAATTATCCGTACGGTGTTAGGTATACGATACGTTACTGGCGAGTAGGAGGTGGTCGGCGGTGAGCACGGGACCGCTCGCGGGCGTCCGCGTGGTCGAACTGGCCGGCATCGGCCCGGCCCCGTTCTGCGCGATGCACCTGGCTGACCTGGGCGCCGACGTGGTCCGCGTCGACCGGCCCGGGGCCATCCCGGTGGCCGGGCCGCCGCACCGCGATCTGCTGAACCGAAACAAGCGCTCGGTCATGGTCGACCTGAAGAACGACCGCGGCGCCGAGGTCGTGCTGCGTATGGCCGAGCAGGCCGACGTGCTGATCGAGGGCTACCGCCCCGGCGTCGCCGAACGTCTCGGCGTCGGCCCGGAGCAGTGCTGGGAACGCAATCCCAAGCTGGTGTACGGCCGGATGACCGGCTGGGGCCAGGAAGGCCCGCTGGCGCACTCCGCGGGCCACGACATCGCCTACATCGGCATCACGGGCGTGTTGCACGCGATCGGCCGCAAGGACGGACCGCCGCAGGTCCCGATGAACCTGGTCGGCGACTTCGGCGGCGGCTCGCTGTACCTGGCCGTCGGAATCCTCGCCGCGCTGCGGCACGCCGAGCAGACCGGCAAGGGCCAGGTCGTCGACGCCGCCATCGTGGACGGTGCCGCGCACCTGGCGACCATGATCTACGGCCTGGTCTCGGCAGGCGTCTGGCAACCGCAGCGAGGCGTGAACCTGCTCGACACCGGCGCTCCGTTCTACGACGTCTACGAGACCTCGGACGGCGAGCACATGGCCGTCGGGCCGTTGGAATCGCAGTTCTACAAGGAGTTCGTGCGACTGCTCGGCCTGGACGGCGAGGACCTGCCCGCCCAGTTCGACATCCCGCGCTGGCCCGAACTGCGCAAGCGGTTCGCCGAGGTGTTCGCGACCAGGACCCGTCGCGAGTGGACAGAGGTGTTCGACGGAACCGACGCCTGCGTGGCGCCGATCCTCTCGCTCAGTGAGGCGGCTGAGCACCCGCACATCGCCGCACGCGGCACGTTGGTCGAGCGCGGCGGGTTCGTCCAGCCCGCGCCCGCACCAAGGTTCTCCGAGACCCCGGCAGAACTGCGCACCCCACCGGCACTTCCCGGGCAGCACACCCGGGACGCCCTGGCGGACTGGGGTTTTGACGACATCGACGAATTGCTGGCCGACGGCGCCGTGAAAGACGGGAACGATCAATGAAGATCAGCACACAGGTGATGTACGCGGGAAACCCGAAGGAGCTGATCGAGCAGGTCGTCAGCCTGGAGAACGCCGGGCTGGACCAGGTGTGGGTGGCCGAGGCGTACGGCTTCGACTCGCCGACCCTGATGGGGTACATCGCCGCGAAGACCGAGCGTGTCGAGATCGGGTCGGCGATCCTGCCGATCTACTCCCGCACGCCCGCGCTGATCGCGCAGACCGCGGCGGGGCTTGACGCGGTGTCCGGCGGGCGCGCGATCCTCGGCCTTGGTGCGTCGGGCCCGCAGGTGATCGAGGGCTGGCACGGTGTTCCGTACGACAAGCCGCTCGGCCGCACGCGCGAGATCGTCGGCATCTGCCGCCGGATCTGGCGCCGCGAGGTCATCACCAACGAGGGCAACTACCCGATTCCGTTGCCCGAAGGCCAGGGCACCGGGCTGGGCAAGCCGTTGAAGATCCTGACCCACCCGGTCCGTTCCGGGATCCCCGTCTACATCGCCTCGTTGGGCGACAAGAACGTCCAGATGACCGCCGAGATCGCCGACGGCTGGCTGCCCACGCTGTTCATCCCCGAGAAGGCCCAGTCGGTCTGGGGTTCCGCGTTGGCCGCGGGAAAGGCCAAGCGCGACGCGGCACTGGGCGAGTTGCAGATCGTCGCGGGCGGCATGCTCGCGATCGGCGACGACGTCGAAGCCCTGCGGGACGCCTCACGCCCGTACATCGCCCTGTACGTCGGCGGAATGGGCGCTCGGGGCCGTAACTTCTACAACGACCTGGCTCGTCGCTACGGTTACGAGGCCGAGGCGGAGAAGATCCAGGACCTGTACCTGGCCGGCAAGAAGGACGAAGCCGCCGCGGCCGTGCCCGCCGAGTTCGCCGAGCTGATGAACCTGGTCGGCCCAGCGGGGTACGTCAGGGAGCGCATCGAGGCCTTCAAGGAGGCCGGCGTGACCACGCTGAGCGTGACCCCGGTCGGCGAGAACCCGGCCAAACTGGTCGAGCAGGTCAAGGAGTGGCTGGCCTAGTCTGGGGCCCGTGGACACAGTCATCACGGGCGCGTACGTCGCGACAGTCGATGAGCGGGGCACGGAACACACCGACGGATATGTGGCCGTTGTGGACGGTCGGATCGCCGCGGTGGGTTCCGGTGCCGTGCCCGAGCAGTACGCGAGCCTGAACCGGGTCGACGCGTCCGGATGTCTTGTCACGCCGGGCCTGGTGAACACCCACCACCACCTCTACCAGTGGGGGACGCGGGGCTACGCCCAGCAGGAGGACCTGTTCGGCTGGTTGGTCGCGCTGTATCCGGTCTGGGCCGGGATCGACGCCGAGATCGTGTCCGCGACCTCCGCCGCCGGCCTCGGGATGCTCGCGCTCAGCGGCTGCACGACCGCTGCCGATCACCACTACGTGTTCCCCCGTGCGGGCGGGGACGTGTTCGGCGCGTTGATCGAAGCGGGGCGGCGTATCGGGATTCGGCTGCACGCTGTGCGTGGCTCGATGGACCGTGGCGAATCCGGCGGCGGCCTGCCGCCGGACTCCATTGTGGAGACTCTGGACGCCGCGCTGGAGCACACCGAGCGCGCGATCACCGAGTACCACGATCCCGCGCCGGACGCGAAGATCCAGGTCGCGGTGGGTCCGTGCTCGCCGTTCTCGGCAAGCCTCGACTTGATGCGCGGTGCCGCCGAGATCGCCCGCGAGCACGGCGTCCGGCTGCACACGCACCTGGCCGAGACCAAGGACGAGGAAGAGCAGTGCCTGCGGGAGTTCGGACAGACCCCGGTGCGGTACGCCGAAAGCCTCGGCTGGCTGGGTGAGGACGTCTGGCTGGCGCACGGCGTGCACCTCAAGGGCGACGAGATCCCGTTGATGGCCAGGACCGGCACGGGGATCGCGCACTGCCCGAGCTCGAACGCGCGTGTCGGCGCGGGAATGGCGCCGGTGCGGGCCTTGCTGGACGCGGGCGCGCCAGTGGGTCTCGGCGTGGACGGGGTGGCGTCCAATGAGTCCGGTGGACTTGCCGAGGAACTACGGCAGGCGTTGCTGACGGCTCGTCAGCGCGGCGGTCCGGACGCGTTGACCGCGCGGCAGGCGTTGCGGATCGGCACGATGGGCGGCGCCCGGTGCCTGGGACGTCAGGAGCACATCGGGTCCGTCGAACCGGGCAAACAGGCGGACCTGGCGGTGTGGCGGCTGGACACGCTGAAGCACGCCGGGATCGCGGACCCCGTCGCGGCTCTCGTCTTCGGGCGCGTGCCGCCGTTGGAGCTGCTGCTCGTCGGCGGCGAACCAGTGGTCGAGCATGACCACCTGCTCACCGCCGACGAGCCGACCCTGACCCACAACCTCAAAAACGCCTGCTCAACCCTCGTGAGTGTTTATCAGGGTTAGAACACCGATAAACACTCACGAGGGGACGGGCGGGGCTAGTGGTAGAGGGACTCGATCGCTTCCGCGTAGCGGTCGCCGATCACCCGGCGCTTGAGCTTCAAGGTCGGCGTGACCTCACCGGATTCCGGCGTCCAGGTCTGCGTCAGGACCTTGTACTTCTTGATCTGCTCGGGCTGCGCCAGCACGGAGTTGGCCTGCTGCACCAGTTTCTCGATCTCCTCGAGGACCGCGGGCTGCCCGGCCAGGTTGTCCGTGGGAATTCCCCTGGCCTGCGCCCACTGTGGGGCGGCTTCGTCGTCGAGCACGATCAACGCGGTGACGTACGGCCGCATGTCGCCGATCGCGACGGCCTGGCTGATCAACGGGTGTGCCCGTAAAAGGCCTTCCACCTTGGCGGGCGCGATGTTCTTGCCGCCCGAGGTGATGATCAGTTCCTTCTTGCGGTCGGTGATGTAGACGAAGCCGTCCTCGTCGATCCGGCCGACGTCACCGGTGGCGTACCAGCCGTCCGCGTCGACGTCCGGCTTGATCGAGCCGTCCTCCTGCAGGTACCCCGTGAACACGATCGGGCCGCGCACCAGCAGTTCGTCGTCGTCGCCGACCTTGACCTCGACGCCGGGCAGCGCGCGGCCGACCGAGCCGACCCGGTACGACGTCGGGATGTTCTGCGTGGCCGCGCCGGTTGTCTCGCTCAGGCCCCAGACCTCGAGCACCCGGATGCCGATGCCGGCGAGGAAATCCAGCACCGAGACCGGGATCGGCGCGGCGCCGCTGTTGCCCCTGGTCATCTGGTCCAGTCCGAGCATGGTCCTGATCGGCAGCAACGCCTTCTCGTCCAGCGCCTTGGCCCGTGCGGCCAGGTCCTCGGGCACCGGTTTGCCCTCGCTGCCCAGCTGCCAGACCTCCAGCGCGGCGTCACGGGCCGTCTGCACGGCCGCACGCTGTTCTTCGGGCATCGCGGCCAGTCCGCCTTGTAAGGCGGCGGCCATCTTCTCCCACACCCGGGGCACACCGAAGAGGCCGAACGGCCGAACGCCGTGCAACGCCGGGATGAGCTGGGTGTGGTCCGGTACGGCGGTGACGTGGCCTGCCTTGTAGATCGGGAGATAGATGCCGAGAATGCGCTCGGCGATGTGTGCCAACGGCAGGTACGCCACGGACTTGCCGTGCATCGGCAACGGATGCACCACGTCCGCCGCAGCGGCCTGGTACAGCACGTTGCGGTGGCTGACCACGACGCCCTTCGGGTCGCCCGTCGTGCCGGACGTGTAGATGATGCACGCGGGCTGTTCCGGCTCGATGGCGTCGGTCAGCTGTTCGAAGATCGACGGGTCCGCCGCGTGTTTGGCGGCGCCCTTCTCGTACACCTCGCGGTACGACACGAACCTGGCGTCGCCCTCGGGCACCGCGGACTCGTCGATCACCACGATCTTGCGCAGGGCCGATAACCGCGGAAGCGCGGCTGACCAGCGGTCGATCTGCTCCGCGCCTTCGATCACGACCACCGGCGCCGCGCTGTGCCTGGCCACAAAGGCGATCTGCTCGGTGGACAGCGTGTCGTACGTGGTGCACGAGATCGCTCCGACGTGCGACGCGCCCAGGTCGCTGATCCAGTGCTCGGGCCGCCGCGTTGACATGATCAGCATGCGGTCGCCCTTGGCCAGGCCGAGCTCGGCCAGCCCGTGGGCCAGCGCGGCGATCTGTTCGCGCAGCTGTGCCCAGGTCAGGGTGGTGACCTCGGCGGGACCCCATCCCTTGCTCAACGCGGGTTTGTCACCGAACTCGGTGGCGTTGCGCCGCAGGAACGTCGCGACAGTCTGCCCCTCGATAGCGCGCTCTACGTCGTCGGCTGTGCCCACTCTGGCTCCTTTGCGTCCGCGCCCTGGACATGCAACCTAGAACAAAGCCGCGACCAACTCCAGACTCGTCAGTAACTCCATCGGCTGCGTTCGACGATCTCCTCAGGGGTGAGGTCACCGAGGATCGAGATCTCACTCTTTCGCACGGTGGTGATCGCGTCGACCAGTTCGGTCCCGAACGCGGCGAGCAACGTCGGCTCCGCCTCGAACGCCTCGACCGCCGCGCCGAGGTGGCTGGGCAGCGGCACGGAGTCCGCCAGTGTCGCCGGGTCGACGTCGACCGGTTCCGGCAGCGTCGCGCCCTCGGTGACTCCGGCGCTGCCCGCGACCAGCAACGCGGCGAGCGCGAGGTACGGATTGGCCGCGCCGTCGAAGCACTTGACCTCCACGTTCGGTGAGCCCGCCGTGATGAACCGCAGGGCGGCTTCCCGGTTCTCCAGGCCCCATGACTGGAAAGCGCCCGCCCAGCTCGACGGGACCAGTCGCAGGTAACTTCCCACGGACGGGGCGCCAATCGCCAACAGCGCAGGCAATCTTGACAGGATTCCGCCGATGAACGACGCGCCGTCGGCCGTGAGCCCGAACGTGCCGTCGCCACCGCCCATCAGGTTCTTGCTGTCCCGCCAGACACTCAGGTGCACGTGACAGCCGTTGCCGACGCCACCGGCGACGACTTTCGGCGCGAACGTGGCCCGCAGGCCGTGGTTCAGCGTGATCGCGCGGATCGTTTCGCGCACGAGCACAAGGTGATCGGCGGCCGTGACGGGCTCCTGGTGCGCGATCGAGAGCTCGTACTGGCCCGCCGCGTACTCCGGGTGGATCTGCTCGACGTGGATTCCCTGCGTCGCCAACGCGTCGAGCACGTCGTGCAAATAGCCGCTCAGTTCCGTCAAGCGCGTCATGCCGTACGCCGGCCCCGAGCACGCCGGCACGAATTCGTCACCTTCGCCCTTGGACACGCACCACTCGATCTCGAACGCGGCCCGTGCGCTCAGGTCCTGTTCGGCGACCTGGTTCACCACCCGCATCAGCAGGCCGCGGGCGTCACCCGGATGAACGACACCCTCCTGGTCGTACCGCACACCCGGCGCCCACGCCCAGCCGGGCTGGGCGGCCAGCACGGCCAGCTTGCCGACATCGGGCTTGAGCCGCAGGTCACCGATGGGGCCGCCGGTGACCGAGTCGTCGAACACGAACCGGTCGAACGTGGGGGACACCCCGATCCCGTGGGCCACCGCGTTCGCCAGCATGCCGACCGGCACGGCTTTCACCCTGGTCACGCCGCTGTTGTCGACCCAGGTCACGGCCACGGCGAGCACGCCTCGCGCGGTCAGGTTCGCGGAGTCCATCGCATCCCCTAACTCTAGTCTTGACTCCCATGATCTCCTCTTCTGAGCGGAGCGCGCGATGGCGGACTGGGCGGATCTCCGGTTGGTCGACCACCACTGTCACGGTCTCGTCCAGCGTGACCTGGCGCGGGACGACTTCGAGACGCTGCTGACCGAAGCGTCCACTGTGGTGGGTTTCAGTGCCTTCGACTCCCGGGTCGGGCTGGCCGTGCGGCGCTGGTGCGCGCCCGTGCTGGACCTGCCGGTGCACGCCCCGGCGGCCGGCTACGTCGCCCGGCGAGCCGAACTGGGGTTCGCGGAGGTCGACCGCCGGTTCATGGCGGCGGCCGGGCTGTCGGCGTTGTGCGTGGACACCGGGTACGTGCCGGAGCCGATCTCGTCGCCCGACGCGTTGGCTGCTCTGATCGACGGCTCGGCGTACGAGATCGTCCGCCTGGAGCAGGTCGCCGAGGAGCTGTTCGGCTCGGTGGACGCCGCGGGTTTCGCCGACGCCTTCCAGTCGGCTTTGGCGCGGCGGACCGCTGACGCGGTCGGCGTGAAGTCGATCGCCGCGTACCGGGTCGGCCTCGACCTGGCGCCGGAGCGTCCCTCGCGGGACGAGGTGACGCGGGCGGTCTGGCGCTGGTTCTCCGGCTCCCGGCGGCTCGCGGACCCGGTGCTGCAGCGGTTTCTGATCTGGTGCGCGGTCGACCGTGGCCTGCCGATCCAGTTCCACGTCGGCATCGGCGACTCCGATGTGGACATGAAGTCCGGCAACCCCTTGCTGCTGATGCCGTTGCTCAGGGCGATCGAGCCCACCGGTGTCCCGGTCATGCTGCTGCACAACTACCCGTTCCACCGCGAAGCCGGTTACCTGGCACAGGTGTTCGGCAACGTGTACGTGGACGTGGGACTCGCGACGCACAACCTCGGCGACCGCTCCCGGGTGCTGATCGAGGAGACGCTCGAACTGGCGCCGTTCGGCAAGTTCCTGTTCTCCTCGGACGCCTTCGGGCTGCCCGAGCTCTACTACCTGTCGGCGACGCTGTTCCGCCGGGGAATGGCGGCGGTGCTCGACGCCGGGGTGGCCGAGGACTCGTGGCGTGCGGCCGACGCGGATCGCCTGGCACAGATGGTCTTTTCCGGTAACGCCGAACGGGTCTACCGGCTCTTGGGCCACACCGCGTAGACGACGGCGGCGATCAGGAAGCCGACCAGGAACGTGATGTCACCGATCCACGGAATCGCCTGGGGCACCGGCCCGGTGTACCGGGACTGGTTGGCGAACAGTCCGATCGAGACGATCATGCCGGTCAGCATGGCCGTCGGTCCCGCCCAGTTCCGGTACGACTTGTCGGTGAGCAGGAGGTCGAGTTTCCGGCCGCGCCGCAGGTGCATGTCCACCAGGGTGATCCCGAGCCAGGGCCCGACCCAGTACGCGATCACCAGCAGGAAGCTCTCGTAGGCGTGTCCCGCGTCGGCCAGGCCCAGCCAGGCGAGGACAAACCCGACGACACCGAACCCGGCCGCGACGACCGCGCGACGCCAGGCGAGCGGCAGTCTGATCCCGAGCGTCAAGAAGGCGAGCGCGGCGGAGTACACGTTCAGCACGTTCGCCGCGACCGCGCCCAACGCGATGCACAGCAGTGTCAGCGCCGCGAGCCAACCCGGCAGGTGGCCGGTGAACGCGGTCGCCGGATTGTCCGAAGTGGATCCGCCGATGGTGACCGACGCGGCCCCGACGAGCATCAGCACTGTCGTCGCCAGGAACAATCCGGAGCCTGCCGACCAACCGACCGCGCGGCGCGATGTGTTCGCTGGCAGGTAACGGGTGTAGTCGGCGGCGTACGGATTCCAGCCCGCGGTGTACCCGAACGCCGCGCTCGCGGCCAACAGGAACCCGCCCAATCCTCCGCTGCCGGCGGTTCCCGGGTTTGCCTTGCTGAAGACGACCACGGCTGTGATCGCGAAAACCACTGCGAGCACAGGGAAGGCGTACCGCTCGAACACCTGGATCAGGTTGTGCCCGAAGAACGCGATCAGAATCTGCACGCCCACGACCATGATCAGGCACAGCAGCACGGGTAACCCGGTCAGCGTGTTCAGCGCGAACGCTCCGCTGACGCTGTTGACGGCGAACCAGCCGGCCCCGGCCATCACCGACATCAGGGTGGCAGGGAGGACGTTTCCCCGGTACCCGAAAGCCGCACGGCCCAGCACCATCTGCGGGACACCGTGGTCCGGGCCCCGGGCCGACAGGACACCGTGCGCGATCGCGCCGAGCAGGTTGCCCAGCGTGAGCGCCGCCGCGGCCTGCCAGAAGCTCAGCCCGAACGCGGACACCGCGAGCACGCCGAGGAAGACGGTGGCGAACTCCAGGTTCGGCGACGTCCACGTCCAGAACAGGTGCCGCGGCCTGCCGTGCCTGTCGGCCGCCGCGACCGGCTCGATGCCGCCCGGCTCGACCTTGACGACCTGCTCGCCGTACATCAGGTCACGGTGATGGCGTCGAGCTTCTCCTTCAGGTAATCGGCGGCGATCACCTCGGGGTAACCGGTCTTGCCGATCGGCGGGCCGAGTGACGTGATCCGGGCGTCATGGTCGGTCTCGTAGAAGAAGATCAGCGAGACCAGGTCCTCGTCCGGCGCGCTGGCGTGCGGCGGGAGGACACGGTGGCGCGTGGACCGCCACCGGTCGCCGGTCCAGCGGGCCATCAGGTCACCGATGTTGACCGTGAGTGCGTCCGGGTCGTACGGGGCGTTCTCCCACCGGCCGTCCTTTGTGAACACCTGCAGCCCGCCGACACCCGCCTCCCGGTCGAGCACGGTGACCGTGCCGAAGTCGGTGTGCGGGCCGATCCGGAACTGACCCTCGTCCGGGTGACCGACCACGGTCAGCGGCGGGTACCAGTTGATGTTGAACGTGTACGTGGGATGCCGGGTGTGCGCGGTGAAGTGGTTCTCCGGAAGCCGCAGCGCGACCGCGAAGACGGTCAGCAGTTCGTCGGACAGCGCCCGCATCCTGGCCATGTACTCGACGGAGGTGGATTCGAGGAACGGCACCTCCTGCGGCCAGACGTTCGGCGCGAACCAGAAGTCGTCGATCGCGGGGTCGCCGACGGCGGCGTCCGCCCCGACCGAATAGGACTCCTTGAGATCCGGGGGAGTTTCGGTGCCCTCGGCGTACGCGTTCGCCTCGACACCCGGCGGCAACCACCCGCGCCCACCGACTGAGACCGCGTACCGCTGCTTGACCTCGCCGGGCAGCCCGAAGAACCGACGGGCCTGCTTGCGGATGTCGGCGCGCAGCGATTCCGGCACGCCGTGCCCGGTGATCAGCAGGAAACCGGAGTCCTGCAACGCGCGGTCGACCTGGTCGGCGACCTGGAGGCGGTCCTTGAGCGAGCCGTGGAACCACGGTTCGAGATCGACGAGCGGGACTGTCATGTGCGCTCCTCCCCGATATCCTCGAACCACAGGTCCGGGTGTTCCTTGATGAACTCGGTCATCAGTTCGACGCAGTCCGGGTCGTCCACAATGGTCACCTGGACGCCGTGCTCCGCGAGCCAGTCGTGCCCGCCGGAGAAGGTGGTGGCCTCGCCGATGACCACCCTGCTGATGTTGAACTGCCGGACCAGACCGCTGCAGTACCAACAGGGCGACAAGGTCGTCACCATGATGGTGTCGCGGTAGTGCGGTCTGCGGCCCGCGTTGCGGAACGCCGCGGTCTCGGCGTGCATCGACGGGTCGTCGTCCTGCACCCGCCGGTTGTGCCCGCTACCGAGTAACTCGCCGTCGGGGCCGTAGAGGGCCGCGCCGATGGGAATCCCGCCGGCCGCTTTGCCGCGCAGCGCCTCCTGCCGCGCCACGGCCAGCATCTGTTTCGCCTCGATCAACTCGCGGCTCGCGTGCATGGTCACACTGTCGTGCCTCAGCAGCGGACTGGCAAGAGGTTGACCGGGTCGCCCGCGACCGAGTAAAGAAGTCGATCACGGTGACGCTCCGTGTCCATCCCCAGGCCGGCCCGGAAGTGGATCAACGCATACCCGCGCCGGCGGGCCCCGCTCGGGCCGCTCGCGCCCGCCCACGTCCTGACGGCGCTTGGCGGCGGTCTTCACGGCTGGTCTTCACGGCTGGTCTTCACGGCTGGTCTTCACGGCGGGTTTTCACGGCGGCCCTCGGCGACAAACCCCGCCATCCAGGGGAGCCCCTGATCTTGATTCAACCAGAAGGGTCCGACAGTTCCCGGCCATGCGGGAAGGGGACGTAACACGCCCCACGGCAAGCGCGGTGGCGAAAAGCGGATCAAGCCTCCAGAACGGCGGCCGGAGCGTCGACCACGGGCGGCAGAGTCGACCACGGAAAATTGATCCACCGGTCGGTGTACCGCCACACGTACTCACACTTCACGGTCGAATGCGGCTTTTCGTAAACCACCGCACACCGGACCTCCGCCACGTGGTCGGAGCAGAAGTCGCGAACCAGCTTCAGCGTCGCGCCCGTGTCGGCCACGTCGTCGGCGACCAGCACCTTGGCGCCTGTCAGATCGACCACGTTCGGTACGGGCGGCAGCATGACGGGCAGGTCCAGGCGCTCGTCCACGCCGGTGTAGAACTCCACGTTCATCACGTGCAGGTTCTTGACGTTCAACGCGTAGCCCAGCGCCCCGGCCGCGAACAGGCCGCCGCGGGCGATGGACAGGATCAGGTCCGGCTGGTATCCGTCGGCCGCGATCCGGGTGGCCAGTTCGCGGGATGCGGTGCCGAAAAGTTCCCAGGTGAGTACTTCGCGCTGCTCCGTCATGGTCGCTGAGCCTAGCTGGTCCCGGTATCACGCCTGGTCAGCGGGTGGTCGAGCAAAGAAAAAACCGACCGGTCTCTTTTTTCTTGCAAACCGGCCGGTTGGTTTTGTATGGTGACGCGGCCCAGCCCGCACGGACGGAGAAGTGATGGAGATCGGCGTTTTGGGGCCGCTGAAGGTCCAGGCAAGTGCAGGCCAGGTGATGCCGACGGCGGCCAAGCCGCGCAAGGTGCTCGCGATGCTCGCCATCCACGCCGACGAGGTCGTGCCGATCGCGGATCTGAACGAGGAACTCTGGGGTACCAAGGTCCCGCGCAGCGCCAGCACGACTCTGCAGACGTACATCCTCAACCTGCGCACCATGATCGCCGGGGCGATCGGCGGCACGAGCGCGGACGCCAAGCAGATCCTGGCGACCAGGCCGGGCGGGTACGCGCTGAACGTGTCCTCGGTCGACGTCCGGGAGTTCGAAAGGCTCACCGCCGCGGGCCACCGTGCGCACCAGACCAGGGAGTACGAACTCGCGGCCGACAACTTCCGCGACGCTCTGGGTCTCTGGCGCGGTCCCGCGCTCGTCGATGTCCACCTTGGACCGTTGCTACGGGGCGAGGTGCTGCGGCTGACCGAGGCACGGTTGGCCGCCTTGGAACGGCGGATCGACGCGGATCTCAGGCTTGGCAGGCACCACGAACTCATCAGCGAGCTGACCGGACTGGTCGCGCGGTACCACACACACGAAGGACTGCACGCGCATCTCATGGTCGCGCTCTACCGGAGCGGACGCCGTGCGCAGGCGATGACCGTCTACCGGAACCTGCGCACCACCCTGATCGAGGAACTCGGTCTCGAACCGTCGCCCGGATTGCGCAGGTTGCAGCAGGCGATTCTGAAGTCGGACGACGCACCGGGAGAGTCGCGGCTCGAACGTGTCGGCTGAGAAGAGGCTAGCCGGGAGTCTGCGCCGCCGTCCCCTCGGGCACGAACCGGCTGAGCCGGCGGGGCGGGACGATCGCGGGCAGCACGTACCGCCACATGCCGGCGACCCGGTCCGGCAGATCGGCCCGGTCGGTCAGCACCTGTGACGAAATCTGCAGGCCGGTGAACGCGCTGACGAGGAAGTTCGCGATGTCACCGGTGACCAGCTCCTTGCGGATGTCACCCCGCTCCTGGGCGTGGTCGAGCTGGTCCCGGCACACGTCGATCCACCGCAGGTAGGAGTCCGGCGACGGGTCGGTGAACGTGCCCTGCTCGATCACCAACCGGATGCTTGCTCGGATCCGGACGTTCTCCTGGAGACCGCGCGCCATGGCGTGGGTCAGGTCGATCACGGTCTGCAGGCCCGGTTTGCCGTTGTCGTCGACCGGCGGCCAGATGGAGAACTGCTCGGCGACGAGTTCGTGCGCGAGCTCCTCCTTGGACTTGAAGTGGAAGTACAGTGCGCCTTTGGTGACGCCGGCCTCGGCGAGGATGTCGGACAGGCTGGCCCCGACGAAACCCTGCGAGTCGAACACCTTGGCGGCCGCGTCGAGGATGGTCGCTCGCGTCCGTTCCGCGCGTTCCTGTTTCGGCACCCCGGATCCCCTTCGCCCAGTCGTCGTCCATCGAGTCTACGTCCGACGATAGGACCAAACAAACCGGGAGGTAGGTATTTTCTGCGGACAGAAAAGAACGCGACCTGGTCAGGTCGCGTTCTCCGGAGGTGGGATCAAGCGGGATTAAAGGGGATCACGAGCCGCGATTGACCGTCGTTGACCCGCAACGACGTGGCCACGTTGCCGATCGCGTTCCAGACCTCCAACCGGATGCAGCCGTTGCTGAACGACTGCGGTGTTCCGCTCGTGGCCCGTTGCCCGGCGTTGTGGGTGTAGATTTCCCAGCCGTTGATCGGATCGGTCGCGAAGTAGTGGTACGTCTCCGTCCTGGTGTACGTGGAACCCGTGGGGGCGTAGGAGATCCTGGCCTGAACACCGGCGCCGACGCCCGTGCCCGCGTCGACACCCAGGCTGAACTGTGTCGTCTTCGACGAGTCGTACGTGCCGGTGAAACCACAGGCGGTGTACGTCACCGGGTTGTGCGGCGTGCCGTCCCAGTTCGCGCCACCCGCTGACGGGATCGTCGCGCTGGACCCGCTGGCGCCTGCCGTGGTCGACAGCGCGTTCGTGTTGACGAAGAACGTGCTGCTCCCGCCACCGCCGGGCGTCCCCGGCCCACTACCGCCCTGCCAGGTGATCGCCCCGGTGGTGGCCGTCCGTCCCGGTTGGACGGTCAGGGAAACGCCGGTGGAGAAGGTGACTGTCAGAGGTGTCGTACCGCGGTTGGCCGCGACGTACGTCCGCGCGCCGTTCTTCGTGAACACCGCGTAGAGCGGCGTGTTGGCCGTGACCGTGGTGTCCACTTGGCCCAGTGCGGCGAGGTTGCGCAGCCAGTGGAAGGTGTGCGCCCTGCTCTCACCTTCTTCTGACGTGTAGCTTGTGGACCGCCACGCCTGGAGCGCCGCGTCCGGTTGCGACAGTGCCTGGAACTCCCAGATGATGTCCCGCCAGACCGTGGGTGCGGACGGTTTGACGGTCCGCATCTCCTGGAGGTTGGTGTTGATGTAACCCGGGTTGTAGCCCAGATACAGCGATCCACCGGTGATGGGCAGCATGTTGATGCCGTGGATCATCTCCGGCTCGCCCGAGAACCACGTCGCGTACGCGCCGCCGTTGCCCCACACCATGCCGACCGTGTTGTGCGGGAAAGCGGACGGGAAGTTGGAGTTCGTGGTGTCGTGCCAGTACTCCGCGATCGCCGCGGCCTGGGTGACGTACTGGTAGATCCCGGCGTCCCGGACCGTCCTGTTGCCGGTGGCCTGGCCGAACTGGATCAGTGCGGCGTCGAAGTTCATCCCTTCGGACGACGACTCCTGGTTGTTGCCCGCGAAGAAGTTCGCGTGCCCGGACGCCCAGTCGTGCCCGGCGTAGATGTCGAAGTCCCGCAGGAACGGGAATCGCCGGTCGTTGCGGTCGTAGTTGTTGGCGTCCCGGATGAGCATGTCGACCATTCCGCCGTACTGGTTCGGCGACGCCCATGCCGGGTCGTACTTCGCCAAGGTCGCCGCGGCGGCGATGTAGTAGCCGTAGTGGAAGTGGTGGTCGTTGAGTTCCTGGTCGGACCCGTACGACGCCGGGTAGCCGATCAACGTGCCCCAACTGGAGTTGTAGCCGAAGACACGAGCCGTCTTGCCCGGGGTGGCGGTGAACCAGTCGGTGAGCCGGGACTTGATCGCCGACAGCATCCTGTCGCGGACGCCCGTGTTGCCGACCAGATCGGCGATCTCGGCCAGCCGCGCCGCGCGGCCGAGCGCTTTCCCTGTCCAGTACGTGTCATTTCCGAACCCGGCGAACGGATCGCCCACGGCGTTCAGTTCGTTGTTCAGGGTGGTCAGGTCCGCGCCCGTCATGCCCACCGCGGGCAGTTCAGGCAGCACGCCTCGGTAGACCATGCTTGTCTGGAACGACGTGATGTTCGTCAGAACGCGCATCTGGCCTCGCGGCGAGATGTAGGTGTTCGCGATCGGCGTTCCACCGGCGAGGTTCTTCCACAGGTGCGGGTAGAGCGCCGCGACTGTGCCGGTCGCCGCGCCTTCCCTTGCCTGGGTGGTGAAGTTGTACGTCGTGGTGAGCCTGCTCGTGGCTTCGTTGAAGCTCCACGACACAGTCGTTCCGGTGATGAACGAATAGGCGTACGGCGCGAAGGCGTTGAGCAGGTTCGTGCGCTCGGTGTTGGACGACTGCGCTGTCGTCGGCAGCACGGCGATCGAGAAGTAACCGCGTCCGGCCAGCGTCGAGCTGATCGACGCGCCGGAGATCGTCCACGTCGCACCCGTGGGCGCGAACAACGCGTAGTCGTGCCCGTTGATCGTGACACCAAGGGTTTTGCCGCTGTTGGACCACACGGTCGGCGCGGACTGGAAGGTCAGCTGGGCGTTTCCGCCCGTCGCCTCCGCGTGGACGAACGGAAGCCCGTGCCCGATCGTGGTTTTCAGGGAACGTCCGGCGTTCGCCCACGACGAGGTGACCGTCCAGTCGCTCCACCCGTCCACCATGGCCGTCGCGGTCAGGCCCGCGACGCCGATGGTGAAGTCGGTGGAATGCTCGAAGTGGTACTCACCGGTCGTGGTGGCGGAGCCGGTGATCGTCGCGGTGGTGGGGTAGTCGACGCCCAGGCCACTCGTGGTCGCCTTGAGGGACAACGGATGCGCGGCCAGGTTGTCCGAGCCGGCGCAGTCGTTGCGCTTCCACAGCAGCGAGGACCACCAGTCGTTGGTGGGGACACCGCCGGCGGGCGCGTTCGCGGTGACGAATGTCCTGGCGTTGCTGCCGATCGACCCGCACCCGGCCGGACCGGCGCCGGGCAGGCTGTCCAGGTACCCGCCCGCGCCGACGACGGTCGCGCTGGCGGTCCGATGGCTGGTGAACAGGACAAAACTGAGGGCCAGCGCGAGCACCGCCAAGGCGGCGGTGATCGCTCGACCGGCCTGCTTCATTGCAGGGGGCATCGACTCTCCTGGTGGGGAAGAGGTGCAGGGGTGCCTGAGCGCGCCTGCGAGAGCGCTCTCACGCATCTGTCATGGGACCCCGCCGACCTGGCGTGTGTCAAGAGATCCCGCCCGGTTGTCCACAAGCGGAGCCGGTTGTGGACAACTGGCGTCTGGTGATCAGAACATGTCAGGGGTTTGCGGTAACGTGAAAATCAGGGGTTCCCCCTGGGGAATTGGTGATGCGGTGACGCTTGCCTTTGAAGGTGCCTTTCTGCTTGGGGCCTTCGGCGGCGGGAGAAACAGCTGCCCCGCTGGCGGGCAGGCCACCAAGAGGGCGCATGTGGTGGCAGTTCTCGCACCTTGACCGCTTGATCGACAGCTGTGTTCAAAGGTGCCGGAGCGCCCACGAAGCCCACCTCTGAGCTCGCGCGCAAGCTGAAGGCTGCCCTTGTCCTTGCGCGCTGGGCCTTCTTCGCCGGCCCGCGCGAGCTGAGGGCTGAGCGGCACTTGCGCGTTGTCCTTGGGCTTGCGTCGTGCCGCGGGTTGTCCCGGCCCGGTTTTGGTCAGCGGGTCGCGGTCAGGTCGTCGAAGCTGGGGAAGTCTTCGGCGAGGCGGTTGCCGGTGAAGTTCCCGACCCAGCCGTCGTCGTCGTGGAAGAAACGGACCGCCACGTAGTCGGGCCTGGTGCCCATGTCGAACCAGTGGGTGGTGTTGGCGGGGACGCTCAACAGATCGCCCGCCTCGCACAGGATGCCGTACACCTTCGCGTTCACGTGCAGGTAGAACACGCCGGAACCGCGGGCGAAGAACCTGTCCTCGTCGTCGTCATGGGTATGCTCGGCCAGGAACTTCTGGCGGGCTTCCGCTGCCTTCGCGGTCCACTCGGGAGTGTCCGCGGGCGTCATGTGCAGGGCGTCCACGTAGGTGTAGCCCTCTGCCGCGATGACCTCGTCGATGTGGGTTCGGTAGGCCGCCAGGACCTCGTCGGAGGAGGGTTGCGGGGACAGGTCCGCCACCACCGGCCAGCGGTCGAACCGGACCCCGAGCTGCTTGAGCTCGCCCTGGATCTCGTCCGCGTCCGAGGTGCGTACGAGCACCGTCGACGGGTCTGTGTCGGGCCACACGGTGAGCAGCGTCATGACTCGATTATGAACCTCATCAGCCATTCGAGGCACTCTGTGCGGTGGCGTGCTTGACGCAGGTCACTGCCCCAGACGTACAACCCGTGGCGGGCCACGATCAACGCGGGCGTGTCGGCACGGTAGGAGGCCTCGAACGCGTCGCCGAGCACTTCCATGTCCTGGCTGTTGGGAACGACCGGGATGGTCACCAGGTCGTCGTGCGCCGCGCGGCCGAAGCCCTTCAGCATTTCCAGGTCACGCAGTTCAACGCCGGACGGCCAGCGTTCGGCGGCCAGCACAGGGGCGAGGACGTGCACGTGCACCACCGCCCCGGCGCCCGAGACCGCCGCGATCCGGCCGTGCAAGCCTGCCTCGGCTGACGGGGCCGGCGGGCCGGGGTGGACCGGTGTGCCGGAAGCGTCCACCTCCACGACGTCCGACGGGGTCAGTTCGCCCTTGTCGAGGCCGCTTGCCGTGACGGCCAGCCGGAGCGGCGACGAGCTCAGCCGGACCGACAGGTTCCCCGACGTGCCACGCATCCAGCCCAACGCGGTGTACCGGGCGCACTCGTCCGCCAGCAGACGGCCTGCTTCCGCGAGGTTCACGGCAGGTCCACCGAGACCTCGGCGAACGTCCGCACCGCCAGGTGCGGGCCGAAGTCGGCGTCCGCGAACGGCTCGCCCGGCCGGGCCAGGCCCACGGTCTGCCAGCCGTCCGCGCGGGCCGCGTCCAGCTCCGCGGGCACGTCGGAGCAGAAGACGATCTCCGCGGCGGCGGCGCCGAGGGCGGAAGCGATCGCGCGGTATGAGGGCGCTTCGCGCTTCGGTCCGGCGTTCACGGTGTCGAAGTGCGTGGCGAACAGCGAGGTGATGTCGCCGTCCGTGGTGCGGGAGAACGCCGCGACCTGTCCGGCGACCGAGCCGGACGAGAACACCGCCAGGTCCAGGCCCTTGTCGTGCCAGGACCGCAATGCGGGCACCACGTCCGGGAACAGCTCGGTGACCAGGTCTCCCTCGGCGTAGCCACGCTGCCAGATCAGGCCCTGCAACGTCTTCAGCGGCGCGATCTTCTGGTCCGCGTCCATCCAGCCGTGCAGCACCGACACGATCTCGGCGGTCCCGGCCGTTTCGGGGAGTCCGCCGAGCGAGCGGATCTGGGCGACGGCCTCGGTCACGACAGGGTCGGACGGGTGCGCGTCGATCCATGGGCCGAGGCGGGGCCGCGCGTAGTCGTACAGCACGACGTGCACCTGGCTGGTCGGGGTCAAGGTGCCCTCGATGTCGACCACGACCCATCGGGCAGTCAGTGCGGTCACTGGTTGGGTTCTCCTTCCGCGTAGTACTCGGCGATCCGGTGCGGCTCGAACGGGCCGCGGTCGGTGACGATGGTGGTGACGAACCGGGGCGGTGTCACGTCGAAGGCGGGGTAGAGGCCGCGGACCTTGTCGCTCGCGGTGCGGATGCCCATGGTGTGCAGGACGTCCTCGCCGGGCCGGTATTCCAGCGGCACGTCGTCGGCGGTCCGTGCGTCCTGGTCCGGTGCCTGCACCAGCGCGTGGAACGGCACGCCGAACGCCGCGGCGGCCACGGCCAGGCCCAGCGTGCCGACCTTGTTGATCACGTGCCCGGCCATCGTGACCCGGTCGGCCGCGGTCACCAGGGCGTCCACCTCGCCGGACTGCAGCACGGCCGCGCCCATCCCGTCGGAGATCAGGGTGGTGTCCACGCCCATCTCGGCGAGGGTCTCGGCGGTCAGCCGGGCGCCTTGCAGGTACGGCCGGGTCTCGGTGCAGAAGAAGCGCAGGCGTTTGCCGCCGCGCTGAGCCGCCAGGACCAGTTCCACCAGGTAAAGATCCGCCCAGCAGTGGGTCAGCACGCCGCCCTCGGCCGGCAGCAACGATGCGGCCGCGGTCCCCAGTGCGCGGCTTCGGCCGCGGTACAACTCGTCGCCTGCCTTGGCCGCGGTCATCGCGGTCGAGACAAGCGATTCACCGGAACCGGACACGTGCGACAGCACCGCGTGCACAGCTTTGCGCAGGTGGTTGTTGGTCGACCGGGCCCGGAGTAACCGTGTGCCGGCTTGTTCCATGTAGGCGTACGCGGCGTGCGGGCGTAAGCCCGCCGCTTCGCGGGCGGCGAGCACCATGCCGTACAGCGCGGCGAAGTACGGGCCGGAGGACTGGGTGACCATGTCCTCAATGGCCTTGGCCACTTCGGCGGATGTACGGCACAGCATCCAGTCGCGCGTGAACGGGAAGTTGCGGCGGTCCAGGATCAGCACGCCGTCGTCGGTGAGTCTGACGCTGTCCGCCAGCACCGGAGTCATCAGCTGTATCCCGTGAACGGCGGGTGCTCGCCCGTCAGGAAGTACGCGCCGACTTCCCGTGCCTTGTAGACGACCGGGTCGTGCAGGGTCAAAGTCCTCGCGTTGCGCCAGAAGCGGTCGTAGCCGAACTTGGTCGCGGTCGCGCGGGCGCCCATGAACTCGAAGACCTTCGACGTGGTCTCGTTGACCACCCGGGTGGCGAAAACCTTGGCCGACGAGATGGTGACCGCCGTGCCGGCCCGCTGTTCGGCGGTCAGCTCGGCACCGGCGGCGGCGGACTGCCGCAGGGACTCCGCGGCCCGGTCGGCCAAAGTGCCCGCTGCCTCAAGGGAAGCGACCAGTTCGCCGTAGCCGGCGAGGATGTACGGGTCCGTCGACGCGGAGTCCACACCGGACAGGAACCACGGCCGGGCCTGGCCACGGGTGTACTCGGCGGCCTCGGCCAGCGCGCCCGCCGCGATGCCCACGTAGATCTGGGTCAGCGCGAGCTGGAAACCCAGCGCGGCAAGGGAAAGCCGGATCGAGTCGGCCGGCTGCGCGCCCAGGACGTCCTGGCTGTCGACCGCCACGTCGTCGAACACGATGCCGCCGCTGGCGGTCAGCCGCTGGCCGGTGTTGTCCCAATCGGACGGGTAGGAGATCCCGGACGCCTTGGCGTCCACCGTGAACGTGAGCTTCTCGTCGGTGTCCACCCGGGTCGCGGACACCACGAGCCGGTCGGCCACCGAAGCGCCGGTGGCGAAGGTCTTGCGGCCGTTGACGACAAATCCGTCCGAAGTGGGCGTCAGCTCGAGCGCGGCGTCCAGCGGGTTGCTCACGCCCGCCCAGAACCAGTTCGCGTCGGCGCGCATCCGCTCGGCGGCCGCGGGGTTGTCGAACAGCCGCGCTCGCCAAAGGTGCAGGTAGTGGTAGCCGATGAGGTGCCCGATCGACGCGTCCGCCGCGGAGATGATCCTGGTCACCGCGTCCGCCGCCGCCTCGTCCGCGGCCAGCAGGCCGGATGAGCGCAACAGGTCCACCTCCGCGGTGGGTGGCCGGTTCGCCCGGTCCCGTTCGGCCGCGTCCGCCTTCAGCTGCGCGGCGACCTCCTCGGCCAAGCCGATCCAGTCCGTCATGGCGGAAACGGTACTGGGCTTCGGCGTCCCCGCCGTGCCCTGTCCACTCCACGAAACCTGCGCAAAAAGCAAACTTGCGTGCCGCGCAGTTTTCTGGCAGTGTCGGGTGGTGTCAGGGCTGAGAGAACGCAAGAAGCGGGCCACGCGGGAGGCGCTGAGCTGGGAGGCGTTGCGCCTCGCGGTCGAGCGCGGCATCGAGAACGTGCTGGTCGAGGACATCGCGACGGCCGTGGGTGTGTCACCGCGGACGTTCAACAACTACTTCTCGAGCAAGTACGAGGCGATCGTCTGGCGTGAGCTGGACCGGATGGTGCGGATCGGCGACATCCTGCGGGAACGACCGCCGGACGAGCCGTTCTGGCAGTCGATCGAGCAGGCGGTGCTCGCGATCTACGGCAATGACGACGAGACGACACCGCCGGACAAGTCGTGGACCGAGGGCGTACGGGAGCTGGTGAGCTCGCCGTTGCTGACGGCCGAGTACCTCAAAGCCGACGCGGCGATGAGCCGTGCGCTCGCCGAGGCCATCGCCGACCGGCTCGGCATGGACGTCGAGCGGGACATGTACCCGCAAGTGGTCGCCGGTGCGGTCGGCGCGGCTTGCAGCGTCGCGCAACAACGGTGGATGAACGCCGATCCGCTGGTGCCGCTCGGGCCGCTGATCCGCGAGGCGCTCGGTCACCTGACCGACCTAAAAGGAGGAGAACCATGATCGCGATCGCCGGGGGCGGACCGAACGGCCTGATGCTCGCGTGCGAGCTGGCACTGGCCGGGGAACGTCCCGTCGTGCTGGAGAGACTGACCGAACGAAGCCAGGAGCCCAAGGCCAACGGGATGGTCGGCCAAGTGGTCCGGCTGCTGCACCAGCGTGGCCTGCTGCGGCGGCTGGGCGGTGGGGACGTTCCCTTTCGGGCACCTGGCTTCTTTTTCGGCATGCTGCCGTTGGACCTCAGCGGCCTTGAGGACAATCCGCTCACGATTCTGCCTGTGCCGCAACGACGTCTCGAACAGGTGCTGGAGGAGCGTGCGCTGGAGCTCGGTGTCGAGATCAGGCGCGGGCACGAGGTCGCCGGTCTCACCCAGCACGACCGCGGAGTCGACGTCGAAGTGACCGGCCCGCAAGGGAAATACGCGCTGAACGCCGAGTTCCTCGTCGGTGCGGACGGTGGCCGCAGCACGGTCCGCAAGCTCGCCGGGATCGATTTTCCCGGCGTGTCAACAGAGAAAGGCGTGAACAGGGCCGCGCATGTGACCTTACCCGGGCTCGTCGACGGTCAGCTGGAGGTGCCCGGTTTCGGCCGGATCCCACCCGGCGTGCACACCCGCACCGAGCACGGCGTGTTCCTGCACATCGAGCTTGAGCCGGGCAAACCACTGGTGGTGACAATCGAGTGGGACGCGGTTGACGACGGTCCGATGACGCTCGACGACCTTCGGCAGAGCGTCCGCCGGGTGCTCGGTGCCGACGTGCCGATCGGGCCGCCGGCAGGCGACGGCCCGCACCTGCTGCGCCGGCTGTCCGGCGGGAACAGCCGGATCGCGGAGAAATACCGCTCGGGCCGGGTGTTCCTGATCGGCGACGCGGCTCACGTGCACTCCGCGAACGGCGGTCCCGGCCTGAACCTGGGCCTGCAGGAGGCGGCCAACCTCGGCTGGAAACTCGCCGCGCACAGGCAGGGCTGGGCACCGGAAGACCTGCTGGACACCTACGAGACCGAGCGGCGTCCAGCCGCCGAACGGGTGGTGATGCACACCCAGGCGCAGTCCGCCTTGGCCGGGCCGGGCCCGGAAGTGACGGCACTGCGGGAGTTCTTCGCCGAGCTGATGACCAAGGTGGACGTTGCCGGGCACATCGCGCTGACCATGGCCGGGTCGGACATCCGTTACCGGACCGGCACGGACCACCCGTTGGCCGGGCGGTTCCTGCCCGACATCGGCGAGATCGGCGGGTTGCGCGACGCACGTCCGGTGTTGCTGGACTTCGCCCGTAACACCGCACTGAAGGACATCGCGGACGGCTGGCGTGATCGGGTTGACGTAGTCGAACTCGCATGGGATGAACGACTTGCGGATGTTGTGCTGGTGCGCCCGGACGGCTATGTGGCGTGGGCGGGTGACGGTGTCCTGAGTGGACTCCGTGAGGAACTGGCCGCCTGGTTCGGCAGGCCGCGAACCCTGACAGCGGTGTCGTAGCGCGTCCGTTCGTGTGCGCTGCGTGGTCGGCGGCTTCGGCTGTTACGGTATTGAGATCCTTGGGGCGTCATGATTTCGTGCTCTAGGCCGAACAGGCCAATGTGGACTGCGCGGAATAGGCCAGTTGTGTGATTGTCTTCGCAGCTGCGTGGGGATGTGCTTCGTGGGCAGTTTCTCGCCACGATCCCCATGAAGGGTTTGGCTGTGACATCAAGATCTCCACTGCGTACCCGCGCCGGGTGGGCGGTGCTGGCGATGAGCACCGCCGTGCTCGGCCTCGCCGCGCCGACGAGCGCGATCGCGGCGCAACCACCGGAACAGCCGGTGCCTGCCGGCCAGAAGCAGCTTGACTCCCGTGACCGCGGCCTGGTCGCCGAGGCGGAGAAGGCGGGCAAGAAGTCCGTCACCGTGCTCGTCGCCGCCGAGAAGGGCCGTGCCGACGCGGCCGCCGACGAGTTACGGTCGATCGGCGCGAACGTCAAGTCCGTCGAGAAGGACGTCGACTACCTCAAGGTGACCCTGCCGCCGGACAAGGCGCGCCAGGCCGCGAAACTCGGCTCGGTCCGGTCGATCGACGTGGACGGCCTGATCGCCCGCGACGAGCCGGGCACCGACGGGATGAGCAACCCGATCCCGCAGCCCGCGCCCGGGCCGAACACCCCGCGCGACAACCCGTACCTGCCGACCGGGGACACCCACGCCGCCCAGTTCGGCCAGGTCTTCCCGTTCTGGGACGGCAAGAACGTCCTCGTTGCCGTGCTGGACAGCGGCGTCGACCTGGACCACCCGGCGCTGGCCAGGACCAGTTCCGGCGAGCGCAAGATCGTCGACTGGTACAACGCGAACTCCCCGGACTCCGGTGACAGCACCTGGGTCGCGATGTCACAGCAGACCTACACCGGCCAGTTCACCGCGGCCGGCCGGACCTGGACGGCGCCCGCGACCGGCGGCCCGTACTCGGTCGGCGTGTTCACCGAGAACGCCGGTGTCAACGACTTCGCCTCGGCCAGCAGCGAGATCGGCGGCGACGTCAACCGTGACGGCGACAAGGCCGACCGGTTCGGCGTGCTGCAGGACGTCGCGACCAAGCAGGTCCGCGTCGACCTGAACGGCAACGGTGACTTCACCGACGACACCGCGATGATCGACTACAAGGTCAAGCAGGACGTCGGCCACTTCGGCACGGACAACCCGGCCACGCCGGGTGTCAGGGAGACGGTCCCGTTCGTCGTGCAGACCGACAGGTCGGTGTACGGCACGCCGGACACTCCGTTCGTCGGCCTCGGTATTGCCGCCGCCGCACACGGTTCGCACGTCGCCGGTATCACCACCGGTAACGCGATCCTGGACGGCAAGATGGCCGGTGCCGCGCCTGGCGCGAAGCTGATGGCCATCAAGGCCTGCCTGTCCACGCCGTCGTGCACCGACAGCGGCCTGACCGACGGCGTGCTCTACGCCGCCCGCAACGGCGCCGACGTCGTCAACATCTCCATCGGTGGCCTGCCGCCGCTCAACGACGGCAACAGCGCCCGTGCGCAGATCTACAACCGGGTCATCGCGCAGTACAACATCCAGCTGTTCATCTCGTCCGGCAACAGCGGTTCCGGTGCCAACACCGTCGGTGACCCGTCGGTGGCGAGCGACGCGGTGAGCGTCGGTTCGTACATCACCAAGGAGACCTGGCTGCGGAACTACGGTTCGGAGACGGCCAAGAAGGAAGGCCTGCACCCGTACTCGTCACGCGGCCCGCGTGAGGACGGCGGTTTCAAGCCGAACATCATCGCGCCCGGCTCGGCGATCTCGTCGATCCCGCTGTGGCAGGCGGCCCAGCCGCTGCCCGGCACGTTCACGCTGCCGAACGGCTACGCGCACTTCAACGGCACCTCGATGGCCGCCCCGCAGGCGACCGGCGCCGCCGCGCTGCTGGTGAGCGCGTACAAGGCGATGCACGGCGGCAAGCGGCCGAGCATGGCCGCGCTGCGCAACGCCATCTACTCGTCGGCGCGCTTCATCGACGGTGTTGGCGCCTACGAGCAGGGCAACGGCCTGTTCGACGTGTTCCGCGCGTTCATCCACCTCGCGGCCAACCCGAACCCGGACACCGTGACCAGCTCGGTCGAGGTGAACACGGCGCTGGAGGGCTTCCTGCCCAAGCCGGGCGTCGGTGTCGGCATCCACGACCGGGAAGGCGTGGTGCGGGGCAAGCAGTACACCCGCACCTACACGTTCACCCGGACCACCGGCAGCGACCGCACGGTTCCGTACCGTCTCAAGTGGATCGGCAACGACGGCACGTTCTCGTCGCCCGGCGTGGTGCACCTTCCGCTGAACAAGCCGGTCACGTTCGACGTGCGGATCAACCCGCGCGACACCGGCGTGCACTCGGCCGTGCTCGAACTGGACAACCCGTTCACCTCCGGCACCGACACGCAGCTGCTGAACACCGTGTTCGTGCCGCAGGAACTGAACGCGGGCAACCGGTTCAGCGTCACCAACAGCGGCCGGATCGACCGCAACCAGACCAAGAACTTCTGGGTCAACGTGCCGCAGGGCACCACCGGCCTGAAGATCGACCTGACCGGTGGCGGCGCGGCCGCGGGTGCCGGACAGGTCCGGTTCGTCCGGGTCGACCCGCGCGGTATCCCGATCGACGTGACCTCGACGACCAACTGCTACAACCCGGACGCCGGTGCGGGCTGTACGACCGGTTCGCCGTTGACCCGCACGGTCACCAACCCGATGCCGGGTGTCTGGGAGTTCTATGTGGAGGCTCGGCGCACCTCGGACGTCGCCTCGGCGCCGTTCTCGGTCACCGCGACCGCGATCACCACGAAGATCGCCCCGAACCCGGACACCATCGAGTCGACGCAGGCCGGAGTTCCGGTGGCGCGCGACTACACGGTGACCAACTCGGCCGGTGCGTTCAACGGCAGGCTGGCCGGCGGTCCGTTGAGCAGTGCGCTGACGTTGCGCCCGAACATCGCGGACCTGGCTCAGCAGCAGCGCCAGATCAACGTGCTGCCGGGCTCGACCTCGTTGCGGGTCGCGATCGGCAACCCGGCTGACGTGACCGCGGACCTCGACCTGTTCCTGTTCAACTGCACCACCGGAAGCTGTGTTCTGGTGACGCAGAGCGCGGACGCGGACTCCGAGGAATCGGTCAGCGTCGCCAACCCGGCCGCCGGCGTCTGGATCTCGTTGGTCGACGGTTACTCCGTGCCCGCCGGGACGACGGACTACGACTACACCGACGTGTTCTCCTCGCCTCAGCTGGGATCGGTGACCATCAACGACGCCAACGCGCAGCGTGGCATGGGTGCCGTGTGGAACGCGCCCGGCACGGTGACCGCCGCGTCGGTGCCGCCCGCCGGTCGCAAGCTGCGCGGTGACCTGACGGTCCAGACCGACACGGGCGGAATCGTCGGCAACGGTTCGGTCCAGATCAACGCTGTCACGCAGTAAAACTCGAAAACGCCGAGGGGCGGCCGGTCACGACTGGCCGCCCCTCGGTCATGTCCTTGGTGGATCGTGCTCCGGATGGTCAGAAGATGACGTCGTTGCAGAGGTAGAAGGCCTCGCCGCTGTCGGGCATCTGACGCTGCCAGATGGTGTAGATCAGATGCCTGCCGCTCTTGCCGCTCGGCAGCCTGGTGGCGATCTGGTAGACGCCGTTGCTGATCGGCGGGTTGGTCACCTGGTGGAACTGCACGAGGTCCGACCAGCGCAGCGGGGTCAACGGGTTGTAGCCGTCGCGGGTCACGTACATCGTCCACACGCCCAGGTGCGCGGCGGTCGCCTTGACCTGGAACGTGAAGTTCGCGCCCGAGGTCAGCCGGGTGGCGGGCCAGTCGTCGCGGGCCAGGTTCAGGCCGGTGTACTTGGCCCGGCCGGCGCCGCAGAGCTGGCCGTCCGGGATGAACGCGCGGTGGTTGCCCGCGACGTTGGGCAGGTTGACCTCGTGCCAGTCGTAGAAGGCCTGCGTGCCACCGGCGGCGACCGCGGCCCGGCACGCGGCCGACGTCGGGCTCTCCGGGCTCTCGTTGAACCTGCACTGGTAGGTGCGGCTCGGCGGGTTCATCGTCGAGCCGTGCGCGCTCGCCGAGGAGATCGGCAGGACGGCGGACAACAGGATGGGGATCGCTCCGAGCAGGGCGACCATCGCACTTCTACGGCGCTTGGTCATCAGGCGTCTCCTTGACAGCGTTGCCATGAAGGTCGTCGCGCCCGACCCATGAAGAAACAGGTGTTCACCAGTGTGAATTGGTCTAATCCAAGTGGATAGGCCCGTTCGGGCTAATACCCGTGCCCAGCTCCCCTCGTGAGTGTTTGTCAGGGTTAGAACACGGCTAAACACTCACGAGCTGGGCCTGGGGGTTTTGGTCTTGGACTTGGTGTTCCGCGGCTTGCCGTGCCCGTCCGTGCCCTCCTGGGTGCCGAACGGCTCGGCTTGGGTCTGCCCCGGAGGTTCCGAGGGCGGTCCGGTGGTGGGGGTCGGCTCCGGTGTCTTCACCACGGTCTCGGTGCCGGCCTGCCGTTGGTCCGACGGACGTTGCCGCTGGCTGCTGGGCGACTGCTGTTGCTGTTGTTGTTGCTGGGCTGCCGGGGTCGCACCGCTGATCGGGGAGTCGACCGGCTTGCCGCGGTCGGGCTGGACCTGCACAGGCGTGTCCGGCCGGTTGCCCGTCGTCGGCGCGGCCACGAAGATCGCGATCGCACCCGCCGTCAGACCGGCGCCGATGACGGCAGCGGCCCTCGGCATGGTGAACCGTCGTGGCCGCGGCAGGGGAACCGTCGGCCGGTCCGCACGCAGCAGGTCGGCGCATTCCGCGGCGGTCGGCCGTTCACCGGGCGTCGACCGGGTCATCAGGTCGAGCGTCTCGGCCAGGGACTGGGGGATGGTGTCGGGAATCCGTGGCCGCCTGTTCAGCCGGGCGAGCACGGTCTCGGCGTCCAGGCCCGGGTATTCGATCTCCCCGGTCAGGCATTCCAGCAGGATCAGGCCGAGGCCGTAGATGTCGGCGGGCGGGCCGACCTCCGTGCCCAGCACCTGTTCGGGTGACAAGTAGGCGGCGGTTCCCACCAGCCGGTCGGAAGCCGTGATACCGCTGCGCGCGAGCAGCTTGGCCAAGCCGAAGTCGGCGAGGTGCGGCAGGCCTTCGGCGTCCAGCAACACGTTGCCGGGCTTGATGTCGCGGTGCACGATCCCCTTGGAATGCACGTACGCCAACGCCTCGGCGACGCCGATGCCGATCCTGCGGACCTCGTCGGGTGCCATCGGCCCGAGGTCGATCCGGCGGCCGAGGTGCGGGCCCTTGATCAGTTCGAGGACCAGGAACGGCTCACCCGCCGCGACACCGGAGTCGAACACCTTGACCAGGCCGGGGTGATCGAATCCGGCCAGCATCTTGGCCTCGTCCTCGAACCGCAGCCGGCCGACCGGGTCGGCGTGCGGCTGGAAGATCTTGATCGCCACCTCGCGATCCAGCCGTTGGTCCCATGCCTTGAGCACGCGCGCGGTGCCGCCGCGGCCGAGTTGCGTGAGCAGTCTGTATCGATCGGCCAGCACGGGCGCGGCGCGTCCGCCGGATTCCTCGTACACTTGGGCCACACTAGTGACCATGGATCTCAAATCCATAGCGGACCAGCTCTACGCCTTGCGGCCGGCCGAGTTCATGGCGGCACGCACCGAGTTCGTGCGCTCGGCGAAGGAAGCGGGCGACAAGCAGGCGGCGACGGCGATCGGCAAGTTCCGCAAGCCGTCGCAGGCGGCGTGGGCACTGAACCTGCTGGCCCGCAGGGAACCCGCTGAGCTGCACCGTCTCGCCAACCTCGGCGTGGCGTTGCGCGACGCGCACAGCCGTTTCGACGGCGAGAGCCTGCGTGAGCTGTCGAAGCAGCGGCACCAGCTGGTGCGCGCGATGGCCGCCCAGGTCAGGTCGCTGGCCGCCGAAGAGGGCCAGAAGCTGAGCGAAACCGTGATGCGCGACATCGAATCGGTGTTCGCGGCGGCGCTGGCGGACCCGGCCGTGACCGAAGTGTTGCGAGCCGGAACCCTGTCGGCCACGAATGACTTGTCTCACCCGGAAGCGTGGCCAGAACCACCCGAACCGGTGATAGACGAAGTGGCCCAGCGCCGCGAGCAACGCGCGGAACGTCACCGTCAGGAGCTGGGCCGTGCCCGCGCGGAAGCGCAGCACACCGCGGAAGTCCGCGACCGCGCACAGTCCGCACTGGCCAATGCGGAGCAGAAAGCCGAACGCGCGGCCCGTCAGGTCGAGGAGCTGACGGCGGAGCTGGAGCGAGCACGCGCGGCCGAACAGCAAGCGTCCAGCGAGGTCCGTGAGGCTCGCGCCGTGTTCCGGACAGCGGAGAAGGCCGCCGAACGAGCCCGGCGGCAACTCGAGTCGCTGGAGTGAACCGCACCCGATGGTATTAAAATACCACCCATGTGTAGTGGGAGGAGCCATCGGTGCTGGAACTGAAGACACCACAGGAGATCGCGGCGATGCGAGTGACGGGCACGTTCATCGCCGAACTGCTCGACGACCTCGCCGGCCGCGTCCGTCCGGGCATGAACCTGCTCGACCTCGAACAGCGTGCCCGTGACCTGATCGCTCAGCGCGGCGCGGAGTCGTGCTACTGGGACTACTCACCGTCGTTCGGGCGTGGCCCGTTCCGCAACGTCATCTGCCTGTCGGTGAACGATGCCGTGCTCCACGGCATGCCGCACGACTACGTCCTGCAGGACGGCGACCTGCTGAGCATGGACATCGCAGTGTCGATCAACGGCTGGGTCGCCGACTCCGCGCGGAGCCTGATCGTCGGCACGCCGCGGCCCGAGGACGTGCGCCTGATCGAGGCCACCGAACAGGCCCTCGTGGCAGGCATCGCCGCCGCCCGGCCCGGCAACCGCCTGGGGGACATCTCCGCGGCGATCGGCGCCGTGGCCGCGGACTACGGCTATCCGGTCAACACCGAGTTCGGCGGGCACGGAATCGGCCGCACCATGCACGAGGACCCGCATGTGTCCAACCGGGGGCGTGCGGGCCGTGGGCTCGTGTTGCGGCCGGGGCTGACGCTGGCGCTCGAACCGTGGTTCGCGCGCGGTACCGACAAAATCGTGTACGACCCGGACGGGTGGACGATCCGCTCCGCCGACGGATCTCGCACCGCGCACAGCGAACACACCATCGCGGTCACCGAGGACGAGGCACTCGTGCTGACCTCTTTGGAACCCGTCGTAGCGCCCGCACGCCAGTCCAGCCCGCGCTGAGCCATGCGCCACCGCATCGACAATTCCCTAGGGGGAACCCCTAATTTTCACGCTACCGCAAGACACCGACAGTTTTGGGCGAGCGGACGGAGTTGTCCACAGGGCGGTGGATGAAGGAGCTCGAACCGCTGGTTTCGGGCCGTGCGAGACGAACAAGGGCCGATCCGCGGGCGTCTACTGGACGATGCGGCGTAGTGCCGAAACCGCCCCGGCTCGGTGCTCGTTCCACAACCGCACGACCTCGCCGGCATCCCCGGCGCGGATGGCCGCGATGATCGCCTGGTGCTCGGAGTGCACGCGGGCACGGTTGTCCGACGAGCTGTAGTACAACGCGCGGTAGGCGTCGGTCGCGTCCCACATGACCCGGACAAGGCGTGTCAGACGGGGCATGCCCGACGCTTCCAGCACCGTGAAGTGGAACCGCCGGTTCGCCGCTGCCATGCCGACGATGTCGTCGGCAGAAGCAGCTCGCGTGATGTCCTCTTCGGCCTGTTCGAGGCGTTCGATGTCCTCGGGCGACAGCAACGGCACGGCGCGCAGGGTCGCCTCGGTCTCCAGCAGTTCGCGGATTCGGTACACCTCAAGCAGGTCCTCCAGTGACAGGTCCGCCACCTGGTATCCGCGGTGTGGCCGGTAGATGACCTGCCCCTCGCCCTCCAGCGTCCGCAGGGCCTCGCGGATCGGCACCCGGCTGACGCCCAGCCGCTCGGCCAGAGCGTCCTGGCGGACGGGCGTGCCGGGCGGCATCTCGCCGGTCAGGATGGCCCTGCGCAGTTCGGCGAGGACAAATTCCTGTGTCGTGGGTGGACGTTTCACAGCGGGTTGCTCCGGTACACGGCGGGCGTGCGGCTCAGGCTGATCGGGTTCGCGATGTGCGACAGCCCGTCGATCGACACGACCGGCGACAGGCCGACCGAGGAAGCCAGCGACACGGCTTCCGCCACGTCGTTGATCGGTCCACACGGGACACCGGCGGCGTTCAGCACGGTGAACCAGTGCGCGGCGTCTGCCAGGCGCAGCTTGGCGTTGATCGCCGACGTCAGCGAATCCCGGTTCGCGACGCGCGAAGCGTTCGTGGCGAAGCGTGGATCGGCGGGAAGGTCAAGCGCCGAGCACAAAGCGGCGAACTGCTTGTCGTTGCCGACCGCCAGGACCAAAGGCCGGTCGCGCGCCTCGAACACCGCGTACGGCGCGACGCTCGGATGCGCGTTGCCCAACGCGGTCGGTACGACTCCGGCCATCACGTACCCCGCGGACTGGTTGACCAGCGCGGACAGCAGTGAAGAAAGCAACGAGACCTCGACGAGCTGTCCCTGCCCGGTCACCGAGACGTGCCGCAACGCCGCAAGGATGCCGGCCATCGCGTGCAGCCCGGTGATCACGTCGACCAGCGCGACGCCTGCTTTCGTGGGTCGCTCGGGCGTGCCGGTCACGCTCATCAACCCGCCGACGGCCTGCACGAGCAGGTCATATCCCGGCAGTGACGACGAAGGGCCGAAGCCGGTGATCGAGCAGTAGACCAGCCGTGGGTTCACCGCCGACAGCGACTCGTAGTCCAGGCCGTGGCGCGCCATCGTGCCGGGACGGAAGTTCTCGACGACCACGTCGGCCGTGGACGCCAGCTCCCACGCTTCCGGATCGCCCAGGTCCAACGACACCAAGCGCTTGTTCCGGTTGAGGCCCAGGAAGTACGTGGCCTGCCCGGCGGCGTGGGGCGGGCCCCAGGCGCGGGTGTCGTCGCCGGTGCCCGGCCGTTCGACCTTGACCACCGTGGCGCCGAGGTCGGCGAGCAGCATCGTGGCGTAGGGCCCGGCCAGCACCCGGCTGAAGTCGGCGATCGTCACGCCTGCCAAAGCTTGCACGTGCCGGAGGTTACCATTGGAGAATTGATATTGGATCCAATTTCGGGCTAGTCTGCCCTTCATGACTCGTACTGCCCCGCTGGACCTGGTCGCGGCCGACGACTTGTTCTCGGACGAGGAGCGCGCGATCCGTGACACGGTCCGTAAGTTCTGCGCCGACCGGATCCGTCCCCACCTCGCGGAGTGGTTCGAGAAAGGCGAGCTGCCCGCGCGCGACCTGGCGCGCGAGATGGGCGAGCTCGGCCTGCTCGGCATGCACCTGCAGGGTTACGGCGCCGCGGGCACGAACGCTGTCTCGTACGGCCTGGCGTGTCACGAGCTCGAAGCGGCGGATTCGGGCCTGCGCAGTCTCGTGTCGGTGCAGGGTTCGCTCGCGATGTACGCGATCTACGCCTACGGCAGCGAAGAGCAGAAGAACGAGTGGCTGCCCAGGATGGTCACCGGCGAGGCAGTCGGCTGCTTCGGCCTGACCGAGGCCGACTTCGGCTCCAACCCGGGCGGCATGCGCACCAACGCCAAGAAAGACGGCTCCGACTGGGTGCTCAACGGCACCAAGATGTGGATCACCAACGGGTCGATCGCGGACGTCGCGGTCGTCTGGGCCCGTACCGACGAAGGCATCCGCGGGTTCGTGGTGCCGACGACGGTCAAGGGCTTCACGGCCAACACCGTGCCGGGCAAGTTGTCGCTACGGGCGTCGGTCACCAGCGAGCTCGTCCTCGAGGACGTCCGGCTGCCCGCCGACGCGGTCCTGCCCCACAGCAAGGGCCTCGCCAGCCCGCTCGGCTGCCTGAACGAGGCACGGTTCGGGATCGTCTTCGGGTCGCTCGGCGCCGCCCGCGACTGCCTGGAGACCGCGATCGCGTACGCGTCCGACCGTGAGGTCTTCGACAAGCCGCTCTCGGCCTACCAGCTGACGCAGGCCAAGCTCGCCGAAATGGCGCTTGAACTGGGCAAAGGCATGCTGCTGGCGGTGCGGATCGGCCGGTTGAAGGACGCGGGCACGCTCAAGCCCGAGCAGGTCAGCATGGGCAAGCTGAACAACGTACGGGTGGCGCTGCGGATCGCCAGGGAGGCCCGCACGATCCTGGGCGCGAATGGCATAACCCTGGAGTATCCGGTCATGCGACATGCGAACAACCTGGAATCAGTGCTTACCTACGAGGGGACGAGTGAGGTGCACTTGCTCGTCATCGGCCAGGCGCTCACCGGTGTGGGCGCGTTCCGCTGAGGAAAAGACGGCCTCGAGGAAGACGGCACTGTAGGAGGCGCTAAATGGGGGCGTTGTGGCACCCGTTCTCGGACATGGGTGCGGTCACCCAGAACGGCGAGTTCGTCGTAGCCCGTGGCGAGGGTGTGTACGTGTGGGATACCGACGGGCGCCGGTATCTCGACTCGACCGCGGGTTTGTGGTTCGCCAACGTCGGCCACGGCCGTGCGGAGCTGGCTGACGCCGCGGCCAAGCAGATGCGGGAGATCGCGGCGTACTACACGTTTGGCGACGTGGCCACGCCTGCGACCGTGGAGCTCGCTGAACGGTTGTCGTCGATCGCGCCCATGGCCGACGCGAAGGTCTTCTTCACCAGCGGCGGCTCGGACTCGATCGACACCGCGCTGAAGCTGGCCCGCCGTTACTGGCACGAGCACGGTAAACCCGAGAAGAACATCGTGATCGGGCGGGAACGTGCCTACCACGGCACGCATGTCGGCGGCACCGCGCTGGCCGGTATCCCCGGCAACCGCGAGGGTTACGGCTCGCTCATGCCCGACGCCGCGACGGTGACGTGGGATTCCGCCGAGGCCTTGCGGTCGGAGATCGCCCGGATCGGGGCAGGCCGGATCGCGGCGTTCTTCTGCGAGCCGGTGATCGGCGCGGGCGGCGTGTACCCGCCGCCGGACGGGTACCTCGCCGAGGTCCGCGGGATCTGCCGGGACAACGACATCCTGTTCGTCGCGGACGAGGTGATCACCGGGTACGGCCGGATCGGCGGCGCGTGGTTCGCCAGCACGCGGTTCGACCTGTCGCCGGACATGATCACCACCGCCAAGGGCCTGACGTCCGGCTACCTGCCGATGGGCGCGGTGCTGATCGCCGGGCACGTCGCCGAACCGTTCTTCAAGCCGGGAGTCTGGTGGCGCCACGGCTACACGTACTCCGGGCACGCGACGAGCGCGGCCGTCGCACTGGCCAATTTGGACATCGTGGAGCGGGAGGACCTGCTGTCGTCGGCCGCCCGCCTGGAGTCCACTTTGGACAAGGAGCTGGCCGTGCTGGCCGGTCACCCGGCGGTCGCCGAGGTGCGCAGCGGTTTCGGCGCGGTCGCGGCCGTGCAGATGGTCGATCCCGCCGACGCCATGGTGATGATCCGCCTGCTGCGCAAGCACGGCGTGTCGGGCCGTGCGGTCGGCGCGGGCGGCCTGCAGGTCTCGCCCGCGTTGATCATGACGGACGCCGAGGTCGGCGAGATGCTCGCCGGATTCGACGACGCACTGCGCGAACTCCAGGCCTGACCCACCCCACCCCCTCGTGAGTGTTTATCAGGGTTAGAACACGGATAAACACTCACGAGGGGCTACCTGGGGTTTTCTGGTCATCCCTTCGTACGACCTGCGCGGCGGCGAATTGTGCTCTGATTGTGGTCGTGTTCATGACCGAGGCAGTCCGGCGCTACCACCATCGTTCCTGGTGGAACGTGTTCGTCGCGCTGGTCTTCTTCAGTGTCGCGCTTGTGCTGTACGCCACGGACCTCTACGCGCTCTCGACCGACAACCAGCTCCCGCTGTGGATCCTGATCAGCCAGTCCTCGGTGCTGTGCGTGGCGCAGATGTTCCGCCGCAAGGCACCGGTGGCGATGCTCGCGATCGCGACCGTCATCCTGCTGGCCGACCTCACCTACGACGTGACCATCCCGGTGATCATGGTCTTCGTCGACCTGCTGTTCAGCGCGACGCTGAGTACGACGCGGCGAACCAGCCGGATCATCTTCGCGGTCGCGGTCATCATCACCGTGGGCATCGGCGTCACCCAGGGAATCCTCTCGGAGGACTGGCGCAAGGCGTTCTTCACCACCATGAACGCCTTCAGCCTGCTGATCGTCCCGGTCTGGTGGTCGTTCAACATCCGGCAGAGCGAGGAACTGCTGCGCGCCGAGCGGGAGAGCTCCCGTCAGCTGCGCCGGATCGCGGAACTGGACCGGCGCAGCGCGGTCAACGCCGAACGCGCCCGGATGGCCCGTGACCTGCACGACGTGGTGGCGGGTCACCTGTCGGCGATCGCGATCCAGTCCGAGGCCCTGCTGTCCATGGCGGACCGCGATCCGCAGGTCGTGCGTACCGTGCTGAAGTCCGTCCGGGAGAACAGCCTGCAGTCGCTGGCCGAGATGCGAGCGATGATCGACGTCCTGCGCACCGAGGGCGGCGAGGACGACCCCAGGACGGCACCCGCCCGGCTGGCCGAATTGGACAAACTGGTGGACTCGGCCCGGGCAGGCGGGCTTTCGCTGGACGTGCACAGGTCGTTCGGCGAGTTGCCGGTCGCGGTCGACCTCGCGGCGTACCGGATCGTCCAGGAGGCGCTGACCAACGCGCTGAAACACGCGGGTGGCGGCGTGGTGCGCGTCGAGGTGTGCGTCTCCGGGGAACAGTTGGTCATCGAGGTCACCAACGACCTGACCGGGGACCCGACCATGGGGAACGGGACAGGTCTGCTGAACATGCGGGAACGCGCCCACGCCGTCGGCGGTGAGTTCGAGGCAGGCCCCTGGGCCGGCGGATGGCGGGTGCGTGCGGTGTTGCCCCTGGGAGGAGTGGCGAGTTGATTCGGGTATTGGTGGCGGACGACCACGCGGCGATCCGCGCCGGGCTGGTGCTGATCCTGTCCGGCGCGGACGAGATCGAAGTCGTCGGCGAGGCGGGCGACGGCGCCACGGCCGTGCGGATGGCCCGGACGTTGAAACCGGACCTGGTGCTGATGGACGTGCGCATGCCCGGCATGGACGGCATCGAGGCCACCCGCGAACTGGTCCGTGACGGCATCTGCGACGTCCTGGTCCTGACGACGTTCGACCTGGACGAGTACGTCCACGGTGCGCTGCGCGCCGGTGCGGCGGGATTCCTGCTGAAATCCGTCGAAGCCGGCCGCCTGATCGAGTCGGTCCGCCTGGTCGCCGCCGGTGACGGCGTGATCGAGCCGAAGGTGACCCGCCGCCTGCTGACAGCGTTCGCGGCGACCGCGCCCAGGCCGGCCCGCACCCCGCCCGGCCTCGACCAGTTGACCGAGCGGGAACGGGAAGTGCTCGTCTGCCTCGGCGAAGGCCTGACGAACCAGCAGATCGGCAGGCGCCTGTTCATCGGCGAGACGACCGTGAAGACGCACGTGTCCCGGGTGCTGACCAAACTGGACCTGCGATCACGTGTGCAGGCGGCGATCCTCGCGCAGGACGCGGGCCTCGTCCCCGAATAGCGTCACCACAGGTGTTCTGCCACCTTGCGTGCTTGGTCGGCGACCGCCCTGCGGACTCCGTCGCCGCCCAGTTCGAGTACGTGGCTGATCGCCAGCCGGTACGCCGTGTCGAACGCCTCGTCGGCAGGCACGGCGATATGGGGCTGGACACCGACGCCTTCCCAGTTCGTTCCGGACACCGGGTTGATCGCCCGCCCCCAGGGCACCTTGATCCGCAGATGGGCCGAGACGCGGTGCGCGCCTGCCGGGTGGGCGCCGCCCCGGGTGACCTCGCCGACCAGCGTCGCGCGCTTCAGCTCGCGCAGGTCGTTGGCCAGCTCCTCGCCACCGGAGAACGTCTCCGCGCTGGTCAGCACGTACACCGGTTTGTCCGCACCGAACTTGGGGCCCGGCACGTAGGCGGACGTCCAGAACTGCCCGATGCCGTCATGCGGCCGGGAGTAGACGTCGTTGAGGTGAGTGGGCACGTCGAACAGGAAGCTGCACAGCAAAGCGACCATCGCCGGATCGCCGCCGCGGTTGCGCCGCAGGTCGATCAGCAGCACGTCGGTGGCGGCGAGGAGGTTCATCGCCGCCACGGCGGCCGCGCCGGACACCGCGACGGAGTGCATCGTCCGGATGTCCAGCAACCCGACGTTGCCGTCCAGCCGGCGAACCGCGGCGATGCCGTGCCCGTCGAGCTCGGCTTCCTGCCGGTACTTCTGCTCGTCGGCTGGGCCTTCGACGATCTCGGTCGCCTGGTGCTCGACACGCAGGTGCTGGTCGCCGTTCACCGACTGGAGGTCGGCCGTGACCGCCGCCGCGAAGGACTCCGCGTCGTCGATGTGGTCGTAGGTGATGGTGGAGAGGACTTCGACGATCGACTCGGCGACGTCCGGGAAGACGTAGCGTTCGGCCACCAGCCGGCTGATCGTCTCGATCTCCCACGCCCAGTCCGTCCCCATACCGGCGAACCTAGCGGCGACGAGACAACGCCGGGTACCAGAACGTGGACCAGAAACACACGAAACACACGGAATCCGAGGTCATCAAGATCACCAACCCGGAAATCGACAGCCCCCACCCGTCCCAAGGGGGTGGGGACTCCCCAAGCATCAATTATACCGGGGAAATGGGGGTTGAGCTGCTGAAACAAGGGGCGGGTCGGTGCGAACGGACCGTTCGTACGGGATTCACCCGGTCGCGCTACCACGATGGGTACGGCGGTTCGGACGGTGTTACTTGTCGACCACATGGTGAGATGATGCGTGACCAGGCGCGGGCCGGGCCTAAGGTCCGTGCTGGTCACCCGAACAGCCGACTACGGAAGGTGCCGTGTCCGACCCCTTACCGCTTGGCGGCGAAGTCACGCCGGGTGCCGCGCGTTCCCTCCCGGCCGCCCTGTGGCGCGCGATTCGCCGGGATGCCTGGACGCTGACCTGCGCGATCATCGTTGTCGCGATTGTCCTGCTCGCTGTCGGCGCCGATCTGTGGGTCGCGATCGAGGGGCAGGATCTCAACGAGAACATCGAGGCGCTCGGCCCGGACGGCCTGCCCGCCGGTCCGCTCGGCGGGGTCAGTGCTGATCACTGGTTCGGCGTGCAGCCCCTGCGCGGCATCGACCTGTTCGCCTTGGTCGCGTACGGCGCCCGGGTGTCGCTGCTCGTCGGGCTGGGTGCGACCGTGCTCGCCACGGTCCTGGGCGTGCTGATCGGAGCCAGCGCCGGGTACATCGGCGGCTGGTGGGACCGGGTCGTGTCGTGGGCGTCCGACGTGATGCTCGGCTTCCCGTCGCTGGTCTTCATGATCGCGCTGGGTGCGGTCGCGCCGATCGAGTTCCCGCGTCAGCTGCTGCTGATCGTGGTGCTCGGGATCTTCGGCTGGCCGCGGGTCGCCCGGATCGTGCGGGCGCAGGTGCTGAGCCTGAGCAAGCGCAACTTCGTGTCGGCGTCCAGAGTGATGGGCGGCGGTACGTGGCACGTGTTCACGCGGCAGCTCCTGCCGAACCTGTGGGCGCCGATCATCATCGTGTCCAGCCTGACCATCCCGTCGATGATCGGCAACGAGGCCGCGCTGTCCTTCCTCGGCGCCGGGGTGCTGCCGCCCACGCCGAGCTGGGGCCGGACGATCTCGGACGCCATCGACTACTTCGAGACCGATCCGATGTACCTGATCTTCCCCGGGCTGATGCTGTTTCTGATCACGTTGGCGTTCAACGTGGTCGGCGACAGCATTCGGGATGAGCTTGACCCGAAGTCGAAGGGCCGGGGCTGATGCGTGTCGTGAAATTCGTGGCGGGCCGGTTCGCCGGCATGGTCGTGGTGCTGCTGATCGTCTCGTTCATCACGTTCCTGGTCTTCTACGTCCTGCCGTCGGAACCCGCGCAGCTGGCGTGCGGCCGCCCGTGCTCGCCGCAGGCGCTGGAGCTCGCGCGCGAGTTCATGGGCTACAACGTGCCGTGGTACCAGCAGTACTTCGACTTCCTCGGCGGCATCTTCACCGGCCGGACGTTCGGCAGCGGGCCGTCCGCGATCCACTGCCCGGCACCGTGTTTCGGCTACGACTTCCAGAACAACGCCGAGGTGCTCGACCAGATCCTCGACCGGGTCGAGGTGAGCTTCTCGGTCGCCATCGGTGCCGCGATCATCTGGATGGTCGCCGGCGTCGGGCTCGGTGTGCTGTCGGCCCTCAAGCGCGGCACGCCGTTGGACCGGATCACCATGGCGGTGGCCATGGCGGGCGTGTCGATGCCCGCGTACCTGGCCGGCATGCTCGGCATCACGATCTTCGCGTTCGGCCTGGACGTCGTGCCGAAGAACGGGTACGTGCCGATCGGTGAGGACGTCGTGCAGTGGGCATGGCACCTCGTGACGCCGTGGCTGGTGCTGGCGTTCCTGCACGCCGCGATCTACGCGCGGCTGACCAGGGGCCAGATGCTGGAGACGCTGGGTGAGGACTTCATCCGCACCGCCCGCGCGAAAGGCCTGACCGAACGCAGAGTCGTCGGCAGGCACGCGTTGCGCAACGTGCTCCTGCCCGTGGTCACGGTGTTCGGTGTGGACCTCGGCCTGCTGCTCGCCGGAACCGTGATCACCGAACGGATCTTCAGCATGCCCGGTGTCGGCATGCTGCTCGTCGACTCGATCAGGAGCCTGAACCTGCCGATCCTGCTCGGCGTCACGTTGTTCGCGGCGCTGCTGGTCACGGTCGTCAATTTCCTGGTCGACCTGTTTTACGGCGTGCTCGACCCACGGGCACGCCTGACATGAAGGGGAACCGATGAAACGCAGGCATTCGCTCGCCGGGATAGCAGCGGTGGCAGTGTTGCTGGCCGCCTGCGGCGCCAACGACAAGCCGGCCGGGCAGAGCGGAGGTGGTCAGGTCAAGGCAGGCGGCACGCTCTACCTGCTGTCCGACTCGCCGACGCAGCAGTATGACCCGGCACGCAGCTCCAGCCTGGTGGTGACCGGCCTGCAGTTCGTGCACCGGCGTCTGACGTCGTGGAAGGTCGCGCCCGGCCAGGACACCACGATCGTGCCCGACCTGGCCACCGACACCGGCAAGCCCAGTGACGGCGGCAAGACGTGGACCTTCACCCTCAAGGACGGCCTGAAGTACAGCGACGGCACACCGATCAGATCCGCGGACGTCAAATGGGGCCTGGAGCGGTCGTTCGCGCCCGCGTTCTCCGGCGGTCTGGCGTACCACAAGGACCTGCTGTCGCCCGGCTTGACGTACAAGGGCCCGTTCGAGGGCGGCCAGGAGCTCAGCTCGATCGAGACCCCGGACGACAAGACGATCATCTTCAAGCTCGCCCGGCCGTACGGTGACTGGAACTGGGTGGCCAGCACGCCCGCGTTCGCGCCGGTGCCCAAGGGCAAGGGCGCCGAGGCCAACTACGGCGAGAAGCCGGTCGCGTCCGGCCCGTACCAGATCGAGAAGTTCGAGCGCGGCAAGGAAGCGGTCCTGGTCCGCAACCCCAACTGGGACGGCAAGACCGACGAGACCCGTCCGGCCTTCCCGGACAGGGTCGTCTGGCAGTTCAGCCAGCAGACCAACGTGATCTCCAAGCGGCTGATCGACGACACCGGTGACGACAAGAACGCCTTCGGTACCTCGTTCGCCTCGCCCGCGCAGCTCGCGCAGATCCAGGGCAACGCGTCGGCCAAGTCCCGTTTGGTCACGTCGGAATCCGGTGCGCTGGCGTACCTCGCGCTGAACACGCAGCGCGGCAAGCTGGCGGACGTCAACGTGCGCAAGGCTTTCCAGTACGCGATCAACAAGTCCGCCTACCAGGTCGCCAGCGCGGGCAACGCGCAGCTGGCCGGTGACGTCGCCACGACGCTGATCACGCCGGGCCTGGCCGGTCGCGAGCAGTTCGACCTGTACCAGACCAAGCCGGAAGGCGACCCGAACAAGACCAAGGAGCTGCTGTCCGCGGCGGGCATGCCGAACGGCCTGGACGGCCTGGTGCTGGTGTCCCGTGCGGAGAACGACTGGCCGCGCAAGGCCGAGTCGATCCAGTCGAGCCTGGCCGCGGCCGGGATCAAGGTGACGATCAAGCCGCTGGACGAGGAGACCTTCACCGCCGAGGTGCAGAACAAGGAGAACCCGGACTACGACCTGGTGCTGACCTCGTGGCAGCCGGACATCCCGTCGGCCAACGCCAACATCCAGCCGCTGTTCCAGTCCACTGAGATCGGTGGCGGTGGCTACAACGTCGCGCGCTACAACAACCCCGACGTGGACCGGCTGATCACCGAGGCGCAGGCCACAGTGGACCCGGCCGAGGCCGGGAAGAAGTGGGCCGAGCTGGACAAGAAGATCATGGCCGACTCGCCGGTCGTGCCGCTGATCTATACCCGCAACTCGTACCTGCACGGGTCCGCGGTCGGCAACGTGAAGATCGGCAGGTTCCCGGCGTACGCGGACTACCGGCAGTTCGGGATCATTCAGTGACGGATCTGCTGGAGTTGCACGGAGTTGAAGTGTCCTTCAACTCCGTGCACGCGGTTCGCTCGGTCAGTTACTCCGTCGCGGCGGGCGAAGTTGTCGCCGTGGTGGGGGAATCCGGCTCGGGCAAAACCGTGACGGCGATGTCCCTGCTGGGGTTGTTGCCGACGACCGCGAAGGTGTCCGGCCGTGCGCTGCTGGACGGCCGGGACCTGTACGACATGCCGCCCGCGGACCTGCGCAAGGTCCGCGGCGGTGCGGTCGGCATGGTGTTCCAGGAGCCGATGAGCGCGCTCAACCCGGTGTTCTCCGTGGGTGATCAGCTCGTCGAGGCGATCAAAGCGCACCAGGATCTGTCCACAGCGGACGCTCGTGAACGCGCGATCGAGTTGCTGGACCTGGTCGGCCTGCCCGAACCGGCCCGCAGGTTCCGGTCGTACCCGCACGAGCTGTCCGGTGGTCAGCTGCAACGGATCGTGATCGCGATGGCGGTGGCGAACGAGCCGAAGCTGCTGATCGCCGACGAGCCGACCACCGCGCTGGACGTCACGGTCCAGGCGGAGATCCTGGAGCTGTTGCGGGACCTGCGGTCCAGGCTGCGGACCGCGATCCTGCTGATCACGCACGACATGGGTGTGGTCGCGGACCTCGCCGACCGTGTCGTCGTGATGTACGACGGCCAGGTCGTCGAACAAGGCACGGTGACGGAAATCTTCACCGCGCCGCGCGAGAAGTACACCCAGGAGTTGCTGGGCTCGGTGATCACGCTGGGAGCCAGGGCGACCGAGGGTGTCGAACGAGCGCTTGCTTCAGAATTGGTGGTCCGGGAGAACCACCTTGCGGTGTCGGAACACCCGGCCACCTCGTCGGTGCCGGACGTGCCTGCCGTCGAGCCGGTGCTGACCGTCGAAGACCTCACGGTGGTCTACGGCGGCAGGTTGCGCGCGATCTCCGTGCGCGCCGCCGACCGCGTCAGTTTGCACGTCGAACCGGGCGAAGTGCTGGGCCTCGTGGGGGAATCGGGCTCCGGCAAGAGCACGGTGGCCGGTGCGGTCACCGGTTTGGTCAAGGCGACGAGCGGATGCGTCAAGGTCGCCGGGGCCGACATCGCCCGCGTTCGCGGCCGTGCCGCAAAGGCGTTGCGGCGCAAAATAGGCGTGGTGTTCCAGGACCCGCTGTCCTCACTGAACCCGCGCACACCGGTCGGCGACAGCGTGGCCGAACCGATTCGCCTGCACAAGGCGCTCAACGGGTCCTCAGTGGACAAGCGGGTGGCTGAACTGTTGGAGTCCGTGCAGCTTTCGGCCTCACTGCGGAACAGGTATCCGCACGAGTTGTCCGGCGGGCAACGGCAACGCGTGTGCATCGCGCGGGCGCTGGCGCTCAACCCGGACCTGCTGATCGCGGACGAGCCGACCAGTGCTTTGGACGTGTCCGTGCAGGCCAAGGTGCTGGATCTGTTCCGCTCGTTGCAGGAGGAGTACGGCTTCGCGTGCCTGTTCATCAGCCATGATTTGGCCGTGATCGAGCAGTTGGCCGGTCGGGTCGCCGTGATGCATCGCGGGCACGTGGTGGAGCAGGGTCCTACCAATGGCGTGCTGGCGGAACCTTTGCACCCTTACACCCAGCGCTTGCTTGCCGCGGCGCCGGTCGCGGACCCGGAGGAGCAGGCCCGGCGCCGGGAGGTTTGGCGGCAGCTCAAGGTGTGAGGAGGGCCAACCGCCGCCCTGCCGCGTTGGCCGTCGCGCCACCTTGGCTGGCGCTTTGACTGCCGCCTTGGCCGTCGCGCCACCTTGGTCGCCCTGCTTGCCGCCGTTGGCTGCTGCGCTTGTGCCTGGTTGGTTGCCGTGCTGCTGCCTAGGCCGCGTTGGCCGCGTTGGCCGCGTCGACGGCCGCCTCGGCTGCCGTGCTGGTGCCTTGATTCGCCGTGCCTGCCGCCTTGGTTGCCGCGCATGTGGCCAGGCTGGCGTGCCGCCTTGACGCTCGCTGCCGCCTAGGCCGCGTTGGCCGCGTTGGCCGCGTTGGCCGCGTCGACGGCCGCCTCGGCTGCCGTGCTGGTGCCTTGATTCGCCGTGCCTGCCGCCTTGGTTGCCGCGCATGTGGCCAGGCTGGCGTGCTACCGCCTTGGCTGCTGCGCTGACGCCTGGGCCCGCCGGGCCGCTGCCTTGGCTGCCGTGCCACCGCCTTGGTTGCCGTGCCCGCTGCAGCGCACCGAAACTGTCGTACCCCCTTGGTAACGTGAAATCAGGGGGACCCCCTCGGGAATTGCTGTTGCGGACGAAGCTGCGCTGGGCCGCTGCCGGGCGCGGGAACTCGCATCCGGTCCGCCCGCGCAGGTGTCTACTCGGCCGTTTCGGTCCAGGTGACCGGCAGTTCGTGGACGCCGTAGATGTTCATGTCCGACTTGAGTTTCACGTCGCCCGCCGGGATGGCGAGCTGGAGGGTGGGGAAGCGGCGCAGCAGTCCTTCGAAGCCCGCGCGCATCTCGATGCGGGCCAGTTGCTGGCCGAGGCACTGGTGGATGCCGTGGCCGAAGGACACGTGGCCGCGCGCCTTGCGGTGGATGTCCAGGGCGTCGGCGTTGTCGAAGCGCCGGGGGTCGCGGTTGGCGGCCAGCAGTGCGACGACGACGGTCGATCCCTTTCGGATCGTTTCGCCGCCGACCTCGATGTCGTCCGTCGCGTAGCGGTAGAAGATGTCGGCGATCGACAGGTATCGCATGAGTTCCTCGACGGCATCGGGCAGCAGAGCCGGGTCGGCGCGCAGTTCGGCGAGCTGCTCGGGGTGCTCCAGGAGCGCGAACGTGCCCAGCGCCAGCATGTTGGCGGTGGTCTCGTGGCCCGCGAGCAGCAGCAGGAAGGCGACGCCGGTCAGCTCCTCGATGGTGAGGTCGTCGTCGCTGGCCAGGTCGGACAGGATGTCGTCGCCGGGCGTGGCGCGTTTGCCGGTGACCAGTTCGGCCAGGTACGTCGTCAACGCGCCGAGCGCGGCCATCTTCTCTTCCAGCGTCACCTCCTTCTCCAGGAACTTCGCGGAGTTGACCTGGAAGGTCTCCCGGTCCTCGTAGGGGACGCCGAGCAGTTCGCAGATCACCAGCGACGGCACCGGCAGCGCGAACTCCTTGACCAGGTCGACCGGCGGGGTCAGCCGCGTCAGGTCGTCCAGTTGCCGGTCGACGACGTCGATGATGTGCGCTTCGAGCGTTTTCATGCGCTTGACGGTGAAGGCGCCGGTGAGCCTGCGCCGCAGCCTGGTGTGGTCCGGCGGGTCCATGGCGACGAACACGCCCGGCATCTGCGGGGACGGTTCGGTGGGCGTGGGCATACCGGGGGTCTCGAAGGGCACGTGGACGATGCCCAGGTCCTGGCGGGAGCTGAACCGGGTGTCGGCCATGACCTGGCGGACCTCGTCGTAGCCGGTGACCAGATAGCCCTCGTGACCGTCCGGGAAGATCATCGGACTGACCGGGCGGGCCTCGCGCAGCCGGGTGAGTCGGCGGGGAGGGTCGAACGGGCCCGCGTCGCGCTCCATGGGCAGTCCGTGCGGGATGGGGACCGGCTGGCTCATCGGGTTCCTTTCGTGGTGGTGTTGCTGCCACAGTCACCGACGGGCCTGACATAGGCCTGACACGGCCCAGACACCGGCCATCCCGGAGAATGGCCCAGTGCCGAACCCGGCGGCGGTGCTGAACCGGTGAGGGTCGTTGGGCTGGTGGCGGTCGCTGGGCCGGCGGCGGTGCTGAACCGGTGAGGGTCGTTGGGCTGGTGGCGGACGCTGGACCGGCGGCGGCGCTGAACCGGCGAGAATCGTTGAACCGGCGGCGGTAGCTGGACCGGCGAGGCCGTTGAACCGGTGAGGGTCGTTGAGCTGGTGGCGGACGCTGAACCCGCCAGGACTCGCTGAGCTGGCGGGAGGTAGCTGAACCGGCGAGGATCGTTGAACCGGCGAGGGCCGCCGATTGTCGGTGCCCTCTGGTTGACTTAAATCAAGGGCTCCCCTGAATGGCGGGGTTTGTCGTCGTCGTGACCAGCGGATTCGCGTCCGGCGAGCCACCGCCCGCCGGACGCGTCGGGATCAGCGGGAGGGTTGGACGCCCAGCTTGTCGGCCACGGCCGTGTGCTCGACCCGGTCGCTGATCTGCTCGCCTGCTTTGGCGCCGTCCACGTCCTTGAGGGCGACCGTCCGGGCGCCGATCACCTGGCCGTTCGCTGGATCCAGCAGTACCTCTTCCAGCAGGCGGCCGCCTCCGTACTCGATGCCGATTGAGACCGCCGTGCGGTTGTCCCGTGTGGTCGTGTCCGCGACTCGGAGGTACGGGTTGTGGCTCAGGGCTTGCAGCGTGGCACGCCGCACGGCCACGGAGAATTGGACATCGAGCAGGCGCGAAGCCGTTCGGAAGAACTGTAGCGGCGGGTCCGAGTGCTTGGCTGAGTCGTCCGCCAGGAACGAGTAGAGCTGCCGTGGATCGTGAGGTGGCTTGACAGGGCCGTCAAATGTCCGGACAGCGCCCACCAGCGCGCAGCCCTCGGTGTGCATGAAGTCGCCGCAGCGGGCCTGCGTCTCGCCGTCGGGCGTGACCAGTGGCAGGTCGAAGCGCACGTCGTCCGCACGGGCTTCCTGCTCCGAGCCTGTGATCCACTGCCGGTTCTGCGTCGTCTGGTTGCGGGCCATCCACATCTGGTTCTGGTCCGCCGGGATCCACGTCTCGGTCCGGTATTCGGCCATGTACGTGTACTTCCTGCCGCTCTTGCCCTCGTCGGTCGTCCGGCGCAGCGTCTGGGTCGAGACATACCGGTACTGGCCCGGGCCGAGCGGTGTCTCCGACACCCGGGTGGCCAGGGTGTTCAAGCTGTTCTGGGGCTGGTCCGGCATCGCGGGCATGGGTGCGTGCTGGCTGCCCGACGTGGCGGGAGGCCGTGTCGGTACGGCGCTGGACTGTGCGGTGGCGATCTCGTCTGATGGAGAAGAAGGTGAAGTGGCCACCACCAGGAGTGCACCGGCCGTGACCACCACGACGGACGCTGCCACGGCCGCCAACGGGATAGCCCGCCTGGTCTCGGCGGCACGCATGAGCTTCGCGCGCGCCCTGACTTGGGCGTCCTGATTAACGGCTGTGTCCACGTACAAGGCGGCCATCGCGTTGTCGAGTTCCTCATCGGACCACACGTCAGTCACTGTTGTTCTCCCCGAGGGTGCGTAGTTGTTTGCGGACGCGGTGCAGGCGGGATCGCACGGTTCCGGCCGGGATGCCCAGCGCTTCGGCCACCTCGTTGTTGTCCAGACCAGCCAACGAGACCAGCAGCAGGACATCGCGGTCACCTGGGGACAGCTGGGCCAATGCCGTGGCCAGCCGCCGGGCCGCGGTCTGGGCGTCCACCCGTTCGGCGACCCTGCCGTCGTGGTTGGCGTCGACGACTACCCGTGCGCCGGCGGCTCGTGCCGCCATCTCCAAGGCGCGGATTTCCGCGCGCACGTGCTGGCGGACCAGATTCGTGGCTATGCCGTACAGCCAGGTCCGTACGGCCGCTCTGGCCGGGTCGTAGCTGCGCCTGCGGTTCAGCGCGATCAGGAACGTCTCGCTGAGCAGGTCGTCCGCCGTGGCCGCGCCGACGCGCCGCGTCAGGTAGCGGTGCAGCGCGTCGGCGTGCCGGTCGAACAGCCAGCCGAACGTCTCAGCGGCCCTGGGTCCGCTGAGGTCCGGATGATCGCCGTCGTCCCGTAGTTCGGTCGTCGTCCTCACACCCTTGTGATTGGTGGATGAGGGCAGTCGTGTTCACGGTAGAGGGAACTTTCGGGGCTGGACTTGACCTTGGCGAGCGCGTAGACCTCCGGCATGGGCACGAGAAGAACGTTCCTGTCCGCATCCGTCGCCGCGGCCGCGTTGGCGGGGACCGGCATTCCCGCGGGCGCCGAGCAACTCGGTGGCTGCGGCCCCGGCAAGCCGGTCCGGCCGCAGCCACCGGACGCCGAGCTGAAGGCGATCCTGCGGGAGATCGACGAGCGCCGGATCGAGGCGATCGTCCGCAAGCTGGCCTCCTTCGGCACCCGGCACACCTTGTCCTCGCAGGACGATCCGGTCCGCGGCATCGGCGCGGCCCGTGACTGGATCTTCGCGGAGATGAGCAAGTACGCCAACGACACCATGAAGGTCGAACTTCAGTCCTACATCCAGCAACCCGCGCCGCCGAGGATTCCGGAGGCCGTCCGGATCACCAACGTGCTGGCGACCCTGCGCGGATCGACGTCCCCCGACCGGATCTACGTGGTCTCCGGCCACTACGACTCCCGATGCACCGACGCGAACGACTTCACCAGCGACGCGCCCGGTGCCAACGACGACGCGTCAGGTGTCGCGGTCGCGATGGAACTGGCGCGGATCATGTCGAAACGACGCCCGGAGGCCACGATTGTCTTCGCGGCCGTGGCGGGCGAGGAACAAGGCCTGCACGGCGCCCGGCACATGGCGACCACCTACAAGTCCGCGGGCGCGGACATCCAGGCCATGTTCACCAACGACATCATCGGCAGCAGCACGGCCGACGACGGGACCCGCGACCCCAGGACGGTCCGGTTGTTCGCCGAAGGCGTGCCGACCGCGGAAACCCCTGCCGAAGCCAATGTCCGGCGGTCTGTCGGCGGCGAGAACGACTCCAGTTCCCGCCAGTTGTCACGGTTCGTACGCAGTGTCGCGGTGAACGACGCGACCGGCATGAACGTACGTGTGATCTACCGCAGGGACAGGTATCTGCGCGGCGGCGATCACATCCCGTTCCTGGAACAGGCCTACCCGGCGGCCCGGTTCACCGAGCCGAACGAGAACTACGCGCACCAGCACCAGGATGTCCGGGTGGAGAACGGCGTCCAGTACGGCGACCTGCCGGAGTTCTGCGACTTCCCCTACATCGCACGGGTCGCGAAGGTCAACGCGGCCGCGCTGTGGTCGTTGGCCAACGGCCCCGGCACGCCGAAGGGCGTCCGTATCAACACATCGCGCCTCACCAACGACACAGACCTGTTGTGGCAGCGCGGTTCTGAGCCGGACCTCGCGGGCTACGAGGTCGTGTGGCGCGAGACCACCGCCCACGACTGGACGCACTACATCGACGTCGGCGACACGACCACGGCCAGGGTCGACCTGTCCAAGGACAACGTGTTCTTCGGCGTCCGAGCCTACGACAAGGCCGGACACCGCAGCCCAGTAGCCTTCCCCACCCCCCAGTCCTAGAAACCCCCTCGTGAGTGTTTATCGGTGTTAGAACACGGATAAACACTCACGAGGGGGTTAGTCGTTGCCTACGTCGGTGATGTGGATGACGGCGGTTCCGGCTTCGTCCGAGGCTGCCAGGTCGACCTCGCCGGAGATGGCCCAGTCGTGGTCTCCGGCGGGGTCGTCGATGATCTGGCGGACGAGCCAGCGTTCCGGTTGCTGCTCGACCACAAAAAGGTGCGGGCCGCGCGCTTCCGGACCGGCGGGCAGCGTGGAGTGCTCCTCGAAGTACGGGGTGAGGGCTTCCTGCCAGGCCTCGTAGTCCCAGCCGTCGGCGGCGTCGAGTTGGCCGAGTTCGTAGTAGTCGCGGCGGGACGCGAGTTCGACACGGCGGAAGAAAGCGTTGCGCACCAACACGCGGAAAGCCCTGGCGTTCTGGGTGACGGCGGGCGGCGTGTCGTCCTGCTGCTGGATCTGCTCGTCGTCCGGGTTGGCCAGTTTCTCCCACTCGTCGATCAGGCTGGAGTCGACCTGGCGGACCAGTTCGCCGAGCCATTCGACGACGTCCTGCAACTCCTCGGTCTTCGCCTCGTCCGGCACGGTCTGCCGCAGAGCCTTGTACGCGTCAGCCAAATACCGCAGTACCAAGCCTTCCGAGCGCGCCAACTGGTAGAAGCTGACGTAGTCGGCGAAGTTCATCGCGCGCTCGTACATGTCCCGCACGACGGCCTTGGGTTCCAGGTGGTAGTCCGCGACCCAGGGGTGTCCGTTGCGGTACATCTCATACGCCGCATGCAAAAGCTCGGCGAGCGGCTCGGGATGCTTGACCTCGTCGAGCAACGCCATGCGCTCGTCGTACTCGATGCCCTCGGCCTTCATCTTGTTCACGGCCTCGCCACGCGCCTTGTGCTGCTGCGCGGAGAGAATCTGGCGCGGGCTTTCCAAAGTGGACTCGATGACCGACAGCACGTCGAGGGCGTAGCTCGGAGACTCCTTGTCCAGCAAGTCGATCGCAGCCAGTGCCAACGGCGACAACGGCTGGTTCAACGCGAAGTCGAACTGGAGGTCGACCGTGAGCCGGACAGTACGGCCGGTTTCGTCCGGCGTGTCGAGCTTCTCCACGACACCGGCGGCCAGCAGGGCGCGGTAGATCGCGATCGAGCGGCGGATCAGCTTGCGCTGCGAGGCGCGGTCCTCGTGGTTGTCCTCCAGAAGGTGCCGCATGGCCTTGAACGCGTCGCCGGGACGGCCGATCACGTTGAGCAGCATGGAATGGCTGACGGCGAAGCTGGACGTCAACGGCTCCGGCTCGGCCGCGATCAACCGTTCGAACGTCTGCTTGCTCCAGGAGACGAAGCCCTCCGGCGGCTTCTTGCGCACGACCTTGCGGCGCTTCTTCGGGTCGTCGCCCGCCTTGGCGAGCAAGCGCTCGTTCTCGACGTCGTGCTCGGGCGCCTGCACCACCACGTTGCCGACGGTGTCGTACCCGGCGCGTCCCGCCCGCCCGGCGATCTGGTGGAACTCACGCGCCTTGAGGTGCCGCGTCTTCGTACCGTCGTATTTGGACAGTCCGGTGAACAGCACGGTCCGGATGGGAACGTTGATCCCGACGCCGAGTGTGTCCGTGCCGCAGATGATCTTCAGCAGACCTGCCTGGGCGAGCCGTTCGACGAGCCGCCGGTACTTGGGCAGCATGCCCGCGTGGTGCACGCCGATCCCGTGCCGCACCAGGCGGGACAGCGTCTTGCCGAACCCGGAGGTGAACCGGAAGCGCCCGATCAGCCGGGCGATCTCGTCCTTCTCCTGGCGCGTGGAGACGTTGATGCTCATCAACGCGTTCGCGCGCTCGATCGCCGACGCCTGCGTGAAATGCACGACGTAGATCGGCGACTGGTTGGTGTAGAGCAACTCCTCCAACGTCTCGTGCATCGGAGTCATCGCGTAGTTGTAGAACAGCGGCACCGGTCGCTGCGCCGAACTGACCACTGTGGTCTGCCGTCCGGTACGGCGGGTGAGGTCCTTTTCGAACCGCGTGACGTCCCCGAGCGTCGCCGACATCAGGACGAACTGCGCCTTGGGCAGCTCCAGCAGCGGAACCTGCCACGCCCAGCCGCGCTCGGGCTCGGAGTAGAAGTGGAACTCGTCCATCACGACCTGGCCGACGTCCGCCTCGGCGCCGTCGCGCAGCGCGATGTTCGCCAGGATCTCGGCCGTGCAGCAGATGATCGGCGCGCCCGCGTTCACGCTGGAGTCGCCGGTCATCATGCCGACGTTCTCCGCGCCGAAGACCTCGCACAGGTCGAAGAACTTCTCCGAGACCAGGGCCTTGATCGGCGCGGTGTAGAAGCTGCGCCGCCGCTCGGCCATGGCGGTGAAGTGCGCGCCCACCGCCACCAGGCTCTTGCCCGATCCGGTCGGGGTGGCCAGGATCACGTTCGACCCCGAGACGACCTCGATCAGCGCCTCTTCCTGCGCCGGGTAGAGGCTGAGCCCACGGCCGGCCGCCCAGGTGGCGAACGTGTCGAAGAGAGCGTCGGGGTCAGGGCTGGCGGGGACGAGTTCGGTGAGTGTCATGACCCCTCAAACTTAGCCGACCGCACGTGCGACCCTGGTCAGGTGATCGACCTCGGGCCAGTCCTGGCGCGGACGGCCGGGCTGCGCGGGATGACCGCCCACCGGATCCGGGTCCGCGAGGACGGCGTGCTCACCTTCTCCCTCAGCCGGCCGCCGGACGACCACCGCTGGATCGTGTGGATCTACTCGCCCGCGTGGCGGGTCGAGTCGGCGGACAGGGTGCTGGCCAGTGCGCGTGCGCTCAACGGCCGGAGACTGCGCGGCACGGACATCGAGCCGCCGAGCCTCGACACGACGTTCCGGTTCTCGACCTACGCCCTGCGGGTGTTCCCGGTCACCGCGAGGGAGGACAGCCACGCCTGGCCGCAGTGGTCGCTGCGGTCGCCGGACGGCGAGGTCTGGGACATCGGCCCGGGCTCCGAGTGGTCGGTCCGATGAGCCTGGACCGGGTGTACGGCCTGGTGGGCTGGACGGTGCGGGGCGCGCGGCTGAGCCAGCTGGCGGGCTCGTCGCTCATGATCGAACTGGGCGGTTGCCTGGTGCTGATCAACGACGCCGCGTGGCGGCTGGAGGACGAGCAGGACTTCCTGGTCGGCAGCGGCGACGACCGCGACTACGTCAGGGGCATGATCACCGAGCTGGACGGCCGGACGCTGACCACGGTCACGGTGTCGAAGTTCCTGGACCTCACCCTGGACTTCGACGGTCTCCGGCTGATCACGTTCGCCCTGCCCGCCGCCGACCACCAGTGGTCGGTGCAGTTCGAAGACGACACGACGTTCTTCGCCGGGCCCGTGGCTGGCGGGACCGATTCGTCCCACCAGCCACGGCAGTGAGGTCAGCCCTGCTCGTACAGGCTGAACGACGTGCCCTGGTCGTCCTGGCAGTGCGCGATGCGGCCGAAGCCCGGGACCGGCGCGGCGTCGCCGGGCTTGCCGCCGAGCTCGCCGATCTTGGCGAGGGTGGCGTCGAGGTCGTCGACCTGGAAGTACACCCGGCTGGCGGGCAGCTCGGCGGACTTCGGCGCGATCGCCCCGGCCGCGCCGTTGGTGACGAGGTGGTAGTCCTGGCCTTCGAACGGCTGGGTCTGCCACCCCAGGACGGCGCCGTAGAACTTCGCCGCCTTGGAGGTGTCGTCGACGGCCAGCTCGAACCAGTTGACTTCGCCAGACATGATGTTTTCCTCTCGGGTTGATCGAACTACCCGCAAGGACGACCAGGTCAGGCCCAACTCGACAGCCGTGGCGAAGATTTTTTGGCGATCAGCCGGTCAAGGTGTGGGTGAGGGTGTGCCAGGACGATTCGGGGAAGGTGAGGGTGCCGCCGGTCCGGTTCTTGGTGTCACGGACAGCAGCGGTGCCGGGAACCAAGGCCACCTCGACACAGCCGCCGTTCGATCCACTACGACTCGACTTCCGCCACTCTGCGTTTTCAAGATCCATCTTGTCTCAGCCTCTGTCGTATTCGGCTGCCATGCGGGCCAGGAACTTCACTGATTCGGATGAATCCAGTGCCGTCTCCATGAGGATATCGGTCGCTTCGTGAAACGGAGCCACATCCTCTGGCTCGTCGACGAACAGCGAGGATCGCTTGTGCTCCAGGTACACGATCGACCGGGCCCTGGTGAAATCGAGGGTCACGTAGGTGCCATCGAGACCGGTGTGAGAACCCCGGTCGAACGGGATGACCCGCACATCGACATTGGGCAAGCTGACCTGGTCGATGACATGCCGGAGTTGCTCGGCCATCACCCGGCCACCTCCGACTGGTCTGCACAGCGCGGCCTCATCGATGATCGCCAGGTACCGCGGCGGGGTCGGCCGGGTCAGAATGGCTTGGCGGCCGAGCCGCGCTGAGACCATCGCCTCCCGGTGGGAACCGGTGACACCGGCCGATGTCAGTATTTCGCGGATGTAGCTGGGTACCTGGAGCAGGCCGGGAATTCGCAGTAGCGACACCTCAACGATCCGGGCGGCTTCCGACTCGAAGGTGATCAGCGCGGGCAGCTCCTTCGGGAGCCTGGCTCCGGAGGTTTCCCACCAGCCGGGTTGGCTGGCCTCCCTCGCCATTGTCAGCAAACGTTCTCGCTCCACTCCCGTCACTCCGTAGACCACCAGCAACGCCACCATGTCCACCACTTGAATCCCGCGGTTTCCCAGCTCTATCCGGTTCAGCGTCGATGCCGACAGGCCCGCCCGGGCCGCCGCATCCCGCGTGTTCAGTCCCGCTTCCGTCCGCAGCGCCTTCAGTTCCGCTGCCAGGCCGCGCATCCGGGCAGTGCCCCGTGTGTACTTCATGCTTCCAGTGCACCGGCTTGGGACAGGCGCCCGCCACTACACGATCGGGGTCGCCGTTTCAGGTGCTGGGACAATTTCCCCTTGTGCCACAGTACTTCCATGCCAACTCGTGAAGACGTGTTCGAGGAACTCCGGGCGGCGGCCGGTGCGAATCCGCCCCGCCGGTTCGCGTTGTGCCAGATCCTGCCCGGCGACGGCGGGTTCAACGGCAAGATCATCGCCTGGGGACTCGCGCACGAGGACAAAGTCCAGGTGAACTCCGTCGAACCGGGCATGTCCGGGCACCTCAGCTCGATGGACTCGGTCAGTTTCCTCTTCGGTGACTCGTGTGAGGTCGTCTGGATCGACTGCGAGCCGTAGGACTTGACGGACCCGGCTGTTCGATGATCTGATCTCCGCCAGCGTCGCGGTGTACCCGGCAAAGAGACCGCCGAGGACATGGAGGCGTGGTACCACAGGGAAAACGTTGGATTCGAAGAGCCGTATCGCGGCCTTTGGCACTCAACTCATCGAAGTTCACGACTGGCTGCGCGAGCAGCTCGCGCGGCTGCGCGCCGACCTGGAGTCCGGCAACGCCCAGCCCAGGAAGTTGCAGGCGCACTGCCTGACCTTCTGCCAGGCGATCACCAAGCACCACACCGGCGAGGACAGCGGTGCCTTTCCGGTGCTGGCGCGGCAGTTCCCCGAACTGCGGCCGGTGCTGGACGAGCTCACCCGTGACCATGAAGTGATCACGGTGATGCTGCGGCGTCTCGACTCCGTCGACTTCGCCGACAAGGCGACGGCGTTGCGGGAACTCAACGGTGTCGAGGCGATCGTGGAGTCACACTTCACCTACGAGGAACGCAAGATCATCGACGCGCTGAACACCCTGGACAATCCGGAGTGGGACGGGGAGTTCCTCGACCGCGGTTAGCGCCGTGTCCACCTTTCCGGCACCCCGTGTGCACCTTTCCGGCACAACGAGTTGCACGTTCCGGCACCGCGAGATTCCCGTGTCGTCGGGTCGGGGTGGCGGCAGGGAATCTCATGGTGCCGGTGTGTGTATTTCATGGTGCCGGAATGGTGGACACACTGTGCCGGAATGGTGGACACGGCTAGGGGTTGGCCAGGCGGGATTCGAGGAAGCGGCGGTCGGAGTCCTCTGTGGCCAGTGCCAGGGCCCGGCGGTAGGCGTCCGCCGCTTCCTCAGTCCTTCCCAAGCGGCGCAACAAATCCGCCCGCGCCGAGTGCATCAGGTGGAACTTGTCCAGGCCTTCGATGGAGTCGATCAGCTTCAGGCCCGTTTCCGGTCCGTCGGCCATCGCCACGGCCACCGCCAGGTTCAGCCTGATCACCGGGGTCGGGTACCGCGAGGCCAGTTCCGTGTACAGGGCGACGATCTGTAGCCAGTCCGTGTCCTGTGCGGACGGAGCCTGCGAGTGCACGGCGGCGATCGCGGCCTGCAACTGGTACCGCCCAGGTCTCTTGTGCCGGAGCGCGCGATCGAGAATCCCGATTCCTTCCGCGATCTGCGAAGCGTCCCAGAGCGAGCGGTCCTGGTCCGCCAACAGGACAAGATCACCCGATCGTGTCCGTCGGGCGTCGCGCCGGGAGTCCTGCAACAGCATCAACGCCAGCAGACCGAGGGCCTCGGGCTCGTCCGGCATCAGCGACGCGATCAGCTTCCCCAGCCGGATCGCCTCGGCCGCCAGCATGCGGTCCGCGGCCGTGTAGCCCTGCGTGTAGACCAGGTACACCACCGCCAGCACGGCCGAAAGGCGGTGCGGCAGTTGATGATCAGCGGGTACGGCGAACGCGATCCCGGCGTCCCTGATCTTGCGCTTGGCCCGCACCAGGCGCTGCGCCATGGTGGACTCGGGCACCAGGAACTCACGGCCGATCTGCGCCGCGGTCAGGCCCGCCACCGCCTGCAACGTCAACGCCACGCGGGCTTCCAGGGACAACGCCGGGTGGCAGCACGTGAAGATCAGCGCGAGCCGCTCGTCGCCGATGTTCAGCAGGGTGTCCTCGCTGTGCTCCGGAACCGGGGCCACCACGTGAGCGGGCGCCCGCCTGGCCCGCCGAATCCGGTCGATCGCCCGGTTACGGGCCACGGTCACCAGCCACGCCACGGGATCGTCGGGCACGTCCGACCAGGTGCGTAACGCCTGCGCGCACGCGTCCTGCAACGAGTCCTCAGCCAGCTCCATATCGCCGAGGACCCGTGTCAACGCCGCCAGCATCCGGGTCCGATGGTCCCGGAACACCTGCTCGACGGCGTGCATCTACCGGTAGTCGGCTTCCAGGACCGGCCGGACCTCGATCGACCCGAGCTCGGCCAGCGGGCACCGGGCCGCCAGCTCGATCGCCTCGTCCAGGTCCTTGCAGTCCAGGATGAAATACCCGCCGAGCTGCTCGTGGGTCTCGGCGAAGGGCCCGTCGGTGATCAGGGTCTCCTCGTCGCGCACCCGCACCGTCGTCGCCGTGTCCGGCAGGTGCAGCGGGTCGCCCGCGAGGAACACACCGCGCTCCTTCAGATCCTCGACGTACGCCAGAACATCGTCGTAGCGGTCCGGCATCTGCTCGCGGTGGCAGTCGTAGATCAACAACATGTAGCGCACTCGATCCCCTTTCCCGAGGAGAACGACGACCCGGCCGGTCCGGACTCGGCGTCCGGACCGGACCAGAAACCTACGCCTTGGCGATCGCCGGAAGCCAGTCCACGACCGAACCTTCCGCGTCGTCCGCGTACAGCGCCTCGTGCTCGAGGTCGTCGAAGGCCGTCGAGTCGAACGCGGCGAAGGCGCGCTTGAGCGTGTCCTCGTCCAGCAGGCCGGACGCGACCAGCTCGGTCCGGGCACGGCCCTTGAGCACGTGCAGGGCCAGCGCCTCGGCGGCGTTGGTCGGGGAGCGCCACTCGTCCTCGGTCAGCCGCTCGCCCACGATCACCGTCGCGATCAGGAACCGCTTGGCGAACCAGGCCGAGTACTGGTCGGCGAACGCCTTCGGCAGCTCGTCCAGCACCAGCAGCTCGTCGTGCTGGTCGGCCGTGGTGTCGTCCTCGTCGAGCGCCTGGACGTCGTCGAACAGCTCGTCGATCACCACGACGACCGCCTCGGCCAGCGCGCCGGCCACCAGCTGGGCCTGCTCGGGCGTGACGCCGTCCTCGGTGCCGAACGAGTCCGTGCCCAGCGCCGTCACCAGTTCGGACGCGGCCGCCAGCAGGTCACGCCGCTCGTCCAGCTCCTCCTCGGACAACTCGATCAGCTCGACCTCGTCCTGCGCGAGTTCGAGTTCCTCCTCGACCGGCTCCTCCTCCAGCGCGGTCTCCAGGTCCTCGTCGCTGACGGTCACCTCGCACGTCCCGACCGTCCAGTCGGCGAGCAGCTCGGTGCGCCCGAGCAGCTCGGTCAGCACGGTCCGGGCGGCCTCCTCGGCGAATGCCAGCGCCGGAGCCTCGACCAGCCACTTGATCGACGCGCCACCCGGGTGGGCGGACACCTCGTGATCGAGCGGCTCGATCTCGACACCGTCGGGTCCTTCGATGCCGGCCAGCAGGTCAAGCTGCTCGTCGAGCAGCGACACGACGCCGTGGCGGTGCAGTGCGTCCAGTTCCGGGGTGCCCGCCGGCGGGGCGACCTCGGCCTTGAGCTGGTATTCCATGGGCGGGAGTCTGCCACCTTATGCCGTGTCGGCCGCACGCAGCCGTCGCGGTAGGTAACCGGCTCCCGGTCCGCGGGTCGCCAGCTCGTCACCCGGGTTGGAGAACGAGCACGTCCGCAGGGACAGGCACCCGCACCCGATACACGAGTCGAGGCTGTCGCGCAGCGACTCCAGGGCCTGGATCTGCTCGTTGATCCGCTCGCGCCAGCCACGGGACAGCTTGGTCCAGTCCGCTTTGGTCGGTGTCCGGCCCTGCGGCAGCGTGGCGAGTGCGGCCGCGATCTCGTCGAGCGACAGGCCCACGTTGCGGGCGGCACGGATGAATGCCAGGCGCCGCAGCACTCCTCGTTCGTAACGGCGTTGGGAGCCGGTGGTCCGCGTCGAGCTGATCAGGCCGAGGCTGTCGTAGTACCGCAGTGCCGACGGTGCGAAGCCGCTGCGCCGGGCCACCTCACCGACGCCGAGCAGGTCCCTGGTGTGCATGGTCCCCCTTGACTTCAAGTTCACTTGAACTATCAGGATGACAGCCAGGGGGATTGGAACGCAAGGAGAAGTCACATGCCTGTCGCCATCGTCACCGGGGCGTCCAAGGGATTCGGCCGGGCGCTCACACACGCTTTGTCCGCGCGGGGCTGGCAGCTGGTGGTCGACGCACGCGGAGCGGAAGCCCTGAAGGCGGCCGGATTCGGCTCGAACGTCACCGTGATACCGGGTGACGTCACCGATCCGGCGCACCGCGAGGCGCTCGTCGGCTCAGTGTCCCGTTTGGACCTTCTGGTGAACAACGCCAGCGCGCTCGGGCCCAGTCCGTTGCCCCGGCTGGCTGACTATCCACTCGGCGACTTCGTCGACTTGTACGAAACGAATGTTGTCGCACCGCTCGCGCTCACTCAATTGGCGCTGCCATCATTGACCACAGTGGACGGTACGATAGTCAACGTCAGCTCGGACGCCGCCGTGGAAGCCTACGAGGGATGGGGCGGTTACGGTTCCAGCAAAGCGGCGCTCGACCGGCTCAGTGCCGTGCTCGCCGTGGAACACCCGTCACTGCGGGTGTACGCGTTCGACCCGGGTGATATGCGGACCGACATGCACCAGGCCGCGTTCCCGGGCGAGGACATCTCGGACCGGCCCGAACCGTCGGCGGTCGTCCCGTCGCTGCTCCGCCTGCTGGACGAGCGGCCGCCGAGCGGGCGGTACACGAAATGATGATCTCGGCCGTGGAGCCGCCGGAAGCGCATGGTGTTGCCCGGGACGGTGTCCGCATGCTCGTGGCTCGCCCGTCGGGGGTGACGCATGCGCACTTCTCGGACCTCGAACGCTTCCTGCGGCCCGGCGACCTGGTCGTGGTGAACAACTCCGCGACGATGGCGGCAGCCGTCGACGGTGAGCTGACCGTGCACTTCTCCACGTGGCTCGACGACGGGTCCTGGGTCGTCGAGCTGCGGCCCGAAGGAACGGAAGGCGTTGCCGGGCAACAGATCGAGTTGCCTGTCGGCAAACTGGAGCTGGTCTCGCCGTACGTGCCGGGAAGGCTATGGCGGGCGCGCGTCTCGGTGGACGTGCCCGATCTGCTCGCCCGGTTCGGGCGGCCGATCAAGTACTCCTACGTTCCCCGGCAGTGGCCGATCGCCGACTACCAGACGGTTTTCGCCCGTGACAGCGGCAGCGCGGAGATGCCCAGTGCCGGTCGGCCGTTCTCCGTCGAGCTTGTCACATCCCTGGTGTCGGCCGGAGTGCTGTTCGCGCCGATCACCCTGCACACCGGGGTTTCGTCCATCGAGGAGGGAAAGCCGCCGCTGCCCGAACGGTTCCACGTCCCCGAATCGACCGCACGCCTGGTCCGGATGACCCGTGCGTCCGGTGGCCGCGTGATCGCTGTGGGCACGACGGTCACCCGGGCCCTGGAGTCCGCACCGGACGGTGGCGGCGGGTGGACCGGCCTGGTGCTGGGCCCGGAACGACCCGCCCGGATCGTCGACGGACTGATCACCGGATGGCACGCGCCCGGCGCGTCCCACCTGCAGTTGTTGCAGGCAGTGGCCGGTGCGGAGCTGGTCGGCACCGCCTACGCCGAGGCGTCCCGAAAGGGTTACCTGTGGCACGAATTCGGCGACAGCTGCCTACTGTTGCCTTCATGAACGACGAGGAACGGTACGAGCAGGGCATGCAGGTCCGCCGCGAGGTGCTGGGGGAGCAGCACGTCGCCCGCGCCATCGCCCGGACGGACGACTTCACGCGGGATTTCCAGGACTACATCACCCGCAACGCCTGGGGCGACATCTGGAGCAGGCCGGGCCTGCGGCGGCGGGACCGCAGCCTGATCACCGTCGCCCTGCTCGCCGCTCTGCAGCACGAAGGCGAACTCGCCATGCATATCCGGGCCGCGCTGAAAAACGGTGTCACGCGTGACGAGATCTCCGAGATATTGCTCCAAGTGGGGTTGTACGCCGGGGTGCCCACCGCGAACCGCGCGTTTGCGGTCGCGCAGGAAGTGTTGAACGGTTAATATCTGGTTATCGTTCCGAGATGTGACGGGCGATATAGGGTATACAAGTTCTCGTGGAGGTATCCAGGGGAGGAATCGCGTTGATGATCACCCAACCCGAACAGATCACCGAAACCGAGTTGGCACCAGGTTGCACGGTGTTTTCGTGGACCCCGGAAGTGCATGACTTCTACGGCGACCCGGCGTCCATTCTGCACAAGATCGACAATCAGGACATGGCCTTGTCCGACCGCCGGATCTTCGTCCTGCTGACCGAAAGCGAGGGCCGGGCGAACGTCCGCTTCTTCGAACAGGTCGACGGAAAGAACTACAGCGTGTCGACCTGGACTGGGGACTCGCTCGACGGGCTCAACGGCCGGCTGGCCGACACGATCCTGACCAACAAGGGCGTGCACTGCGTCGGTGAGCAGGTCCGGGCCCTGCTCGGCAGCGTCGACCTGGAGCTGGCCGCGACCGTGCCCGCGCCCGCGAACGCGCGTGCGGCATTCGCGCACACCATCCGTGAGCACGGTGAACAGACATTCACGCGTGCGACGTGCGCACTTTTGTGCTGATCATGTGAATCGCTCGGCGGCGCCATTCCCGGCGTCGTCGGGCGGTCGGGGGTCACATGCGGTATCATCAGTTCCCGAAATTGTGGGCGGCGACCGCGGCGAGCAATCTCGGCGACGGTCTTGTCATCGTGTGCCTGCCATTGATCGCATTGCAGATCGCCCCATCGCCGGGACTCGTCGTAGGTGTCGGCTGGGCGCAGACAATGCCGCAGCTGCTGTGCACGCTCATCATCGGTGTGCTGGTCGACCGCGCCGATCGCCGACAATTGATGTTGGTCGCGAATATCGCGCGCGCGATCGCGTGCGGTGTCCTGGCGCTCAGCCTGTTTCACTTCGCGCATCCGCTCGTCGTGCTTTACACTATCGCTTTTCTGCTCGGCGTCGGCGAGATCGTTTCCGACCTCGCGGGCGCGGCGATGCTGCCGACGGTCGTCGAGCCCGACCGGTTGACCTGGGCCAACTCCCGGCTGAAGGGCACCGAGTCGGCGCTGAACGAGTTCGTCGGCCCGCCGCTCGGCGGCGCCCTCGTCGCGGTCGGTGGTGTGGTGGCCATGAGCAGCATCGGCGGCGTGTACCTGCTAGCCGCCGGAGCGCTGTTGCTGATGCGCGGGCAGTTCCGGCCGGTGGAGCGGCCGACGGCGAAGATCTGGCCGAGCATCGCCGAGGGACTGCGCTACCTGTGGCGGCACAAGTTCCTGCGCGACTTGGCGATCATGGTGTGCGTCATGGCGGGGGCGTGGGCCGCGTGGCTGGCGGTGCTCGTGATCCATGTCGTCGAACCGGGCCCGGTGGGGTTGAGCACCACGGGATTCGGCATCCTGCTGTCCACATTGGCCGTCGGTGGCGTGCTCGGCGCGTTGGCCGCCGACCGTGTCCAGCGAGTTCTGGGCACCCGCAACGTCCTGCTCACCGACGTGATCACGACGACCGTCATGCTCGGCATGCCCGCGTTGACCGTGAACGTCTGGATCATCGGCGCCACAACGTTTCTCGGCGGCTTCGGCAGCGGGATGTGGAACGTGACCGTGGCCGCGCTGCGGCAACGGATCGTGCCGGACGAACTGCTCGGCCGGGTCTCGGCGGCCGGGCGTCTGATCGGCCTGGGTAGCAGGCCCGTCGCCATCGCCGGTGCCGCGGTCATCGTGGAAACCGTTGGCACGACTTGGGTCTTCGCTGTCGCGGGGATGCTCTGCGCGGCGCTGCTCGTGCCGTTCCTGTCCACGATCACGCCGTCCGCGATCGACCGCCTGACAACCGTTCCGGCATCCCCCAAAACCCCCTCGTGAGTGTTTATCCGGGTTCTAACCCTGATCCACCGGTGAATGTGTTGGTGGTGGGTATGTCGTAGACGGGCAGGTGCCCTCTGAGCTGGGATGATTGTTCTTGTCTAGGGAACAAGCCATCACAGAAGAGGGCACCTGTTAAGTGAAAGCATCGCATACCCGTGGTGGGATTGACGCGAGGTTCGACCATCCGACGTTGGTGTCGCAGGCCGGGCTGGTGCCGGCGATGCGATTAGCGCAGGATGCGGGCCTGTCTGAGCTGGCCGATAGGCATGTCCGGCTGGGTGGCTCGATCGGCGCCAACGCCGGCGCGAAGATCGCGTCGATCGTGGCGGGCATGGTCTGTGGCGCGGACTCGATCGACGATCTGGACGTGATCCGCCATGGCGGGCTGCCGCTGCTGTTCGACGGTATCAGGGCACCGTCCACGCTGGGCAGCTTCCTGCGGTATTTCGGCATCGGTCACCTGACCCAGTTGCAGCACGTGGCTCACGGGGTGCTGGTCAGGCTGGCCGCCCAGACCCCGCTGCTGCCCGGCGTCGATCAGCTGGCCTTTGTGGACATGGATTCCAAAACCCAGCAGGTGCACAGCAAGAAACAAGGTGCCGCGTACGGGCACAAGAACCTGTTCGGCCTGGACTACCAACTCATCACGCTGGGCACCCCGCTGGCCGCTCCGGTGATCCTCGACAGCCGGCTACGCGGCGGCAACGCCCACTCCGCCCGCAACGCCGCCAGCCTGCTGCGCCGCTCGCTGACCACCGCCCGAGCCTGCGGCGCGACCGGCCCCATCCTGGTACGCATGGACTCGGCGTTCTTCAACGGCGAGGTCATCACCGAGGTGATCACGGCCGGCGCATGGTTTTCCATCACCGCACGCCACAGCGGCAACGTCACCGCCGCCATCCACGACATCCCCGAACCACACTGGCAACCGGTCACCTTCGCCACCCCCATCCGCGACCAGGACACCGGGCAGCTGATCACCCACGCCGAGATCGCCGAGACCAGCCTGACCGTTCTCACCAACATCACCCGGCACCCCACCGGACCAGCCACCCTCCGGCTGATCGTGCGCCGCGTGCCCATCACCACCCCGCACACCGACCAACAACCACTATTCCCCGCTTACCGCTACCACGCCATCCTCACCAACTCCCCACTCGAAAAGACCCAAGCCGAGGCCTGCCACCGCCAACGAGCCGGCAGCATCGAACACGTCCTGGGCCAACTCGCCACCAGCACCCTGACCCACTTCCCGTCACACGCCTTCATCGCCAACGCCGCCTGGCTGATCCTGGCCACCATCACCCACAACCTCCTGCGCGCCACCGGCTGCCTGGCCACCGGACGCTTCGCCCGCGCCCACACCACCACCCTGCGCCGCACCCTGATCACCGTGGCCGCCCAACTCACCCGCCAAGCACGCCGCACCACCCTGCGCCTGCCCACCCACTGGCCCCACCGCAACGCCTGGCTACTGCTGTTCGACCGGGCACACTCCCCACCCCCACTCCAGCATTGACCACCCACCAAGGCACCCC
>NZ_JAAATY010000037.1 GCF_013280595.1 Kibdelosporangium persicum
TCTGGTGATCCGTCGTTCGTGGATGTTGTCGGGCGGGTGCGGGAGCGGAGTCTTGGTGCGTTCGCGAATCAGGATGTGCCGTTCGAGCATTTGGTCGAGGTGGTGAATCCGGAGCGGTCGGCTGCGTATCATCCGTTGTTCCAGGTGGGAATGGTGCTGCAGAACGCACCGGCGTCCGACGTCGGACTGCCCGGCCTCGACATCAGCCCCGTGACGGCCGAGACCGGCACGGCCCGGTTCGACCTCTTCTTCTCGTTGACCGAACGGTTTGACGCCGCGGGAAAGCCCGAGGGCCTAGACGCGTTCGTCGAGTACGCGACGGACCTGTTCGACGAGGCGACCATCGAGGCACTGACCGAGAGGTGGACCAGGCTGCTCACCGCCGTGCTGGCCGATCCCACTACACCCGTCGGAGCTGTCGCGCTGATCAGCACCCCGGAACGCGACCTGCTGACGACCGGCTGGAACCACCCGGCAGAGACCATTCCACCGGTCTCCTTGCTCAGCTTGATCGAGCCACACGTACGTAGGAGCCCGGCTGCCGTGGCCATCGCGGCCGATGGTGCTCAGCTGACCTATGCGGAGTTGGATGTGCGGTCGAATCGTCTGGCGTGGTGGTTGCGTGGGCGTGGTGTGGTGGCTGAGTCGGTGGTGGGGCTTCGGTTGTCGCGTTCGGTTGATGTGGTTGTGGCTGTGTTGGGTGTGGTGAAGGCTGGTGGTGCGTTTTTGCCGTTGGATCCGGCGTATCCGGATGAGCGGCTGGCTTTCATGGTCGAGGACGCCCAGCCGGTGCTCGTACTCGACAGGCTGCCGGCCGATCTCGCGCAGTGTCCGGCCGACACACTGGACGTGGTCATCCAGCCGGACCAGGCCGCGTACGTGATCTACACGTCCGGTTCTTCGGGTGTGCCCAAGGGTGTTGTGGTGTCACACCGCGGTTTCGCCGGCCTGGCCGTGTCGCATCGGGACCGTTTGGAAGTGGGGCCTGACAGCCGGGTGCTCCAGTTCGCGTCGCCGAGTTTCGACGCTTCGGTGTGGGAACTGGTGATGGCATTGGCGTCCGGCGCCACACTCGTCGTGGCCGAGAACGAGCAGCTCAGTGGCGAACCGTTGTCCCGGACGCTTTCCACGAATGCGGTCTCCCACATGACGGTGCCACCGTCGGTACTGGCCACGCTGCCGGTCGGCGAACTGCCGGATCTGTCGACCGTTGTGGTTGCTGGTGAAATGTTGCCGGTCGACCTGGCCAAGGTGTGGGCTGAGGGACGCCGGTTGATCAACGCTTACGGTCCGACGGAGACGACGGTCTGCGCCACCATGAGCGGTCCGTTGACCGGAGACACGGCACCCATCGGTTCGCCCATCGCCAATAGTGCGGTGTACGTCCTGGACGACCGGATGGGCCTTGTCCCACCAGGCACACCTGGTGAGCTCTACGTGGCCGGAAACTCACTGGCCCGTGGTTATTTGCGGCGTGCGGGTCTGACGGCGGGCCGGTTCGTGGCGAATCCGTTCGGTTCGGGGGGCTCGCGGTTGTATCGCACGGGTGATCTGGTGCGGTGGAACGCTGACGGGCAGTTGGAGTTCCTTGGCCGGGTGGACGATCAGGTCAAGCTGCGAGGATTCCGGATCGAGCCGGGCGAGGTCGAGTCCGCGCTGCGTGCACACCCACTGGTCGAGCAGGCCTTCGTGATGGTCCGCGAGCACCGGCCCGGCGATCCGCGACTGGTCGGCTACGTGATCCCGGCGGACGACTCGGCGGGTGACACCGCCGAAGCCGTCGAGGACTGGCGCGATACCTACGACTCGGTCTACACACGGGAGGCCGAGCACGCTCTCGGCGAGGACTTCACCGGCTGGAACAGTACCTACACGGGGGACCCGATCCCGCTCGAGGAGATGCGGGAGTGGAGGGCCGCCGCGGTGAACCTGATCCTGGCGCAGCGGCCCCGCAAGGTGCTGGAGATCGGCGTCGGTTCCGGGCTGCTGCTGGCCGAAGTCGCCGCGAAGTGCGAGCAGTACTGGGGAACGGACTTCTCCGCGCCGCTGATCGACCGGCTGTCCACCCAGGTACGTGCAGCAGGACTGGGCGACCGGGTCGTGCTGCGGCACCAAGCCGCCGACGACTTTGACGGGCTCCCGGCCGGTTTCTTCGACACCATCGTGCTGAACTCCGTGGTGCAGTACTTCCCCGACGAGACCTACTTCACGCGAGTCGTGGACCAGGCACTGGAACTGCTCGTCCCGGGTGGCCGGATCGTGATCGGCGACGTGCGCAACGCCGACACGCTGCGTGCCCTGCGCGCGGCCGTCCACGTTCGACGGGCTGGGCAGTCCACGCCGGACCTTCCCGCCGCGGTCGAGCAGGCGGTGATGTTGGAGAAGGAACTGGTCATCCCGCCGGGATTCTTCACGGCCTATCGCGATCGAGCCGCGGTGGACATCAGGTTGAAGCGCGGTGGACACCACAACGAGCTCACCCGTCATCGCTACGAAGTGGTCCTGCACAAACAACCGGACGACCTCGTCGGACTCGCCGATGTGCCCGAGCTGATCTGGGGAGGTGACGTGTCGGCGTTCGCCGACCTGCCGTCCGAGGTGGACAGTCCGGTCCGCGTCTCTGGTCTGCTGAATGCGAGGTTGGCGGGGGAGCGGCGGCGGGTGCCGGACTCCGCGGTCGATCCCGAAGACGTCGTCACGTGGGGTGAATCGCGCGGCTTGACCGTCCTGACAACCTGGAACGCGAAGCAGGCTGACCTGTTCGACGTCGTTCTCATCCCACCGGGCGGCGTTGTGTTCGACGGGGTGTACCGCGACGAGAGCGAGGCGCCGGTCCTCAACAATCCCGCGCGTGCCCGGAGGATCGCGCACGTCACCGGCACGCTGCGGGACTTCCTGGCCGACCGGCTTCCCGAACACCTGATCCCGGCCTCGATCCAGGCGATCGCGGCGTTCCCGTTGACTCCCAGCGGGAAGATCGACCGGAACGCCCTTCCGGCCGCCCGGGTCGCCGGTTCCGGCGGCGGCCGTGCCCCGCGCACCGAGGAGGAGAAGATCCTCCGCGGACTGATGGCCGAGGTGCTCGGCGTGCAGCAGGTCGGCGCCGACGACGACTTCTTCGTCCTGGGCGGCCACTCGCTGCTGGCCACCACGATGATCAGCCGGATCAGGACGGTGCTGGGCAAGGAACTGTCCATCCAGTCGCTGTTCGCCGCACCGACGGCCGCCGGGATGGCCGGCCGTCTCATCGGGCCTGCCCGGCAACGCCCGGCGCTTCGTCCACGCAAGAGGCCGGAGGAGGCCCGATGATCCCGCTGTCGTTCGCCCAACGCAGGCTGTGGTTCCTGTACCGCCTCGAAGGCGCATCGGCCGGTTACAACATGCCGTTGGCGCTGCGGCTGTCCGGCCCGATCGACGAGGACGCGTTGCGCACGGCACTGACGGACGTCGTCGACCGGCACGAGTCACTTCGGACGGTGTTCCCCGAGGTGGATGGTGAGCCGCGCCAACACATCCTGCCGCCGGGCACCCAACCCGACTGGTCACTGATCACGGTGGACGAGGCTGGTCTTCAGCAGGCCACCGAGGCCGCCGCGAGGCACGGATTCGAACTGACCGACGAGATCCCGGTCAGGGCGACGTTGTTCCGGACTGGTGCCGAGGACCACGTCCTGCTCCTGCTGCTGCACCACATCGCGGGGGACGGCTGGTCGCTCGGCCCGCTGTCGGCCGATCTCTTCACGGCCTACCAGGCACGGTGCGCGGGCAAGGCACCCGATTGGGCACCGTTGCCCGTTCAGTACGCCGACTACACGCTGTGGCAACGGGATCTGCTCGGTTCCGAGTCCGATCCGGACAGTCTGTACACCGAGCAGGTCCGTTACTGGACGAGCCAGCTCGCTGGTGTTCCCGCCATCCTGGACATTCCCACGGACCGGCCACGGCCCGCGGTGGCGTCACACCGGGGCGCCACCCTGTCCTTCGAGTTCGGCACCGACCTCCATGGCAGAATCGCCACGCTCGCCCGGGAACGCGGCGCGACGATGTTCATGGTCCTCCAAGCGGGTATGGCGGCCCTGCTCACCCGGCTCGGGGCGGGCACGGACGTCGTCCTCGGCGCACCGGTCGCGGGCCGCACCGACGAGGCCCTGCACGATCTCGTCGGGTTCTTCGTCAACACGCTTGTCATCAGGACGGACACGTCTGGTGATCCGTCTTTCCGTGAGCTGGTCGACCGCGTGCGGGGGACCAGCCTCGACGCCTTCCAGCACCAGGACGTGCCGTTCGAGCACCTCGTGGAGGTGCTGAACCCCGCCAGGTCGATGGCGCACCACCCGCTGTTCCAGATGACGCTGGCGATGCAGAACCTGCCGGCCAGGTCTGCCGAACTGCCCGGTGTGCGCGTCACGGCCGAATCACTGGCCACGGGTACCGCGCGGGTGGACCTCGCGATCAACCTGGCGGAGTCCCCTGGCGGCCTGACCGGGTCGGTCGAGTACGCGACCGATCTGTTCGACGAGACCGGAGTCCGCACCCTGATCGACCGGTGGCGGCGTCTGCTGGCCGCGGTCCTTGCCGACCCAGGCCGGCCGATCTCCGCCCCGGCCTTGCTCGACGAGCGGGAACTGCGTGCGCTGGCAGCGGTGAACAACACCGCGAGGGACTGCCGGAGCACACTGCCGGAGCTGTTCGCCGCCCAGGCCGAACCGGGCGCGGTCGCCTTGGCGCAAGGAGACTCGACCCTCACGTACGACGAGGTGAACCGCCGCGCCAACCAAATCGCTCACTGGTTGCGTGCCCAGGGCGTCGGACCTGACGACGTGGTGGGAATCCAGTTGGCCAGGTCGTTCGAATCGGTGATCGCGACTCTGGCGGTGCTGAAGGCGGGAGCTGCCTACCTCCCGCTCGACCCGGACCAGCCGGCTGAGCGCATCCGATACATGATCGCCGACGCACGCCCGAAGCTTGTGCTGTCCGATGAGGCACACGACTGGACGCGATACCCGGACGTCGATCCGGCCGTCGAAGTCGACCCGTCGTCCGGCGCCTACGTGATCTACACGTCGGGTTCGACCGGTAGCCCGAAGGGCGTGGTGGTGACCAACGCCGGGATCGCCAGCCTCGCCGTGACACAGGCCGAACGGTTCGGTGTGACGCGGGCAAGCCGGATTCTCCAGGCTGTCTCACCGAGCTTCGACGTTTCGTTCGCCGACCTGTGCACCGTGTTCGCGGCAGGCGCGACCTTGGTGCTACCCGGTCGCGAACAACTCGCCGGAGCCGAACTGGCCGCGGTCCTGACAGCGCAGCGGATCACGCACGTCCAGCTGCCTGTGTCCACACTGGACACTGTGCCGGTGGACGCGGTGCCGGAGGCGATGACCGTGGTGATGGGCGGCGAGACCGCGTCCCAGGCCCTGGTCGACCGATGGACGCCCGGCAGGCGGCTGTTCAACGCCTACGGCCCGACCGAAACGACCGTGTGCGCGACGATCGGCGAGCCCGGCGGTGGCTGGCCCGTGCCCATCGGCACTCCGATCGCGAACGCCCGGGCACACGCCCTGGACGCGTGGTTGCGGCCGGCACCACCTGGTGCGAAAAGCGAGCTGTACCTGGCCGGGCCGGGAATCGCCCGGGGCTACCTCGGCAGGCCCGGGCTGACCGCTCAACGGTTCGTCGCGGACCCGTCCGGACCGCCCGGCTCGCGGATGTACCGCACCGGCGACCTGGTCCGCCGTCGTCCCGGTGGCGAACTGGAATTCGCCGGTCGTGCCGACGACCAGGTCAAGATCCGGGGCTTCCGCGTGGAGCCGGGCGAGGTCGAGGCAGTGCTCGCCTCGCTGCCCGGCGTGACACAGGCGGTCGTCGTCGTCCGCGAGGACCGCCCCGGCGATCGCCGTCTGGTCGCCTACGTCACCGGCCCGGTCGACCCGGCCGACCTACGGCGCCTGGCCAAGCAGCGCGTACCCGACCACCTCGTGCCCACCGACGTGGTCGTGCTCGACGAGATTCCCCTGAACACCAACGGAAAACTGGACCGCGCGGCCCTGCCCGTTCCGGTCCGCACGGCGGGTACGGGCCGCGCGCCGGCCACGCCGCAAGAAGAAATCCTCTGCACGCTCTTCGGTGAGGTGCTCGGGGTCACCGGAGTCGGCGCCGACGACGACTTCTTCGCCCTGGGCGGCCATTCGCTGCTGGCGACCAGGCTGACCAGCCGGGTGCGGGCGGTGACCGGGGTGGAACTGCCGATCCGCGCGTTGTTCGAGGGCCCGACAGCGGCCGGGCTGGCCCGTCACCTGCACGCGGGCGGTGCCGGACGTACCCGGCTGGTGGCCTCACCGAGGCCTGAGATGATCCCGTTGTCGTTCGCCCAGCGGAGGCTGTGGTTCCTCACCAAGCTCGAAGGTCCGTCACCGACGTACAACAGCCCGCTCGCGCTCGAACTGTGCGGGTCGTTGGACCGGGACGCGCTGGCCGCCGCGCTCACCGACGTCGTCGGCAGGCACGAGAGCCTCCGGACGGTGTTCCCCGACCGGGACGGCGAGCCGTACCAGAGGATTCTGACCGTCGAAGAAGCCGCGTTCAGCCTCGACGAAGTCACGGTGGCGCGGACGGACCTGGCCGCCGCGGTGCAGGCAGTCCTCGACCACCGGTTCGACCTGATCAACGAGCCTCCGGTGCGGGCGTGGCTGTTCTCCACCGACGAACCGGACTTGCACGTGCTCGTCGTACTGCTGCACCACATCGCGGGAGACGGTTCGTCTCTTGCGCCGCTGATGCGTGACCTCAGCACGGCGTACCGCGCGAGGCGTGCCAACGCCGAACCGGAACTGCAACCGCTGCCAGTGCAGTACGCCGACTACGCACTCTGGCAGCACGATCTTCTCGGCGAGGTCGACGACGCGGACAGTCTGGCGGCCCAGCAACTGGCGTACTGGAAAGCGGCTCTGGACAGCGTGCCCGCGCAGATCGACCTGCCGACCGACCGGCCACGTCCTTCGACCGCGAGCTACCGTGGCGACTCCGTGGCGGTCCCGATCGACGCGGAGCTACACCAGGCACTCCGCGCGTTGGCCGCGGACCAGCACAGCACATTGTTCATGGTGCTGCAGGCGGCGTTCTCGGCACTGCTGACCAGGCTCGGCGCAGGCACCGACATCGCACTGGGCACGCCGATCGCCGGTCGTACCGACGAAGCGGTGCACGACCTGGTCGGGTTCTTCGTCAACACCCTTGTGCTGCGCACCGACACCGCCGGTGACCCTGCCTTCACTGACCTGCTGCGCCGGGTCCGCACCGCTGATCTCGACGCGTACGCCAACCAGGACCTGCCGTTCGAGTACCTCGTCGAGGCCATCAACCCGGCACGCACACTCAGCGGCAACGCCCTGTTCCAGGTGATGTTCGCGCTGCAGAACGTCGAACCACCGGCCATGCGGCTCGACGGACTCGACGTGTCGCTGTACCCGATGCAGGCTCGCACGGCGAAGTTCGACCTGTTCGTGACTGTGATGGACGAGTCCGTCACCGGACAGGACACCGGACACTCAGGCGGGCTGTTGGTGGTCCTCGAGTACGCCACGGATCTGTTCGACGCGGACACCGTCCGGAACATCGGTGAGTGGTACCACCGCTTTCTGCGTCGCGTCGCGGATGCCCCAGAGATCGCGATCGGCTCGGTCAACTTCCTCGCCCCCGAGGAGCGGGCAGAGCTGATCACCGGGCGCAACAGCCGCACCCGCGCAGAAATCGGGCCGTGGCCGCATGAACAGTTCGAACAGCAGGCCGCCCGGACACCCGAGGCGCCCGCGGTGATTTTCGACCAGCGAACGACGACCTATCGCGAACTCAACGAACGCGCGAACCGGTTGGCGCGCTTGCTGCTGGCGCACGGCATCGGGGCCGACGACGTTGTCGCCCTGGCCGTTCCCCGGACACAGGACATGGCTGTGACCATGTTGGCGGTCATGAAGGCAGGTGCGACCTACCTGCCGATGGATCTGAGCCACCCCAGCGATCGGCTGGCGTTCCTGCTCAGCGATGCCGAACCAGCCGCGATCGTGACCACAGAGGACGGGCAGGCCAAGCTGCCGGAAACGTCCGCTGTCCAGATTGTCCTCGGCACGCGGGACACCGAACAGCGGCTGGACGGCCAGAATCCGGCGGACGTGACCGATGCGGACCGCAAGGCGCCGATCGATCCGCGGCACGCGGTGTACATCATCTACACGTCCGGGTCGACCGGCATGCCGAAGGGCGTGCTGATCACGTATGCCGGGTTCACCAACTTCCTGGCCGGCTTCGGTGAGCGGTTCCCGATGGGGCCGGAGGATCGGATCGCCGCCGCGGCCACCATCGCGTTCGACATCGTCGCGGTCGACGTCCACCTCCCGCTGCTGCATGGGGCGAGTGTCGTCGTTGTGCCGACCGAGACGGTGAAGAACCCCGTTGCCCTCTCGGAATTGCTGGCCGAGCATCGGGTCACGGTTTTCCAGGCGACGCCTTCGTTGTACCGCACCATGTTGGCCAACGCCCCGGATGGGCTGCGGGATGTGTGTCTGCTGGTCGGCGGCGAGGCACTGTCGGCCGACCTGGCCGGGCGGATGCGGGATGTGGGCCGGGAAGTGGTCAACCTGTACGGCCCCACCGAAACCACTGTGTGGAGCACTCTCTGCCCGGTCGTCGCCGACGACCGGCCGCCGTCCGTCGGCACGCAGATTCCCGGAGTGCGGATGTACGTGGTGGACGAACGGCTGCGGCCAGTCCCGCCAGGTGTCACCGGTGAGCTGTACATCGGGGGAACCGGCCTGGGACGCGGATACCTCAGACGTCCGGGCATGACCGCCGGCCGGTTCGTGGCCAGTCCCTTCGAGGCGCCGGGCGGCCGGATGTACCGGACGGGCGACCTGGTGCGGTGGCTGCCCGGCGGCGGGCTGGACTTCGTCGGCCGGGTGGACGACCAGGTCAAGGTCCGTGGTTTCCGGATCGAACTGGGCGAGATCGAGGCCGCGTTGTCGCGCCAGCCGGGCGTCCGGGAGGCGACCGCGCTGGTACGGGCCGATGGCGGCGACCGCAAGCTGGTCGGATATGTCGTGCCGGACCAGGAATGGGCCGCTGGCCGAGACGAACAGGAGGAGCACCGCCAAGTCGACTCGTGGCAGCAGCTCTACGACGCCCTCTACCGGGACCAGATCGCCGACGACGCCTTCTGGGAAGGCTTCTCGGTCTGGCGCAGCAGCTATGACGGATCCTTCCTGCCGATCGAGGACATGCTCGCCTGGCGTGCGGCCGCGGTCGAGCGGATCCGGTCACTGCGCCCGCGCCGGATCTTGGAGATCGGTGTCGGGAACGGCCTGCTGCTGTCCCGGCTCGCCGCTGGGTGCGAGAGCTACTGGGGAACGGACTTCTCCTCGTCGGCGATCGCTGACCTGAGTGCCCGGGTGGCGGCCGATCCCACGCTCTCGGAAACGGTCCGGCTGCGCGTGCAGGAGGCGGACGACGACACGGGCCTGCCGCGCGGCTACTTCGACGTGATCGTGATCAACTCCGTGGTGCAGTACTTCCCACACGCCCACTACCTGGGTGAAGTGCTGACGAAGGCACTCGGTCTGCTGGCGCCGGGCGGATCGGTGTACCTGGGCGACGTCAGGAATCTGCGGCTGCTGCGGGCACTCCAGGCCGGAGTGGTGTGTCACGGCGTCACCGAGGGCATTACTGGAGGCGTCAGCGCGGGCGAGGTGCGCGCGACGATCGAGCAGAAGGTCGCCGCCGAGGAGGAACTGCTCGTCGACCCAGGGTTCTTCGGCGCCTTCGCGGACAAGACGGAACGGATCACCGGCGTCGACATCCGGCTCAAGCGCGGCCGGTTCGCCAACGAACTGTCCCGGTACCGCTATGAGGTCGTGCTGACGACAGGGCAGATCACGTCGGTGGCCGATCTGCCGCGGCTGGAGTGGCAGCCGGACTTGGATTTCGCCGTCGTCGTGGCGGCGCATCCGGACGGTGTCGTGGTCACGTGGGTGCCCAACCGGCGTGTGCTCGGCGAGATCGCGGCGCTGCGGGAGTTGCGCGCGGGCGCCGGCATCCGGCGGGTGGTGGAGTCGCTGGCCGCGGGTGATGCCGGTGTTGATCCCGAAGACCTGCACGACCTGGCCGGTGTCCACGGTGTGCGGGCTGTGACGACTTGGTCGGACACTCACGAGGACTCGTTCGACGTCGCTTTCCTGCCGGACGACTCCGTGCCGGTCGCCTTGTACGAGCGGTCGGACGTGCGGCCTGTGGGCACATACGTCAACAGTCCCGCTCGGACACGCAGGCTCAAGGAGTTCAACGACGTCCTGCGTACCAGGCTCCGGTCGTGGCTGCCGGACTACATGGTGCCCGCCGCGTTTGTCGTACTCGACCAGCTTCCGCTGACCACCAACGGAAAGCTCGACCGGAAGGCGTTGCCGCGACCGGACTTCGGGCTGCTGGCCACCGGCCGTGAGCCGACGACGGACACCGAACGGGTGCTGTGCGGGCTGTTCGCCGAGGTGCTCGGCATACCACGAGTCGGTGTCGACGACGACTTCTTCGCGTTGGGCGGGCATTCCCTGCTCGCCACCAGACTGGTGAGCAGGATCCGTGCGGTGACGGGCATCGAGGTGCCGATCCGTCGTGTGTTCGAACGCGGCACCCCGGCGGCGATGGCCGAGCACATCAGCGACACGAAACCAGCGCGCCCGGCGCTCGTGGCAGGCGAACGCCCGGAGACCGTCCCGCTGTCGTTCGCCCAGCGCCGACTGTGGTTCCTGTACCGGCTCGAAGGCCCGTCACCCACGTACACGATGCCCATGGCGCTCCGGCTGGCCGGTGAGGTCGATCGCGACGCGTTGTGTGCGGCGTTGCAGGACGTCGCGGCGAGGCACGAATCACTCCGCACGGTGTTCCCTGAGGTCGACGGCGAAGCCCGGCAGCTTGTCCTGCCGGTCGGCCAGGCCCGTGTCGGCTGGGAGGTCGTTCAGGTCGGCGATGCCGAACTGGACGACAGGCTCGCTGACGCAGTCCGTGTTCCGTTCGACCTGGCCACAGAACCGCCGATGCGGGCGTCGCTGTTCGAATGTGAGTCCGGCGGCGCTGTGTTGTTGGTGCTGCTGCACCACATCGCCGGTGACGGCTGGTCGATGGGACCGATGGCCAACGACATCGTCACCGCGTACTCCGCACGCCGCGAAGGGCACGCCCCGTCGTGGCGTCCTTTACCGGTGCAGTACGCGGACTACACCTTGTGGCAACAAAAGCTGCTCGGTGACGAGGACGATCCGGAGAGCCGGTTCGCCGAGCAGGTTGCCTACTGGACCGATCAGCTGGCCGGGATTCCGGAGCGGCTCGATCTGCCCTCCGACCGGCCGCGCCCGGCGATCGCGTCGTACCGTGGCGACCACCTCGCGTTCACGTTCGACGCCGACCTGCACCGGGGCCTCGCCGAGCTGGCCAGGAGAAGCGGTGCGACGGTCTTCATGACGTTGCAGGCGGCGATGGCGGCGCTGTTGACCAGGCTCGGCGCGGGCACGGACATCCCGCTCGGCAGCGGAATCGCCGGGCGCACCGACGAGGCGCTCGACGACCTGGTCGGCTTCTTCGTCAACACCTTGGTGCTGCGAGCCGACACCAGCGGCGACCCCGGATTCACCGAACTGCTCGGCCGGGTGCGGGAGGTCGCGTTGGCCGCGTACGCCAACCAGGACGTGCCATTCGAATACCTGGTCGAGGTGCTCAACCCACGCCGCTCGATGGCACACCACCCGCTGTTCCAGGTCGCGTTGACGTTGCAGAACGTTCCGGTGGCCCGGTTCGGCCTGCCTGGCCTGGACGTCCGGCCGTATCTGGTCGGTACGGGTACCTCCCGCTACGACCTGTTGTTCTCGCTCACCGAGGGGCACGATGATGCCGGCGCGCCACAAGGCTTCGGCGGCGTCGTCGAGTTCGCGACGGACCTGTTCGACCGGGCGACGATCCAGCGGTTCGTCGATCGTTGGCAACGCCTCCTCCGCGCCGTCGTCGCCGATCCGGATCTGCGAGTCGGTGACATCGACCTGCTGAGCGACGACGAACGACATGCCGAACTCACCATTGGCAGTGGCGCGGCCTTGCCGGATCGGCCCGCGGACGTGCCGGCACTGTTCGCCGCGCAGGCCGTTCGAACGCCGGACGCGATCGCTGTGGCCGGCGATGGCGTCGAGCTGACCTACCGGGAGCTGGATGCCAGGTCGGCCCGGTTGAGCAGCGTGCTGACCGAACACGGTGTCGGACCGGATGACCTGGTTGCCGTTCTGCTGCCGCGTTCAGCGGATCTGCTCGTGGCCTTGCTGGCTGTGCTGCGCAGTGGCGCCGCGTACCTGCCGTTGAACCCCAACGAGCCCGTGGCACGGACCCGGTCCACACTGGAGGATGCGCGTCCGGTGCTGCTGGTGGGCCGTGAGTTGCCGGAAGCGTTGAGGCAGTGCGTTCCCGGAGTGGTCGACGCGGATCAGGCCGGTCCGGGTGACGTGCCCAGTGTGTCCATCCGGGACGATCATGCCGCGTACGTCATCTACACATCCGGCTCTACCGGGAAACCGAAGGGTGTCGTCGTCCAGCACGGCAACGTCGCCGCGCAGATCGCTTGGCTCAGGCGCGCGCACCCAGTCGGTCCGGCGGACGTTGTCCTGTTCCGGACGGCGCCGTCGTTCGACGCCGCGACCTGGGAGATGTGGCACCCGCTGACGTCCGGCGCGGCGGTCTGTGTGGCCGGCGATGACGACGTGCGCGACCCGTACCGCCTCGTCGACCTGATGGTGCGTCACGGCGTCACTGTGGCCCAGTTCGTGCCGTCCTTACTGGCCTTGTTGCCCGAACCGCCTGTGGCACACAGCGTCAAACGGCTGTACTCAGGCGGCGAGCAGTTGAGTCCGGACGTGGTCGCCGCCGCCACGTCGGCATGGGGCTGCCCGGTCGTGAACCTCTACGGCCCAACGGAAACGACCGTTCAGGTCGCTTCCGGCACCGCCGACGAGAACCGGTCCACGGTGCCGTTGGGCAGACCCGTCGACGGTACGACCCTGGTGGTGCTCGACGAGCGCCTGCGGCCGGTTCCCCGTGGCGTGCCGGGCGAGCTGTACGTCCTCGGGGCGCAAGTGGCCCGCGGATACCTTGACCGGCCAGGGCTGACGGCTCGCCGCTTCGTCGCGGGACAGGGCGGTGGCCGGATGTACCGCACTGGTGACTTGGTGCGGTGGAACCCGGCAGGCGAGCTGGAATTCCTCGGCCGGGCGGATGACCAGGTCAAGATCCGGGGTTTCCGCGTGGAGCCGGGCGAGGTCGAGGCAGTCCTACGGACGCACTCCGGTGTCGCCCGAGCTGTTGTGGTGGTACGAGAGGACCAGCCGGGGGACCGGCGGTTGGTCGGATACGTCGTTCCGGAGACGCGGTCGCTGACGGACACGGAAGCCGACCAGCTCGCGGAGTGGCGTGAAGTCCACGACTCGGTCGCATCGACATTCGCCTCGGACGCGTTCGGCGAGGATTTCTCCGGTTGGGACGACTCGTACACCGGTGAGCCGATCCCGTTGGCGCAGATGCGGGAGTGGCGTGCCGCGGCGGTGCGGCGCGTGCGCGAGTACTCCCCACGCCGTGTGCTTGAAGTCGGTGTCGGATCAGGTCTGCTGCTTTCCCAACTGGCCTACGAGTGCGAAGCGTACTGGGGCACGGACATGTCTGAGGAAGTGATCACCGGGCTACGCCGTCATGTCGAAGAACGCGGTCTCGGTGACAAGGTGGTCCTGCGCTGTCAGCCCGCGGACGTGCTGGACGGCCTGCCGTCCGGGTATTTCGACACTGTGGTGCTGAACTCTGTCGTGCAGTACTTCCCCAGCGGGACGTATCTCACGCTGGTCATCGAGCGGCTGATGGACATGCTGGCAGCAGGAGGAAGACTGGTGCTCGGCGACGTTCGCAACGCCGACACCGTGCGGGAGTTGCGAGCCGCCGTCGTGCACAGCCGCACCGGCAAGCCGGCCACGGCGTCCGATGTGGACCGGGCACTGCTGCTCGAGAAGGAACTCGTGGTGGCGCCGGACTTCTTCACCACGTTCACCGCCGCCGCAGTGGACATCCGGTTGAAGGAAGGCGGTTACCACAACGAGCTGACCCGCCACAGGTACGAGGTGGTGCTGCACAAACAGCCCCAGGACGTGCTTTCGGTGGACGACGTCACAGAACTGGTGTGGAACCGGGACATCGTGGACCTGGACGACATTCCGGCCACCCTCCCGGTCCGGGTGGCCCGGATACCCAATGCCAGACTCGCCGACGAGTTCGGTGCCGATCCCGGGGCAGCGGTGGACCCCGCCGCGATCACCCGGCCGGACGCGACGGTGCTGACCACGTGGTCGGCCGACCGTCCCGACTTGTTCGACGCTGTCCTGCTGCCAGTCGGCACCACTGGCGTCATCACCGGGCTGTACCGATCCGGCCACACCACCCGGCCGTTGGTGAACAGTCCGGCGACGGCTCGACGGATTCCGGGCTTGCTGGCCTCAGCCAAGGCCATGCTCGACGAGCGCCTGCCGGCCTACAGCGTGCCCTCCGTGCTGGTGCCCGTGCGGGAGATCCCGCTGACCGCCAACGGAAAGCTCGACCGATCAGCGCTGCCCGCGCCGCCGGTCGCGGCGACCGGTGGCCGGTCCACGGCCGCCCGGACACCCGACCTTGAACTCCTCTGTGGACTGTTCGCTGAGGTGCTCGCCCTGCCCTCGGTGTCGGTCGACGACGACTTCTTCGCACTGGGCGGCCATTCGCTGCTGGCGACGAGGCTGATCAGCCGGGTGCGTACAGTGCTCGGTGCGGAGTTGCCGATTCGGTCGTTGTTCGAAGCACCGACTCCCGCCGGACTGGCTCGCGTGCTGCACGCCACCCAGGTCACCAGGCCACCGCTGGTGCCGCAGGTTCGGCCGGCGGTGCTTCCGCTGTCGTTCGCCCAGCAGCGCTTGTGGTTCCTGCACAAACTGGAAGGGGCGTCCGGCACCTACGCCGTGCCGATCGCGCTGCGCCTGCGTGGCCCGATCGATTCGGAGGCCATCCGTGCTGCCTTGACAGACGTCGTTGCCCGGCACGAGACGTTGCGAACGGTCTTCCCGGACACCGAGCAGGGCCCTCAGCAGCTCGTTCTCGCCCCTGCCGACGTCAAGATCGACTGGAGTCACAGCGAACTGGACGAGGCGACGCTGTCCGAGGCGATGGCCGAGGCCATTGGCCAGGGATTCGACCTGGACCACGAGATCCCGGTCCGGTCCCGGCTTTTCCAGATTGGCGCGGCCGAGCACGTCCTGCTCGTGGTGACCCACCACATCGCGTGTGACGGCTGGTCGATGGGCAGGCTGACCCACGACCTAGCGGTCGCGTATGGCGCTCGCACGGCCGGTGAACCACCGCAGTGGCGTGCACTCCCGGTCCAGTACGCGGACTACACCGTGTGGCAACGGAACCTGCTCGGCGAAGAGTCTGATCCGGACAGTGTCGTCAGTGCACAGCTGCGGTACTGGTCCGAGCGGCTGGCCGGGCTGCCCGAGCGGCTGGATCTGCCCACAGACCGGCCTCGTCCGGCTGTGGCCTCCCATCGTGGTGGAATGGTCGAGGCGTCGTTCGACGCGGACGTGCACGCGGACCTGGCCGAGTTGGCGAGGCGGTCAGGCGCGACGGTCTTCATGGTGATGCAGGCCAGTCTTGCCGCGTTGCTGACCAAACTTGGCGCTGGTCACGACATCCCTGTCGGCGTGCCGGTCGCGGGCCGTACCGACGAGGCCCTCGACGAGCTGGTCGGGTTCTTCGTCAACACACTGGTGTTGCGGACCGACACGAGTGGCGACCCGACGTTCGCCGACCTGCTCAGCCAGGTGCGTGAACACAGTCTCGCCGCCTACGCCAACCAGGACGTGCCGTTCGAGTACCTGGTGGAAGCTCTCAACCCGACGCGATCGATGTCGCATCACCCGTTGTTCCAGGTGATGTTGGCCGTACAGAACACCCCCGTCGCCGACGTCCAGCTGTCTGACGTGGACATCAGCGCGCAGCCGGTCGAGGCGGGCACCGCACGGGTTGACTTGTCCGTGCACCTGTCCGAGTCCACGGACGCCTCGGGCGCGGCCCGGGGGATCGCGGTGTACGTCGAATACGCGAGCGACCTGTTCGATGCCGGGACAGTCCGGCAACTGATCGAGCAGTGGACCCGATTGCTGCGTGCCGTGCTGGCCGATCCGGACGCGCGGTTGAGCACCATGCAGATCCTGAGTCCGGCGGAACGGGACAGCCTGACGGTCACGTCATCGGCCCGCCCCGCAACTTCGGCCAGTCTGCTTGGTCGCTTCGCCGAGCAGGTCCAGCGCAGTCCTCGCGCCACCGCGGTCGACTGCGCGGGCAAGCGAATGACCTACGGCCAGCTCGACAGGGTGACGAACCAGCTCGCACGCTGGCTCGTCACGCAGGGCGCTCGGCCTGAGAGCGTGGTGGCGGTGTCCCTGCCACGTTCGGAAGACCTCGTCGTCGCATTGCTCGCGGTGCTGAAATCGGGTGCGGCGTACCTGCCGCTCGACCCCGGGCAGCCGGAACTGCGGCGGGCGCAGATCGTGGCGGACGTCAGGCCTGTGCTGACGCTCGACGAGAACCTCCTGCGGCGCTTGGACTTGACAGAGCTACCGGCCGGCGTGCCCGAGAGCGACGCGGGACCGGACAATCTGGCGTACGTGATCCACACTTCGGGCTCGACTGGACGGCCCAAGGGTGTGCAGATCACGCGCCACAGCCTGGATGTCTTCCTCGGTGCGATGGACGGAATCGTCCGGCTGTCGCCCGCTGACCGGGTACTCGCCGTCACCACAGTCAGCTTCGACATCGCCGCGCTGGAACTGTTCTTCCCGTTGGTGAACGGAGCGCGGGTGGTCATGGTACCGGGGCAGGCGGCAGGTGATCCCGCCGCTGTGCTGGAGGTGATCAGGCAAGGCGGGGTTACGGTCGCGCAGGCGACACCGACGCTGTGGCGTGAACTGCTCGCGGATTGGGCTGCGGACTTCAGTGACCTCCGTGTGCTGGTCGGGGGAGAGGCGCTGCCCGGCTCAGTCGCCGCGGACCTGGTGGCGAGAGCCGCCTCGGTGACGAACGTCTACGGGCCCACGGAGACGACGGTCTGGGCCACGTCGTGCACCGTCGACGACTCCGTTGCCGAGCCGTCGATCGGCACTGCGCTGGCAGGCATGGGCATCAGGGTGCTCAACGATCGGCTGCAGCCCGTGCCGCCGAAGGTCACCGGCGAGTTGTATCTCGCCGGTCCGCAGGTCGCGCGGGGATACCGAGACCGTCCCGGGCTTACCGCCGGCCGCTTTCCCGCTGATCCTTTTGGGCCGCCCGGCAGCCGGATGTACCGCACAGGCGACGTCGTCCGCAGGACCGCCGACGGCCGGCTGGACTTCGTTGGCAGGGTGGATGAACAGGTCAAACTCCGAGGTTTCCGGATCGAGCCCGCGGAGGTGGAGACCACGCTGGTGAGCCATCCGGCCGTCGGGCAGGCGGTGGTCGTCGTACGCGAGGACCGGCCAGGTGACGCCCGCCTTGTGGCGTACGTCGTGCCGGGTAACGGCGGTGAGGTGCCTGACACGCTACGGATGTGGCTGGCCGAGCGGTTGCCGGACTACCTTGTGCCGTCGGTCGTCGTCGCGGTCGAGCAGATTCCGGTTACGCCGAACGGCAAAACCGACCGGGCCGCACTGCCCGCTCCGCCTACGGCCACGGTCACCGGCAGAGCCCCGGTCACGCCCCACGAGGAAATGCTCGTGTCGTTGTTCGCCGAAGTCCTCGGCCTGCCGGGGGTCGCGGTCGATCAGGGCTTCTTCGAGCTGGGCGGGCATTCGCTGCTTGCCGCCCGGCTCGTGACCCGGATCAAGGCCGTGCTCGGACACGAATTGCCGGTACGAGCGGTGTTCGAGTCGCCGACCGTGGCTGAACTCGCGCAGCGGCTCGGCGTGGGCGACAAGCGCGAAGCGATGGACGCCCTGCTGCCGTTGCGGTCGACGGGCAATCGGCCACCGCTGTTCTGCATGCCCCCGGCGTCTGGCATGAGCTGGCCGTACGCGTCGTTGCTGCCGCACATCGACGCGGACATCCCTGTGTACGGCCTGCAGTCACCCGGTATGACCGGCGATCGGCCGGAATCGGTCGCTGTCCTGGCACGCGAATACGTCGACCGGATCGTCGAGATCCAGCCGCACGGCCCGTACTACCTGCTCGGCTGGTCCTTCGGTGGCCAACTGGCCCAGGCCATGGCTGGTGAGCTGGAGCGCCGAGGCGAGCGGATCGCATTGCTGGCCCTGCTGGACGCCTACCCGCCCGATCCGGGCGAGCGGCCCGAACTCGACCGCGAACTGTCCGATGAGGACATGAATTTGATGTACCAGGGCATGCTCGCGCTGTTCGACATCGAGCACACGGACGGGCCGTTGACGCACGAGACGGTCGTGGACCTGTTGCGGGAGCACAACACCGCACTCGCCGGTCTGACCGAGGACGAGGTGCGGGTTCTGGTCGCGAACACCTTGCACAACAACTACATCGGCGCCTACGCCGAGCACGGGATGGTCACGTGCGACGCCGTGGTGATCACCGCCGCGGACGCGGCGGGCGGACCGGCCGCCGCCGGCCGCTGGAAGTCCTGTGTGGCCGGAGAGCTCCGGGTGTTCCCGGTTTCCGGCGCGCACACCGACCTGATGCGGACGGAGACCCTCGCCGAGATCGGTCCCATCCTGTCCGCCGAGATCGACCGGGCGGCCGGTGCCGCACCGGCCGGGGAGTGAGAGTCCAGTGCAGCTGGAGATGTTGCAGGCCAAGATCCACCGCGCCACCGTGACCCGGGCGGACTTGCACTACGTCGGTTCGCTGACCCTCGACGCGGACCTGATCGCCGCGGCCGGGCTGCTGCCAGGGCAGAAGGTGGACGTCGTCGACATCGACAACGGCGCCCGCCTGTCGACGTATGTCATCGAAGGACCGGCCGGAACCGGGACAGTGGGCATCAACGGCGCGGCGGCACGCCTGATCAGTCCGGGTGACCTCGTGATCGTCATCGCCTACGCGCAGATGTCCGAGCAAGAGGCACGCGAGTTCGTGCCGTCCATTGTGTTCGTCGACAAACACAACCGTGTTGTCAAGCAAGGCAATGACCCGGGTGAACCATTGCCGGGCCTCGTGCACGGCTCGACTCCGGCTGCGGGTACCTCGTGATCACCAGCGTGTACGACGAGATCACCGCAGCCCAGCAAATACCCCGGGTGGTCAGGCTCGGCAAGGACTTGTACGGCTGTGTGTTCACCCTGATGAAACTCGTGCCGGCTCGGTACATCCTGAGGAAGGCGCTGCGGAGCGGCGAACTGGGCCCCCGTACTGCGATCGTGGAAACCACCTCCGGCACGTTCGGGCTGGCGCTGGCGATGCAGGCCGCACTGCTCGACCGCAGGCTCATTCTGGTCAGCGACCCGGTCGCGGACCGCAGGCTTGTGGGCAGGCTGACCGATCTGGGCGCCCAGGTGGAGATCTGCCCGCGGCCCGATCCGGTCGGCGGCTTCCAGGCGGCACGGCTGCGCAGGGTGGCGGAGATCCGGGCCGGAATGACCGACACCTTCTGCCCGGAGCAGTACACGAATCCGGACAATCCAGCGTCATACGGGGTAGTCGCCGAGCATCTCGACCGGGTGCTCGGGCAGATCGACTGCGTGGTCGGCCCCGTCGGTTCAGGCGGGTCGATGTGCGGGACGACCAGTGCGTTGCGGGCGATGCGACCACAGATCACAGCGGTCGGTGTGGACACCCACAGCAGCGTGCTGTTCGGCCAGCCGGACGGCCAGCGGCTGATCCGTGGCCTGGGAAACAGCCTCATGCCGGGCAATCTCGACCACCGGGTGTTCGACGAGGTGCACTGGTGCGGCGCGACCGAGGTGTACGCGGCCACGCGGCAACTGCACCGGGCACGTGCGTTGTTCCAGGGACCGACCAGCGGCGCGGCCTACCACGTGGGCAAGTGGTGGAGCGCTCGGAATCCCGGACGGTTGACCGTGGTCATGCTGCCCGATGAGGGATACCGGTACCAGGAAACGGTGTATGACGATCGTTGGTTGGCCGGCCAGGGGGTCGACCTGTCCGCGGCGGGCAGCGAACCGGTCGAGATCACCGACCCGACCGTGCCGACCGGCCAGTGGAGCCGGTTCCTGTGGGCGCGGCGGTCCTATGCGGACGTCATGGCGCTGACCGGGGTTGGCTCGTGACCGAGACAGGGCGGCTGGTGTCCGGGCTATGGCCGCGAACCAGGCAGCTCGTCTTCGGTGACGCCGACGCGGACACGATCAAGGCCGAACTCCGTCTCAACACGACGGTCGACCTCGCCCACGTGACGATGCTCGCCGAAAGTGGGTTGCTGGACAGGGAGACGGCGTCGGCGTTGCTGCGCGACATCACTGCCCTGCGGGCCGAGGATTTCGCTTCACTCGTCGGCCGACCGATGCCGCGTGGCCTGTATCTGATGTACGAGAACACATTGATCGACCGGCTCGGGGAGAAGATCGGCGGCGCACTGCACACGGCCCGTTCGCGTAACGACCTGAAGGCGACGACGACCGCGTTGCGGCTACGCACCGAACTGCTCGACGTGCTCGGCGAACTGGTGCGGTTACGTGCCGTGCTGCTGGCTCGTGCGCGTGCGAACGAGCACGTCGTGATGCCGGTGTACACGCACTTCCAGGCCGCCATGCCGATCACCTATGGGTATTACCTGCTCGGCGTCGCGCTGGCACTCGGTCGTGAATGCGCGGCGGTTCTCCATGCGATGGACGGCCTGCGCCGATGCCCGTTGGGAGCGGGCTCGGTCGCCGGGACGGACCTGCGGATCAACCCGGCTCGGACTGCGGCGTTGCTTGGCTTCGACCACCCGCCGCTGCACGCGCTGGACAGCGTCGCCAGCCGAGACGTGCCGTTGCGCGCGTTGTCCGCGGTCAGCGGCGTCGTGCTTGTGCTCAGTCGCATGGCGACTGACCTGCAGTTGTGGAGCACCAGCGAATTCGGCTTCCTGTGGTTTCCCGACCGCCTTGTGGGCGGTAGCTCGGCGATGCCGCAGAAACGCAACGCGTTCTTGCTGGAACATGTGAAAGCCAAGGCCGGGGCAGTCACCGGGGCGTGGACGGCCGCCGCGGCGATGACCAAATCCACACCCTTCACCAACACGATCGAAGTGAGTACCGAAGCGATGAACGTTGTCTGGCCGGCGCTGGCCGCGGTCCGGGAGGCAATACTGCTGACTCAAGTGCTGGTCAGCGGCGCACGTCCGCAGACAACCACAATGAACTGTCGTGCCGTGGATGGTTACGTGACCGCCACCGCTGCTGCCAACCGCCTGGTTCTGGCAGGTGTGCCGTTCCGGTCTGCGCACCGCTCGATCGGCGAAGCGGTGCGGCTCGCGGTCGAGACCGGTGCGCGATTCCCGGCCCCGGCCGACAGCGTCGCCGAGCACCGCTTCGGCGGGGGAGCAGGTGCGTTCGCGGAGGCTTTCGCCGAGGCACACCGTGAGCTGGCAGACCACAACAGAACACGAGTTGACTGGCACGACCGCATCGGTGTGGCCGACACAGCCCTGACCACCGCGGCACGGGCGATCATCGGGGATGTGACGGCTCGTGCGCGGTGACGGCCAGGCCTTTGCTTTGGTGGAGAGCAACACCACCGGTTCCGGTCGGTTGTTCGCCGCCGCGGCGCGCGAACGTGGCATGCGACCCGTTGTCCTGACCGCTGATCCGTCGCGTTACCCGTACCTGAAGCACGACTCCATCGATGTGCGGGTGGTCAGTACCAGCGAGCACGACGAGGTGCTCGCCGCTTGCGAACTGCTGTCGGAATCGGACGGACTGGCCGGAGTGACCTCCAGTTCCGAATACTTCATCGGGACGGCGACCGCGGTTGCGTCGGCCATGGGACTGCCTGCGGGCGACGCTGCCGCGATCACCCGTTGCCGCAGCAAACACCACCAGCGGATGGTGCTCAGCGCGAGCGGTGTGCCCGTTCCGAGGTTCCGGATCGTCTCCGATGTGGTCCAGGCCGTGTCGGCCGCGGCCGACCTCGGACTGCCCGTCGTGGTGAAACCGAGCACCGGCACGGGATCCGCGGGTGTCCGACTGTGTCACAAGTTGTCCGAAGTGGACGTGTTCACACGTGTCCTGTTCGACTCGGCGGCCGCGACACCGGTTCTCGTCGAGGAGTACGTGAACGGTGCCGAGTTCTCCGTGGAGGTGTTCGACGACGAGGTCATCGGCGTGGTGGCCAAACATCTGGGACCACACCCGTATTTCGTCGAACTCGGCCACGACTTCCCCGCACCGCTGTCCGGGGACGTGGCCGCGGCGCTGGGCGAGTGCGCTTTGGCCGCGCTGTCGGCTCTCGGGGTGCACTGGTCGGCGACGCACACCGAACTGAGGATGTCGGCGGCCGGGCCGATGGTGATCGAGGTCAATCCCAGGCTGGCGGGTGGCATGATCCCGGCACTGGTCCAGCGGGCGCGTGGGATCGATCTGGTCGACTGGGTGATCGCGAAGGCGGCCGGTCATCCGGTGTCTCGTCGGCACTCGCAGGAGTCGTCCGCCGCGATCCGGTTCGTGCAGGTACAGCAGGAGGGCGTGGTGCGATCAGTGTCCGGACTGGCCGAAGCGGCACGCAGTCCTGGCGTGGACCAAGCAGTGATCACGGCGGCACCCGGTGACCAGATCCGTGTCACGCACTCGTTCAGGGACCGCGTGGGATACGTCATCGCGACAGCCGAAGACGCCGTGCGTGCCGGTGCGTGCGCTGAGGAGGCACTGGCCCACCTGCGTGTCGAGGTCGGCGGAGCCGGCCGATGACGACCGAACACCCGACGATGGCCCGGACAGGCGTGGGTTCGGCGTTCGGCACCTTCGGTGAGCTTCTACAGGGTGTACTGCCCGAACCCGACGGCGACTTCTTGGTCACCCTGCCGATCACGCTCGGTTCCACGGCGACGTTCGAGCCCGGCCGGGGTGATCTGCGAGTGCGTCCGGCCGGGAAACAGAAGTCCGCCACGCTGGCCCGGCTGATCCTGGACTGGGCCGGCCTTCCGGCCGGCGGCCGGTTGACCATCGACAGTGAGCTGCCGGAAGGCAAAGGGCTGGCCAGCTCGTCCGCCGACCTGGTGGCCAGCGCCAGGGCGATCAGCGACGCGCTGGGGATCGAGCTCTCCACCGCGCGGATCGAGGCGTTCCTGCGGATCATCGAGCCGACGGACGGTGTGTTGTACCCAGAGGCCGTGGCATATCACCATCGCACCGCGCGCCTGCGTGCCCGACTTGGCGACCTGCCGCCGGTCACCATCATGGCGGTTGACGAGGGTGGTCAGGTCGACACGATTGCGTTCAATCGCCTGCCGAAGCCGTTCTCGCCTGGCGACAGGGCCGAGTACGCCACACTGCTCGACCGGCTCGGCACGGCTGTGCGAAACGGGGATCTGCGGACCATTGGACTGGTCGCCACCCGGAGCGCGGAGATGAACCAGCGAATTCGTCCAAAATCGACATTCGACGACATGGTCAAGACGTGCTCCGATATCGGCGGAGTCGGAATAGTCGTAGCGCACAGCGGCACGATGATCGGTGTCATGCTTGACGAATCCGAGCCCGGCTTCTGTGAGAAACACGGGGCGCTGCTGGAGTCGGCCGTAATGTGCGGAACCGCCCGGTTACGTTACCAGTCGCGCCGTTGACTCATTGCGGTGCCGGGCAGTCACCACCGTGGCAGTGGTACGAGTCGAGCGGCTGCCGAGCTGAACCCGCGGAACCATCGCCAGCGCTAGCCCGGCCGTGAGCACCACGGCCAGAACCGCACGACAAGCTCGCTGTGGATGCATGCGTCACCTCCTCGGTTCCGGCACCGTGGCGTCGCGGCTGGGGGGATCAGTCTCCTGATTCCTGTAATCACACAGGCAGATTGTGGTGTGTCGCCGATCTGACATCGCTGGGGACCGGTCCCCTGTGCGGCTTCCTACCCTGTCGGTCGCGTCGTCCGAATCGGAGCAATTGCTCGTGGAGGGGAAGCGTCAACGGTGAAACGAATCGTGATGACCTTGCTCGGTACGGCGGCGGTGCCCAGGCGGAGTGGTCAAGGCGAAAGACGTCGTCGTTCTCGGCTGCGCCGCGGCCATCGACGGCTTCACCCTGGTCGGTGACGAACCGGACGATCCGTCGACGGGATCCAAGTTTCCGGTCCGGGTCGCCACATTCACGAAATGAACGTCGGCTGTCGGCGCTTGCGTCCGGCTGTTCGATGGTTCCGGGTTCGTCGAACGGGTTTCTCGTCCCCTTACACAAGGAATGGGTTATGCTCGTGAGATCGACTACCGCGTTGAGTTTTGACGTGCTCGGGCCGGTGCGGGGCCACTACCGAGGACGGGCGATCGAACTGGGGCCGGCCAGGCAGAGTGCTCTGCTTGGCGTGATGTTGACTCGTCCCAATATGGCACTCTCGTCCGACGAGTTGTTGCACTGGGTGTGGGGCGACCAGGTGCCGAAAAGCACGCACAAGGTGATTCCGACCTACATCTACCGGCTACGTCAGGCGCTTCAGATGGCTGGTGACGAGGCGGTGATCGAGCGGGTCCGCAACGGCTATGCGCTGCGGATCGAGGCGGATGCCGTGGACGCCGCGCGTTTTGCCCGGGCCACCGAGTCGATGAATGCGACCAGGATGATGTCGTCCGATGACCAGTACGGTCACGTGGCGAGTGTGCTGGAGATGTGGCGTGGCGAACCGTTCGAAGGGCTGCCAGGTCCGGCGTTGGCCAGTGAACGCGCGAAGCTGCACGAAATGCGGCTGACACTACTGATGCGTCGAGCTGGTCTCGACATAGTCAGCGGCAACCACGCAGCGGCTGTGCTCGACCTGTTGGACCTGCAGGAACGAAACCCGATGCACGAACAAGTCGCTTGCTTGTTGATGACCGCCCTGTACCAAAGCGGCAGGCAGGCCGAGTCACTCGCCGTCTACTCGAAGATCCGGCTCCGGCTGCTGCACGAACTGGGCAGCGAACCAGGTAGGGCACTGGTCACGACGCATCGGGCTGTGCTGACCGGCGACCAGGATGCCCTCGACAGGATTTGTGGGTGTCCGATGACCGCGGCGCCTGGGAAGACCGTGACGGAGGTACCGGTCCACACACCTCGTTGTGATCTGCCGGGTGAGGCCGGGCTGCTGCTGGGCAGGGATTTCGAACTGGCCGCGCTTGCCGGTGCGATCCGGGCGGGCCGGGGAAGTCGTCAGGTGATCGCCGTGGACGGCATGCCCGGGATCGGAAAAACCGCGTTCGCGCTGCGGCTGGCGCGTATGGTCGCCACCGACTATCCGGACGGGCAGCTTTACGTGGATCTTCGCGGTCACAGCACACAGCAGCCACCGTTGTCCACTTCAGACGCTTTGTGGTCGTTGCTCGCAAGCGTGGGAGTGCCTCCTGCCCGACCCATTGGCGACGTCGAACAGGCGGCGGCGTTGCTGCGGGCGACGATCGCGGACCGTCGGCTGCTCATCCTGCTCGACGATGTGATCGGAACGGACCAGATTCTGCCCTTGCTGCCAGGCGGAGCCGCATCGGCTGTGTTGGCCGTGAGCCGGAACAAGCTACTGGCCCTGCCGGCGACCCGCACTCTGTCGCTGTATCCCCTGGAACAGCAGGATTCACGAGCTTTGCTCGGCAGCCATATCGGACCGGAGAGGCTCGCCGCCGACGAAGAGGGGGTCACCCAGCTGGTCCAGGCGTGTGCGGGTCACCCGTTGGCGTTGGCCCTCGTTGGGGCGAGACTGCGGCACAGGCCGATGATCAGCGCGAGCACGTTGGCGCGACACCTGGTGAGCGCGCCCGATGGATTCCTCGGCTTACGAGCGGAATCGGCGAGCCTGCTCGCGAATCTCGAGCCGTCGCTGTCCCGGCTCGACGCGGAAGCGCACAAGGTACTGGGCGCATGCGCGGTGGCCGATCGGCTGAGCGCGACCCGGAACGTGCTCGCCTCCCGGCTGGACATGGGCGTCGGCGCAGTCGAGGCCTCTCTGGACCAGCTTGTCGACCGCAACTTGCTGATGCAGGTGGGCACAGACCAGTTTCGGCTCCATCCGGTCGTCGCCGGGTGCGTGCGCGCGTTGCTTCCATCAGCGAACTCGCCCTGACAGTGGCCGTCGAAAAGTGCATGCGCCACCACGTCGTGATGCCATGTGAAACCAGAGCAGACGCGGCGCTTGGCCTGACCGCTCGCCGCCGATGGTCACGGCGGCATTGTGGGGCTTCGGGACAACCATTGCGTCAACTCTGGCCGTGACTCGTGCTCGCCGGCCCGGCTTTCGTGCCGGGCAGTGAAATTCCGCTCGGTGTGGTGGTCGGAGTTCCGGCGTCGGAGGATTGTGAATGACAGATGTGTTCATCGGGGTCCTTGGCGAGCTGCACGTGCGCGTCGGCGGCCGTGAAATGCGAATTGCCGGCAGGAAGCAGCAACTTCTGCTGACCGCGCTGGCGCTGAGCAGCGGTGCGGTCGTCACCGTCGAGGAGCTGATCGACCGGCTCTGGGACGACAACCCACCGCCGTCGGCACGGTCAACGCTACGGGGACACGTGAAGCGGCTAAGGCGGCTACTGCGCGTACCGGGCGGCCAGCCCGTTGTCGAAACCGCGAACGGCGGTTACCGGCTGCGGGTCGATCCTGAAGCCATTGACCTGTATCGCTTCCGCCGGCTCATCGGTCAAACCGATGCGCCGAAAGCCGTGCTGGCCGAGGCAATCGACCTGTGGCGCGGCCCCGCGCTGCACGGTCTCGGCCCGAGCCGGTGGGCCGAGCAGACAGCGTTGGGGCTCGAGGAAGAGTGGTTGCAGGCTATCGAACGGCTCAGTGACCTCGACATCGACACCGGGGCACCGGAACCGGCGACCGCGCGCCTTGGCCACCTGCTGGGTGATCACCCTTTTCGGGAGAGCTTGTGGTACCGGTTCATCCTTGCCCTGCACAGGGCTGGACGTGGCGCCGAGGCGCTGAACCGGTTCGACGAGATCCGGCGCCACTTGGCCGACCGTCTCGGCGTCGAACCGTCCGCTCCGCTGCGAGATCTGCACCAGGAGATTCTGGCCTCCACACAGGACAGGCAGACCTCGGTGAAACCCAGGCCCGGTCCCACCGAGTTCGTCGGCAGGAAGAAGGAGATCGCTCGCCTTGACGAGCTGTCCGAGCGCGCACGGATCATCGTTGTCGACGGGGGAGCAGGGGTGGGCAAGTCGGAGTTGGTGTCGCGTTGGGCAGACGTCGCGTCGGCACGTTTCGGCGACAAGGTCGTGCGGATCAATCTCCGTGGATTTCATCCCGAGCCTCCACTGTCCACGAACGAGGCGCTCGTCGAACTACTGTGCGGACTCGGGGTGGCCGCTGACGATGTGCCAGCCGACGTCCCGGCCAGAACAGCGCTCCTGCGTGCCGAGCTGTCGCGGACCCGTACACTGGTCATATTGGACAACGCTTTGAACGGCCACCAGGTACGGCCACTGCTGGGCGGTTCTGAGAGCCTGACCATCATCACCAGCCGCGGGCAACTACGCGGCCTCGTGGCCAGAGAAGGCGCCTGTCGGCTGACGGTATGCCCGCTTGATCTGAGCGAGAGCAGGCAACTCGTCACAGCCCTCGTTGGCCGTCCAATGCGGACCGAAGAACTGGCCCTGGTTGATGAGCTCGCCGAGCTCTGCGCAGGGATGCCCCTGGCATTGCGGATCGCCATCGAGAAGTTGACACGGATACCTGAGATGAGCCTGGTCAGGCTGGTCGGCGAACTGTGTGACGTGAACGGCCGGCTGGATCTGCTGGAGACGGGGGACGACTGTACAACGAGTGTCCGTGCCGTGCTGAGCCGGTCACAGCGCCTGCTCTGCGCGAGCGAAGTGAACCTGCTGCACCGGCTTTCCTGCCTACGGAAGTCCGTTTTCGATGTCAACGATGTGATGTTGCTGGCCGATGTCCCGCCAAGAGAAGCGCGCGCGACGCTGAACAAGTTGGTATCGCTTGGTTTTCTCGAACAGCGAGGGTTGCAGACCTATCGGATGCATGCGCTGCAGCGTGCGGTGGCGCAGGAAACTCCCGGAACAGTGTCTGTCGACGGAGTGCAGCAACCCAGTCCCGCGACTCGTCGTCCGCTCGCCTCAGTCCAGCTGGACCGCTGAGTTGTCGACGGCTTGCCAATGGCCAACCAGATTTGTGTATGTGGCAGAGCTCGTGCACAGCTGTGCGTGGGTGCCGACTTGCGGGCGAGCTCCGTCCAGTACGAGCACACGATCGGCGCGCAACGCGGACGTGATGCGGTGGGCGATCACGATCAGAGTGCCTTCACGGTCCGCCAACGCACTTTCGGCGATGGCCTCCACGCTGGGATCGAGGTGGCATGTGGCTTCGTCCAGGATGACAATCCGGGCGGGCGAAACGAACACCCGGGCCAGCACCAGCAGCTGTCGTTCTCCTGGCGAAAGCGCCCCGGGTCGCTCGATCCTCGCACCGAGCCCACCCAGGCGATCAACGAGTTCCTTCGCCCCCACAGCGGTCACGGCTGTCCACAAAGTGGCGTCGTCAACCGCGGTGTTCAGATACGCCAGGTTCTCGCGGACCGTGCCGGCACACACATAAGCTTCCTGTGGGACCAGCGCGACGTTTTCACGCAGCACCGATTCCGCGAGATCACCGAGTGGCCGTCCACCGATCCGGACGACGCCCGTCTCCGGTTCGCACAGCCCGGTCAGCAGGCCGGCCATCGTGGACTTGCCGATCCCGCTCGGACCGACGATCGCCAGGTGCTCACCTGCCGGGATCCTCAGGGTGAACCGGTCGAGAATCGGACGGGAATGCTCGCCGTAGCGGAAGCTGATCCCCTCCATGTCCACGTCGGCACTGAGCCGCTCGACTGGTCCGCGGTTGTCTTCAGATGCCCGTGGAGGGCGCGTGTGGGCCGCCAGCCTGCCGAGCAACACCGACATCTCCAAGCCCAAGTTGCCGACAGCCTCGACGAGTGTGCGCACCGCCGGCTCGAGTCCGACGACCAGGTAGGTGGCGGCACCCAGCAGTGCCCCCGCGGACATCAGACCGGACGAGACCAGCCACGGTGCGAGAATCAGCAGTGCCAGTAGCGGGATGCGCGCCGCCACGGCGAACGCGGCGATTCGGGCGGTTCCGGCGGTCGCCACTCGAGCGTCAGCTTCAGCGTTGGCGACGAACACCTGATCGAGCTCAGCGACCGCACGATCACCGGCTGCGCAACTCAGCGCGTCGCGCAACCCTTCAACCGTGCGCCCAGCACGCCGGGCAAGGCGTTCCTCCACTACCAACGTGTATTCGTACCGCCTTCGCCACAGTCGGGACATGGGCACCAGCACGGCGGCGCCCAGCACCATACAAAGCACCGATAAGACGACGATCGCGGGCGCGAGCGAAGCCAGGCCGATCACGCACGCACCAACGCTGAACACGACGAGGCGAGCCACCATCAGCAGGCTCGCGCCGAGCTGGCGGACGGACTCTGCCTGCAGGACGAGCCGCGCGACTGTACTGGAGTCAGCCCGGTGAGGTCGTTCAACCGCCTCCTGTAGGGCGCTGCCAACCACCGCGCGCACTATGTCGTCCCGCAGGGATTCCACCACGTGCCCGGTCGACGTGACGGCCTGCCTTCCCGCGAAAGCACCAACGACCAACGAAACCCCATAGCAGCCCAGCAACATCAGGCCGGTTCCTGGCGCGGAAACCATGAATCCACGGTCAAGCGCGGACGCGACCAGCCAGCCCGACAGCGAGATCGGCAGGACCTCAACGACCGACCACCCGGCCAGCACCAAGAGCTGCCGTCGATGTCTGCCGAGCACCGGCAGGACGAAAAGCCGCCAGCCACCTTTCGGGCTCAGCATGTGCTCTCCGCTGGCTCAGCACGGAACAACGCGCGGTAGTTCGGATCGGCGAGCAATTGGTGATGTGGTGCCACGGCGCGGGCCCGTCCGGCTTCCATCCAACACACGACGTCAGCTCGCGCGGCGACAGACATGCGATGTGCGATCAGGATGCGGGTCGTATGACTCTTGCCGTGCGCCAGAGCGGCGGTGATCTCGGCCTCAGTAGCGGTGTCCACACTGGACATAGCATCGTCGAGGACGAGCACACGCACGTCACGGCAGAGTGCTCGGGCCAAGCCGAGCCGTTGCGTTTCGCCACCCGACAACCGCAGTGCCTCGACCTCGGTGTGTGCGCCTTCCGGTAAACGAGCCACGAACTCCGCCGCGGCCCCGGCCCGCAGCGCCGCGTCCACACGGCCCTCATCGGCCGGTCTGTCCGCGTATCCGACCGCCTCGGCGATGGTGGCCCCAAGCAGGACGGGGCGTTCGAAGCCGTATCCGAAGGCCGCGCGCAGGGACTTCGGCTTCACCTCGCACAAAGGAACTCCGTCCAGCAAGATCGTACCTTCGTCGGGCGGAATCAATCCACCCACGACGGCCGCCAGGGTGGACTTTCCCGATCCGGAGGAGCCTACGATCGCGATCGACGTTCCGGCGGCCACGTCGAGGTCAAGCCCGTTGACGATGTCCCGGTCGCCGGCCCGGACCCGGATTCCGCGCAACCGGAGCTCACCACGGCCTGGCGGCAGGTCAAGCCGGCCCGGAGGTGGCACGGGCAATGCCAGCAGTTCCGCGATCCGATCGGCGGAGCCCTTCGCGCGGGCGAGCCGTCCGATCGCCGCGACCTGGCGCAACAAGCCCATCGCATAACCGAGATAGCCCACCACGGACAGCATCTCGCCGGGCGTGATGCGCTGACTCGTGACACCGAGCCCGGCTACTGCCAACGCGAGCACTTGCGCGATCGGACCGAACAGTCCCAACTGCCAGCACGCGCGGCGTTGCATCGCCCAGAAGCCGGCACCCGCCGCTCGCAACCTGTCGAGCGGCTTCAGCACTCGGCCGAGTTCCCAGTCGAAGGTACCGGCGGCGCGGATGGTGCGTGCGCCACCCACCGCGTTCGTCAGACCGGCGACGAGTTCCTCGTGTGCTTGTTGGTAGTTCTTCGTGGTACCGGCCATTCGCGTGACCAGCCAGCGCATCAGCAGCCAGACCACCAACGCGGCTGCGACAGCCAACAGACCGATCGGGATGTCGATCAGGAACAACGCCACCACGGCGCCGATGGAGACGAGCAAGGAGGTCACCAGGGTGACCGCGACCGACGTAACCGTTGCGGCTTCCGTACTCGACTCCAAAAGCCGTGTCAACGCTCCCGCGTCGCCGATCCTGGATCTGGCCGAGATCCCGACGTCGAAGAGGTGCCGGAGCATCCTGCGCCGCAACGAAAGTGCGCCAGCGGCCTTGGCGCGGACGTCAGCGGCCTCACGCAGCATTTCCGCTGCCGTGGCGAGCAGTACAAGGGCACACACAGCGAGCACGGGCGCCGTTGACGTAGTCCCGCCCAGGGCGGCGTCGACGGCGAGTCCTATGGTCATCGGCAAGGCCAGCCGTACGGCAGCATCCACAAGGGCGACCGCGAACAACGACACAGCCCAGCGACCCGCCGCCCGGACCGCGCCGGCCAGCAGACGAATGCTTGACACCGCGACTCCCTGCGCACGATTGGTGTGGCCGGTGGCCACAGGCCACCGGCCACACAAGACAAGAGCGATGACGTCGTGCGGTCACACGACGACTGGGATCACTCCCACGTGTCGTACAGCCACACGATCTCGTCGCCGTTGCGAACGCCGACCCTGCCGGTCTCTTCGGCGAAACCGCCCAGCTCGAACACGGCCGGAGGCTCGTAGTTCTCCTTGTTCACCACATCTCCTTTCTCAAGGGGCGACCGGCGGACGCCGGTCGCGCTCACCACTGCACATGGCTTTGGTGCCCACGTTCTTCCCCGGACATCGAGTGCCAGGGGCCGTTGTGAATCGGGGAATGAACTCGATCGCCAACCGCTAGGTGGCGACGAATTCGGCGTGGCGTGGCCAGCGGCGCATCAGCCACAGTGGACGAACGTGGCGCGTCGTGCGGTCATACGACGATGGGGATCACTCCCACGTGTCGAACATCCACACGTTCTCATCCCAGTTGCGAATGCCGTACCTGCCGGTTTCCTCGGCGAAACCGCCCAGCTCGAACACGGCCGGAGGTTCGTAGATCTCCTTGTTCACCACATCTCCTTTCTCAAGGGCAACCGACGGACGCCGGTCGCGCTCACCACGGCATGTGGTTTCGATGCCGCGTGCCTTCGCCGGTCCGATGCGAACCGGAAATGAGGCCGGTCGCCGACCACGAGGTCGTGTTTCGAATGTCCCGGTCGATGAGAGTCTGCCCCGGCCGGAGGCCGGAGTCGGCTCGGTGGCGCCAGGGGCCGCATCCGGCCCGGCTATCGCGATCGGGCATTAGAACACGACCTAAGCGGCGACTTCAGTCAGTTTGATGTAGACGGTTTGGTCGGCGAACTCGCCGACCATCATTCCGTCAGCCTCCACCCAGGCGTGGGCCGTGAACGGGGGAGCAGCAAGAACTCCGACGCACCAAGCAGCCCAACTGCCACGCAGCCTGCACAGCAGCACAGTCGCCAGCGACCGCGGCAGGCATGCGTTGCCTCCGCAGCACCGTGTGCTGACGACAAGCACCGAGTTGCGGGCCGCTCTGGCCTCCTCGAACGTAGCCGGGCGGCAGTTCGCGCTCAGCTTCCTGAGCACATGCGCGATCTTCTTGGGACTCCGCTTCGCGAGCAGTCTCGCGACCCCCACGACGGCACGGACCAGCACTTGGTCGGCGACGGAGACTTTCGCGTCAGCATCCGGAAGAATCGGCATCAGCCCACCACGACGCCGTTTGCCCGCAACTGCGTCAGCAACCGTGACACATCCCGGCGAGCGACCTCGGGCGTCACGTCGAACCGCGCGGCGAGGGCAGTGGCCGCCCCGGCCACGTCCTGCCCTTCGCTCAGCGAGGCCAGTATCACCTCGGCGGTCTTGTTGAGCTGCCAGTACTTTCCGGTCACTTGGTGTAACAGGACGACGCCGTACTCCGTCTTCGCCATCGAAACGTCCTCGTGCAAGCGGGTCATGGTGTGATCCGTTCCCTCACTCCCGACTGGTTGCGTGCGAACACCGCGCCGTTCAGGGTGGTGTCCAGATCGCGGTTGATCGCCCCGGGTCCTTGTGGAAAGGCGTGTTCGGCCAGCAGCCGCAGGTCGATGATGCCGAGACCGGCCAACGGGGACTGCCCGCACAAAGCCAGGAGATCCTCCTTGTACCGTTCGATGCCGCGGGTGGCCTGCGTGGTGCCCGAGTTCTTTCTGCTGCGCGTGAGGAACTCGTCCGGCAGCCGGCCACGCATCGCCTCGCGCATCAATGGCTTGAACGCCTTGGGCTCGGCCCGTTCCTCACGTCGAACCGACAGCACCGCCTCTGCCACGCGGTCGTCGGAGATCGGTGCCTGGAAAGCCAGCCCGAGCTCGGCGCCGAGCTGTTCGCCGCCGCGCGTACTGCGTGCACCGTGGCGGATCATGCTGATTTCTCCGTGCGAAGCCAGGTCCGGGCCCAGCGGCTCGACGTCCTCGCACACCTTCCTTATCCGCTCGACGATCGCCGCGCGGATATCGGCCGTGTACCAGCGGGGCCACGACAAGGGGGCATCCCAGTCGAGGCTCAACGTGGGTTTGGTCTTCTCGTCACGTTCGCCGATTCGTTCGAGGTTGTCCACAAGCCACTGCCGGTACCCGCGCCGGTCGAACAGCTTGACGAAGGTCGCTCGGGCCGGCAGGCGTTCAAGTAGTTGGTACGCGCGCAGTCTGCGTAACGCCAAAAGCGGTCGACGTCGGAACAACGTGTGCTCGGCACGTGGGTGGCCGAACAGCAGCTCATCACCACCCAGCCCAGTGAGGTACACCCTCGCACCGAGTTCCTTGGCTTGCTGCATCATGTACCGCATGCGAGGCCCGGCACGGAACGTATCCGACGGATCGTCCAGCTGGGCGTCCATCTCGAGCAATCCGTCGTAGAACTGCGGCATCTCGTCAGTGGAGAAAACACTGTGGTGCGCCACGTCAATCGTCCTGAGCGCGCGCCGTGCCCAGATCAGGTCCTCGCCACCACCTGGATCGTTGTTGTATGCCGTGCCGACGAGTAGCCGCGCCGGACCGCGCGCCGCGAAGTACGCCTGGGGCGTGGAATCGAAACCACCGGAAAGATCGGCGTACACGACATCGCTGCTCCGCGTCCGGGTCGACACTGCCTCCTCAAGGGCACGGCACAACCTTGCTGCGCCCTCGGTACGAGACAGCACAGGCTCGGGAGGGCGCCACCAACGTGCGACCCTCACCCGGGAACCGTCCAGGATGGCGTAATGATCGGCGGGAACCGGCCGAACGCCCTGCCAGACAGGCAGTTCGCCCAAAGGATGGGGGATCTGGCGCAGCATCCTGATGGCGAGCGCAGTCTCGTCTATCGCGAACCCACCCAGATGTGCGAGCACATCTGCCCGATCACAAGTTACTTCGCAGCCGTCGACGATGGCCGTGAACACTCGTCGCACGCCGCTGGCCGTGCCCTGCACCCGTACATGGCCACCGACTGAACCCACGAGAATGTGGCTTCCTGCCAGCGTGCCGGCCAGCGTGTCGAGGTCGGATACCTGTGTGCAGTTGTCCGCGGCACGCTGAAGGGCTTCCGTGGTGGCGGACGAGAACCCTATCACCGCCACTCGGTTCGGACCGGCGGTGTTGACCAAGACCTGCTCTGTGGGATAGGTGTGGATCACCCAGGGCCGCCCGGACGCGTGGCTCAGCACTGTACCCACTGACAGCCGCTCAGCGACTAGGCGGCCGCGGTCGCTGTCCGGCAGTGCCAATACGTACCATCCCCGATGAGCCCGCACGACGTTCTCCTCATGAGTTCCCGATCCAGGGGCGCCACTTGTTCTGCGGCGGCACAGCCAACGATGCCAACGATCCGTGGCACCTGAGTTGTCCCAATGTGGCGCTGTTGTGGCGTCGCCGTGGTACGCCGCCGGGGCCTCGATGCATCGCACGAGCCGCTACCACCGGATCCGTCGAAGCACGCGATGAGCTGCGACCGAGGGGGCCCGGGCATCATCACCCGCAGGCCATCCGCCGCGGCACGTTCACGTCGGTCAAAGTCCTCATCGGACAGATTCGCGACCACGTCGACCACTGGGACGCCAACGCCAAGCCCTCAGTCCGCACGGCCCTCACGGGATTGATCATTCGCGCCGGTCTGGGCGGCACTAGCGTCAGCCGCTACGAGTTGGCGCCGCTGATGAGCACGGTGATGCGCTCTCCCGGCAGGTCCCGGGCGTGGTGGAGGGCGGCGGCGAACGCGGTGGCGCCGCCGGGTTCGGCGGCGATCCGCAGGTTGTCCCACAGTTGCCGCTGCGCCCGGCGGATCGCCTGATCGGGAGCGAGCAGGACCTGGGAGCGCTGGTCCAGCGCGACGGCGGTGGCGATGGCACCGGCCCGGCGGGCGCCGAGGCTGTCGACGGCGACTCCGGTCCGGTCGACATCGATGTCGACCGGCCGGCCCGCGGCGATCGCCGAAGCCAGCGAGGGGGCGGTTTCGGGTTCCGCCGCGATGACCTTGTTGCGGCCGCGCAGGGCGAGGCTGACACCGGCGAACAGGCCCCCTCCGCCGCAACCCACGATGACGACGTCGCCGACCGGGATCTGCTCGGCCAGCTCGCTGCCGACGGTGGACTGCCCCGCCACGGTGGCGACCTCGTCGTAAGCGTCGACGTGCACCACTTCGTGGTCGGCCGCGTACTGCCGGCTGGCCTGCAGGGCGTCGGCGTAGAAACCGTCGACGAGGTGCAGGTCCGCGCCGTACCGGCGGATGGCGTCCTGTTTGACCTGAGGGGAGAAGGAGGGGACGAAGATCGTGGCGTGGACGCCGGCCTGGTGGGCGGCCCAGGCCACCGCCGCTCCGTGGTTTCCGCCGGAGGCGGCGGTGACGGAGGTCGCCCCGGCAGGGATGGTCAGCACGGCGTTCAACGCGCCTCGGGCTTTGAACGAGCCGGTGTGCTGCAACTGCTCCAGCTTCAGCGTCAGCGCGCCGGGGAAACCCACGTCCCGGCCGTCGATGTGCAGAATCGGGGTGCGGCGGACGCGGTCGCGCAGGCGGACGCGGGCCTGGGCCAGGTCTTCGTCGGTGGGGATCACGCCGCGGCCCCGGGCGTCGGTGCCGGCTGCCAGTCGCAGGTCGTCGTCGTGACGGCCGACTTCGGGCTTTCGCCATTCTGCCGGGCGATGCGGCCCAGGCGCAGGCACTCGTCTCCGGGAACGGTGATGGCCGCCTCCAGGTAGCGGCGGAACTGCTCACGTCCCGCCACGGTGCGGTCACCGACGACGGCGCCGAAGGTGCTGCCCTTGGGATAGCCACCGATGAAAGCCTCCGGGAACACGAGCAGTTCGGCGCCGGCTTCGGCTGCACGTGCCGACCAGTCGGCCACCACGTCCAGCGTGGCTGCCGGGTCGAAGAGGACGGGTGTGGCCTGGGCGACCGCGGCGCGTGTGGTCATCGATCCTCCGACTGTCTATTTCAGTGAACGATGCGTTCGCTATAGTAGACACATGGATGGTTCGAACCTGCAAGCGGCTCTGGGGGAGCGGCTGCGCCGGCTCCGCGAGGAACGCGCGATGAGCGCCGCCGACCTCGCCCGCGCGTCCGGGGTGGCGCGAGCGACCCTGTCCAAGCTCGAAGCCGGTCAGGGCAACCCCACCCTGGACACGATCGGGGCGCTGGCGGCAGCGCTGAGCCTGCCGCTCGTCGACCTCGTCGCGGAGCTGACCCCGCCCGCCGTACGGCTCGACCGCAGCCCCTCCGACTCTGATCCGACACCCAGTCAGCAACTGCTCACCCGCGTCGGCGGCAGCGGCATGACCGAGTTCTGGCGCCTGCGGCTCGGTCCGGGGCAACGCCTCGACCGGCAACCGCACGCCACCGGCACCACCGAGCACATCACCGTGATCACCGGAAGCCTGCGGACGGGTCCGACCGACAACCTGCACGACGTGGCCGCCGGGGACTTCATCAGCTACCGTGCCGACATCCCACACTCCTACGTCGCCGGAGCCGAGGCCGTTCAGGCCGCCGTGGTCATGACCTACCTCCTGGCGCTGCCGGACCTCACCGCATGACGAGGCCGGCCCCTGTGATCGTTGGCGGAGCCCGCGGCGACCTGCCTGGCTTCATGTCGCTCCTTCCGGCAAGCACAACGACACCAAGATCGATCAACCGGCATGCTTCGAGGTCAGGCCGCCGGCGGCAATCAGGTCGCGCTGATCCGTGATGCCGCGAGCAAGGTCCGGCAGGATGTCCCTACGCTTGCGGACCATGAGCATCGGTACAGCGGCTCCCGAGTCACAGCCGAGTTCAGGACAGGCAGCCCCGCCTGGGGTCGGTGCTCGCCTCACGTCGTTCGGTTTGATCGTGCTCGTCGTGTTGTGCGGGATCACCCTTGTGTTCGGATACCTCAACAAGGACCGCTGCACCGGGCCGACGTTCGACCAGTGGGGCCGCAGCCAGCCCGACTTCGAGAAACGCCGGTACGAGGACATCTGCTACTCCGACATCCAGACCCTGTGGATCGGCCGCGACATCGACCGCCACGTCTTCCCCTACGTCCACGGCAAACTGGCCGGTGACGGCCAGCCGATCGGCGGCGTCGTCGAGTACCCCGTGCTGACCGGTGTGTTCATCTGGGCGTCGGCGATCTTCGCCCACACCGACGCTGACTTCTTGTTGTACTCGGCCCTGCTGCTGGCTCCATTCGGCCTGGCCACAGCGTGGCTGCTCGGCCGCATGTCGGGCTGGCGGGCACTGCTGTGGGCGATTGGTCCACCGCTGGTGATGTACGCGTTCCTCAACTGGGAGTTGCCGGTCGTGCTGTGCGCGACCGCGGCGTTCTACGTGATGCACCGATGGCCGGGCCGCCCTCTGCTGACACGCGCGACAGTGGCAGCCGTGTTGCTGGGCCTCGGCTTCGCATTCAAGCTATATCCGGCGATCTTCGTGCTGCCGTTGATGCTCTATGTCCTGACAGGCGGTCGCGACGGTGCGGAGTTCTCGGGTCGTCGCGGCCCAGACTGGAAAGGCGCGCTGCGAGTCGCGGGAGTGTCACTGGGCACCGCGGTGGCCGTGAACGTGCCTTTCATGCTGGCCGGCTTCGAAGGCTGGCTCGCGTCGTTCGAATTCCAGTTGCGACGCAAGGCCGACATCACCACGAACTCGATCTGGTTCTGGGGAGCCCGGCCCGACTCCGACCCGGACAACGTGCCTGTCCAGGACCTGATCGGCACGCTCTCGCCACTCATGATGTTGATCTCGTTCGTAGTGGCGTGCGGCATCGGCTGGCTGCGGTACAAACGCGAAGGCACATATCCGTGGATCCCGGTATCTGCGGCAATGCTGTGCGGATTCCTGCTACTGCACAAGGTTCACTCACCGCAGTACATGCTCTGGCTGATCCCGATGTTCGTCCTGCTCAGAATCCGCTGGGGCTGGATCGTGGCCTACTACGTGGCGGACCTCGCGATGGGCATCGGCATCTTCCGCTGGTACTCCCAAATCTTCTACGGCCAAGCCGGCAACGTCTACGAAGGCTTCGCCGCGCAGGCCGTGATGGTCGGCGTTTGGGGCAGAGCTGTCCTGCTCGTCGGCCTGTTCTTCGTCTTCCTGGCAGCAAAGGAAACCTTCCAGCCCGAACGAGAACGCCACCCCCGTTTCCTCACCCCACACCAATAAGACAGCTCCGCCGGCAAAGTTCGTGTACCAGGCAAGCGGTGTCGATAGAGGTTGACCTTGTCAGCAGAAAGGGTTGGCGCCCCGAGCAAACCCAGCGCGGGCGGCGGCTGAAGGAAAGCGCCGACGACTGACCCGCAACGGATGTCCGTGGGCCGAGCAGGTGATTGCCACCTGTTGCCCGGCTTGCTGAGCGATGCCCGTCGCTCGGCATCGAAGCCAGCACCGTGGCTCTACAGTGAATGGTCGTGACGGCATCCGAGGACCTCACAGCGCCGGGACGCTGGAGCCCGCCCGCACCGCGCGAGCTGCCTGCGGTGCGGGAGACCCTAGCGGACTCGTTGCGCATCCCGAACCTGCGGGCCGAGGCCGCACGGAGCCGTCGTTCTCGGAGACGATGACCTCGGCGCCGGTGCCGGTCTGGCCCAGTACGTCCGGCGAGCGGTTGACGTCGCAGACACCGTGCTCGACTCGCGTTCGTGTACAACTCTTCCGTGGACTCTGCGGATCCGGATCCCGTACCTGACGACGCGCTCCTCCCACTGCCTCCGTTACCGGCCAAAATGGTCCGGAAGTTCGAGAAGGCTGCCAGGAAGCACCACGCACGGCTCACGGGCTTCTACTCCCAAGTGCGGGGACCAGCGACCTACTTTCACAACCAAGCGGTGACAGCACTCGAACGAATGGACGTACCTGACTCCCGCCGGTCACTGCTTCACCAGCGGTTGTCGCGCGCCGCCGTGGTGACTGCCGGTTGGCAGGTGATCCAGCGACGCTGGCGTGATGCCGTCTCGGGGTTCGCTCTGCTGGTCGCCGGACTCACCGCTCCCGCCGTGGCGATGCTCGTCGCCTGGCCGTTCGCGGCAATCGCCGACTGGCTACTTGTTTATGGCCTAGCTTTGTTGTCGCTGCTTGCCTTGTTGGTGTTCGAGCGTTGGAACTGGGGGCGGGGGGTAGCGTGGTGGGATCTCACCCCTGCGATCAACGACCGGTGGCCCGCGCAACGCGCGGTTCTCATGGTGCTGGCCCTCGTCGTCGTCCGGCTGCTCGGGTGGCGGAGCGGGTGGATCCCTCCCATCACCGTTGCGGTGGCCGCGTACACCTTCCTCCCCTGGATCCAGATGATCGTGCGCCGATTCACGCTGCCGCTGTCCGCTCATCTCCACCGGGTACGGGCACCGGCCTCGTGGCCCAACCTTCCAGCGGATTTGTTGCTGTGGCAACTGTTCCTCCTCGAGGTGCACGCCGAGCTGGTCAGCCGACCCGGCCGCCACAGCCTCGACACCGCCCGTTACCTTGCTTCCGTGGTGCGACCCTCAAGAGGGTTGTTCTTCGATCCCCCTGCCCTTACCCCGCTCGGGGCACGGCGGTGTCTGGCCCGGCAGTTGGAGGTCACGGCCCGGTGGTGTGAGACGGAATGGGTGGCCAGCGGCCGGCACCTCGTTCCCGACACGGCCTGCCTGGCGCCGTTGGCGGAACTGGGGCGGCGGGTGGCGGGAAGCCTCCGGTCCGTGCGCGACATGACTGTGCTCGACGACGGAGAGGCCATCGCGGGCGAGGCGACGACGAGGCTGCGAACACTCCTTATTGCCTGCGCCACAGGGAATCTCCAGACGGTCACCGCCAACGCTGAGTCGACCACGGCACCGCAGCGGGCACGACAGTTGATCGCCCGGTTCACGCCGTCGGCGCTTCTGCTTGCCGCGGCGGTGCTCGTGCCGGTGCTGCTCAAACTGACCGACACGCAGGCCACTCCGGTGCGGGTCGCGCTCATCCTCGCCGCGGTGCTGAGCCTTGTCCGTGCCGATCGGAGCACAACCGACCTCATCCTCCAGCAAACGCGACCGCGCGAGAAGAGCTGATGACCCATGTGGGCCCTGCGCCGTCCGACGAAACGGCTCACTCGTCCGAGTGGTCCTGAGTGCGAGGAGCGGTGATTCGGCAGGGCCACCATGGTGATCTGCGTCCTTCCGTTCGATAACCCTCGTGAGCGCAATCGTTGAGAGGGGTCGAAATGACGCGACCGAGGCGGTTCCTGGTCCTGCTGGCCGCGGCCTGGATCACCGTGTTCAGCACGAGTCTCCTGTCGCCCGTGGCCGTGGCCGCCGACCAGGCACAGCGACCCCAGCAGCGCGGGAAGGGGCCGCTGCGGCTGGAACTGGACGGCAACTCGCTGTCCTGGGACCAGTTGGCGGGCGTTCTCGACGCCGATGCCGTCGAGGTCAGGCTGGGTCTCAAGGCGCGCCAGGCCATGACCGACTCGCGCAACGGCGCGGTGGCCGCGGTGGAGGCCGGGCAACGGGTGTACGGCTGGAACCAGGCACTGGGACCGTTGAAGGACGAGCCGCTCCAGGAGAAAGACCGGGTGGAGTTCCAGCGCCGTGTGTTGCGCTCGCACGCCGCCGGCGTCGGGCCCGCCCTTTCCGATCGGGTGGCCCGGCTGGCGTTGATCTTGCGGGCCAACACCATGGCTCGCGGGGCCATGGGGGTGCGGCCGGAGTTCGTAGACCGGATCACGGCGCTGGTCAACGCGGGGGTGACGCCGGTGATGCCCGAGATCGGGTCGCTGGGCACCGGCGACCTGCAGCCGATGGCCGCGGCGGGCCTGGTGCTCACCGGTGAACCCGCGCCCGCCCGCTTCGAGGGCCGGGAGGCGCCGGCACCGGAGATTCTGGCCGCGGCGGGGCTGCCGCGGTCGTTCCAGCTCGAACAGGGCGAGGCGTTGCCCCTGATCAGCGGCGGCAGCGTGCTCACCGCGCGTTACGTCGACGCGGTCGTTCGGGGCGAGCGGCTGGTCGACGCCTATGACGCGGCCTTCGCCCTGTTCCTGGAGGCCACCAGGGCTGAACAGGGTGCGTTCGACCCCCGCACCCACGAAGAGCGGCGCATCCCGGCCGAGGTGGACGCCGCCCGGCGGACCAGGGCGCTGATCTGCGGCACCGGCTGGATGACACCGGAGGGACGACGGCGACTGGGCGAGGAGAGCGCGCGCATCCAGGACGCGGTGTCCGTCCGGGCCAACCCGCACATCGTGGGGGCGCTGCGGCAGACCTTGGCGGACGCGCGCGGCCACATCGAGCGGGAGGCCAACGCCTCCACGTCCAACCCGTTGGTCTTCCCCAAGGCCGGTGGCGGGTACGAGTTCGTCATGGGCGGCAACTGGGACGCGGCGCTGCTCGGGCACGAGATCGACGCGCTCAACGCCCAGGTGGCGGACCTCGGGGTGTTGTCGCAGGAGCTGTCGGGGCGGCTGCTGGCCGACAAGTGGAGCTACCACCTGCCCGCGAACCTCGCCGGCGGCCAGGTCGGCCTGAACTCCGGCATGGTGCAGGTGCAGACCGTCGCTGTCGCCCTGGTGCCCGAGATGCAGGTGCGGGCACTGCCCGCCGGGACGCTCTCCCGCCCGGCCAAGTTCGGCCAGGAGGACCACAACACCATGGCCATGGCGTCGGTGCGGGGATTGCACGACAACCTGGACCGCCTGGAGACCGTGCTGGCCGTGCACGTGATGATGGCGGCCCAGGGCATCGACCTGATCAAGGACAAGATGACGGGCCTGCCGCTCGGTACGGGCACCTCCAGGGTGCACGCCGCGGTCCGGCGGCACGTCCCCGCGCTGGGTGACGACCGGTACATGACCCCGGACGTCGAGAAGTCGATCGCACTGGTCCGCAGCAGCGAACTCAGCCGGGTGGTGCACGCGGCGACCGCACCGGCCGACAACAAGTGCGCCGCCTGATCTCGTTGGGGTTCAATAACCTTGTCGTCGACATTGGACTAGACCATGGCCGCCGATCGGCGGTGTGGCGAAGTGCGGCCGGCGGGTCACGATGTCCTCCAGTCTTCACCGTGGAGGGTGTCCATGCGCCTTATCACCGCCGGTCTCATCGCCGGTGCCGTCATCGCGACCGCCGCCCCCGTGGCCCAGGCGACGAACTGGATCATTGTGGGGCCGTATCCGAGCAAGGAAACCTGCCAGCCCGACAAGGAGCGCACCAGCCAGGCTTTCCCGGCGTGGGGCTGCTATCAGGGCGAAGGAGGCGGCTGGTACTACCAGTACAACAGAGTCTGACCCGGTCGCGGATGCCCATCTCCAGGGCCGTGGTGCCCACGCTGTGCCGCCCGGCGAGCGGCACCGCGGCCTGCTCTCTCTCGAATGTTTCGCCGCGGATCGCCCGTATGACACGGTTTGTGGTGGCCGGTCCTATGTGGAGCACGGACGCTCCGCGCGCACAGCGGATCTAGTACTCGATCACCAGCCGGGCACGGACGCGGTTGGCCAAGACGTCGGCGAAAGCCTCGTTGATCTGCTCCAGCTTCCGGGGCTCGGCCGTCACTGTCGTCCTTCCGGCAGCGTGCAGGGCGAACACCTCCGCGAGGTCCTGGCGGGTGCCGACGATCGAGCCGATCACCGAGATGCCCCGGGTCACCGCGTCGAAGATCGGTACCGGAAGAACCCCGCCCGCCGGGATGCCGACGCAGACCAGCCGGCCACCGCGCCGGAGGGAACGGAGGGCATGTTCGTACGCGCTCGGCGCTGTGGCTAGCACGATCGCCACGTCGGCACCACCCTGTGCCTGGATGACCGCGGCCGGGTCGCCGGCGCTCGCGTCGACCAGTTGCTCCGCGCCCAGTTTCAGGGCGAGGTCCAGCTTGTCCGCTTCGATGTCGACGGCGGTGACGAATCCTCCCGCGTGCAGGGCGTACTGGATCGCCAGGTGGCCGAGGCCGCCGACGCCGAACACGGCGACGCGGTCGGCCGGACCGACCCGGCCGGCGCGCACGGCCTTGTAGCTGGTGACCCCGGCGCACGTCAGCGGCGCCGCTTCGATGGGCGGGACACCGTCGGGCACTGCGACGGCGTAGCGCGCGTCCACGACCGCGTATTCGGCGTAGCCGCCGTCGATCGAGTAACCGGTGTTCCGCTGTGACTCGCACAGCGTTTCCCAGCCGGAGACGCAGAATCCGCACTGCCCGCAGGCGGAGCCGAGCCACGGCAGCGCCACCCGCTGCCCGATCCGGCTCGTGGTCACGCCCGCGCCCACCCGTTCGACGATGCCGACGCCTTCGTGGCCCGGGATCCGCGGCAGCTCCGGCCGGATCGGCCAGTCGCCGTACGTGATGTGGATGTCGGTGTGGCAGATCCCGCAGGCCTCCATGCGGACCAGGACCTGCTGTGAACCGGGCTCCGGGGTTGGCACCTCCCGCAGTTCGAGCGGGGTCGAGAAATCGGTGATGACGGCGGCACGCATCATTGCTCCTCAGCAGACAGCCCAAATCACGATGGGACGACGATTGCCGATCCACGCCAACGCGGGCATAACGCCTCCCGGTCACAGCTCGGCGGGACTTGGTGCAAAGGTAAACCGTTCACGGCCGTGGCAATTCTCGTTCCCGCCGCCCGAGCGCGCGTCGGCCCGCGTCCGTCCTGCGGCGCGACCACGGAATTCGCCCGGGCGCACCTCGAAAACGCCGTTCCGCACGGCTCCACACTCTGCCCGGAAGACTGCGCTTCTCGGCACTTGAGGGCGAACCGTACTCGGGGGTAAATAGCCAGGTGGACTGAGCCGTCCAGGAAAACGGTGATCTGGAACTTCCCGTCGAAAGTGTCGGCACCTCGGAAAGCTCGATCGTCAGATCGGTGCCGCCTGTCGGAAATTGTGATGCCAGTGGCCTATTTCGCGTTGTACACTGGCTTTCGCGAGTTACCGGCGACCTTGCGATCGTGAACGGTAACGTCGGGTTCGGCGTTTGATCGGCTTGGTCGGAAATGTCCTGCTGAATCTTCACGAGGTGCGCGATGCGTCCTTTTTCCGTGTCCCATGAGGAACTCGGTGCTCGGCAGCGGCCAGGCCGTCGCGTGGCCGGTTGGCCCGCTGTCGCGCTCATCGGCGCGGCTTTCACCGTGGTGATGCTCGGCGCCACGCTGCCCACGCCACTGTATCCGCTTTACCAGGAGGCTTTCGCGTTCGGCGAACTGGGCACGACGCTGGTTTTCGCCGTGTACGCGGCTGGTGTCATCGCCGCACTGGTGCTGGTCGGCGGCTGGTCGGACCAGGTCGGCAGACGGCCGATGCTGCGGGCGGGACTGGCGCTGTCCGGTCTTTCCGCCGTGTTTTTCCTTCTTGCCGACGCACCCGGCTGGCTGTTCGCCGGGCGGGTGCTGTCCGGGCTGTCGACGGGAATCTTCACCGGGACGGCGACGTCGGCGATCATGGACTTCGCCCCCGCGCACGGCAGGGGCCGGGCGAGCCTGGTCGCGGCCGCGGTGAACGCGGGCGGCCTCGGTGCCGGGCCGGTGCTGGCAGGGGTGCTCGCACAGTACGCGCCACTCCCGCTGTCCCTGTGTTTCATCGTCGACCTGGTGCTCGTCGCCCTGGCGGCGATCTGTGTCGAAGCTGTGCGAGAACCCGTGCGGCGCACCGGAAAACCGAGTCTGCGCCCGCAGCGGATCGTCGTGCCGATCGAGGTCCGGCGGGTGTTCCTCCGCGCGGTGGTGGCCGGGTTCGCCGGGTTCGCGGTGCTGGGGTTGTTCACCGCGGTTTCGCCCGCGTTTCTCGGCACCGTGCTGCACAACACCGATCACGCGGTCACGGGTGTGGTGGTGTTGTCCGTGTTCGTCGCCTCGATATTCGGCCAGGCCTGGTCTTCGGTCATCGGTACGCAGCGCGCCCTGACGATGGGATGCGCCGCTTTGGCCGTCGGCGCGATCCTCGTCGGAACGGGCTTGCTGGTCGCTTCGCTCGCGGTCCTCGTCCTGGGTGCGCTTGTCGCGGGAGCCGGGCAGGGCCTGAGTTTCCGGGCAGGGCTGGGGTCGGTGACCGAAATCTGCCCGCCTGACAAGCGCGGTGCGGTCACTTCCAGCTATTTCGTGGCTTTCTTCACCGGTATTTCGATTCCCGTGATCGGGGTCGGAGCCGCCGCGGAGGCTTTTGGTCTTGTTGTCGCCGGTACGGTGTTCGCGGCGGTTCTCGCGCTGTTCGCCGCTGTCGCATTACTGCTGACGGCTCGCGCCGGGCGACAGTAAGGCGGAACGTCAGCCGCTTGGCGTGTCCATTCGCCCGAGTCCCGGCGCGGCAGGCTCCGAACCAACCGAGCCCACCAGTTCGTCGAGAAGATATTCACGCGAGGTGTCGCCGGTCCGTTCCTCGGAGGCACGCAGTTCCGCCCGGCGGATCTTGCCGGAGGTCGTCTTCGGCAGCGCACCGAACTCCAGCCGACGGATCCACTGGTGCGGCGCCAGGTGGTCCTGCGCGTGCCGCAGGATCGACCGCGCCGCCTCGGCAGAGGGCGGACATCCCGCCGCCAGCGTGACGAATGCCTTCGGGATCACCAGGCCGATCGGATCGGGTGCGGGAACCACCGCCGCCTCCGCCACGTCAGCGTGCCGCAGCAGCACGCTTTCCAGCTCGAACGGGGAGATCCGGTAGTCGTAGGACTTGAACACGTCGTCGGAACGACCGACGTAGGTGAGGTAGCCGTCGTCATCCCGGCGGCCGATGTCCCCCGTGTGGTAGAGGCCGCCCGAGAACGTCCGTTCGTTCTTTTCCGGGTCGCCGAGGTAACCGGGCATCACCCCGACCGGCCGGTCGGTGAGGTCCACGCAGATCTCACCCTCGTCACCGGGCTCGCCGGTGAGTGGGTCCAGCAGCACGATCCGGTACCCGGGCAACGGTTTGCCCATCGAACCGGGCCGGACGGGGAGCCCCGGTGTGTTCCCGATCTGCGCGGTCGTCTCGCTCTGGCCGTAGCCGTCCCGGACGGTGAGTCCCCATGCGCGGCGGATCTGGTCGATCACCTCGGGGTTGAGCGGTTCGCCGACGCTGCCTGCTTCACGCAGCGCGACCGGGCGGCGCCGGAGATCCTGCTGTACCAGCATCCGCCACACGGTCGGTGGAGCGCAGAACGTGGTTGCCCGCTGGGTGATGAGTGCGTCGAGCACGTCTGACGCGCCCTTGACCCCGGCCTTGACCGTCAACAAGGTCGCCTCCGCGTTGAACGGTGCGAAGAAGCTGCTCCATGCGTGTTTGGCCCAGCCGGGCGCGGAGATGTTCAGGTGCAGGTCACCGGGCCGTACGCCGTTCCAGTACATGCTGGACAGATGTCCGACCGGGTAGCTGGTGTGCGTGTGCAGGGCCAGCTTCGGCCGCGACGTGGTCCCTGAGGTGAAGTACAGGAAGAGCGGATCGTCCGTGTGGGTGGTGCCGTCCGGAGTGAAGTCGGCCGGCTCGGCACAGGCGTCGACGTAAGGAGCCCACCCGGCGACCGGACCGCCGACACTGATCCGGGTCAGGTGGTCCGCGATCCCCGCGAAGCGGTCGGCCAGCACGTCGACGGTGATGACGTGCGTGACACCGCCACGCTTGATGCGGTCGGCCAGATCGGCGGCGGAGATCGTCGTGTAGGTGGGGATGACGACCGCGCCGAGCTTCATCGCCGCCAGCAGGATCTCCCACGTCGCGAGTTGGTTGTCCAGCATGACCAGGACGCGGTTCCCGCGCGCCACCCCGCGGCCACGCAACCAGTTGGCCACCTGGCTGGACCGGTCGGACAGCTCCGCGTACGTCAACGACGCCACCGTGTGGCCGTGCACGATCCGCAGTGCTGGCCGGGAGTTGTGCTGCGCGATGGGGTCGAACCAGTCGAGAGCCCAGTTGAACGTCTCGAACCGTGGCCACCGAAAACGGGTGTAGGCCTCGTCGTGGTCCTCGCGCAGCTCCAGCAACAGGTCCCGTGCCGCACGGAACCGCTCGGTGTTACCGGTGGCCATGATCGCCTCCTGGTCTGGCTGGTTGCCGGTCGAAGCGGAACTTCCAGTCGTCGGTGAACCGGTCCGCCGCGGGCACCGCGACCGCCGTGCGCAGGCGGGCGAGGACGTCACCCGCAATGGCGTCCGCGTCGGTGTGGAACGCGCTCAGCGGTCCCGGCCGGCCGTTGCCGATCTGCGTGAACCACCGCAGGTTCTCGGTGGGGATGCCGAGTACGTACAGGTTCGGGTTCGCTCTCCCGTCGGAGCCGATGGCGTGGAACGGCGCCCGGGTGACGGACACCGCTCCGGTGGCGAAACCGTCGTCGGAGCGCGGAGTGGCGTTGATGTACTCGCAGATCAGGCCGTCGGAGAGGAGTTGCCGGGTCAGCGGCGAGGAGTCCTGCCGCACCGAGGACCGGGGAATGCGAGCGTCGATCAACGTGGTGACCACCTGGCCGGCTCCGTCGACCGCGGTGGAGTCCAGCAGGAAACCGCCCTGGTCGGGCCGCACCCGCAGGCCCGGCCCGACCAGGTGCACCACGCCGGCCTCGATCAGCGCGCGGACCTGCGCGAGCCGCAGCGCCGGTGGCCCGGCCGAGACCATCGTGTTGATCGGGGTGAACCAGCCGAGGAAGTCCTCGCGGTGCGACCGCGGACGCAGGCCGCCGAAGTCCACCGCCGCGCGAACGGCGCCACGCAGGTCACGAAGGATGTCCAGGGCGGCCTTGACCGGCCCGTGCACGTTGCCCCGCAAGGCTTCCACCGTGTCCTGCCGGAGCAGGCCGAGGACGTGCCGGTGGAACTCGGCCGGGTCCGCGTACCGCTGACCGGAGAACGGCCGGGCCGTCCGCTCCAGGTCGAGGGGGACGGCGTGCGCGATCCCGAACTCGGCCAGCGTCTTCTCGACGACGTCGGGCTGTTTCTGCCCGGCGCAGGCCAGATGGGCGCGGGCGAAGCGGTCGGCGGCCACCTCGCCGGCGCGGTCGCGGACCATGGCGGTGTAGTAGACGTGGTCGACTTCCAGTTGCAGCAGCGGCAGCACGTCCCGACGGAAGTCGAGCTGGGCGGACCCGGTTTCCCGCCGTGCCCGGCGCCGTGCCTCCGCGAGCGCGCCAGGGGTCAGGAACTTGGCCTCATACCGGTATTTCGGGGCCTTCTGGTTCAGCCCGCGGGCGAGCATCGGCAGGCCACTGCGAGATCCGGCGTAGACGCGCGGCTCCCGGCCGCTCGGCCGGTAGCGCACCTCGCCGGACGGTCCGGCCTCGAACACACCACCACGGCCGACGGTCAGCGCCATGACGACGTCAAGGAAGGTCAGGCCCAGCCCCAGGATTCCGACCCGTTCACCGGCACCCACGGACGCGAGATCCAGATCCGCGGCCGAATCGCCACGAATGTAACGCAGGCCGCCGCGACCGTCGGCATGGTCGAGCATTTTCCGCTCCCACGGGCTGGGGGTGTTTCTCGGGTGCCCGGTGGTGAGCACGAGCTTGTCGGCGAAGACGATCCGGCCCGAACGGGTGACCAGGCGCATCCGGTCCTCGTGCCGCTGAACGTGCTCGACGCTTGACCGTACGGAGTGGATGGTCACGTTGTCCGGCTTGTGCGCGACGAGATTGTGGAACACGTCGCGCAAGTACTTGCCGTAGCACGATCTCGGCGCGTAACCATTCGCGCCAAGGGTGGACCATTGTGGACCGGCGTGGCCTGCCGACAGCCATTCGTGAAGAGACGGTCCGGCACCCGCCCTCGGTGGCCCCTCGTCAGGGTCACCGGAGTACATGCTCACCTCACCGGCGGGGGTGTTCATCAGGAACCAGTCGGGCTGGTCCGTGCGCCAGATTCGGCCGGCACCGTGCTCGCCGGGATCGAACACCCAGATCGACACCGCCGGTCCCGCCGCTCGCTCCGCGAGCCGCACCAGCAGGCGTTCAAGAACCGACAGCCCGCGAGGCCCCATGCCGACGATCGCGACAACGAGGTCTGACTGGATCTCCGACACGGCTCTCCCCGTTCCCCTGGTGAATACCGGCTCAGACGAAGCTGGCGACCGGCTGTGTGCCCGCCTTGGTCTCGCCGAGCTTGAGCCAGCCGAGCAACGGGCCGGTCATGATCGTCGTCACGAGTGTCATCGCCACGAACATGACGAACAGGTCCGGTCCGATGATGCCGAGCGACAGCCCCGCGGCGACCACCACGAGTTCGGTCAGGCCACGGCAGTTGACCATGACGCCGAGTCCGGCCGACTCCCGCCATGTCAGCTTGGTCAGCCTGCCGACGAGCGTCGTCGTACCCACCTTGCTCGTGATGGCGACCACGATCATCAGCCCGCACACCAGCAGGTCCTGTGTGGTGCGCAGGAATCCGATCTGCATGCTGAACCCGATCACCGCGAAGAACAGGGGCAGGATGACGTTGACCCCGCGGCCGACCGTGCGGCCGAGGTCGCGCACCACGCTGTTCTCCCGCGGCACGACCACGCCGACGAGCAAGGCCCCGAAGATCGCGTGGATGCCGATCCAGTCGGTGATGGCCGCTCCGGAAAGCGCGCAGAGCACCAGCACCGCGGTCGAGACGCGTCGCAGTCCGGCGTTGCTCTCCGCGGCGGCCAGGAGCCGGCGCAGCGCGGGGCGAAGGGCGGTCAGCGTCACCGTGGTGAAGAGGATGAGCCACGCCGCGGTCGGGATGACCGCGGCCGCTGAGTCGCCCTGTGCCATCGCGACGACCACGATCAGCATGCACCACGAGATGACGTCCCCCACGCCCGCGGTGGCCAGGCCGAGCGCGCCGATCCGAGTCCGGATCAGGTTGTGCCCGGCCAGAATCCGGACCAGTACGGGGAACGCGGTGATGCTCATCGACGTACCGAAGAACAGGAGGAACGGCACCAGCCCCACACTGTCCGGCCGGTACGTCGCGGCCATGCCCACCGCGAGCAGGAGCCCGCAGGCGAACGGTACGGCCACCATGCCTACTCCCAGTGCGGCCACCCGGCGGCCCGACCCGCGCAGCAGTTCCAGCGGGAGATCGGCGCCGAGCAGGAACACGAAGTAGATGATCGCCAGCTGTGCGATCAGGCCGAGGTGGGGAATCAGTTCCGCGGGGAACAGCGCGTGCTGGATCTCCGGCGCGAACTGGCCGAGCAGGGACGGCCCCAGCGCGATGCCCGCCGCCATTTCGCCGATGACCCTGGGCTGACGGCACCGGGTCGCGACCCAGCCGCCGAGACGGCCGACCGCGATGATCAACGCGACCGCGGGGAGGAACCGCAGGACAAGCGGCCAGCCCATGGTTCCCAGCTGTCCGAAGGTGGGCACGGCGTGGATCATGCCTGCCGAGACAACCGCCACTATCACGACAACCGCCGCGGCGTTGCGTACCCCATCCGCCGGTTTCCGCCGCGGCGGCGTCACCGCGTTCTGATCGGGATTTTCCTGGCAGTCTGCAGCCATCATGGTTTTCGGCTCCTGGAACAGGGATCGGCTGCGCGCGGTCGAGGTTCTCCGTCCAGGACCCGCCGCGAACCGGTGTCACGAAATGAAGTCGTAGTTCAGGAAATTGCTGTCGTCGTCATCGGTCCAGACCCCGTACCGACGCATGCCGTACAGAAGTGGCGCAGGCGTACGGAGGCTGGTGATCATGACGATCTCGGCCATGACGACGACGTGATCACCGACCGTGTGCGCTGTGCTGACGGCACAGTCCGCGATGGTGTGCGCGGCGTCGATCAGGTGCGGGCCGCCGTGCGGCGCGGCGACCCACGGGATCCGGTTGAACCGGTCCGGGTCTCCCGAGCTGAACAGTTCCGCGGCCGGCCGCGCGGTCCGGTGCAGCAGGTTCACCGCAAGGGACGAGCTGTCCAGGACGGCGTCCAGAGTAGGGCTGCCGCGCCGCAGGCAAACGAGGATCGACGGCGGGTCAGGGGCGACGCTGCACAGCGACGTGCACGTCATCCCCCACGGGTTGCCGTCCCGGGTCATCGCCGTGACAACCGAGACACCCGTGGGGAATCCGACCATCAGGCGCCGCACGTCGACGTCGTATCCGGTGTGTGACATGGATTTCCCTCCTACCGGCCGGACCGCGCCGAGCCGGGCCGGTGGATCAGAGACCTTCCTCTGCCTTGGCGATGGCCATGTTCTCCAGCGCGTTCAGCATTCGCGGCCCGATGTCCGCGGGCGCGTCCACACGGGCCCACAGCTTGGCCGCCTCGATCCGGTCCCTGGTCATGTGGTAGCAGCCGTTCTCCGGCCGGCCGAACTGCTCCGCGTAGGGGAAGAAGTCCACTTTCCTGACGGAGTCGAGGATCTCCGAGGCCGCGGCCGACGGCGCCAGTGTTCCGCCTTCGACCGCCTGGCACAGCTCACGGGTCCGGGTGCCCATCCGGACGAAACTCTCGCTGATCGGCAACGGCGACCCCGGGTGGCCGTACCGCTCGGCCTCGATGAAGACGTTGTCGTCGCCGGTCCGGCGGAACCGGTGGTGCGCGTCTTCGAGCATCATGTTGCCGCTCATCGTGCCGAGCATCCAGGTCCGGTTGACCGCGTTCCACAGCTCGTAGTCGCCGAACCCGACGAACGAGCTGTAGACCAGGTCGTCGTGGAAGTCGAACAAGCCCTGCTGCAGGTCCTCCACGTAAGCGAACCGCTCGGTGGACCAGTCACCGTCCCTGGACGCCGCGATCAGCCGCCAGCCGAGGGCGTTGACCACCGCGAGCGTGTTCGCCAGCCCGCGCGAGTAGAGCGCGTCGATGAATCCCGAGGCGTGTGACGTGAGGCAGTACCGATCGCCGACGACCTTCGTGGTCGAGTACTGCAGCCTGCCGGTGGACACCCAGGGCCGTACCGCCGTCGCGTCCTTGAACTGCCACGCGATCTCCGGGAAACGGCCGAGGAAGTCGGCGAACTCGCGCTCGGGCGGCAGTGTCCCTTTGGGATACTTGCGCGGGTCCAGGGTCAGGCCGACGCTGCACAGGGGATTGAGCGCGCCGGGGTGGTTGTTGAACGGGATCACCCAGAGCCACCCACCGTCGAAGACGTGGTGCAGCGTGCCGTGGTCCCACGGGTTGGGCTGCTCGTGCCGCTCGGCGGTGGGTGAGTCGTCGAACGGGCGCACGCCGACCATGTGCGTGAACAGGCAGCGCGAATGCGTCCTCGCCCGCGTTGGCGTCTCACGCAGTTCGAACCGCTCGGCCAACGGCGATCGGTATCCGCTGCCGTCCACCACGTAGTCGGCGCGGAACTCCTCGCCCCGGTCCGAGCGCAACACGACACCATCGGCCGGATCGATCTCGACGTCGGTGATCCGGGTCGCCAGGCGTGGTTCGGCGCCGTACCGGACCGCGACGTGGAACAGGTAGGCGTCGACGTCCTGGCGGAACAGGTGCGACTCGGTGCGGAAGGCCACCGGGACCACCAACTGGTTGACCTGCAGAGGGTTCTGCGGCTCACCCTCCCTGTGGTAGACGAAGCCGAAGTTCTGCTTCTGTCCACAATGGGGTGCGATCTTGATGGTCTCGGTGTGGTTCGACAGCGCCTTCAGTTCGGGCACCTGGTAGCGGTCGGCGATCAACCGCATCATCCCCGAGGTGTAGGGGATGGTCGACTCGCCGACCGCGAACCGCGGATGGGTGCCGGCGTCGAGAATCAGCACCTTCACCCCGTTGCGGGCCAGCACCGCGCCCAGCATCCCGCCGGCCATGCCACTTCCGAGGATGGCCACGTCATACCGGTCCGCCGAGGCGGAGTTGATACCCGGCACCGAACTCACCGTTCCTTTCGTGTGTCCTTTTTGTCAAAACTCGTTCGGCCCCCGCCCGCGTACGGGTGGACGAGGTTGGTTGATGCCGGTGCGGCGCCGACGAGGTGTTGCGGGGTGACTGCTCAGTAGCCGTTGCCCGTGAGCCACTCGACGACGCCGAGCGGGTCGTTGATGGTCACGAACGGGTCGATGACCGGCCAGATGTAGAGCAGTCCCTCATCGTCGAGCCGGAAGAAGTTGTGCACTGTGTACTGGGCGCCCTTCGTGGTCGTGATCTGCCACAGACCGCTCGCGGTCGGGAAGTCCACGTTGACGTTGAGCACCTGCACGGCCAGCACACGGCTCGAAACGGGCTCGACGAAGCTCTCGATCTCCTCCCGCCCCTTCAGGGCGAGCCTGCTGATCGGCGGGAGGAACTCGACGTTCTGCGAGAACTGGACCTTCGAGAAGTCGTGGGTCTCGAAAGCCTTGAAGTAGGCCTCGATGATCCGGCGATACGTTTCCTTGTCCAGTTGTCCGGAGTTCGCAGCCGGGCCCGTGCGGTTCGCCGGGTGGGACTCGACCAGCGGGCGACTGCCCTGACCCGCCGGTGTCTGTGTCGTGGTCATGACTGCTCCAGCTTGTGATTCCGTGAACGAGTGAGACGGTTTCCGCCGCTTTCCGCGCGGATCACTCCACCGGGCCGGCCGCGGCGGATGCCTTGAGCCCGTTGGCGGCCAGGTCGTCGGCGATGTCCATGCCGAGCTTGACGCCGCCGATGTTGCGGGAGAGGTCCACGTCGCCGTTCTCGTCGACGGCGAAGGCGTCGAACACCCAGTGCACCCCGAGGAAGACCCGGCTGAAGCCCTGTTCGATCATCATCTGCCAGCACCCGCCGGGGAACGTGCGAACCACGCGCGTCCGGACGTTTCCGGTGACGTCGGTGCTGATTCCGTCGAGCTCGTCGGAGACGAACTCCAGGTTGTCCGCCAGGTTGTCCGGCCCGCACTGGGTCTGGCCGTAGAAATGCCGGACCATCTGGAAGGCCGCACCGCCCTCCGACGCGTGGCCCGACGGGTACGCCGGGAAGGACGGCGTGAAGTTACGCCCGCCGGTCACGTTGGTCGCCTGCGCGCCGAGGGGGAGCCAGCCCGGGTCAGAGTCCGCGTCCAGTTCGTTGCCGCCGACGCCGGCCGGGCCCAGGGAAGCGTCGTGCTCGCGGATTCCGAGCACCGGCCGCCACAGGTCGTACTCGTACTTGTCGGCCCACGCGAGGATGGTCGAGTCGGCGATGGCCGCGTTGACCAATGCGAACAACCGGGCGTTCTGTGCCTCGTCGTTGCCCTGCGCGACCGCGATCTTGCGGATGATCTGGTTGTACAGCCGCGTCGGCGTGCCAATGCCGTTGGCCGCTTCGTAACCCCACCACAGTCCGATGCCCGTCTCGGTGGGCGTGCGCCGCATGGACTGCAGCTCGGCCGGGAGGGTGCCCATGAGGTGCGGGGCGATGCCCTTGGCGCGGACCTCCTTGATCGCCTGTTCGTACTCGGCACTCCCCGGCTGCGGGGGCGCGTCGAGGTGGTGGCGGGTGGTGGCCGCGAAGCAGGCCGACCGGGCACCGTAGAACGGCCCGTAGAAACCCTGGCCGGGGTTGTCCGGGTCCTGCCGGTGGCGCCCGGGGGCGACCGAGAAGCTATGCCCGTTGTCGCCGAAGCCGGGGTCGTTCTTGCGGAGCGCGATGATCTTGCTGGCGACCTTCCGGCCGAAGTCGTGACCGTCCACGTCCGCCTTGCTGGCGATCAGGCCGGCCGCGGCGTGCCGCGCGTCGAAGAACGCCTTCTGGGTCGGGTAGAGCGCGCTCAGCACGGCGTGGGCGGCACTGGCGACCGCCGCGGCGGAGTCAGCGCCGGGAGGAGCCTCAGGCAGGTCGTCCCCCAGGTAGGGCTCGTAGTGCCCGGTGTTGATGCCGAAGTAGGCGTCGTGCATCGCCAGGTGCACGATCGCGTTGGCCCGTGCCCCTCCCGGACCACCGCGGACGCCGAGTTCGCTCGACGGGAGCGTGGTGTGCGTGGTCCGGTCGGCCTCCGCGGCGACTTCGTTCCAGTACAGGATGGGATCCATCGGTTGTCTACCTCCGTCAACGGGTGGCCGTGTGGCATTGCTGTTCGGCTTGGTGGTGCTCTCCCAATGTCGCTGGGCCGGGATGTGCGGGGATGAGTAGTCGGCTACTCAACTCCGGGCGTAAGTACCCTCAAAGGGGGGAGCGGCCACGGGTATCTGCACTCTGCCCTGGTGCTCTTTTGTCGATGACCTCATTGGTGGGGGGAGCATCGAATGGAAGGCATGACACTGGTGCGCGACGACTCGCCGTCGTCGGCCGCGACCGGGGTCTGGTCCCTGGCCGGGCGGTCCGAGGAGCTGGAGCGGATCGCCGCGTCGGCCCGTGGCCGGGCCGGGCCCGCTGGAGCGGTGCTGATCGGCCCGGCGGGGGTGGGGAAGACCCGGGTGGCGCGGGAGGCTTTGCGAGCGGCCGAACAGCGGGGCGCGCTGGTCCGGTGGGTGGCGGGCACGGCTTCGGCACGGGAGTTGCCGCTGGGGGCCTTTGCGGCGACCGTGAAACTCACCGACCTGGACCCGGCCAGGTTGGTGCCCCAGGCCACGGAGGCATTGCTGGCGGGTGCGGGTCCGGCGGGTGCGGTCGTCGTGGTGGACGACGCGCACCAGTTGGACGAGCTGTCCGCGGTGCTCGTACACCAGCTGGTGCTGCGCAAGGCGGCGAATGTGGTGCTCACGCTGCGCACCGGGGAGACAGCGCCGGACGCGGTGACGGCGTTGTGGAAGGACGGGCACCTACTGCGGCTGGAACTCGAACCGCTGTCCCCGCAGGAGACCGCGACCCTGGTGGAGACGAGGCTGGGTGGCCTGGTGGACGACGTCGCCGTGCGGCGGTTGTGGTCCATCACCCGGGGCAATCCGTTGTACCTGCGGCAGTTGGTCGACGACGAGCTGGCATCGGGCCGGCTGCGCCAGGTCGTCGGGGTGTGGCGGTGGTCGGGGCGGTTCACGTTGTCGCCGGCGTTGGTGGAGCTGGTCGCTCCCCGGATCGGGAAGCTGCCGCAGAACCAGCGCGACGTTCTCGATGTGCTCACCTTCGGCGGCCCCTTGGAGGTGCCGCTGCTGGCGGAGCTGACCGGTGCCCGCGTGATGGAGGAGATGGAGGACAAGGGGCTGATCGAGGTATGCCAGCAGGGGCGGCGGTGGCAGGTCCGGCTGGCCGACCCGATGTTGGGTGAGGTGCAGCGGATGCGGACAGGCGCGCTGTACGCCCGGCGGCTGCGCCGTCGGATCGCGTCCGCGCTGAGCGCGAGGGGTGGGCGGCGAGCCGACGACGCGCTGCGTCATGCGGTGCTGCTGCTGGATTCCGATGTCCAGCCCGATGCCGTGTTGCTCACCAAAGCCGCTCGCCGGGCCACCGAACTGGGAGACCTCGCGTTGGCCGCCCGGCTGGCCAGGACCGCGGTGTACGTCGGAGGCGGTTTCGAGTCACGGTTGCTGCTTGGCACCGCGCTTGGCTGGACCGGCCGGGTGGCCGAGGCCGGCAGCGAGTGGGCCGCGCTGCGCACCCTGGCCCAGACCGACGTCCAGCAAGCACAGGCCGCGATGGCACGGGCGAAGGTGCTGGCGTGGTCCGGCCGTCCGGCGGAAGCCGAGGCCGAGCTGGCCGCCGCGGCCTACGCCACCAACGACGAGGCCGCCGCCCTTGAGCTGGCCGGGGTGCGTTCGGTGCTGGACGCCTACCTCGGCCGGACTGTTCAGGCTGCCGAAACAGGCGCCGAGGTGCTGGCCCACCCGCGATGCCCGTCGGCCGCGGTGCCGTGGGTGAGTTGGGGGCTGGCGATGGCGTGCGGGGGACTCGGGCGTCTCGACGGCATCGAGAAGGCGTTGCGACGGATCGAGTCCGAGGCGTCGGGAGCCGGGTTGCACCAACTGGCCCTCGTGGTGATGTCCTCAATGCGCGGACTGCTCCTGGCCGGTCTGCCCGATCAGGCGGACCGGATCGCACGATGGTTCCGCGAACAATGCCCCGATTCCCCCGGGCGTCGTTCCGTTGACATCTTCACCGGCTTCATGTCGGCGGAGTCGGCGAGCTTCCGCGGCCAGGTCGAGACCGCGGCGCGCGGGTACCGTCAGGCTGTCGCGGCGCACCACGGCGCGGATCCCAACGGCTGGATATTCACCGGGTTGGTGGGCCTCACCACCGCGCTGGGGATGCGCGGTGACCCGGCTTCCGCACGCCAGGCACTGCAGGCGATGACAGCCGAGCACCATCCCACGTACGTCTACCTGGCACCGAACGTGCTGATAGCGCGGGCATGGGTGGTCGCCGCCGAAGGTGAGGTGAGCGAAGCCGCCGCGTTGGCCCGCAAGGCGGCGGGCGTGGCCGCGTCGCAGGGCCAGTCGGCGGTGGAGGTCTTCGCGTTGCACACCGCGGTCCGTTTCGGCGACGGCACGGTGGCCGACAGGCTCACTCGGCTGGCCACGGAGGTCAACGGGCCCCGGGCCCAGATCGCGGCCGCGCACGCCGTCGCACTGGCGGCCGACGATGGTCCCGGGTTGCAGGCCGTCTCGGTGAGACTCGAACAGATCGGCGCCCTGCTCCTGGCCGTGGACGCCGCTGCCCAAGCAGCGGCAGCGTTCTTCCGCCACAACCGGCGGGGCTCCGCCCAGACGGCAACGGCTCGCGCCCGCAGGCTCGCGCAAGCCTGCGAAGGCGCACGGACTCCCGCGCTGGCCGCGCTCACCGCACCGCCGGAGATCACCCGCCGGCAACGCGAGATCATCGCCCTTGCCGCCAGTGGCCTGTCCAACGGCGAAATCGCGCAGCGGCTGGTCGTGTCCATCCGGACAGTCGAGAACCACCTTTACCGTGCCAGCACGAAACTCGGTGTCTCCAACCGCGCGGAACTGGCCGCCCTGATCGACGAAGCCTAGTACCTTCTCCGACGCTGTGCCGCTCGAAACTCGTCGCCGCAGTTCGGACGGCTTGGTGGTACTCGTTGATGATGCTTGTCCTGGCCGGGACTGAGGTGCCGTCGACCTCTTGCTCCTAGTGGAGGCCGCGTTTTCCCGGGGTCCAGAAGGGTTTCACGGTGATCGATCCGCGGGGCCAGCCGCGTTGGCGGACGAGGTGGTCGCGGATTTCTGACCAACACCTACCCAACCGACTGATCACACCCCCAGCATTGACGCCCAGCACTGACGACGATCTCGGCGACCGGCGGTTCGCAGCTCGCCGGTTGCGGGGCAGTGGCGTCCGAGGTGTCGCAGTTGGGTCGGGCGCCGCACTGTCGGGTGTTCGCCGGACATCGGAAACGAAGTCGTACTCCTACCTTATGGATAGCCGCGGCGACGCGGCCATCGAGAGCGAACTGAGGGTGGAGTGCAGATGGGGAAGACGACGCGCCGCGCCACGAGTATGGGGCTCATGGCAATGGCGACGGTGGTGGCCGGCTTGCTGACCGCGCCGGCCGCGAACGCGGCCAGCTGGTACAGCAGCGTGCCCACCAACGCCACGAACGTGGAGACCGTGATGGAGGCGGAGCTGGGTTCCGGCGGTTACCTCCAGATCCGACGCGGCAAGTACGACGGCAGGACGTACCTCTGGGGCCGGGTCGCCTCGCCCGGGTCGACGTACAACAGCGACCACACCCTGCGATTCCAGATCGGCCTGGGTTGCGCTTCCGCCACGACGTCCAAGGACATCGACCGGACGACCTATACCTCCGCCACGACGCGGGACACCGACTGCACGTACTTCGCGAACATCATCAAGAGAAGCACCGGCAAGGTGGTCAAGGGTCTCCAGCTCAACAATCCCTGACCCGGTGGACCGGGGCCCTGCCGCGCACCGTGGCAGGGCCCGTCCGCGACACACCCTGTCCTGACACAGCGGCTGACAGGCCTCGCGACGGGCTCCGCCGGCCTCAGGAGGCCTGGGTGGCGGGTGTCTCGCCGAGCCGGAGGATGGCCGGCAGCCTGAGCTCGTTCCCCAGCCGCTCGGCCTGCGCCCAGTGCGGCCGGGCCGCCTGCTCACCGCTGAGATGGGCCATGACGTTGCCGATCTCGCGGTGGTACAGCGCATCGAGGTACCGGTCGCCGATGTCGTTGATGATGGCCTGGCCTTGGTGGAACAGCATGAGCGCGCTGTGCGGACGGCCCAACGCGTACATCGCCCGGCCGGCTGTGTGCAGTGCCAAGGCGTGCACGTTGGACACCTTGTGCACCGCGCACAGGTCGGTCGCCTGCCGAGCCAGTCGCAGCGCGTCACGGAAGAGGCCGAGTTCCAGCAACACATTGGCGTTGCCGGTCAGGGCGTACGTTTCCAGGACGACGTCGCCGGTCTCCCTGGCGATGTCCACTGCGGACCGAAGGGCGGCGGCCGCCTCGTCCAGCCTGCCGAGTGACAGGTAGCAGGAACCGAGCGAAGCGAGCACGACGCCCTCAGTGTGCCGGTCGTGGCGGCTCAGCCGCGCGGCTGCCGTGCAGTACGCCAAGGCGTCCGCGGCCTGGCCTGCCTTGACCAGGACGGTGCCCAGCGTCATCAGGAAGAGGGCCTGGGCTTTGTCGTGGCCGACGGCCTGGGCGGCGGCCAGCCCTTTGGCGCACACCGCGGCTTGCTGGTTGAGGTCGCTGCGGCGGTAGTAGTAGCGGGCCAGGCACAGCGCCAGGCGCCACGTGCGTTCCCGGTACCCCTGTGCCTCGGCGAGATTGAGCACGCTGTGCAGGTTGGCCAGTTCGGTGGTGAACCAGTGGACGGCGTCCTGCGGCACCGGTGTCTCCGCGGCCGGGTACTCCACGGCGAGGTGCGGCGACCAGAGATGGCCGGCGAACAGGGCGCAGGCTTGTTCGGCGGTCTGCAGGTAGTAGTCGACGAGCCGGACGGTGGCGGCCTCGCGTTGCTCGTCAGGTTCCTGCCCGGCGACCCGGGCCATGAACAGCCGGGTGAGGGCGCGGCTGCTGTAACGCCCGGGTTTGGTCTCCTGCAACAGGTGCACGGCCGCCAGCATGTCCAGGTTGGACCACGCCTCGTCCGTGCCGGTGCCCATCAGCGCCGCGGCGCAGTACTTGTCGATGTCCGGCCCGCCGTGCCCGTCGAGCAGCCGGAACAGCCGCGCGGCCGACGGGGACAGCCTGCGGTAGGTCAACCGCAGGGCCGCGTCCACTCCCGATCCCGCGGACGGCGGCGAGAGCGCACGGAGCCTGCGGCGTTCGTCGGACAGTTCCGCGACGAGGTCCCGTACCGTCCACTGGGGACTTGCCGCGAGCCGGCCGCCCACGATCCGCAGCGCCAGTGGCAGCCGGTCGCAGAGTTCGGCGAGCCGCTTCGCCGCCTGCTTGTCGGCCCACACCCGCGTGCGGCCGGCCAGCAGGCCGAGCGCGGTGACCGAGTCGTCAAGGGACAGCACGTCGACCGGGAACGGTACGGCTCCCTCAGTGATGATCAGGTCGTCCAGCCGGTGCCGGCTCGTCACCATCACGGCGCACGAGGACGAACCGGGCAGCAGCTGCCGGACCTGCTCGGCGGAGTGGGCGTTGTCCAGCACGACCAGCATCCTCTTGCCTGCCACCATGGAGCGGTACAGGGCCGCGCGCTCCGCCGGCTCGGCCGGGATGCGCACGTCGGGGACACCCAGTGCACGCAGGAAACCTGCCAGCGCCGAACCGGGCTCGACCGGGTCGCCCTCGTCGAACCCCTTGAGGTCGACGAAAAGCTGGCCGTCCGGCATGTCGGCGGCGAGTCTATGTCCGCAGTGGAGCGCCAGCGCGGTCTTGCCCACGCCCGGCGGTCCGGTCAGCACACGGATCGGCGCGTCGTGCGGATGCAGGCTGGCGGTGAGTTCGGCCAGCTGCTTGTCCCGGCCGACCAGGCCCTGGCTCCTGCGGGGCAGCTGCGCGGGCACCACACCGGGCTGGACCGCGTCCGGCACGGTCGTGCCCGCCAGGAGCAGCTGGTACGTGTGCCGCAGGCCGCTGCTCGGGTCCACGCCGAGCTCGTCGGCCAGCGCGGCCTTGGTGCGGTGGAACAACCGCAGGGCCTCCGTTTGCCGCCCGGTCTCGAACAGGCCCCGCATCAGCAGTTCGACCAGGGGCTCCCGGATCGGCCAGCGGTCCACCGCGTCCTGAAGGTCCTCGACCGCCTCGCCGACCCGGCCGAGCTGTGACAGCGACTCGCCGAGCTCCTGCAGGGCCACCAGCCTGGTCTCGTCCAGCCGGGCCATGACCTGCTCGCGCAGCGGTGCCGCCGGGACGTCGGCCAGCACCGGGCCGCGCCACAGCGCCAACGCCGACCGCAGCACCTCCACCCGCTCGGCCGCGGGCATGGTCCTGGCGGCGGCGACCAGGTCGTCGAACCGGCTGACGTCCACAGTGGAACGGTCGGCCACCAGTTGGTAGCCGGGCGCCCTGGTGACCAGCCGCACACCGTTGCCGAGCACCTTGCGCAGCTGGGCGATGTGGCCCTGAAGGGCGGCGCGGGCACTCGGCGGTGGGTGGCCGTCCCACGCGATGTCCATCAGCCGGTCGGCGGACACGACCTTGTTCACCTCGAGGGCGAGCACGGCCAGCACGGTCCGTCGTTTGGCCGCGCTCAGCGCCACGACCTGCCCGCCTGGGCCGATCAGCTCGACCGGGCCGAACAGCCGGATCCGCATGTGGTGCTCCCCAACAACGGTGGTTCGGAGGCCGGGGTGGTGGCGCTTCCACGCCGCGAGCCTCAAGGTGCCCGCCCGGAGTTGGGCTGGCGTTGGCCGAACATTAGCCGGTCCTGGCAGCGTGCCGGAGATCCAGTTCACGCCGCGCGCGCACTGTTTCGGGGAGACATGTACGACGATCAGCCGGTGCAGGCCGGAATGCGGGAGCGGTTGGCGGTGCTCGCCGCCGACATGGCAACTTTGCGCCACGATGTGGAAAGCGGCCAACTGCGGCTCGACCCTGAGGCGGGCCAGCAGATCCGCGACATGCTCGCCAGGCAGATGGAGCAGGTGGACGGCTGGCTGGCCCAGGCCCGCGGCTTGGCCCGGCGGGCCCCGCTCGGTCAGAACCCGGTCGGTGACGCGATGGCGGCGAAGTTCGAGGAACGCGCGGGCGGCGGCGGCACGTCCTTCACGGCGGTGTTCACCAGCTACCGGCAGGTCCTGCAGGACACCGACGACACCGTCGAAGAGGCGATGCGGCGCTACCGGGACGTGGAGGAACGGACGAGCGAGACGTTCAAGAGGCTCGCCCAGTGACATCAGCCGCAGTGACGTCAGTCCCAGTGACATCAGCCCCAATGACATCAGTCCCAGTGACATCGGCGGCGGTGATATCAACTGCGGTGAAACCCGGACTGGTGACATCCGAACCGGGGTCCGAACGGGACGGTGCGGGCCCGGGGCCGGCCGTGGCAGGGGGAAGGGCAGTTCGATGACGTACGAGGAGCCGAACCGGCCTGCGATCCAGGAGGTCGAGAACTGGGGCTCACGCAGCCACCGCGCTCTCTACGAGGCGGTCCACGCCAACAACGACCCAGGGCAGGCCACGGCGCTGGCCAACGAGTGGGCGACCATTGGCAGCGACATCGGCGAGGCGGCCCAGGAGGTCGCCCGTGGGCTGCGGGCCAGTGAGGCCGGGTGGCAGGGCGCGTCGGCCACCAAGGCCCGCAACGCCATGATGCGGCTGTCCGCTTGGGGCGAGAGCGCCGCGCAGACCGCCACCGGCATCGGCGGGCGGGTGGCCGAACAGGCCTACATCGCGCAGAAGGCCCGCGACACCATGCCCGAACCGGTGGAGTTCGACATGGGCGCGATGCTGATGCGCGGCTTCGCCATGGGCGGGCTGATCGGCCTGGCCATCGCGGCGGCCGACGTCAAGGCGGCCAGCGACCGGGCCAACGCGGCGCACCAGCAGGCTGTCGCGGTGATGACCACCATGGAGAACGAGTCGCGCGCGGTGGACAACAACGTCCCGGTGTTCGCGATGCCGCCGAACCCCGTCCGCGGTGACGACTCCGACCAGCTGATGGCGTTCCGTTCCGCACGCCCGGACCGCAGCGTCGAGCAGGAAGAGTTCCGGCAGGGCGAGCTGCGGGAACCCACGATCCCCGACTCGGCCATCCGCAGCGGCCCGGCCGGTGGCGAGATCGACCCGGCGACCCTCGACGGGCGGATGACCGGCACCAGGATGGACGTCGGCGCGCCGGGCTCCCCGGCGGGCGGGGCGGCCGGAATGCCGGGCTTCCCCGGCGGGAACGGGCCGGCCGGTGGCGCCGCGTTCGCCGGTGGCGGTGGTCCGGCTGGTGGGGCGGCGTTCGCCGGTGGCGGTGGTCCGGCTGGTGGGGCGGCGTTCGCCGGTGGCGGTGGTCCGGCTGGTGGGGCGGCGTTCGCCGGTGGCGGTGGCCCAGGCGGTGCCGGAGGCGCGGGCATGCCCCCGCCGATCCCCGATGTGACCGGAGCCGCCGGCGAACCAGCCGGTTTCGCCAGCTCGGCGGACCGGTTCCTGGCCTCGACGGCCGGCGGCGCGCCCGGCATCCCCGACGGCGGCGGTTTCGGCAGCGCGATGGGCGGCGGGAACGTGCCCGGCGGGCCGGGGAGCACCACGGGCCAGAGCGCCGCCATGCCTCCGCTGCCGGGCAGCTTCGGCCCCAACGGCGGTACGGACTTCACGTCGCAACGGCCGGGCATGCCCGGCACCACACCGCAGAACACCCCGGGCATGCCGCCGCCGTTCACCATGCCCGGCGGCATCCCCGGTTCCGGTATGGGCGGCGGCCAGGACTCCACCCGGCGTCAACAGCAGCAGCAACCGCCGGTGATGCCGCCGCTTCCCCCGCTGCCGCCGATGGGCAGCGGGCCGACCGGCGGCGGCAACTTCGGCGGCGGCAACTTCTCCGGTACCGGCAACTTCCCGAACAACACCACTCCGGGCAACGTGCCCGGAGGGCGGCCACCCGGCGCCGTGCCGCCTCCGCCGTTCCAGCCACCGCCTTCGAGCGTCCGCGGCGTTCCCTTGCCGTTCGGCGGTGGAACAACCGGTCCGGGCGGTCTTCCCGGCGGCGGCATTCCCGGCGGTGGGGGCGCGGGTGGCGGCGTTCCCGGGATTCCGGGCGGTGGCGGCGGTGCCGGTGCCGCCGCGTTCGGTGGCGGTGCGGCGGGCCGGATGCCCGGCGCGCCCGCGTCGATGTCCGGTGTGGGCCCGGTGGCCGGACCCGTGACGCCCGAGGAGCGCGGGTTCGGGCCCCGTGGAGCCGGCCCCGCCGGCCCGGCCGGTGGCGCGGGCATGGGTGCGATGGGCGGCATGGGTGCCGCGGGCGGCGCGCGCAACCAGGAAGACGCCGAGCGCAAGATGAAGTACGTCGACGGCGAGCAGATCATCGAGGTGCCGGGGGCCGAGCTGCCGCCGTCGGTGATCGGCGGCGCCAAGCCCAAGAAGAAGCAGGACTGAGCCGGTGACCGACTCCGCACAGATCGATCCCGGCTACGTGCTGTCCGAGCGCGAGTTCGACATCCTCTGCGGGGATCTCGGCCTCGGCCAGGTGCCGTACCCGTTGCAGGTGCCGAGCGTCGGCCGGACGATGTCCGAACGGGACAGCATCCGCCAGGACGTGCACCGGGCACTGGCCCGGCGTGATCTGGCGTCCGGGGACCGCGTCGACGAGGGCCTGGTCGACGTGCTGACCCTGCTGCTGGAGCACGACGTCTCGATCGACTCGGTCGGCTACGCGGGCAGGCCGCTGCGGGCCCTCGCGGTCACGGACCACGACATGGGCGTGGTCGCGTGGATGGAGGACGAGAGGATCAAGCTCGCCGAGGTCCGGCCGACCGCGCTGGTGGCGTCGCTCGTGGCGCTGCTCCCCCCGGGTGAGCCGGGGACCAGCAAGGCCATGGCGGTACAGGCCTCCGCGCTGGCGGCGGCGATCGGCTACGACGGCGACGACGATGACGACCCGTTCGCCGGGGACGACGACGAGCGCACCGCCCTGACAAGAGCGGGCGTGTCCGCCGAGGACGCGGGCAACCTGCTCGACCTGGCCCGCAACCGCAAGGCGGGCGGCCAGTTCGGGGTGTCGGTGCGCGGCCGCCGGGTCAACCCGTTGATCACCTGGTTCGACACCCACGAGGGGCGCTACCTGATGGTCGCCGACGACTCGTGGCTCAGTTTCGCGCCCACCGACAACGAACGGATCGAACGCAGGCTGGCCGACGTGCTGGCCGGCGCGACCGAACAGACCGGAGCCGGCCGGTGAGCCGGGCGACACGAAGGAGGTGCCGGCCATGTCGTTCGAGGTAGTGGTCGACGATCTGCGGGGACACGCGAGCCACCTCAACGGCCTGATGGACCGGCTGGGTACGGCCATCGATGCCGCCAACACCGTGAGCATGAGCGACGAGGCGTACGGCCTGCTCTGCTCGTTCCTGCCGCTGATCATCAACCCGATGGAGCAGGAGGGCCTGAAATCGCTGCGGGCCGCGAGCGAAGCCGTCGGCACGACCGCCGGGAACGTCCGGCTGGCGGCCGATCGCTACGAGCAGGTCGACCAGGCCATCAGCCGGCCGTTCGCCGAAACGCTGACGGAGTCGAGCACCCCGGCGGCCGTGAGGTCCTTGTCCGTGCGGCGGGCGGACAACGCCGTCGCCCAGTCCAGTGACGGAGATCGATGATGTCCCAGCCTGACACCGGGGGGATCGCGGGGCTGGCCCGTGACCCGGAAGCGGTCCAACGGAGCATCCAGCAGTGGGCCGCGGGCTTCGAGGCCAAGGCGCAGCGGTACCGCGCGGCGCAGGAGCAGACCGAGCAGCTGCGGCTCAGCGCGGCCAGCTCCGACGGCAGCGTGCGGGTGACCGTGCGCGCCGACGGGACCGTCTCGGACCTCCAGTTCACCGAGAAGATCCGGTCGATGCCGCTGGCCGACCTGTCCGCGCAGGTGCTGGCGACGATGCGGAAAGCGCAGTCGGGCATCGCCGACAAGGTCGGCGAGGTGATGACCGAGCAGCTCGGTGACGAGGACCAGCAGACCAGGTCGGTGATGCTGGGCAACCTGCGTGACCGGTTCCCCGAGCTGGAGGACCAGGCCGAGGATCCCGCGGACGCGGACAAGTGGGATCTGACCGACGAGGACGAGCCGCCCGTGGAGGACTCGGCGAGCACGCCACCGGCGCCACCAGCGCCCGCGGCGCCCCCAGTGCCGCCACCGTCGCCGACGCAGCCGCCGTCCGCGCCGCCCAGGCGCCGCCCGCCGGCGCGCGACGAAGACGACGACGACTTCGACCCCTTCAGCGAGTAACGCGTTCGAGGAGAACCGATGAGCAACCCCCTGGTCGCCGAACGCCAGGACTCCACGACGGGGTTCAGCGGTGTGCCGCTGCTGGAATCGGCCAACGACACCGCGCAGGCCATCAGCAGCGGTGACTGGGCGTCCGGCGTGATGGGCATCGCCGGCACCGCGCTGGACGCGCTGAGCATGGCGCTGGACCCGTTCGGTTCGATCTTCGCGGCCGGGGTCGGCTGGCTGATCGAGCACGTCGGTCCGTTGTCCGACGCGCTCGACGCGTTGACCGGCGACCCGGACCAGATCAAGGCGCACGCGCAGACGTGGACGAACATCGCCCAGGAGCTGGGGTCGATCAGCGCGGATCTGGCGTCCGCGATCCAGGCCGACACCTCGGCGTGGACCGGCGAGTCCGCGGACGCCTACCGCGGCCAGGCCACCGACATGGCCAACCTGATCACCGCCGCGCAGACGGCCGCCGACGGTGCCGCGAGCGGGGTCGGCATCGCCGGTGAGGTCGTCGCGGCGGTGCGCACGCTGGTGCGTGACATCATCGCGGAGCTGGTCGGGCGCCTGATCAGCTGGGCGTTGCAGGTGTTGTTCACGCTGGGCATCGGCATGGTGTGGGTGGTGCCGCAGGTGATCGCCGCCGTGGCCAAGACCGCGACCAAGATCGCCAAGATCACCTCCGGCCTGGTGGAGGCGATGGGCAAGCTCGGCAATCTGCTGACCAAGCTCAGCAAGAACTTCGACGAGGTCGGCAGCGCGCTCAAGAAGATCGAGGCGGGCAAGGTCGACGCCCCGCAGACCCGGTCGCTCGGCCCGGACACCAGCACCCCGGGCTCGACCGGCCCCAGTGGTTCGCCCGGTGGCGGCTCGTCGGGTTCGCCGGGGAGCGGGGGAGTGACCACCCCGTCGGGTTCCACCGGTTCGAGTGGTTCGCCCGGCGGTGGCGGGTCGCCGGGCGGTGGCGGGCAGACCAACCTGTCCGGATCGCCGGGCGGCGGCGCACCCGGTACCAACGGCGGTCCGTCCACCCCGCCGCCCGCCAACGGTCCAGCCACTCCGCCGCCCGCCGGCGGCACAGGCAACGACTTCACGACGAGCGGTGCTTCGACGCACGGTCCCAGCACCAGCCGCGGCGGTCCGGGACTGGACGGCCCGCGCGACCGCGCCGTGCCGTCGGACTCGAAGAACCTCGTCTCGGACCCCGTGGACGTCGCGACCGGCGAGGTCGTGATGACCCAGGTCGACCTGACGCTGCCCAGCGCGGCCGGCGAGCTGGTGCTGTCCCGCACCCACCTGTCGTCCTACGGCGCCGGCCGGTGGTTCGGCCGGTCCTGGGCGTCCACAGTGGACCAGCGGCTGGCGGTCGGCCGGGACGAGGTCCGGTTCTACGCCGAGGACGGCATGGTCCTGGTCTACCCGCTGCCGGCCGGTCAGCCGGTGCTGCCGCTGGAAGGGCCGCGGCACCCGCTGTCCCGCACGCCCGACGGCTACGTGCTGTCCACCGGCACTCGCGACCTGCACTTCGCCGGTAACGGCGACACCGTGCCGCTGACGGCGATCGAGCAGAACGGCAGCCGAACCGAGATCGCGCGCGCTGCCGACGGCGCGCCCACCGCGTTGCGCCGCGACGACGGCACACAGGTCCAGATCAGCGTCGTCAACGGCCGGATCGTCGCGTACGGCGCCATGGGAGCCGCGCCGCTGGTCCGGTTCGGCTACAACCAGCTGGGTCAGCTGACCACGGTCATGGACTTCGTGGGCCGCCCGATGACGTTGGACTACGACACCGAGCACCGGCTCGTCGGATGGCAGGACCGCACCGGCACCTGGTACCGGTACATCTACGACGCCGCGGGCCGCTGCGTGCGCACGGTCGGCGCGGACGGCTTCTACGACGCGGCGTTCGCCTACGACGTCAACCCCAGGACCACCCGGCACACCGACGCACTCGGCCACACCTGGACCTACCGGATGAACGACGCCGGGCAGCTGGTCGAGCGGATCGATCCACTCGGCAACTCGCGCCGGTACACCTGGAGCCGCTACGACCAGCTTCTGTCCCAAGTGGACGAGCTGGGCCGGGAAACCCGTTACGACTACGAGAACGGCGAGCTGGCCGCCGTCACCCGGCCGGACGGCTCGGTGGTGCGGGTGGCGGCCACGCCCGAGGGCGAGACGCGGCTGCAGGCGGGCGAGGCAGACTCGGCCGTCCACCGGGTGGTCGCCGCGATCGACCCGTTCACCACCCTGCCCGGGGCCGCGATGTCCACCGATCTCGCCGCGGCGCCGGACCCGCTCGGCGACGAGCCGGTGATCGACCGGTCGGTGCGCCCGGAGAACCGGGACGTGTTCGGCCGGCCCCAGCTGGTGCACACCGCTTCCGGTGGTGCCGTTCGCCTGGGCTGGACGGCCGAAGGCCGCCGGTCCGTGCGGATCGGTCCCCAGGGGCACCGGGAGACCTGGCAGTACGACGCGGAGGGCCAGGTCGTCGAGTACCGCGACGCGGCCGGGGGCGTGCGGCGGCGCAGCTACGGGCCTTTTGGGCTTGTGATGCAGGACATCGACACCGCGGGTGCGCGCACGACGTACACCTACGACGGCGAGCTGCGGCTGACCTCGGTGACGAACCCGCGCGGCCTGACGTGGCGCTACACCTATGACGCCGCAGGCCGCCTGGTCGAGGAGACCGACTACGACGGCCGCAAGTTCACCTACACCTACGACGCGGCCGGGCAGCTGCGCCGGATGGTGAACGGCCTCGGCCAGCCCACCGAGTACGACTACGACCTGCTCGGCAACCTCGTCGAACGGCGCACGACCGAGGAAGTCACCCGGTACGCCTACGACGCGCTGGGCCAGCTGGTCCTGGCCGAGAACCCCGAGTCCCGGGTGGCGATCATCCGGGACGAGCGCGGCCGCGTGATCGCCGAGACGATCAACGGGCTCGGCGTGGCCTGGGACTACGCCGGCACGGTGCTCCGCCGCCGCACATCGTCCGGTGTGGACAGTGAATGGAGCTTCGACGAGGCGCGCCTGCCGCGTTCACTGCGCATCGCCGGGCACGTCGTCGAGTTCCAGCACGACCAGGCCGAACGGGAGGTCTTCCGGAGCGTCGACGGCAAAGTGGTGCTCCGGCGGCGGTTCGACGCGGAGGACCGGCTCGCCGCGGAGGACATCGCCGGAGTCGGGCAGCGCACCTACGGCTACCGGCCGGACGGCAAGCTCGCCGCGGTCGACGACGCGTCGCGGCCGTGGCGGTTCGGGTTCGACCAGGCGGGCCGGATCAGCGAGGCGCACGGCCCGGCCGGCGTCGAGCAGTTCGCCTACGACGCCACGGGCGCGATCACGTGGGCCGCCACGCCGATCCTGCCGGGCCCGCGGAACTACAACGGGAACGCGTTGCTCACAGCAGGCGGCACCCGTTACACCGGCGACGCGCAGGGCCGGATCACCGGTCGGCACCGCGCCGGCGCGTCCTGGACGTACACATGGGACCAGCTGGACCGGATGCGTGGCGTCCGTACGCCGGACGGTGCACTGTGGACATATCACTACGACCCGCTGGGCAGGCGGTTCGCCAAGCGCCGGTGGGTCACCGGACCGGACGGCGAACCCCAGCTCACCGCGGACACCCGGTTCCTGTGGAGCGGCACCGACCTCGTCGAACGCGTGCAGTTCGGTGTGGACGGATCAGCCCGGATCACCACCTGGGAGCGCCACCCCATGGACAGCCGCCCGATCGTGCAGATCGAGCGCACGGGCCTCGCGGAGCAAGGCCGGTTCCGCACGGTGATCACGTCGCCCGCCGGTACGCCGACCGAGCTGCTGGACGAACGGGGCGCCGTGGTCTGGCAGGACCGGAGCAGCTTCTGGGGCGCGGCGCTGCCCGGCTCGGGCAGTGCCGCCATGCCGCTGGCGTTCCCCGGGCAGTACCGCGACGAGGAAACCGGGCTGCACTACAACGTGTTCCGGTACTACGACCCGGAGACCGCGCGCTACATCAGTCAGGACCCGCTCGGTCTGGCCGCCGCGCCCAACCCGGTCGGCTACGTGACCGAACCCCTGCTCACCGGTGACCCGCTCGGGCTCGTGGGCTCCTGCGGCGCGAGCGGCGCGCCGCCGAGCCGCAAGCGGCCCCGGCCGGACGACTTCGACCCGCCGCCGCCCGCCAAGAAGCAGGACACCAGCATCGCCGTGCACCGCATGAGCAGGGAGGAGTTCGAGAAGTTCAAGCCCCAGCTCGACCAGATGATGCGCGCCGACAAGCACTACTTCTGGTCCGGCGGGTACAAGCAGGGCCAGGGTGCCGACAGCGACCCCTACCTGGGCTCGATCGAGATGAAGGCGAACCAGATGGCCAAGCAGGACGGTGGCAACACCCTCGAAGGCCTCGTCGCCGACAACCGCATGAAGATGCCTGGCTGGGTCGACGACAAGATGATGAAGGACAACAACCAGGGGTACTGGACGCACAGCGACCTCAAGAACCCCGACGGCACCCCGATGAGCAACGAGGACCAGAAGAAGTTCGTCAAGGAAAAGTGGGACATCGCGTCGGAAACGTTCGCGGAGAACTCGGGCAAGGACACCCACGTCGTCTTCCCGGGCACGCCGGGCAGCCAGACCAGCACCGGCATCCCCAACCCGAACGGCGACATCTACCCTTACCGCCGGGAGAACAACGTCTTCGACGTGACCGAGTACCCGAGGCTGGAGAAGCACGGCATCCAGGTCACCGAGCACAACGCCGACACCGGTGAGACCCGCCCCTACCAGAAGCCGCCCACCAAGAAACCCTGACCCGCGGTGAGACGCTCCAAAGAGGACCGCAATGTCCTCTTTGGAGCGTTGAGCCGCGCCGGCGGTCAGGCGGCCGGTTCGCGCAGGGGTGACAGTGCGCACTCCCGGCCAGCGGCTGCTCGCTCAACTCGCGAGGCCCTGGTGGGTCAGCAGGTGGCTACCGGTCGGACACGGCGCGAAGCGCGGGGCGTACTGCGTCGCCGAACATGCGCTGTACGTCCGTGCCGGGGAGGCTCGGCATCTCGGCCCAGTGTGTGACAACCTCCTCGCCGGTCGGCCTGCCGATGGGGAGACGGACCACGCCGTCGGAGTCGAAGAAGCAGTTCTCGATGACCTCTCCGGTTTCCTCCACCGGGTGGATGCGACGGAAGTACATGGGGAGTACCAGCCAGAACTCCCGGCCGGAGAGCGAGTCGGGGTCATCTTCCGGCTCGCCGGGATAGCGGCCGGTCACGGCTGCGACGATGCCGGCGCCGTCGCGGGGGAGTCGCTCGTCGGCCCGGATCCATTCGACTGTCGTCTTCATGCGGACGGTGCTTTCTGGTCGAGGGGCGTTGATGAGTGCCGGCTGTGACAGATATCGCCCACTGTCACATCGGATCAGCACCACCGTGCCATCCGGCGCGCTTCAGAATGCGAGTTGCTCAGCCACGATCGGCACGGCGAGTCTTCGCCGCTACCCAGTTCTCGATGCCGTCCAGGAATCGGTCCACTCCGAAGCTGAGCTCGACGGGCAGTACTTCCCCGTCAGCCCGCTCGGGTCCGGAGTGGCCGCTGGCGGTTTCGGCGGCGTGGACGGCTGTCAGCGCGGGGTAGGCGTGGGGGTCGATGAGCTCGGCGAGTGCGTGTGCCAGTTCGGCTTCGTTGTGCGGCGATCCGTCGGCGGTCTTGTGTGCGCTGGTCATGTCCATGCTGATCTGTGCTGTGCCGCGCACGACCGCGGTGAGGTGCAGGGCTGCCGCCCTTGCCTCGCCACCCACCAGCCCGGCCGTCAGCAGGGGTTGCAGCAGGCGGTCGAGCCATGCGAGCTGGTTGGGTCCAATCGGTGCGTGGTCGAGCGGGACACGTAGTAGCCAGGGGCGGGTCCGGAAGCCGGTCCACAGCGCGCCGACCCACTGCCGGACCGCGTGCCGGAAGTCCCTTGTGTTGTCGAGTTCGGGTGGTTGCCCGGCCGCGATGTCGGCCACGACCTCCAGCAGCAGGTCCTTGCTCGGGATGTGGTTGTAGATGGACATCGTCGAGTAGCCGAGCTCGGCGGCGATCCGCTGCATCGACAGCGCCTCCAGGCCGTCGACGTCGGCGATCCGGACGGCGGCGTCCGCGATCTGTGCCACGGTGAGCTTCGGCCGGGGGCCGCGCCGGCCCCGGGAGCGCCCCGCCCACAGCAGCGTGAGGCTGTGCTGCAGATCAGGGCCCTTGCTGTCTCGTGTTGTCATCCGCCATCCCGTCGTGGTGTCTCCGCCATTCTAAAACTATGTATGACATACGTTTTTATGTATGGTGTACGTAGTTTTTGTCCCGCCTCGTCACGAACGGATCGCCATGACCCACACGATGAACGCACCTCCCGCGGCTCCGCCTCGCCGTGCCCAAACCTGGTGGCGCCGCCCCTGGATCGTGCCGCTGCTGCTGGTGGTCGCGGCGTTCCTGGCCTTCTCGGTGCCGCCCTACCTGACCTTCGACCCGTCCCTGTCCCGCCTGGAACCGCCGGAGGGCAACCAGATCTACTACCCGTTGCTCGTCGCGCACGTCCTCTTCGGCACCGTCGCGATGGTGACTGCGTGCTTCCAGATCTGGCCCGCGTTCCGCACACAACACCGGCGCGGGCACCGGATCACCGGCCGGGTCTACGTCTTCGGCGGGGTGCTGCCCGCCGCGCTGCTCGGGCTGTACATCGGCTGGCACACCGCGGCCGGCCCCTCCGTGCGGGTGGCCAACCTCGTGGGCTCGGCGCTGTGGCTCACGGTCACGATCATCGGGCTGCGGATGGCCCGCCAGCGCCGCTACGGCGAACACCGGAAGTGGATGTCACGCAGTTTCGCGCTCACCATGTCGATCGTTCTGAGCCGAGTCATCAACGTGGTGGCCACGATCGCGCTCACGCCCCAGGTGGACACCACCTTCGGCGGCAGCGCGGAACTGATGCAGTACAGCGCCGCGAGCATCGGGGTCTGGCTCAGCCCCTTGCTCCTGCTACTGCTCACGGACTGGCTGCTGGAACGCCGCAAACCCGGTGCCCGCCGTCCCGCGCCGTCCGCGTGACTCCTGCGGGTTCTCCGGTCCTGCCAGGGGTGCGGAAGGGCGTAACCCCTTGTGCAGCGGCGTGAACAGCCGTGCGTCGGCCGCACAGCAGCGGTCGACGCACGGCTCAGGTCTTTATCGCCGTGGTGGGAACGAGTCGATCAGTGTTCTGGCCGGCGAGCCGAGACCGGTCGAGGTGTTGTAGCCGGGCACGAAATCGAGGTTGTGGTTGGCGTACTGGCCGGGGGTGGCGAGTCGGACACCGTCGAAATAGTTGACCGCGAAGGCGATCGTGTTCGGTGTTCCCGCCAGGTTGTCGCTGATTCGGTGGAAGGTGTGTGCGCGGGTGTAGAAGGCCGGGTTGGCGAAGCCGAGCGGCCCGTGTTTCTGCACGAGGAGCGCTTCGACGCCGGCGAACAAGGGGGAGGCGAGGCTGGTTCCGCCTCCGTTGCTCTTGATGTAGACGATGTTGCGGCCGGCGTCGTACTGGGTGATGCCGATGCGGAGACCGAGGTAGTACTCGGCGAGCGCGGAGACGTCAGGGATGGTGCGCATGGGCGGGGTGCCGGCGAAGGCCGGGGGCACCACACCTTGTTGGTAGGAGGGTTGGCCGAACACGGTGCTGGTGCCGCCACCGGTCGCCTTTCCCTGGTAGCCGGGCGGTTCCGTGTCCCAGCCAGTGCCGTCGGCGGACAGGTCGGTGTAGTCGGTCGCCCAGACGATCTCCCACAGGCGCCTGTTCCCCGCGCCGATGCCGAGGGAGGTGCCGCCCACCGCGGTGACCCACGGGCTGGACGCGGGGTACTCGACGGTCCTCATGCCATCGACGATGCCGCCGCCGGAGTCGCCGCTGGCGAAGTTGAAGGTGATGCCTTCGACGGCCGCCTCCTGGAACAGCCGCTCATACGCGGCGATCGCGTCGGGTGCCGAACCGGGGGTGTAGCCGGTGATGATCGATCCGGACACGACGTCGGCCAGGCGTTCGTCCACGACCCTGGCGATCGCGTCCAGCACAGGGTCTCCCCAGGTGCTGCTCGATCCGACCACGTAGGCGATGTTCGCCTCCGGTGCCATCGCATGCGCGGCCTGGATGTCCATGGTGAACTCGCCGCCGGTCGGTTCCGGGGTGACATCGGGTGCGACGTGCACGGTGAACTGGCCTGGCGCGAAGGTGGGTTCGCCGTGCTCGGCGGAGATGCGGTCCGTGTCGGCCAGGGCGTTGGCTTCGTAGCTGGACCCGATGATGCCGATGGTCACACCCTTGCCCGTGAGGCCGGTGCCGGTGATTCCGTAGGCGTCGCGGATCTGTTTCGGGGTGTAGCCGCACGGTGCCCATTGGACGGGGCGCGCGTAGGCAGGAGGTAGCTCGGTGGCCGGTGTGTCACCGTAGTGGTCGGGACAGGGGTTGACCGGTGCGCCGGCTGAGCGGACTGCCTTGTGTGGTGCGGATTCCGTACGCAAGGCGCCGGCCGGAGAAGCCGGCTTCGGCTTCCCGCGCAGGACGGTGAGACCTGTGACGGCGAGAACGTCGCGCCCGACCGCGGCGGGCACGGTAACCGGATCGACCGCTGCGCGAAACGGGGTTCCGAAGAACGTGTAGTTCCTGATCCGCGTGCCGAAGGCGGTGGATGCCTGGGCGACGGTGCCGCGCACGACGACGCCACGGTGACTGATCTGGTCGATCGACAGACCGGTGCCGCGCAGCCAAGCCGTGACCGCGTCGATCCGTTGCTGTGCGGGACCGAAGCGGGCGCGTGTCTGGGCAGGTGTCAGGAAGTGGCGGTAGCGAGGATTGGCCGGGTCGGACACCGCGCGGGCGTAGGCGGCCAGGCCGGCGGCGTCCCCGGTGAGGAACACCTGGACGGTGACCTGAGTGGACGGATCAGTCGGTCCGGTGTCGGTGCCCTTCCGGATCAGCCGGTCCGCCAGGGTGTCCGTCAGGCGTGCCACGGGCACCCGGCCCGGCTCGCCCGCATGAACCGTACTGATCCCGGAAAGGCTGACGGCTGTGGCGACGAGAACGCCCAATGCCGTGTAGAGCGTGCGTTTTCTCCGCATGTCTCTCCTTGGTGCGACAACAACGCACTCGTATGACGCGTGCCCGCGGGCGGAGGTTTACCACATCCCGACGTCGTCACGAACAGCTCGAATCCTTGGCTGGCAAGGGAAATCTGCCCGGTCATGGCACCGCGCCGGGCAGGCGGCCCTTAGGCCACATCGGCCGCGAGCATGCCCGCACGGGCATGCTCGCGGCCGGTTGGCCGGAATCGCCGGTCTACGGCGCGGTCGAGGCGTGGGCCGTGATGCCCGGCCGAGCCGAGCGTGTCACGTCCACTGTGGAGCGCCTCACCGGCCCGCACTGCACGTCAGCTGACCACCGGCTTGCTCAGCAGCTGCGAGGCCACCGGCGCGGGCCGCGGGTCGATCGTGCCCTCCACGAAGATGGCGTACCACAGGCAGAACACCAGCACGGTCCAGATCTTGCGGCTGTAGTCCGCCGCGCCCCGCTTGTGCTCGTGCAGCAGGCGGCGGACGTACCCGAGGTCGATCAGGTGCCCTGCCTTGGAGGTGTCCAGCACGTGCGTGGCCCACTCGTACATCTCGCCGCGCAGCCACACCCGGATCGGCGTGGGGAAGCCGAGCTTGACGCGGTTGACGATCTCCGGCGGCACCACGCCCTCCATCGCACGGCGCAGGGCGTACTTCGTGTCGGCCGACCGCGGCGGCAGCTTCAGGTCCGTGGGGATCGTCGAGGCGACGTCGAACACGTTGTAGTCCAGGAACGGCACCCGGACCTCCAGCGAGTTCGCCATCGACATCCGGTCGGCCTTGACCAGGATGTCGCCGCGCAGCCACGTGTAGACGTCGATGTACTGCATCTTCTCGACGTCGCCCAAATGCGCGGCCTCTGCGTAGATCGGCGCCGTGACGTCGGTGTACTGCACCGACGAGTCGTACTGCCGCAGCAGCGTCGCCTTCTCCTGCTCGGTGTACATCCGCGCGTTGCCGTAGTACCGCTCCTCGATCGGCGTGGTACCGCGTTCGAGGAAGCTCTTTCCCTTCATCCCCTGGGGGATCGCCTTGGACACCGCACGCAGGCCGCGCTGCATCGGCGCCGGCAACCCGGACACCGGGCGCAGCGACAACGGCTCGCGGTAGACCCGGTAGCCGGCGAAGAACTCGTCCGAGCCCTCGCCGGACAGCGCCACCGTGACGTGCTCGCTTGCCTTGCGCGCCACGTAGTACAGCGGGATCAGGGCCGGGTCCGCGACCGGTTCGTCCAGGTGCCAGACGATCCGGGGCAGGGCGTCCATCATCATCTGCGCGGTCACCGAGATCGGGTGCATCGTGACCCCGAGGTGCCGCGCCGACTCCTGCGCCACCGGCAGTTCGGAGTAGCCGTCCACCTCCAGCGCGGCGGTGAACGTCAGGATGCGCGGGTTGACCTCGCGCGCCAGCGCCACCACCGCGGTGGAGTCGATCCCGCTGGACAGGAACGCCCCGACCGGCACGTCCGAGCGCATGTGGATCCGCACGCTTTCCCGCAGGACCTCCCGGATACGCCGGTACAGCTCCTCCGGGTGGTCCTGCGGTGTCGGGCGGAACTCCGCCCGCCAGTACCGCCGGATGGCGAGCCCGTCACCACCAGGCCGGTAGGTGAAGCACTCGCCCGAGCCGATCCGCCCGATGTCCCGGTGCAGCGTGCCGGGTTCGGGGACGTACTGCAGCGTCATGTAGTGCGCCAGGCTGGCCTGGTTGATCGTGGTGTCACCCGAGGTCGCGAACGGCAGTAGCGCCTTCTTCTCACTGGCGAAGAACACGCCGTGCTCGGTGACGAGGTGGAACAGCGGCTTGATCCCGAACGGATCGCGCGCGCCGAACGCGACGCGATCCTGCCGGTCCCAGATGACGAAGGCGAACATGCCGCGCAGCCGCCGGACGGCCGCGGGCCCCCACTGGTGGTACGCCGCGACGATCACCTCGGTGTCGCCTTCGGTGGCGAACACCGCTCCCTCGGCCGCGAGTTCCGCTCGCAGCTCCAGGTAGTTGTAGATCTCGCCGTTGAAGGTGATGGTGTACCGGCCGTCGGCGTAGCTCAGTGGCTGGTGGCTGTGCTCGACGTCGATGATGGACAGCCGTTTGAAGCCCATCACGACGTCGTCGCCCTCGACACGTACCACTGTCTCGTCGGGACCGCGGTGGTGAATGCTTTCCAACGCTTCCGACATGCCGTTCGCGTGAGCGCGTGCGGCGCCGGCGGCGCTGACATAGGTGAGCAGTCCGCACATGAGTTTTCAGGTCCTCGTCAGGGGATCAGCGCCGGGATGCTCGAGTCGAGCAGGCCACGGCCGGACAGCTCGCCGTACAGCGGTGTGGTTTCCGGGTAGTGCCCCCACGCGTGGTCGCCGCTGCCGTCGCCCACGTGCCCCAGCAGTTGCCGCTGCACCGGGTTGACCGTGTCCCACCACGGCTGCTGCGGCAGGTCGGCGACCTCGTCGCGGATGGTGATCCAGCGGTAGGTGTAGCCGAAGAAGGCGACCTTGCGCGTGAAGTCCGAGTAGTTGTCCGACCGGGCGTGCCAGATGCGCCGGTCGAAGAACAGCACGTCACCGGGGTTGACGGTGACCTGGATCGCGCCCGGCGGCTGCGGCCACTCGACGTCGCGCTTGGGCGGGCCGGGCAGCCAGTTCGTCTTGTGGCTGCCGGGCACGATGGTCAGGTTGCCGCGCCCGGGCTCGGAGACGTCCGACAGCCAGAACGCGAGCTTGACCGACAGGCGCGGCCGGGGATCGGTCTCGATCTCCCGGTTCTGCCGCCCGCCGTCCTGGTGCCAGTGCCACCAGAACGGTTTCCGCTCGGTGATCCGCGGGTGCACGTCGATGTGGGAGTGGTAGACGTGGGCGTTCCAGCCCAGCATCGACCAGACGTAGCCGAAGACCGCGGGGTGGTCGAGCATGCTCACCAACTCGGGGCAGTTGCGCACCGCGCTGAGCAGGTGCAACGACCCCTCCTTGGACCGCTCGGCGGCCGCGGTCTCGTAGACCCGGTCGATCGCCGCGGTGTAGAAGTCGACTTCCTCTTGGCTGAGCGCGCCGCGGATCAGCAGGTAGCCGTCCTTCTCGAACTGGTCGCGCTCGGTCAGAGTCATCGACTTCCAGGCGTGCTTCATCACCGGAGTACTCAATGGTCACCTTCTTGCCTCAATAACCGTCAAAGGCGCACCAGCCGCCTCCTGGTGCCGGCATCGGTGGCGTCCGCGATGCCGCTGCCCCTACTACGTCCATCCAGGACGGAGGGTTGAGTGTGAAAAAGCGCGAGTTCCGGAACCCTGATCCGCGGCGGCGCCGGCGTCGGGAAGGTTCCCGGACTGTTGGTGGTCCACGCTGCTGTGGGGTGAGCGGTGGTGCCGAGGATGCGGATGCGGCGGGTGGCGTGTTCGATCACGGCGAGGACGAACAGCCTGGCCTGGGGCTGCGAAGACGTCGGCGGCGAGGATGGCGGGTGCCCGGCTGAGCAGGAAGTGGCCCAGGGCTGCCGGTGCGGCGAGGAAGGCGCGGCCGGGTGGGGGAGAGGGGTGGTTTGTGGACTTGGCGTCGCAGGATGGCGAATTGGTGCCACCGGACCAGGATCTCGTTGCCGGTGTGCGGTGGCGGGCGGTACAAGTCCCTGTCCAGGGCGACCTACGTCGCCTCATCCACCGGATCGCCTCGTCGACACGGCGTCACGCTCGGCCTCTGCGGCGGCGAGGCGCTGCTGAGCGAGGCGGCGTCGAGCGCATGTGGTCGCGCACCGGTGCGAGCAGACCGGCGAGGGCCTTGACGTCGTCACGCGACAGCGGCTCGAAGAGCATGCTGCTGACGACCTCGATGTGACCGGGCAGCACCTTGGCGAGCAGCGCGCGTCCGGCATCGGTGATGGTGACGGTGATGCTCCGCTCGTCGTCCGGAGAGGGGGCACGCATGACCAGGCCCGCCTTTTCGAGCAGACCTGCCTGATAGGTCAGGCCACTGCGGCTGTAGACGACGCCGTCGGCCAGGTCGGTCATGCGATGGCTGCCTGTCGGCGAGTCGCCGAGCCGGGCCAGGAGCTGGAACTGCACGTAGCTGAGATCGCCGGTCTCACGCAGCTGCTGCTCGACCGCGTGCCGGAGCAGGCTGGTCACCTCGATGAGGTCGAAGTAAGCGCCGAGCTGCACGGGATCGAGCGACGGCGGCGAATCAGGCATGGCACGAGTCTACTGCTTCGAATTCGAAGTGCGCCGTGGCTGGGCGGGCATCGCGGCCCGATGGGTGACCTCGTGAGCGCGTGTCGACGGGCTGGTCACCCTTACGTGTCCGCCAGCGGTGTGTCGATGCTGTCGGTCGAGTACCGCGCGCACACCTCCGCCCCGGCGCCCCGCACGAGTTCGACTCCATCGCCTTCGACTCCGACGGCGCCCGCGCCATCGCCGCCCGGGTCCGAGGCCTGAAGTCGATCTGACGTCACAGTGAAGCCGGGCTGCGGCATGCTCGTCCGTCCACTGTGGAAGCGGCACCGCGCAAGGGTTCGGCGGCGGCGATCCCCGAGGGCCCGGCTTCGTCCTCAGGGGACTGACCTGGACGATCGACGTCCACCCGCGGAACGTCAGGCGGAACTACTTACCTGTTTACTGGGCAGCGCGATCAGCGCGGCCGCCGCCCGACGTGTCGCGCCACGGCAGCAGCATCGCTGTCACCGGGGGAGCGGAGCTGATCGCTGACTCGGTCGAAGCGGGGCTCGTTGCGGGCGGGACCACTCCGATCCCGCGGAGCCGGAGAAGCGTCCACGCGACTCGGACGCCGGTCCAAGCAGCGTCCGAGTCACGGTCACGTCCTCTGTCACCTCTGCAGGATTCAGAGCTTCAACTCGGCCAGCCCGACGATCTGGCCCAGCTGGTCGAGCGTGACCAGATGGTGCGGAGTGGTCGGCGGGGACTTGGCCTTGCCGTGCTGCTCCACAGCGTTGGTCGACACGTTGGACGTCATCGCGTAGACCTGCGTGCCGTTGGGCAGCCTCGTGTGCGCTATCAGCAGTACTTCACCCCGGGAACTAAAAGGCACGGTGGTGAGCTGCACCGACCGTCCACCGAACTCGCGCTGGACGCAGGTGTTGGGCGCCGCGCAGGTCGGCCTCGCGTCGTTTCTCCTGCTGTCGGCGACCATCACGTACAACGTGCCCTCGTTGCCATGTCGGTCGACGAGATCAGCAGCGGCCTCGTAGTGGTTGCGCTCCGGTTCGAACTGCAATGCCCTCCCAGATTCGGTGGGTGCCCTGAGCGCGAGTTCGGCGGGCACGATCCGGCTTTCCGCGAGCACCTTGGTGAACTGCTGCGCCACACCCGCCGACAGCGGTGGTCGTGGCGACGGCGACGTCGTTGGTCGCGACGACGACGTCGAGGGCGTTGGGGGCGTTGGTGGCGGTGCGCCAGGCTGAAGTTGCTCCGGCTGGCCGACGCCGACGAACACCGTCGTGCCCACGACGACCGCGGCCAACACCGTCCCACCGGTCGTCGCCATCCGCCGGCGCAGCAACCGGCGTCGTCCGTTCTTGATCAGCTGTGCCCGGTCGATCCGAACGGGTGGTTCGGCCTTGAACGCCGTCGTCAGTACCTGCTTGATGTCGTTCATCGCTGCTCCTCGAACATCGGGGTCCCGAGAAGGGTGCGCAGCGCGGCGAGACCCTTCGCGGCCTGACTCTTGACGGTGCCTTCGGTCCGGCCGAGCAGGCGGGCGACCTCGGCGACGCTGAGGTCCTCCCAGTACCGCAGCACCACGACCGTGCGTTGCCCCAGCGGTAACGCGGCCAGCGCGCGCCGCACGTCGAGATCCGGCGCGGCCGATGAGACCGGCACGTCGGGCACATCGGCAACAGCCCCCTCCCGCCGGAGGAAGCCACGCCGGCCTTCGTCGATCGCGCACCGCACCAGCACCTTCCTGGCGTACGCGTCCACGGTCCCGTCGCGCCGTACCCGAGGCCATGCCACGTAGAGCTTGGTGAGCGCGGTCTGCACGATGTCCTCGGCGCGATGCCAGTCCCCGCACAACAGGTACGCGGTGCGCCGCATCACGAGAGCACGCGCGTCCACGTACTCCCCGAACTCACGATCACGGTCCAACGGTTCCCTCCTCGGTCGCCGCTTAGTACGGAACGACACCCGCCGGAGGTTGCCTCGCGCCGGAATCGCCGGACCGTTCCGCACCGGACCAATGCTGCCGCTGATGCCCGGACCGGCCACCCACGACTACGTCCGGCATGGCACGCCTGTTCCTGGCACTCGGCCGGGTGATCCGCGTAGGGCGGGAAGGCGGTCGTATAGACAGCGACTATCGACCATGACGGTGACCGGACAAGCCCCGCGAGCTACGCGACTGCCCCATCCTCGGAGAAATCACCCGCCAACCGTGATCAGACGGCGGAGACACGGATGCCGAGATCCCACCACGCCGCACAACCATCGGACCACGTCATCGCCATCTCCGCGCGAGGTGGCGGACAGCTGTACGCGACCAGGTGAATTGACCTCAGGTCGAGTGGGGTGGGGTCGTGTGGGATCCGTCGTCATGACAAGGTGTCACCATGAGCAGCAGCGCTACGCGACTTAGGAGTGGGGCGTTCGGCGTCGGCTACGAGGGCCGCGACATCCACGAGTTCGTCGCGGAGCTTGTGCGGCGCGGGGTGTCTCGGCTGGTCGACGTCAGGCTGACGCCGATATCTCGCAAGCGTGGATTCAGCAAGACAGCGTTGCGTGATGCGCTCGCCGAAGTGGGGATCGAGTACGACCATCGCAGGGAACTGGGAAACCTCAAAGCGAATCGTGCTGGTTTCGGGGGGAACGAGATCGAACTCAAGCAGGCGAAGGATCGCTACGCCGAGTTGCTTGAGGCGGATGAGGCTCAAGCCAGCCTGGATGACCTCGCGCGGTTGGCTGTTGACGAATGCATCGCCGTGCTGTGCTTTGAGGCCGATCAACGGCGTTGTCACCGCGACGTCGTGCTGGGTGAGATAGCCGGCCGACTACCTCGAAACTGAAGCAAGCCGTGGCGGATAGTAGACGCCGAGCACGCTGAACGTCCTGGGATGGGCAGCCACGTTGCCGACGTAGAATGCCACGTCTCGGTCGGGGGCGCACATTTTGTGCAGGAATCGCCGTTCGAGGTGCTCGCACGCTGCGGTGTCGTTCAGTCCGCCGAGTCGAAGCAGTTGGAACGCCACGAACTCCCAGTCGATGAAGCCCTGTTTGTGCCCGCGGCAGGTTGGCTCTTGGCATTCGTAGTGGTAGGTGCCCGCGAAGCGCGGTGCCCGTAGCGGAGTGCGGTCCTCGTTGCCGAACAGAGTGATCTGCTTGACGTAGTCGTCGATCTTGGCCTGCTGGCTGGATGACCAGCCGGGGTGGCGAGTGATCCGTAACGCCGTGATCCTCTTCGGTCGGATCAGTCCGAGCGACTGGCTGTCCATGGTGGCGCCGCGGTGCAGCCGGCACATGGTGATTTCGGTGATTGCCGGGTCCAGCCAACGGCGGCGACGAGCCCAGTCCTTCAAGTGATTTGTGACTTTCAGTGTCGGCATTCGCGGTCGCCAACTCTCTCGTCGGCTGTCCTGCCTTGCCGGTACTGCTTCCACCGACACGATGTCGTACTTCTTGAAGCTGGCGTCTCGGCCGAGCTCGCGGAAGTTGATCGGGTACAGGCGGACCCAGCCTGGTCGCTCTGGGTCGGTGCTCAGCCCGGCGACGCAGACTGTCTCACCGTACTTTTCCGAAGGATTGGGCGCTGCCTTCACGGTAACCAGGACTTGGAGCGTGACAGCCCGGTCGCCGGCGGGCTTCTCAGCGGGTCTGTCCGGTGGCTGGCCGAAAATCGGAAGTTGTGTCATCAGACCTCCCCGATCCGCGCGTGAACTACTCAACGTAATTCGCAAGCTGTCGTTTTGTGATCGTCCGAAGGGGTGATCCGTCTGTGCGCGGCTGTGAGTCAGGGTGACGTGCGCCAGTGGACACGCCTCGTGGGAGCCGCCAGTTAACGGCGCCCGGAAAGCAGGCGCCTGGGTCGTGTTTCAAATGCCCGATCGCGATAGCCGGGCCGGATGCGGCCCCTGACGCCACCGCGGGACCGCCCAAAGACAACCAGTATTCGCGGCGATCCCGCGGCGACGCCAGGAACCGCCCCACCGAGCCGATTCCGGCCTCCGGCCGGGGCAGACTCTCATCGACCGGGACATTCGAAACACGACCTAAGGCATCGCCGGCTGTTCGATCTACTCGAGGATCGGCCGAATCGGTCCCGGAGTGGAGTCAGATGCCTTGAGCATCGGCTCGTGAGGCGCTACCGGTGATTCCCACACGTGTTGATGCGGCGTCCCGCTCGTTCGACCACTCAAGTGTGATGGTCGACCAGGTGATCGTTCATGAGCTGCCTACGGTGCGTCAGCTTGTGCGGCACGTATGACGCCTGCGATGGCGCGGGAGATGCGTTCGGCAGCGCCGTCGGGGTCGGGCTGGCCTGTGTCGAGCCAGGCGATCACGGCTTCCAGCGTGAAGGCGGGAATGACCTGGGCTGCCCAGTTCTGCCAGGCGCCGTCGGGAATCGCTTCGGCGATGTGGCGGTAGGCGATGTCGGTGGAGTCCCATCGGATGGTGTCGGTGATGTCGCGGAACTCCGGTTCCCTGGCGGCGTGGCGGAACAGCAGCCGGAACCCGTCGGGATCAGCGGCGGCCGCGCGTAGCAGCGTTGGAAGGCTGCTTTCGTCGTAGTTCTCGGTGCCGACTGCTTCTCCGAGTCGGGTGCACGCGCGGTCGAGTACCGCACGGTACAGGTCGCTTTTGGACGCGAAGTGCCGATAGAGGATCACGTGCGTCACGCCTGCTTCGGACGCCACATCGTCGAGGCTGGTGGCGGCGTACCCGGTGCGGGCGAACGCGCGGGTGGCCGCGTCGAGGATCTGTTCGCGCCGCTCGGCGCGCGGCATGCGTCGGACGCGCTCCACTTCCGTTGCCGATGTCGGCTGCGTGGAACGTCGTTCCGTCGCCATCGCACCAACCTCCTCTTGTTCAAGTCAGACTATACAAGTAACTTGTTTAAGACATCTTGTACAAGTGATCTGTAACTATGGAGGTAGTGGTGAGTGATCCTGTGCGCCTGCCGTTCGAGCAGGTAGACCCGTTGCGCAGAGCGCCCGAGCTGCGCGAGCTGCAGTCCCGGGGTGTGATTCATCGGGTCCGTACCGCAGTGGACGATGAGGCGTGGCTGGTGGTCGGTCATGCGCAGGTGCGGCGTTTGCTGGACGACGACCGGCTCAGCCGTGGCCATCCGGCACCGGAGACCGCGGCTCGAACCGGCGATTCCGCCTTGTTCGGCGGCCCTTTGGGTGACTTCGCCACCGAGCGGGCCGACCACACACGGATGCGATCTCTGTTGCAGCCGCACTTTTCGCCCAAACGCATGCGTGCGCTGCGGCACAGAGCGGAAGCTCTCACGGAAAGATTGCTTGATGACATGGCCGAGCACGGGTCGCCGGTGGATCTGCACACGGCGCTCGCGCTGCCGCTGCCAGTTCTGGTGATCTGCGAGCTGCTCGGCGTTCCCTACGAGGATCGTGACCAGTTCCGGGCCTGGACGGACGATGCGATCAACACCGCTGATCGGGCCCGTTCCGAACAAGGCCTGGGAGCACTGTTCGAGTATGGCCGGAAGTTGGTGGCCCGCAAGCGGGCAAATCCCTGCGACGACGTGATCTCGCGGCTGTGCGCCACCGACGGGGTGTCGGATCTCGAAGCCGCCGGGATGTCCATGGCATTACTGCTGGCGGGGCACGAGACCACGGTCGTGCAGATCGGCATGGGCACCCTTCTGTTGCTTGCCAACCGTGAGCAATGGCAAGCCTTGGTGAACAACCCGGATCTGGTGCCAGGCGCGGTCGAAGAGTTGCTGCGGGCGTCCGGCAGAGGCGGCGGCATCCCCCGCTACGCCAGGACTGATCTGGACATCGACGGTGTCACCGTGCACGCCGGTGAACTCGTCATCCTCGACAACGGCGCAGCCAACCACGACCCGGCCGTCTTCGCCGACCCAGACCAGGTCGACGTCACCCGCCCGGCTGCCAACCACCTCACCTTCGGCCATGGCGCCCGGTACTGCATCGGAGCTCCCTTGGCTCGCATCGAACTGCAGGTGGTGTTCCGCCAGCTCGCCACCCGGTTCCCGGCCCTGCGGCTGGCCGTCGACGTGCAGGAGTTGACCATGCGCCACGACGTGCTGACCGGCGGTCCAGCCGAGCTTCCCGTGCGATGGTGACCTACGGGCTTGGGTTCACGAGGAGAACGCGATGAGCAAGGACAATGGTGTCGACCGACTGCGAGCGAAGTGGGACCAGTACGCACCCCGGTATGACCGCGACATCAGCTTCTTTGAGCGACTGCAGTTCCGCGGAGGGCGCGAATGGGTCTGTTCGCAAGCCCACGGCGACGTCCTGGAAGTGGCTGTCGGCACCGGCCTGAACCTGCCGCTCTACCCGCACGGCGTGCGGCTGACCGGCGTCGACTTCAGCCCGGCGATGCTGGAGCTGGCCCGCGTCCGGGCGGCCGGCCTCGGCCAGGACATCGACCTGCACGAAGGGGACGCGCAGGCGTTGCCGTTTCCGGACGCCTCATTCGACACTGTGGTGTGCACACTCGGATTGTGTGGTTTTCCAGACGAACGTACGGCCATCGCGGAAATGCATCGAGTGCTGCGTCCTAACGGGACACTGTTGCTCCTCGACCACGTCGGCAGCCACCACCGGTTGATCTACTTCGGACAGTGGCTGCTGGAGAAGCTCACCGTGCGGACGCTGGGGGACTACCAGACCCGCCGGCCGCTGCCGCTGGTGGAACAGGCGGGGTTTGTCATCCATCGGCAGGAACGGCTCAAAGCCGGCATGGTGGAACGGGTGGCAGCGACCAAGCCTTCCGCGGAAGGCAGCTGAGCTCTCCTCGTGAGTGTTTATCAGGGTTAGAACCCTGATCCACCGGTGAATGTGTTGGTGGTGGGTATGTCGTAGACGGGCAGGTGCCCTCTGAGCTGGGATGATTGTTCTTGTCTAGGGAACAAGCCATCACAGAAGAGGGCACCTGTTAAGTGAAAGCATCGCATACCCGTGGTGGGATTGACGCGAGGTTCGACCATCCGACGTTGGTGTCGCAGGCCGGGCTGGTGCCGGCGATGCGATTAGCGCAGGATGCGGGCCTGTCTGAGCTGGCCGATAGGCATGTCCGGCTGGGTGGCTCGATCGGCGCCAACGCCGGCGCGAAGATCGCGTCGATCGTGGCGGGCATGGTCTGTGGCGCGGACTCGATCGACGATCTGGACGTGATCCGCCATGGCGGGCTGCCGCTGCTGTTCGACGGTATCAGGGCACCGTCCACGCTGGGCAGCTTCCTGCGGTATTTCGGCATCGGTCACCTGACCCAGTTGCAGCACGTGGCTCACGGGGTGCTGGTCAGGCTGGCCGCCCAGACCCCGCTGCTGCCCGGCGTCGATCAGCTGGCCTTTGTGGACATGGATTCCAAAACCCAGCAGGTGCACAGCAAGAAACAAGGTGCCGCGTACGGGCACAAGAACCTGTTCGGCCTGGACTACCAACTCATCACGCTGGGCACCCCGCTGGCCGCTCCGGTGATCCTCGACAGCCGGCTACGCGGCGGCAACGCCCACTCCGCCCGCAACGCCGCCAGCCTGCTGCGCCGCTCGCTGACCACCGCCCGAGCCTGCGGCGCGACCGGCCCCATCCTGGTACGCATGGACTCGGCGTTCTTCAACGGCGAGGTCATCACCGAGGTGATCACGGCCGGCGCATGGTTTTCCATCACCGCACGCCACAGCGGCAACGTCACCGCCGCCATCCACGACATCCCCGAACCACACTGGCAACCGGTCACCTTCGCCACCCCCATCCGCGACCAGGACACCGGGCAGCTGATCACCCACGCCGAGATCGCCGAGACCAGCCTGACCGTTCTCACCAACATCACCCGGCACCCCACCGGACCAGCCACCCTCCGGCTGATCGTGCGCCGCGTGCCCATCACCACCCCGCACACCGACCAACAACCACTATTCCCCGCTTACCGCTACCACGCCATCCTCACCAACTCCCCACTCGAAAAGACCCAAGCCGAGGCCTGCCACCGCCAACGAGCCGGCAGCATCGAACACGTCCTGGGCCAACTCGCCACCAGCACCCTGACCCACTTCCCGTCACACGCCTTCATCGCCAACGCCGCCTGGCTGATCCTGGCCACCATCACCCACAACCTCCTGCGCGCCACCGGCTGCCTGGCCACCGGACGCTTCGCCCGCGCCCACACCACCACCCTGCGCCGCACCCTGATCACCGTGGCCGCCCAACTCACCCGCCAAGCACGCCGCACCACCCTGCGCCTGCCCACCCACTGGCCCCACCGCAACGCCTGGCTACTGCTGTTCGACCGGGCACACTCCCCACCCCCACTCCAGCATTGACCACCCACCAAGGCACCCC
>NZ_JAAATY010000038.1 GCF_013280595.1 Kibdelosporangium persicum
TGGCGGCTGTGGAATCAGTTCGCGTTGCGTGGGCCGGGTTTTCCGGTTGGTGGTGTGTTGGGGTTGGCGTCTGCTGGTTTGGCGGCGGCGGCTGATGGGTTTGGTGTGGGTTGTGGTTTGTCGGGTGTGGAGTGGGTGGGGTTTGAGGAGTTGTTTGGTGAGGTGGTGGTGTCGGTGGCGCGGGAGTTGCAGCGGGTTGCGGGGTTGGGGGGTTTTCGTGCGGCGGTGGCGTGGCAGAATCGGCCGGTGTTGGGGTCGGGTGTGGGGCCGTTTTTGGCGTGGGTGCCGTCGGTGGGTGGTCGGTCGAGTATGCCGCGGCAGCGTGAGGAGTTGGTGGCGCATTATTGGCAGCGTTTTTGTGTGAAGAATGACACGATTGGGTTTTTTGGTCCGGTGGGGTGGGGGCGTTGGGATTTGTCGTCGTGTGGTGTGTCGGTTGATCCTGGGGTGGGGTTTGTCGCGGCGTCGGAGGTGTATTTCGCCAGTTGGGCGATCGACGCGGTGGCCAAACTGGTGAACGCCGATCCCGCGCTGCGGCCGTGGATCGCGCCGCGGCGGATCCCGTTCGTCCGGGTCGCCGACGGTGCGGTGACGCTTCCGGGCAGGCCGCCGCAGCGGATCTCCCCAGGGCTTCTGGAAGTGCTCGCGCGCTGCGACGGGGTTCGGCCCGCGCGCGACGTCGGCCCGGCCGAGGCGCTGGAGGAGTTGGTGCGCAGGCGGATCGTGGTGTGGCGGCTGGAGGTTCCGGCGGACGCGCGGCCGGAGCGGTGGATGCGCCGGTGGTTGGAGTCCGCCGGGGCGCCAGGTGGTCGTGCGCTGGAACTGCTGGACGCGCTGGAAAGTGGGCGCGGCAGGGTCGCGGACGCCACAGACCCGGACGAACTGGTGTCGGCGCTGACCGAGATCGAGTCCACGTTCGTCGCGCTTACCGACGAGGCCGCGGTACGCGAGAAAGGCGCGAACACGGCGCCGTGCCGCGCGTTGGTCTACTCGGACAGCCGCCGTTCCGCCGAGGTGCGGCTGGGCAAGGACGTGCTGGAGTCCTTGGCGCCGCTGGAGTTGCTGCTGACCGCCGCGAGGTGGTTGACATGGACGCTGGCACAGCGGGTGATGGCACGGGTCGAAGAGGTCTATCAGGGGCCCGTCGATCTCGCGACGTTCTGGTTCGCGTGCGCACCCATCCTCCACGGCGACGCGGCCGGTATCGCGGCCGACGTCCAGGCGGAGTTCTGGCGGCGTTGGGAATCCATCCTGCCACCGCTCACCGGCTCACAGGTGCATGTGTCCATGTTGGACATCGCCGGGCGCGTCCGGGCGGAGTTCGCCGCACCGGGGGCGGGCTGGACCGCCGCCCGGTACAGCAGCCCGGACGTGCTCATGACCGGTTCCGGGGACCTGGTGCTGGGGGAGTTGCACGTGGCGACGAACACGCTGGGCGCGTCGTTGTTCGTCAACCAGCACGAATCACCGGCGTCCCTGCTGGCCGAGACCTCTCGTGATCACCCAGGCCCACGCCTGATGCCGTTGCTGGCCAAGGAACACCGGTCCCGCCTGTCCGCGAGGATCCGGCACGCCCTGGTCCGGCCCGAGGACTACTACGTGGCACTGGTGGACTACACGGCCGATCCGGCCAGGCCCAGGACGGTGCTGAGCGCGGACGCGACGGTCGAGTCCCGGGCCGGCCGCCTCGTCGCCGTGTTGCCTGACGGTGCCGAGTTCCCGGTCGTCGACGTGTTCTCGCACGTGCTGACCACCCTCGTGATGGACATGTTCCGGCTGCCGGATCAGGGCGGCCACTCGCCACGGGTGACAGTGGACCGGATGGTCATCTCCCGGGAGTCCTGGCGTTTCGCGGTGGACAGCCTGTCGTTCGCCGACGAGAAGAACGAGGCCAGGCGGTTCGTCAAGGCCAGGTGGTGGCAGCGGGAAGCCGGCCTGCCGCGGTTCGTCTTCGTGGTCTCGCCGACCGAACCCCGGCCGTTCTATGTGGACTTCGACAGCCCGGTGTACGTCAACATCCTGGCCAAGTCCATCCGGCGGCTGTCGCGCAAGGACCCGGAAGGCCGGTTGACGGTGACCGAAATGCTGCCCACGCCGGACCAGGCATGGCTGACCGACGCCAACGGCCACCAGTACACCTCGGAGCTCCGGTTCGTCGCCGTGGACGAGTGATCCGAACGCCACGGCCCTGGACCGGTTGCCGGTCCAGGGCCTGTCAGTACCCAGGTGCTACGACGGTTCCGCCATCGCCACGGCGATCTTGCGTGGCCCGGTGAACGGTTCACGGCCGTGCGCGGCGAGCATGTTGTCGACGAGCAGGACGTCGTCGCGCTGCCAGTCGAAGCGGCGCTGGGCGGCCCGGTAGCAGTCGCGCAGGTGGGCCATGGTCTCGTCGGGCACTCGTTCACCGTCGCCGAAGTAGGTGTTGGTCGGCAGGTCCTTCTCGCCGAACAGCTCGCGCAGCCCCGAGCAGTCCTCTTCGGACAGCGTGGTCACGTGGAAGAAGGTGAGATGGTTGAACCACACCGCTTCTCCGGTCACCGGGTGATGGTGGACGGCCTGGCGGCGGGCAGTCGTGCGCAGGCCGTTGCGGCCGACCCACTCGACTTCCACGCGGTTGCGCGCGCAGTAGGCCTCTACCGCGGCGCGGTCGTCGGTGTTGAACGCCTGTTGCCATGGCACGCCGAAACCTTCGGTGAAGTTCCGTACGACCATCCAGCCGCGCCGGGTGAACTCCTCGCGCACCGCCGGCTCGATCGACCGCAGGATCCGGCGGGTGTCGGCGAGTGGAGTCGCGCCTTGGGTGTCCGGTGGGGTGATGCAGTGGAAGAACAGCGTCAGCGGCCAGGTGGCCTGGTAGGAGTTCTCGTTGTGCAGGAAGATTTCCTCCGCCGGTGGGTAGTCCGTCGACGTGTAGATCTGTCCTTTGATGACACTGCGGGGTGACGACCGCTCCGCGTAGGTCAGCGGTGTCCCGGACACCGCACGTACGATCCGGTCGAACCCGTCGACACCGCCGACATCGAAGCCACGCAGCAGGACTGCGCCGTGTTCGTGCAACCGCTTGCGGACCGCGTCGCGGGCGGACTGGAGGAACGCCGTCGCCGTTGTGCCGGCGGCAGCCGCGGAGAACACTGGGGGGAGCGCCGGCTCATTGTCCGGCGCCAGTGAAATTCGAGCAGACGTATCGACCCTCATACCGTCCAGAGTGGCCGGTCTGGATCACTCGTGCGAGAGAACATCCGGCAGATCCGCGTCCACCCCTGATACTGCGTGTTCTTCCCTTCGCCCGCGGGGCGGTGTGCGAAACGCTCGGGTGGCGCACATTCCCGAGCGGACGCCACACGAGGAGCGGCTCTATGACCAAGGAGGAACTCCCCGTGCCCGGAGTGCTCGCGACCATCGGGGCGACACCGATCGTCGAGCTGGCCAAGCTGGACCCGTGCAGTCCATTCAAGACGTACGCGAAACTGGAGTCCCACAACCCCGGTGGCAGCATCAAGGACCGGTCCGCGCTGGAGATGCTGCTGGCCCGGATCCGGGACGGCGGGCTCGTGCCCGGGCGTTCGGTGGTGATCGAGTCCAGCTCGGGCAATCTCGGCATCGGCCTCGCGCAAGTGTGTGCCTATCACGGGATTCGCTTCATCTGCGTGGTCGATCCGAGAACCAACCGGCAGAACATCGCGATCATGCGCGCGTTGGGCGCGGAGGTCGAGGTGGTCACCGATGTCGACGCGGTCACGGGCGAGTACCTGCCGACGCGCAAGCGCCGCGTCCGTGAGCTCGTCGCGACCGTCGACCACGCGTACTGCCCTGACCAGTACTCGAACCCGCTCAACCCGCGGGCACACCGCACGACCGTGCGCGAGATCCTCGACGCCTTGCCGGGCGTCGACTACCTGTTCTGCGCCGCGAGCTCGTGCGGCACCCTGCGGGGCTGCGCCGAATACATCCGCTCTCACAACCTGTCCGTGACGATCGTCGCCGTGGACGCCTTGGGCAGTGCGATCTTCGGCCCGCCGATCGGTGGCAGGCTGATTCCCGGCCATGGCGCGTCGGTCCGCCCGGGCCTCTACCGCGACGACCTCGCCGACGTCGTCGTCCGGGTCGACGACCTCGATGCCGTCGTCGGTTGCCGGCGCCTGGCAACCCGGGAGGCGATCATCGCGGGCGGCTCCTCCGGCGCGGTGGTGTCGGCACTGGACAGCATGCGTCACCACATCCCACCGGGAGCGACGTGTGCGCTGGTCTTCCCGGACCGCGGCGAGCGGTACCTGAACACGGTGTATGACGACGACTGGGTCACGTCGCACTTCGGCGACGTGTCGCACCTGTGGAGGAAACCGGAGATGGAGACGGCATCATGTTGATACTGGGCGCAAGTGAGGTCCGCTCCGTCCTCGACGGCGCGGAACGGAGCGTGGTGTCCGCGGTACGGCAGGCCTACGAACTGCACGCGCTCGGCCGGACTTCCGTTCCGCACTCGGTGTTCCTGCGTTTCCCGGCCGACGACCGCGACCGGATCATCGCGCTGCCGGCGTATCTGGGCACTGAGACCCCGGTGTCCGGAGTGAAGTGGGTGTCGTCGTTCCCCGGCAACGTGGCGATGGGCATGGACCGGGCGTCGGCGGTGATCGTGCTGAACTCGATGCGGACCGGCGTGCCCGAGGTCTTCCTGGAAGGGTCGGCGATCTCCGCCCGTCGCACGGCGGCGAGCGCGGCCCTCGCGGCGTCGGCGTTGTCGTCGTCCAGCCCGGAGACGGGCGTGTCCATGCTGGGCTGCGGCTTGATCAACTTCGAGGTGCTGACGTACCTGCGTGCCGTGCTTCCGGAACTGCACACGGTGACGCTGTACGACCTGGACCAAGGCCGCGCGGAATCCTTCGGGGCGAAGGCGCAGTCGGCGTGGCCGTCACTGAAGATCGACGTTGCGGCTCGCGCGGAGGACGCACTGGCCGCGAACAAACTCGTGTGCCTGGCGACGACGGCGACCGTCCCGCATCTCGGATCGGAGTACTGCCGCCCCGGGACGTTGTTGCTGCACGTGTCGCTGCGCGACCTCACCGCCGAATCGGTGCTGTCGAGTGTGAACATCGTCGACGACGCGGACCACGTGTGCCGTGCGGCGACCTCACTGCACCTGGCGGAACAGAAGACCGGCAACCGGGACTTCATCACCTCGTCGCTGGGGGAGATCCTCCTGTCCGGGAAGCCGTACGTGCGGGACGACGACAACCTGACGGTGTTCTCCCCCTTCGGCCTTGGCTGCCTCGACCTAGCCGTGGCTGATCTGGTCCGGCGCGAGGCGTCGGCCCGTGGCCTGGGCACCGTACTCGAGCACTTCCTGCCGGCAGGGGGCAAGTGATGGACACCAGTGACGGCCGTTACCCGCTGTCCTTCGAACAGGAACAGTTCTGGCTGCTCGACCAGATTCGGTCCGGTGCCACGGAATACCTGCTGCACTGGGGATTCCGCCTGCGCGGGCCGCTGGACCGGGACGCGCTGACGGCGGCGCTCGATCAGATCGCCGTCCGGCACGAGGTGCTGCGGACGCACTACGAGACGGTCGACGGCAGGCCGATTCAGGTCATCGACGAACCGGCGCCGGTCGGCCTCACGGTCGTCGATCTCACCGGATGCGCCTCCGATGAGGCCGACCAGCGGGTGCGCGAGATCGGGCAGGCCGAGGCGAACACACCGATCGACCTGCGGGTCCGGCCGTGGCGGCTGACCCTCGTCCAGCTCGCCGCGGACGACGCGATCCTGATGATCGTCGTGCACCACATCGCCTTCGACAACTCGTCGCTGGGCGTCGTGGCCAGGGAGCTGCGGCTGCTGTACACCGCGTACGCCAACGGCGAACCCGAATCGCTGGAACCGTTGCCGGTCCAGTACGCCGACTTCGCCGTCTGGCAGCGCGAACGCTGGAACACGCCTGACGATGCGCTCATCCGGCAGTCCGGCTACTGGCGTGACCGGCTCGCCGGGCTGGAACCGCTTGAGTTGCCAACGGATCGGTCGCGTCCGGCTCAGTGGGACCCGACCGGTGAGACGGTGGAGTTCGTCGTGCCCGCCGCGGTGGCGGGCGCCGTCATCGCAGCGGGACGTGCGGTGGGGGCGACCCCGTTCATGGCATTCCTGGCGGCGTTCCAACTCCTGCTCGGCCGTTACTCGGGCAGGCGGGACATCGCTGTCGGGACGTCGACGGACGGACGCGACCAGGTGGAGCTGGAGCAACTGGCCGGGCCGCTGCTCAACACGGTGGTGCTGCGCACGGACTTGTCCGGCGACCCCACGTTCGCCGAACTGCTCACCCGGACTCGCGAGGCGGCCCTGGACGCGTTCGAGCGCCAGGACGTGCCCTTCCAGCATTTGGTGGCCGAACTCGCGCCGGACCACGACACGTCTCGCAACCCGTTGTTCCAGGCCGCTTTCGTGGTGCATAACGCCCAAGGCGAACCGCTCAGCCTGCCGGGCCTCACGGTCGAGCGGTTCGCGGTCGGCCCGATGAGCGCCACGGTCGACCTGACGCTGCACATGTCGGAACACGCGGACGGCTCGTGGAAGGGCCGCCTGCTGTTCCCGGCAGCCCTGTTCAGCCGGGCCCGGATCGAGCGGATGAGTGCCAACTTCCAGGAACTGCTCGCGAGCGTCACGACTGACCAGGAGGTCCGGCTGAGCCGGGTGCCGACCGTGGCCCCGGCGGAGCGGGGCATGCTGCTCGGCTGGAATCGCACGGACGCGGATGCCCCGGAGGCGTTGCTGCCCGCTCTCTTCCGTGACCAGTCACTGTCCACTCCGGACGCGATCGCCGTGATCTCAGGCGGTGAACGCCTGTGCTACGCCGAACTGGCCGCCAAAGTGGACTCGATGGCGGCTTTCCTGCGCGCACGGGGAATCACCGCGGAGACACCGGTCGGCGTGGCCATGAACCGGGGCACCGACCTGGTGGTGGCCCTGCTCGGGACGCTCGCCGCCGGCGGGGTGTACGTTCCGCTTTCCGCTGACCTGCCGGCCGAGCGGCTGGAGTTCATGCTCGCCGACGCCGGCGTCGAACTGGTCCTCACCCAGGCGGCCCTGCGCGGCTCGCTGCCGGGGGAGTCCGTCGCGGTCGATGAGCAGTGGGACGAGATCGCCCGCAGCACGCCGATGGATGGCGCCGAGATCGGCGCGGACAACGCCGCCTACGTGATGTACACGTCCGGTTCCACCGGGCGGCCGAAGGGGGTCGTGGTCACGCACGGCGGCATCCGCAACCGGGTGTTGTGGTCGGTCGGACAGCATCGACTGACCGCGGACGACCGCGTGCTGCAGAAGACGACCATCGGGTTCGACGCGTCGATGTGGGAGTTCCTGGCGCCACTGGTCTCCGGTGGCTGCGTGGTCATGGCGCCGGAAGGCGCGCACCGCGACCCGGCCGTGATGGTCCGCACCGTGGCGGAGCACGGGATCACCGTGCTTCAGCTCGTCCCGTCCATGCTGCAGATGGTCGTCAACGAGCCGGAACTCGCGGCGTGCACCACGTTGCGACTGCTCTGCTCCGCAGGCGAGCCGTTGCCAACCGCGCTCTGCGAACAGTTGCTGAACGTGGTCGACGTGGAGCTCTACAACACCTACGGCCCGACTGAGTGCTCCATCGACTCGACGGCTTGGTGCTACGACCGGGGTGCCCCCGGCGGCATCGTCTCGATCGGCACCCCGCTGCCTGGCGTCGAGGTGTTCGTTGTGGACGCCGACGACCAACTGGTGCCCATCGGCGTGCCGGGTGAACTGTGCATCAGCGGCGTGGCTCTCGCGCGGGGGTACGTCGGCCGCGGCGATCTCACCGCCGAGCGGTTCACCCCGCATCCCTTCGCCGCCGAGCCAGGCAGACGGTGGTACCGCACAGGCGACTTGGCACGCTGGCACGCGGACGGGACGCTGGAGTTCATCGGTCGCCAGGACGCTCAGATCAAGGTCCGTGGAGTGCGTGTCGAGCCGGGTGAGGTCGAGGCCGCCCTGCGCAGTCACCCGTCGGTCGAGACGGCCGTGGTCACCAGCCATCGGTCGGTCAGCGGAGACCTGGAGCTTGCGGCGTACGTGGTGCCTGCCGACGGGGCCGCGGTTGCGCCCGACGAACTGCGGGACCACCTCGGCACCCGGTTGCCTGCCGCGATGATCCCCTCGACCGTCGTCGAGGTCGGCGTGTTGCCGTTGCTGGCCAACGGAAAGGTCGACCGGTCGGCGCTGCCGTCCCCCGGCCGTGAACGTGACCGGGAACCCAACCGGGCCCACATCCGGCCGCGGACCGGGACGGAGCAGGCAGTCGCCGAGATCATGGGCGAGCTGACGGGGACCGCCCAGGTCGGTGCCGAGGACGACTTCTTCGCGCTCGGCGGGCACTCGCTGCTCGCCATCCGGCTCGCCCACCGGTTGCGCCGCAGGTTCGGTCTGGAGCTGACGGCAGGCGCACTGTTCGACGGACGGACCGTGGAACGCATCGCCGCGCTCATCGACGAGGGCACCGCACCGGGCGACGAACCGCGGATCAGACCCATTCCGCGGGACGGTGCGCTGGCCACCTCGTTCGGCCAGCAGCGGCTGTGGTTCCTCGACCAACTCGAGCCCGGCAGCGCCGAGTACCTGATTCCGCTGGCGTTCCGGCTGAGCGGGCCGCTGGACACCAAGGTGTTGCGCGCCGCGGTCGAGCAGGTCGCCGCGCGGCACGAGGTGCTGCGCACCCGCTACGTCGGTGACAGCGGGACACCGATGCAGGTCGTGGACCCTCCTGGCCCTGTCGGGTTCGAAATCGTGGACCTGACCGATGCCCCGGACGCCGGGACACGTGCGGCGACGATCGTCGCCGCGGCGAACGCCAGGCCGTTCGACCTGGCCCGGGAACACCCACTGCGGGTCACCGTCGTGCACACGGCCGCCGAGGAGCACCTGGTCGCGATCACCCTGCACCACATCGCCTTCGACGCCTGGTCCATGGGGATCTTCTTGCGCGAGCTGAACGACGCCTACGCGGCCGAGCCCGCCAAGCAGCCGATGGCCGTCCAGTACGCCGACTTCGCCGCGTGGCAACGGGATCAGCAGGCCGAGGGCGCGATCCCCGGTCAGCTCGACTACTGGCGAACCCGGCTCGCCGGCCTGGTACCGGTCGAGCTGACCGCCGACCGGCCCCGCCCGGCGGAGCGTGCCCCGCACGGCGACACCGTGGTCGTCGAGGTGCCGGACACCGTCGCCCAAGGGCTGCGCGGCCTCGGCAACCGGACCGGGACGACGCCGTTCATGGTGCTGCTGGCCGCGTTCACCGTCCTGCTCGGCAGGTACACCGGCCGGACCGACATCGCGGTCGGCACCCCGGTCGCCGGGCGGACCCGGCAGGAGACCGAGGACCTGATCGGGTTCTTCATCAACAACCTGGTCATGCGGACCGACCTGAGCGGGGACCCGTCCTTCGCCGAGCTGCTCGACCGGGTACGCGGCACGACGCTCGAAGCGCTGGCCAACCAGGACGTTCCGTTCGAGCACCTGGTCGACGTCCTGCAACCGGGCCGGGATCCGTCCCGCAACCCGCTGTTCCAGATCATGTTCGAGGTTCAGCACATGGCCGGGCTGCTGCCCCAGCGGCTCGCCGGGTGCACGGCGGGCGGGCTGAGCAGTGGCGCGCCGGTGGCGAAGTTCGACCTCACCCTGTCGGTGAAGGAACGGGCGGACGGCCTGATGCGCTGTACGTTCGAGTACGCGACCGCGCTGTTCGACCGGGCGACGATCGAGCGCCTCGCCGGCCACTACCTCCGGCTGCTGGAAAGCGTCGCGGCGAACCCCGGCGGCCGTCTCGGCGAGTTCGACCTGCTCTCGGACGCTGAGCGCCGAGCGATCCTGAGGCAGTGGCCGGACCCGGACGCGGGCAGGCTGGAACTGCTGGACCCGCCCGACGAGCGGCATCTGTCCGTGCCGGAGCTGTTCGAGCGGCAGGTGGCGCGTACACCGGACGCGACCGCGGTGGTGTTCCGGACCCAGGAGATCAGCTTCGCGGAGCTCAACGAACGGGTGAACCGGCTCGCGCACCACCTGCGCTCGATGGGTGTGGGCCCGGAGACCGTTGTCGGCTCGTGCCTTGAGCGGGGCGTCGAGCCGGTCGTGGTGCTGCTGGCGGTGCTCAAGGCGGGCGGGGTGTACGTGCCGTTCGACCCGGAACACCCGGCGGAGCGGCTGGGGTTCATGCTCGGCGACGCCGGGGCACATCTGGTCCTGACCACCAGGAAGTTCGCGGACCGGCTGTGCCATGACGATCGGCGGGTTCTGGTCGTGGACGACGAAACCCAGTGGGCGGGCAACGCCCCGGTGGCCGATCCCGGGCACGTTGTGCATCCGGCCAACCTCGCCTACATCATCTACACCTCGGGGTCGACCGGTCGCCCGAAGGGCGTGATGATCTCGCACCGGTCGTACGCGCACCACTGCCGGGTGATCGCGGACTACTACGGCATCCACCCCGGCGAACGGGTGATCCTGCTCTCCGCGCTCACGTTCGACCTCGCGATGGACCAGATCGTGGTCACGCTGACCGCCGGCGCCACGCTCGTGGTCAGCGACCCGGTGTTCTGGACGCCCGCCGAGCTGCCCGCGAAGCTCGCCTGCCACCGGGTCACGATCATGGAGATCACCCCGGCGTACTACCGCGAAATGCTTGAGTCCGATGTGGACAAGCTGGCCGGCATGAAGCTGATGAACGTGGGCGCCGACGTGGTCACCGTCGCCGACGCCCAGCGGTGGGCAGCGACCGGGTTGCCCGCCCGGTTCCTGTGCAACTACGGGCCGACCGAGGCGAGCATGACCTGCATGCTCAATCCGGTGGCAGGCGACCTCGCCGGCGAGCGCGGGACGGCCACGCTGCACATCGGCCGTCCGGTCGCGGGCACGCGCGTGCACGTGCTGGACGCCCGGCTGCGCCCGGTTCCGGTCGGTGTGCCGGGTGAGCTGTGCATCGGTGGCGCACGCCTGGCCCGTGGCTACTACGAACGTCCCGAGCTCACCGCGGATCGGTTCGTGCCGGATCCGTTCGGCGGCGAGCCGGGGGCGCGGCTGTACCGCACCGGCGACCTCGTCCGCTACCGGCCGGACGGCACGGTCGACTTTCTCGGCAGGCTCGACCACCAGGTGAAGATCCGCGGGTTCCGGATCGAGCTGCCGGAGATCGAGGCCGCGCTGACCAAACACCCCGCCGTCGCGGCCGCGGCCGTCGTGGCCAAGGAGATCACGCCGGGGAACAAGCGGCTCGTCGCGTACCTCGAGTGGCGGCACGACACCGAGCCCGACATCGGGGAGCTGCGCGCGCACCTGCGGGAGCTGCTCCCGGAGTACATGATCCCCTCGGCCTGGGCGGCTGTCGAGGCGTTGCCGTTGTCGGCGAGCAAGAAGGTCGACCGCACGGCGTTGCCCGACCTGACACCGTCCCAGTTGGACGGTGCGGCCGAGTACGTGGCCCCACGCGACCCGGCCGAGGAGATCATCGCCGGGATCTGGGCCGACGTCCTCGGCGTCGACCGGGTCGGCGTGCACGACGACTTCTTCGGCATCGGCGGGCACTCGCTGCTGGCGACCAGGGTCCTGGCGCGGCTGCGGCAGGCCTTCGCGGTCGAGCTCCCGCTGCGCTGCCTGTTCGAGGCGACGACCGTGGCCGGCCTGGCCGCGGTGACCACCGACTTCGTCGTGGCCCAGATCGACCGGATGACCGACGACCAGGTGCGCGAGCTGCTCGGCTTCTCCCCGGCGTGACCGCCGGCGAGCCACGATTGGAGTCCGGATGACGGGAACCCTAGACCGCACCGCGCTTCGCGCGGAGTTGCTGCGCCGACGGCTACGCGGGGACACGTCGGCAGCCCAGGACAACCGGATCAGCCGGACGTCCCGTGCCGAACCGCTCGCGCTGTCCTTCGCGCAGCGCCGCCTGTGGATCATGGAACAGCTGAGCACCCGCGGTACCGAATACCTGATCACCACCGGGGCACGGCTGTTCGGCCGGCTCGACCCCGCCGCGGTGCGGACCGCGCTGGACGGGCTGGTGGCCCGGCACGAAGTGCTGCGGACCCGGTACGCCGTGATCGACGGCGAACCGGTCCAGGTGATCGATGAACCGGGCCCGGTCGCGATGACCGAGGTGGACCTGCGCGATCTCGGCCCGGCGAGCCAGGACGAGCGGCTCGCCGGCTGGATGGCGGGCGATCGGCGGCCCGTCGACCTGGCCGCGGGCCGGGTCCTGGTGGCCACGCTCGCGCGGCTGGCGGACGAGGAACACGCGTTGCTGTTGACCGTGCACCACATAGCCTTCGACGAGCGGTCGGAACAGGTGCTGTGGCGTGAGCTCGACCAGCTGTACGCGGCAGCGCTGGCCGAGGAGCCCGCGCCCCTCGAACCACTGGCCGTGCAGTACGCGGACTTCGCCGCATGGCAGCGGACAACCATGTCCGGCGCCACGCTGGACCGGCATTTCGAGTATTGGCGGGACAAACTCGCCGGTGCGGCCCCGCTCGAGCTGCCGACCGACCGGCCGCGCCCGCCTGTGCGCGACAGCGCGGGCGACCAGGTCCAGTTCGTGGTGCCTGCCCCGGCTGCCCGCACCCTGAACCAGCTCACCCGTCAGACAGGTGCGACGCCGTTCATGGCGTTGCTGGCTGTGTACACGATCCTGCTCGCCCGCTACGGCAGGCAGACCGACGTGACGGTCGGTGTCCCGGTCGGCGGCCGGGACCGGACCGAGGTCGACGACCTGATCGGGGTTTTCCTCAACACGCTGGTGCTGCGCGTAGACCTGTCCGGCGACCCGACCTTCACCGAGCTGCTCGGACGGGTTCGCGGCACGGCGCTGGACGCCTACGCCCACCAGGAGCTGCCGTTCGAGTTGCTGGTGGACGACCTGGCACCGGACCGTGACCTGTCCCGGACCCCGTTGTTCTCCACCATGTTCCTGTTGGAGGACGCGGGCACGAGCCGACGGGGCTTCGGCGGGCTGCGTGCCGAGCCGATGCCGGTCAGCGAGAGTGACGCGAAGGCCGACTTGACGCTGGCGCTCGCCCAACGGTCCGACGGGGCGTTGGGGGGTGCGGTGAACTATGCGACCGCGCTGTTCGACCGTGCCACCGCGGCGCGGTTCGCGGCGCAGTTCGTGGAGCTGCTTACCGCGATCACCGCGACGCCGGACGTTCCGGTCAGCCGGTTGTCCGCGCTACCGCCCGCCGAGCGACGCCAGGTGTTGCTGGAGTGGAACGACACTGCGGTGCCGTATCCGGCGGGGACGCTGCCGGCGCTGTTCGAGCGGCAGGTGGAACGCACGCCGGACGCCGTCGCCGTCCGCTTCGACGGCGAGAGCGTGTCGTACGCCGAACTGAACACGCGGGCCAACCGTCTCGCGCACCACCTGATCGCCGCGGGCGTCGGGCCGGAGTCGATCGTGGGTGTACGCCGGGAGCGCAGTGCCGAGCTCGTGGTGGCGCTGCTCGCGATCGTCAAGGCAGGCGGCGCCTACCTGCCGCTCGATCCGGACTACCCGGCCGACCGCCTGGACTACATGTGCGCCGACGCGGGCGCGGAGATCGTCCTCACCGGCGCGGAACTGTCCTCTTCGGAGGGATTGCCGACGTGGAATCCGGCCGTCGAGCCCGATCCGGACCACCCGGCATACGTGATCTACACGTCCGGGTCGACCGGCAGGCCGAAGGGCGTCGTGGTCTCCCATCGCGCGATCGTCAACCGGCTGCACTGGATGCAGGACGCGTACGGACTGGACGAGACCGACCGGGTGCTGCAGAAGACCCCGTACAGCTTCGACGTCTCGGTGTGGGAGTTCTTCTGGCCGCTGATCACCGGCGCCACGGTGGTGGTCGCCCGGCCCGGCGGTCACCGCGACCCCAGCCACCTCGCCGAGTTGATCAGCGCCGAGCGGGTCACCACGGTGCACTTCGTCCCGTCGATGCTGCGGGCGTTCCTGGCCGAGCCCTTCGCCGCGTTGCCGTCGGTGCGCCGGATGATCTGCAGTGGCGAGGCGCTGCCCGCGGATCTGGTCACGGGCGTGCACGAGCGAATCGGCTGCGAGGTGCACAACCTCTACGGCCCGACCGAGGCCGCGGTGGACGTCACCGCCACGCGGTGCGAGCCCGGCGTTCCGGTCACGATCGGTCGTCCGATCGCCAACACGCGGACCTATGTCGTCGATACCGCTCTGCGGCCGGTCCCGACAGGCGTGCCGGGGGAACTGCTGCTCGGTGGTGTGCAGTTGGCCCGCGGCTACCTCAACCGGCCCGGGCTGACCGCGGAGCGGTTCGTGCCCGACCCGTTCGGTGAGCCGGGCGGGCAACGGCTGTACCGCACCGGTGACCTCGCCAGGTACCTGCCGGACGGCAGCATCGACTACCTCGGCAGGCTCGACCACCAGGTGAAGATCCGCGGCCACCGGATCGAACTGGGGGAGATCGAGGCGGTGCTGGGCGAGTGGCGGGATGTGGCCTCGGCCGCCGTGGCGGTGCACGACGGTCAGCTCGTCGGCTATCTCGTCGGGCGGTCCGGTGCCGAACTCGACGTGACGGCCACCGGCGAGTTCCTGCGCGGCCGGCTGCCCGAGGCGATGATCCCGAGCCACTGGGTCGTCCTCGACGCGTTGCCGCTGACCACAAGCGGCAAGACCGACCGCGCGGCACTGCCCGCCCCCGAGCGGAGCCGCACGTCGACGGCCACCGAGTACGTCGCACCCCGCACCGAGACCGAACGGACCGTCGCCGACGCGCTGACCTCGGCGCTGGGTGTGGACCAGGTCGGTGTGCACGACCGGTTCTTCGACCTGGGCGGCGACTCGATCCGGGCCATCCGGGTGGTCGGCGCACTGCGCGCCGCCGGGCTGGACCTGTCCGTCCAGGACGTCTTCACCCACCAGACCGCCGCCGGGCTCGCGGAGCTGGCGGGCCGCGCGGCCACCGCGGCGCGGGACATCCTGGTGGACAGGTTCGCGCTGCTCGGGCCGGCCGACCGGGACCGCCTTCCGGACGGGCTGGCCGACGCCTACCCGATGGGCCAGGTGCAGGCAGGAATGGTCTACGAGATGCTCGCGGACGGCGAGCACCCGGCCTACCAGAACGTCACCAGCTTCCAGATCGCCGACGACGGCCCGTTCTCGTTGCCCGCGTTGCGCGAAGCCGGGCAGCTGCTGGTCGACCGGCACGAAATCCTGCGCACCACGTTCGACATGTCCACCTACTCCGAACCGATGCAACTCGTGCAGGAGGCCGCGCACGCGCAGATCGGCTACGACGACCTGCGCGGGCTGCCCGAGGCCGGGCAGCAAGCGGTGATTGCCGAGTACCGGCAGGCGATGCGGTCCACGCCGTTGGACGTGGGGCAGGCCCCGCAGCTGCGGTGGCACGTGCACCAGACCGGCGAGCGTGAGTGGGTCCTGACCCACACCGAGTGCCACGCGATTCTGGACGGCTGGAGCCACCATTCGCTGATCAACGAGCTGCGCTCCACCTACCGGGCGATCAGGGACGGCGACACCGGCCGGCTCCCGGCCGCGCCCTCGGCGCGCTACGCCGACTTCGTCGCGCTGGAGAAGCGGTCCCTGGAGTCCGAAGCGGACGAGCGGTTCTGGCGGGAGCGCGTTCGCGGCTTCGGCCGGATCGCCTTGCCCGCGGACACCGCACCGGCGGCCTACGGCAAGGTCGAGGAGCTACGGGTGTCGTGGCGGCATCTCGAGCCAGGGCTGCGCGACCTCGTCACGCGGACGCGGACCTCGCTCAAGACCGTCCTGCACACCGCGCACCTCGCGATGCTCGGTGTCATCACCGGCCAGCGCCGGTTCTTCAGCGGGCTCGTGTGCAACGGCAGGCCGGAGCTGCTGCGTGGCGACGAGGTGCTCGGCATGCACCTCAACACCTTGCCGTTCGCGGTCGACCTGAACGCGCCGAGCTGGCACGACCTGCTGCGGACGGTGTTCGCCGAGGAGCTGGCCCTGTGGCCGCACCGGCGTTACCCGCTGCCCGCGATGCAGCGGGCGTGGGGCGACGGTTCCCCGCTGATCAGCGCCATCTTCTCCTACCTCGACTTCCACGTGCTCGACGGGCAGCAGGACGTCTTCGGCACGATCACCGACGACAGCCCGAACGAGTTCACCCTGAACGTGGTGACCTTCCCCGGCGAGCTGCGGCTGGAGTGCCGGGCGGGCTGGGCGACCCGGGAACGGCTGGAAGCCCTCGCGGCGACCTATCTCGAACTGCTCGCCGCGATGATCGCCGATGGCGGCGCGAACCCCGTGGACCTGACCTCCACCCCGGCCGACCGGCTCACCACGCCACCGCGAACGTGGCCCGAGCTGCCCGAAGCGTGCGTGACGGACATGGTCGCGGCACAGGCGTCGGCACGGCCGGATGCCGTCGCGGTGGAGTGCGCGGACTCGAGCCTGACCTACCGCGACCTTGACGCCAGGGCCAACCGGCTGGCGTGGGCACTGCGCCGGCACGGGGTAGGCCCGGACACACCGGTCGCGGCGTGCATGGAGCGCGGTATCGACGTGGTGGCCGCCCTGCTGGGCGTGATGAAGGCCGGTGGCTGCTACGTGCCGCTCGACCCCGGCTACCCGGACACCCGCATCGAGTACATTGTGGACGATGCCGCTGTGCGGGTCATGCTGACCCAGCCCGAGTTCGCCGATCGCTTCGAGGCACGCGCCGGGCTGACGACGATATCGCTGGACCCGGACTGGTCGTCCGTCGCGGACCAGCCGGCCATCGCCCCGGAAGTACCGCTGTCGCCGGACAACCTGGCGTACATCACCTACACCTCGGGGTCGACTGGCCGCCCCAAGGGTGTGCTGGTGCCCCACCGCGGGGTCGTGCGGCTCGTGCACGACCCGGACTACACCGACCTGGACTCCGACCAGGTCCTGCTCCTGCTCAGCGCTCTGGCCTTCGATGTGTCGACGTTCGAGATCTGGGGCGCGTTGTGCAACGGCGGCAGGCTCGTCGTCTGCCCGCCGGGCACGCCGACCGCGACCGAGCTGGAGCAGGTCCTGCGCCGGCACGGCGTGACCGTGCTCTGGCTGACTTCCGGCCTGTTCAACACCATGGTCGACGTCCGGCCCGAGTCGCTGGCCGGCGTCCGCCAGCTGTTGGTCGGCGGCGAAGCGTTGTCGCCGCCGCACGTGCGCAAGGCGATCGAGCACGGAGTGCCGGTGGGCAACGGATACGGCCCGACCGAGGGCACCACCTTCGCCACCGCGCACCGGCGGATCTCGCTGGAGGAGGCCAAGCGTTCCATCCCCATCGGTACCCCGATCTCCCACACCTACGTCCAGGTCGTCGACGACGACCTCAGACCGGTTCCCTTCGGCGTGCCGGGGGAGCTGCTGCTGGGCGGTCCCGGTGTGGTGCGCGGCTACCACGGGCGTCCGGATCTGACCGCCGAACGGTTCGTCCCGGACCCGTCCGGGACCCGGCCAGGCGAGCGGGTCTACCGCACGGGGGACGTCGTGCGCCAGGATCCCGACGGGACCATCCACTACATCGGCAGGCAGGACCACCAGGTGAAGATCCGTGGTCACCGCGTCGAACTCGGTGAGGTGGAGGCCGCGATCCGCGAACTGCCCCCGGTCCGCACCGCCGCGGCCGTGGCGCACCAGGGCCACGACGGGACCAAGCAGCTTGTCGGGTACGTCGTGCTGGACGAGAACGGCCCGGACGACCTCGCCAGGCTCGGTGACCTCCTGCGCACCCGGGTGCCCGGCTTCCTGGTGCCGACAGCGTGGGTGCGGCTCGACGAACTTCCGATGAACAGCAACGCGAAGGTCGATCGGGCCGCGCTGCCGCCGCCCGGGGCGGCGACCGCGGACCGGGAGTTCAGCCCGCCGCGCACACCGGCGGAACGGGCCGTGGCGGACATCTGGGCCGAGGTGTTCGATCTGCCCGGAGTGGGCCGCCACGACGACTTCTTCGACCTCGGCGGGCACTCGCTGATGATCCTGCGGATCATCGCGGTGCTGCGGGAGCGGCATGGCATGGAGGTGACGGTCCGGTCGTTCCTCGAACACCGCACAGTCGAGGCGTTGGCCGAGGCGATCGACACCGGAGATCTGCCGGCCAAAGCGTTGCTCTGGCTCAACCGCACGGGGAGCAAGGCGCCGCTGGTCTGCGTCCACCCCGGCGGGGGCAGCGCGCACTGGTACCGGCGGCTGGCCGCCCACCTCGATCCCGACCTCCCGGTGGCCGCGATCGAATGGCCTGGACTGCAACGGGACAACGGCGGCATACCGTCCACTGAGGACATGGCCGCCCGTTATGTCACGGAACTGCGTGAAGCCGTACCGCACGGGCCGTACCGGATCTTCAGCTGGTGCGGCGGCAGTGGTGTGGCCAGCGAGATGGCGCACCACCTGGTCGCCGACGGCGAGGATGTCACGTTCATCCTGCTCGACCCGGCACAGGACAGCTGGGACAAGGCCCACCTGTGGGACGAGTTCGGCCTGATCAAGACGTGTGCCGTGAACCTCGAGGCGCTCGCCGCGGCCGGGCCGGACGACGACACCGCCCAGCTCCGGCGGGAAACCCTCGCGCTGCTGGAACACCTCGTCGACGACATCGTCGGTGACGACGGCATCACCCTTCCCGAACACGGCGCGGGCGAGATGTGGCTGCCCGCCGTGCGAATGTGGGAGGAGGTCATGGAGATGATGCTGTCCTACCGGCACCGCCGCTACGCGGGCCGGCTGCACCTGATCGTCAGCGACGAGCTGGCACAGGGCGAGCACGAGGTCGTCGACGCCGGGCAGAGCTTCGACGCGTATCTGGCGCGGTGGCGGGACCTGGCGTCCGGCGTGGACGTGCACCGGATGACCGGCGACCACTTCTCGGTGATGAAGGAGAACGTCGCCCAGCTAGCCGGGATCGTGACCGGACTGGTCGGCCACGACGGCTGATCCACCGGCGGTGCGCCCGGTCTCACCCGGGACCGGGCGCACCGCCATGCCCTTTCGTGCCCGCCCTGGCAGAGACGAACACGCAGCGGTGCCCGCGATCCACCCCTGCCGTTGCTTCCCTGTCGTCCGGGCCGCCCGGTCAGCAGTCTGGTGTACGACGCCCGCACCGAGCCGTGGGAGACCGAAGTGGACAGCACCGACATCGCAGGATCACCGGTGGGAACCGGTTCCCGACGGTCGCTCGGCGCCGTGTACGTCGCGGGCGCGGTGTCGGCGATGGGCACCCAGATGACCCTGTTGGCGCTGCCGTGGCTGATCCTGCAGAGCACCGGGTCGGCCACCATGACGGGACTGGTCTTCGCCGTGCAGGTGCTTCCCATGGCGTTGCTGGGATTCCTCGGCGGCGAGGTGATCCAGCGGCTCGGCGCCCGCCGCACCATGCTGCTCGCCGACGCGGCCCGCGGCCCGATCATCGCACTCGTCCCCGCGCTGTCCGCGATGGACATGCTCGGCTTCGGTGTGCTGCTGGTGATCGTCGCCGTGCTCGGGGTCCTCGGCGTTCCGTACTTCGCCGCGCAGCGGGTGCTGGCGACCGAGCTGGCTGGCTCGGACCAGAAGGCCCTCACCCGGGCCAACAGCGTGCTGGAGGGCGGCTTCAACACCGCCGCGTTCGCCGGTCCGGCGGTGGCCGGTGTGCTGATCGCGCTGCTGGGCGCGGAGCAGGTGCTGTGGTTCGACGCGGCGTCCTTCGGCCTGTCCTGCTTGCTGCTGTGGCGGTTCGTGCCGCGCGACGCGGGATCGGCGCAGCCCGCCGGCACGGCGCGCAAGGGGATGCTGGCCGGAGTGCGTGTCCTGCTGGCCGACGACTTCCTGCGGCCGGTGATGGCGTCCACCGTCACGTTCGGCTTCCTCGTCCGGATCCTGGGCATCGCCCTGCCGCTGCTCGCGTTCGACCGGTTCGGTGGTGACGCCGCGATCGGCGGCCTGCTGGTCGGCGGCTTCGGCGCCGGGGCGCTGATCGGATCGCTGATCAGTTACCTGATCGCGAACCGGCTGTCGACCGCGCGCCAGATGAGCCTGGCGACCATCCAGCTGGTGCTTCCGATGTGGGTGCTGCTGGCGCCCGTCCCGGTCGGCGTGCTCGTCGTGGCCTTGGCGCTGTCCGGCGCCTCGCTGCCGCTGTCCAACGCCCCGTTCTTCAGCATCCTGGTCACCCGGTTTCCCGGCGAGATCCGCGCCAAGGTGGTGCAGTCGGTGATCACCATCAGCAACATCGCCGGCCCGCTCGGCTTTCTCACCGGGGGAGTGGTGATGGACCGCTTCGGCATCGCCGCCACCCTGCTGATCCTCGCGGCGCTGTCCAGCCTCGCGGCGGTCAACCTCCTGCTGGCCCTCCGGCGGCTGAACCGCCCACCGGGCACGGCCCGCCGGGCCGTGCCCGGCCTCGACATGTCCTGAGTGGACCTCGATTTCCCGGTCAACTGGGCGAAAGTGAGCGTCGCATGAACGACAAGTCCACCCGGTGCCTGCACGAGCAGTTCGCGCGCCACGCGGACGCCGCACCGGATGCGGTCGCCGTCGTGCACGGGGATCTGTCGATCACCTACGGCGATCTGCGGGCGCGGGCGGCGCACCTGGCCGCGGCCCTGCGCGACCACGACGTCGGGCCCGACGTCGTGGTCGGCCTGCACGTCCCGCGATCGATCGACATGGTCGCCGGGATCCTGGGCATCCTCGAGGCGGGCGGGGCCTACCTCCCGCTGTGGACCGGTCATCCGGCGGACCGGCTGGAGTACATGCTCACCCACTCCGGCGCGACCGTCCTGGTGACGTCGGACGCGACGAGCGGAGGGCTGCCGGGATTCCGCGGAACCCGCCTCCCCGTCGACGCCCAGCCCACGACCCCGTCCGGGCCCGGGCGACGCGCGACGCCGGACCACCTCGCGTACGTGATCTACACGTCCGGGACGACCGGCGTGCCCAAGGGCGTCGCCGTGCCACACCGTGCCGCCGCGCGCATCGTGCGGTCCGGGATCTACGGCACGTTCGACGCGGGGGAGACCTTCCTGCAGGCGTGCCCCCTGTCGTTCGACGCGTCGGTCTTCGAGATCTTCAGCTGCCTGGCCAACGGCGGCCGGCTCGTGTTGCTGCCCGGCCAGCGGGTCTCGCCGGACCTGATCGTGGACACGGTGCGCCGCTTCGCCGTCACCACGCTCTGGCTGACGCCCACCATGTTCAACCGGATGGTCGAGGACGACATGCTCGACGGGATCGGCGTGCGGCAGTTCGTGCTCGGCGGCGAGACCCTGTCGAGCCCGCACGTCGCCCGTGCGATGAGCTCGGCCGGCGCCTTGTTCGCCAACGCGTACGGGCCGACCGAGGCCGGGGTCTTCGTCTGCTGCCACCCGTTGGCCCGAACCGACTTGGCACACTCCCCGCCGCCGGTCGGCAAACCGTTGCCCGGTACCGGGATTCAGGTCCTCGACGACCACATGCGCCCGGTACCCGACGGGCAACCCGGGGAGCTCTACCTCGGCGGAGACGCGTTGGCCCGCGGCTACCACCACCGGCCTGACCTGACGGCCGCGGCGTTCGTGCCCGATCCGTCCGGCGCCACCCTCGGCGGCCGGTTGTACCGCTCCGGAGACCTCGCCCGCGTGCTGCCCGGCGGCGTGGTCCAGGTACTGGGGCGGACCGACGACCAGGTCAAGATCCGGGGCAACCGGATCGAACTGGGCGAGGTCGAGTCGGCAGTGGCCCGGCTGCCGGAAGTCCGGCAGGCCGCCGTGCTGGACACGGTGACGCCGGGCGGCGAGCGAATCCTGGCCGCGTACATCGTCCCCGCGGGCGCCGCGCCGACTGTTTCGCAGTTGCGTCGTCAGCTGTCCGCGAGCCTGCCCGACTACATGGTCCCCTCCGAGTACCACCGCATCGACGCGCTCCCGCTCACCCAGCACGGCAAACTCGACCGGGCCGCACTGCGCACCGGCACCGGCGCCACCCGGCTGGAGCTGGGCGTGCGTTATGTGGCCGCGGCGTCGGAGCTGGAGGGCGTGATCGCCGCCGTGTGGACCGACCTGCTTGAGGTTCCCGCGGTGGGCGTGGACGACAACTACTTCGACCTGGGCGGCACGTCGGTGTCGGTCCAGGTGCTGCACCGCCGGCTGCAACAGGAACTGGGCACGCGCCTGCCGGCGACAGCGCTCTACGAGTACCCGACGGTCCGCAGCCTGGCCGAGTCGATCGCGAGTTCGGGGGTACAGCGGTGACCAACAAGGCGGTGACGTACCAGGAACCGATCGCCGTGGTCGGGATGGCGGCGACCATGCCCGGGGCGAACGACCTCGACGAGTTCTGGGCCAACCTGCGCGCCGGCCGTGAGTCGATCACGTTCGGACCCACCCCGGTCGTCGACGACGAACGGACCGGCAGGCGCTGGATCCACGCCCGCGGCGTGCTGGCCGATATTCGGCGCTTCGACTACGAGTTCTTCGGCATCCCCCGGCGGGAGGCCGAGATTCTCGATCCCCAGCACCGGCTGCTGCTCGAACACGCGTGGAGCGCGATGGAGGAAGCCGGTTACGACCCGCACCGGCTGACCGAGACGGTCGCGGTCTACACGGCGGTCGGTCCCAACACCTACCGCGAAGGCCGTGAGTTCGGTGCCCATTCGGCCGCCGAACGACTGCTGGTGGACCTGTCGAACGCCCCGGACACCCTGTCCACGCGCATTTCCTACAAGCTCGGCCTCACCGGTGAGAGCCTCAGCGTGCGTACGGCCTGCTCGTCCTCCATGGTCGCCGTGTACCTGGCTGCCGAGGCTGTCCGCACCGGCCGCGCCGGCATCGCGCTCGCCGGGGCGGCCAACGTCCGCTGCCACGACACCCTGGCCTACGAGCAGCAGGACGGGTTCATCCTGTCGGCCGACGGGCACACCCGGGCCTACGACCACCGCGGGACCGGGTACGTGGAAGGCGACGGCGTCGGTGTCGTCGTCCTTCGCAGGCTCTCGGACGCCATCGCCGACGGCGACCACATCCACGCCGTGATCCTCTCCGGTGCCATCAACAACGACGGCAAGGCCAAGATCGGGTTCTCCGCACCCGGCGTCGAGGGGCAGTCGGCGGCGATCAGCGCCGCGCTCGCCGCGTCGGGCGTTCCAGCGGAGTCGATCCACATGCTCGAGGGACACGGCACGGGCACCGCGGTCGGCGACCCGATCGAGGTCCGCGCGCTCACCAAGGCCTACCGCCGGTACACCGGCGAAAGCGGGTTCTGCGCGCTGGGCTCCGTGAAGGCGAACATCGGGCACCTCGGCTACGCGTCGGGCATGGCCGGGCTGCTCAAGGCCATCCTGGCGGTCAAGCACGGCGAGATCCCGCCCGCGCCCGACTTCGACGAGCCCAACCCGGAGATCGACTTCGTGGACTCGCCGTTCCACGTCAACCGCACGCCGTTGCCGTGGCCGCCGGGCCCGCGCCGGGCCGGCGTCAGCAACTTCGGCATGGGCGGCACGAACGTCCACCTCATCGTGGAGCAGCCACCCGAGCCTCAGGCGGCGCGGCACGAACCCGCCGAGCACGCGGTGCTGCTGTCGGCCCGGACCGAGGGCGCCTTGCGCGCCATGCGAAAGCGGCTGCTGGCCTGGCTGACCGGACAGCCGGACGCCGATCTGGCCGACGTCGCGTTCACCCTGGCGACCGGTCGCACGCCGCTGCCGTGCCGGTGGGCCGCCGTTGTCTCGTCCACAGTGGAGCTGGCGAACGCGTTGACCCGCGAGGCCGATCCGCGTGAGGACGAGCTGGCCCGCGCGTGGCTCGATGGGACCACTGTGGACTGGGCGCGGCGCTACGCCGGTCGGCGGCACCGTCGGCTGTCCCTGCCCACCTACCCGTGGCAGGGCGAAGAACTGTGGGTGCCGGTCACCGGGCACGACACCGGGCACGACACCGGGCCCGGCACCGTCACCGAGCCCGGAACGCAGGAGCAGCAACCAATCGAGCGGTGGCTGTACCGGCAGACGTGGACGAGGACGGCGCTGCCTCGACCCCACCACTACGGCGATCTGGAGCGTACCGACGGTGCGTGCCTGGTGCTCGGCGGCGACAGCCGGTTGACGGCGGCAGTGCGAGCCCAGCTCACCGCGGCAGGGCTGACCGTCGTCCCGGTCGAGCTGTCCGACGAATTCGACGTCGTGCCCGGCGGCGTGGTCCGCGTCCGGCAGGGCGACGCCGCCGACCTGGCCCGTTTGGTGGAGCACGCGGTCACCGAAGCCGGCCCGATCACACGGGTGGTGCACCTCTGGGCATACGGCGTGACCGGTGACCAGGCGATGTCCGTCGGCGTGCTGGGCACGCTGGCCCTCGTGCAGGCGCTGACGGCGGCCGGGCAGTCGCCGCGGCTGTGGGTCCTGACCCAGAACGCCCAGCCTGTCGGTGACGTGACGACGGTGTGTCCCGAGGCGGCAGCGCTGCTGGGCCTGGGCCAGGTCGTCGCGCAGGAGTACCCCGGCGTGCCCTGCCAGGGCATCGACTTCGCGGCAGGCGCCACCCCCGCCGGGGTCGCGGCCCGGCTGCTGGCCGAGATGGCGACCCCGCCGCAGGCACCGGAAATCGCCTACCGCGGCGCCGACCGGTATGAACCGGCGTTCGAACAGCTGGACACCGTGGGCGGTGCCGTCATGCCGGTCCGCCCGGACGGGGTCTACCTGATCGCGGGCGGCTCCGGCCGGATGGGCCTCGCGATCGCCGAGCACCTCGCCGCGTCCGGCGCCACCCGGATCGCGCTGGTGTCCCGCCGTGGCCCGGCACCCGGCAACGAGACGCTGCGCCGGCTCGGCGAACGGGGCGCCGAGGTGTTGACCCTGCGCGCCGACGTCGCCGACGAACCGCGGATGGCCCAGGTGATCGAGGAGGTCAACCGGCACTGGGGCCCGGTCAACGGGGTGGTGCACGCGGCCGGGATCGAGGCAGGCGGCAGCGGGTTCACGTTCATCGCCGACACCACCGCCGACCACGCGCGGGACATGCTGCGCCCCAAGACCACCGGCATCGCCGTTCTCGACCGCGTCACCCGTACCCAGCCGCTGGACTTCTGCCTGGTCTGTTCGAGCCTGAGCGCTGTCCTCGGTGGCATCACCTTCGGCGTCTACACCGCCGCCAACCGTTATCTGGACGCGTACGCGGACTGGCGCAGGGCGAACGGCGCACCGTGGGTGAGCGTCGACTGGGACGTGTGGCGGTTCGGCGACTCCCCGGCGGACTCCGGTGCGGGTCTGGGCGTCAGCTCCAGCCGGACGGCGATGAGCCTGGGGCAGGCGACCGGCCTGCTGGGCTCGATCATGGCAGGCGGGCACTCCCGGCTCGTGGTGTCGACGGTGCCGCTCGCCGAACGCGCCGAACGCGTCCGGCGGTTGCTGGGCGGCCGGGAGAGCGTCGAGGAAAGCGGTGCGCAGCAGGCTGGGACGTCCCAGGACGACCTGTGCGGCCACCTCAAGCAGATCGTCGGCGACCTCGTCGGCGTGGCCGACCTGGACGACGACGACGAACTGCTGGCCATCGGCTGCGACTCGCTGACCTTTCTCGAGGCGCTCAAGCGCTGGGAGAGCCGGATCCGGGTGAAGGTGCCGATCACCCGGCTCTGGGGTTGCCGGACGTTCGCCGAACTCGCCGAGGCCGGCTCGCGGGTGGTCGGCGAACAACGAGCCATCGAGCGCGACGCCGGCCGTCAGTCGCTCCGTCACCTGGGCGGTTAACCGCTGGAGATGAGCTGAAGATGAGCATCAACGTCATGCGGGCACGGGCCGACACGCCCGGAGTGAACCACGTCGCCCACCTCAACAACGCGGGCGCCAGTCTCGCCCCGAAGCCGGTGGTCCAGGCGGTCATGAGCCACCTGCGGCTGGAATCGGAGGTGGGCCCGTACGAGGCCGCCGAGCTGGCCAGGGTGGCCCTGGAACGAGGGCGTTCCGCGGTCGCCGAGCTGATCAACTGCCACACCGACGAAATCGCGATGTTCGAGAGCGCCACGAGGGCATGGGGAGCCGCGCTGGCCAGCATTCCGCTGGGGCCCGGCGACCGCGTGCTCATCTCCCCGATGGAGTACGGCAGCAGCTACCTGGGATTCCTCCACCTCGCCCGGCGCACCGGCTGCCGGGTGGAGGTACTGCCCACGGACGCCGACGGCCTGGTGGACGCCGACGATCTGCGCGACCGGATCGACGAACGCGTCAAGCTGGTCGCGATGACCCACGTGCCGATGCACGACGGCCTGATCTACCCGGTGGCCGCGATCGGCCGGACGGTCCGCGAATCGGGCATCCCTTACCTGGTCGACGCCAGCCAGTCGGTCGGGCAGCTGCCCGTCGACGTGCGGGAGATCGACTGCGACGTGCTGGTCGGCTGCGGCCGGAAGTTCCTGCGCGGTCCCCGGGGCACGGGCTTCCTCTACGCCCGGCGGGAGTTCGCCGAGCAGTTGCTGCCCGGCTCGGTCGGGCTCGACGGCGTGGCGTGGGACGGCGTCGGGTACCGGCTGGCACCCGGCGCCCGCCGGTTCGACACGTGGGAGACCAACTGCGCGAGCCGTATCGGGCTGGGCGTGGCCGTCGACTACGCACTGTCATGGGGGGTTGAGAACACCTGGCGCCGGATCCAGGTGCTGGCGGCGGGCTTACGCCGTGATCTCGCGGCCATCCCCGGCATCACCGTGGAGGACCGGGGCCGCGAACGGTACGGAACGGTCGCGCTGACCGTGCACGGTCATGCCGCGGAGCTCGTCCGGGCGCAGTTGCAGCGTGCCGGGATCAACACGTGGGTGTGCCTCTCCAACGCCGCGTGCGTCGACATGCAGCGCCGGGGGATCAGCAGCCTGCTGCGGGTCTCCGTGCACTACTACAACTCGGTCGAGGAACTGACCCGGGTGTGCGACGTCCTCGAGTCGCTGACCGTCGGCACGGCGATGCGGGCCGTGTCATGACCGAGTCACCCTGGATCAGGCGGCCCCGCAAGGTGCCCGACGCCCGCATCAGGCTGTTCTGCGTACCGCACGCAGGTGCCGGTCCTTCGTTCTACGCCCGCTGGCTGACCGAACTCTCCCCCGCGGTCGAGGTGTGCCTGGTGAGCCTGCCCGGCCGCGAGACGCGGTTCGACGAGCCACCGACCGAGGATCTCGGCTTCGTCGCCTCGCGGGTGGCCTCGGCCGCGCAGCCGCTGCTCGACCGGCCATTCGCGCTGTTCGGCCACAGCATGGGTGCGCTCGTCGCGTACGAGGTGGCTCACCGGCTCCCGTACGACCCGGAGCACCTGTTCGTCTCCGGGTCGCCGCCTGCGCACCTGCCAAGCGGCGAGCGGAGCATCGCGCATCTGCCGGACGCCGAGTTTCTGGCAGAGGTACGGCACGGTTATGGCGGTATCCCAAACTCGCTCTGGGCCGACCAGGACCTGATCCGCCTGCTGCTGCCGGTGCTGCGGGCTGACTTCGCCGCATGCGAGCGGTACCGGTGGCCCGGGCACCCGCCGTTGCGGTGCGACATCTCGGCACTGAGCGGCGCCGGGGACCACTACGTGCCGCCGAGCGCACTGGCCGGCTGGGCAGACCTCACCTCCGGGCAGTGCACGACCCGTGTGATCGGCCAGGGCCACTTCAACCTCGTGTCCGACCGGGCTGCCGTGCACCGGTTCGTCCGTGAGCGGCTCGGGCTCGTCCCGGCGACGGAAGGAGCTCGCCATGACTGAGTCGTTGATCAGGACGGCCACGCATGCGGCCGAGCTGCTGGTGTGGTCCGCGGCGACCGCGGACGCGTTACCCATGGCCCGCCAGGCTGTCCTCGCCCGGCTGGAGGCTTCGCCGGACTCGCTGCCGGAACTGGCACGCGAGCTGCGGCAAGGCCCGCACGGCGCATATCGCGGAGCGTTGGCGTGTGCGGACGTGGAGTCCGGTGTCGCCGCGCTGCGGCGAGGCCGGAACCTGGAAGGCAAGCACCCGGCGGCCAGGCGGCCGGTGGCGTTCCTGCTCAGCGGCGTCGGCGACCAGTTTCCGGGCATGGCCGCGGACCTGTACGAGTCCGAGCCGGTGTTCCGCGACGCCGTCGACAGTTGCTGCGCCGTGCTCGAGACCGAGGGATGCGACCTGCGCGAACTGTTGGTCCGGCCTGTGCAGCAGCCCGGATCGCCGGGGAACGACCTGCGCTCGATGGTGCGGGCCAGGCAGGTGCCACAGGGGCCCCTCGCCACGACGCGGCTCGGCCAGCCGGGCGTCTTCGTCGTGGAGTACGCACTGGCTCAGCTGGTCCGCGGCTGGGGCGTCGAACCGGCCGCCATGATCGGCTACAGCCTGGGCGAATACGTCGCGGCGTGCCTGGCCGGCGTGATGTCCCTGCCGGACGCGCTGCGCCTGGTGTGGTGGCGCGCGCAGCGGATCGAGCGACTGCCGCCCGGCGGCATGCTGGCCGTGGCGCTGCCCAGGGACGAGATCGGCCCGTGGCTCGGCGCCGATGTGGACGTGGCGGCCGTGACCAGTCCTTTTCAGACAGTCGTCGGCGGCCCCGTCGCCGCGGTGACCGGCCTGGAACGACGGCTGGCCGACGCGGGCGTCGCCTGTCAGCGCGTGGGTGCGCACCACGGGTTCCACACGCGCTCGATGGAGCCGCTCGGCACGGAACTCACCGAGTGGGTGCGCGCGAACGTCCGCCTGGCCGGACCGCGTATCCCGTATGTCTCCAACGTCACCGGCACCTGGATCACCGACGCCGAGGCGACCGACCCGGCGTACTGGGCACAGCACCTGACCCGCACGGTCGAACTGATGTCCGGGCTAGGCGCCCTGTGGCGCGACGTGGATCCCGTGGCGATCGAGCTCGGGCCGGGCGACGGCCTGTCCTCCTACGCACGCCACCACCCGGCATGCGACCGGATCCGGCTGCCGCGGGTTCAGCCGGGCCTGGCCCCGGCGACCGGGCTGCTCACCTCGCTCGGCCGGCTCTGGGTGGCCGGCCTGGAGATCGACTGGACCCGCTTCACCAACGACTGTCCAAGGAGTGACTCATGATCGGCGTGGTCGGTGCGGGCACCATCGGGACGGGAGTGGCGCAGAGCCTCTCCCAGGCCGAGCACAAGGTCGTCCTGGTCGACACCTCCCTTGACGCGCTGGACCGCGCGCGTGCGGAGATCGGCCGGGCCGTGCGGTTGCAGCGGCTGGTCGATCCCGCCCTGCCCGCGTACGAACCCGGCGAGGTGCTCGACCGGATCACCTTCACCCAGGACGTGGCGGACCTCGCCACGGCGAGCGTGGTGATCGAGAACGTGTCGGAGCAGTGGTCCGCCAAGCAGGCCGTGTACCGGGCGCTGGACCGCGTCTGCGAACCCGCGTGCGTCTTCGTGGTCAACACCTCCTGCTTCCCGATCACCGACGTCGCCGCGCTGACGTCCCGGCCCGCGCAGGTCGTCGGCCTGCACTTCATGAACCCGGTGCCGCTCAAGCCCGTGGTGGAGCTCATTCCCGGCTGGCACACGGCAGCCGCCACGGTCGAAGCGGCGCGGTCGCTGCTCGCGTCGATGGGCAAGACGGCCATCAGCGTGAAGGATTCGCCGGGCTTCGTGTCCAACCGGGTCCTGATGCTGACGATCAACGAGGCCGCGTTCTGCCGTGCCGAGGGCATCGCGTCGGCCGAGGCGATCGACGAGCTCTTCAAGCACTGTTTCGGCCACCAGATGGGCCCGCTGGAGACCGCCGACCTGATCGGCGTCGACACGATCCTGCACAGCCTCGAGGTCCTGCACGAACGCTTCGGCGACTCGAAATACCGGCCCTGCCCCCTGCTGCGGACGATGGTCGCCGCCGGCCTGCTCGGCCGCAAGAGCGGTGCGGGCTTCCACCACTACGGGATCACCGGCGACCGGCGACCCGCCCGTCAAGGAGCCTGAGATGGACACCAAGACCCGCATCCGCACGTTCCTCAACACCCGCCTGCCTGACGAGGTGCGCGACGACGAGGACATCTTCGAGGCAGGCCTGGTGAACTCGCTGTTCGCCATGCAGCTGGTGCTGTTCGTGGAACAGGAGTTCACGATCCGGATCGGCAACGAGGACCTGGAGCGCGACAACTTCCGCTCCGTCGACGCGATCACGGGGCTGGTCGAGCGCCATGCCGGCGTCGGCTGACCCGCGGGCGGACCGGTGCGCCGAGGCGGCCCGGTTCCGTGAGTTCGTCGACCGGGTCGTCACGCCACGAGCGGCCGGGATCGACCAGGACGGGGCGGTGCCCAGCGAGGTCGTGCGATCCCTGGCCGCCGAGGGCTATCTGGGCGCGGGTGTGGCGGTGGAACACGGCGGCGGCGGCTTCGACGCCGTCCGGCTCGGCATCCTGTACGAGGAGGTCGGCCGTGGCTGCTCATCGGTACGCACCTTGCTGACCGTGCACGGGATGGTCGCGAGCGCGGTCGAACGCTGGGGCACCGGCGTCCAGCGTGCGGACCTGTTGCCCCGGCTGGCCCGTGGCGAGGTCATCGGGGTGTTCGCCCTGAGCGAGGAAGCCGCAGGCAGCGACCCGACCACCGTGCGGACCACGGCCGAGCCGGTGCCGGACGGCTACGTGCTGACCGGCACCAAGCGGTGGATCAGCATGGCGCTGATCGCCGACGTGTTGCTGGTCTTCGCCCGCACGCCAGGGGGAATCACGGCTTTCCTGGTGCCGCGTGACACGCCAGGCTTGCGTGTGGCGCCGATCGACGGCGTGCTCGGCACCCGTGGCGGCCTGATGGGCGAGGTACAGCTGGAAGGCTGCCGGGTGCCGGCCGGAGCGGTGCTCGGGCCGGTCGACCGTGGCTTCATGACGGTCGCGGCGGTCGCGCTTGAGCTGGGCCGCTACAGCGTCGCCTGTGGGTGCGTGGGCATCGCACAAGCATGTCTGGACGCGTCCATGAACCACACCGCACACCGGTGGCAGGGTGGCGCGTTCATCAAGGACCACCAGCTGATTCGCCGGCTGTTGACCGATATGGCGACCGAGGTCGCGGCAGCGCGGCTGCTCTGCCGTCAGGCCGGTGCGTTGCGTGCCGGCAACGACCTGGCAGCCCCGATGGCCACGTGGATGGCCAAGTACTTCGCCGCCGCGGCGGCCAACCGTGCCGCCCGGGAGACGGTGCAGATCCACGGCGCCGCGGGCTGCTTCGACGGTCACCCGGCCGCCCGGTACCTGCGGGACGCGAAGGTCATGGAGATCATCGAGGGCAGCACGCAGATCCAGCAGGTCGTCATCGCGGACCTGGTCCGGCAGGAGCGTCACCGGCTGCCGGACCTGGCCGAAGCCCTCATGTCCGTAGGGAGGTGAGCCGTGGCCGCCAATTCCGAGGCCCGGCCTGTGAAATGCGTGATCTGGGACCTCGACGACACGGTCTGGGAAGGTGTGCTGCTCGAGGACTCGCGAGTGCGTCCGCGGCCCGAGGTGCTGGAGGTGCTCCGCGCACTGGACAGCCGGGGAATCCTGCACTCGATCGCCAGCCGCAACGACCCGGCGGCCGCCCGCGCCAAGCTCGACGAGCTGGGCATCGGCGAACTGTTCCTGTACCCGCAGATCAACTGGGGCTCCAAGGCGGAGTCCGTCGCGCGGATCGCGCGACGGCTCAACCTCGACCCGGACTCGTTCGCCTTCGTGGACGACCAGGCCTTCGAGCGTGAAGAGGTCAACTCGCGGTTTCCGGCCGTGCGGTGCTTCGACGCCGCACAGGTCGCCGGACTCCCCGGGCTGCCCGCGTTCCGGCCCGCCTTCGTGACCGAGGAGTCGCGGCAACGCAGGCACATGTACCGGGCGGCCATCGACCGGGACGAGGCGGCCGAGGAGTTCACCGGCACCTCGGCGGAGTTCCTGTCCACTTTGGACATGGTGTTCACGGTCGCGCCGGCCACCACCGAGGACCTCGGCCGGGCGGAGGAGCTGACCGTCCGGACCCACCAGCTCAACACCACCGGGCGGACGTACTCCCACGCCGAGCTCGACCAGCTGCGGCGCTCCGGCGACCACCTGCTGCTGATGGCCGAACTGACCGACCGGTTCGGTTCGTACGGCAAGATCGGCCTGGCCCTGGTGGAACTGGGCCAGGAGGCCTGGCGGCTCAAACTGCTGCTGATGTCCTGCCGGGTGATGTCGCGCGGGGTCGGCACAGTGCTGCTGAACGAGATCCAGCGGCTCGCCGCCGCCGCCGGTGTCCGGCTGCGGGCCGACTTCGTCGTCAACGACCGCAACCGGATGATGTACGTGACCTACCGGATGGGTGGCTTCCGGGAGGTGTCCCGCGACGGCGACGAAGTGGTCCTCGAAGGCCCCGAGGACATCCCGCCGATCCCGCACTATCTGGCCGTCCGTGGTGTGGCCGGTGCGGGTCTGGGGCGTGGCTGATGCGACAACCGATCCTGGCCGACAGCGTGCGGCTGGCCGACGACGGCGTGCACATCCTCGACCGGCGGGTGTTCCCGGCGCGGCAGGAGTGGGTGCGTTGCGCCACGGTCGAGGACGTGGCGAAGGCCATCGAGGACATGGTGACCCAGTCGTCCGGTCCGTACTTCGCCACGGCGTGGGCGATGGTGCTGGCGGCGCGGGAGTCCGTCGGCAGACGCGAACCATTGGACCACTTGCGATGGGCGGGGGAGCGGCTCATCGCGACCCGGCCGACGAACAACCACCAGCGCACCGCCGTGCACGCCGTACTGTCCGTTGTGGACGAAACCGACGTCGTCGGCTCGGCGCTGGCAGGCGCGCGGGCCGCGGACGAACAGTACCGCGCCCGCAGCCGCGCGCTCGGTGCCCATACCGCGGACCTGTTGGCGGACGGCGCGTCCGTGCTGACCCATTGCTGGGCCGACCTGTACCTGGTCGAGCTGGTCACCGCCGCGCGGGCGGCGGGCAAGACTTTCACCTTCCACTGCACCGAAACGCGCCCGTACCAGCAGGGCGCCCGGCTGACCGCGCAGACCCTGGCCGAGATGGGCGTGGCGACCACGCTGATCACCGACGGGACGGGCGGCGCGGTGCTGGCCTCAGGACAGCTCGACGCGCTGGTCACCGCCGCCGACCGGGTCACCATGGACGGTCACGTGGTGAACAAGGTCGGCACGCTCGGCCTCGCGGTCGCCGCGCACACCTATGGCGTGCCGTTCCTGGCCATGGTGCAGGCCCCGGATCGGCTTGCCGCGACCGCGGCCGACGTGCCGATCGAGTACCGGGCGGGCGCCGAGGTGCTGGCCGCCGCCGGTGTCACGCATCCGGGAATCCGGGGCCATTACCCGGCTTTCGACGTCACGCCGCCGCGGTTCGTCACCACGGTGGTCACCGACCGCGGCCCGTTCGCCCCGCAGGCGCTGGCCGGCTACTACCAGGAGGAGCCGTGACGCGCTCCGATGAGACGAACGTGGCGTTCGCCTGCCGGGCGTTGCTCAAGGAGTCCATCCGGTACGCCGAAATGGGCTGGATGCGCGGTACCTCGGGCAACCTGTCCCTCGTACTGGCCCGGGACCCGTTGCGGCTGGCAGTCACCGCGAGCGGTGTGGACAAGGGCGAGTTGACCGCGGCTGATGTGGTGCTCGTCGACGGAGCCGGTACGGCACTGTCCGGCCCTGCGCCGTCGGCGGAGGCCGAGTTGCACGCGCGGATCGCCGCCGTCGCCGGAGCCGGCGCGGTCGTCCACGTCCACGCGCTCGCGCCGGTGCTGGCCGCGGAGCGGTGGCCGGGCGGTGTGCCGTTGACGGACGTGGAAATGCTCAAGGGGTTCGGCCGGGCCGCACACGGCGACAAGGTCGTCGTTCCGGTGATCCCCAACGACCAGGACATGCGAGTGCTCGGCGACGCCTTCGAGACCGGGTTCCGCGCGGACACACCGGCGCTGATCGTGTCCCGGCACGGCATCTACGTGTGGGGCACGGACCTGCGCCAGGCCAGGCACCGGCTGGAGTGCCTGGAATGGCTGCTCAGGTTCGCCCTCGCGACGAGCGCCGAACACCCGGAAAGGGGAATGTGATGACGTTGCTGACCGTATGGGCCGATGACGATCCGTCCTCGGTGTTGTCACGGACCACGGACGGCGAGCAGATCGCCCGCGAGCTCAAGCCGCTCGGCGTCCGCTTCGAACGCTGGCCACTGGCCGGCGACCTGCCCGCCGAGCCGACCCCGCAGGAGGTCCTGGCCGCGTACGCGCCGCACGTGCGGCGCGTGATCGACACCGAGGGGTACGTGCTCGTCGACGCGATGTCGATGAGTCCGTCCGGCGATCCGGAACGCGCCGCGGAGGCGAGGCGGAAGTTTCTCGCCGAGCACACCCACGACGATGATGAGGACCGCTTTTTCGCCCGCGGCGCCGGAGCGTTCTACCTGCACATCGGCGGCAAGGTGTACGCCGTCCTGTGCGAGGCGGGCGACATGCTGAGCGTTCCTGCCGACACTCCACACTGGTTCGACATGGGCAGCCGCCCCGACTACGTGGCCATCCGCTTCTTCCACCAGGAAGACGGCTGGGTGGGCGACTTCACCGGCAGCAGGCTCGCTGAGGCGCTGCCGGATTTCGACACGCTCTTCGCGGCCCGGTGACAACGGTCGCGGTGACAACGGTTGCTGTGCCGAACGAAAGGACAAGGCATGTCGCTGCGTAGTTCGGCTTGGTACGGCGGCCAGGACCGTAACGCGTACATCCACCGCGCCTGGATGCGCCGCGGCGCACCCGCCGACGCGTTCACCGGGCGGCCGCAGATCGCCATCGCCAACACCGCCTCCGATTTCACCCCTTGCAACAGTCACCTGAACGAGGTCGCCGAGAGCGTCCGGCAGGGCGTCTGGGCCGCCGGTGGCGTGCCGTTGAACCTGCCTGTGGTCTCGCTCGGCGAGACGAACATGCGGCCGACGGCGATGCTGTGGCGCAACATGGCCGCCATGGCCATCGAGGAGATGTTGCGGGCCAACCCGATCGACGGTGTCGTGCTGCTCGGTGGCTGCGACAAGACGATCCCCTCGCTGCTGATGGCCGCCTCCTCGGTCGGCCTGCCCGCCGTCGTGATGCCCGGCGGCCCGATGCTCACCGGCACCTTCCGCGGGAGACCGCTCGGCTGCGGAACGGACGTGTGGCGACTGAGCGAAGAGGTCCGGGCAGGCACGTTGCCCGCTGAGGCGTTCCTGGAGTCCGAGTCGTCGATGATCCGCAGCCGCGGGCACTGCAACACGATGGGCACCGCCTCCACCATGGGCCTGCTGGCCGAGGCGCTCGGCATGGTCCTGCCGGGCACCGCGGGCATTCCGGCATCGGACAGCCGGCTGCTGGCGCGGGCGCACGAGACAGGCCGGCTGGCCGTGGAGATGGTCAGGCAGGCACGTCGTCCGGCGGACATACTCACCGCCGGAGCGTTCCACAACGCGATCGTGGCACTGGCCGCGATCGGCGGGTCGACCAACGCGGTCGTCCACCTGCTCGCGATCGCCGGCAGGCTCGGCGTGCCCCTCTCACTCGAGGACTTCGACCGGATCGGCGCGGACGTGCCACTGCTGGCCGACCTGCAACCGGCAGGCCGGTTCCTGATGGAGGACCTGCACCGGGCCGGTGGGCTGGCGGCCGTGCTGAACCAAGTCGCCGACCTGCTCGACAAGGACGCGGTCACCGTCACCGGCCGGCCGTTCGTGGACTACCTGGCCGGCGCGGCGATCTGGGATCCGGAGGTGATCCGGACCCGGGAGGCGCCACTGCGACCGCACGCCGGGATCGCCGTGCTGCGAGGCAACCTCGCCACGGACGGCGCGATCATCAAACCGGCCGCGGCCTCGGAACACCTGCTGACACACCGCGGCCGGGCCGTGGTCTTCGACTCGGTCGAGGACCTGACGGCGCACATCGACGACCCGGACCTCGATGTCGACGCGGACTCGGTGCTGGTGCTGCGAGGCTGCGGGCCACGCGGCTACCCCGGGATGCCCGAGGTGGCGAACCTGCCGCTGCCGTCGAAACTGCTCCGCGCCGGCGTGCGCGACATGGTCCGGGTCTGCGACGGCCGGATGAGCGGAACGGCTTACGGGACCGTCGTGTTGCACGTCGCTCCCGAAGCCGCCGCGGGCGGGCCGCTGGCGAAGGTCCGTACCGGTGACTGGATCACCCTCGACGTCGCCAACCGCCGCCTGGATGTCGAGGTCCCCGACGCCGAACTGGCCGCCCGCGAGATTCCGTCCGCACTGACGGCGTCGCTCGCCAGGCCACGCCGCGGCTGGGAACAGCTCTACGTCGACACCGTCACCGGCGCCGACGTGGGCGCCGATCTGGACTTCCTGGTCGGCGCCAGCGGTGACACGGTCGCCCGCGAGGGCTACTGACCCGCAGCCGCCGGACGGCCGCCTCCCGGAAGGGAAGCGGCCGTCCGGACGTTCGGGGCCACACCGCGAAGCGGTGGACGATCAGGTCGTGCGCAGTGCGTCGCGCAGGACGTCGAGCCCGCGGTCGAGGCGGGGGATGTCGATGTTCAACGGCGGCAACACCTTGATGACGTCCTCGTGGCGGCCGCACAGTTCCACGATCAGGCCGTTGTCGAAGGCGAGCCGCTGGACGCGCGCGGCACGGCCGGGCCCGCCGGCATCGCTGAGGTCGATGCCCAGGGCCATGCCGGCGCCGCGGACGGTGAAGTCCGCTGTGGACAGTTCGCGGCCGAAGCGGCCGAGACGGCGGACGGCGACGGCGAGATCCGTGCGGAACTTCGGTTGCCGCCAGAGCTCGCACGCCGCCGTCGCCGCGACGAACGCCAGCTGGTTGCCCTGGAACGTGCCGGAATGCTCGCCTGGCTCCCAGATGTCGAGCTCACGACGCAGCAGCACGAGCGACATCGGCAGGCCGTAACCGCCGACGGACTTCGCGACGGTGACGATGTCCGGTGTGATTCTCGCGTGCTCGAAGCAGAAGTACGTTCCGGTCCGGCCGCAGCCGACCTGGATCTCGTCGCAGATCAACAGCACGCCGTACCGCTCGGTGAGCTCCCGCAGCCGGCGCAGCCAGTCGCCTGACGCCGGGTACACGCCGCCCCGCATCTGCATCGGCTCGACGATCACCGCGGCAGGCAGGTCGACGCCGGACGAAGGGTCGGTCAGCAGGCGGTCGATGTAGGCGACCGAGTCGAACGGCCCGCCGGGACCGTCTTCATAGGGCACGAAGGTCACGTCGTATCCGCCGGTGCCCCCGCGCCGCAGTTGACGTTCGCCGGTCACGGCAAGGGAACCACGGGACAAGCCGTGGTAGGCGCCGCTGAAGGCGATGACGCCGCGGCGGCCGGTAACCTTGCACGCCAGCTTGAGCGCGGCTTCCACGGCGTCGGTGCCGGTCGGGCCGCAGCACTGCACTTTGTAGTCCAGGTCGTGGGGCCGCAGGACTGTCTCGGCGAACGTCGTCAGGAAGTCGCGTTTGGCGACGGTGTACATGTCGAGGCCTTGCACGAGGCCGTCGGCGGCGAGGTACTCGGTGATCCGGCGCTTGATGAAGTCGTTGTTGTGCCCGTAGTTCAGTGCGGCCGCGCCGCAGAAGAAGTCGATGAACATCCGGCCGTCGGCGGCGTACAGCTCGGCGCCTTTGGCCCGGTGGAACACCACCGGGAACTTCCGGCAGTAGACGCGGACCTCGGACTCCAGGTCGTCGAAGACCGTGAAGTCGACGGCCTTGGCGACGTGCGGGACGAAGGGAGCGATGGTCATGTGTCCGTCCTCTCATGTAACGGCTTCGGCCGCCTCAGCCTGTGCGATCACGGTGTTGAGCACCTCGCAGAGGCTGGGCACGTTCGACGGCTTCATCACGCCGCCGTGGTCGCCCGGGACGCGGTGGACGTCGACGCCCTCGCCGGAGAGTGCTTCCCAGCGGGCGACGTAGCCGGCGAAGCACTGTCCGGAGGAGACGATGTGGGTGCTGTCGGCGAGCGCGTCACCGGCGAGGAGGTGGAGCTTGCCGGGGAAGTGCCGGTGCGGGTACCGCAGGATCGCGTCCATGGTCTCCCGCCAGATCCGTACCGTGCGGGGCCAGGCCGCGCCGACACCACGCTCGGGCAGATCCATGCCGACGTGCTCGTCGATGTCGGTGGACACGTCTCGGTACAGCTCACGGATCTCGGCGCGGTGCTCAGGGGTGTCGGCGGCGTCGCCGACGCGGGCGATCAGGTTCACCAGGTGTTCGAGCCTGCGCACTTTGGCGGAATGGTCGTGCATCTGCGGGCGTGTGCTCGCGTCGAGCACCGGGTCGAGCAGGAAGAACGTGACCTGTTCGCCCTCAGCGACCAGCCGTCCGGCCATTTCGGCTGCGATGGCACTGCCGCCGCACCAGGCGAACAGCCGGTACGGGCCGTGTGGCCGGGCCTCGCGCAACTCGGCGTAGTGCCGCCCGGCCAGCTCCCGCACCGACGGCAGGTCGGTGCGGGAGCCCAGGTCCGGCCATTCGAACGCGGCCAACGGGATTTCGGCGTCCAGGTGGGGCAGCAGCCGCTGGTACCAGTGCGCGCTGCCGCCGCCCGGGTGTACGCAGAACAACGGGGCACGGGAACCGGTGCGCCGCAGCCACATCAGCGCACGGGAGGGTGCGGAGCCGTCAGCGGCCGGTGGCTCGGCGGCCAGCCGCCCGGCCAGCCCGGCGATCGTGGGCTTTTCCAGGAACGACCGGAATGTCAGCCGCAGGCCTTGGGTCTCGCGCAACCGGGTGATGACGCGCATCATCGCCAGGGAATGCCCGCCGAGGTCGAAGAAGTCGTCGTGGATGCCGATCCGCTCCACGTGCAGCGCGTCCGCCCACGCCTCGGCGAGTGCCTGTTCCAGTGGGTTGCGCGGGTCGACGTGAGTCGCGGCGGCGGACCGTGAGCCCTGTGGGGACGGCAGCGCGGCCCGGTCGGTCTTGCCGGCCGTGGTCAACGGGAAGCGGTCCAGCGCCACGTAGTACGTGGGCACCATGTGTTCCGGCAGCCGGGCCCGGAGGTGCTCCCGCAGCTCCGCAGGCGATGGCCCGTCGGCCGGGCGCGTGTACGCCACCAGGGTGGCGTCCCGCGTACCGGGCCGGTGCACGGTCACGGCCGCTGCCTCCACTCGTGGGTGGGCGGTGAGCACCTGCTCGACCTCGCCCAGTTCGATTCGGAAGCCACGCACCTTCACCTGGTGGTCGCCCCGGCCGTGGTACCGCAAGGCCCCGTCGGCCATGCGGGACACGACATCACCGGTGCGGTACATCCTGGCACCGGGCACGGCACCGAACGGATCCGGCACGAACCGGTCGGCGGTGAGGCCGGGCTGGTTGAGATAACCCCGGGCGAGCCCGGTGCCACCGAGGTACAACTCGCCGCGGACTCCGTCGGGCACCGGGTGGCCGTTGGCGTCGAGCACGTAGGCGCGGACGTTGTCCAGCGGTGACCCAATCGGCGGCCACGGGTCGTCCGTGATGGCGTCGATGTGGTTGAGGGTGGCGTACACAGTGGCCTCGGTGGGGCCGTAAGCGTTGGTCACGCGTACGTGCCGCGACCAGCGTGCGGCCTCGTCGCCGGGCAGCGCCTCACCGGCTGAGAACAGGTGACGCAGTCGCGGAAAGCTTTCCGGGCGCAGCATTCCGAGCATCGCCGGAGGCAGCGACATGTGAGTGATCAGGCCGGACTGTGCGCCCAGATCGCCGGGGCCGGCGCTCGGCGACGGCAGCACAAGTGTGGCGCCGTTGGTCAGGGCGAGCACGGTTTCCCAGACGGACACGTCGAAGCTCATGGACGCGAACTGCGACACGTGGTCGCCGGGCCCCACGTCGACGTGCTCACGCGACACGTGCCGCAGGTCCAGCAGCGGTCCGTGTGGCACCGCGACACCCTTCGGCCGGCCGGTCGACCCGGAGGTGTAGATGACATAGGCGAGGGTGTCCGTCGTGACTGTCACATCGGGCACGTCGGGCATGCCCTCCGCGGTGCCGAGGGAGTCGATGGTCAGCACGGCTGTCTCTCCGGCGGGAGTGCTCGCGCGCAGCTCTCTGGTGGTCAGCACGACCTTGGGCGCCGCGTCGGCGATCATGTGCCGTACCCGGGCGCCCGGCAGGTCCGGGTCCAGTGGCAGGAAGGCCCCACCCGCCTTGAGCGTCGCCAGTTGAGCCACGACGAGCTCAGGCGTCTTCGGCAGGTACAGGCCGACCGAGGACTCAGGGCCGACGCCCAGCGCGATGAGGTGATGCGCCAGCTGGTTGGCCTCGCGGTCAAGCTCCCCGTAACTCACCACTCGGTCGTCCTGTATGACGGCCGCCGCGTCCGGCGTGGCCGCGGCGTGCGACTCGACGAGCTGGTGGACGAGAGAGCCGGTCGGGTGGGCGCGGACGGTGTGATGCCGCAGCGTGGCCTCGCGGTCGGCCGGAGGCAGGCCGATAGACCGGGGATTGCCGGCCGGGTCGGCGGCCATCGCCTCGAGGACGTGCCGGTAGGTGCGGCCCAGCAACTCGACCCGGGCCCGGTCGATCCGGTCCGGGCGGGCGTCCAGGGTCAGGTGACCGGGGAACGCGACGGTGATGATCGGCATTTCGCTGGGACTGAAGTCGTCGACAAGGTCCACAGTGGAGTCCCCGGCCAGCACGTGGAAGTCGAGGTAGGTGAACGCGACGTCGGCAAGCGGCCCGTCGGTGCCCAGCTCCCGCAGCATCGCGGGCATCGGGTAGCGGCGGTGCGGCAGCAACTCGGTCTCGGTGGCGAACACCCGTGCCACCAGGTCACGCCAAGTCGGCACATCGGTGTCCGCGGGGAACGGCACGGTGTTGAGGTACATCCCCGGCACTCGGTCGGCGCCGGCCACCTCCGGCCGCCCGTTGGCGACCAGGCCGGTGCGGAACCGCTGCTTGCCGGTGACCGCGGACAGCGCCTTGAGATGGGCTGCGTGCAGCACGCTCTTCATCGAGGCGCCCGCCGACGAGGCGAGCGCCCGCAGCCGCGGTTCGAGGTCCGGGTACGCGACCCGCACCACGATCGGCTCGTCATCCGGCTGCCCGGCCCATGCCTGGGGGATTCGCAGCTTGTCGTGCCCTTCGACGACACCCGCCCAGTACTCGCGGTCCACTTCGGACAGCAGGGACTCGCGTTCGGCGGCGACGAAGTCGGCGAAGCGCACCGCGGGCGGCGGGACCGGGGCAGGTGGCCTGCCGTCACGCAAGTCGCGGTACAGCGCGATGAGTCCGGCGACGACAGAGGTGTGGCTCCAGCCGTCGAGAACGGCGTGGCACTCGGTGTGGGTCAGCCACCACTCGCCCTCGTCCATCTGGTGCACGTCATAGCGCACCAGCGAGGGCACGGTGACGTCGAACAACTCGGTGCGCTGTGCGACCAGGTACGCGCGGACCGCGGCCTCCTGCCGTTCGATCGTGTGGCCGCGGAGATCGTCGTAGCCGACCGGTAGTTCCGCGGTGGCGTACACGAGTTGCATCGCCTCGGAGTAGGTGGACAGATCGAAGCAGGTGCGCAGGATCTCGTGCCGCTCCACCATGATCCGCACGGCCATGCGCAACACTTCGAGGGAGAACGGCTTCTCGTCACGAACGCGGTAGCAGGAGACGTTCTGGTAGATCGCCCGGTCGGCCACGAGCATCTCGTAGACCATGCCGGCCTGGGTCTCGGCCATCGGATAGGCGTCGACCACCTCTGCCGGAACCAGTGCGCGGTCGTGCTCGGCGAGCTGCGCGAACGGCGCGACAGGCGATGTGGCAGCCGTCGTGGCGGCCGGGGTGCCGCCGCAGGTGGCGAGCACGGCCAGTTCGGCCACGGTCTGGTGGGTGAACATGTCGTGCACGGCCAGTTCGACATCCGCGGCACGCAGCGCACCGATCACCCGGATGGCGCGGATCGAGTCGCCGCCCAGTGCGAAAAAGCTGTCGTGTACGCCGACCGAGCCCGGATCGACGTCGATCGCTGTGGCCACGGCCTCGGCGATGAGTCGTTCGAGAGCGTCCCGTGGCTGAACGCGTTCACTGTGGACGGTCAGCTTCGGAGCCGGCAGCGCATCATAGTCGATCTTGCCCGTGGCGGTGAGCGGGAGCGAGTCGACCGCCGCCCAGTGGACCGGGACCATCGGTTCGGGCAGGATGCCGCGCAGATGTTCCCGTAGCGCGGTGGTGTCGGCTTGCGCGGGCGTGACGCAGGCGGCAAGCCGTCCGTTGTGGACCGTCACGGCCGCGGTCGTCACGTCCGGGTGCGCGGTCAGCGCGGCCTCGACCTCACCGGGCTCCACCCGATGTCCGTTGATCTTGACCTGGCGGTCCAGTCTGCCGAGGTACTCGATGGTTCCGTCGGCGTGCCGGCGGGCCAGATCGCCGGTGCGGTAAAGCCGTTCGCCGGAGCCGCTCATCGGGTCGGGCACGAACCGCTCGGCGGTGCTGCCGGGCTTCGCGTGGTAGCCGCGGGCGAGCTGGACGCCGGCCAGCACGAGTTCGCCGGGCACGCTGGCCGGGACGGGCCGCAAGCGACTGTCCACAATATACGCACGAGTGTTGGCGACCGGCCGTCCGATTCGGACGGGCTCGCCCGGCGCACACCGTGCCGCGGTGACGTCGATCGATGCTTCTGTCGGTCCGTAGAGGTTGTGCACTTCGCAGCCGATCCGCGCGTGCGTCTCGGCCACCAGGTCGGGGGCCAGGGCTTCGCCACTGCACACCAACAGCCGCAACGACGGCAGCCGGTCGAACGGCTCGGTCAGGAACGCGCGGAGCATCGACGGGACGAAGTGCGTGACGGTCACCGACTGTGCCGTGATGGTCTCCGCGAGGTAGCGGGGGTCGCGGTGCCCTCCCGGCCGCGCCACCACCACCATCGCTCCGGTGGTCAGCGGCCACAGCAGTTCCCACAGCGACACGTCGAAACCGGGTGGGGTCTTGTGCAGCACCCGGTCGTCGGCGCCGAGCCGGTAGGCGTCCTGCATCCACCGGATCCGGTTGACGATGCCGCGATGGGTGACCACGACCCCTTTGGGCTCGCCCGACGAACCCGACGTGAAGATGAGATATGCCGCGTTGTCCGGATGTGGCCCTGGAATCGCCGGGGCGAAGCTGGGCTCGTCCTCCAGGTCTGCCAGGTGCTGCTCGGTGATCACCAGCCGGGTGCCGCAGGATGCGGCAAGCGCCTCGATCCGTCGCGTGGGCAGTTCCGGGTCAAGCGGCAGGTACACGCCGCCCGCCTGCCACACCGCGAGTACGGCGGCCACGTGGTCGGAGCTCCGGTCGAGGTGCACGCCGACCACGGTCTCCGGTCCGACACCGAGCCCGCGCAACCGGTGTGCCAACCGGTTCGCCCGGGTGTGCAGCTCGGCGTAGGTCAAGGAGGAGTCGTCCGTGACGACCGCGAGGGCGTCCGGAGTGGACAGTGCGGTGGCGGCCAGCATGCCGGGAAGGGTCGTCTCGGGCCATGCCACGGCAGTGTCGTTGCACTCCACCAGGACACGGTGCCGCTCGATGTCACCGAGCATGTCCAGTGCGCCGATCCGGGTGTGCGGGGCGGCGGCCGCGGCCGTCAGCAGGCGGACGTAGTGATCGGCGACGCGCTGTGCGGTCGCGCGGTCGAACAGGGCGGTCGCGAAGACCACGGCGCCGCGCAGTGAGCCGTCCGGCTGTTCGGTGATCGACACGGACAGGTCGACCTTGGCGGAGGTGTCGCCGACCGGGACGTTCTCGAAGGTGAGCCCACCGGCGGTGACCGGCGCCTCGGTGCCGTCCTGCCAGACGAACATCGTGGCGAACAACGGGTTGGCGGACGGGTCGCGCGCCGGGTCCAGCGCCTTGACCAGCCGCTCGAACGGCAGGTCCTGATGGGCGAACGCCTCCAGCGCGCCGCCGCGGACCCGATCGACCGCCTCAGCGAACGTCGGATCGCCGGAGAGGTCCGTGCGCAGCACGAGCGTGTTGAGGAACAGGCCGACCGCGTCCTGCAGCCGGGAATGGTCACGGCAGGCGACTGGAACGCCGACGGTGACGTCGGCCTGACCGGCGTAACGGGCGAGCAGCACCTGGAACGCGGCGAGTAACACCATGAAGGGCGACGCCCGGTGCTGCCGTGCCAGGGCACGCAGAGTGTCGGCAAGAGGTGCGGGGACGGTGAACGGCAGCGCGTCACCCGAGCTGTCGCGTATCGGCGGTCGGGCACGGTCGGTGGGCAGCGCGACCGGTGTCACGCCTGCCAGCCGCTCGCGCCAGTAGCCGAGCTGACGGTCCAGCTTGCCGGAGGTCTGTTCGCGTTGCCACGCCGCGAAATCGGCGTACTGCACCGGGCCGGCGATCGCCGGTTCGACACCAGCCACGGCGGCGGCGTAGCGCTTCCATAGCTCGCGTACCACGACGCCGTCGGACCATTCGTCGCTCGCGATGTGGTGTGTGGTGAGTACGAGCAGATGTGTGCCCTGGGGCTGTGCCACAAGCCTTGCCAGGAACACCGGACCTGTCGCCAGGTCGACTGCCCGACGGTCGGTCGCCACTTGATCGGCCACGGTCCGGTCGTGGTCGGTCGCGGCGATGTGGCGCAGGTCGGTGTAGCGAAGGGGCACCGCGCCAGGTGGGTCGATCAGTGCGACCGGCTCGTTGTCGGCGACGGCGTACCGGGTGCGCAGGACCTCATGGTTGGCCGCGATTCCGTTCAGCGCCGTGTGCAGCGCGGTTCGATCGAGTGGTCCGGTCAGGCGCAGCCCGATCGAGCTGACGTACTCGCCGCCGCCGGGCCGTAGCTGATCGAGAATCCACATGCGGCGTTGTTCCCAGGACAGCGCCAGCGGCCCGGCCCGGGACACGCGGCGGATACCGTCGTCGGCCCGCTGCGCCGTGTGACCGGCGAGGCGCTGCCGGAGTAGTTGTTCCCGGAGGGCCACTGAGTCGAGAATCTCCGTCATCGCTGTCTCATCTCGTCCGGGTCCACGTGTCCGACCCCAGCCTGCGGGTTCGTCGCTCGCGGGCCAAAGAGGAGAAATCGCAGCGATGGGTGTCTGCCGACGCGCCGGCTTCACCGCGCGTTCTTCCCTCCTGCGGTCCGCTGACCGGCCGGACGCTCGAAGACATGACAACAGTGGCGTTGAAGGCGGTGGCCTTCTCGTGGCCGGATCGTGCCGTCGCGGTCGCGGGGCTGCCTGGTCGTGCGGTGCTGGGCGCGACAGAGCGGGAGACGTTGGCCGGTCTCGGTATCGAACGGATACGTGCGGACGACGCCGTGAGCGGGTTCGAGCTCGCGGCAGGCGCCGCGCGCCAGGCACTCAGCCGGGCCGGTGTGGCCCCGGCCGACGTCGGTGCGCTCGTGGTGATCGAGCCGCGCTCGCCGGAGACGTTGATGAGCTCCGAAGCGACCCGTCTGCAGGCGGCCCTCGGTGCCGGCCGGGCGGTGGTGTTCAGCGTGGGCGGCCTCGGGTGCGTGTCGGTCACCCCGGCGCTGCTGGCCGCCCGCGGGCTGGTCGCCGCCGACGCGGACATGGACAACGTCCTGGTGGTGCACGGCAGCAAGCCGGTGACACCACTTCGGTACCGGCACCCGGTCACGGTCAACGGCGACGGCGGTATGGCCGCCGTGATTTCCCGGCAGGGCCGCGTTCGGATCGTGGATATCCTGCAGGAGACCAACGGCGACTACTGGGATCTGTTCGCTGTGGACTATCGCGACCGCCCGTCAGCCCGTTGGCGTGAGCGGTGCCGGGATCTTCATGACTACTCGTTCGCCCTCGCTGTGGAATCCGGCAACCGGCTCAGGGCGTTGTACACGAAACTCCTGGAGCGCAACGACCTTCGTGCCGAGGACATCGACGGCCACATCGGCCACAACCTCTCAGTGGGATCGCTGCGGTTCGTCGAGGACGCTCTCGGCGTCAGGATCGCAGGAACCTGCTTTGACAACCTGCGCCAGTACGGGCATCTCGGCCCGAACGACGTCCTGCTGAACCTGCAGGTCGCCATGGAGAACGGCGAGTTGTGCGACGGTCAGCGCGTGCTGCTGGTCAACTCCAGCCCGGTGGCCGCCTGGAGCATGGTGCTGGTCGAGATCGGCGGCTGATCGGCTCCTCGACGCGGGGAGCCGATCAGCCTTCTGGCGACAACTCAGTTCTTGACCCGCCGGCGGGCCGTGAGCGCAGGCACGGTGCGCTGCTGGGGCATCCGCGGGTAATCCGGGAGCGCACTCGCGAGCTCCGCCACCGTGCCGTGGTCGAACAAGCCGCGGACCGGTACGTCGATGCCGAGTGCGGCGCGCAGCCGGACCGCGACCCTGGTGGCCAGCAGGGAGTGCCCGCCGATTTCGAAGAAGTTCTCGTGCACGCCGATCCGGGGGCTGCCCAGGACTTCACGCCACACGTCGGCCACGGCGCGCTCGGCGGGTGTACGCGGCGCGACGTGGTCCACTGTGGAGCTTGCCGGAGCGTCGGGGACCGGCAGCGCGTTGCGGTCGATTTTGCCGTTCGGTGTCAGCGGCAGTTCGTCGAGCGTGACGAACACCGCCGGGACCATGTAGTCCGGCAGTGTCTCGAGCAGGAAGGCTCGCAGCCGCTCGGGCGCCGGGACGTCGCCGGTCAGGTAGGCGATCAGCCGGTCGCCCGCCGGGTGCACCACGGACGCGTTGATCCCTGGGTGGGCAAGCAGGGCGGCCTCGATCTCACCCGGTTCGATCCGGTGTCCTCTGATCTTCACCTGGTGGTCACGCCTGCCGAGGATCTCGACCGCCCCGTTCTCGTGCCTGCGGGCCAGGTCTCCGGTGCGGTAGAGCCGTGCTCCCGGCCGCGTGGCATGCGGGTCGGGCACGAACGCCGCCGCGGTCGTACCGGGCCGGTTGTGGTAGCCCCAAGCCAAACCGGTACCGCCGATGTGCAGTTCGCCGACCGCACCGACAGGCACCGGCTCCAGCCGTGAGTCGAGCACGTGCACGGCGTAGTTGGCCACCGGTGTCCATGCCACGACGTGGCCGTCACCGTCGAGCCGGGCCGTGGTCGCCCAGACCGTGGCCTCGGTCGGGCCGTAGAGGTCCCACACCGTCGCGCCGTCGGCCGCGAGCCGCCGGGCGAGTTCCCGGGGCAGTTTCTCGCCACCGGACAGCACGGTCAACCATGGCGGTGCCGACCAGCCGGAGTCGAGCAGCATCCGCAAGTAGGCCGGAGTGGCCTGCAACGCCGCCGGCCGGACAGTGTCGATCAGGCCGGCCATCCGGAGCGGATCCCTGGCCTCCTCGGTGCCCGCCACCACCACCTGCCCGCCGACGAGCAGCGGCAGGTAGAGCTCCAGTGCCGAGATGTCGAACGACACCGTGGTCAGCGCGATCACGGCGGCGCACCGGCGCAGGCCGGGTCTGTCCACCATGGACATCAGGAAGTTGGTCAGCGCCCGGTGACCGATCAGCACGCCCTTGGGCCTGCCGGTCGACCCGGACGTGTAGATCACGTAGGCGAGATCCCCGGGCGCGCCGGTCAGTCCGTGCGTGGGATGCCTGGCGATCGCCGCGCTGTCGCGATCGAGCAGGACGGTGTCGGCTGCGGGCAACCGTGCCGCGAGGGAATCCTGCGTGATCACCAGTCGCGCACCGGCGTCTTCGAGGACAAAACCGATGCGATGGCTCGGATAGCCGGGGTCGATGGGCAGGTAGGCACCGCCCGCCTTGAGCACGGCGAGGAACGCGACGACAAGGTCCGCGCCGCGCTCGAGGTGGACGCCGACGAGCGTGCCCGGTCCGACGCCGAGGGTACGCAGGTGGTGCGCCAGCTGATTGGTTCTGCCGTCGAGTTGCCCGTAGGTCAGCTCCACGTCCCCAGACCTGACGGCGATCGCGTCCGGTGAGAACAGTGCTTCCCGTTCGAACAACTGGGACACGGTCAAATCCGGCACCGCGCGGCCGGTGTCGTTCCATTCCTCCAGCAACCGCCGGCGTTGCTTGCCGGGCAACGGCTTCAGCCGCCGCGCGAGGTCCGCGACCGGGACGTCGGGCTCGGCGAGAACGGAGTGCAGGAGTTCGGCATAGCCGTGCGCGAACTGCTCCATCGTCTCGTGGTCGAACAGGGCGGTGGCGTACTGAAGGCAAGCGACGATGTCCCCGCCGGGACGCAGGGTGAGATCGAGGAAGAGGTCCATCGGCGATCCGGGAAGCGGGGTCTGGACCAGTTCGGTGTCCAGGCCGGGCAGCGCCACGGGTTCGTGGGCGGCGTTGAGCAAGGAGAAGGACGCCTGGCAGAGCGGATTGCGGGACAGGTCCCGTTCGGTGGTCAGCTCGGTGACGATGCGCTCGAACGGTGCCTCTGCGTGCGAGAAGGCGGCGAGCGCGCCGTCCCGGACCCGGCGCAGTACCGTCGTGAACGACGGCCGGCCGGACAAGTCGGTGCGCAGCACGACGGTGTTGACGAACAGGCCGATCAGTTTCTCCGCGCCGGCCAGGCCACGCCCCGCGACCGGCGCGCCGACCGCGAGATCCGTCTGCCCGGTGTACCGGGCCAGCACCGCCTTGAACACCGCGAGCAGCACCATGAACCTGGTCGCCCGGTGCTGCCGGGCGAACCGGTCGACCTCGATGACGACGTCCGCGGCCAAGGTGAACCGCACGGCGTCGCCCTTGCCGTCCCAGAACGCCGGTCTGGGCCGGTCGGCGGGCAGGTCGAGCGGGGCGAGCCCGGCCAGCCGGTCACGCCAGTAGCCGAGCTCCCGGCTCAGCCGCGGTCCGGCCAGGCGTTCGTGCTGCCACTCGGCGAAGTCCGCGTACTGCACCGGAAGCGGCGGGAGCGGCTCGCCGCGATAGGCGGCCGCCAGCTCGCGCATGAGCACATCCCACGACCGGCCGTCGACCGCGATGTGGTGGAACACCAGCAGCAGCAGGTGATCGTCAGGGCGGAGGCACGCGAGCTTCGCCCGCAGTGGTGGCGCGACAGCGAGGTCGACCGGCCGCCGGATCTCCTGCCGGATGAACTCGGCGGGATCCCGCACCACGACCGTCTCGAGCCGGACACCGGCGGATTCGTCGACCAGCTGCCTGGGTTCCCCGTCGACCGTGCCGAACCTGGTGCGCAACACCTCGTGCCGGTCGATGATCACGCTCAGGGCCTTGGCGAGCGCCTCGGTGTCGAGTTCGCCGCGGAGGCGCAGCGCCAGCGGCAGCAGGTAGTCCGCCGAGCCCGGCCTGAGCTGGTCGAGGAACCACAGCCGCTGCTGCGCGAACGACGTCTTCCTCGGCACGCCGGCGCGTCCGGCGCCGTCCATCGCACAGCTGTCCACTGTAGACCTCCACGCACTGGGGTTGCACCAAGAGTCGCGCCGGGCCGTACCCGCTCGCCAGGGAAGGACCGGCACGTGTCCGCGAACTGTTCGCCTGCCGGTTCAGATCAGGCCGGCCCGGACGGCATGGGCGACCGCGTGTGCGCGGTTGCGCACTTGCAGGCGGGTCATCAGGTCGTAGATGACGTTCTTGATCGTGTGTTCGGAACACGACAGCGACCGCGCGATCGCGGCGTTGCTGTGGCCGTCGGCGGTGAGCGCGAGCACCGCGGTCTGCCGGGCGGTGAGCGGCGAAAGACTGATCTGCGGCTGGGCGGTGCCCACCAGGCGGACCAGCACGTCGTGCGGCAGCCTGCCGTCGCCGTGGCGGGCTGCGTGCACCGCGGCGGTGAGCTGCGCCGGGGTTGTCCGGCCGGACTGGAGCATCACCCGGGCACCGGCCCGCATCGCGCGCAACACTCCGGCAGGCGTGAACGTGTCGGCGATGATGAGCAGCAGATGTCCGGGACGGCACGCGTCGAGTGCGTCGTCGACTGTCCTGCCCGTCGCGACGAGCACCGTGTCCGGACCGGGTTCAGGTGTCAACGGGATCCCTGCCCGACGGAGGGCCGTGGCCATCCGTTCTCGCATGGTCACGTCAGACGCGGTGAGGTGCACTGGCAGCATGATCTCCACCTCTCACAACAGTCCGGCGCGTAATGCGTATGCCACCGCGTGGGCCCGGTTGCGAAGCCGGTAGCGGTGGGTGATGTCGTGCACGACGCTCGTCACCGTTCGCGCCGAATAACACAGCGCTTTGGCGATTTCGTCGGTCTCGTGGCCATCGGCGACCATGGTCAGGACCGCGCGTTCCCGTTCGCTCAGATTGGTCGTCCGCGCCGAGGAACGAGCGCTCGTGCCGTGCTCCAGCAAACCGTCGAGCATGTCCGGTGACACGGTGCAGTCGCCGCTCGCGGCGGCGAGCACGGCACGCGTGAGACGGGCCGCGCCCGCTTCACGACGGCGAAGCAGTCCACGCGCCCCGGCTGCGATCGCGTGCAGCGCCTCCGCCGGAGCCACGTCGGTGGCCACGAGGACCACCTCCGGCCGGTGGGCGGCGGCCCGGGTGGCCCGGACGAGGTCGAGGACTTCACCGCCGACATCGTCGACGATCACGACAGTGACGGCGGCGGCGTCGCGTGGCATGGCCACGGCGACGTCCGGGCAGCTGTTCAGGGCGCTGGTCGTCCCGGCCTCCAGGACCGGGTCCAGCGCCATGACGTTGACAGAGACCGGCTCACCCATCTCCAGACCTCCTTGATCGGCTGTCCTCATCGAAGTCCGGCATCAGCCGCGGCGCATGCGTGTGCTCCACTCAAATTCCCGATTCCCGCATCACCCGGTGGTTCACCGCTGCTCACGGCTCCGGCGAGTGGCCGCGGTGGCGACGGGCACCGGCGGCCGTGGGTGGAGCAGGCACGAATGTGAGTGGATTCCACTCATGACTGCCGGGTCCCGCGGCTGGCATGTTGTGGGGCGTGACCACGAACCGGACGGCTGCCGACAGGTTGGATGCGACCTGGTGGGTTCGAGGCGTGGCGCTGCACGAACGTGCCGTGGCGGAACCGCTTGCGGCCGGCACGGTGCACCAGGCGGACGGCAGCGAGCACACCTGGTTCGGCGCGCGGCTGGCCGATCTGGGGCTCGACGAGGCGAGTGCTCTGGCCCTGGCCACCGAGTCTCCGGACAGTGTCGCCGCCAGGATCACCCGGCCGGACTGGGCGGACTTCGCCGAGCAGGCACTGCGCAGAGCCGAGCCGCTGCCGCCGGTGACCCCGGTGTACCGCGACTGGCAGGAGGCGTTCGCCGCCATACTCCGCCCATTCGTCGCCGTGGCCACCGATCGGGTGACCGCCGGGGTGAGTCCGGGACTGGCGGATCTCGACTCCGTCGCCGAGCAGTTCGCCGTCGAACTGGGCCGCGGACTGGCCGAGCTCGCGGCCCGGACGCTGGTGGCGGAGATGCACGAATCCCGCGGACGGCTGATCGGCGGAGACAGCCGTGCGCGCTTCGCCGACTTCGTCCGGCGGACGGCCGATCCGGCCGGTCTCGCGGCGTTGCTCGGCAAGTACCCCGTGCTCAGCAGGTTGCTCGGCCAGACGAGCCGGTTCGCCGCCGATGCCCGGATCGAGTTGCTCGGCCGGTTCTCGGGCGATCGCCCCGAGATCGTCGAGCTGCTGCTGCACGGCAGCGATCCCGGTCCGCTCGCGATGATCGAGACCGGCCGGGGGGACATCCATCAGCGCGGCCGTTCGGTGGCGTTCCTGTCGTTCGCCGGCGGTGAGCGGGTCGTCTACAAACCCCGTGACCTACGGGCACACGTCTGGTTCAACGCCGCTGTCGCCTCGCTGAACCGGATGGTGGCCCAGCTCGGCCTGCGGACTGCGGCGGTCGTGGCCAAACCGGGCTACGGCTGGGTCGAGTTCGTGACCGCACGCCCGCTGGCGGATCTCGCCGAAGCCGACTTCTTCTACCGCCGCCAAGGCGCCCTGCTCGCGCTCCTGCACGCGACGTCCGCGTCGGACATCCACTACCAGAACCTGATCGCGTGCGGTGACCAGCCGATGCTGGTGGACGTCGAAACGCTGTTGCAGCCCGTCCTGCCGGGGCCTGCGGGCCAGGCGGCGGATCCCGCGGCGCAGGTCCTGGCCACCTCGGTGTACCGCACCGCGTTGCTGCCGATGATCGTGGTGGGTGAGCACGGCGCGGTCGACATGTCAGGCCTGGGCGGGGACCGGGGAACAGACTCGCCGGGCAGCAAAGTGGGCTGGCAGTTCCCGGCGACCGACCGCATGCGCCCGGTCCGCGAGCCGGTGCGGTTCACCGGTGCGTCGAACCGTCCCCGGTTCGGCGACCGGGACCTCGAACCGTGCGACTACGAACAGGCGCTCATCCACGGATTCCGGCTCGGCTACGACGCGATCATGGCCCACGGCGCGGAACTCACCGACCTCGTCGCGGAGACCGCGGGCATGGACGTTCGCGTCCTCGTGCGTCCCACCCACGGCTACGTGGCCCTGCTGGAGGAGTCCACCCGGCCGGACCTGCTCACCGACGCACTCGCCCGTGACCGCGTGTTCGACCTGCTGTGGACGGAGTCGGCCGGGTTTCCGCTGCGCCGCAGGCTGTCCCGGCATGAACTGGTGGATCTGTGGGCGGGTGACGTGCCGCTGTTCACCGCGCGGCCGGATCGGCGGGACCTGTGGACGTCGGACGGCGTGCCCGAGCCGGACGTGCTCGGCGAGACGGTGCTGGACCAGGTTCGCGCCAAGATCAACGGCTACAGCGCGGCGGACCGGCACGACCAGGAGTGGATCATTTCGGCCACGCTGGCCACCAGGCGGCCGATCGAGGGGCACGTCAGCACCGTGCCGGTGCCTGGCCCGATCAAGCTCACCGCGGCGCAGCCGGAAAGGCTGCTCGCCGTGGCCTGCGGCATCGCCGACCAGATCGTCGCGAGGAGCGCGGCCGTGGGCGACCGCGTCAACTGGCTCGGCCTGGAACCCGTCGACGACCGGCAGTGGTTGCTGCTGCCCATGGGGGCGGGGCTGGCCAACGGGTACACCGGCGTCGCGTTGTTCCTGGCGCAACTGGCCGACCTGACCCATGTCGCCCACTACGGCGATGTGGCGGCCCGGGCCGTCACGGGGATGGCGCCGCTGTTCGACGTTCTGGCCACTCAGCCCGCACTCGTGGCGGCGGTCGGTCCCGGCGGGTACCACGGGTTCGGAGGCATCGCGTACGCGCTCGCGCGGATGGCGACTTCGTTGTCGAGCAGCGAGCTGGGGCACCTGGCGGAGTCCGCCGTGGACCTTGCCGAGGTGGCGGCCGGTGGCGCCACCGGATGGGCGCACGGTGTCGCGGGGTGTCTGGCGGCGATGATCGCGGTGCACGCCGAACTGGGCATGCCGTCGGCGGCGCGACTGGCGGAGATCTGTGCGGACCGGCTGCTGCGGGATGTGGGGCGGGATGTGGCCGGTGCTCGCGGCTTCACCGACGGCAGTGCCGGGATCGGCTTGGCGCTGACGAGATTCGGTGACACCGACGCGGCCCACGCCCGGGCCGGCCGGGAGATCCTGGCCGCGTCCGCGCACCACGACCACGACGGCTGGTGTTCCGGCCGGGCCGGACTCCTGGCCGCGCGATCGCCCTTGATGGACGAAATCGAACTGGAGCGTGCCGTGCGGCACTTCGCCGAGCGTCGAGTGCTGCGCGACCTCAGCCTGTGCCACGGCGAACTGGGCATCACCGAGGCGCTGACGGTGATGGCCGAGCGCCAGCCCGCGGCGGTGCCTGCCCTGCGCGGCCGGGCCGGGCTGGTGCTCGACGCGGTGAACCGCTACGGCGTGTTCTGCGGGACACCCAACGGTGTGATCACCCCTGGACTGCTCACCGGGCTGGCCGGAATCGGGTACGGGCTGCTGAGGCTCGGCTTTCCCGACCGGGTTCCGTCGGTGCTGTTGCTGGAACCCACGCCCGCGAAGAAGTGAACAACGCAATCACACCACCAGAGAACAGGGAGAGACGAATGTCGACCACCCCCGAGGAACTGGCCGAGTCCGGTGACCCTGAGGACCAGCCACAGGCGGTCGGTCCGATGGACCGCCTGAAGCTCCTGCCGATGACAACGCCGTTCGGATTACGGGCGGCGGTTCTCGCGGGACTGGTCATCTCGGCGGGTGTCGCCGCTTCCGGAGGGGCCGGGGTCTTCGAGGACCCGGCCGCCGCGGTGGCCACAACGCCGATATGCAGCGTCAGTCACCACTGAGAAATCAAGCGCTGACACCGTTTCCGGCAACCGGCCAATGGACCGGTTGTCGGAAACTAAGCTAATGTCGGAAAAGTGGGGCAACGGTCGTCTGTCATAGTCGGGCGGGATGGCGAACTGCGCACCATGAGGAAGCTGCTGGACTCGGCACGCGGTGGGCGTGGGGCCGCGGTCTTCCTCGTCGGTGAGGGTGGCATCGGAAAGTCGCGGCTCGCCGCGACGGCCGCCGATCTCGGCTTCGCCGCCGACATGAGACTGTTGCGTGGCCGGGGGAGCGCGATCGGCCCGCCCGCGCCGTTCCGGTCGTTGACCGAGGCGTTGCTGTCGTTGACCCGGCTGGACAGTCCGGTCGACGTGGACGCGCTCGGCCCGTACCGGCCGGTCCTCGGCCGCCTGATCCCGGACTGGGGACCGCCGGTCACCGACCACGACGACGGTTCGCTGGTCATCCTGGCCGAGGCGGTGCTGCGGCTGATCGGCCTGGCCGGCCGGCGCAACGGCTGTCTGGTGACGCTCGAGGACATGCACGACGCCGATCCGGAAACCCTCGCCGTGGTCGACTACCTGACCGACAACATCGGCAGGCAGCCGACCGTCCTGCTCGGCACCGTCAGGGCCGATCCGGGTCCGGCACTGACCCTTGCCCAGTCGGCGGCCCGGCGCGGCGCCGCTGTGCTGATGGAGCTGGACCGGCTCGGCAAACCCGAGGTGTGCAGGCTGGCCGCCTCGTGCCTCGGCGTCGGACAGCAGGACGTGTCACCGGACGCCACCGACCTGTTGTGGGCCGGCAGCGCCGGAAACCCCTTTCTGGTCGAGGAAGTACTCGGCGGGATGGTGGACGGTGGCCTGCTGGTGGCCCAGGACGGACGCTGGCAGTTGTGCGACACCACGCCGGCCACCGCGCCGCCGACATTCGTGCGGAGCGTCGCCCGGCGCGTCGAGCAGTTGGATCCTCGGACGCGTGAGCTGGTTTCGGCGGCCGCCGTGCTGGGCCCGCGGTTCCCGCTCGCGTTGATGCGGGAGGTCACCGGCCTGTCGTACCGGGACCTGCTCAGTCACCTGCATACCGACCGCGCGGCGCAGTTGATCGTCTCCGACGACCAGGCGCCTGGCTGGTACGGCTTCCAGCACCAGCTGATCGTGGAAGCCGTGCTGAGCCTGCTCACCCCGGCCGACCGGGCACGGCTGTCGGCCCAGGTCGCGGACGCGGTGGAGGCGGTCTACCCGGGACTTCCCGGTGAATGGTGCCAGGCGTGCGCCGCCCTGCGCCTGGACGCCGGTGACATCGTGGCAGCCGGGCGGCTGTTCCTCGAATCCGGCCGGCGTGCGCTCAACCAGGGCGCCGCCGATTCGGCTGTCGCCTTGCTCGACCGGGCCTGGGAGTTGCTCGCGCACGAGGACGGCGCCACCCGCGCCGACGTGCTGGAGACCCTGCTCTACGCGCTCGCCGAAGCGGGGCAGATCGACCGGGCGTTCAATTCGGTCACCTCGCTCGACCAGGCCGGCAGTGGCCTCGACCGGCAGCGGCGGGCCCGGCTGCGCACCCGGCTCGCGTGGGCTGCCCACGTCGCCGGGAGATACGCCGACGGCGTGGCCCAGGTCGACGCTGCCCGGGCTTTGCTCGGCCCGGACGCCAGTCCGGCCGACTCCGCACCGATAGATGTCGTCGACGCCTACCTCGCGGTGGATCAACCCGGGCCGGAACAACTGCGGAAGGCCGAATCGCTGGCGCGTCGTGCGGCGACCGTGGCGCAGACGGCGGACCTGCCCGTTGTCGCCTGCCAGGCCTGGCAGCTGCTGGGTGCCCTCGTCCGGCCGCGTGACCCGGTCCAGGCGTCCAGCTGCCTGGAACGCAGCAGGGCCGTCGCGGTCCAGTACGACCTGCCGATCTGGGAGATCCACGCCCTCGCCCGGCTGGGCAACGACGACGCGATGCACGACGGCAGTCTCGACCGGTTGACCGAGGCCAGGCGGCAGGCATCCCGGATCGGCGCCGTGACCGCCCGGTACCACGCGGACTCCAGCACGGCACTCCAGATCATCCTGCGTGGCGACTTCGACGCCGCCGAGGCGCTGATCGACGACGTGCTCACCGCCACGACCCGGCTGGGACTGAGAGAACCCGCGCGGTACGTTCGCCTGCTGCGGGTCGTGCTCGCCGGGCATCGCGGCCAAAGCCAGGAGATGACGCACGCACTCGCCGATTTCCGTGAGCGGGAGGGTGATCTGATCCAGCACGCGCCGCGGATACACGGTCTCGCGAAGGCTACCTGCGCTCTGCTGGAGGAAGACCGCTCCCGCGCGATGGCCGAGTTGGCCATGGCGATGCGATACGAGGCGGCGAACCCGACGATCTACGCCTATGCCGGGCGGTACGGCGTGCAACTGTTGCTGCGGATCCTGTCCGGAGACATGGACTGGGAGGCGTACGAGGAGATCACCGCTGATCCGGGCAGTCGCTTCCGGTGGGACCGGCAGTTCGCGACGTTCGGGCGAGCGGTGCTGGCCGGTCGATCGGGGCAGCACGCGGAGGCGGCCGCGGCCGTCGACGAGGCCATGTCCGTAGGAGCGCCGTACGCCATGGGAAAGCACCTCGGCCTGCGGCTCGTCGGTGAGGCCGCGCTGGCCGACGGCTGGGGCACACCCGTGGAATGGCTTCGTACGGCCGAAGAGTACTTCCACAGCGCGGATATTCCGGCAGTGGCCGGTGCGTGCCGGGCGCTGCTGCGGAGCGCGGGCGCGCGGGTCGCCCAGCGTCGCAACGGTGCCGGCGAGATACCTGCCGTCTTACGGGCAGACGGCGTGACGGTTCGCGAGTACGAGGTTCTGCGACTGCTCGTGCACAGGCTCGGCAACCGCGAGATCGCCGACCAGTTGCACCTGTCGCCGCGCACGGTCGAGCGGCACATCTCCAGCCTCCTCACCAAAACCGGCCTGCCCAACCGCAAGGCTCTCGGCGAGCTCGCCGCCACCGTCGTCCCGTCGTGACATTCCGTCGAACTGTCCGATCGGCATTCCGCTGGTGTCCTGAATAGACAAGCCGGTGCGCTGAGCCGAACGTTCCCCGGGTGAGCACAAGGGAACCCACGGCACGGCCGGCCGCCCTCATCGCTGCGTGAAACACTCTGTGCGCCAGGCATTCCGTCCGGAATCGTTGCCGTCGGCACCACGAGGACCGAGGCACACGGCGGGAGTTGTGATGGGGACACACGCAGAGCGCGCGGACATCGAAGATGTCGCGCTCGCCGCGCCCCTGCCCGTGGGTGCCGGCCTCGTGCCCGTGCGGCGATTTCTCCTTGACTGCGCGGACTCGGCCGGTGGGACGCTGACGGACGAGCAAAGGGTGTTCCTGCGAGCCGGGCGGCAGGCGCTGCTCACCGGATCAGGATGGGTCCAGTATGGACTGTCCTTGGCCGGGTGCCGCCCCGCTCCTTCGCTGTACGCCGCGTTGGGCGACCTCGCGACCACTGTGTTGCACGGTGGCCAGGCCACCCAGTTCGCTTTCGTGCACAAGCCGCCAGGTCTCCGGATTCGCTTCGAGCCCGCGCCGGGCGAGCGGGACGAACTGCGCGGCCAGGTGCGTGCCGCCTGTGAGCGCTGGCAGCGGGACAACCTCGTGGGCACTGTGACCGAGCCGTGCTATGAGCCCGAGACTGCTCTGTTCGGTGGGCCCGCCTCGCTGACCCACGTCCATCGTCTGTTCACTACGGACTCCCTCTTCTGGCTGGAGTGCCACGCCGCCCCCGGTGAGCCCGCGTGGGCGCGTTCGCTGCCGGTACTGGCCGAGTTGTTCGCGGGCTTGGGTGTGGTGGGCTGGGAGGACCTGGACGTCTGGGACCGTGTCCGGGTCCAGTGCCGCCGCGGGTTGCCGTCCGAGGTGACCGGATCTGCGGCCTTCCGCCACGCCGCGGATGGTGTGCGCGCGGCCTGGGCACAGAGTCGCGAGAGTGCCGGCCATCTCGGGGTACGCGCCTTGGCGGACACGTGGCGCCGCGAGTACTTAGACACCGGTGAGGCGTGGCTGGGACCGCGGGAGGCCGCGGCGCTGGTGACGATCTTCCACTGGAACCGTGGCGGGCTCGACCCGCTGCGCCAGGGGTTACTGACAGAGGCGTTGGCTGACCGCGCGGCAGCGCTCGGAATCCCGGCTGTCCGGTCATGAACGCGCCGATCGTGGCCCTGATGCGGACGGCGGCGCTGCCGATGGCGTGGTTTGCCCGTGCCGGTGCGCCCGAACTGGCCGACGCCCTACGGCAGTGGGATCGCGACCGCGACCGCCTGGCCGCGGACGGTTTGACCCTCGCCGACGCGATAGGCGACGTGGTCGTACCGCACCTGGCGCTCGGCGCCGCTGATCGGGCCGATGCGCTCGCCGCGCGGCGGTTGCTGCACACGCTCCCTGACCCGATCCCGCCCCGCGCTGAGGGAGTGGTCGCGGCAGCTGCCGACATTGCCGTTCGCGTCGGCCAGACCGAACTCGGCACTCGCCTGCGGCGGACGGCACGGACATTGACCGAGTTGGCCGACCGGCACGCGCACCTGGACGACGCGGTCGATGCCGAACAGCGGCGCCTGTCCGAGTTGCCTTGGTCAGTGCTCGCCACCGACCCAGTGGCGCGGCTGGCCATCGCCGAGGCACAGCCGGGTGTGCTCGCCGACATCCAGACGCGGTTGGGCGCGGGGGAGACATGGACTGGCAAGCGGATGCGCCAGCGTGCGGATCTGTTGTGGCGGCTGATCACGCGGGGCAGCACACGAGCCACCCCGCGAGGTTGGCTGGCCCACACGGCGTTGCTGCAGGTCGCCGACGCTCCGGCGGATGTCCTGCCGCCGCTGACTGATGACTACGCCGTCGAGTACGCGGCCAACCGGCACGACGGGACCGGTCTGGCGGAGCTGACAGCCCCCGGCGCGTTGCTCGCGGTCACGCCCCTGCACCGCGACATCGAGGCGGACACCCTCTTCTGGGTGATCGACCCGCGGACGCCCGACCGGCTGCGACGGCTCCGGCTCCGCCGCACCGAGCCACTGCGAGCCGTGTTGGACGCGCTCACCGGAAGCACACTGACGCTCCCACAGTTCACCGCCGCCTTGGTCCCGCCGCATGCGGAACCGGTCGACCGTGACCAGCACCAACGGATCGTGCACGGGTTCGTCCAACACTTGATCCGGCTTGGCGTGGTCACGGTTTCGCTGCCCACCAGCGCCACGACAACCGGGTGGGCACCACGAACCGGCACATTGCCGCGTCCGCGCGAGGGCAGTTTCGTCGACGTGCATCGCCGTTCGGACGGTCCGCTGCCGCTGGCCTACGTCCGCCGGGTCGAGGAGCTGAGCGGCTCGGCCATGCGAGTGCTGGACGTAGTCGGCTCCAGCCGGCCTCGGGTGACACAGACGGCGGACCTCTCGGAGACGCCGCGCCCAGTGCTGGACCTGATGGTGGACGACCTGGCCGAGCCGCCAAGTCCTCGCAGGCAGCGGTGGGACTGGCCAGTACCGGACGTGGCGGACACCCCGTACGGACGGCTGCACAGGTGGCTGAGCGAACGGCTCGACGTGGGCCCGGTCGACATCGACGACACCGTCCTCGCGATGGTGGGTGCACCGCCGAGCGTTCCCACGGCCTGGCCGTTGGACTGCGTGATCGTTCCGGTGCGGCCAACCGGCCTGCCGCTGGCAGTGTTCGACTACGTCCGCTCCACGGGAACGCTGGACTCGCGGTTCGCCGACGCACTAGCAGTGCTGCACCCCGCCGGACCGGTGCGGCCCGAGTGGTATCGGACGTTTCTGCGGCAGGTCGAGCGGGACCTGGGGGGTCGCTTCGTCGAACTGCTGGTGCCCCCGTTGTCGGCCAAGGCCGCCAACGCGGTCCGCAGGCCCGCCTACACCGAAGCGTGGACCGGTGATCCGGATGTCCACCGCTACTACCGGGACGGCTTGCGGCGGCCCTCGACGTACCTACCGCTGTCCGGGCTGACCATCCAGCGGACGGACGGCGGACCGGTGGTGCGGGCCCATGGCGAACGGATCTGGCCGGTCTACCACTCCACCCGCGCAATGCCCCAGCCGTGGGACGTGATCGGCAACCGGCTGCTGGCCGCGAGCCCTCGGGCGAACCGCGTGCCCTGGGAACGGCTGCGCTACTCACTGACCGGCTGGCCGGATCGCCACTGGATGCCCCGCATCACCGTCGGCGGCGGCCAGTTGGTGTTGAGCCCACAGCAATGGCGGCTGCGCGCCGACGAGCTCTGGGAAACGTCCGCGCCTGCGCCCGGTGCGGCACGAGCCCTGGCCCGGCTGCGAGCCGTACGAGGCCTGCCGCGCTGGGTGACCGTCGCCGCCGATGCGCAGGACGAGCCGAGGGCGTGCGATCTCGACAGCTTGCACACCGTTCGACTGGTGGACCGGATCAGGCGCTGCGGCGTGACGGAGTTCCTGGTGGCGGAGATGCTGCCCGAACCGGATATCGCCGGCGGGCCTACGCACCGCGGTGAACTCGTCCTGCGCCTGCCCCTGGCCGCCGACCCCGCGGAGATGGCCTCCCGCGTCCGGTCCGGCTGACCGAACCGAGCTCCGCCGGGACGCCCGTCCCGGTGCGAAAAAAGAGAAACCGAAAGGAGGGACATCATGGAGCAGTCCATCGTGTCCACTGTGGAAGAGATGATCGCCGGCCTGGAGACCGCCTACACCGGCGAGCAGGCCCTGGAGATGGGCGCGCAGTCGGCCTGCACGTTCGGCTGTGGCCAGGAAGTCTGACGGCAGTGACGTGCTGAAGGCGTGTGCCGTCCAGTTATGGGACGGCACGCGCCTTCATGTCTGCAAGGAAGGAAGCCATGACCGCGGGCACGTGGTACGCGGGTTGCGCCAGGCGCGCCCTGGCTGCCCCCGGCCTGGCCGATGTGGACGGTGCCGGGGTAGGGGTGCTGGCCAGCCTGCTCGGACACCTCGACGACGCGGCCTTGGTCCGCTGGCTGAATGCCTTGCACGGCAACACGCGAGCCGTGGGCGTTTTCGATCTCGGCCGCGCCGGATTCGTCGCAGGCCTCACCGTCGCCGCACAAGCCGACCGGAGACTGGTCAGGCTCGCCGCGAACACCCGCCAGGGGTTGTCCGGGTGGGCACGTGAATACCGTTGGGAGCCCGATCAACTCCAGTGGTCGGACTACGACCTGATCGCAGGCCCCGCAGGCGTGTTGCTCGCGCTGACGGTCGGTGGGCGCGGCACCGCCGAGGAGACCGGCCCGCTCGCCCGGTACCTGGCCCGGCTCACCGCCGAGGTTGATCTCGCCGGGCTGCGCACCGGTGACAACAGCGCGATCGACCTCGGGGTCGGCCATGGTGTACCCGGCGTCGTTCTCGCTCTCGTCACGGCACAGCGGGTGCTCGGCCCGCGTCCGTGGCTGACAGCCGCACTGCGTAACTGCGTCGCCCTTCTGGTCGGCACCGCCGCCACTGATCCGCGTGGCATGCCGGTGTGGGGCACGTCGGACCGGACCGAATCCGCCAAGGCTTGGCAGACCCGGCAGGCATGGTGCTACGGCGCCCCGGGTGTGGCGTGGGCGCTGTGGGAGGCCGGGGACGCATTGGACGATCCCGGTGCGCGGGAGGTCGCCCTGGAAGCCGTGGTCGGCCTGGACCGCGCGTGGGACCCCGGCACGCAGCTGCGAGGAACCACCGCGGAGGACCTGATTGGTGTGTGCCACGGCGCTGCGGGCGTACTCGCGATAGCCGACGCGTTCGCCGTGCACACAGGCCATCCTTCTGCCGCGCGGTTGCGCACGGCGCTGACAGACTGGTTGGGCGAGCGTCGCGAAGCGGTGAACGAGCTCGCCGCGGCGAACCTGACTCTGCTTGGCGCGGCGGGCGTTTTCGCGGTGCTGCTGACGGCGGCGGGCGGCTGCCGGGCCTGGCTGCCGCTGCTGGGACTGCGGTGAGCCGCCCCGGCGCCATCGTGACGGCAGGACCGGCCTTCATGGAGCGAGCGACTCCTGGAAAGCAGGGGCATCGCTTCGGAGGCCTTGCCGGGATATTCGGTCAACTGGACGACATCGTTGCCGTCGCTCACTTCCCCTGAGTGTCTACATTTGACGCTTTGCCAGTTTGGCAAAGTAGTTTGACGATCGGCCGACCTGGGCGGTTAGTGTCGGATCATGGTCGAAAAACGTGTGGAAGTGGACTATGAGGCGTGGCGGCGTGGCCGCTGGGAGGAGATCGCCGGACCTCTCGGGAAGGCCGGCGTGGTCCAGCTCGCGACGATCACCGGGTCGGCTCAGACGGTCGAGGGCGTGCCCGGACAGTGGGACGCGAGCGGCTCGGACGGGGTGAAGTTCACCGCGGCCGGCGCGGACGGGGTGTCGCTGGACGGCCGTCCGGTGAACGGCACGGTCACGTTGACCGGGGGCAGCAGTCTGCGGTTGTCGGGTGAGCGCACTGTGGCTGTCTCCGGCGGAGACGGAATCTACAGGCTGATTGTCTGGGACCCCACTGTCGCCTCGCTGACGCGGTTGCGGGAGATCGCGGTGTTCCCGGTAAATCCGGCCTATACGGTCGATGCGGAGTACCGGAGGACGCCGGGACGGGAAGTGGAGATCGAGCGGCTGACCGATCCGCCCACCAAGCACATTCTCCCGGCACCCGCCGATCTGGTGTTCGACCTGGCGGGGCAGCGGCGCTCGCTGACGGTGATCGAAACGTTCCCCGGCAACCTGCTGGTCGTGTTCACCGATTCCACCAGTGGTGCCGAGACACCGGACATCGGCAGATGGGTGGTGCTACCGCCAGTGGAGGGCGACACCGTCCGGGTCGATTTCAACCAGGCCGTGCTTCCCCTGCACGTCTTCTCCCGCGCTTTTCCGTGCCCGCTGGCGCCGGAGGGCAACCACTTGCCCGTGCCCGTACCGGTGGGTGAGTGCGCACCTGTTTATGGCGAACCGAAAGGAACACGTGAGGCTATGAGCACCGATATCAAAGACACCGCTGTCCGCTACCTGCGACGGCTGGAAGCGGGTGACTACGCCGGGATGCGTGCGCTGTGCACGGACACCGCGACCGTCTGGCACAACGACGGCAAGGGGCAGCAGACTATCGACGAGAACCTCGCGATGCTCAAGGATGGTCCTGCGGCCGAAGCGTCGCTGCGTTACGACATCACCCGCCAGTTCACCGAAGCGGACGAGGTGCTCCAGCAGCACGTCCTGCGCATCACCAACGCCGACGGGCCGGTCGGTGAAGTGCAGGCGGCGATGTACTTCCGCTTCAAGAACGGACTCATTGACCGGATCGAGGAGTACGCCAACTTCATCCCGGCCGCTGGCTGACGCCGAGATGAAGGTGGTGATCGTGGGTGGCGTGGCTGGTGGGATGTCAGCGGCCACGCGCCTGCGCAGACTTGACGAGCAGGCCGAGATCGTCGTGTTCGAGAAAGGTGAGTACGTTTCGTTCGCCAACTGCGGGCTGCCCTACTACATCGGCGGGGTGATCGGTGAACGGTCGGCGCTGCTGCCGCAGAGTCCGGACGGGCTGAGGGAGCGGTTCGCGCTCGACGTGCGAGTGGGCCACGAGGTCCTGGCGATCGACCGAACAGCCCGCACGGTCACGGTGCGGGATCATCGGTCCGGTGTGGACTACGCACAGCACTGGGATCACCTCGTCCTCAGCATGGGCGCGGAAGCGGTGGTGCCGCCCGTGCCTGGCGTGGAACGTGCGCATGTACTGCGGGACGTCGTCGACGCCGACGCCATCGTCCGGGCAGCCGGGCATGCCCGTACCGCTGTGGTGATCGGCGCCGGGTTCATCGGGCTGGAGATGGCCGAGAACCTCCACGCCAGGGGCCTGTCGGTTGCGCTGGTCGAGCAGGCAGGACAGGTGCTTTCCCCGCTGGATCCGGAGATGGCGCAGCCGGTGGCGGCACACCTGCGTGCTCACGGTGTCGCGGTGCACCTGGGCACGCGGGTGGCCCAGGTCGGTCCGGACACCGTAGTGCTCGGTGACGGCGCCGCCCTGCCCGCCGACCTGGTCGTCCTGGCCGCCGGGGTACGGCCGCGAAGCGGCCTGGCCAGGGCCGCCGACCTGGCGATCGGCCCAGGGGGTGGAGTCCTGGTGGACGCCTCGTTGCGCACCTCCGATCCACGCGTCTACGCGGTCGGTGATGTCGCCGAGAAAATCGACGCGGTATCGGGGAAGCCTGTGCTCATCCCGCTGGCCGGTCCCGCCAACCGCCAGGGCCGGCTGGCGGCGGATTCAATTACGGGCCGCCCAGCGCGCGACACCGAAGGTCACGGTACCGCCGTGGTCGGCGTGCTTGGGCTCACCGCCGCGGTCACCGGCTGGAATGAGAAACAGCTACGAACCGTCGGACGCGCGCATCGGGTCGTCCACATCCACCCGTCGGCACACGCCACCTATTACCCGGGGGCAGCGCCGCTGTCGCTGAAGCTGCTCATCGACGGGGACACGGACAGGATTCTTGGTGCGCAGGCAGTGGGAACCGAGGGCGCGGCCAGACGCATCGACGTGCTCGCCACAGCCATGGCCGGAGGGCTGAGCGCGTCGGATCTGCTCGGGCTCGACCTGGCCTACGCGCCGCAGTACGGTTCGGCCAAGGATCCGGTGAACATGTTGGGGTATGTCGCGGAGAACCTCGCCTCTGCGGCCACGACGACCGTGCAGTGGCACGAGTTGGATGCGGCGCGGGCCGGCGGCGCGACGGTCCTTGACGTTCGGACACCGGACGAGTTCGCCGCCGACGCGATCCCCGGGGCGATCAACGCGCCCTTGGACCAGTTGCGCCAGAACATAACCGACCTGCCACCAGGGCGGTTGATCGTGTACTGCCGAGTCGGGCAGCGCGGCCACACAGCCGCCCGTCTGCTGAGCGCGTACGGTCGGGACACCGCCAACCTCGACGGTGGCTTCCTCACCTGGCAAGCCGGTGTCAGATCGGCGTCTCTGTGACCGAACAACGCACGGTAGTACGTAAGTACAGAAGCTATGAACGATCGGATTTCCCGGGGCGAGCCCGGATATGCGCACGTTCACCCTGTCTGCCGAACAGGCTGAGGAACTCGACAGATTCCGTGCCGGCGGCGCCGAACCAGTGGGGAACGTGCGTGTCGAACTCGGCCACTTCGCCGGGAGCCAGCACGAGATCGTGCTCACCGAGCACCAACCGCAGGTGTCCGTTGAGGACATACAGCCATTCGTAGCCTTCGTGAGTCTGCGGGGACGGTTCTTTCGGACGGGCTGCGGCCGAGAGCACGAACTTGTATGCCTGGACACCACCTGGGCGCCGCGTGAGCGGCAGGATCGTCATCCCGCCGTGGCAGCTGATCGGCCGCAGGTGCAGGCGTGGGTCGCCAGTGGGCGGGGCGCCGACAAGCTCGTCGAGTGTGACGCCATGTGCCTTGGCCAGCGGGAGCAGCTGTTCCAGGGTCGGACGGCGACTGCCCGATTCCAAACGGGACAGGGTGCTCACCGAGATGCCGGTCGCAGCGGACAGCTCGACGAGCGTGGTGCCCCGGTCCCGGCGCAGTGCGCGTAGCCGGAGTCCCACGGCGCCGAGTGTTTTGTCGAAGTCGTCCATACCGCCCCAGTTTGCCAGTTCGGCAACTCGGTTTTCAAGGGGGGCGATGTTGGCTACGGGGTGATCCAAGGTGACCGAAGAGGTGAACGGCCGCTACGACGTGGTGGTCGTTGGTGGGGTGCCGCTGGCCTGGGGCGCGGCGTTGATGGTAGTGCCGACCTACTTCATGCTGGTGCGAGGCGAGAATGCGCTTGTGGCCGGGCTGATGGTGGCGCCACAGGGCGCCGGTGCCCTGCTGACCATGCCTGTCGCCGGCCGCTTCGTCGACCGGGTAGGCCCGCGCAAGGTGGTGGTACCGGGACTGGTCCTGATCTCCGCGAGCTTCCCGCTGCTCACCCAGGTCGGCGCCCACACCCCGTACTGGATGCTCCTGATGGCCCTGTTCGTCACCGGGCTCGGCATAGGGATGACAATGATGCCTATCAACTCCGCAGCGCCACAGACGCTGCCGCCAAGTCTGGCCTCCAGGGCGTCCACTGTTCTCAACATCGTCCTGCAGACCGCCGGTGCGATCGGCGCCGCTGTTGTGTCGATCATCCTGGCGGGCCTCCTGGCCGACCGATTCGGCGTCCCGACCGACGAGGGGCAGCTCACCGCGACAGCCGCACTCGCCGACCCGGCCCCGCACGAAGCGGCCGCGGTGGCCAGCTGGGGCAAGTTCGCGTCCACATTCACCTGGACCCTGCTTGTGGTGCTGCTTTTGCCTGCTGCCGGCGGCCTTCCTGCCCAAGCAGCCGGCGTCGCCGCAAGACCGGGACTCCGCCGCCGCCGCGCCCGTCCAGCTGTAGACGGGCCCGGCGCGCACTGCAACCGTGATGTGCATGGTGAGCAAGGCTGCGATGACCAGCATGATGGGCGTTGCGTTGGGGCTGGCCGACGGGCCGAACCCTGATGGCCGGTGTGCTGGCTGCAGTTCCGGGCCTGCGCGGGATCGTGTTCGACACCGAGCGGGGTGTGGCGCGGGCCCCTGAGGCGCTCGGCCGGGAACGGGGCCCTTGGTTGAGCATCTTCTTGCGACAGAAGGACGTTCGACCAAGGGCTGCGGGATCAGTGTGCACGACCTCGACCCCGACGCGGGCGCTCGGGGAGTCGGACGGGCTCACTCAGTACGAAGTCAACACTGAGGGATTGCCCAGGTGTACCAGACGGCACCGCCGATGACCCATCCCGGCTTGCTGTTGATGGTGACGTGGATCCAGCGCTCGTTGGCCGCGTTGTCGACGTAGCAGCGTGCGATGAACCCGTGGCCTTGGTTGACGGTCACGATGACGTCGCACTGGGTACCTTGCCCGGTGCGGATGTTGACTTTCGCGACGTGCACCTGGCCGGGGGAATTGCCGTTGTTGGCCGGAGTCCAGCCGCACCACGAGGGTTGGGCCTGGGGTGACGGGGCGACAGGTAGGGACGTGACGGCGTCCCCGGTGGCGGAGTTCGGCAATGACGGCGTCGCGGACGACAGGCCGCTGCCCGCGACCAGAGCGGTGACTGCGGCGAAGATGACCCCAGCGAAACGGAGAAACGAAAACTTCACAAAGAATCCTCTCATATTCTCGATTTGCCGATAAGCATGGAAAACCGGAAGCGTCGGAACCGTTTCCTCAACACGGACGAGAAACCCATTTCGTGTTTCCCTGAGTCGTTCCGTGGACAACCCCAAACTAGGCGGCACAGCGTTTGAGCGGCATGGCACGAAGGTGGAATCACGCATGCTGTCGCTTCGTGGTACGCCGTCCGGGCGAATGACGCTGGCCGCCGACCGTGCGAGCATTGCGATGCGCTTGCCTTGAGGGGAGGCCATGGCATACGACTGCACCGCACCGACTCTTGGCGTCGCGGATCTGCACCGCGTGATCGCGGTACTGGAGGATTCCACATCGTCCAGGAATGCGTACGACTTCCGCGAACTGGTCATCGACGCGCTCGGCCGGCACTTGGGACTGCGTAACACCACGTTCTTCGTCGGGCCGACCTTCGCGCAGGTGTTCACCGACCAGGCGCCGGTGGCGAACGGTATCGCGGCCCGCATGGTTCCCGCGTATGTCGAGGAGTTCCATCGTGACGACCCGTTCGCGCACCCGGCGGCGTGGGCGGGCTACCGCGGCGGCCGCCCGCTCCGCCTCAACGAGTTGCGGCCGGTGCTGGAGCTTCCACGTCACCGCCGCTACCTCGACAAGTTCCTGTTGCGTAATGGGATTCGGGACAAGGTAGTCGTGCCGCTGGTCGCCGATCGAGGGCTGGCGGGCGGGATCGGTGTACTCGAACAAGAGGCGGTCACCGCACGGCACCGGGCCATCCTGGAGCTGCTTGGCCGTCACCTTGGGCAGTTGCTGGCGTTGCACGCCCGCGCAACGACTCAGCGGCGCCCGGAAGCGGCGGTGTCACCTCGCCAGGTCCAGACGGCCGACCTGGTCACCCTTGGGTTGACCAACCGGCAGATCGCCGACGTGATGTGCGTGGGCATAGACACGGTGAAGAAGCACATCACCGCGGTCATGAAGGCCACTGGCTGTACGTCGCGCACGCAGCTCGCACTGCACTGGGCGGGCAGGTCCAACCCAGTCCAGACCGGTTCGCGCCCGACCGGGTCGTGAACCGGCCGGCACGGCGACGCGCGCCCAGACCGGGTAAACGCAAAGGGCAGCACCGCTGACAAGCTCGTGCACGCCGCCGGAACAGGCAACGCCACCCGGGTGTTCCCGGCACACCGGTTACCTCGCGGCCGGCCGTCAGCTGGCGATGATCTGCGGTGACAGGGTCTTGAGCATGGCGTTGGTCCATTTCATCTGCCGCAGCGTCTGGGGGTGGCAGCGTCGGGTCAGCTCCACCAGTTCAGTGTCCTTGGCGGCCTGGGCGCCCTGGGCGAGCAGTTCCCAGTCGAGTGAAACACCTGCGGCTTTGCGGTGCAGGCGGCGCAGGTCGGCGAGCAGGAGCAGCCCTGGTTCCGGGCGGCTGCTGCTCAGTGCGCTGATCGCCGTGCGGATCGACGCCAGTGGGCCGGAACTCTCCGGCACATCGGCGTCCAACTCCACGTCGTAGCGCCGTGCGGCGGTGGCCAAGCCGCGGATGTGGTCGGCGGACCACGCGGCCAGGTTGCGGGCGACGTGGTGGATCTCGTGTTCGGCCTTGTGCCGGTCGGACACCTTGAGCAGGTCCTTGGCGAGGGACTTCTCGGAGCGGTGGAGTTCGCGCAGGGCGAGGCCGAGTTTCATCGTGCGGCTCCTGCGGGGTCGGCATTGCGTTCGGTGACCTGGGTGGTGGCGTCTCCCTGGGTGTCTGGGACGTCGGTACCGATGGGTGCTGATGCCGTGGTGGTTGGCGCGGGTGAGGGCCCGTCGCCGGCTGTGAGGCGGGTGACGGCCGCCGCGGCGGTTTTGAACAGGGGTTGTTTGGAGGCCGGGTCCCAGTCGGTGAGCGTGAGCTCGTTGGCGGCCCGGTGCCCGTCCCGTCCCGCTGGATCCTCGGTGTCCCAGTAGCCGTAGTGAAAGGGCAGGAACAGCACCCTTTCGCGAATGCCGCAGATCCGGGCCCGCGCGTGCACTTGTCCGCGTGGGGTGCGGACTTGTGTGAGATCCCCTTCCGCGATGCCGAGGTGCTCGGCGTCCGCGGCGGAGATCTCGACCCACACCTCGGGCGCGGCGTGGTGCAGTTGCGGCGCTCGTCCTGTTTTGGTGCGGGTGTGGAAGTGGTAGATCGTGCGTCCGGTGATCAGCATGAAGGGGAAGTCGTCGGTCGCTGTCTCGTTGGGAGGCAGGTACTCGGCGGCTTTGATGATGGCCTTGCCGTCGGGGTTCATCGCCCGGTACTCGGTGGGTTCGAGGGGAGCGCCGGTGATCAGGTCACGGCCGTAGCTTTCGCAGTAGTCCGGCTGGGCGTAGAACTTGCCGTTCGCGTACAGCCGTTCGGTGCCGTCCGGGTTGTCGGCGTTGCAGGGCCATTGGACCCCGCTGACGGCACGGAGTTTGTCGTAGCTCAACCCGGAGTAGTCACACGGCCGGCCTTCGGACGCCTTCTTCCACGCTTCGAAGGCCGACTCCGGCTCGCTCCACGGCGGGAACTGCTCGCCGTCCTTGTCGCGGAAGTCCATGCGCCGGGCGTAGTCAAGCCAGATGTCCAAATCGGACCTTGCTTGTCCAGGCGGGTCGACGGCCTTCTCCGACAGGTGCACCGTGCGGTCGGCGTTGGTGAAGGTCCCGGTCTTCTCACCCCAGATGGCCGCAGGCAGGATCACGTCGGCGAGTTCTGCCGTCTCGGTGCGGAAGGCGTCCTGCACGACGAGGAAAAGCCTGTCCTGACCGAGAATCGAACGAACGCGCGTGAGCTCGGGCAGCGACACCGCCGGATTCGTGGCCGAGACCCACAGCAACCGCATGGTTCCGTTCTCCGCGTAGCGCAGCATCTGCATTACGTGCGTTGGCGGCGCGTAATGCGGGATCTGACCCTGCTCGATGTTCCACAGCCGGGCAAGCTCGGCGACGTGGGCGTCGTTGGCCCAGTTGCGGAATCCGGTGAGGTCGCCGTCCGCGCCGCACTCGCGGGTGTTCTGAGCAGTTGGCTGCCCGTTCATCTGCAGCACACCGGCACCGGGCTTGCCGAGCATGCCGCGGATCAGATTCAGGTTGTTCACCTGTACGGCCGCGGCGGTGGCTTGGTGTGACTGGTAGAACCCTTGCAACACAGTGCACAGCAGACGCTGCGCCTGACCGAGCAGTCGTGCGGCATCACGGATTTGACCGGCGGGTACGCCGCAAATCGGCGCGACACGCTCGGGCGGGTAGTCCGTGACCTGCTGGACAAGCTCCTCGTAGCCGACAGTGTGCTGCGTGATGTAGTCGTGGTCGACCCAGTCGTGCTCGATGATCTCATGCAGCAGGCCGTTCATCAGTGCCATGTTGGTGCCGGGTAGTGGTGCGAGGTGTATCGCGGCGGCCCTGGCGACCATGGTGTCGCGGGGATCGACGCACAGAAGGGCGGGCGGATTCGGCCCGGCGAGCCGGTCGAGGACACGGCTCCACAACACAGCCTGGGTCTCGGCGGCGTTGTGTCCGAAAAGGGCGATCACGTCGGCGTGGTCGACGTCGCTGTAGGAGGCGGGCTGACCGTCGCAGCCGAAGGACTCCTTGAGGGCTTCGGCGGCTGTCGCGGTGCACAGCCGGGTGTTGCCGTCCACGTGGTTGGTGCCGATCGCACCATGTGCGATGGCGGCGAGGGTGTAGTACTCCTCCGCGAACAGTTGACCGCTGGTGTAGAACCCCAATGCGCTCGGTCCCTGGTCGTCCAGCAGTGCCTTGCTCCGTTCGACGATGCGCCCCATCGCTTCGTCCCATGTGGACTCGACGAGTTCGCCCTGGCCGTCGCGGACCAGGGGAGTGGTCAGGCGGTCCGGCGAGTTGTTGGCTTGCCAGCCGAACAGGTCTTTCGGGTCGAGCCTGCCGTGGTTGACCCGGTCGTCGGCCCGTCCGCGGACGCCGACGAGGCGACCGTCCTTGACGGCCAGATCCATGCCGTCGCCGTTGGAGTGCAGCACCGCTGCGGTACGCACCCATGTGTCGACCTCATCGGGTGCCACGCCGTCTGCGAGATGGCTGTCGACGCGAACCGGCCAGCGCTGTCCGGGACCGTACGGCGTACGGGTACCCCACGGTGTGCCGATGCCGTCCCTGACCCCCATGATGGCCTCCTTCGCTCCATGCCCGATGCGGCTACCCGGCTAGATCGACCCGAAACCTGAAGCTGGTCAGCGCAGTTGCGTCACGCAATCAATGGCGTGGTGCCTGGGGACAGCGACGTCGGCACGGTGGCCGCCGCGGCGGCGAACTGTCCGAACACGACCGCGGCCTGCGCCCGGACGGCCGGTTCGAGCCGCTGCAGGACAGCCGCCAACACCGCGCGCCGCTCGTGTTCGACACGTGCGACGATCTGACGTCCTTTCCCGGTCGGCGCGAGTAGGATTTCCCGCTTGTTCAGTGGATTCCGGGCCCGCTGAACGAGGTCCAGGGTGGTGAGCCGCTCGCAGGCACGGGTCACCGACGAGGGGTTGAGAGCCAGTTGGTCGGCGACGCGGCTCATGGTGATCGGCGTGTGTTCGGTGATGATCCGCAAAGCCCGGAATTGGGTCAGCGTCAAGTCGTCGATGAGGTGTCCGACCGTTGAGTCCGCAATGGACACCATTGCGCGCAGCACGGCCGACGCGCTGTCCGTTTCGTCGGGTGCCGACAACATTTGCGTCACGCAACCATCGTAAGCGACTGCACCGGCTTTTGCAGAACGGGTGGCAGCCACTGCCGACGCTGGAGAAGGTCACAAGTCCCGCCTTCCTCGGGCAACACCCAGTGAACGCTCATGGCTTCGGACACCCGGCTACACCCACCTCTTCCCGCAGAACGACGTCGCCTTGTGGTTCGAGCGGACCGAAAGGGGTACTCGGCTTCCGAGGGAGACCGCGCGTCTGGCGGTGTCCCGCAAGCTTTGTCAGCCGGTCCGACAGCGCGCCGGCACCACCCGATGGGGTGGCCGGGCGCGTCGACGTGGACCCCGGCCACCCCGTCACCTTTCGTCACCAGGACACGGCTGAAGAAGGTGAGCTGCAGTCCGGTGAGGACACTGTCGTGTTCGGCTGGGCCGGAGGTGATGTCGGACTGCATCGCTCGTCATCTGATCCAGCCTCAACGGACAAGCGGTGCCTGCACTGTTCCCTGGTGTCACGGGGGCAAGCGGTGCAGATCCTGGATGTCGTCGTCGGCCGCGGTCCCGCCAGGGATGCAGCAGGAAGGCCACGGCGAACAAGCCCAGCAACGCAATCCGTCAAGCTGTGCTCATAGAGCGCGTGCCTCAATGGCGCTTTCCGGGCGTACCGTTCTTCGACCAAGGGCCGACTACACGCGGCACACCTCGGGTCTCCTCGCCCACGCCAGTCGCCAAGGCGATTGTCAACCTGGTGTGAGTGTCACGACGGGAGGTCGCCATGCGCTGATGACGGCCAACGTGATCGTGAGCGCGGTCATCAGGTGTGCCGGAGCAGTGCGCTGACGCCGTCGGTGAGCTCGTCCTCAACCGTCACGACGTCCGCGCCGACGGCGAGAGCCGCCCAGGGCAGCGCCTCGTCCGCCCGGCACTGGGTGATCGACGGCATGCCCAGACCACGGAGTTCCTCTTCGTGCACCGCCACCTGGCTGGGCTCGGTCCCCATCCACACCGCGAGATCCTGGATCTGTGATGTGACGAGGAGCAGGGTGTCCACATTGGCCTCGCGAATGGCCGCGACGCACTTCGGCAATCCCGTGACGGTCAGGGCGGGGTCTCGGTCCGGCACATGCCGAGTCGTGCGTTGGTCGACCAGACGCCGGACTTCTTGTTCCAGTGCCGCATGGTCCGAACCGCCGGCCCGTCCGCCGCTCTCGGTCTCGACGGCGATCTGTTGGCAGCGCGGTGGTAGTCGCCGATGCAGGCCCGATCGGGCCTGTACCTCTCCGGCCAGCACGATCAGGCCGACGTCGAGTTGATCGGTGAGTCGTGTGATCTCGTCGGCGACGTCCTGGATGTTGCGGCGGATGGTTTCTTCGACAGTGTGCTGGAAGCGAAGGTGCGCCCAGCCGCCTCCACGGACCTTGTGCAGGGGATGCTCACGTCCGGTGACGGTCTCTGTCCTCGCCTCGTCGCCGTGTTCGTCCACTACCCGCAGGTCGGCGCCGGCGCTGTCGACCACCACGATGATGTGCGCGGCACCCTTGCCCGGCAGTGTGGTCAGTGGGAGCAGGTACGGCAGGGGGGAGACTCTGGTGACCGGTGACAGTGGCGGCTCGGGCAGCACCTCGTCCACGAGCACCTGCCCGCCCGCGGCCACCAACGCGCGGCCTGCGGGTCCGACCGGTGGTTCACCCCCCGGCACGGCGGTGTCCATGGCGTCCAGTGTCGACTCGTCGATGCCCTGTTCACGTAGCTGTTCACGCAGCTCGCGCCATCGAAGTTCCGATATCCGCGCGGCGTCCTCGGTGTTGTGCGAACTGTCGAAGTACGCCGAGGCGAAAGGGCCGTCCACAGTCAGCAGGTGGCGTAGCGACCGCAGGTCCATTGTGTCTCCTTCGCACATTGAAGCTGGTTGGAGTCCTCCTGCCGCAGGTACCCGATGCGGACATGATCAACCAAGGGACTGTCCGGCGGCCCGGTGCGCATCCGGCGGGCTCGCCGAGGCTTTCCGCCGATCCCGCGTGACGCGGTGCCCCTGTCCAAGCGGAGACCCACGCCGGTAACGCGGATGTCAACGGTCGGGGATAAGCGCTGGTGATGCCGACCGGGAGCGGCCCGCACCGGGCCGACCGGGATCCGCGTTCCGTCCAGGATTGACATCCTCCTTTCCTATGCGCGTCTCGGACCATTTTGGGTGTTTTACCGGACGGGGCTGGGGTAGCCGACGCCATTGGTAGCGAGAGAGGCCGCTGGAGGAGACGAGATGTCCGAGGTACGTAATGCCACGCGGACGCCGCTGCAAATGGCGGCGCTGGTCGTTGGAGTGGTGTTCCTGCTGGTGGGAATCGCGGGTTTCATTCCGGGTGTGACCGCGAACTACGGGGCGATGACCTTCGCCGGTCACCATTCCGAAGCGCAGTTGCTGGGCGTGTTCACCGTGTCCATCCTGCACAACCTCGTGCATCTGGCATTCGGCGTCGCGGGCGTGGCGCTGGCGCGGTCCGCGGGCGGTGCCCGTGTTTTCCTCGTCGGTGGTGGCGTGGTCTACCTGGTGCTGTGGCTCTACGGCGTGCTGATCGACATGGACAGTGCCGCCAACTTCGTTCCGCTCAACGCCGCGGACAACTGGCTGCATCTTGTCCTGGCGATCGGCATGATCGGGCTGGGTCTGGTTCTGGACCGCCGCTCGGTTCGGACACATCGGACAGCCGGCTGACAACACGGCTACCGACGATCTGCCGAGGCGAGACGAAGCGACAGCCCGGCTGAAAGACGAGGCGGTGCGGGAGTGAGCCCTGCTCCGTCCTTCATCCACGCGATGGTGTGTCCGACACGGACTCGCCGACGTGCATACGGTGATCGTTGTCTGTCCCGGAGTTCGGCCTCTGTCAAAGCGGGCCACCCTGCTGGATCTTCGCCGCACTCGGCGTCATAGAGCGCGGGGGACGCGACGAATCCCGCACGCGCGTTCCCCGCCTCCCGGTCACGCGTCAACCGGGCGCTGCTCAGCGCCCGGGGTGAACCCTTGTCTTCCAAGGCCGAGAGCCCCGTCTATGCCAGCGCAATTCGACGCCACACGACCGCCTTGCCTATCCTGTCAACTTCGCCGTGCCGTGGGCGGACATCGGTATTGGTCTGGATTCGGTGCCGCTTGCCGATCCGAATGCTGTACGTCATGCCATCTCTCACAACGTCGGCCGGAGCTGTCGCCGATACGGAAGTTCGTGCGGTCGTGATCCACCACTTCTCATAGTGTCAAGTGGTCAGCGCGGCTGAGCCGGAAGTCTGCTCCTGCACTGGTCGGTGAAAGATCGCCAGGAGGGCGAACCAGACCAGGATCAGGATGCCGGCCGGACGCAGGAACGTTTCTGGAAGCACCTCTCCCACGAAGGAGTACCCGGCGAGCCAGAGACCCGTGATCACACCGACCACACTGACCAACCGGGCACTGCTGACCAGGGAACTCGACACGATCCAGACTCCGGCGAGGACGTGCCCGCCGAGCCGGACCGCCCATGCGGTGTCGTACGCGACGTCGTTGATCATCAGAATGCCCGCGAGCACGTCCAGCGTCACCCATCCGTAGCCGGCCGCCTTGGCCCACGGTGCCGCCTCCAGACGCGAGACGAGGAAGAGGATGGACAGGTGGAAGAAGACTCCCAGGTATTCCCCCCACGCCACGTCCGGGTCCACGAAGAACGCGATCACGGCTGGAAAGAACAGCACGAGCGGAAGAAGCGCCACAGAGCGCAGGCTGGCGTAGTGCCGTCGGGTATCGAGCATCGAAAATCCTTCTGTGTGAGCCGCCTTGTAGGGTCGAACACTAGAAGGGTGGTGTTGACATGTCAACAGTGGATCCGGGGGAGGCGACCAAGCTGTGGCTGCTGTGGAAGCGCGCGTACGAGATGGTGCGCGCCGCGGTCATCGCCGACATGACGGCGGCGTCCGGCCTCTCCGAAGCAGAGTTGAGCGTCTTGGTACACCTGCACGAGTCCGGCGGTGTCCTGCGGCAGAACGCCCTCGCCGCGGCCCTGGGCTGGGACCGGACACGGCTCTCGCACCTGCTGACCAGGATGGAGAAACGTGACTACATCGCGCGCGGCAAGGTCGCGAACGGGGTCGAGGTCACCTTGCGACCGGCGGGCCGTCGCACGATCGACGCGTCCGTGCCTGCCCTGTCGGCCGCGACTCGCCGTCACCTGCTGGACCGCCTCGGCCCCGACGGCACGAATGCGCTCAAGGACATCGTCGAGCGACTGCTGTCCAGTGAGGACGGTCGTTGAATTCCCGCTACCGACCGCTTTTGAGTGTGTCCCATGTGGAGTTTCTCGTAGCGGGTGAGTGTGGCTGCGAGGTGAGGAGCGCGGGAGTGATTGGCGTAGCCCATCTTCGCCAGCCGTTGCGCCCGATCGGGGTGCACACCTGATGCTGTTCGCATAAGCAAATAGCTCGGTGTCGTTTCGGCAGGCCCGGGCTTAGCTTCGGGCGATGGCGAACGAACTGACCATTCCGCTCCTGCCCTGTCCGTCCATCGACGAGATCGCGTCGTTCTACGAGATGCTCGGCTTCGAGATCACCTATCGGCAGACGCGGCCGAACCCGTACGTCGCGGTGCGACGGGAAGACATCAATCTGCACTTCTTCGGCATGGACGACTACGACCCGGAGCAGTCGTACAGCACGTGCCTGGTCATCGTGGCGGACACCAGCGAGCTGTTCGAGGCCTTCGCGGCGGGGATGCGGTCCGTGCACGGAAAACTGCTCATCTCCGGCATCCCGCGGATGACCCGGCCGCGGCTGCGCAACGACCGGTCCACCGGGTTCACCGTCGTCGATCCGGGCGGCAACTGGATCCGGATCACCAAGGCCGCCAAGGAACCCGAGGCGCGGACCAAGCTCGGCAAAGCCATGGAGAACGCCGCGAGGCAGGCGGACGCGCGCGGCGACGAACGCCAGGGGCTGAAGATCCTGGAAGGCGCGTTGAAGCGGGCGACCGGCGATGAACCGGAGTTTCAGGCGGTGCTGGAGTACCGCGACGAGCTCGTCGAACGGATCAAGGGGTCTGAGCCGCGTCCAGGCGCCTGAGCGCGGCGATACCGCGGGCTCGGTGATCCGGCCGACCACCTCGGCTGGGGCGACGTGGGCGATCGGGCGGGTCTTTCTGTTCGGCGGACGAGGTACTTGGCAGTCCTCATCCTGCCGTCGAAAGACCCGCCCCCATCCTCAGGCCCTACCCGGCAACCTCATGACGCGCAACAACTAACGCGTTGTGCTTGCCTGTTCCAACAGTTCGGTGGTCGCTTCCCACAAGCGCCGCTCGCGGTCACGGTCATGGGCTACCGGATGCACCTCCGTCAGCTTGGTCTTCATCACGAACGCGCCGTCACGCAGGTGTGCCCACTTGTCTTCGAGGGCCAGCGCGGCCAGCAGCGGCCCCGAGCGCCGCGGCGTCGAGACGCCAGGAATCCGGCCCAGGGCGCGGCCGATCGCCTGGAACGCCGCGGGGGCGCTGCGGCCCAGCGCGGTGCCGGGCATCCAGCCCGGTTCGAACACCGACACGCTGATCCCGGCGTCGGCTCGGCGCTGCAACTCGTGGGCGTAGTACAGGATCGCCAGCTTGGCGTTGGAGTAGGCGACGGCGGAAGCGGCCATGCCCGGGACCTTGTCGCCGGTGGCCGGGCGGGCGAGCTCGACGGGGTCGGCCCACTTGGCTTCGGCCACGCCCAGCAGCTTGCGCCAGAAGTTGGCGTGGTAGGTGTTCGAGCCGAGCAGCACGACCCGCGCCGGAGCGGTCAACGAGCCGAGCAGGTCGCCGATGAGCTGCGCGTGGGCGAGGTAGTTGACGGCGAAAGTCAGCTCGTAGCCGTTGGCCGAGGCCCGCCGGGTGTCGGCTGACATAGTGCCGGCGTTGGCGACAAGCGCGCGCAGTGGACGGACGGTGGCGCCGGCGAGCAGGTCACGCGCGATGGTCGCCGCGGCACGGACGTCGGCCAAGTCCGCCAGGTCGCAGCCAATCACGTGGACGCGCGCCCCGAGGGCACCGGCCTCGTCGGCGACCGCGGTCAGGTCGCGCCCGGCGCGGCCGACGAGCAACAGGTCTGGTCGCTGTCCCTCCGGGCGGCCGGCCATCGCCAGCACGGCGTGGCGGCCCAGGTTGCGGGTCGGGCCGGTGATCAGAACGGTTCCGGGTTCGGTCATGGCCCCAGCCTGCGAGAACTGCCAGGCCGCGACCAGTCGTCCGGTTTTCGTAGGATTGCCAGGGCCAGGACAACCAGCGTGGGCACAGGCAGACTTGACGGCGTGGAAGCGTGGGAGTTCGGCCGGACGGTACGCCGCTGGCGTGATCGGGTGGCACCCGAGACCGTCGGCGTGCCGGTGGGCCGCCGTCGGCGGGCCAGCGGTTTGCGGCGCGAAGAACTGGCCGCGCTCACCGGCATCTCGGCCGACTACCTGACCCGCCTCGAGCAGGGACGCGCGACCGCGCCATCGGCTCAGGTCGTGGAGTCACTGGCCAGGGCACTGCGATTGGCCGACACCGAACGCGACCTGCTCTACCGGCTGGCCGGGCACGCCACACCAGGCCCGGACGTCGTGTCGTCGCGGGTGCTCCCGAGCGTGCAACGGCTCCTCGACCGGCTCTCGCACACCCCCGTGGTCGTCTACGACGCCAGCTGGACACTCATACTGGCCAACGCGCCCTACGACGCGCTCATGGGTGACACGACCACCTGGCGCGGTCTGGACCGCAACGCCGTCTGGCGCAACGTCGCCCGCCTGCCTTCACGGGTCGTGCACACCGCGCGGGAGCAGGCCGAACACGAGGCCCGGCTCGTGGCCGACCTCCGCCTGACGGCCTCGCGTTACCCGGCCGACCGTGCGCTGCGGCGCTTGGTCGCCGACCTGACGTCCGGCAGCCCGCGTTTCGCCGAGCTCTGGGACGCCGAGGCACCGCCGCCCCCGGCCGACCCGTCCCGGCGCAAGACCATCGACCACCCGGCGGTCGGCCTGATCACCCTGGACTGTGACACGCTGCTTGTCACCCTGGATGACCTGCGCATCACCGTTTACACCGCCGAGCCCGGCACCGAGGACGCCCGCCGCCTGGACCTGGCCGTCGTCCTTGGCACTCAGTCGCTACAACTTTGAGCACCAGGGGTGCTGATCGTCGACCGTGCCCTAGCGCGGGAGTTCGATGACCAGGCCATCGGCACCGAGCCGGTTTGCCGCGTCCCGGACCACGACGCGCAGTTCGATCCGGGCTCCCGGTGCGGTACCGGGCAGTCGGGCCAGGTCGGCGAATACCCGGTAGGGTCCCGCGTCGTCGGTGCCGAGGGCCGTCCAGTTCGGTTGGCCCGCCACTTTGGCGGCGAAGGACGCCTGTGCTTGCGGGATGCCGGTCATCTCGGCGAGCAGCCCGGTGCGGCCGTCCTCAATGGGATCGGTGAGGGTCAGTCGCGGCCGGGGTGCGCTCGGTGCGACCGGTAGTCGCTGTTCGGAACGCAGCACGGTGACGGCCAGCGGAGGCACGGTGACGCGTACTTTGGCGTCCGGGCCACTCACCGGGCCAGGTCCGGTGACGGGGAAGTTCTGCTGGAACGTGACACCGGCCGCGGCGACCGGTACGTCGATGGTGCGTGCCTCGGTTGCTGAGTTCGCGGTGACCAGGTACTCGTGCCCGGTCACCGGATCGATCCGGCTGTAGGCGACGACGTCGACGTCGGCGTGTCGCAGCACCTGGTTTCCGCGCCGCCAGACCGGATCGGCGGTGGTGTACGCGCTCAGCGACTGGATCTGCCGGTACAGCGGATGTGTGGGGTCGAAGTTGTCCTGCGCCGGAGTGCGGTCGGTGCCTACCTGGTCTTGGTCGAGGTGTTCGGGGACGCGGGTGGGGAACATGTCCTGGCGTCCGTCGGCGTCGCCGCCGGAACCGGCGAAGCCCTGTTCGTCGCCGTAGTAGAGCACCGGATTGCCGCGCCACAGGAACAGCAGCGTGTTGGCCAGCCGCAACCGGTCCAGCAGTTCCTGCTCGGCGATTCCGGGGCGGTCCTGGCGCAGCATCCACGCCAGCCGGCCCATGTCGTGGTTGCCGAGGAAGGTGTTGAGCGCATACGCGTTGGAGTCGGCGTCGGTGTACAGGTCGTCACCGTCGAGTACACGTGCCAGCGTCGCGGCGCCCTGCCCGGCGAGGAACTTGCGGGCCGCGTCCTGGAAGGGGAAGTCCAGGACGGACTGCATTCGTGCGGCGGTGGTGTAGTGCGAGGTGAGTACCGGGTCGTCGGAGTAGACCTCGCCGAAGATGAAGAAGTCGCGTTTGCCGCGGGCGTTCGCGTAGGCCTTCACCGCGGGCGCGAACGCCTGCCAGAACTCGGTGTTGACATGCTTGGCGGTGTCCACCCGGTAGCCGTCGATGCCCATCGAGTCGATCCACTCGGTGTAGATCCGGCGCATGCCTTCGATGACGGTGGGATGCTCGGTCATCAGGTCGTCGAGGCCGAAGAAGTCGCCGAACTGCAACTGTTCGCCGGCGTACTCGGTCGCCCAGCCCCGGTTGTGGTACAGGGTGGGATCGTTGAGCCAGTCCGGTTTCTTCAGCCGTGCGGCTGTTTCGTCGGCGAACACCGGCCGGTACGGGAAGGACTTTTCCACGGACAGCCTCGGGAAGTCGGGCCGTCCGGCCATTGCCTTGATGTCGAACGGCTTGCCGTCGGCGTCCCGGTAGGGGAACTCGGCGAGCGAGCGGTACGGATGCTCGCCTTCGAAACCGATGACGTCGGCGGTGTAGTGCGCGGTGATGTCGAAGAACACCTTGATACCGTGGGCGTGGGCCCGGTCGACGAGGGCGCGCATTTCTTGCGTGGTACCGAAATGTGGATCGAACTGGGTGAAGTCGGTGATGGCGTAGCCGTGATAGGCGGCATAGGCGTTGCCGCCACCGAGATCCACCACCCAGCGGTTGCGGAACGGCGGGTTGATCCACAGCGCCTTGACGCCCAGCCCGGCCAGATAACCGACCTTGCCGGTCAGCCCGGCGAGATCGCCACCGTGGAAGAAATGCTTGGCCGTGGGATCAAAACCGTGCTGAAGCCGGTCGCCTGAACTCGACCCGCCGAGGTCGTTGCCCGGATCGCCGTTGGCGAAGCGGTCGATCATCGTCATGTAGAACGGCTCGCCGGACAGATCGGTGCGCAGCGAGTCACGGGCGAGCGCGTCGTCGCCGGCACGTACGCCAGGCGCGATGTCTCCAGCGGCGGCAACCGGTGGCGCGGTGAGAAACGCGCTCAACAGCACTGTGGTGCACAGAACACGAATAAGGCGCACGTCGCCTCCCAGTCGCCGACCCCTGAAGTGCAGACTAGTGCACCGACCGTCTGAGCTGGCCTCGCCCTGCGGGCTGTACCACTTCTGCGAGTAAGCAGAGGTCACACCTTGTGGTTCTGGCGGCGGAGTAGCCGGGCGAGCACGTAGTTCGCGTCGCGGCCGACGCCGCGGAGGGTGGCGGACGCGAGGCTGCGTTGCCATTCGAGGCCGACGTAGCCGAGTCCTTTGTGGGTGGTGGACAGACCCTTGGACTGGCTGGGCTGTCCATTGTGGTCAAGTGCGCCGAGCGGTTCGAGATAGTCGAGGTTGGGGCGGTAGCCGGTGGCGAGCAGGATGGAGTCGATGTGTTCGGTGGTGCCGTCGGGCCAGGTGACTTTGGTGTCGTTGATGTCGGTGAAGAGTGGCCGGTGGTCGGGGCGTCCTGCGGTGATGGCGGCGCGGTAGGTGCCGTCGTCGATGACGGGGACGGCGGGTTTTTTCTTGAGCAGGTGGCCGATGGGCAGGTGGTCGATGCCGAGGGTGGTGGACCAGAAGTGGATGTCGCGGCCGAGTGGGCGTTGGTTGGCGTAGCGGATGGGTGCGCGGGTGGCGACGGTGACGTCGGCGTGCTGGGCGAGTTCGACGGCGATCTGCAGGGCCGAGTTTCCGGCGCCGACGACGATGACGCGTTGTCCGGCGAAGGGTGTGGGATTGCGGTATTCGGCGGAGTGCAGAACGGTGCCGGTGTAGTCGGCGAGGCCGGGTAGGTCTGGCCGGTGTGGACGGCTGAAGCCGCCAGTGGCGGCGATGACTGTGCTGGTTGTGAATGTTTCTCCGGCCTCGACGGTGAAAAGGCCGTTGTCGTAGGTCACCCGGGTGACGCGGTGGTTGGTGCGGATGTCGGCGTTGAGGCGTGTGGCGTAGGAGGTGAGGTAGGCGATGACTTCGTCTCGGTGTGGGTAGCGGTCGGGGTCGCCGGGGAACGGCATGCCGGGCAGGCTGCTGTAGCGGGCGGGGGAGAACAGGGTGAGGCTGTCGTAGTAGTGGGTCCAGGATCCGGCGGGTGTGTCGCTGGCTTCGAGCACGAGTGGGCGGATGCCTCGGGTCTGGAAGGCGTGCGCTGCGGCCAGGCCGGATTGCCCGGCGCCGATGACGATCGCGTCGGTGTGCATTGAGTGTCCTTGTTAGACGGTTTGGTTTCTGCGTTCGACGAAGACGGTGTCGCGCCAGACGCCGGCGGTTCCTTCCTTGCGGCTGCGCACGAAGCCGACTTCGGCCAGTTTGCGGATGTGGTGTGAGCACGGGGACTGGCTGACGCCGGGCAGGTGGGTCAGCTCGCCCACGGTGATCTCACCACTGGCTGTGGCCACTGTGTGCAGGAGTTTCACCCGGGCCGGCTCGGCCAGGCAGGCGAACCAGCCTGCGTAGGTGGCGGCTTCCTGCTCGGCCAGCAGCGGACGGTCCAACATCGTCATGCGCTAAGTATCGACACAGATCGATGGTTGCGTCAATCGATCCGGGTCGATACATTCTCCGTTGTTGAATCGATGATCTTCGATGTATGGAGTGTCCGGTGAACGAGTTTCCGGTGGTCGTAGTGGGTGCTGGACCGGTCGGGCTGGCCGCTGCCGCGCACGTGCTGGAGCGGGGTCTGAAGCCGTTGGTGCTGGAAGCGGGGCCGGTGGCGGGCTCGGCGGTGACCCGGTGGAACCATGTTCGCCTGTTCTCCCCGTGGTCGGAGTTGGTGGACCCGGCCGCCGCGCGGTTGCTGGAACCGACCGGTTGGCAGCGTCCGGACGGGGACAAGTACCCCACCGGAGCTACTACCGGCCGACCCAGCAGCCCTGGGAGGTCATGGAGTACTTGATGCGCCCCGGCGGCCCGTTGCGTGACCGGCCCGCCCGGCGCGGGCGTCGTCGGCTGAGGACTGCCAGTAGTTAGCTTTCTGAGCATCAGCGTCTTATCATCACCGCGTGATATCAGCGGCAACTGATGTGATCAAGCTGTTGGCCGACCCGCTGCGTGCTCGGATCGTGCAGTTGTTGGCCGGTGAGGCGCTGTGCACGTGTCACCTGGTCGAGGAGACCGGCGCGCGGCAGACCAACATCTCCAATCACCTGCGTCAACTGCGGGAAGCCGGTGTGGTGGAGGCCGAGCCGTGTGGCCGGTTCACCTACTACCGGCTGCGTCCCGAGGTGCTGCAAGCCACCGCTGACCACATCGCCGGCCTCGCCGAGCGCGCACGCACCCACTCCGAGGCCAGGAGGCCCTGTTGACGACCACCCGAGCCGCCGAACCGGACGTCCTGCACCGGTTGTCCTTTCTGGACCGATTGCTGCCCGTCTGGATCGGCGTGGCCATGGCCGCGGGCCTGCTGCTCGGCCGGTTCGTGCCCGGCCTGCAGAGCGTGCTGGACGCGGTGAAGGTCGGCGGGGTCTCGCTGCCGATCGCGCTTGGCCTGCTGCTGATGATGTACCCGGTGCTGGCGAAAGTCCGCTACGACCGGCTCGACACCGTCACCCGCGACAAACGCACCATGTGGCTGTCGCTGCTGCTGAACTGGATCATCGGACCGGCGCTGATGTTCGCGCTGGCGTGGCTGATGCTGCCGGACCTGCCCGAGTACCGCACCGGCCTGATCATCGTCGGCCTGGCTCGCTGCATCGCCATGGTCATCATCTGGAACGACCTGGCCTGCGGCGACCGTGAGGCCGCCGCGGTGCTCGTCGCGCTGAACTCGGTGTTCCAGGTCGTCATGTTCGGCGTGCTCGGCTGGTTCTACCTGGACCTGTTGCCCAGCTGGCTCGGCCTGGGCACGACAGCGTTCGACGTGTCCGCCTGGGAGATCGCCCGCAGTGTGCTGATCTTCCTGGGCATCCCGCTCGCCGCCGGCTACCTCACCCGCCGGTTCGGCGAGAAGTCCCGTGGCCGAGACTGGTACGAGGGCAGGTTCCTGCCCCGCATCGGCCCGGTCGCGCTGTACGGGCTGCTGTTCACCATCGTGGTGCTTTTCGCCCTGCAAGGTGAGACCATCACCTCCCGCCCGCTGGACGTTGCCCGGATCGCTTTGCCGCTGCTGGTGTACTTCGCGCTCATGTGGGGCGGCAGCTATCTCCTCGGCAAGGCCGCTGGACTGTCCTATTCACGGACCACCGCCCTGGCGTTCACCGCCGCGGGCAACAACTTCGAGCTCGCCATCGCCGTCGCGATCGGCGTGTTCGGTGTGACCTCCGGACAGGCACTCGCCGGTGTGGTCGGCCCGCTGATCGAAGTCCCGGTCCTCGTCGCCCTGGTCTACGTCAGCCTGTGGCTACGCCGCCGCTGGACGGCATGACACAGGTCGTCGTTCCGGCCCGAGCTCCGCCACCTTGCCCCGCTGCACCTGCGAACCAGCAACGGCGTCATCCAGACCGACGGCACTCGCGCGGTCGACGAGCCACGCCTGCACCTGCTCGGCTACGGCGAATGGACGGGCGCAGCCTCAGCCACGTTCGTCGGCGTTGGGCCGACCGCACGATCAGCCGCCGCGGAGCTCGCCACACTGCTTGGCCCGTAGTCAGCGCTCAACACTCTTCGCCACGTCGTCCACGGACTGTTCGGCTGGTGTGCAGCAAGCGCTGATCCCGCAACAAGACCCGGATGTCGCCGACGTTGCCGTCTCGACGATCGGGATCGCGTTCACCGGCTTCACGGCCCGGATGATCGCCGAGTGCATGGAGTCGGCGACCTCGTGGGTCGAGGTGATCTCGATGTCGGTGAACCCAGCCGCCCGCAGGCCCTCGCGGTACTCGCTGAAGCTCAGCGCCCCGGCGATGCACGCGACGTACGAACCCCGCTCTGCCCGCTGCTCGGCAGTGAGATCATCGTCGGCGACGATGTCGGACACCCCGATCCGGCCGCCCGGCGTCAGCACGCGGAACGCCTCGGCGAACACCGCGGCCTTGTCCGTCGACAGGTTGATCACGCAGTTCGAGATCACCACGTCAATGGTGTTGGCAGGCAACGGGATCGATTCAATCGTGCCCTTCAGGAACTCCACGTTCCCGGCGCCCGCCTTGGCCTTGTTGGCCAACGCCAGAGCGAGCATCTCGTCGGTCATGTCCACCCCGTACGCCTTACCGGTCGGGCCGACCCGGCGAGCCGACAGCAACACGTCGATCCCGCCACCCGACCCGAGATCCAGCACGCGCTCGCCGCTGCGCAACTCCGCCACTGCGGTCGGGTTGCCGCACCCCAGGGACGCGGCGATCGCCTGGGCGGGCAAAGCGTCGCGTTCTGCCGCCGAGTAGAGAGTGGCGCCGAAGTTCTCGTCGACCTCGACGGCCTCCGGCCCGCAACAACCCCCACCGCCCTCGGCGACCTTGATCGCGGCGGCGGCATATCGAGTCCGGACAACTTCACGAAGGTCGGTGGATTCAGTCATGGCGACTCCTTGTATCGATGTTCTTCGATGCATGTTGCCGCCTTTATTGAAGGCTGTCAATATAGAGGTATGTCGAAACAGGAGCTGCCGATCGTGCGGACCGGGTCCTGCTGCACGAGCCTGCAGTCCGCGCCGCTGGGGGAGGATCGGGCGACCGAGTTGGCCGCCGTGTTCAAGGCACTCGGCGACCCGGTCCGTCTCCGGCTGCTGTCGATGATCGCCGCCGCCGAGGCCGGCGTCGGAGTCTGTGTCTGCGAACTGACACCCGCGTTCGACCTGTCCCAGCCTACGATCTCCCACCACCTCAAACTGCTGCGCCAGGCCGGACTCGTCGACTCCGAACGCCGCGGCACCTGGGTCTACTACTGGCTGGTGCCCGAGACCACGGACAAGCTGACCGCGCTGCTTTCGCGGCCGGCGAGTGAATGGGCGCGGCAGCACGAAGAAGTCGCTTCCTCCTGAATCCCGGCTGAACGAAAGCTGTTGGTAGCCGCGATCCGCACTGAATGACAGCCTTGACTTATAGCGCCCAGGCGTCGCGCTTCTCCCGGTCACACGACCGGACCACCCCACCCGCTCCGAACCGCCGGTCGTTCACCACGGTTCGCACGTCTTCGTGGTGGCTGACCACCCAGGCCCGCCCGCCATGGGGAAGTCGCGCTTCGTGGCGTTAGGTCGTGTTTCAAATGCCCGATCGCGATAGCCGGGCCGGATGCGGCCCCTGACGCCACCGCGGGACCGCCCAAAGACAACCAGTATTCGCGGCGATCCCGCGGCGACGCCAGGAACCGCCCCACCGAGCCGATTCCGGCCTCCGGCCGGGGCAGACTCTCATCGA
>NZ_JAAATY010000039.1 GCF_013280595.1 Kibdelosporangium persicum
AGCATTGTTGGAGAGTTTGATCCTGGCTCAGGACGAACGCTGGCGGCGTGCTTAACACATGCAAGTCGAGCGGTAAGGCCCTTCGGGGTACACGAGCGGCGAACGGGTGAGTAACACGTGGGTAATCTGCCCTGCACTCTGGGATAAGCCCGGGAAACTGGGTCTAATACCGGATACGACTTCGTTGGGCATCCAATGGGGTGGAAAGTTCCGGCGGTGCAGGATGAGCCCGCGGCCTATCAGCTTGTTGGTGGGGTGATGGCCTACCAAGGCGACGACGGGTAGCCGGCCTGAGAGGGCGACCGGCCACACTGGGACTGAGACACGGCCCAGACTCCTACGGGAGGCAGCAGTGGGGAATATTGCGCAATGGGCGAAAGCCTGACGCAGCGACGCCGCGTGAGGGATGACGGCCTTCGGGTTGTAAACCTCTTTCGCCAGGGACGAAGCGAGAGTGACGGTACCTGGAGAAGAAGCACCGGCTGACTACGTGCCAGCAGCCGCGGTAATACGTAGGGTGCGAGCGTTGTCCGGAATTATTGGGCGTAAAGAGCTCGTAGGCGGTTTGTTGCGTCGGTCGTGAAAACCTGGGGCTTAACCCTGGGCTTGCGGTCGATACGGGCAGACTTGAGTTCGGTAGGGGAGACTGGAATTCCTGGTGTAGCGGTGAAATGCGCAGATATCAGGAGGAACACCGGTGGCGAAGGCGGGTCTCTGGGCCGATACTGACGCTGAGGAGCGAAAGCGTGGGGAGCGAACAGGATTAGATACCCTGGTAGTCCACGCCGTAAACGTTGGGCGCTAGGTGTGGGGCTCTTTCCACGGGTTCCGTGCCGTAGCTAACGCATTAAGCGCCCCGCCTGGGGAGTACGGCCGCAAGGCTAAAACTCAAAGGAATTGACGGGGGCCCGCACAAGCGGCGGAGCATGTGGATTAATTCGATGCAACGCGAAGAACCTTACCTGGGCTTGACATGCGCCAGACATCCCTAGAGATAGGGCTTCCCTTGTGGTTGGTGTGCAGGTGGTGCATGGCTGTCGTCAGCTCGTGTCGTGAGATGTTGGGTTAAGTCCCGCAACGAGCGCAACCCTCGTTCCATGTTGCCAGCGGGTAATGCCGGGGACTCATGGGAGACTGCCGGGGTCAACTCGGAGGAAGGTGGGGATGACGTCAAGTCATCATGCCCCTTATGTCCAGGGCTTCACACATGCTACAATGGCTAGTACAGAGGGCTGCGAGACCGTGAGGTGGAGCGAATCCCTTAAAGCTGGTCTCAGTTCGGATTGGGGTCTGCAACTCGACCCCATGAAGTCGGAGTCGCTAGTAATCGCAGATCAGCAACGCTGCGGTGAATACGTTCCCGGGCCTTGTACACACCGCCCGTCACGTCACGAAAGTCGGTAACACCCGAAGCCCACGGCCTAACCCCTTGTGGGAGGGAGTGGTCGAAGGTGGGACTGGCGATTGGGACGAAGTCGTAACAAGGTAGCCGTACCGGAAGGTGCGGCTGGATCACCTCCTTTCTAAGGAGCATTCGACCCTCGCAGAGTCTGAAGCTTTGTCGAGTGGGAGGCCACTAGCAGCGGCGTATGTTCGCTGGGTGGAGCTCAAAGAATCGTGGAACTACTGGTTTTCGGCGCTCAGACAGCGCAGATGGGTCGGCACACTGTTGGGTCCTGAGGCAACACGCGTAGGCGTGCGAGGCTTCTGGTGACCGGAGTTGCTCCGAGTTCAAACCGGCCAGGGTGACCTGGAAGAGGTGTTCTCAGTAGTGGGCGGCTTTCTGGTGTGGTGTTTGAGAACTGTACAGTGGATGCGAGCATCTTTGTGGTCAAGTTGTTAAGGGCATACGGTGGATGCCTTGGCATCAGGAGCCGATGAAGGACGTGGGAGGCTGCGATATGCCTCGGGGAGCTGTCAACCGAGCTGTGATCCGAGGATTTCCGAATGGGGAAACCCGGCACCCGTTATGGGGTGTCACCTGCACCTGAATATATAGGGTGTGTGGAGGGAACGCGGGGAAGTGAAACATCTCAGTACCCGTAGGAAGAGAAAACAACCGTGATTCCGTGAGTAGTGGCGAGCGAAAGCGGATGAGGCTAAACCTACTGCGTGTGATACCTGACAGGGGTTGCGTAGTGGGGGTCGTGGGACCCACTGGCTGGGGCTGTCAACTCAGCGGAGAGTCATAAAATCATGTTGCTAGTCGAATCAGTCTGGAAAGCTGAACCGTAGAGGGTGAGAGTCCCTTAGGCGAAAGCGCGTGATCTCTCTTGGTGGTGTTCCCGAGTAGCAGCGAGCTCGTGGAATTTGCTGTGAATTTGGCGGGACCACCCGTTAAGCCTAAATACTTCCTGGTGACCGATAGCGGACTAGTACCGTGAGGGAAAGGTGAAAAGTACCCCGGGAGGGGAGTGAAAGAGTACCTGAAACCGTGTGCCTACAAGCCGTCAGAGCCTTTCGGGGTGATGGCGTGCCTTTTGAAGAATGAGCCTGCGAGTTAGTGCTGCGTGGCGAGGTTAACCCGTGTGGGGTAGCCGTAGCGAAAGCGAGTCTGAAGAGGGCGTTGAGTCGCGTGGTCTAGACCCGAAGCGGAGTGATCTACCCATGGCCAGGGTGAAGCGCCGGTAAGACGGTGTGGAGGCCCGAACCCACCAGGGTTGAAAACCTGGGGGATGAGCTGTGGGTAGGGGTGAAAGGCCAATCAAACTCCGTGATAGCTGGTTCTCCCCGAAATGCATTTAGGTGCAGCGTCGTATGTTTCACGGTGGGGGTAGAGCACTGGATGGCCTAGGGGGCCTACAAGCTTACTGAAGTCAACCAAACTCCGAATACCATCGTGTGAGAGTGCGGCAGTGAGACTGCGGGGGATAAGCTTCGTAGTCGAGAGGGAAACAGCCCAGAACACCAGCTAAGGCCCCTAAGTGTGCGCTAAGTGGGAAAGGATGTGGGGTCGCCCAGACAACCAGGAGGTTGGCTTAGAAGCAGCCATCCTTGAAAGAGTGCGTAATAGCTCACTGGTCAAGTGGTCCTGCGCCGACAATGTAGCGGGGCTTAAGCGTACCGCCGAAGCTGTGTCATTCATGCATATACATCCAGTGATGCTTTCGAGTGTCTCTGCAGTGGCATGGATGGGTAGGGGAGCGTCCTGCACCCCTGGAAGCGAGCGTGGAAACGACTCGTGGAGGGTGTGGGAGTGAGAATGCAGGCATGAGTAGCGATAGCAGAGTGAGAACCTCTGCCGCCGGATGACCAAGGGTTCCTGGGCCAGGCTAATCCGCCCAGGGTAAGTCGGGACCTAAGGCGAGGCCGACAGGCGTAGTCGATGGACAACGGGTTGATATTCCCGTACCCGCGTGAACGCGCCCATGATGAACCCAGCGATACTAACCACCCAAAGCTATGTGTTGAGCCTTCGGGCGATTCATGTGGTGGAGCGTGGGACCTGAACTGGTATTAGTCAAGCGATGGGGTGACGCAGGAAGGTAGTTCCGCCAGTGAGTGGATGTACTGGTGTAAGCGTGTAGGGCGGTGTGTAGGCAAATCCGCACACCATTGAGCCTGAGACGTGATGCGTAGCCGATTGAGGCGAAGTGGATGATCCTATGCTGCCGAGAAAAGCCTCTAGTGAGTGTTCAAGCGGCCCGTACCCTAAACCGACACAGGTGGTCAGGTAGAGAATACTGAGGCGTTCGGGTGAACTGTGGTTAAGGAACTCGGCAAAATGCCCCCGTAACTTCGGGAGAAGGGGGGCCGTGTGGCGTGAAGGGATTTACTCCTGGAGCGTTGTGTGGCCGCAGAGACCAGCGAGAAGCGACTGTTTACTAAAAACACAGGTCCGTGCGAAGTCGTAAGACGATGTATACGGACTGACGCCTGCCCGGTGCTGGAACGTTAAGAGGACGGGTTAGTCACCTTGTGTGGCGAAGCTCAGAATTTAAGCGCCAGTAAACGGCGGTGGTAACTATAACCATCCTAAGGTAGCGAAATTCCTTGTCGGGTAAGTTCCGACCTGCACGAATGGCGTAACGACTTCTCGGCTGTCTCAACCACAGGCCCGGTGAAATTGCACTACGAGTAAAGATGCTCGTTACGCGCGGCAGGACGGAAAGACCCCGGGACCTTTACTATAGCTTGGTATTGGTGCTCGGTTCGGCTTGTGTAGGATAGGTGGGAGACTGTGAAGCTCGGACGCTAGTTCGGGTGGAGTCGTTGTTGAAATACCACTCTGGTCGAATTGGGTGTCTAACCTCGGACCATGATCTGGTTCAGGGACAGTGCCTGGTGGGTAGTTTAACTGGGGCGGTTGCCTCCTAAAGGGTAACGGAGGCGCTCAAAGGTTCCCTCAGCCTGGTTGGCAATCAGGTGTTGAGTGCAAGTGCACAAGGGGGCTTGACTGTGAGACTGACGGGTCGAGCAGGGACGAAAGTCGGAACTAGTGATCCGGCCATGGCTTGTGGAAGCGTGGTCGCTCAACGGATAAAAGGTACCCCGGGGATAACAGGCTGATCTTGCCCAAGAGTCCATATCGACGGCATGGTTTGGCACCTCGATGTCGGCTCGTCGCATCCTGGGGCCGGAGTAGGTCCCAAGGGTTGGGCTGTTCGCCCATTAAAGCGGTACGCGAGCTGGGTTTAGAACGTCGTGAGACAGTTCGGTCCCTATCCGCCGCGCGCGTAGGAGACTTGAGGAAGGCTGTCCCTAGTACGAGAGGACCGGGACGGACGAACCTCTGGTGTGCCAGTTGTTCCGCCAGGGGCATGGCTGGTTGGCTACGTTCGGAAGGGATAACCGCTGAAGGCATCTAAGCGGGAAGCTCGTTCCAAGATGAGGTCTCCCACCTTTTATAGGGTAAGGCTCCCAGCTAGACGACTGGGTTGATAGGCCAGAGATGGAAGCGCGGTAACGTGTGGAGTTGACTGGTACTAATAGGCCGAGGACTTGTTCACAAAGGTGTTACGCATCCACTGTACGGTTTCTGAGATACCAGGCTGGGCACCTCGGGTGGGGTGTGGTCTGTGAATTTCATAGGTTTACGGTGATAATAGCGAAGAGGAAACGCCCGGTCCCATTCCGAACCCGGAAGCTAAGCTCTTCAGCGCCGATGGTACTGCACTGGGTACGGTGTGGGAGAGTAGGTCGTCGCCGTAATTTATTTCCGGAAGGGCCCCACAGGTATCTGTGGGGCCTTTTCCGCATGTCATGTTCGTGAGTGTTTATCCGTGTTCTAACCCGGATAAACACTCACGAGGGGTGAGCTGGGCCTGCCTGGAACTCTGGGGCCGCGGGCCGGTTGTTACCATGGTCGATGGCCTGCTGGCCGACTTGAGAATTTTTCAGCCCCGCCGGACGGGGCGTGGAGGTCTAGGTGTCAGAGTTCGAACGGCCCGACGACGGCCGCGGCGATCAGCCGCGCGGTCGCGGAGCCGGCGGTGATCGGCAGAACGATCGCCGTAAAGACGGTCGTCGTGGGTTCGCCGGCGACCGCAAGCCCCGTGGAGCCGGTACCGATCAGCGGTATGGCGGCCGGGCCCGTGACGACCAGGGCAGGCGTGACTCGTGGCGTGGTGACAACCGCCGGGAGGACCGCCCGCGCCGGGACGACTCCGACCGCCGCGACTTCCGCAACGACTCCGGACGTGGCCGGGACGACCGGCCTTTCCGCAAACCCACGCGGGACGACAACTCGCGCGGCTACGCCAGCGACAAACCCCGCCGTGACTTCACCCCGCGCGACCGGGACAACCGGGGCGGAGACCGACGCGGCTTCGACCAGGACCGCCCGCGCCGCAGCTTCGACCGGGACGAGCGCCCGCGTCGGGACTTCAGTGACCGGGGTCCGCGTAAGGACTTCGGCCGGGATGACCGTCCCCGCCGCGATTTCAATCGCGACGACAAGCCTGCTCGTAGCTACAACCGGGACGACAAGCCGCGCCGCGACGACGACCGCGGTCCCCGCCGGGACTTCAACCGGGATGACCGTCCGCGCCGCGACTTCACCCGTGACGATCGCCCGGCTCGTAGCTACAACCGCGATGACAAGCCGCGTCGGGACTTCAGTGACCGTGGCCCGCGCAAGGACTTCAACCGGGATGACCGTCCGCGCCGCGATTTCAATCGCGATGACAGGTCTGCTCGTAGCTACAACCGCGATGACAAGCCGCGTCGGGACTTCAGTGACCGTGGCCCGCGCAAGGACTTCGACCGGAGCGACCGTCCCCGCCGCGACTTCAGCGGTGACGACCGCGGTCCCCGGCGCGATTTCAACCGGGACGACCGCCCGCGTCGGGACTTCAGTGACCGTGGTCCGCGTAAGGACTTCGGCCGGGATGACCGTCCGCGCCGCGATTTCAATCGCGATGACAGGCCTGCTCGTAGCTACAACCGGGACGACAAGCCGCGCCGGGACTTCAGCAAGGACGACCGGCCCCGCCGCGACTCCGGCGACCGTGGCCCGCGCAAGGAATTCAGCCGCGACGACCGTCCCCGCCGGGACTTCAACCGGGATGACCGGCCACGGGAGGACTTCCGGCGCGAGGAGCGTCCGGCCCGCGGCTTCGAGCGGGAGGAACGGGCACCGGAGGCCGTCGAGCGCGACGACCTGCCGGTGAGCGAGGTTGCCGAGCAGGACGCCCCGAGGATCGAGGAACCCGCTCAGGACACCGAAGCACCCACAGCCGAAGCACCCACGGCCGAAGCGCCGAAGAAGCCCGCCAACCCCGACCTGGAGACGCTGCCCGAGGGGGCGGACATCTCCAAGCTGGACCCCGAGGCCCGCCAGGAACTCAAGAGCCTGCCCAAGGCCCAGGCCGAGGACGTCGGTCAGCACCTGGCCGCGGCGGGCATGCTGATCGACGAAGAGCCCGAGCTGGCCCTCAAGCACGCCCGCATCGCGCGCGGCAAGGCGTCCCGGGTCGCGATCGTCCGGGAAGCAGCCGGTCTGGCCGCGTACCACGCCGGTGAATGGGCCGAGGCCCTGTCGGACCTGCGTGCCGTGCGCCGCATGACGGGCTCGAACGCGCACGTCGCCGTCATGGCCGACTGCGAACGTGCCCTCGGCCGTCCGGAGCGTGCGCTCGACCTGGCCAAGGAAGTCGGTACGGACATCAGCCCGGCAACCGCCGTCGAGCTGCGGATCGTCGCGGCGGGTGCGCGCCGGGACATGGGACAGCTCGACGCCGCGGTCGTCGCGTTGCAGGGCCCGGACCTGGACCCGAAGCGCCGCGACCCGTGGAGCGCACGGCTGTTCTACGCGTACGCCGACAACCTTGAGGCCGCCGGCCGCAAGGACGAAGCGATCCGCTGGTTCCTCAACGCGGCGCAGGTGGACGACGAGGAAGAGACCGACGCGGCCGAGCGGGCCGTCGAACTTGGGGCCGCGCTGCAGTGAAACGTCGGCTGCTCGACATCTACGATGCCCTGCTGCTCGACCTTGACGGAACCGTCTACCGCGGTGGTGAGGCGGTTCCGGGAGCAGCCGAAGCGGTGAAAGCCGCCAGGGAGAACGGCACAGCCGTCCGGTTCGTCACCAACAACGCGTCGCGTAGCCCTGAGGACGTCGCGGAGCACCTGACAGGCCTTGGCGTCGCGGCGGAACCGATCGAGGTCAGCACCAGCGCTCAGGCGGCAGGCACTGTCCTCGCCGAACGCCTTGAGCCCGGCGACGAGGTCCTTGTCGTCGGGACGAGCGCGCTCGTGGACATCGTCGGCGCGGCCGGGCTCAAACCTGTCAGGACGTTCACCGACGACGTGAAGGCCGTCGTGCAAGGGCTGTCGCGGGACATCGGGTACCGCGACATCGCCGAGGCGACGCTCGCCATCCGTGCGGGCGCGCTGTGGGTGGCGTGCAACATGGACCCGACCCTGCCGACCGAGCGCGGTCAACTGCCCGGCAACGGCGCTCTGGTGGCCGCGGTACGGGCCGCCACGGGCCAGGAGCCGGTAGTCGCGGGCAAACCGGCGCGGCCGTTGATGGACGAGGCGATCACGTCGGCCAACGCCAGCAGCCCGCTGGTCGTCGGCGACCGCCTGGACACCGACATCGCCGGTGCTGTCACGGCCGAAGTGGACGCTCTGCTCGTCCTGTCCGGTGTCACCACGCCCGCCGATCTGCTGGCCGCGCCCGCATGGCTGCGGCCGCGGTATGTCGCGGCGTCGGTCGGCGACCTGTGCGGCCCCGCGGACGGGCTTGAGATTGCGGCACAGCGTGCATGGGAGGTCGACCGGACCGACCACCTGGTGACCGCGAGGTGGACCGGAAACGGCGCCGTGGTGGACGAACTGGCGTTATTGCGGGCGCTGTGCGCCGCGCACCGGCCGATCGACGGCGGCGAGATCAAGGTCCGCGCCGAGGACGACACGACACGAGGTGCGCTGCGGACACTGGGAATTGCCAGAACGGCGGTACCGTGAAGTGGTGCAGTTCAACTCCGAAGGCAGCTGGCGCGCACCCGTCCCGGGGCCGCCACCGGACCCGACCGAGACGACCACCGCGGCGATCGGCGCCGCGCTGGCCGGCCTGGAAGGGCTGGACGACCTTGAGCCGGTCGAGCACGTCGGCCGGTTCGACGCGGTGCACACGGCGCTGACCGAGGCGCTGTCGAGCATCGACAAGGTCTGAGACACCCATGCCCCGCAGGTCGCGGCTGGATGCTGAGCTCGTGCGTCGTGGCCTGGCCAGGTCACGCGAACACGCCTCCCAGCTGATCGCGGACGGCCACGTCACCGTCAGGGGCGTCGTGGCGAAAAAGCCCGCCACCGCCGTGGAAACCGATGCGGCCGTGGTGGTCAAGGAGGACGTCGACGACCCCGGCTGGGCCTCACGCGGCGCGCACAAACTGGTCGGCGCGCTTGCGGCGTTCGAGCCCGATGGGTTGACCGTCAACGGGAAACGCTGCCTCGACGCCGGTGCGTCCACCGGCGGTTTCACCGATGTGTTGCTGCGCAACGGCGCCTCGCAGGTCGTCGCCACCGATGTGGGCCGTGGTCTGCTGGTGTGGCGGCTGATGACCGACCCGCGAGTGCTGGTGCTGGACAAGACCAACGTCCGCGGCCTCACCCCGGACCTCACCGGGGGACCGGTCGACCTGGTGGTCGCCGACCTGTCGTTCATCTCCCTCAAACTCGTGCTGCCCGCGTTGCTCGCGTGCACGACCGAGGACGCCGACCTCGTGCCGATGGTCAAACCCCAGTTCGAGGTCGGAAAGCAACGGCTGGGCTCCGGCGGTGTCGTGCGGGACCCTGGACTCCGCGCCGAAGCCGTCATCGACGTGCTCACCGCCGCGGCGGAGCTGGGCCTGCGCCCGCACGGCGTGGTGGCCAGCCCGTTGCCGGGACCGTCCGGCAACGTCGAGTACTTCGTCTGGCTGCGGCGCGGTGATCGGCTCGAACCCGAGCAGGTCGCCGAACTGGTTCACACTGCTGTGCAGAAGGGACCGAGATGACCGAGAGACCGCCGATCTACGAGATCCTCATGGTCGTGCACACCGGGCGGCACGCGAACCGGCGGACCGCCGAACTGGTCGCCGAGCAGTTCGGCCGGGCCGGGGTCGCGGTCCGGGCACTGGACGTCGAAGCCGGTGACTTCAGCCCCGATCTCTCCACGGTCTGCGCGGACGAGAGCGCCGCCAAGGGCGTCGACCTGGTGTTCGTGCTCGGTGGTGACGGAACCCTGCTGCGTGCGGCGGAACTGGCCCGCCCGGTTGGCGTCCCGGTGCTCGGCGTGAACCTCGGCCGCGTCGGCTTCCTCGCCGAGGCCGACTCCGACGACCTCGACGTGGCCGTGCGGCGCGTGCTGGACGGCAAGTTCCACGTCGACGAGCGGATGACCCTCGACGTCGTGGCCACCCATGAGGGCGAGGAGATCGCCAGGACCTGGGCGCTGAACGAGGCCAGTGTGGAGAAGAGCAGCCGGGACAAGATCCTGGACGTGCTGATCGAGGTCGACGGCCGTCCGGTGTCGGCGTTCGGCTCCGACGGCGTGCTGTGCGCGACGCCGACAGGTTCGACGGCGTACGCCTTCTCCGCGGGCGGTCCGGTGCTCTGGCCGGACGTGCAGGCCATGCTTGTGGTGCCCAGCAACGCGCACGCCATGTTCGCGCGGCCGCTCGTGGTCTCGCCGGAGTCGGTCGTGGCCATGGAGGTCGACCCGGGCGGGCATCCGGCCGTGTTGTTCTGCGACGGCCAACGCACCTTCGAGCTGCCGCCGGGCGCCCGCGTGGAGGTCTCCGCGGGATCAGAGCCGGTCAGGCTGGTCCGGCTGTGGGACGGACCGTTCACGGACCGGCTGGTGAAGAAGTTCGGTCTGCCCGTCCAGGGGTGGCGCAAGCGATGACCGGAGACTTGCTTGCCGGGTCGAGCGTCAGCACTGTCGGAGCGGGTAGGTAGGGTTCGCACTGTGCTGGCCGAGATGCGCATCCAGGGCCTCGGCGTCATCGACGAGGCGACCCTGCAACTGGACCCCGGGTTCACCGTAGTCACGGGTGAGACCGGGGCGGGTAAGACCATGGTCGTGACCGGGCTGCATCTGCTGTCCGGTGGCCGTGCTGAGGCGTCCAGAGTGCGCTCTGGCGCGAGTCGTGCCGTGGTCGAGGGCCGTTTCCACGTGCCGCCCGACTCAGCGGCGGCGAAGGTCGCGGTGGAAGCCGCGGCGGAGCCCGACGAGGACGGCAGCCTGATCGCGCTGCGCACCGTCGGCTCGGACGGCAGGTCCCGTGCCCACCTCGGCGGCAGGTCCGTGCCCGTCGGCGTGCTGGCCGAACTGGCCGAGCAGCTGATCGCGGTGCACGGCCAGAACGACCAGCTGCGCCTGCTGCACCCGGCGGAGCAGCGCGCGGTGCTGGACACGTTCGCCGGGGACGCGGTCGCCAAAGCACTGGCGGATTACCGCTCCACGCGGGCGGAGTGGCTCGACGTCATCGAGGAACTGCGCGAGAAGACCGAACGTGCGCGTGAGCTGGCCAAGCAGGCCGACATGCTGCAGCACGGCCTGAAGGAGATCGAGGCGGTCGATCCCAAGCCGGGCGAGGACGTGGCGTTAGTCGACGAGGCCCGCCGCCTGGCGGACGTCGACCAGTTGCGCGAAGCGGCCGCGGGCGCGCACTACTCGTTGAGCGGCTCGCCGGACGACCCGGCCGACGGCGCCGGTGCGTTGTCGGCGGTCGACGAGGCACGGCGGCGGCTCTCGGGCTCCGAGGACCCGAAGCTGCGTGACCTTGAGCCGCGGCTGGCCGAAGCGGCCGTGTTGCTGAGCGACGTCAACAACGAGCTCAGCGGTTACCTGGAAGGGCTCGAGGCCGACCCGGCCCGGCTGGAACAAGTGCTCGCTCGGCAGGCCGAGCTGAAGATGCTGACCCGCAAGTACGCCACGGACATCGACGGCGTGCTGGCGTGGGCCGCTGACGCGGCTCAGCAGCTGACCGGCCTGGACACCTCCGAGGAAGCGCTGAACGCCTTGGCGCACCGCCGTGACGAACTGGCCGCGGAGCTGGCCCGGCACGCCTCGGCGCTGACCGAGGAGCGCGAGCGGGCGGCCCAGGAGCTGTCGTCCGAGGTGACCGCCGAACTCGCGGGGCTCGCGATGGGCTCGGCGGGCATCGAGGTCGCCGTCCGGCCGCGGCTGGCTTCCGCCGACGACTCGAACGCGCTGCGGGTCGGCGACGTCGTGCTGTCCGCCGGCGCGGATGGCGTCGACGAGGTCGAGATCCGGCTGCGAGCACACGACGGCGCGCAGGCGCTGCCGATCCACAAAGCGGCGTCCGGCGGTGAGCTGTCCCGGGTGATGCTGGCGATCGAGGTCGTACTCGCGCACGCCGACCCCGTGCCCACCATGGTGTTCGACGAGGTGGACGCCGGTGTCGGTGGTCGTGCGGCCATCGAGATCGGGCGTCGGCTGGCCCGGTTGGCCCGAAGCCACCAGGTCGTCGTGGTCACGCACCTCGCCCAGGTCGCGGCTTTCGCCGACCGGCACCTGGTCGTGGACAAGTCGGCGAAGGGCGGGCTGACGAAGTCCGGCGTGAAGACCTTGTCGGCGGATGAGCGCGTGGTCGAGCTCGCCCGGATGCTCGCGGGCATGGAGTCCACCGAGACTGGCCGGGCGCACGCGGAGGAACTCCTGGGCCTGGCGGAGACGGCGAAGCGCGAGGCGATCAACGGCAAGAAGTCGCGGCGCAAGAAGAGCTGACCTCGCCCCACTCGCGTGTCCACCATTCCGGCACCCCGAGTTACACGTTCCGGCACCATGAAGTCCCCGTACCGAATCGGTCATGGGGAATTTCATGGTGCCGGAAAGGTGGACACGGGGTGCCGGAAAGGTGGACACGGCGGTCGGACGGGCTGGTCACCGGCTGTGACCCGGGTTCCCTCGGGCGAGTGACTGTGCGCCGGAAACCGGCGCGCCGTGAGCATTGTGGACTGTCCATTTGGCACCATCGGGACATGAAGCTGCCGGGAGTGCTCAGTCGCGCGAAGCAGAGTCTGCCCGGGGTGACCGGGGTGGCGCGGGTGGACCGGCGCACCGGGGATCTGCTGCGCCGGATCGGCCGCGGTGATGTCGTCGTGCTCGACCAGCTCGACCTCGACCGGGCGACCGCCGACGCGTTGGTCGCGGCCGAGGTCGCCGGCGTGGTGAACGCTTCGGTGTCCATTTCGGGCCGGTTTCCCAACCTGGGGCCGGAAGTGCTTGTGGACGCGGGTATTCCGCTCATCGACGGTGTCGGTGTCCATGCGCTGCGGGAGATCCGCGAGGGCAGCAAGCTCCGGCTGCACGGCGGAATCGTCTACTGTGGAACGAAAGAGGTCGCGCGCGGCACCCTGCAGACGCCCGAGACCATCGCCGATCAGATGATCGAGGCGAAGGCCGGGATGTCCACCCAGCTGGAGGCCTTCTCCGCCAACACGATCGAGTTCCTGCGCCGGGAACGCTCGCTGATCCTCGACGGCATCGGCGTTCCCGAGCTGCGGGTGCCCATGAACAACCGCCAGGTCCTGGTCGTCGCGCCCGGTGCCGATCACGTCGAGGACCTCAAGAACCTCAAGCGGTACATCTCCGAGCACCGGCCCGTGATCGTCGGCGTCGCCGGCGGCGCCGACGCCTTGAAGGAGGCCGGGTACAAGCCCGACGTCATCGTCGGCGACCCGGACCGCATCAGCACGGACACGCTGATCGCCGGATCGGAGGTCGTCATCCCCGCGGATCCCGACGGGCACGCGCCCGGTCTGGAACGCATTCAGGACCTGGGCATCGGCGCGGTCACGTTCCCCGCGTCGAGCAATCCCGAGGATCTGGCGCTGTTGCTCGCCGACGCGCATGGCGCACGCCTCATCGTGACCGTGGGTTTCCAGGCCACGTTGCGCGAATTCCTCGACAGCGGCCGAAGCGGGTCCAACCCGTCCACCTTCCTCACGCGACTCAAGCTCGGCAGCAAGCTCGTCGACGGCAAGGCCGCCGCGAGCCTGCACCGCACCCGCGTGTCGACGGCCGCGATCGCCCTGCTCGTCCTCGCCGCTCTCGTCTCGGTCGCCGCCGCGGTCGCCGTCTCCGGCGTCGGCGCCACCTACACCGACTGGATCGTCGACACCTGGAACGACGGCGTTGCCTGGACCAAGGGGTTGTTCACGTGATCTCGCTGCGTTACCACATCATCTCCATCGCCGCGGTCTTCCTCGCGCTGGCCGTCGGGATCGTGCTCGGATCGAGCACGTTGAGCCGCACGCTGCTCTCCGGTCTGTCCGAGGACCGTGACGAACTGGCCAAGCAAGTCGCCGACCTGCAGGCCGAGCGCAACGGCCTGAACGCCAGACTGGCCGGCTCAGACGGGTTCGCCGGGTCGATCGGCCCGATGGCGGTCCGTGGCGAACTGGACCAGCGCACGGTCGTGCTGGTGACCACGTCCGACGCGCGCCCGGCCGACCGCGACGCGGTGAAGGCCCTGATCGGCAACGCGGGCGGCACGGTGTCCGGCGAGCTGCAGCTGACCGAGGCGTTCGCCGACCCGCAGAAGGTCGATCAGCTCAGGGACGTCGTCACGCGGCTGCTGCCCGCCGGCCTGCAACTGCCGACCGCGTCCGATCCCGGCACGCTCGCGGGCGGCCTGCTCGGAGCGCTCGTCCTGATCAACAAGGACACCAGCCAGCCGCAGGCCCAGCCGAACGAGACGGCCGCGGCCCTCACCGGGCTGGCCGACGGCGGCTTCATCCGCATGCCTGACACCTTCCAGCCGGGCCAGCTGGCCCTGATCCTCACCGGCAGTGCGCTGGCGGGCAACGGAGCCGGTGACCGCGCGTCGACGATCGCGCGGTTCGCCACCCAGATCGACCGGTCCGGCGCGGGTGCGGTGCTGGCCGGTGCCACGGGTTCGGCGGACGCCACCGGCCCGGTCGGGGTGGCCAGGGCCGACACGGCCGCGACCGCCGTTCTCTCCACTGTGGACAACGCGGACCTGAACGCCGGCCGGATCGCCACCGTCCTGGCGCTGAGCGAGCAGCTGGAGGGCAAGGCCGGGCGGTACGGCTACGCCGGGACCGCGCAGTCCGTGGTCCCCTGATCGTCACTCACGGTCACATCCGACACGCGCCTATACCCGGTTCCCCACCGGACGGCAAGAAGGTGTTACCGTGGAGCCCCGTGGAAAACAGTAGGCGGCTGCCTCAAGCACGGACGACAAAGCACGTTTTCGTGACGGGAGGCGTCGCCTCCTCCCTGGGCAAGGGACTCACCGCTTCCAGTCTCGGTCAACTGCTGACCTCCCGCGGTCTGCGGGTCACCATGCAGAAGCTCGACCCGTACCTCAACGTCGACCCGGGCACGATGAACCCCTTCCAGCACGGCGAGGTTTTCGTGACCGAGGACGGCGCGGAGACCGACCTGGACATCGGGCACTACGAGCGGTTCCTCGACCGTGACCTGACTGGTTCGGCCAACGTCACCACCGGCCAGGTGTACTCGACCGTCATCGCCAAGGAACGGCGCGGCGAGTACCTCGGTGACACCGTGCAGGTCATCCCGCACATCACCGACGAGATCAAGGCGCGCATCCAGGCCATGGCCCTGCCGGACGCCAACGGCGTCGTGCCCGACGTCGTCATCACCGAGGTCGGCGGCACGGTCGGTGACATCGAGTCGCTGCCGTTCCTGGAGGCCTGCCGTCAGGTCCGGCACGACGTCGGCCGCGACAACTGCTTCTTCCTGCACGTCTCGCTGGTGCCGTACCTGGCGCCGTCCGGGGAGCTGAAGACCAAGCCGACGCAGCACTCCGTGGCCGCGTTGCGCAACATCGGTATCCAGCCGGACGCGATCGTCTGCCGCGCCGACCGGGAGATCCCGGACTCGTTGAAGCGCAAGATCGCCCTGATGTGCGATGTGGACACCGAAGCGGTGGTGGCCGCGCCGGACGCGCCGTCCATCTACGACATCCCCCGCGTGCTGCACGGCGAGGGCCTGGACGCCTACGTGGTCCGCCGCCTCGGCCTGCCGTTCCGTGACGTGGACTGGGCCGTGTGGGGCGACCTGCTGGGCCGCGTGCACAACCCGAAGGAGACCGTGCGGATCGCGGTCGTCGGCAAGTACGTCGACCTGCCGGACGCGTACCTGTCGGTCACCGAGGCACTGCGCGCCGGTGGGTTCGCGCACCGCGCCAAGGTCGAGATCGTCTGGGTCGCGTCGGACTCGTGTGAGACGCCGTCCGGCGCGGCGCACGCGCTGTCCGGTGTGGACGGTGTGCTGATCCCGGGCGGGTTCGGCGTGCGGGGCATCGAAGGCAAGATCGGTGCGATCAGCTTCGCCAGGGACCGCAAGATCCCGGTGCTCGGGCTGTGCCTGGGCCTGCAGTGCATGGTGATCGACGTGGCCCGCAGCCTGGCCGGGCTGACCGGCGCGAACTCCGCGGAGTTCGACGAGAACACCGAGCACCCGGTCATCTCGACCATGGCCGACCAGGAGGACGTCGTCGCGGGCGAGCGCGACATGGGCGGCACGATGCGCCTCGGCGCGTACCCGGCCGCGCTGACCCCGGGCTCGACCGTGGCCAACTCCTACGGTGCCACGGAGGTCTCCGAGCGCCACCGGCACCGTTACGAGGTCAACAACGCCTACCGCAAGCGTTTGTCCGAGGCCGGCATGGTCTTCTCCGGCACCTCGCCGGACGGCCACCTGGTCGAGTTCGTCGAGCTGCCCGCGGACAAGCACCCGTTCTACGTCGGCACGCAGGCGCACCCGGAGCTCAAGAGCCGCCCGACCCGGCCGCACCCGCTGTTCTCCGGCTTCGTCAAGGCGGCGCTGGCGTACCGCACGGCGGACCGGCTGCCGGTGGAGTTCCCGGAGAACAACCACATCGTGAGCGTCGGGTCATGACCGAGCGGCACGCGTTCGACGTGGTGTCCACAAAGGACATCCATGTCGGCAGGGTGGTTGGCCTGCGGATGGACGAGGTCCGGATGCCCGGCGGCGGCACGGCCATGCGTGAGGTCGTCGAGCACCTCGGCGCCGTCGCCGTGGTCGCGTTGGACGAAGGGGACCGGGTGGTGCTGATCCACCAGTACCGCCACCCGGTCGGCCGCAGGCTGTGGGAGCTGCCCGCGGGCCTGCTGGACGTCTCCGGCGAGAGCGCGGTCAGTACGGCCGCGCGTGAACTGGAGGAAGAGGTCAACCTGGCCGCGGCCGAGTGGTCCGTCCTGGTGGACGTGGCGGCTTCGCCCGGCTTCACCGACGAGGTGGTCCGGGTCTTCCTGGCCCGGGGCCTGACGCAGGCCGACCGCACCGAGCCGGAGGGCGACGAGGAGGCCGACATCGTCGTCGAGCGCATCCCGCTGGACGACGCCGTGGCCAAGGTCTTCTCCGGCGAGATCATCAATGCCTCGACCGTGGCCGGTCTGCTGGCCGCCCAGGCCGTCCGCTCCGGCGCGGCCACCCCGCGCCCGGCCGACGCGCCATGGGACGACAAACCCACAGCCTTCGCCCATCGCCGCAGGTAAACCCTCGTGAGTGTTTATCAGGGTTCTAACCCTGATAAACACTCACGAGGGGGTTTGCTGGAGGGCGAGGTGGAGGGCGCGCAGGCCGTAGTACATCCGGGCGCGGATGATGTCGGGGGGAACGTTCAGCAGGGTCGCCAGTTCGGCGACCGACTGGCCCAGGAAGAACGCGCGGACGATCACCGTTCGCTGGTCCGCGGTCAACCGCCGGAGCGCGTCGGCGACGAGCGGTGATGGCAGTTCGTCGGCTCCGTCGATGGCACACCTCCATGGAGCGGAACGTGTGGAGGATGCGCCAATCGCAGGCTAGCACTTCAGAAGCGGGCCTCCAGGACTGTCCTGTCGTTGGTCGCCAGCCGGATCTCGATCCGGGTGATCTGGCCACGAGGCACGTCGGTCGTCGCCGTGGGCGTCATGGACGTGCCCGGACCGGCGCTCCAGCTGCCGACACGCGTCAACGCGCCGGACGAGTCGGCGATGAACAGCGTGTACGGCAACGCCCGCCCGCCCGGCTGCCCGCCGTACTCACATTTCACGTCGATCCGCGTGCCCCACGGCTCTTCGACCAACGTCACCGACGCGGTCACCGGGCTCGGAACCGTCTGCGTCAGCTGTGTGGTCACGCCGCCCGCCTCGGTCGGCTGGCTGGGGCGCAGGACAACGGCCAGCACCGCGCCCAGGGCCGCGGCGGTCACGACGGCGGCGGCGATCCCGATCCGCGTCCAACGACGGGACTTCCGCGCGGCCGTGATCAGCGTGGGCATCATGTCCTGCGGCTCGTCGAGCAGTTCGACCGCCTGCTGCTGTGGCAACGTGGACAAGATGGCGGGCAGCCCCGACAGTTCGGCGACCTGCCGCGCGCACGACTCGCAGGTCTCGAGGTGTTCCTCGTACTCGCGGCGCTCGTCGGGGGACAGGGAGCCCAGGACGTACGCGGCGTCCCATTCGCGGTATGAGGTCATGGCCCGGTCACCCCTCTTTCCTGCAGTGCGAGGCGCAACGCGCGAAGCCCGTAGTGCAACCGGGACAGGATCGTGGCCTCGGGGACGTCCAGGGCCTCCGCCAGGTCCGCCACCGATTGTCCCATGTAGTAGGCCCTGATGATCACCGTGCGGTGCTCGGGCGTGAGCTGGCTGAGCGCGTCGGAGACCAGCCACGAGTCCAGCGTCGGATCCGTGACGCCGACGACCTCGCGAGCCGCCGAGTACAACGCGGCCGCCACGTCGTGGTCGGCGAGCATGTCGGGGTTCTTCGACGCCCGCAGCAACACCTCCCGCACGACGTCGTGAGCGCGTTGTTCGTCGTTGGTCAGGCGCCGCACGTACCGCAACAGCGTTGCTGCGTGCTCGTCATGCAGAGCCCGCAGCAGCGCGATGTGGCTCTCGTTGATGGCTGACCTCCCGGCTTGCTACTCCAGCTCCCGCTCTGCCCTGGCGATCGCGGCGAATTCCTCCTCGGGAGCGTTCGCCACCAGATGGTGCCTGCTGTAGAACCAGAAGTATGCCAACGCCAGGAGCATGATCCCCGCGGTGACCGCCGCTGCGATCTCGTCGACGAAGAACGTGGCGACCACGGCCGCGACCGCGAGCACCGCGGCGATGCCCGTGGTGATCACGCCGCCAGGCGTCCGATAGGGCCGTTCCAGTTCGGGTTCCCGGATCCGCAGCACGATGTGCGACACGTTGAGCAGCACGTAGGACACCGTCGCGCCGAACACCGCGATGTTGATCAGCTTGTCGCCGTTCTGGATGATCACGGCCAGCGCGAACCCGATCGTGCCCGGCACGATCAGCGCGAGGTACGGCGTCTTGCGCCGGCCGGTGACCGACAGCCAGCGCGGCAGGTATCCGGCGCGGGACAGGGCGAAAAGCTGCCGGGAGTAGGCGTAGATGATCGAGAAGAAGCTGGCCACCAGCCCGGCGAGGCCGACGTAGTTGACGAACTGGGCGAGGAAGGTGTCGCCGCCGAAGGCGGTGCGGACCGCGTCGGGCAGCGGGTTCTTCGACTCGGCCAGGGCCGCGGAACCCGCGCCGCCCGGCGCGAAGACCAGGATCAGTGCGGCGAACAGCAGCAGTACGGTCATCCCGGCGATGATTCCGCGTGGCAGGTCGCGCTTCGGGTCACGCGCTTCCTCGGCGGCCAGCGGCACGCCCTCGATCGCGAGGAAGAACCAGATCCCGTAGACCAGCGCGGCCAACGCACCCGCGATCCCGAAGGGCAGGAACGAACTCGCGCCCACCGCGTCGGTCATCGGGATGTCGAACAGCTTGCCCGCGTCGAACTTGCCGATCATGCCGATCACGAAGGCCACCAGGGCGACCGTGGCGATCCCGGTGATCACGAACATCGCCCGCAGCGCCTCGCCGACGCCCCACAGGTGCGCGCCGACGAAGATCAGGTAGCAGACCAGGAACACCGGCCAGCCGCTGGTGAGCCCGAACAGGCCCAACGACTCGACGTACCCGCCGATGAACACCGCGATCGCGGCGGGCGCGATGGCGTACTCGATCAGGATCGCGATCCCGGTGAGGAACCCGCCGGTCGGGCCGAGTGCCCGGCGCGCGAAGCCGTAACCCGCGCCCGCGACCGGTAACGCCGACGCCATTTCGGCCAGACCGAAGACCATGCACGTGTACATCAGCGCCATCAGGACGGTCGCGATCAGCAACCCGCCCCAGCCGCCCTGGGCCAGACCGAAGTTCCAGCCGGCGAAGTCGCCGGAGACGACGTAGGAGACGCCGAGCCCGGCCAGCAGCACCCAGCCCGCGGCGCCGCGTTTGAGCTGGCGCTTGTCCATGTACTGCTGATCGACGGTCTCGTACTGCTTGGACACCGGCACTCCTCGGTTCGTGGTCGGGCCTCAGCTTCGTGCGTAATGGGTTACCGTCGGTCCTTTTGGTTGCCCGAGAGGGTGATACGGGTTACATCTTCGTGTCAAGGCCGCGGTCGGCGGTACAGGGGACGCCGTTGACATGCACCTTGTCACTCGGGTAGCAATGACCAGCAATGGATCGGGAGCGATCCTTTGGATTGGGGTGCCGATGCGACACACCGAAGGCCTGTTGAGCGTCGAGCAGCTGCGGGAGCTTGTCGACTCGGGGGAGATCGACACCGTCCTGGTCGCCATGACCGACATGCAGGGCCGGTTGCAGGGCAAACGGTGCTCGGCCGAGTACTTCGTGGAGGAAGTCCTCGCACACGCCACCGAGGCCTGCAACTACTTGCTGGCCGTCGACGTGGAAATGAACACGGTCGGCGGATACGCGATCTCGTCGTGGGACCGCGGTTACGGCGACTTCGTGTTGCGGCCGGACCTCAGCACGCTGCGTCGCATTCCTTGGCACGAAGGCACCGCCTTGGTGCTCGCCGATCTCGAATGGGTGCAGGGCGGCCCGGTCGCGCCCTCGCCACGGCAGATCCTGCGCCGCCAGCTCGACCGGCTGGCCGATCACGGGCTCGAGGCGTTCGTCGGCACCGAGCTGGAGTTCATCGTCTTCGACGACACCTACGAACAGGCTTGGCGGAAGACCTATCGCGACCTGACGCCCGCCAACCTGTACAACGTGGACTACTCGATGCTCGGCACCGGACGGCTGGAGCCGTTGCTGCGCGACATCCGCACCAAGATGAGCGGCGCCGGGCTGTACGTCGAGTCGGCCAAGGGGGAGTGCAACCCCGGCCAGCACGAGATCGCCTTCCGGTACACCAACGCGCTGACCACGTGTGACAACCACAGCATCTACAAAACCGGGGCCAAGGAGATCGCGGCGGCACATGGCAAGAGCCTGACGTTCATGGCCAAGTACAACGAGCGCGAGGGCAACTCCTGCCACGTCCACATCAGCGTTCGCGACACCGACGGCAACGCGGTCATGGCGGGCGACGGCGACCACGGTTTCTCACCGCTGATGGAGCACTTCCTCGCCGGGCAACTGGCGTGCCTGCGTGAGTTCACGTACTTCTTCGCGCCGAACATCAACTCCTACAAGCGTTTCGTGCCTGGCAGCTTCGCGCCGACCGCGGTCGCGTGGGGCGAGGACAACCGGACGTGCGCGCTGCGTGTCGTCGGACACGGTCCGTCGTTGCGGGTGGAGAACCGTGTTCCCGGCGGGGACGTCAATCCGTACCTGGCCGTGTCGGCGTTGGTCGCGGCCGGGCTGCACGGCATCGAGAACCAGTTGCCGTTGGAGCCGGCGTTCACCGGCAACGCGTACGACTCCGACAAGCCGCACGTGCCGCATACTCTCAGGGACGCGGCTGACCTGCTCGCCGAAAGCAAGCTCGCGAGGGCCGCCTTCGGCGAGGACGTGGTCGACCACTATCTCAACGCGGCGCGTGTCGAACTCACGGCGTACGAGGCCGCGGTGACCGATTGGGAGAGAGTACGTGGCTTCGAACGGCTCTAGCGTGCCGCTGATCGGCGTCACGACCTATTTGGAACAGGCCAGGTTCGGCCTGTGGGACCGGCCGTCCGCGGTGCTCATGCGGTCCTATCTGGACTGCGTCGTCACCGCGGGCGGGATGCCGGTCATGCTGCCACCGGTCGGCCGCTGGCTGCCGGAGCACGTGTCCCGTTTGGATGGTCTGGTGCTGTCCGGCGGCGCGGACATCGACCCGAGCCGGTACGGCCAGGCACCGCACGCGGCCACCGGGACGCTGCGCCTGGAGCGCGACACGTCCGAGTTCGGCCTGTTCCACCTGGCGCTGGAAGCCGACATCCCGGTCCTCGGGGTGTGCCGGGGCATGCAGCTGATCAACATCGCGCTGGGCGGGACGCTGCACCAGCACGTGCCCGACGTCGCTGGTTCGACCACCCACAACCCGACGCCGGGTGTGTTCGGCAGCAACGAGATCAAGCTCGCGCCGGGCAGCGTGGTCGCGGGTCTGGTGGGCGAGCACACGACCGTGCACTGCCACCACCATCAGGCGATCGACCAGCTCGGCTCCGGGCTGTCGGCGGTGGGCTGGGCGCAGGACGGCACCGTCGAGGCCGTCGAGCTGCCGGAGGCCGGGTTCGTCACCGGCGTGCAATGGCATCCGGAGGAGAACTCCACGGATGTCCGTCTCTTCCAAGGCCTGGTCCAGGCCGCCATCCAGAAATCAGCACAGGGGAAGTCGCAGTGACCACAGGGTTCGACGTCATCAACCCGGCCACCGAGGAAGTCGTCGAGACCGTCGCGCTCACCTCGGTCGAGGAGACGGACGCGGCGATCCGGCGAGCACACGCGGCCTGGCCCGCCTGGCGGGCGGTCGCGCCCGCCGACCGGGCGCGGTTGCTGCGCCGGTTCGCGTCCGCTGTGGACGCCGACCTGGAGAACCTGGCCCGGCTGGAGGTGACCAACGCCGGGCACACCATCGGCAACGCCCGCTGGGAGGCCGGGAACGTCCGTGACGTCCTCGAGTACTACTCAGCCGCGCCGGAACGGTTGTTCGGCAGGCAGATCCCGGTGCCGGGCGGGGTGAGCGTGACGTTCGCCGAGCCGCTCGGGGTGGTCGGCGTGATCGTGCCGTGGAACTTCCCGATGCCGATCGCGGGTTGGGGTTTCGCCCCCGCGCTGGCCGCGGGCAACACGGTGGTCCTCAAGCCCGCCGAGCTGACGCCGCTGACCGCGATCCGGATCGGGCAGCTGGCGCGTGCGGCCGGCATTCCCGAGGACGTGTTCCAGATCCTGCCGGGCAAGGGATCGGTTGTCGGGCAACGGTTTGTCGACCACCCGCTGGTCCGCAAGATCGTGTTCACCGGGTCCACCGAGGTCGGCAAGCAGATCATGGCGGGGTGTGCCCGTCAGGTGAAAAGGCTGACCCTGGAACTCGGCGGCAAGAACGCGAACATCGTTTTCGCCGACGCGGACCTGGAGAAGGCCGCGGCCACGGCGCCGTACGGCGTGTTCGACAACGCCGGCCAGGACTGTTGCGCGCGGTCGCGAATCCTGGTGCAGCGCAGCGTGTACGACCGGTTCATGGAACTGCTCGAACCGGCCGTCAAAGGCGTCGTGGTCGGCGATCCCGGCCAGGAGGCCACCGAAATGGGCCCGCTGATCTCGGCCGCGCACAGGTCGTCCGTCGCGTCCTATGTGCCCGGTGACGCGCCGGTCGCGTTCCGCGGGACTGCTCCGTCTGGCCCCGGCTTCTGGTTCCCGCCAACGGTTCTCGCACCAGTGTCGCCTTCGGACCGTGCGGTGACCGAGGAGGTCTTCGGTCCGGTGGTGGCCGTGCTACCGTTCGAGGACGAGGAAGAGGCGCTGCGGCTGGCCAACGACACCGAGTACGGCCTGTCCGGTTCGATTTGGACGCGGGACGTCGGCCGCGCGCTCCGCGTGTCGCGCGGGGTCGAGGCGGGCAACCTGTCCGTCAACTCCCATTCGTCGGTGCGGTACTGGACGCCGTTCGGCGGCTTCAAGCAGTCCGGCCTCGGCCGGGAGCTCGGGCCGGACGCGGTGGCGGCGTTCACCGAGACCAAGAACGTGTTCATAGCCAATGACTGAGGAGCATCGATGAGGTTGCAGGACCGGGTCGCGGTGGTCACGGGTGGTGGCAGCGGAATCGGCCTCGCGTCGGTGCGGCGCCTGGCCGCCGAGGGCGCCAAGGTCGTCGTCGCCGACATCGACCCGGACGCCGGCAAGTCCGCGGCCGACGAGGTGGACGGCATGTTCGTGCGCACGGACGTGACCGATCGCGCACAGGTCGAGGCTCTGTTCCAGTCCGCAGTGGACACATATGGCTCGCTGGACGTCGCTTTCAACAACGCGGGCATCTCCCCGCCGGAGGACGAGTCCATTCTGAACACCGAGCCGGACGTCTGGCAGCGGGTGCAGAACGTCAACCTCAACTCGGTATACCTCTGCTGCAAGGCGGCGATCCCGCACATGCTGCGCCAGGGCAAGGGGTCGATCATCAACACGGCGTCCTTCGTGGCGGTGATGGGCGCGGCGACCTCGCAGATCTCCTACAGCGCCTCCAAGGGCGGAGTCCTGGCGATGACCCGGGAGCTGGGCGTGCAGTTCGCCCGGGAGGGAATCCGGATCAACGCCCTGTGCCCGGGACCGGTGAACACGCCGTTGCTCAAGGAACTGTTCGCTTCGGACGCCGAACGCGCCCAGCGCCGCCTGGTCCACGTCCCGATGGGCCGGTTCGCCGAACCGGAGGAGATCGCCGCCGCGGTCGCCTTCCTCGCCAGCGACGACTCGTCGTACATGACGGCATCCAGCTTCCTGGTCGACGGAGGGATCTCGTCGGCGTACGTGACCCCGCTGTAACGTCGTGCCCGCGGACTGAGTCGCTCGCCGTGATGTTGGGGTTCTGTGACGTTGGTACTCTGCCCCCGCGGATCGGGTAGCGCAGAGGTCGTCGCGCGCTGACTCCACATCAGCGAGGACGCTGGTTCGATTCCAGCCCCGGTCCGCGCCTTCCTGGGGCCGTAGCGCAGAGGTCGTCGCGCCGCCGTTGCATGGCGAGAGGACGCCGGTTCGAATCCGGCCGGCTCCACGTGCTCCGGGCGACCCAGCTCGGTTACGTCGTAGCCGCCCGTGGGGCCGAATCCGTATCCGCTCCGCTGGCGGACCTGCGGCTACGACCTCCGCAACATCCCATACAGCAGGTGCGGCCCCTACATCGACGACGTCGTGCACACGAACTGAGACCGTGCGCCTTGTGCCAAACTGGGGCCCGTGATCGACGACGCGGATTTCGAGGCGTGCCTTGCCATGCTGGGCAAGGTGCGGGCGTTGCCGGTCGATCACCCACAGCGGCTGGCGATGGAACGGGCCGTGGACGGGTTTGTCAAGGACGGCAAGCGCCGCCGCACGAGCGAACGCCGCCGGAAGGCCGCCGCAGCCGACCGTGCCCTGGTCGCCAGAACCAGCCTTGGTGCGGCTGACCGCGTCGAAGACGTGTCCGTTGAAGCCGCGGGTTCGGGCGGGACGCTGCGCCGGAGCAAACAGTGTTACGTCTGCAAGGAACCATACTTCGAGCTTGACGCCTTCTACCAATGGATGTGTCCGTCCTGTGCGCGGCTGAACCGCGAGCGCCGCGAGGCTGCCACGGACCTGACCGGGCGGCGGGCCTTCGTCACCGGAGGGCGTGTCAAGATCGGTTTTCACGTTGTCCGAATGCTGGTCCGGGACGGCGCGGAAGTAGTTGTCACCACGCGCTTTCCCGCTGACGCCGCACGGCGGTTCGCGGCCGATCCGGTGACCGCGCAAGCGCTTGACCGGCTGCACATCGTCGGTATCGACCTGCGGGATCCACGTCAAGTGGTCGGCCTGACCGAGAAACTGCGGGCCGATGGCCGCCCGGTGGACATCCTGATCAACAACGCCGCCCAGACCGTGAAACGTCCTGCTTGGTCGTACGCGCAGTTGGTTCAGGCCGAATCGCAGGACGTACCGCTCGGCATCGATGCCGCGCCGGGGTTCGACCGCACCCTTCCGGAGCCGAACGCGTTGGCGGTCGTTCTCGGTGATGTGGACGCGAGCGGGCTGATGGTGGACCCGTCGCCGGTGAACTCGTGGACCGCGAAGGTCGGTGAGATCGGTCCGGCGGAGATGCTCGAAGTGCAGCTGATCAACGCGGTCGCGCCTTACCTGCTGACCGACGGGCTCATGCCGTTGCTGCGGGCGTCGAGGTCCGCGCGGCGGTACGTCGTCAACGTCTCCGCGGTCGAAGGCTGGTTCGCGGCCAAGTACAAGTCCGGCGCGCACCCGCACACCAACATGGCCAAGGCCGCGCTGAACATGCTGACCAGAACGACCGGACAGGACCTCGCCGCCGAAGGCATCTTCGTGTCCAGTGTGGACACCGGCTGGATCACGGACGAGAACCCGTTGCCGACCAGGACGCGCCTCGCCGGGGAAGGCTGGCGGCCGCCGCTGGACGTACTCGACGGCGCCGCCCGCGTCTACGACCCGATTGTCCGCGGTGAAGCGGGCGATCCGCCGTCAGGCGTCTTGCTCAAGGACTACCGTGAGGTGGCGTGGTGAGCCTGGAAGACGGTGGAGCGACAGCCTGATCAGGCGAAGGTGAGCGTCACCGGCGTGCCGGGCTCGACCGAGTGGCTCACCGTGCAGGTCAGGTCGACGGCCTTGGTCACGAGCTTGACGAGGGTGGCCTGATCGGTCTCGCTCAACTTGGACATGTCGAGTTCGAACTTGGTCTCGACGCTGGTGACCCGGTCGGCCTCGACGTCCTTCTCGGCGGTGACCACCATGTCGATCGGGGCGTCGTCGCCGAGCCTGCGGGAGATGACGTTGTCGGCCGACAGCGTCGCGCATGCCCCGAGCGCCGCCATCAGCAGTTCGACCGGCGAGAAGTCCGCGCCGTCCTGCGAGCGGCCGATGGTGATCTCGGCGCCGCGGGCGTTGGTCGCCACGAACTTGGCAGGCGCGGACCGCCGGATCTGGACCGGGGTCGGGGTCATGCTGTCTCCTGTCGGATTGTTGCGGCTGCTCGGTGTAACGCGATGAGCAGCGGTCATGTTCCATCAACGTAGCGGCGGCACAGGGTGAGGCTCTCCGCGATGACGGCCTCGACGAGATCCGGGCTCCTCTCGGCCTGCTCCACCAGGTAGTGCGCGGAGCCGTGCATGACGTTGTACAACAGCACCGCCGCGGTACGAGGTGTGCTGAGGGCGAAATCGCCCGCCGCGGTCCCGGCTTCGAGGATCTCCGCGAGCAGGGCGGCGTGCGAGTTGGTCGCGAGATCGGCTTCGTGCCCGTGCTGGGAGTGGTGGAACAGGGCGTCGTGCAGCCGGGCGTGCGCGAGGTAGCCGCGCAGGCTGGATTCCATCCAGCACAGCAGCCTGCCCAGCCAGTCGCCTGCGTCGATCTGGTCGAGCTCGGCGCGCTGGAGCGCGGTCAGATCGTCGACGAACCGGTCCTGCAGCGCCGTAATGAGCTGTTCCTTGGACCGGAAGTACAGGTAGAACGTGCCTTTGGCGACCTCGGCGCGGGCGACGACCTCGTCGACGGTCAGCCGGGTGACGCCTTTGTCGACCACGATCGCCAGCGCCGCGTCCAGCAGATCGCCGCGGCGCCGTTCCGGTGCCTCGGTGCGCTGCCTCGCCCGTGATCCTGCCACGCGCTCATTGTGTCACCGCTTGCCATCGAGAATCATTTTCATTAATGTGACTGACGGTCAGTCACTAGGAGGACGTGTGGGGGACATCAGGCAGACGACTGCCGGCCGCCGGTACGCGGTGCTTGCGGCGCTCTATCTCGTGGCCGACATCGGCTACTCGTTCTTCTTCGGGGCGTTGCACACGATCCTGTTGCGCGGCGGGGTGCCCCTCGAGCAGTTGGCGTTGATCAACCTGCTGGGACTGCTCTACGCCGGGCGGTTCCTGCTCGGTCCGCTGGTGGACCGGATCGGCACCTACCGCGGCTGGCTGATGATCACCCAGGTCGTGCTGGTGGTGGTGTGGTTCGCCATGGCATCGGCCGATCCCGTGGCCGATCTGCCGTCGGTGCTCGTGCTCATGGCCGCCGGGCTGGCGGTGTCCGCGTTCCACGACACCGCGATGAACGGGCTGGCAGTGCGGTTGTTGCCGCCAGGCGAGCGGGGGATGGGCAACGGCATCCAGGCCGGGATGGCCAGCGTGTCGATCGTGCTGGGGGCCGGTGGTGCTCTGCTGCTGTACTCCTACGCGGGCTGGGGCGTGACGGTCAGCGCGCTTGGGGTGCTGTACCTCGTGCCGTTCGGAGTGCTGCTGTTCGTGCCCGAACCGCCTGGCGAACGTCGGCGGACACCAGGGCTTCCGCTGGTGACATTGTTCAAGCACCGGCGGCTACGTGTGTGGACGTTGTTCGTCGTACCGCTGTTCGCGCTCGGAATGTACGTGGCCACTGCGATACAGGCGCCCATGATGCTGGCAGCGAACTGGTCTCTTGACCGGATAGCCGTCGTGCAGAGCACGGTGTCCGGACTGGTCGGACTGGCGGCGGGGTTGGGAGCCGGTGCTTTGGTCACCCGGCTCGGCCGCCGCCGGTCGGTCGTCGCGATGGGCGGATTCCAAGTGTTCGCGTTGGCCTCGCTGTTGCCCTTGTCGCACGGCGGTTCCGTACTGGCGCTGGACATCGCGGCGGTACTGACGGTGACCGTCGGCTACGCCGGGACGGTCGTCTGCGTGTTCACCGTGTCCATGGACCAGGCGCGTCCGGAATCGGCGGCCACTGACTTCACCCTGCAGACATCCGTGCTCGGCGTACTGCGGCTCGTGGTGAGCTCGGCCGGGCTGGCCGTGGCCGGATTCGTCGGATTCCCTTCCCTGATCGGCCTTTCAGTGCTGCTCGCGGTCGCGGGCACGTACATCACCGCGCGCTGGCTGCGTGGTCACAAATCAATGGAGCTCGTATGACACGTGATGAGGGCGTACTGGATTTCGCTGTCCGGTCGGTACGGCTGTGGTTGGCGAGTGCTGTCGCGACAGGGATCGGCGTGGTGGTGACGCGCTTGGTGCAGGCGTACGCCGTGGCTGTCCTGATCGCCGCTCCGCTGACAGGTCGTCCATGGGACACAGCGCTGTGGGGATTGTGGCTGGCGGGGGGAATGGTCGTGGCCCGTGCGGTTCTGTTGTGGGTCGGCGAATCGGTCGCCCAGACAGCAGGACACCGTGTCACCGCGGGTGTACGGCGGCGGTTGCTGGACCATTTACTGGTGCTTGGTCCGTCCTCTGTGGCCACTCGATCAAGTGGAAAGCTGGCCGCGACACTGACCGAGGGCGGCGCGGCGTTGGAAACCGCGGTGGTACGCGGCGGACCGGGCCGGCTGTTGTCCTGGGCCGGACCGCTGTCGGCGGCGCTGGCAGTCGGGATCGTCGATCCGCTCAGTGGCGCCGCGATCGCCCTCGCGCTCGTGGTCGCGCAGACCGTGGGTCCACTGTGGAACAAGATCGGACGGAAGGGGCACGCTCAGGTCTTCGCCGACATAGCCGCGATGGACGCCGGATTCGTCGAAGCCGTTCAGGGAATGCCCACGGCCAAAGCGTTCGGGGCGACCGGCCGGGTCCGCAACCGGCTGGCGGCCCAAGCCGAACGGGTCCGGCTGGCGAGCATGCGCGTGCTCAACGCCTTGTTCACCCAGATGCTGGTGTCCCGGTGGGCGATCGCCGCGGCCTGTGCTGTTGTGGTGATACGAGTGGGTTTTCTCGCCGCTGACGGCCGGATCTCCGTGGTGGCGGCGCTGACTGTCGTGCTGATCACGCTGGTCGCGTTCACGCCGATCGACGAGGCGGCCAAGTACCGGCACGCGAGCATGAGTGCGCCGATGGTCGCCGCCGAACTGGACGCCTTCCTGGCCGAACGACCAGTGGTGCCGGATCCGGAGAACGGAAGGAAGCTGACCACCTTGCCGACGCGGATCGCCGTGGAGGAGGTGTCGTTCCGATACCCCGGCCGGGACGAGGACGCTCTGTCCGAGGTGAGCCTCGAACTTCGTCCCGGACGTGTCGTCGGACTGGTCGGTGCGTCCGGTTCGGGCAAGAGCACCCTGGTGTCGCTGCTGCTGCGGCTGCTCGATCCGACGTCCGGCCGGATCACTGTGGACGGTCACGACCTGCGCGAGCTGTCGCAAAGCCATTGGTGGCGGCACGTCGCGGTGGTCAGTCAGGACACGCACCTGTTCCCGGGAACATTGCGTGAGAACATCGCATTGGGTCGGCCGGACGCGTCGCTTGACCAGATCGAGGCCGCCGCTGCCGCCGCCGGGCTGGCCGCGGAGATCGGTGCCATGCCGGACGGCTACGAGACCACGGTCTCCGAGCGCGGGACCAGCTTGTCCGGTGGGCAGCGGCAACGGATCGCGATCGCCCGGGCTCTGCTGGCCGATCCCGCCGTGCTGATTCTTGACGAGGCGACCGCCGCGCTCGACGGCAGAACCGAGCAGACAGTGCAGGCCGCCATCGCCCGTCACGCGCGCGACCGGGCCGTTCTTGTTGTGGCCCACCGGATGTCGACGGTTCGTGACGCCGACGAGATCGTGGTCCTCGACAACGGCAGGGTCGTCGAACGCGGCAGCCATGAGGCACTGATGTCCAGTGCCGGTACCTATCACCGTCTTGTCCACTCTGGAGTGACCCAGTGACCGAACCTGTGACGAAGTCAGGAACCCTTCGGACGGAACGGCCGTTGTGGCGGCTGTTGCCGTACATGGCATCCCGGCCGGGCGTGCTCTGTCTTGTTGTCCTTTCCGGACTGCTCTACTACGCGACCATTGTCGTTCTGCCGGCGTTGACCGCATACCTTTTCGCCACGCTCGTGACCGCGCGTGGCGGAGCGGAAGGCGCACTCATGACGGCGATCGTCGTCGCTGTGGCCGTGGTCGGCCTTGCCCAGTGGTGGCAGGCGAGTATCGGCCATGACTGGGCTTACCGACTGCTCAAAGTACTGCGGATACGTATCGTCGACGGCATCGCACGTGCCACTCCAGGCAGGCTGCTCGGCAGGCGGACCGGCGAGTTGGCGGAGATCGCGAAGAACGACGTCTCGGCCACGGAGTTGTTCTTCGCGCACACCGCTGGCGACTATGTCGGCGCGGTCGTGGTCTCTGTCGGATCGTTGGTGGCCGTGGCTGTGCTCAGCCCACCGTCCGCGCTGGTACTGGCGTTGCTGATGGTTCTGGTCGCGGTGGTGCCCGTCGTGCTGGCACGCCGGGCTGCTCAGCAGGGACAGGCTGTGCGTACGGCGGCTGGCGCGGTGGCCGCCGAGACAATGGATGTCATTCAGGGCATCCGGGAACTCGCATTGGCTCGGCGCGGGCGTGACTACGCTGACCGTGTGCTTGCTGGAGGTGACGCGCTAGGCGTGCAGTATCGCCGATACGCACGCCGGGCCGGCGCCGAGTTGGTCACCACGGAACTGTTGCTGGGCCTCGGATTGCTCGTGCTGGCCACCGTGGCCGTCGCCGACGAGGTGGCCGTGCAGTGGTTGCCGGTGTTGATCGTGCTCGGTACCGCCGCGTTGGCGCCGATCGCCACCGTTTCGGCCACCGCACGCACCCTCGGCGACGTGCGTGCCGTCGCGGCCCGGGTGCTTGCCATCGTCGACTACCCGGCTCACGTCGCCGAGCCCGAATCGCCCCGCCCGATGCGTCCGGTGATCCCCGACGTCGAGTTCTCCGATGTCCGCTTCGGCTACACCACTGAGGTGCTCAGCGGGGTGTCGTTCCGCATCGAGCAGGGCGAGACCGTCGCGCTGGTCGGGCGTTCCGGCGCGGGCAAGACGACGTGCGCCCATCTGCTGCTGCGGTTCTGGGACGTCAACGGAGGTGCTGTGCGTATCGGCGGTGTCGACGTACGCGACCTGACCAACGAAGACCTGCGCCGCTACGTTTCCCTTGTCCCGCAGGATGTCTTCCTGTTCGACGACTCGATCGCCGGCAACATCCGGCTCGGCCGGCCGGACGCGACCGACGCCGAGGTCGCCGAAGCCGCACGGCTCGCAGGCGCGCACGAGTTCGTCCAAGCGTTGCCGGAGGGCTATGACACCAACTGCGGTGAGCGCGGCGCACTGCTGTCCGGCGGGCAACGCCAGCGCATCGCCATCGCGCGGGCGTTGCTGACCCGGGCACCCGTGCTGGTCATGGACGAGGCAGTGTCTGGTTTGGACACCGAAAGCGAACGGGCGCTGCACGAAGGCCTGGACGCCGCACGCGGATCGCGCACGACGCTGGTGATCGCCCACCGGCTGTCCACCATACGGCGTGCCGACAAGGTTGTCGTCCTCGACGGCGGCACCGTGGTGGCCCAGGGAACGCACGAGGAACTCGTGACGGGCGACGCCGGTTACCGGGATCTGCTGGCTCGCCAGGATCGTGTGTGAAGGCGACGGCTATTTGCCGGAGGGCGTGATGAGGGCGGTTTCGTAGGCGACGATGACGAGTTGGGCGCGGTCGCGGGCCTGGAGTTTGGCGAGCAGGCGGCTGACGTGGGTCTTGACGGTGGCGACGCCGACGTGCAGGTGCTGGGCGATCTCGGTGTTGGACAGGCCGCGGGCGATCAGGGCGAGGACCTCGCGCTCGCGGTCGGTCACGCCGTCGAGGTCGCGGGCGGTGATGTTGGCGGGTTCCGGGCGGCTGGTGAACTCGGCGATCAGCCGCCGGGTGACGGTGGGCGCGAGCAGGCTTTCCCCCGCGGCGATGACACGGATGGCGGACAGCAGGTCGGCGGGCGGGGTGTCCTTCAGCAGGAATCCGCTGGCGCCCGCGCGCAGCGCGCCGTAGACGTACGAATCCAGGTCGAACGTGGTGAGCATGAGCACCCGCGTGTCCGTGGACGCGCAGATCTGCCGGGTCGCCTCGATGCCGTCCATTTCGGGCATGCGGACGTCCATCAGCACCACGTCCGGCTGCTCGCGGCGGACGACCTCGATCGCCTCGGCGCCGGTGCCCGCCTCGCCGACGGTCCGCAGACCGTCCGCGGTGTCGATCAGCATCCGGAAGCTGCCGCGCAGCAGCGCCTGATCGTCGGCGACGACAACACGGATCACGAATGCACTCCTGGGACAGTCACGGGCTGTAGGGACGGACGTGAGCGGTCATGACGCCTCCGCGGTGTACGGGAGGCTGGCGGAGACGGCGAAGCCGCCCGTCGGTAAAGGCCCTGCGGAGAACTCGCCGCCGTACATCATGACGCGTTCGCGCATGCCGATGAGGCCATGGCCGGACCCCGGTGTGCCGCCAGGCCCGGAGTCGACCACGGTGATGCGGACCTCCTGGCCGGACGTGGTCACTGTGACCGTGCACGGCACGGGACCCGCATGCTTCACGACGTTGGTGAGGGCTTCCTGAACGATTCGGTACACCGACATCTCCACGCCGGACGGCAGGGAGACGGCAGGGGCGGTCATGGTCACGGCGACACCGGCGCTGCGTGCGCGTTCGGCGAGCTCGGGCAGGCCGGACAGGCCCGGCGCGGGCGCCAATTCGGGACTGTCGGACCGCAGGACGCCGAGCATCCTGCGCATGTCGTTGAGCGTGTTGCGGCTGGTCGACTCGATGACACGTAAAGCGTCCCGTGCCTCCTCGGGGCGTTGGTCGGCGACGTGGTTGGCGATCCCGGCCTTCACCGCGATCAGGCTCATGCTGTGCGCGACGATGTCGTGCAGCTCCCGGGCGATCCGCAGCCGTTCGTCGTTGACCATGGACTCGGCCAGTTGCCGGGCGGACGTCGCCGCGTACGACCGACGGGCCCAGATCCATCGTCCGAGCGCCCAGGCCGTGACCATGACCATGGTGACGAGTACGAGGATGTCCCGAGGCAGATCCGAGAACGACTGTTCGGTGAAGATCGCCGTCGAAACCGACGCGACCGCGGTGCACGCCAGCGCGGCCACCAGGGACACCACGGGTCCGCGGTTGGTGGCGGACAGGACGTAGAGCACCGCCGCGGCGGGGATCCACGGCTCGCGGGTGGCGCTGAAGAACGTCGCCAGCATCGATCCGAGCAGCGCCACCGCGAACATCGGCACCGGCCACAGGCGCCGGACGGCCACCGGGACGGTGGCCACGGCCGAGATCAGCCAGCCGAACCACAGCGGCCCGGCGAACGGCGGCTGGCTGTCGTCGACGACCGACAGGAACGAGATGTGCACGGCCAACAGCACCGCCGCGGCCACGGTGTCGACGGCGACGAGCTCCCACAGCTTCAGCCTGCGGGCGAGGAAGGGACGTTGGCCGGGCATGCACTCAACGTTATCCGAGCTGGTCAGGGCGGACATCCGACCACGGTCCCTCATTCTCGCGGTGGACTCGGACTACAGTCTCAGCGTAGGTTGACCGCAGTCAGTGCCAACTTCATATGGGCCGCCACGAGCCGCGGCGGGAGAGTCTCCGCCGTCCCGGCGGGGCACCGAAGGAGCAAGCCTCCCCGCAATCTCTCAGGTACCAGCTACCGCCCCGGCCAGGCCACTCTGGAAAGAAGGCGCGAGCCTCGCCAACGGTGAAAGCCGCTTCCACGAGCGGTGAAGCTCTCAGGCACCCAGGACAGAGGGGGAGTTCCCGACGACGAGGAGGAGCTCCCGGATGCTCGACGCCGAACTGTCCACAGTAGACCCCGAGGTGGCCGGGGCGCTCGCCGCCGAGCTGGCCCGCCAGCGCGGGACGCTGGAAATGATCGCCTCGGAGAACTTCGCGCCCCAGGCCGTGCTGGAAGCGCAGGGCTCGGTGCTGACCAACAAGTACGCCGAGGGCTACCCCGGCCGTCGCTACTACGGCGGCTGTGAACACGTCGACGTCGTCGAGCAGCTGGCCGTCGACCGGGTGAAGGACCTCTTCCACGCCGAGCACGCGAACGTCCAGCCGCACTCCGGCGCCCAGGCGAACGCGGCGGCGATGTTCGCCCTGCTCGAACCGGGCGACACGATCCTCGGCCTGGACCTCGCGCACGGCGGGCACCTCACGCACGGCATGCGGATCAACTTCTCCGGCCGCCTCTACAACGTCGTGGCCTACCACGTGGACAAGGACACCGGCCTGGTCGACATGGCCGAGGTCGAGCAGTTGGCGCGGCACCACCGGCCGAAGCTGATCGTCGCGGGCTGGTCGGCCTATCCGCGCCGGTTGGACTTCGCGAAGTTCCGGGAGATCGCCGACGCCACCGGCGCCAAGCTGATGGTCGACATGGCTCACTTCGCCGGCCTGGTAGCGGCCGGCCTGCACCCCAACCCGGTGCCGTTCGCCGACGTCGTCACCACGACCACGCACAAGACGCTGGGCGGCCCGCGCGGCGGCGTCATCCTGAGCGGCAAGGACCTGGCCAAGAAGATCAACTCGTCGGTGTTCCCCGGCCAGCAGGGCGGGCCGTTGGAGCACGTCATCGCGGCCAAGGCGGTGGCCTTCAGGATCGCGGCCACCGAGGAGTTCCGGGAACGCCAGCAGCGCACCCTCGCCGGAGCACGCATCCTGGCCGAGCGCTTGCTCGATGCGGGCCTGAACGTGCTCACCGGCGGCACGGACGTGCACCTGGTGCTCGTCGACCTGCGCGAGTCCGCACTGGACGGGCAGCAGGCCGAGGATCTGCTGCACAGCGTGGGAATCACGGTCAACCGTAACGCCGTGCCGTTCGACCCGCGGCCGCCGATGGTCACCTCCGGCCTGCGGATCGGCACCGCGGCCCTGGCCACCAGGGGCTTCGGCGCGGCGGAGTTCACCGAGGTTTCCGACGTGATAGCCGAGGTACTCCAGCCAGGAGCCGACCTCGCCGAGGCACGCGCCCGTGTCGAGGCGCTGGCCGGCAAACACCCGCTCTACCCTGGCCTGTCATGACCATCAGCGTTTTCGACCTGTTCAGCATCGGGATCGGGCCGTCCAGCTCACACACGGTCGGCCCGATGCGCGCGGCGCGCACGTTCGCCGCGGGGTTGGCTGAGCACGGTCTGATCGAGCACACCGAGACCGTGCACGCCGAGCTGTTCGGATCTCTCGGCGCGACCGGTCACGGCCACGGCAGCCCGAAAGCCGTTCTGCTCGGGCTGGAGGGGGAACGTCCCGAGGACGTGGACACCGATACGGTCGACGCGCGCGTCGCGGCGATCCGCGACCGGCGGCGGCTGAAGTTGCTGGGACAAAAGGAGATCACCTTCGACGAGGACGCCGATCTGGTGATGCACCGGCGTAAGTCGCTGCCCGCGCACCCGAACGGGATGAAGTTCACCGCGGTGAACGCCCAGGGCGAGGAAATCGCGGCGCGCACGTACTACTCGGTCGGCGGCGGGTTTGTCGTGGACGCCGAAACCACCGGCGAGCTGCGGATCGTGCCCGACACGACCGCCGTGCGCCACCCGTTCAGGACCGGCGCGGAGCTGCTTGACCACTGCGCGGCGACCGGACTGCCGATCAGCCAGGTGATGCTGGCCAACGAGCTGTCCTGGCGCACCGAGGACGAGGTCAGGACCGGCCTGCTGAAAATCTGGGACGTCATGCGGGAGTGCGTCCGCAACGGGTGCAGCAGGGAGGGAACGCTGCCCGGCGGCCTGAAGGTGCCGAGGCGCGCGAAAGCCTTGTACGACAAGCTCATCCACGAGGACGGCGCGCAGGACCCGTTGCACGCGATGGACTGGATCAGCCTGTACGCGTTGGCGGTGAACGAGGAGAACGCGTCCGGCGGCCGCGTCGTCACCGCTCCGACCAACGGCGCCGCGGGCATCATCCCGGCCGTGCTGCACTACTACGTGCGGTTCGTGCCGCACGCGGACGCCGACGGTGTCGTGAGATTCCTGCTGACGGCCGGGGCGATCGGCGTGATCCTCAAGGAGACCGGCTCGATCTCCGGGGCCGAGGTCGGCTGCCAGGGTGAGGTCGGGTCGGCCTGCGCGATGGCCGCGGCCGGGCTCGCCGAGGTGCTCGGCGGCAGCCCGCAGCAGGCCGAGAACGCCGCCGAGATCGGGCTGGAGCACCACCTGGGCCTGACCTGCGACCCGGTCGGCGGGCTGGTGCAGATCCCGTGCATCGAACGGAACGCGGTCGGCTCGACCAAGGCCGTGCACGCCGCCCGGATCGCACTGCGTGGCGACGGTTCGCACATCGTCCCGCTGGACAAGGCGATCAAGACGATGCGCGAGACCGGCGCGGACATGAGCACCAAGTACAAGGAGACCGCGCGTGGTGGCCTGGCACTCAACGTGATCGAATGCTGAGTGCCTACACTTCCCGCTGTGACCGATTCGGACGTTTCGACACTGGCCAGCGCGGACGACGCGCTGTTCCGCCCGGTCCGGACCGGCAACGCGTTCGAGGAGACGGTGGAACGCCTGCTCCAGGCCATCCGGCTGGGCGTGGCCGGGCCGGGGGAGCGGCTGCCCGCCGAGCGTGACCTGGCGACCCGGTTGAACATCAGCCGGGTCACCCTGCGTGAGGCCATCCGCGCGTTACAGGAAGCCGGGTACGTCGAGTCCAGGCGCGGCCGGTACGGCGGCACGTTCGTCAACGAGACGCTCCCGGCCGCCAAACCCGCAGGCCGCCAGGTCACGGCCGCGGAGCTGGAAGACGTGCTGACCATGCGCCGGGTGCTCGAAGTCGGCGCGGCCGAAGCGGCAGCGGGCCGGTCGCTGACCGAGGCGGACAGCGCCTACCTGCGGGATCAGCTGACCGAGGCGCGGACCCACGACCTGTCGGAGTACCGCCGCAAGGACTCCCGGCTGCACCTGGCGATCGCCGAGGTGGCCGCGTCGCCCACGCTGACCTCGGCGGTGGCCGACGTGCGGGTCCGGCTGAACGAACTGCTCGGCGCGATCCCGTTGCTGCCGACCAACATCGAGCACTCGAACTCGCAGCACGCGGCGATCGTCGACTACATCCTCGCCGGGGACGTGGCCGGCGCGAGGGACACGATGGCCGAGCACCTCGACGGCACCGCGTCCCTGCTGCGCGGATTCCTGTCCTAGGGGTTCTGCCGGCAGTGGCCGCGGTTGGCGAGCACGATCGGCAATGCCGTGGCGCGGCTGACGTTCCAGCTCTGCCATGAGTCGTCGTCCTGCATCTGGAAGCCCGCGCCGACCAGGGCACACGCGCGGTGTTCCGGCGGCAGTGCCGCCAGGACCGGTGCGGCGTCGGCGCCGAGCCGGGACAGGTAGTCCACGTCGATCTTCTGGGTCTCCTGGTAGCGCGCGACGTTGTGCTCGGCGATCAGCCGTTCCGGGTTGAGCACGGCGAAGACCAGCAGGCCGCTCAGGGCCGAGCCGACGATCGCGCGCGGCAGCCACCGGGCTTCCAGCCGCACGCCCGCCACGATGACCATGACGTACACCAACCCCAGCCACAGTTCGAAGGCCTCGACCGACAACCGCAGCACGGTGAAGCCGTACGCCTCCTGGTAGGTCCACATCCGGCTGAGCGCCGACGCGACGATCACCAACACCAGCAGGGACAACGCGCCCAGCAGGCCGCGCAACCACGCCCGGTCGACGGAAGTCCTCCTCGGCGCCCAGCGAACCACGGCGGCCACGACGACAAGCGTCAGCAGGGTCACGGCAAGCAGTTGCCAGAAACCGCTGCGGGCGTACTCGGCGAATTCCACTTCCGCGGTGTTCAGCACGTACTCGACGCCACCGAACAGCGCCGTGAACTGGACGGCCGCGAACGCCGCGAACAACAGCACCAGGATGCCCACCGGCAACGCCCATTCCATGACCGACAGCCGGGATGGCGGGCGCTCGTCGTCCGGCAACTCGGGCGGTGCGGTGATCACCAGGCTCACCCCGGCCGTGCCCACCGCGACGACGGTGAACAGCACGATCCAGCGGATCGCGCTGTCTTCGTCCATCGTGGGCACGATGTTCTCCAGCAAGCGCGCGAACGCCGCGTCCGCGCCGGCGAGCAGCGGCACGAACACGGCCAGCAGCACCAGGCTGACCAGAATCGACTTGACCAGCCGCACGGTCTTCTTGGTCGTCCTGCCGCTCAACGCACTCAGCCCGCGAATCACCCACGGCAGCGCGAGCACGCTGCCGAGCGCGACCGACACCGAGCCCAGGAGCATGCCCCAGAGCGACCGGCCGCCCGCGACCGCGAGGGACGCCGCGGCCAACGCGCCGAGCATGCACATGTACGACAGCCAGTCCGCGTCCCGGAACGCCGTCATGGCGACCAGAGCCAGGGCCAGGACACCCCAGACGACCGTCCACAGTCTGAGCCTGCCCATGACCATCCAGGCCGATCCGGCGCAGACCAGCGCCACGACCAGGTAGCCGATGCCCGACGGGGTGTCGGGTAACGCGATCGCGCCCGCGGCACCGGCGATCCCGATCGCCAGCAGGGTCCTGGGCGGCGCGGGCTCGGCGGGCTTCTCCCACCGCATGATCGTGCTGTACGTGGCAGGCGCAATAACTGAAGGCGAATTCATTAACTTCTCCAGGTAGAGCCTCGTGAGTGTTTGTCCGTGTTCTAACCCTGATAACCACTCACGAGGGCTGAGCAGGCAGAACGATGCGGATGCCGGCGGGTTCGACGACGGAGATCTCGCCGCCGTGCAGGTCGATCACCCAGCGGGCGATGGCCAGCCCGAGGCCGGTGCCACCGCCCGCCCGTTCGCCTCGGGTGAACCGTTCGAACACGCGCTCACGGTCCGCGGGCGCGATGCCCGGGCCCTGGTCACGGACCTCGATGACCACACCGCCGTCACCGACCGGACGGGACACCACGACGACTTCGCCACCCCGCGGCCCGTGCCGGACGGCGTTGTCCAGAAGGTTCCAGATCACCTGGTGCAGCCGGGCGCGGTCGGCGAAGACCTTGCCGGGCCGCACGTCCAGCACGAACCGGGCCTCCCGGCCGGCCACCTCGACCTCGGCGACGACCTCGTCCAGCATCGGCGCCAGCTCGAAGTACTCACGGTGCAACGGGCTCACCCCGGCGTCCACACGGGACAGGTCGAGCAGTTCGGAGACCAGCCGTCCCAAGCGTTCCGTCTGCGACAGCGCGGTACGCAACGTCGCCGGGTCCGGATCGGCGACCCCGTCGACCACGTTCTCCAGCACCGCCCGCAACGCCGAGATCGGCGTACGCAACTCGTGCGACACGTTCGCGATGAGCTCACGGCGTTGCTGATCGGCCGTGGCCAGGTCGGCGGCCATGGTGTTGAACGCACGCGCCAGCTCACCGACCTCGTCACGTGACGTCGCCCTGACTCGACGGGTGTAGTCACCTCGGGCCATCGAGCGGGCCGCGGCCGTCATCTCGCGCAACGGCCGTGTCATGCCGTGCGCCAGGATCTGCGAGGTGATCACGCCGATGGAGATCGCGATGAGCGAGGTGTACGTCGGCAGCCAGCCCAGCCTGATCCAGAAGTACGTCAACGCGGTCGCCCCCGCGCCCGCGACCAGCAGGCCGATCTTCAGCTTGATCGACCGGATCGGGTCGAGCGGTCTGGGCAGGCTTCTCATTTGGGCACCTCAAGGGCGTAACCGACACCGTGCACGGTCCGGATCAGGTCCGCGCCGAGTTTGCGGCGCAGCGCCTTGATGTGGCTGTCGACGGTCCGCGTGGCCGCCGGATCCGTCCACCCCCACACCTCGCTGAGCAAACGTTCGCGCGGCACGACCGCCCGCGGCCGGCCCGCCAGGTGTGCGAGCAGTTCGAACTCGGTCGGCGTCAGGTGCGCGGGCTCCCCGGCCCGCTGCACCCGCCGTTCCACCGGGTCGATCTCCAGGTCGCCGAGCACGATGGTGGACTCGGCCCGGTTGCCCTCGTGAACGACGACACTGCGTTCCACGCGCCGTAACAGCGCGTGCACGCGAGCCGCGAGCTCCCGGATCGAGAACGGCTTGGTCATGTAGTCGTCGGCGCCGACGGCGAGACCGACCAGCAAGTCGGTCTCGTCGTCTCGCGCCGTCAGCATCAGCACAGGCACAGGGCGGTGCGCCTGCACCCGACGGCACACCTCCAGGCCGTCGAAGCCCGGAAGCATCAGGTCCAGCACGATCAGGTCCGGTACGACCTGCTCGGCCTTCGCGACCGCGGCAGGCCCGTCGTGCGCCAGTTCGACCTCGAACCCCTCGGCGCGCAGCCGCGCCGCTATCGACTCGGCGATGGTCAGCTCGTCCTCGACGACCAAGATCCGCCGTTGCCCCTCCCGCATGTCCCCGACCCTATGCGGACGGTATGGAGACGACCCGGGCGAGATGTGAAGGTCCTGTGGACATCGCGCCGCTGTCGGTTTCCTGTCGATCGGCCCACATCGGCGGGGACTGCGAAAGGATCGCCCCCGTCAGCTACTGGAAAACGATGGGAGTGAGCATGTCCCGAAGACTTGGTGTGCTGGCCGCGGTGCTGGTGGGGGCCGCGCTCGTCGCGCCGTCGGCGGCCGCCGAGACCGACCGGTCCGGCCGGTTCCCGGCCGAGTTCGCCCTGCCCAACGGCTTCATGCCGGAGGGCATCGCGATCGGCGACGCACCGACGGCGTACTTCGGCTCACGGGCGGACGGTTCGCTCTTCCGCGTCGACCTGCGGACCGGGAAGGGTGAGGTGTTCTCCCAGGGCCCTGGCACACCGTCGGTCGGCCTCAAGGTCGACGACCGCGGGCGGGTGTTCGTGTCCGGCGGCACCGGCGGTGACGCGCGGGTCGTGGACGCCAGGTCCGGTGCCGTGCTGAAGAGCTACAAGTTCGCCGACACCGACACGTTCGTCAACGACGTGGTCGTCACCGACCGGGCGGCCTACTACACCGACTCCCGCAAGGCGGTGCTGTACAAGATCCCGTTCGGGCGGCACGGCAAGCTGCCGGAGACCCACACGTCGATCCCGCTGAGCGGGGACTTCGTCCTGACGCCCGGCGTGAACAACGCCAACGGCATCGCCGAGACGCCGGACGGCCGGGCCTTGCTGGTCGTGCAGAGCAACACCGGGTCGCTGTTCCGTGTCGACCCGGCGACCGGCGTGGCCACGAAGGTCGACCTCGGCGGTGAGGTGCTGACCAACGGGGACGGCCTGCTCGTCGAGCGCAACACGCTCTACGTGGTGCAGAACAGGCTGAACACGCTCGCGGCGTTCAAGCTCAACTGGCCGGGGACCAAGGGCAAGCTGGTCACCAAGGTCACCGACCCGCGCTTCGACGTGCCGACCACGGTGGCGTCGTTCGGCAAGCGCCTGTACCTGCCGAACGCGCGCTTCAACACGCCGCCAACCCCGGAGACCCCGTACAACGCGGTCGCCATCCCCAAGCCCTAGGAGCAGATAGCTCCCTGAGCTGCGGAGCCGACGAGGCGGGCGTACTTGGCCAGGACACCGGTCCGCCTCGTCGGCTCGGGCGCGGTCCAGCCCTGCTTGCGCCGCTCCAGCTCCTCGGGCGAGATGTCCAGGTCCAGCGTCCGGGCCGCCATGTCGAGCACGATCCGGTCGCCGTCCTGGACGAACGCGATCGGCCCGCCGTGCGCGGCCTCCGGCGCGACGTGACCGATGCACAGACCGGTCGTGCCGCCGGAGAACCGGCCGTCGGTCAGCAGCAGCACCTCTTTGCCCAGCCCGGCGCCCTTGATCGCGCCGGTGACCGCGAGCATCTCCCGCATTCCCGGGCCACCGCGCGGTCCTTCGTACCGGATCACCACCACGTCGTTGGGCCGCAACGTGGTCAGCGCGTCCATCGCGGCCTGCTCGCCGTCGAAGACCCTCGCGGTTCCTTCGAACCGGGACGAGTCGAAGCCCGCGCTCTTCACCACCGCGCCCTCCGGCGCCAGGCTGCCGTGCAGGATCGTCAGGCCGCCGGTGGGGTGGATCGGGTTGGTCAGCTTGCGCACCACCTCGCCGTCCAGCTCCGGCGGCGCCAGCTCCTCGAGGTTCTCCCTGAGCGTCCTGCCGGTCACGGTGAGACAGTCGCCGTTCAGCATTCCCGCGTCCAGCAACGCCTTCATCACCACGGGCACGCCACCGACCCGGTCGACCGCGGTCATCACGTGCCGTCCGAACGGCTTCACGTCCGCGAGGTGCGGCACCCGGTCACCGATACGGGTGAAGTCCTGCAGCGTCAGCTCGACTTCGGCCTCGTACGCGATCGCCAGCAGGTGCAGTACGGCGTTCGTCGACCCGCCCAGCGCCATCACGACGGCGATCGCGTTCTCGAACGCCTCCCGCGTCAGGATGTCGCGTGCGGTGATGCCTTTCGCCAGCATCCCGACGACCGCTTCGCCGCTGGCCCGGGCGAACGTGTCCCGGCGCCGGTCCACTGACGGCGGGCTCGCCGAACCCGGCAGCGACATCCCCAGTGCCTCGGCCGCGCAGGCCATCGTGTTGGCCGTGTACATCCCGCCGCAGGCGCCCTCACCCGGGCAGATCGCACGTTCGATCTTGTCGACCTCCTCGCGGGTGATCAGGCCGCGGGCGCAGGCACCGACCGCCTCGAACGCGTCGATGATCGTGACCTCGCGACCGTCCACAGTGCCCGGCAGAATGGACCCGGCGTAGAGGAACACCGCGGCGACGTCCAGGCGCGCGGCGGCCATCAGCATGCCCGGCAGGCTCTTGTCGCACCCGGCCAGCAGGATCGCGCCGTCCAGGCGTTCGGCCTGCATCACCGTCTCCACGGAGTCCGCGATCACCTCACGTGACACCAGCGAGAAGTGCATGCCTTCGTGGCCCATGGAGATGCCGTCGGACACCGAGATCGTCCCGAACTCCATCGGGAACCCGCCCGCGGCGTGCACACCCTGCTTGCCGGCCTGCGCCAGGCGTTGCAGCGACAGGTTGCAGGGCGTGATCTCGTTCCACGAGGACGCGACGCCGATCTGCGGTTTGGCGAAGTCCTCGTCTCCCATTCCGACCGCCCGGAGCATGCCCCGGGCCGCTGCCCGTTCCAACCCGTCGGTGACATCACGGCTACGCGGCTTGAGGTCCATGCCGCGACTCTAATGCGGAAAACTCCGCGCGGGAGCGACTGTCGCGGCCGTTCATGGCGTGGGCCTGAGGCTCACCAGTGCAGTTCGTTGCCGTCGGCGTCCGTGCCGCCCTTGGCCAGCAGGAGGATCCCGTCGATCATGCACCAGATCACGCCGGCGCCGATGAACGACAGCAGCAGCTGGGCGACGGCCATCGAGGTGTGTCCGGTGTAGAACCGGCCGATGCCGAACGGCAGGAAGAACTGCAAGACGCCCGCGACGGCCCGGTTCCGGCCGCCGGCGGGCATGACCGCGTTCGACTGCGGCATGGCGGGCGGGTACGTCATCGTCGGCATGACCGGTATGGGTGCCGGGGGAGCGAGGGCCGACGGATGCGGGAAGGGCAGGTCGGCGAACAGCGGCCGGAGGTCCGCCCGGGTCTCGGCTCCCACAGCCTTCGCCACGCGCTCGTCGTACTCCGCCACGGGCAGCCTGCCCTGCGCGAAGTGCTCGCCGAGCACCTGAAGCGCCTCGTCGCGCTCCTGGGTGCCGATCCGTAGGAGGTCCGGGTCGTTCACGGCTGCCACAGTACTCAACACACGTAACGAAATTGCCTAGGTCCAACTGGACCGGGGCGGATTCCGTGGTGATCAACTGTATGGTCGGTGCATGTCGGTGGACGGGGTGATCGCCGGATATCTCGATCATCTTGCCGTCGAGCGGGGCACGGCACGCAACACGCTCGACAGCTACCGCCGTGACCTCAGCAGGTACGCCGAATACCTGGGCACGACGGATTTTCGTGGGATCACCGAACAGACCGTCTCCGAGTTCCTCGCGGTCCTGCGTGAAGGCGACGACGACCACCCGCCGCTGGCGGCGTCCTCAGCGGCACGTGCCCTCGTCGCGGTACGAGGCCTGCACAAGTTCGCGCTCCGGGAAGGCCTGGTCGACACCGACCCGGCGCGTGACGTGAAACCGCCGCAGACCCCACGGCGCCTGCCGAAGGCCTTGCCCCTCGACGACGTGCTCAAGCTCCTCGACATCCCCGGCGACGGCGCGGCTCAACTGCGCGATCGCGCGCTGCTGGAATTGCTGTACTCGACCGGCGCCCGGATTTCCGAGGCCGTCGGCCTCGACATCGACGACATTGACACGATCGAGCGAACCGCCTTGCTCGACGGCAAGGGAGGAAAACAACGACTCGTGCCGATCGGCCGTCCGGCGCTCGCCGCGCTTGACGCATATCTCGTACGAGCGCGACCGGCGTTGGCCAAGCGCGGCACGCCCGCGGTCTTCCTCAATCAACGAGGTGGACGGCTTTCGCGGCAGAGCGCGTGGCAGGTGTTGAAGGACGCCGCGGAGCGAACCGGCATCACGGCGAAAGTTTCCCCGCACACACTTCGTCACTCTTTTGCCACACATCTCCTCGAAGGTGGCGCCGACGTTCGGGTGGTTCAGGAACTTCTCGGCCATGCGTCCGTAACCACAACGCAGATCTACACGCTAGTAACGGTGAACACGCTCCGCGAGGTGTACGCGACCGCCCACCCTCGCGCGAACGGATAATCTGACAAGGCCGGACAAACGGAGGTGTTGCGGACGATGTTTGGGGTAGACGAGCCTGTCCATGAGCGGCTCACCCTGACCGACGTGCTGCACGCGCTCAGCGACCCAACCCGACTCGCCGTCGTCGCGCAGCTGGACCGTGTTGGCGAGCTGTCATGCGGCTGCCTCGACGTGACCGTCGCCAAGTCCACGCTGTCCCAGCACCTGCGTGTCCTGCGAGAAGCGGGCGTCACGCACACCAGACCCGACGGCAACCAACGCTGGTTGTCGGTACGGCGTGAGGCACTGGACAACCAGTTCCCAGGCCTCCTGGATTCCGTTCTGGCGGCACACGCACGCGCGTCGGCATTCGTTTCCTGAACCGGCCGATACGGCACCTTACCGGCGAGGCGCGTTGCCACGTGGGTTGGTCACGCTTAGTCTGCGCCCAGGCCGGACGACAAGGAGCTAGGTCGGCATGTCGACATTCGAGTCAGCGGCGCAGCCTTACGGCGTGCCGGGGCACGCCTCGGCACCGCCTTACCCAACCGCGTCCGCACCAGCGCCTTATCCCGCTCCACCGCCGTCCCCACCGCCATCGCCGCCACCGTCATCACCCCCGCCACCGTCATCACCGCCATCGCCACCGCCGTATCAACCGCAGGAGCGCCCGCCCGTCACCACGGTGCCGGTGCGTCCCGTAGAGGATCCCTTGAGTCTCCCCGCCAAGCCGGCGACTGATGCCGAAGAAGACGACCCGTCAGCCGGTCCGGACGGATCGATCGGACCGACCGGGCGCCCGAAGCGGCACATCCCCGAGCCGGCCATGCTGGAGAAGCACGGCCCGGCGAAGGTGCTGGCGATCTGCAACCAGAAGGGCGGCGTCGGCAAGACCACGTCGGCGATCAACCTCGGCGCGGCGCTGACCGAGTTCGGCAGGCGCGTGCTGCTGGTGGACTTCGACCCGCAGGGCGCGCTGTCGGTCGGCCTGGGCATCCCGGCGCACCAGCTGGACCAGACGATCTACAACGTGCTGATCGAACGCGGGCCCAACCTCGACGACGTGGTCATCCGCACCACGGTCGAGGACATGGACCTGCTGCCGAGCAACATCGACCTGTCCGCGGCCGAGGTGCAACTGGTCGCGGAGGTCGGTCGTGAGCACGCGCTGCTGCGCACCCTGCGGCCCGTGATCGACAAGTACGACTACATCCTGGTGGACTGCCAGCCGTCACTCGGGCTGCTGACGGTGAACGCGCTGGCGGCGGCCGACGGCGTGCTGATCCCGCTCGAATGCGAGTATTTCAGCATGCGGGGTGCCGCGCTGCTGATGGACACGATTCAGAAGGTCCAGGAGAGGTTGAACCCGAGACTGGAGATCACCGGCATTCTCGCGACCATGTTCGACCCCCGTACCCTGCACTCACGCGAGGTGATGGCCCGCGTCGTGGAGAGGTTCGGGGATATCGTGTTCGACACCGTGATCAACAGGACCGTGCGCTTCCCGGAGACGACCGTCGCCGGTGAGCCGATCACGCGCTGGGCGCCGCGATCGGCCGGGGCGAAGGCCTACCGCGCGCTGGCTCGCGAGGTGATCGCCAGGTGACCCGCCGCGCCCCTTTGCCGGGTGCGGCCGAGCTCTTCCGTCCGACAACTCCACCAAAGCCGGAGACCCGGCCAAACGTGGTCCGGGGTGGCTCGCCGCGCCAGAAACACGACACCAAGATCACGGTGTACGTGTCCGACGAGGAACTGCTCGCCCTCGAACACGCCCGGCTGGCGTTGCGCGCCAAACACGGGCTCGCGGTCGACCGTGGCCGCGTCGTGCGTGAGGCGATCGCCGTGTTGCTGGCCGATCTCGACGAGTACGGCGAAGAGTCGCTGCTGGTGCGCAGGCTCCGCCAGGAAAACGGGCAGTGACGACCGCGTTGGACACCCCTCCCACCGAGCCGGCCGCCCCGAAGTTCACCGTCAAACTGTCGAACTTCGAAGGCCCGTTCGACCTCCTGCTGCAGTTGATCTCGCAGCACGAGATGGACGTGACGGAAGTGGCGCTCCATCGGGTGACGGACGACTTCATCGCGCACATCAGGGCGATGGGCAAGGACTTCGACCTCGACGAGACCACGGAGTTCCTGGTGGTCGCGGCGACGCTGCTGGACCTGAAGGCGGCCCGGCTGCTGCCCGCGGGTGACGTGGAGGACGAGGAGGACCTGGCCCTGCTGGAGGCCCGTGACCTGCTCTTCGCCCGGCTGCTGCAGTACCGGGCGTACAAGCAGGTCGCCGCCCTGTTCGCGGAACTCGAAGCGACCGCTCTGCGGCGCTACCCCCGCTCGGTCGCGCTGGAGGACCGCTACACCTCGCTGTTGCCCGAGGTGATGCTCGGCGTCTCCCCGGAGAAGTTCGCGGAGATCGCGGCGGCGGTGTTCCGCCCGAAGCCGCCGCCGACGGTGTCCTTGGCCCACGTTCACATGCGTGCTGTTTCGGTCAAGGAGACCGCGGGCATCCTGCGGGTCCGGCTGGCGGAAGCGGGGGAGCTGACCTTCGCCGAGATGATCGCGGACTGCGAGCACATCACCGAAGTGGTCGCGCGCTTCCTGGGCCTGCTGGAGCTGTACCGCGAGGCGGTGGTGCTGTTCGAACAGGACGAACCGCTCAGCGAGCTTCGGGTGAAGTGGACCGGCGGCAGTGTCGAGGAGGCCAGGGCCGCGGCCGAAGCGGCCAGGACCTCCACCGAGGAGGAGGAATACGGGTGACCACACCCGAGCAGGAAACCGCCGCGTCGGGCGACCCGGAGCAGGCCGTGCCGCACGCCGGGGCAGAGGTCGCCGAACCGGGCGCGGCCGCGGAGCCGGCAGTCGAGGCCGGTGACTCGGGCGCCGACGCCGAACCTGCGGCCGAGGCAGCCGCGGACGCGCAGGCCACAGCTGTGGAGGCTGAGCCCGAAGACCTGAGCGTCGCTGACTCGGCTGGGTCAGCCGCGGACGCGCACGCCACCGACTCAGGTCATGAGATCGCCGACCCGGCTGCCGGGTCCGTGACCACGGAGGCCGAGGCCGCTGAGTCGAGCGTCGACACGGAGCCTGTCGGCGAACCGGTCGCGGACGCCGGGGCAGTCGCGGACGCGCCGCCCACCGACTCGGCTGCCGCGGGAGCCGAGGCCGCTGACCAGGGCATCCTGGCGGGGCCCGCCGCGGAAGCCGCAAAGGAGGAAGGCGCCGCCGTAGCCTCCGGCCTGCCGGACCTCACCGAGGACGAAGGCCTGCACTGCGCCCTCGAAGCCCTGCTGCTCGTCGTCGACTCCCCGGTCGAGGCCGAGATGCTCGCCGACGCCCTCGACCAGCCGGTGAAGCGTGTCCGTGCCGCCCTCAAGACCATGGCCGCCCGGTACCAGGAGCAGAACCGCGGCATCGACCTGCGGGACGTGGGCGGCGGCTGGCGGTTCTACACCCGCGACAAGTACGCGCCGTTCGTCGAGAAACTCCTGCTCGACGGGCAACGGGCGAAGCTCACCAGAGCCGCCCTGGAGTCCCTCGCGGTCATCGCGTACCGGCAGCCGGTGACCAGGGCGAGGGTCGCGGCGGTGCGTGGCGTCAACGTCGATGGGGTGATCCGTACCCTGCTCGCGCGCGGTCTGATCGAGGAGACCGGCACGGACCGGGACACGGGTGGCATCCTTTATCGGACGACCGAGTTGTTCCTGGAGCGGTTGGGGCTGTCCTCGCTGGAGGACCTGCCGCCGATCGCTCCCCTGTTGCCCGAAGTGGATGCGATCGACGATGTCTGAAAGCCCGGAAGGTGTCCGGCTGCAGAAGGTGCTCTCCAAGGCGGGAGTCGCGAGCAGGCGCGCGGCCGAGGACCTGATCGCCGAAGGCCGGGTCAGCGTCGACGGCGAGATCGTGCGCGAGTTCGGCCGGCGGGTCGACCCGAAGAACGCCGTGATCCACGTCGACGGCGTGCGGGTGGTGCTCAGCGAGGACATGGTGTACCTGGCGTTCAACAAGCCGCTGGGCGTGCACACCACGATGACCGACGACCGCGGCAGGCCGTGCGTCGGTGACTGGGTCCACAAGTACGAGCGCAACGCGAACGCGGGGATCTTCCACGTCGGACGTCTCGACGCCGACACCGAAGGCCTGCTGCTGCTCACCAACGACGGTGACCTCGGCCACCGGCTGACACACCCGTCGTACGAGGTGCCCAAGACCTACCTCGCCGAGGTGCCCGGCCCGGTGCCCAGGGAGATCGGCAAGCAGTTGAAGGAAGGCGTCGAACTGGACGACGGCTGGGCGCGTGCGGACTCGTTCCGGCTGGTGGATTCCATGCCCGGCAAGGCGATGGTGGAGATCGTCCTGCACGAGGGGCGTAACCGGATCGTCCGGCGGATGCTGGAGGAAGTCGGGCACCCGGTGCAGCGGCTGGTCCGCACGGCGTTCGGCGAGGTCCGGCTCGGCAATCAGCGCCCGGGCACGATGCGGGCGTTGAACCGCAACGAGATCGGCGCCCTGTACGCCGCTGTGGGCCTGTGACTCGTCCCTACACGATCCTCAGCGCGGCGATGTCGGTCGACGGCTACATCGACGACGCCACGGAGGAGCGCCTGATCCTGTCCGGTGACGAGGACTGGGATCGGGTGGACGAGCTGCGTGCGAGCGTCGACGCGATCATGGTGGGCGCCAACACGATCCGCCGTGACAACCCCCGTCTCGGCGTTCGTTCGGACAAGCGCCGCGCGGACCGTGAGGCGCGTGGGCTGCCCGCGAACCCATTGCGGGTGACGTTCACCGCGTCGGGCTCGCTCGGCAACGATGCCGCTTTTTTCCGTGACGACAACTTCGTCGTGTTCGGGCCGCCTGCCGTTCCGCTGCCGGTGATGCTGGCGGATCTGGCCAGGCGAGGTGTGCGCAGGCTGCTGGTCGAGGGCGGAAGTGCTGTGCACACCGCGTTTCTGACCCAGAACCTGGCCGACGAGGTGCGGCTCGCGGTCGCTCCGATCTTCGTCGGCGACAGCCGCGCGCCCCGATTTGTCCAAGATGGACGGTTCGGGACCGGCCGGATGGTGCTCGGGGAGATCCGGCAGGCCGGTGACTGCACGGTGATGCAGTTCTTCCCGGACGCGGACCGCTACTGGCTGCGGCAGTGCATTGAGGAATCGCGCAAGTGCCCGCCGTCGGAGACCGCGTATCCGGTCGGTGCGGTGATCGTGGGATCGGACGGCAGGGAGATCTCCCGCGGCTACTCGCGGGAGACCGATCCGACAGCGCACGCCGAGGAAGAGGCGTTGGCGAAGGTCTCGCCGGACGACCCGCGCCTGAAGACGGCGACCATCTACAGCTCGCTGGAACCGTGCAGTACGCGCAAGTCGCGGCCACGAAGCTGTGCACAGTGGATCATCGGCTCCGGCATCCCCAGGGTCGTCTTCGGGCTGCGCGAGCCCAGCCGGTTCGTGGTCGGTGCGGGCTTCGAGATGCTCGCCGCCGCCGGGGTGACGGTCGTGGAACGACCGGATGTGGCACCGGAAGTCAAGCTCGTGAGCACTTTGTACGGTTAGCACCGCGCGAACTGGAAATTCCCCGATACTCCATTCGAGTGACAGCCTGGTCTAGACCCTTGATCTTGACGTGGTCTAAACCACATCGTGTCTGACATCGCTCCACCCCTGCCGTTAGAGGAGACTGATGTCCAAGCTTCGATGGCACCATGTCGCGGCCTTGGTGGCCGCTTCGGCCACGGCCGTGTTCGGCTTCGCCGTGGCGCCCGCGGCCGGCGCCGGTGGCGTTTCGGCCACCTTCAGCAAGGGTTCCGACTGGGGGACCGGCTACGAGGGCAAGTACACGATCACCAACGGCAGCACCGCCGCCCGTACGTCGTGGACGCTGGAGTTCGACCTTCCCGCCGGGCACAGCCTGGCCGGGCTGTGGGACGGCAGCCAGACCACCAGCGGCCAGCACGTGACGGTGAAGAACACCTGGAACGGCACCATCGCGCCGGGTGCCTCGGTCAGCTTCGGCTTCAACGTGAAGTACAGCGGTGCTTACGCCGCACCGACCGGCTGCAAGCTCGACGGTGGCTCGTGTGACGCCACCGGCCAGCCGCCGACGACCACACCGCCGCCCACCACGACGCCGCCCCCGACCACGACGCCGCCGGCACCCGGTGGCCTGAAGAACCTCGGTTACTTCGCGCAGTGGACGGTCTACGGCCGCAACTACCACGTCAAGAACATCCACACGAGCGGTTCGGCCGCGAAGCTGACGCACATCAACTACGCGTTCGGCAACGTGACCAACGGCCAGTGCGTGCTCGGTGACGCCGAGGCCGACACCGGCAAGTTCTACGATGCCGCGTCCAGTGTGGACGGTACATCGGACACGTGGGACACCGGCGCGCTGCGCGGCAACTTCAACCAGCTGCGCAAGCTGAAGAAGATGTACCCGCACATCAAGGTGCTGTTCTCGTTCGGGGGCTGGACCTGGTCCGGCGGCTTCGGCCAGGCCGCGCGGAACCCGGCCGCGTTCGCCGACTCGTGCTACAAGCTGGTCGAGGACCCGCGCTGGGCGGACGTGTTCGACGGCATCGACATCGACTGGGAGTACCCGAACGCCTGTGGCCTGTCCTGCGACACCAGCGGCTTCGCGGCGTTCAAGAACCTGTCGCAGGCCCTGCGTGACCGCTTCGGCAGCGGCAACCTGGTCACCGCGGCGATCACGGCCGACGGCTCGAACGGCGGCAAGATCGACGCGGCCGACTACGGCGGCGCCGCGCAGTACCTCGACTGGTACAACGTGATGACGTACGACTACTTCGGCGGCTTCAACGCCCAGGGTCCGACCGCCCCGCACTCGCCGCTGACGTCGTACAACGGCATCCCGCAGCAGGGCTTCAACTCGGACGCGGCGATCCAGAAGCTGAAGAGCAAGGGCGTCCCGGCGAGCAAGCTGTTGCTCGGCATCGGTTTCTACGGCCGCGGCTGGACCGGCGTCACGCAGAGCGCACCAGGCGGTTCCGCGACCGGCGCGGCCCCCGGCACGTACGAGGCGGGCATCGACGACTACAAGGTCCTGAAGACCAAGTGCCCGGCGACGGGAACCGTCGCCGGAACCGCGTACGCGTACTGCGGCAACCAGTGGTGGAGCTACGACACCCCGGCCACCATCGGCGGCAAGATGACGTACACCAAGAACCAGGGTCTCGGCGGCGCCTTCTTCTGGGAACTGTCCGGCGACACGACCAACGGTGAACTCATCACGGCCATGGGCAACGGCCTGAAATAGCAGGTCAGCCCTCGTGAGTGTTTATCAGGGTTAGAACCCTGACAAACACTCACGAGGGCAGGGGGAGTGGCCCGGGAAGGCCTGGTGCGGTTAGCTGGTCGGCATGCGCGTGATCGTGGTCGGTGGCGGGATCGTAGGCGCGGTCGCCGCGTACCGATTGGCGGCCGAGGGCGCGGAAGTGCTGGTGGTGGACGCGGAGCACGTCGGTCAGGCGACCGCGGCCGGCGCAGGCGTGGTCTCCCCGTGGCCGGTGGGCGAACCGTCGCTCGGGACCGCGGACTTCTGGTGGGCCGCTGCCGCGCAGTACCCGGTTCTGCTGGGACAATTGGCTTCCGATGGCGAGCCCGATCCGGGGTACACGCGGGTAGGCGCGATCACCATCGCCGACGACGAGAGCGGCCTGACCGAAGCCGCCACGATGATCCGGGCGGTCAAGGAGCGCGATCCGTCCGTCGGCGACATCGAAATGCTGCCGCCCGGCGAACCCGCGAGGCGCTTTCCCGCGCTCAGCACTGATCTGGCGGGATTGTTCGTCAGTGGTGTCGGACGGGTCGACGGCCGCGTCATGCGGGATTCGTTGCTTCGCGCGGCCGAACGCTATGGCGCACGCCGGATCCACGGCGAGGCGAAGCTGGTGACCGCCTTGTCTCGCGTGACCGGAGTGGAAGTCCGCGGCGAGGTGATCGGCGCACACGTGGTCGTCGTCGCCGCGGGTGCCTGGACGGCGACACTGTGTCAGGCGATCGGCGTCGAGGTTCCTGTGGAGCCACAACGCGGCCAGATCGCGCACCTGCGTCTGTCCGGAGTGGAGACGTCGGACTGGCCGGTGATCCGCTCGATGAGCGATCACTACCTGCTGGCGTTCCCCGGCGGCACGGTCGTGGCCGGGGCGACGAGGGAATTCGGCTCCGGGTTCGACCATCGGCTCACCGCGGGAGGCGTGCACAAGATCCTGTCGGACGCGCTGCGGGTGGCGCCGGGACTCGCCGACGCCACCCTCGCCGAGGTCAGGATCGGGTTCCGGCCGTTGAGCACCAGCGGCCGCCCGGAGATCTCGTCGCCGGTGGACGGTCTGGTGATCGCGACCGGCCTCGGCCCGAGCGGGCTCACGCTGGCGCCGTTGACCGGCACCCTCGCGGCTGAACTGGCGCTTGGTCGTCAGAGCTCCTTGGCCAGCAGCGACACCAGATAGGTCCCGCCCTTGGTGCGTTGCTGCCCGACCTCGACGAAGCCGATGCGCTTGTGGAAGCGCAGGCTGCCGGGGTTCGGCGGTTCGAGGTTGACCTCGCAGAGCACCCGCGGGATTCCGTGCTGGGCGGCGTATTCGCTGATCAGGTCGTAGAGCTTCACGCCGATGCCGCGATTGCGTGCCTCTTCGGCGACCACGATCCGGTCCACGTAGATGAACCTGTCGTAACGCTCGCTGAAGAAGCGGTAGTTCTCGCTGCCGTAGTCCACGCCTGGCGGCAGTGTGAGCACGAACCCGAGTACCGTCTCGCCGTCCCTGAGCGCCACGGTCAGCTCGGACATCTCGATCAACTCGGCAAGTTCGGCCTCGGTGGCCTCGTTCACATTGGGCACCGCGGCGTTGTTCATGTCGAGGATCATCTCGGCGTCGGCGGGCTTGAGCATCACGCTGTCCATGCGATGGATATTGACACACTCCACGTTGAAAACGTTTGCATCCCTCCTGGCCGCTGCGCCTCGGGGCGGCCAGGCAGAATAGACGACTGGAACGGTTTTCGACGAAGGGCGGCACGGTGGCACTGGGTGATGCGCGTTGGGGTGATCTGCGTGGGGTGATCGCGCTCGACGGCCCTTCCGGCACCGGGAAGTCCACCGTGGCTCGTCGGCTGGCCAGCACCCTGCGGGCCGGCTACCTGGACACGGGCGCGATGTACCGGGCGGTGACGCTCGCCGTGCTGCGCGCCGGCGGGGACGCGACCGAGATCGCCCGCACCGCACGGGTGGAAATGGGGACCGACCCGGCCGATCCGGCGGTGTCGCTGGACGGCGCCGACGTCGCGGCCGAGATCCGTGGCCCCGAGGTCACGCTGGCCGTGTCCGAGGTCTCAGCGGTGGCCGAGGTCCGGCGGATCCTCGTCGACCAGCAGCGCGCGATCATCGCGTCCGTCCTGGCCGAGAAGGGCGGGATCGTGGTCGAGGGCCGCGACATCGGAACCACGGTCGCGCCGGATGCCGAGTTGAAGGTGTACCTCACCGCCTCCGCTGACGCGCGCGCTCAGCGCCGTTCCCGCCAGGACCTCGCTGCGGGGCGTACCGCGACCGTCGAAGAGACGCTCGCGGACGTGCAGCGACGTGACGACTACGACTCATCGCGTGCGGTGTCGCCGCTGCGTCAAGCCGAGGATGCGGTCGAACTGGACACGACCGACCTCGACCTGCCGGGGGTGCTCGCCTCCCTGCTGGACATTGTGGACAGTCGCGGCCTGCGTACCGGCCAGGCGGTGGGCCGGTGAGCAAGGCCGCCCCCGACCTGCCTGAGGACGCGCTGCCGTGGCTGCACGAAGTCGGCAGGGTGATCGGCAGGTACCTCTACGTGCCGGCGTTCCGGTTCCGCGTGCACAACATGGACCGCCTCCCGCTGGACGGTCCGGTCGTGCTGGTGGCCAACCACAGCTCGATGATCGAGCCTCAGGTGCTGTTCGGAATACTGCCGCGGCGATCGGTGTTCCTCGTCAAAGGTGAACTCTTCAAGGGGATCGCCGGCAAGGGGCTGAGGGCGATCGGGCAGCTGGCGATCCGCAGGGGAGAGCCGGACCGCAAGCCGCTGCTCGCCGCCGTGCGTGTGCTGCGCGGTGGTGGTCTGATTGGTGTGTTCCCCGAAGGGACGCGAGGCGACGGCGACGTGCTGAACGCCGAGCAGGGGGCGGCCTGGCTCGTCCGGCAGTCCGGTGCGGTCGTGCAGCCGGTGGCCGTGCGGGGGACCCGGCGGCCCGCGGGCTCCGGGCGGCGGTTCCGGCCAGTGGTGGACGTGCTGGTGGGTAAGCCTTTTGAGCTGACGGTGGGGCCCGGCAGGACCGGGCTTGCCGCCGGAACCGAACAGATCAGGGTCGCGCTGGCGGACCTGGTCGGTGAACTGGATCGAATGCGAGACTTGCGATGACTGAGCTGGACGGTACCTGGGTCGATGAGTCCGACTGGGACATCACCCCGGGCGCCGATGAGGATGCTGAGGGCACGGCGGCCCAGCCGGTGCTGGCGGTGGTGGGCAGGCCGAACGTCGGCAAGTCGACGCTGGTCAACCGGATCCTGGGGCGCCGCGAAGCCGTGGTGCAGGACGTGCCGGGCGTGACCCGCGACAGGGTGGCGTACGACGCGCTGTGGAACGGCCGGAAGTTCACGGTGCTGGACACCGGCGGCTGGGAACCGGACGCCGCGGGACTGCAGAAAGCCGTTGCGGCCCAAGCGGAATACGCGATGTCCACAGCGGACGCGATCCTGCTCGTCGTGGACGCCTCGGTCGGCGCGACGGCCACGGAGGAAGCGGCGGCTCGCATCCTGCGCCGCTCGAAGCGCCCGGTGCTGGTCGTGGCGAACAAAGTGGACGACGACCGGCTCTTCGCGGACGCGATGGCCCTGTGGAACCTCGGCCTGGGCGAGCCGTTCCCGGTGAGCGCGCTGCACGGCCGCAACAGCGGTGACCTGCTGGACAAGATCCTCGAGGTGCTGCCCGAGACGCCGCGTGACGACTTCAACCGCACCGGCGGGCCGCGCCGAGTGGCCCTGGTCGGCAAGCCGAACGTGGGCAAGTCGTCGCTGCTGAACAAGCTGACGGGCGAAGACCGCGCGGTCGTCGACTCGGTGGCGGGAACCACGGTCGACCCGGTGGACTCCCTCGTGACCCTCGACAACGAGGTCTGGCGCTTCGTGGACACGGCGGGCCTGCGCAAACGCGTGAACACCGCCAGCGGCGCGGAGTACTACGCCTCCCTGCGCACGAAGGCGGCGATCGACGCCGCGGAAGTCGCGATCGTGCTGCTGGACGCCTCGACCCCGATCAGCGAGCAGGACCTCCGCGTCCTGACGATGGTGGTGGAGTCAGGCCGGGCCTGCGTGATCGCGATGAACAAGTGGGACCTGGTCGACGAGGACCGGCGTCACCAGCTGGTGCGCGAGCTGGAGCGAGGCCTCGTCCGCATCCCCTGGGCGGAACGCGTGAACATCTCGGCCCTGACCGGCCGAGCCGTGCACAAACTGGCACCGCACCTGCGGACCGCGCTGAAATCGTGGGACACCCGCGTGCCGACCGGCCAGCTGAACTCCTGGCTGAGCGACCTGATCGCGGCCACCCCGCCGCCAGTCCGCAGCGGCAAACAGCCCAAGGTCCTCTTCGCCACGCAGGCCCAGGCCAGGCCGCCCACACTGGTCCTGTTCACCACGGGCTTCCTCGAGGCAAGCTACCGCCGTTTCATCGAACGCAAGTTCCGCGAGGAGTTCGGCTTCACCGGGAGTCCCGTGCGGCTCTCGGTGAGGGTGCGGGAGAAGCGCAAGAAGTAACCCGGTGCGAGCCGCCCCGGGACGTACGCTAAGCTTCTCCTCGCACCGGGCAACCGGATGCGGCCGGGACGTGGCGCAGTTTGGTAGCGCACTTGACTGGGGGTCAAGGGGTCGCAGGTTCAAATCCTGTCGTCCCGACGGTCGAAGTAGGGCGAAAGCCCAGGTCAGGGCCTTGGATCACTACGGTGAGACAAGGCCCTGATCACGTTTCCGGGCACGTCGTCTCACATTTTCACACGAACGCTTGTACTGCTTCTTCAGCCGAGCAACTCGTCGAGCTGGTCTGCTGCCTCTCTGAGGTGCTCGACGTCGGGATGGATGTAGACACGCTTGGTGAAACTCAGGTCAGCGTGACCGGCCCAGGCGCTCACCACGACGTCGGGGACGCCCGAGGTGGCGAGGTAGGTCAGGCACGCGTGTCGGGCGTCGTAGGGCCGGACTTTGCGGACGTTCGCCTGGGCCATCAGCTTGTAGATCGCCCGCCGGAACTTGTCCGTCTTCCAAGGCGCTCCCAGCTCGTCGACCATCACGAAACCGGACCGCTCGTACACCTCACCAGCGTGGATCGCTTCGGCCGTCTGCTTGGCTTTGAACGTCTTCAGAGCCGCGTGGAGAGGCTTGGGCAACGGCAGCTTCCGCTTGCCCTTCTCTGACTTCGGCCCCTTCTCCTCGACCTCACCGTCTACAAGGGTCCGGGTCAGCTCCACTGACAGAGTCCCTGCTTCAAGGTCGACGGCCGACCAGCGAAGCCCGCAGACCTCGGCCGGTCGCATTCCGATCAGCGACAGCAGCACCGGCGCGTACAGCCGGCAATCTCGTATCGCGGCGAGGAAGTGTCTCACCTCCGTCTCACCCCAGGGTTTGCGCTCAGCCGCCGCTGCTGCGGCCTGCCGGCGGGCTTCGCGAGGTATCTGGGTGTACTGCGCGACGTTCCGTACGACCAACTTCCGCCGCACGGCCACGTTCAACGCCGACCTAAGCCTGCCCAGCGTCAGCTTCACCGATCTCACGCTGAGTCCGGTTCCTGGCTTTCCACCACGCCTGCGGCCTGAGGTGAGCATCCAGTCCACCAGGTCGTCGATGTCCTCTTCGGTGACCTGCTGAAGTCGCCGATCGCCGAGCTGCTTGCGTACCGGCAGGAGCGCGTCGGCGTAGTTGGATGCAGTAGCCTTCTCGACGTCGATGGTGGCCGACTTGAGCCACGTATCGAGCCATTCCGACATGGTGATCTTGACCGGTCCGACGAATGTCCCCTCGTCGGTCTGGTGCTTGATCTTGGCGTACTCGGCGCGAGCCTCCTTCTTGGTGTCGTAGGTCTTGGTCAGCTGCTTGCGTCGCCCCGACGCCGGGTCACGCCCGATGTCGATGACGAACCGGTACCTGGTCGTACCGTCCTTCAACTCGATCTTCTTGATCGGATCCCCCACTGACGTGGTACTCCTTCGATAGTCAGGCCCCCTCAGAAGAGCCCAAGGGAGGCAGTAGACCCATGTCACGAGCCCTGCGGATGTACCGGGACACCTGCGTACGGGACCGTTTCATGGCAGTTGCCACGGCCAGGCCGGGAGCCCTGTTTCCCGCGGCTACGGCCTCTGAGTAGATCTGTGCCGCTCGTCGCGCATCCTCATCGGCTTGGCTGCGAAGACGCTGGTCCGCACTAGGTACCGGGTCGGCCTGACTGCGGTCCATCGGCTGAACGCCAGGCGGGAGGGTGGCAAGCCACTCGTCTCGTACAGATGACGGGACCGTGGCTTTGTCCATGGCAGCCCGCAGAAGTTGGTCGACAAGCACGTGCCTCATCACGGATGTCGTGATCGGCGTCGTCGCCTTCCCGCGAACGGCCACCTCAAGCACGAGCGGACGAAGGTCCGCACCGACGACTACTTCGATCTTCACCGATGACTCCGGCTCGCTGAGCGCGAAGTTGGCTTGAAAGCGCGTCGGTACGGCGGTGTCAGGGCCGGTGGACACGTATCCCCCGGGCGTCAGTTCCTCAACGGACACCCAGTCGATCTGGAAGTTCTTCGGCAGGCGAGGCACGGCAGAACGATACGCACCCCCTCATCCTGAGTAGCTGAACGGACACGACACACCGTATTCCTTGGCGATGGTCAGGCAATGCCCACGCAGCTTACCATGGGGGGTATGCAAATCGGGGGACAGACTCTGGCGGACCGCTCCGCAGAGCTTCAGACATGGATCAGGACCGGGAGGGCACGTCAGCTTCGTGTCGCTGCTGGGCTCAGCCAAGCGTTGGTAGCTCAGGACTGTGAGGTCACGGCGTCAACAGTGCATCGGTGGGAAGTGGGCGATCGTCCGCCCCGCGGTCGCAACATCACTGCGTACCACAGCTTCCTGGCTCGCCTCATCGAGTTAGAGCAGCGCGAGGGTGAGCACGATGCAGAGTAGAAGCGCACCGCCAACCTTGGCAGAGATCAAAGCGACATGGCCACCGGCCGTCGACGTACCGACCGCGGGCGCGGCGTTCGGGCTGAGTCGTAGCCACGCTTACGAGTTGGTGGCACGCGGGGAATTTCCCGCCAAGGTGGTCAAGTTTGGCGGCCGGTACAAGGTCCTCACCGAGTCACTGATCCGCGCACTGTCCGCAACGGACTAACGCTGAACATCGTCGACTCGGCAAGCGAGCGGCGCGAACAAAGCCGCTCCCATCCTCGCTTTCGCGCGACGAACGGGAAGCCCGGCCACGGTCAGCAAGTTAGGGATCCGGTTACCGGACCCCTGCCACGGCTGGATGCCATGGCGGACAACGGAGGCGTGCAGGGGCACGCCGAACACCACATGGGGGAACTGATGGCACACAACAAAGTGCGGCGCCAACGCCGCGTCGAGGGTGGCTCACCTATCAGCATTCACGTCCGCACCACCACGACGACCTACGCTCGCCTGATCGTCCAGTCCGCACAGGCAGGCCTCTCAGTGCCGCGCTACCTCATTGAGTCTGCGCTACGCGAATCCGCCGACGGCTGGAGCCAACGTGAGCAACGCTGGTGGGCCGAACGCCTCGACACCGTCGAGACACGGCTGGTCCGTATTGGAACCAACATCAACCAAATGGCGGCGTCGTTCAACACGACCGGCGAACCACCAGAAGCACTGACCTCCGTACTGGCCTACTTCACGGCGACCCTGGAGCAGCACCGGCAGATCCTCACCGCGATCGATCCGTCTGACCGGTCACGCGAACCGACGTCGTGATCGCGAAGGCTCCGGCCAAGGGCAAGTACGGCTCAGACACCTACGGCCTGTTGAGGTACCTGTTCGGTCCCGGCAAGGCCAACGAGCACCGCGACCAGCATCTCGTCGCCGCTTGGGATCCGGAGTGGCTAGCCGGCGGTGCCTTCGCCAATCGCTACCGCGGCTGGCTGCCTCGCCTTGCCCGTGAGGTCGATGCGCCGATGACCGGCCACGACGTGCAACTGGCAGGAGGCCACGTCTACCACGTGGTGCTGTCGGTTCCTCGCCAAGACGGAGTCCTCGGCGATGTTCGGTGGCGCGAACTTGTCGAGGAAGCAATCGACCGCATGGGCTTCGGTCCCGACAGCGAAGGCCGCGCCGGGTGCCGATGGGTCGCTGTGCACCACGGCCCGAGCAAGGACGGCAACGACCACGTTCACCTCGCCCTGAACTTGGTCTGCGGCGACGGCACGATTGCCGACACCTACCGGGACTGGCCACGCTGGCGGCAGTGGTGCATGGAGGTGGAGCAACGCCTCAACCTGACACCAACCTCGCCAGCCAACAAGACCGCGCCGCTCCGGCCGACACGCGCCGAAACCGAGAAAGCGGCCCGCTTGGGATGGAAGCGACCGAGCCGGGAGTATCTACGCGAAGTCGTCCGCGCTGCGGCCCTTGAGGCAACCTCGGCGAAGGAGTTCGTCGACCTACTGGGCCAGCAGATGTCGGTATCCATCGAGCCGCGATGGGATGCCGATGGCGAGCTGGTTGGCTACCGGGTGGCGCAGATGGGCGACAGGAGCAAATCGTCCGACGAGCAGATCTGGTTCAGCGGCAGCAGCCTCGCCCGTGATCTGTCCGCGCCCAAACTGATCCAGCGGTGGGCGAGTGCAGTGGAATGGCCAAGTGTCGCGCGACCGCTGCCAGCGAGCCACGCCGAACGTCTTGAAGCGATCACGGCGGCGACCGACACGGCGACCCGTGCCCGCGACGTCCTGGCGATCATCCTCCGCTCCGCTAGCGCAGCCGATGACGACACTGCGAACGGGATTACCCACGCAACACTCGACCTGCTGACCACGACGGCGCGGGGGTTGGAGGGCCCGGATGCTGGCCCTATCACCGCAGCGGTGAAGGCGTATCAACTGGCCGCCGCCACACCGCATCGAGTCCAACCGACCCGTTGGGCACCGATCGCTGTCGAACTGCAGACGGTTGCTCGGCGCCTAGCGCACGCTGGCGCGTTGTCAAGACGCGGCAGTACCGGCGTTGCTCTCGCCGCCTTGATCGTCGCCCTGGCTGCGCTGCTCGTCGAGATCGGGGTGTGGCGTGAACGGAACCACCAACGACAACCGGCCGCCGCCGCACGTGGCGCGGCCGGTCTACTACGGAAAGCTGCATCAGCTACCCGCGAAAGGCGCCGTCAGATCGCCGGACGCGAGTCCGTTCGACACGATGAACCAGAGCCACGTTCAGCTGCGGGGCAGGTGAAACTACGACGTCCTCGTGCGCAACAAACTAGTCTTCAGGAGGAGTTTTATGGACGTGGCCATAGCCGAAGGCGGTAGCGCTCGCGGGCTACGTCAACGTACGCGCCTTGCATTCGCCATCGATTGACCTTTCAGCCCCAGCGCATGACCGGAAAGATAAGGATAAAGTTGCAAATTTGTTACTTTTGAGATCTCGGTCTTGACGGTTGACTATCGATGATTCTAGCGCGCAGTAGTGCTGTAGATCGCATAGTCTGAAAATAGATCACACTAGGACATCGTTAATCGGTAATTGGCTGCTGCTGCGTTCACTCATTCGTCGCAATTATTGGCTGACCTGTGGTCGATCTCCTTGTGATGATAGAGACTCTCCGCATGTCCAGTCCAGCTGAAGGGGTAGGTCAAGAGAGCGTAGTCTCGCCGACAAGCCGGATGCAGGATGCCGTGCGTCTACTTCTGCTCATTGACGGCGCTGCGGAGGATCTGCCGGGGTCGGCATGCGTCGATGTACCCGGAGGGGCAGTCGCCGTGCTACGTTCGCAGATGGCGTTGCAGGCGTTGGATTTTTGGCTGCGAAACCCTGACTACTTCGCGAACTGGTTACTCGATTTATACGAGAAGACCAGAGATTATGCTCTTCTTGTGGAAGCCGAACGTATTATGGACTCGGATGAGCCTGAGATTCGTAGCTATCTCATGCTCCGCTACAGGTTCGGTGCGTACGAGCCAGTGGACGGCTCGCTATCGGTGCTTGCTGGTGCAGGTTTGGTTTATCGACGTCGCGAAGGCAGCGCGGGGCATACGAAGCAGCACAACTACTACCTTACCGAGCGTGGCCGTCAAGTGGCTAGGGAGTTGATCGGTGAGGTTTCAGAACTAGATTATTATGTTCAGCGAGTGGGCCTGATCGTTCGGGTTACGGAAGGATTGACCGGCAGTCAGTTGAAGGCAATCCAATATGAGCAGCAGGAGTATCTGGAAACTGAATGGAATCAGAGGATTCGGCCTATTGCAGCCAGGGTTCGGCATCGGATTGCCGCGATGCAAGCTGATGGTGTGACCGTCGGAAAGGATGGGCGATGAATAAGGTGTCTGCGAACAAAAGAGGTCGCTTGGCTGCTCGGGTGACAACCGCGTCAGGTGTCGATGCCGCCACCGTGGACACTATCTTCGCCTCCTATGGAGTTCCGGCCGCGCCGGTTGCGGCAGCGCCGCGCAATCTGCGTGTGCTACGGCTCCGACTTTGGGGCAAGAAGCGTGATATCCCTGAAGGCGGCGCATTTGACACAACGTTGAAGTTCCCGACCGGGCTTGTCATGGCTGTGGCGCCCAATCTCAAGGGCAAGACCAGTGTGCTGGAGCTGATCACTTGGTGCCTGCGCGGAACACCCAAAGCGCTGCAGCAGGATGTGCTGGCCTGGCTCGACGGCATCGAGTGCGATGTGTTAGTCAACGACGTTCCGCATGGCATCCGCATGCGGCTCAGTGAAGGCGCGATTGCTGACGCTGCGATCCTCCAAGCGAACAGCGTCGAGGCGTTGGCCGACGCACGGGGACACAGCCCAGTAAACGCACGTGTGATTGCACGGGCGAGCTCCAACGCCGAGTATGACGTGGAGATTCAGACGTTCATGCTCGACCGGCTTGGGCTAGAGCCGATCCTGGCCTACGCCGCGAAGACTGGGGTGGTACAGACTCACGCTTGGCCTTCGTACTTCGGGGCCATCTACCCGCCCGCAGGCGGTGAGAAGGTTCTAATCGGCGAAACGGCGTATGCCGGCTTGGCTGGTCGACTTTTGGAGGTGTTCCTTGACCTTCCGGGCGCCGCCTTGTTGACCCGAGTGAAGGCTGCTCGTGATCGCCTCGCCGCTGAAGATGCTAAACAATCGGAACAGATGAAGTCAGCTGCCGATACCGACCGGCTTCGACGTGATGAGCAACAAGAACGCCTGGATAAGGCGAAATCGGCTCTTGCAAAACTAGCGGCAGATTCGAAAGCGTTGCCCTCAGTAATGGACATCGCAGGTCGCGTCACATCGTTGTCCCTACGGCTCGCTGATGTCGAGGCGGACCGACGCGGAGCCGACGCACTACACCGGCAGGCCAAGACAAACCGGCAAGCTGACGAACGCAGGCTCAACAATCTGCGCGAGTCTGCAGTCGCTCGTCGGCTGTTCCACGGACTCGATCCGCAATCCTGCCCGAGGTGTGAAACACCGGTCACGGAGGAGCGACGATCGGCGGAGACGGACAGCCATCGATGCGCTGTCTGCACTTCGTTGATCAGCGTCGACAATTCGGAAGAAGACGACGAGTTGGTCGACGAACTTTCCAGCGTCCTGGAGGCGTCTCGTCAAGCAGAGCGAGAGGCGCAACGCGAACTGTCCGAGGCGAACTCGATCGTTGAAAAGCTGGCTGCCGAACTTACAGCCGCCGAAGTCGAACTTCGAGATGCTCAGCAAGCAACCATTGCGGCGGAACGTTTCAAGCTCGAACAAGACATCGCCCGAGCAGAGGGCGCACTTGAGGTGCTCCAGCCGCCCAGCACGCAAGCAACGCCGGACGGATCGGGCAACGATGCTGAGCAACGTGTTCTCAGCAGTTTGGCCGATGTGCTCGAAGCAGACCTCAGAGCGGCCTCGGTTGGACTGTTTGCCGAGCTCGGACCTGAGATAGCCGAGATAGCAAAACGGTTCGGCATCGCCTCAGTGCAGGACATCAAGGTCGACCGACGCGCGGCGCTGCGCATCAGCAAGGGCGGCGCAAAGCCGGACTGGTTCTCCAATCAGAGTCCTGGTGAGCGGCTGCGGCTACGCATCGCCACTGTGATTGCCCTCCTTCGCGTAGGAGCGCGGCTGGGGATTGCCACACACCCAGGGCTGCTGATGTTGGATAGCCTGCGTGCGGAGGAGGTGCAGGACGACGACGCGTATGCGATCGTCGACGAACTTGTGGACCTCGCTGCTCAAACCCCTGGACTCCAGATGCTTACGACCACCGCCGACATGACCTTGCCTGTGGGACGGCTGCCCAAAGGATCGATATTGGCGCCGCCGGAGGGACATGACGCCTTGTGGTGACTCTCAACGAGACCCAGCAGCTTCTACTTTCCGCCGCCGAAGCCGGCCGAGTGCCTGAGGTGGAAGAACTTGGTCCCTCGGAACAGGTAGCTGAGCACCTCGCCCAACTGGCTAGGACTCCACTGGCGCCTTTGGCTGCCAGTGTCTTGGTACGGGCTATGTCGGGTGAGTCAGCCGGTCAGTGGGGCAGTACCGCCCGCTCGTTCGCCGCCAGCACTGCGAACCAGACGAGTGTGCTCGCACTAGCCGACACACTCGACGCGCTGCTCGACCCGATGGACGTGGCTGTCGTGGTTGGGCCGGGATTGCATGACGCCATGCTCCGGGATTTCGACCAATCTGTTGCTTCTCAACCGCAGTTGGCAGCGACTCGCTTGGAAGGGGCCTTGAGAGTCGCGCTCTCCGGAGTTACTACGCCCTACCTTGTACTGGATCGTCTCACTCGCACTGTGGATGGCTTGCCTCTCGACTTTGCCGAAGTCCTGCCACGCCTACTTGGCGCGGCGCTCGACACGTGGTCAGGCGACGAGGCACTTACTCAGCCACTGAGGACGACATTGCATGGGCTCGCCGAAATGGAAGAACTCGGTGCAGATGCAACTTTCGAACTGGGCTGTGATGCACTTAGATCCGCCCTGAACAACACCGATGAGAATGAGGTGCTGGCAGGGCTCGACGCTGCGACTGCTCTATTCGCCGCAGCGTCTACCTTGGAAGAGAACCGGGACGATGCTGCGGTGTATCGTGAGGCATGTCGAGCGGTTGTAGCGTTCGCTCGCCGGGACGAAGGTACGCTTGCTGCCTCTGCCGTTGAGCTTGAGAGATTGCTCAACTTGCGGCGTGCATGGCACTTCAATACGCATATGCCGAACTGGCGTATCAATCGCATCGATGCCGAAACAGCGTGGCTTAGCCTTGTCCTCGACCTCCGGACCGCTGCTGGCCGTCTAGCGGAGGCGACGTGGCTAGATACCTGGAATGCGGTAGCGGAACTTTGCAGTATCTACGAAGCCGAACGCCCGCGGATGCCGCGTATTACCACAGGCTTGGGTGCGGTGATTAGTCCAATTGTCGAAAACGCTATTGCCGAAAACGCTGCTTTGCTCGACCAATTAAAACGGGCCGTGCAAGCAGATCGTAAAAGAGAACAACCCGTCCTGCCGGCAGCAGCCGATGCGCTCCTCGCAGCGATTCGGGATCGAGAAGGCTGCAGTGGTCGTTCGGCACTTGAAGCTGATGACGATGCGGAGTCTGACCCTGCCCGCCTTCAACGCACGGCTCCGTCGCTACTTCGTCTAGAACCTGGAATCCAGGCTCAACTGCTCGCCACACTCAACGACGACGGTCTAACAGCATTGAACACGCTTGTTGAAGCGGCATCACCTGTAAGCAGGCACCCAGCGTTGTCTACAATGCGGGCGAGAATCATTGGGCAACTAGAACTTGATCAGCGCTTTGTCGGCGAAGCCCGAGCGGCTGTTGTTGCGCTGCTGGAACGTACGCTAACCTTCCTCCTTGACCGTTACAACCGCGGTGGGCCGCTAGCCCCTGGTATGAAGGACATTATTAAGAAGATCAAACCTGGCGATCAAATTCCGATCGAAGCCGACCTGCAGCAAGAGTTCTACATTTGGTTGGCTGCGCCCTGGGAGTTCGCTGGTCGTGTGCATACTGAAGTCAGTGACGTCAGCACCGGACGTGTCGATGTCAGTGTCCGTATCGGCGAAATTGTGCTTAGCACTGAGGTGAAACGGGAAGATACGAACGCGAGCCAGGAGAATCTCGATAAATATCTCGCGCAGGCGGCTGAATACTCAGGATCTAACGTTCCTTTTAGTCAACTTCTTGTGCTTGACATTAGCGATCATCAACACGGCAGCCGATCCCTTGAAGAATGTATGTGGACACGTTCCTACTCACCCGTCGAAGACGCTGCTCCACGGCAGGTAATAGCTGGCGTCGTTATCGGTAACCGGCCTACACCACGCTTTCTCAAAACGCAAACAGAGGGAGCGTTGCGGTCAACGAGCTCGGCCGCCGCGTCACGTAGTAGCTGAACGGACCATGGTAGGATATCGCGCCGCGACCCTTCGAAATGGCAGTAAAGCGTCGTCGTGGGTGCCATGCTGTTCGCAATATTTGCCTCAGCCCAAGACATGGCACGCGCGCATCTACGCCGCAACTGGAGGGCGAGGGCACCGAGCAACTCCGCTCTGGCACACTCGTGGGACGAGGTGGGAGGGACTATGGACGTTCAACTGACTGTGCGGTCGGCAAATGCGGACAACGATCTGGCCTCCTTGGCCGAATGGCTGCGCAACGAACGCGTGTTACGGGGCGGGGTCCGCCAGATGCGCCGCCCCATCACCGAAGGGCAGCTGGGTGGTGCGTTCGAAATAATCTCAGTTGCCGTTGGCGCTGGCGGCCTGGGCACCGTGCTCGCAGGCGCATTGACTACCTGGCTGCAGAACCGACCGAGAACCAAGATCAAGATAAGTCGGGGTGACCTGAGCGTCGAGATTGAGGCTGGCAAACTCAAGGATGCTCCGGCGCTGGTCGAGAAACTTCTCGAAAGCGTCGATGAACCTAAACCATGATCGAGTACTCCGAGTCTCGGGCTGTCCTCGTAGGAGTGTCCCGCTATGAGGATGTGGCGATTCCCGACGTTCCTGCTGCCGCGAACAGCCTGAAAGCTTTGCACGCCATACTGGTAGATCCGAACTTGTGTGGTTGGCCGGAAGACCGCGTTACGGTTATTGCGAATCCGTCGACGGCGAGCAAGCTTGCCCAGCAGTTGCGTAGACTGGCTGCCGACACCACGGCAACATTGTTGCTCTACTTCGTAGGACACGGCACGCTTACCGAGTCCGGTGAACTGTGCCTTGTTGTCGGTGAAACCGATTTCGCGGATCCCGACCTAACCGGCCTAGAATACCGCCATGTCCGGCGAGCGGTACTTGACAGTCCTGCTCAGTCCAAGATCGTCATTCTTGACTGCTGCTATTCTGGCAAAGCTATCCAGGCGTTGAGCGGAGACAAGAACCACTTTGCCAATGCCGCCGACATCACTGGTGCCTGCACGCTCACGGCTTCGGACAGCGCGGCGCATGTAGTGCCATTGGCGGTACAAGCTGATCGCTGCACCTCTTTCACGGAAGTGCTTGTCGACATCGTCCGGAAAGGCATACCCGGCGCCCAGGAGTTCCTGACCATATCGGCTATCTACCCGGAGCTGATGCAGCGTTTGCGAGCTGGTGGCCTTCCCATGCCGAACCAGCGAGGTACAGATAACATTCAACTTTACCCCTTTTCGCGCAACGCTGCCTTTGTTCGAGACGAAACCGCTGATGAGATAACCCGTTACACTCTGGCGACCACTGACGACACGGTCTACTTCGACCTCGCAGAACTTGGCAACCAGGTGATCAGCCTGTTGGGGAGGAGGGAACGGCAGCCACTCCTGCTGGAGGTCTTGCAGGGAATGCGTGAAGGCAGCGGCATATACCAGCTGTCGCAGGTCGACGGATTCGTCGAGGAGGTCGTATACATCGGCTCCGCTACCAGATCTCTCCCAGAGCGACTGATGCTGCACCTGAATAAGATCGCTGGTCGGCGTTTCCTCTCTTTAGAACAAATCCGCTTCTCTCATTTGTACTTCGACGGTGACCCATCTGGGCTCATCCCATCGCCCCTGCGTTCCGATCATCGTGTCCCTGAATGGAATCGAAACGGATTTGGCAATCGAGACCCTGGAAGGGCGCGCGACCGGGCCCTGCTTAAGAAGGATCATTTCGATGCCCGGCATCCGATCGATCTGGACTATGTTATAGAACCGCCTTCTTTGGACGCCCCAAAGCTTTCCCATGTGCTGCGGGCGCTCGCGAGTGAGCTTCCCTACATCTTCCGCTATCAGCGGAACGTCTCGGATTTCGACGTACTTGAGGTCGAACTCCCGGCGCGTGAGGCTCCTGTCCATGAGGTATTCCAGTGCATCGCCGCTGCGCTGGGCGATTCTTGGCAGCTCACGGCATTTCCCGGCTATGTTATCCTCTATCAGGAGAATGTAATCTATCCGGCCGCATTTCGGTGCTACCGGGGTGAAACGGTCATTGAACAAGTTCCCGAAACGACGCCTTGATGGTGTCGTATTTCCTTTGGGTTGTGTTGCTGTCCAACGTTAGCGCTGTCGTCTCTGGAGTTGTCTAGCAGCAGCAAGTTCCGCAGTTGTTTCACGTTTAGGCGGGGCCTGCCTATCAGCAGCCTGCCGTCTCGTTTGAGGGAAGCAACGCCTACCTCAAGGAGCGACCGTCAGACGGCTGAACCGCTTCCTGATGAGGCGTGAACCTCCGAGCTTGGTGTCCGGCGTGTCCGCACGATAGGCAGTGACTACGGGCATGATGATGCGGGAGCGGCTCCATGCGCCAATTTGGAGGCATAGCCGCTGGGCCAGTTGCTGCCCAGAGAGGCCATGACCTATTGCGCCGAGTTCGGATCGGACCTCAGTGCCTTCATGCTCAAGCCGACGGTAGGTGAAGTACGCCAATGAGTCACCCTCAACCAACGCAGGGCTTCGGGAGGGAATCGCCGGGGTGCATAGCCCGGAGTCGATGGCGGCAGGCTCGGCTGCGATGCGGCAGGTACCTGGTTCGGCACCGGTCATGCGGAGCCAGACCCCGTCGAAGGGTTCGGTGTTACCAACGGTGACGCCGGACCACACGGCGGTTTTGGGCTGGCTGAGCACGCCCTGCAGGACGCCTACGTTGACATCTTGGTCAGCGTCCCAGTAGAGGGTGACGAGGCCGTCCGGGTCAATGTGTCCGGATAGTTCGTCCTCCTGGCCGATCATGGGCACAAATCCGCATAGTCGGACCGACTCGGACCGCAACTGGCCGCCGTCGTGAACGAAGGCGACACTCCGGGTTTGGCCTCGCCAGCGCAGAGGCACCACGAGGCGGCCGCCCGGCGCGAGCTGGTTCCACCACGCGGGTGGGAGATCGAACGCCCCGACAGTGACGATGATGCGGTCGTAGGGAGCGTGTTCTTCGGCGCCGAGCGAGCCGTCCCGGGTGATTACTTCTACCTGCGGATAGCCAGTCTCGTCCAATGCTGTGCGGGCTTGAGCGGTTACCTCCGGGTCGATGTCGACGGTCGTGACGTGGCCGGACGCGCCGGTCAGTTGCGCCAATAGGGCGGCGTTGTAGCCGGTTCCGGCGCCGATTTCGAGGATGCGGTGACCGGGTTGGACGTCGAGTTGGTCCAGCATCATCGCAACCACGGTGGGGACCGAGGCACAGCTCAGTGCGGAGCCGTCACTAGCACGTTTGGTGATCACGGCGATGTTCGCGTAGGCGTCCGTGACCGTGGCGGCTGGTACGAAGCGGTGACGGGGAACGTCACGCATGGCCTGTTCCACTGCGCTGAGGCGGGCGTGGCCGACGTTGCGGATGTGGTCGACCATCGATGCGCGCAGCGACTCGGGTGAGGTGTCAGTGGTGGTGTTCATTGCTTCCTTCCGTACCGGCGGGGCGGATGTTACTCGGTAGGGCCGACAGTGGTCGGGTTTCAATAGCCGAGAAGCAGGCAGGCATCCCATCGGGTGACGGGTGTGACGTCGTTGTCGACGGCCTGTCGGACCAGGCACAATCCAGCTCTGCCTTCCAAAAGCCCGGGGTCAGCTGGTTGTCCGTGCTCGTCAACGTGCCGGCTCAGCCGTGCGCGGAGGATCGGCAGTCGACTGGCTAACTCGCCGTCGGCGGCATCGGCCGCGGTGCGCCAGCTGGCTTGCAGCAGTCCAGCCCAACCGTGACATACTGAGGCGTCGCGCAGTTGAGCAAGCTGCTTGTCGTCGTTCAGGCATCCGGCAAGGGCCTGCTCGGCACGCCGTTGGCGCAACGGGTCGGCGAGCGCGAGTGCTGCGAGTTGTTGAGCTCGCACAAGACCTGGAGTGCCGTAACACCACGACGGCCGTTGCGGTCCTGATTGTCGAACAGTTCGGTCATGCCACTCTGTGCGGGAGAGCAGGCCGGGCCACCAAGCTGTGCGGTCAGTGCCGCAGCGCCAGCGCTCCAGCCAGGAGCAGATCTGGTCCATCGCGTCGGTTTGGCCCGCTACAGCGATGCCCCGTCGTGCAGCAGTGGCCATCAGCGTGAGCGGGCCGGCGATGCCATGTGCCAGCCCGAGGTTCGCGTAGCCGCCTGGCCACGACTCCGCAGCGTGTCCACCGGGCGTGTCACAGCACCACCATCCCGGCAGCACGTCACCGTCGATGTTGACGGGCTCGGTGAGGCGCACAAGGTAGGCGAGGACGTCGTTCAACAGGTCGGTGCGCTCGTGGCGGTGCAGTAGCACCACGCCGATGCCGGTAAGCCCACTGATCAAGTCGAACTCTCGCCGCGTCGGGAGTTGCCCGTGGTCGATACGTTCATGTGCTTTGTGCAGGCGGTGTCGTGTGATCGCGGCGATGTGCTCGTCGAGAGTGCACAACGCGGTGGCGTAGGCCGACTGTCCGGCCGCGTGCAGCGTGAACGCGACAGCTGGTGCTCCTCGGTAGAGACCGGACGAGCTAGGGGTGGCGCTGACCGGCTCGCGAGTCATGGCGCGAATCCACTGGTGGGCGGTCTCCCAGCTGCCGGTCCCGGCGTGGGCGTTCTCCACGTGCAGCAGGGCGATGCCCGCAGCTCCGGCTGCCAATGATTGACCCCAGCCAGGCGCGGGATCACGTGGTGGCACAACGTCTTCGGACTGTGTCACCGGCTGACTCCGACGCGTCTGGCGTGCCAGGCCAACGCGGCTTGCCGCGCCAAGCGGCGGCAGAGCGTCTCGTTGTCGCGGTCGATCCCGGCTGCGCGGTTGTGGTGCATGTGCAGGAGCGATTCCAGCACTGCGTCGGCATCGTCAGGTAGGCGCGTGCGGTAGACAGCCAGGGCGTCTGCGCGAGCCTTCCACGCCAAGGCAATCTCCTCGGTCCAGCCGGACAGAGGACGAAGTTCGTTGGCCAATGCCAGGCGGGTCACCTGACGAGACAGCGTCTGGTCGACCGCGGTTCCGGTTGGTGCGGGACGGGCGCGCAGCCAGTCCATTGCGGCGTCGCGGCCGCCGAGGAAGCCTTCTACTGTGGCCACCATGCCCAGCGCCGCCAACGAGACGGAATCGATGGCCTTCGGGGACAGGAGCCGAAGCTGCGCTGCCACTGCTGCAGAGTCGGCGACGAAGACGGCTTCGGCCGCATCTAATGCTGCACCGTGTCCGTACCTGCCGACCTCGGGCAGGTAGGTATCGATCACCAATCGTGCAATGGTGCCCTTGTGGCGCATCTGTTGAGCCCAGTTTCCCACTACTGCGAGGCAATGCGAGTAGCTGTCCTGGTTTGATGCGTGGAGGCGCAGCCGGATGTGGTCGGTCTCTTGTGGACTGCGGTACCGCACAAACCACCATGGTGTCTGAGAATCAAGATCTGCCAGCAACCTAGGCATCCAGTCGGAGATGATCTCGTTGACTCGTTCTGGGTGGGTGTACACCTTGGCGTATAGCCAAGTGGTCTCGGCCGACCCTGGCAGCTGGCCGTGCCCGCTGTTAGTGATCACCGGCCGAGCGACGATCGGTGGGGAAGGCGCGGGCGGCCGTGTGGAAACCAACGGGAGCGCGATCTCGTGGACGTGACCGCCAGCCCATCCAAAGTCGGCTATCTCGGGCACCTCGACGAGTACAGCGTGACCGTGCCGGTTGATGTGAGCGTGCAGGATTGCGGCGTGTGCGGGCACGTCCGTGGTTAGCCGCAGTGACCGATCAGCGTCGCGCACTTCGACTGTAGCCGGACAGCGCCATCGGCTTTGCCATTGTCGAAGTGCGTTGATCCACTGCGGATGGTTCGGCGGTACGTCGGCGGGCAGGTCGACGGCATCAAGTCGCCATCGGGCTGGGCTGAGAATGGCTCGGCGGAAGCGAATCCGCGGTAGAAACGGCATGTGTTGAGCCGCCGGTCCCCAGTCGAACTCGTGCCACGTAGCGCTCAGGGCACGGGGCAGATGGGCCAGGAATCGAGCCAACGGTGGCGGCTGCTTCTCCAGTGCCAGCGCGTGGAACACCTGCGGCTCAATCACCTGTTGGCGCGAAAGGCTGACTAAGCGCAGTCCGGTTCGAGTCGCGGTGATTGCGAGATCGTCCAGTTGGATAACGGCTTGTTCGTCTTGGTGCCTGCGGTGTTCCCCGAGGGCGAGTACGTGCGGGAGGTACGCCGGGACGCGACAGATGTTCTCGCCGTTCGGGTAGACCGGAGGGAACGACAGCTGCACTGGCAGCGCGCCGGCGACGGCGGTCGGTGCGGCTGCGTACACCTGCTCCAGGCCGCAGCCACGGACGACGGTGGTGAAGCGCGACGTGAAGGTTCCGGCTGACCGAGCAGGCGCAACGGTGATCGTGTACTCACCGCGCTTGATCGCCTCGGCGCTGGGGGCGTGGATGCGGGCGGCCAGTTCGACGTGGGGTGGAATGCGCCGCTCTGCGTCCGGATCGCCGACGGTCAGCGCTTGGATCGTTTCTTCGGTGAAGATGATCTCCCTGCTGTTATTGGCGATTGCGTTCGCGCCTAAGGCAAGAAGTCTCTCGTCGCGGTCGGACAGGGTGGCGGTCGGCTCCGGCAGGACGCTTCCCGGATAGGTGGCTGGAAGGCCGAGGCCGGTATCAGGATCAACAACGTCAGCCAGCGGTACTAACGTTCCAGTGCCGTATCGGTCGCAGAAAGCGGTGTAGAACTCGCGCCAGAGGGCGTGTCCGGTCGGCTGCCGCGTCAGTCGCACGAGTGCGGTGGCTGCCCACTCCATCTCGCGGGCAACAGTTTCCGGTAGCTGAACGTCGGCATGGAGGCACAGATCCACGCCCAAAGGTGTTCGGCCGGCCGTCGAGATCACCCGCATCTGCCGGATCACACGCGCGCGCAAATGACCTTGCTCGTCTTGATCGGGGCGCCGATCGTTGTGGCGCTGCAGATCCGCTTGGACAGCTTCCAATGCCTCAAGAATCGGTGCGGCTGCAGGCACTGTGTGCGCGTCAACCTCTTGCAGGCGATCAACCAGATGCTTGAGCGGATCGGTGATCGTGACTGGTACGTGCAGGAAAGTGATAAGGAAACTTTGCTGGACAAGGGATTCAAGCATTGCACGGATCGTGCTGATGTCGACGGAAGGGAAGGACTCGGCGACTTTGTAGATCAGGTCCGTAAACCGGACAGGCGATGCTGATGCCGACCATGCTGCGCGTACCGCGCTGGTGTACCGAGCAGTCACCCGGTTCGGACCGTGTGGCGCTTCGAGCCGATTGCCTCGGACGGTAGCGAGGTTTGTGAATACCACATCCAGCCGCTCCAGTAGTTCAGGGCAAGCCTCCAGCTGATCGATGACGTCGGCGAGCCACTGGGTATCCGCGCGAGCAAATGCTCGGTGCTCCGTACCCCAATCCAGAGCTGTGCCAGTGCCAACCGTGACTGAGGCGACGCCAGCAAACAGGCCGAACGGAGTGTGACGTCCTGCGGCGCGAAGCAAGTACCTGATCGTGGCCAGCGTTGTGCGTCGGACTTGCTTGACGGCAACGGTGTCGTTCATGGTTTCGATCTGCATGGCCAGTCCAGGACTGGCGTGGCGGATCGCGTCGGTGAGCTCTGGGGTCGACCGCACTTCGTTCAGCCAGGCGCGACACGCGTCTGTGTCAGACGGATCGGGCCATCGTTCGGGGAGTTGATTTAGTGGAGTCGCTGCGGCACGGAGTAAACCGACGCCGCAGTGCTGGTACAGCGGCGGCGTTCTGCTCGAAGGACTGCGCATCCTGCCTCCAGCTATTCGAACTGCGGAAATGGTTGGGCTGGGCAGACCCCAGCCCAACCAGAAGCGGTCAACTCAAGCGTTGCTGGTGCAGGACGACGCACACGTGGGATCGCACCCGTCGTCAGTGGCGCATGGTGCGGCTACCCCTGGGTCGACATCGGTGATGACGCGAAGGTCGAGATCGAACTCCGCGGCAACGTCCACGGTAGGTGCAGTGGTGGTTGCTGGCATGACGTTTCCTCCTAGATGATCAGATGGCGCTGGATTGCCTGACTCGCAACGGAAACAGCGGCATTCACTAGCCGTACCACTGCGTGCCTGAAACGTCTCCTCCTTTCTGAGAGCGCGAACTTTCGCCGCGGGCGTCGAGGCCCGCAGGACTTGTGACAACCGGGGTGAACCAGTCGTTGTCCGGAGGCGCGCTGGAAGACGACGGCTGCGTCGGAACCGGATATTGATCATCAGCTCCGCATTGCTTCTGGGTGATGTCAGCCCAAACTGCGCGAGCGATCGGTGTATCGGGGCCAGGATCGCCGTCGATCTCAGGCCAGCAGGGCTCAGTGTGTCGTGGGCCGAGTTCGGCCAACGCCGATGTGCCTTGGTCAATCTCAGCCGTCGGCCCATCTGGAGCTGGGATGAGAGCGAGACAGGAGTAACACGGCATCCCGTTGGCCAAGCCAGGCAAGATCTCCAAGAGGTCGCCGCGAATCGATGCGCCGCACAACGCTGTGAGCACAGTGGCTTCGGTGACGGCGAAGCCCGGCGTCAGCAGGAACAGATGAGCCACCCTCTGGGACTCCGCCAGTCCGTTCAGGCGCCGGTACCGCCCACAGAACTCTGCCGGAGCCGGGGCATCCGGCGAGAGCATCCAGGAGAAGTTGCTGCCCGGGAACCGATGACGCAACTCGTTCGCCGCGTTGTGGGCGTGCTGAGCGCTCGGGGCGCCAAACCGCTCGTCGTTAGCGGAGACGACGAACAGGTCGTGCTGCGTGATGAGCTGGTCCTCGGCCATCACGACTCCCTGGATGTGTGGGTGGGTCCTCCCTGGCAAGGCCTCAACTATCGGTAGCGTCACGCTAGACGGTGAGCAGAATCATATTGAGCACGCTACAACTGAGCGCGCTCAAAATGTAAGTGCTCCGATCGGATGAAGATCGGAGCACCACTGACCGATGCTTGAGACGAGAGGAGGTCGCAGTGGTGGCGTCGCAGAGCCCGACTGCGCTCAAGTGGTGGTTCGCCGTCGAGATGCGACGGATGCGCGATCGCAAGGGCCTCAGCCGCGAGGACGCCGCACGCGCGATCAAGGGCAGTACGCAGGGCATCGGGCACATCGAGTCGGGTCGCTCGTTGCCGAAACCGCTGGAGCTGGACAAGCTGCTGGAGCTGTACGGCCAGACCGAGCGGGCCGAGTTCTTCCACGACTTGCGCGACATGGCGAAGAAGGGCAAGGACTGGTGGATCAGCTTCGGCCCGTCGGTCCGCAGCTACTTCAATCTGTTCCTCGGTTTGGAGTCTTCGTCACCGCAGATTGAGGGCTGGGACGCGCTGGTGCCGCCAGGGTTGTTTCAGACCGCGGACTATGCCGAGGGCGTGATCCGAGCTGGTTACGTCGATCTTCCTGGTACGGACATCCGGCCGTTGGTCGAGTTGCGCATGGCTCGTCAACACGAGGTTCTGGAGCGCGACCAGCCGGCGAGGGTCTGGAGAGTGATTGATGAGGCCGCTCTGCGGCGCATCGTCGGCAGTCGTGAGGTGACGAAGGCTCAGCTCGAGCACCTGGCAGCGCTCGCCGAGCGGCCGAACGTTGATGTGCAGATCGTTCCGCTGGACGCGGGCGCGCACACTGGTACCGAGGGCACCTTCACGCTGCTGTCTGCACCGCCGGAGCTGGAGAATTATCCCGGTTGCGTCTACGTGGAGACTCTCGTCAAGGGCTACTACTACGAGGAGTTGGAGGAGATCACCAGGTACCGCAACGCCCTGACCCGCTTGCGCGTGCAGGCCATTAAGCCCGAAGACTCCCCGGCGTTCATCCGTCAGATAGCAAAGGATCTGTGATCACCATGAGGTACGAGGACGCCATCACCGCCCTCGCCGCCGCGACCAACTGGCACAAAGCCACCTTCAGTCAGGGCGGGGAAAACGGATGCGTTGAGGTTGGTTCCGTGCCGGGCATCGTCGGTGTGCGCGACACCAAGCTCGGCGCCGCCAGTCCAATTCTTGCGTTTACGCCGGAGAAATGGGAAATATTCGCCGCTGGCCTCAGGAGTGATGACGTTCGTCTCTAGCTTTCGGCTTTTATTTTAGTTATTTCGGACGTTATGTAGGGTTCGGAGGTTGTATTTTACAGGTCGTTAGGTTAGGTAATCGACGAGACCTGGGGCAATCTGGTGGAATTTCCGGTGAGTGAGGTGGACATAGACGGACTGGTTGGCGTTCTCGAAAGCTCGGATTGCCGCCATGTCGTCCTCGCCAAGGCGCCCATCGGTCACGAGATGTAGGTCCAATTGCTGGCGGATCGGTGCTATTGCGTCGAGAGCGGAAATCCAGGCCGCTATGGCTGTGCGGAGGTACGCGCTACCTCGGGTGGGCTCTAGTTTGACACCTGAATCGGCGACGGCTTCTGGTGACAGCTCATCAAGAGGGTGCAGCTTCCGACTTTTTGAACCGAATGTTGTTATGTAGAGTCGGTCACTGCATGTAATCCGGTCAGCCCATTCTGGTCTCTTGCTGGCTCGTACGAACCCCGTCATTGTCGTCAGTTCTTCGGACGCGGGGGTAGTGTGCATGCTTCCGCTGACATCTACTGAGACGATCGCGATGCGTTCACCGACCGATTCAATCCACATGTTGCGAAGCCATTTAAAGGTCGCATTCTCTGCGGGTGTCCCAGGCTTAAGCCCGTCAGCTAGGGCGACCTTGGTGGTGGCAATTTTCCGTGAGTGGAGTGTGTTGTGTTTAGTTACCGGGAAGTAAGATGCGCCGAGAATTCGTGCGGGCTCCCACTCCTGTAGTGCGAGAATGTCACTCTTCATGTCTTGTAGCTTATATTTGAAGCGTGCTTTTGCTTCGACCGTGAGCAATACCGGCTCGTTCTCGCTGCCTGGCTTAGTCGCGCAAATCGAATGGTCGGCCACGGTGACGAGTAGCTCCGGACGATCGCTCGCCCCTGTTACCAGGGACGCAGGTGGGACGGCCTCATGTTGGTAGTAACAACGCAACTCGCGACCGTTGACAAGCTGTGCTACCGCGACGGGTTCGGGGTTCTTGGAACCGGCCTTCAAATCCCACTCTGCTCCATTTAGTTTCGGCAACCAATGCTTGGATCCGTAGCTTCGGAGCACCAGTTGAAGGACCCACACTTCGAACAGCTGCCACCTCGCCTTCCAATAGGGCAAGTCAAAGAAACGACGGATCTCATTGGTCGAGATCGCCTGGAAGCAGGCGGCTAGATCTGGCAAACCTTGATCAAGGTATCTGGCCATACTAGGAACGGTGTATGAGCATCTGTCTCTCTCGATCGTTTCTCGCTGCAGCACTTCGTCGACCCACCTCGGAAAGCCGTCCAAGAACCGCGCGAGTTGGTCGTCCGAGAACCTGGATTCAACTGGTGAATCTGGCGTAGATGGCTGCGCTGTCGATGCAGTGCGCAGCAAGTGTTCGAGTCTGTGGAACGCCGATGCGACATCGGGTCGACACGCTCTACACCGAATTTTCGCCACGGTCGCCTGATCGCCGGGGCGCAAGCACATCGGCGGCCAATGCATGTCGTGAAAGCCGAAAATCGGGCTGTTTTGTGGTAGCCGCGTCGGGTCGAACTGTGTTTGGACCACAGTCTCCACGACCGTCTGTTCGTACGCTTTGTAGCGGGCCGGATCCAGTCTGATCGTGTTCATCTCATCGTCAGTGAGGCGCACGGCAAGGTTGCCGGTTGCCTTCACACCTTCCAGCTCGCCCAGCCAGGTGTAGAGGTCCGAGACCATCGCGGCCACTGGAAGAGCGATAGCCGTAAGTTCAGCAAGGACTTCACCGGGCGGCAAATCTTCTAGTGCTGCTACCAGGTCTTCGTCGTCGGCGAGCTCGAATCGGGCACGGAGTTCTGCCGCCAGATCTGCCTCAGCTGAACCCTCGCCAAGATGAAGAATGTTAAGGATGTCCTGCACAGACGCCGGCTCTGCCATACGCTGATTCTCCCTCAACAGCCACCTAGCTTTCGCAGGTATGGGGATGAGGCGCGTCTGCAGCTGATGCAGAGGTCGTTCCCGATGTTGTCGAGCGATCCACTTCGGTACCGCCCTGGTACTTGGCCTGCGCGGCATCGCAGAAGGTCCGCAATCCGGACCCACCTTCCACCACACGCCGACACGCTAATCACGCCGCATCCTTCGTACGCAGTGCGTCACGGACTTCGCGAGCGGTATCGGTGCCGCACGCCAAGGCTTCGCGCAGTCGGGTCGCGGACGGGTTGGCGGGCAGTTGCTCAGTGGCGATCAACTGTTGCGCCCGCTCTACCAGTAGGGCGGTACGGGCGTTGGTGGTGCGGTCGGGCGGGATGCCCTCCTCGGCGGCGTTTTGGCTGTACTCATGGGAAGTAGTGCCTACCGGTAGGGAGCCAAGTTGGAGGCTGGCGAAGGCGCTCCAGATGATCGGCAACACGGTGACAGCACCGATCGCGACGAGTGGGCCGATGGCGTGGGCGAGCAGTTGCATGGGATCGAACCTGTCGACCTGCCATGGCGTGTACGGCCAGATGTTGAGCGTGAGCGTCACGGCCAGGGCACCGAACTCGACCGCAGTCAGATGCCGGTGCGTCAACACCAGACCGTGTGTCGCGAGATAGGCCTTGGCTGTCACTACTGCCAGCAGCACAGCGGAGATGACTGGTTCAACGGCCCACGCGCCCCACCATGCCGCGTTGCGTTCGGTCATGGTGCGGGTGAGCGTGTAGTGCACGCCGGTGGTCGACCAACCGAGCGCGCCTATGAGAGCAGCCAGCGTGACGGCGGTCAGCACGAGCCGTACGCGGGCGGCCTGCCACGCCCGCGCTGCCGGATTCTGGGCGAGCGCATGCAACTGGACAGCTTCGGCAGCTCGTTTCCGTGAGCGCCGGACCCGCTTGGTGTCGACCAGAAGCGGCGCAGGATCTCCTTGAAGTGCAAGCAAAGCGTGCGCCTCGTCAACCTCAGCACGGAGTTCTTGAACTCGCTTGCTGTCGCCGGATGCGGCGTGGCAGGCCACGTATTTCTCCACTTGTGCCACGGCGCGCTCCACATCGTCATCGCTAGGTTCTGGTGTCGGAGTAGTGACGGTCATCGTGTGCCCCCAAGCCGTTGCGGAGCGCAGCGAGGGCATGGGGTTGAACGAGTGCGGTCGCGGTCGATCCAGATGACACGAGCAGAGATCGGGTCGCCAGGGCGGGCGTCACAGTCTCCGCACTCCGATGACGCCGTCGAGCGCCCACCGAGCGCGCTCGACGCGGGATGGTTTCCTGGACGGTTAAAGGACGGTTCGTGCGGCATGCTGACGCCCCCACCCGTCGCTGCTGACGCCCCGAGATGCTTCTGTTGACGCCCCCTGCTGGTCAGCGGGGCGTCATGTCGACGCTCCCCGTCTGAGCCTGTGGACAACCCGGCGGACAGCACCAGGTTGTAGACCTGCGGCCGCGAATTGGCTTCCGCGATGTTGGCGTCGCGCACGCGGGTGTTGCCTGGACGGATCAAGCCCAACTCCTCCAGTGAGCGGAGCGAGCGTTGGACGGTTCGTCGGGACAGTCGGGTGTAGCGCATCATCCGGTCGACTGACGGGTATGCGTCCCGGCCGTCCGGGCCGGCGTGGTTGGCGAGCGCCAACAGAGTGATCGCCAGCGTCGAGGCGTCCTTGCGGTCGGTGGGGATGGGGGCGTGGTTGAGCGCCCAGTTGATCGCCTCGATGCTCATCAGACACCGTCCACGGCGCGGGCGCGGTAGAAGAGGCTGGCGACGGTGCCAACTGTCGAGGTGTCCCAGTCGGCCAGCCATTCGATGATGCGCCGGTCGTACGCGCCCAACTCGACGCCGTCCAACGCCTCAAGGAGTGCGGCGACACGGTCAGCGCGACGACGGGCGCGCCACTCGTCGCCTGTGAGCTCCTCGTTGAAGGGCTCGGGACTGTCCATATTGAACGGTGGACGGATGCGGCGAGGCGCCTGCTGGAGTGGCGCCATGAACGCTGCGCTTGGCGTGGTGTTGTTCATTGGAAGGACCTCTGAGGCTCGGGTCCCGTCTCACACGCGTCTCACAGACTTGTTGGACGGGGCCGGATTGGAGGCCCCTTCCCTGGACTTTCTCCGGACTCGACCAGCCGCAAAGGGACTGAAGAGGACGTCTGCGGAAACCCCTTGTCCCGCTGGGGGTCAAGGGGTCGCAGGTTCAAATCCTGTCGTCCCGACGGTCGCAACAAGCCCGCTGGCTTTGGGTAAACACCCAGGTCAGCGGGCTTTTCGTGCGCTGTTGTCGATCATACGATGACTGTCCCTTGTGGTCTGAATGAAGATCAACAAGGGTGTTTGGGAGAAAATTGGGAGACGATCTTGTTCGGTTTTGGCTGAACGGGGTTATGGGGTCGCGGTACGGGGCTGGTTCGGCGTGGGCGTTCGCGACGGCGGGCAATGGCCGTCAACCGTGGTCAGCGCTGAGCCGATGGGGTCGGTTGCCCGCGGTTGGTGTCGTTCTGACCCGTCTGGTGTCCGCTGACGGCCGGTGATGGTCGCTAGGGTGTGTGGGGTGCCGGTGGGGTGGGTTGGTGGCGCTGACGCGATCCGGAAGACGGCGTGTGTGGTCCGAAATGCAGATTCGCCACCTCCGGCGCAGGTGGCGAATGCTGTAAGGGCTCGGTCGGGGTCATGCCGTGGCGCGCAGATCTGGCATGTCGGCGGTGGGCAGAGCGAGAAATGTGGTGGTGTCGTTGGTCTGGTGGTGGGTCGTGGTGAGGCTGGTTAGTGCGGTGGTCCAGCGGTGTTGCAGGGCGGTGATGAGGCGGGTTTCGATTTCGGGGGCGACGTGGGAGTAGATGTGCTGGATTTTGTCGGGGATGCGGTGGCCGAGTCGTCGGGCTTGGGCGACTTCGGGGATGCCGTCGGCGATCATCCAGGTTTTGTGGCTGTGGCGGAATCCGTGGAACACCAGGCCGGGCACGACCGGCTGGACGCGGATCTGAGCGCGGGGACGGTGGTGGTTGCCGTCGGCGGCGGGCCGCATGGCCCGGCGGGCGAAGTTGGACCGCCGCAGTAGTTCATGTTCGGCGGTCACGAACACGTGCGGGTGGTCGTGGCTGTCGAGGTGGCTGCGGAGCAGGTCTATCAGGAATGATGGCAGGGTGATGGTGCGGGCTGATTCGGCGGTTTTAGGTGGTCCGAGTTGCAGCCGGCCGTTTACCTCGTGCAGGGCGCCGATCTCGGGGTCGACGACGATGGTGCCGTCGTCGAGGTGGGTGTTGATGCGTTGCAGGCCGGTGAGCTCACCCCAGCGGGCGCCGGTCCACGCGGCGGTAATCATCAGCACCGCTGCCCAGTCGCCGACGAGGGCTGCGGCTTGGGCAGCAACGGCCAGCGTTTGTTCGGGGGTGGCCCATGCTCGTTCGGTTTGTGGTTGGTGGCGGCGTTTGCCGCGGCGGCGGGGGCGGATGGGGTTGGCGGGCAGGAGTCGTTCGTCGGCGGCGTCGGCCAGCATCATCGACATGATTTTGGTGATCGTGGTGACGGTGGAGACGGCGTAGCCGTCGGCGCGCAGTTTCTTGGCCCAGGTGTGCACCGCGAGGCTGGAGATGGCGTCCAAGGGGGTGGTGCCCCAGCGGGGCAGGATGTGGTTGCGGGCCAGGCTGCGGTATTGGGCGGCGGTGGTGTCGGCGACGTCGAGGGCGTCGAACCAGGTGACCGACCACTCGGCCAGGGACAGTTTGCCGGCGTCGGGGTCGATGAAGGTGCCGCGGCGCTGGTCGGCCTCGATGTTCTGGGCTGCGGCTTCGGCTGCGGTTTTGGAGGTGAAGCCGGTGATGGTGCCGAATCCGCCGCCTTCTTTCGGGTAGCGTACCCGCCAGGAGTTTTCCCGCGTTTCTCTACGAAGGCCATCGTCGAATTCCTTTCGTGCCGCTTGTGTGGTGCGTGGATTGACGGACATATGGACGCTCGGTGTCCGTCAATAGTCAAGCGGACAGTGCGAAGACTTTGCAGATCAAGTGAGTCGCTGCGGAATGCTTTTTCGTTGTGATTATTCGGCGGTGTTAAAGGCGGCGTCGCGGCTGATGGGGTGCTGTTGCGCTGGCCTCGGAAATCGCGGTGATATCGGCGTGGGAGAAGCACAAGTGCTTACCGAGATAGCGGCACGGGACTGCGCGTGCTGCAGCTTTGCGTCGGAGCCAGGACGGGCGGACCTGCAGCAGTGCGGCGGCCTGCTCGGCGGTGTACAGCATCGGTTCAGTGCGATCGGTCTCTGCGGCGGTGGGCTTCGGCTCAGGCTGACGTTTCTCAGTGTCGGTTGTCGGGGCAATGGGACGTGGTCGAGACAGACCTCGGCGCGAACGAGAAGGGCGTAGCGAGGTCATGCCGCTGTCCTTCCGGCGAGAACGGGCGTGCTCCACTCTCGATTGCAGGTGAGCCTCGAGAGACGAACGACCGTCTCATGCGCTGCACTACCGAGCAGGATGTGCCGAGAAGGTGAAGTTGGGCATCGAAAGCTCGCGCCGATCTTGCTGTCCTCCGGTGACCGTTCCAGCATGCCGTCATGCGGTTGCCGAGGAGAGGGTTGCGACGAGCTCGCCGGCACTCCTTCAACGCGACGAAGCCTCAGAGGGACTGGCCAGTATGTGGGGTCACACCCTGACGACGCTGTGGCCAGCCGCGGCTCTGCCGCAGGGGCGGGGTGGCTTCGACGCCCGGCCGAGGGCAGGTAACGGTAAACGGAACGCGGATGGTTCATGGATGCCTCCAGCAATGCTGCATCAGTGGGCGGTGACATCCCTGAACTCCGGAAAACAGGCCGCTAGGGGACAGGCGGCCGACAACTTTCCGGCACATACGTCTGGAGATGTGTCGAAGGTGCTGTGATCTGCGCACTGCATGCCGCGAGGCCAGCAGGCAGCGGAGCAGGGGGTGTCGCAGGTTCGAACCCCGGGCGGGAGTACCAAAGGATGGGAACAGGGCTGAACAGCAGGTTTATGGCGGCATCCTGGTGGTCGAAGGCCGCTTTGCACTCCAACATTCCGAGTGAGTAACCAGCGGTGGGCGGAGCGTGACCAAGCCGCCCACCGCTAGTCTGCTGTTCGGCTCCTATGCACTTGCCGGGACCGGATCGCAACAGCAGCAGCTTCGGCTGCAGCGGTTATTGCACCTGCTGAATGTTTGTGAACATTCGACGGTGAGTGCGTAGGTGGTGCCGCAGGTTTGCGACGAGTTGGATCAGCTGCTTTGCCCGTGAGATCTGCGGCCATTCATTCAGAACTGGAGTGGTTGGCTGGCAATCGGAGGCCACCAGATCGTAGGCCGCCGCACCGGCCAGAGCGGCTGGGTCATCGTCCGGAACACCTTGTCCGGCTGCTCTTTCATCTTGATCTCGTCCGTCACGGAGCCCATCACACAGAACACGACGTTGATCAGCCGGATTGTTGTGCGGTACCAAGGCACGTCGATGCTTGTCTCCTCGTCGGCGGTGACGGTGTCGACGCCACTATCGAACTGATAGGCGGCGAGGTGCTCACCCTTCAACGGATCTGAGGGCACTGTCATCATCCCGATCCGGACCCATGTTTGGCGGGGCGGTTGGTCGGTTTCGTAGAACTCACGGCGGTGTTCTTCGGGGAAGGCGTCCACCTGGTTCTTGTCAGAGTATGCGCACACGACCGCGGTCTTGTAAGCCCATCGCGCCAGGGTGATCTGGGCGTCCTCTTCGATCGGGATAAGTCTGCCATGAGCCCTAAACAGATGGACCAGCAGCGGTTTCGCGTCCTGCTCCAGCCGACTCATCCACCCGTTGTTGCAATTCGCGCAGACGATCTTGAGCTTGTGGCTAAACGGCCCAGCATTCTGCACGATCGGCGGGTCGCCGATCTCGCGGAGTCCGGCACCGCTGTAGCCAAGCTTGCGCAACCAGTCGCCGAAGGTGTGCTCGTCGGTCAACCGACCCTGCGCGCCGCAGAACACACAGGCCTTCTTCGGTGTAGCAGCACGGCGTTGCGCTCGTGTGTGGTCGTTCACAGTTGGTCAACGGTAGTCGAGCCGATGACCCGATGCTTTGAAGTTGCCCTGGTTCCCGGACACGGGGTGTTTACGCAACATTGGTGATGGGCGTTTCGGTGGGGGTCCGGTAGCCGACTGTCGAATGTAGATGGTCGTGGTTGTACTGCGTAAATGGCATGGCTGCCGAGAGCTCGCGACCTAGGCTCCGATCATGAACCCGTACCGAGCGGCCGCGAACTCCCCTCGCGTGACCCGCCGCTAGCGCGTGTTTCATAAGCGGGGCAGCCATTCGTTGATCGAGGCGATGACCAGTACCGCTTCGAAGCGCACGGCGAGTTTGTCGTAGCGGGTGGCCACCGCCCGGTTGCATTTGAGCCGGTTGATGCAGGACCTCGTCTATTTGATCAACGACACGCCGACACCAATCTCACTCCGCATCACACCAGCTCCCAGCTTTGAAACACGCGCTAGCTGTTGCGGGTCATGAGGTTGTTGACGCCGGGCAGGGCCTGAGGATGGGGACGGGTCTTTCGGCGGCAGGATGAGAAGTACCACCAACTCGTCCGCCGAGCAGAAAGACCCGTCCATGCTCCACCGTAACGCCCCGCTGTCGGTAGAAGGCCGCCGCCGTCTGGTCGAGCGCTGCCAGACCCGTCCGATCGCGCATGTCGCCGCGGAAATGGGGATTTCCCGGCAATGTGCCTCGACATGGGTCAACCGCTACCGCCAGTTCGGCGAGGCTGGTTTGCTGGACCGGCCCAGCGTCCCGCACCACCAGCCCACCGCCACCCCGCCCGAGGTGGTAGCCCGCATCGAACAGCTCCGCCGGCACCACAAACACTCAGCTCGCCGGATCGCCCTGGAACTAGCAGG
>NZ_JAAATY010000040.1 GCF_013280595.1 Kibdelosporangium persicum
GGGGTGCCTTGGTGGGTGGTCAATGCTGGAGTGGGGGTGGGGAGTGTGCCCGGTCGAACAGCAGTAGCCAGGCGTTGCGGTGGGGCCAGTGGGTGGGCAGGCGCAGGGTGGTGCGGCGTGCTTGGCGGGTGAGTTGGGCGGCCACGGTGATCAGGGTGCGGCGCAGGGTGGTGGTGTGGGCGCGGGCGAAGCGTCCGGTGGCCAGGCAGCCGGTGGCGCGCAGGAGGTTGTGGGTGATGGTGGCCAGGATCAGCCAGGCGGCGTTGGCGATGAAGGCGTGTGACGGGAAGTGGGTCAGGGTGCTGGTGGCGAGTTGGCCCAGGACGTGTTCGATGCTGCCGGCTCGTTGGCGGTGGCAGGCCTCGGCTTGGGTCTTTTCGAGTGGGGAGTTGGTGAGGATGGCGTGGTAGCGGTAAGCGGGGAATAGTGGTTGTTGGTCGGTGTGCGGGGTGGTGATGGGCACGCGGCGCACGATCAGCCGGAGGGTGGCTGGTCCGGTGGGGTGCCGGGTGATGTTGGTGAGAACGGTCAGGCTGGTCTCGGCGATCTCGGCGTGGGTGATCAGCTGCCCGGTGTCCTGGTCGCGGATGGGGGTGGCGAAGGTGACCGGTTGCCAGTGTGGTTCGGGGATGTCGTGGATGGCGGCGGTGACGTTGCCGCTGTGGCGTGCGGTGATGGAAAACCATGCGCCGGCCGTGATCACCTCGGTGATGACCTCGCCGTTGAAGAACGCCGAGTCCATGCGTACCAGGATGGGGCCGGTCGCGCCGCAGGCTCGGGCGGTGGTCAGCGAGCGGCGCAGCAGGCTGGCGGCGTTGCGGGCGGAGTGGGCGTTGCCGCCGCGTAGCCGGCTGTCGAGGATCACCGGAGCGGCCAGCGGGGTGCCCAGCGTGATGAGTTGGTAGTCCAGGCCGAACAGGTTCTTGTGCCCGTACGCGGCACCTTGTTTCTTGCTGTGCACCTGCTGGGTTTTGGAATCCATGTCCACAAAGGCCAGCTGATCGACGCCGGGCAGCAGCGGGGTCTGGGCGGCCAGCCTGACCAGCACCCCGTGAGCCACGTGCTGCAACTGGGTCAGGTGACCGATGCCGAAATACCGCAGGAAGCTGCCCAGCGTGGACGGTGCCCTGATACCGTCGAACAGCAGCGGCAGCCCGCCATGGCGGATCACGTCCAGATCGTCGATCGAGTCCGCGCCACAGACCATGCCCGCCACGATCGACGCGATCTTCGCGCCGGCGTTGGCGCCGATCGAGCCACCCAGCCGGACATGCCTATCGGCCAGCTCAGACAGGCCCGCATCCTGCGCTAATCGCATCGCCGGCACCAGCCCGGCCTGCGACACCAACGTCGGATGGTCGAACCTCGCGTCAATCCCACCACGGGTATGCGATGCTTTCACTTAACAGGTGCCCTCTTCTGTGATGGCTTGTTCCCTAGACAAGAACAATCATCCCAGCTCAGAGGGCACCTGCCCGTCTACGACATACCCACCACCAACACATTCACCGGTGGATCAGGGTTAGAACCCGGATAAACACTCACGAGGTCTTTCAGGGCAGGTGGGTGACGTCGAGCTTGCCTTCGGCGAAGGCCGCCCGGATCCGCTTCTTGTCGAACTTGCCGACGCTGGTCTTCGGGACTTCCTCGATGTACGTGTAGTTCTCCGGCACCTGCCAGTGCGCGACCCGGCCTTCCAGGAACTCACGCAGCTCCCGCGGCTGGACGGTCTGCCCCTCCCGCACCACGACCGCGACCAACGGGCGCTCGTCCCACTTCTCGTCCGGGATGCCGACGACCGCCGCCTCGGCCACCGCCGGGTGCGCCATCACCTGGTTCTCCAGCTCCACCGAGGAGATCCACTCGCCGCCGGACTTGATCACGTCCTTGGAGCGGTCGGTCAGCTTCAGGAACCCGTCCGGGGTGAACGAGCCGACGTCGCCGGTGCGCAGCCAGCCGTCGTGGAACTTGTCCGCGCCCTCACCGTCCTCGTCCTGCCGGTAGTACGAGGCCGCGATCCACGGGCCGCTGACCTCCAGTTCGCCGACGCTCTCGCCGTCCCACGGCACCTCGTTGCCGTCGTCGTCGATCAGGCGTGCGCTCACCGACGCGGGCGGACGGCCCTGCGTGTACCGGTACGCCCACTCCTCGTCGCCCGTCACGCCTGCCGGCGGCCGCGCGACGCTGCCCAGCGGTGACGTCTCGGTCATGCCCCACGCGTGCGTGATGTGCACGCCGTAGCGGTCGTTGAAGGCATGCATCAGAGCGGGCGGGCACGCGGAGCCGCCGACGATGACGTCCCGCAACGACGAGAGGTCGACCGGGTTGCTCTCCAGGTGCGCCAGCAGGCCTTGCCAGATCGTGGGAACGGCGCCCGCGAAGGTCGGCCGCTCGGCCGCGATCATCGCCGCCAGCGGCTCCGGCTGCAGGAACCGGTCCGGCATCAGCAACGACGCGCCCACCATCATCGCCGCGTACGGCATGCCCCACGACATCGCGTGGAACTGCGGCACGATCACCAGTGCCTTGTCCGACCCCGACAGGTTCATGCTGTCGGACATGCAGACCTGCATGGAGTGCAGGTAGATCGAGCGGTGCGAGTAGACGACGCCCTTCGGGTTGCCGGTCGTGCCGGACGTGTAGCACATCGCGGCGGCCTGCCGTTCGTCCACTTCCGGCCAGTCGTACTCCTCCGGCTGACCGGCCAGCAGTTCGTCGTACGAGTGCACCTCGACCCCGGCAGGCGCTTCGAGCGCCTCGACCGGCCCGTTGGCCACGACCACGTGCCTGACCGTGCTGAACGTCGGCAGGACGCGCGCCAACAGCGGCGCGATCGACGCGTCCACGATCACCACGTGGTCTTCGGCGTGGTTGGCGATGTAGGTCAGCTGCTCGGGGAACAGGCGCAGGTTCAGCGTGTGCAGCACCGCGCCCATCGCGGGGACGGCCAGGTAGGCCTGCAGGTGCTCGGCGTTGTTCCACATGAACGTGCCCACCCGCTGGTCGCCGGTGACCCCAAGGCCACGCAGCGCGTGGGCGAGCTGAGCCGCCCGGCGGCCGGTCTGCCCGTACTGCTCGCGCCTGGCCTCGGTACCGGTCCAGGTGATCACCTCACTGGACGAGTACATGCCGGTTCCGTGGCGGACGATCCGCCCGATCGTGAGAGGGGTGTCCTGCATCGTGCTCAACATGGGCTCTCCCGCTGTGTCCTGCGTCACCGCATCGTGCGCCTGACTGCACAGTAGATGGTCCTTACCTCCGGGGTATGAGGCCCGGATCACGGTCACAGCTTGCGACGAAAACTCGCCTGAGGTAACCGGAGGGCAATTCGAACATCCCCAGGAAGAGGCCGAAAAACAAGCGTGAAACTCACCGGAGGGAGTCTCCGGTCAGCCGGTCCGGCCCGTGCCGCAAACCGCCCTTGAGGGTGAATTACGGAGGGTTGTGCCTGGTCGGTGCGGGGTTGTTCGGCGGAAAGTCCCGCGTGTCGGGGGTATGTTCCGCAGGTGGGTGTCGTTTACTGGTCGCGTCGCGAGGCGTGATCGGGCCCGAAAAAGGGCGGTGGAAATCGCACCGGCGACACCAGACCTCGACATAGGAAGGAACAGCACGTTGGCTCTGCCTACGTTGACTCCCGAGCAGCGCGCTGAGGCGTTGGCCAAGGCAGCCGAGGCACGCAAGGCGCGCTCCGAGCTGCTTGCTTCGATCAAGGCCGGCAAGACCACCATCGACAAGGTGCTCGCCAAGGCCAAGGAAGACAAGACCATCGGAAAGACCAAGGTCAAGCAGCTGCTGATGGCGGTGCCGGGGCTTGGTGCGGTGAAGGTCGCCTCGCTGCTGGAGAAGGCCGGTATCGACGCCGAGCGCCGGGCGGCGGGTCTCGGCGACCGTCAGCGCGGCGCGCTGATCGACGCCCTCAAGTGACAACAGGCCCCTAGCCGGAGGGGCGGTTCAGGTTTGCCGAAGGTGGTCCTCGCATGACGAGGGCCACCTTCAGCAGTTTCCGGGCCGGTGGGCGGGGCACGATGAAGGCGGGCGGGCACGATGAGAGGTTGTGGACGTGGAACTGACCGACCAGTACCAGCCGGGAGCCTTCTTCTTCGCCGCCCCGGACCGCACACTGCTCGCGAGCGACCCGCGGCACGTGCTCTCCGAGAAGGACTCCGACGCCCTGTCCGCCCAGGTCAACGAGGCTCTCGCGGAGTACCGCGGGATAGCCGTCGGCGCGCTGCCGTACGACGACACGGGCGAGACGCACGTGCTGCTGCCGGCCTCGGTGTCCTGGGCCGGTCCGATCCGCCCGGGCAAGCACCAGGTGTCGCTGCCCGGCCACCGGGTGACCTCCGAACCGTCGCCCGAGGAGTACGAACGCGGGGTCAGCAAGGCCCTCGCCCTGCTCAACGACGGCACCCTGGGCAAGGTCGTGCTCGCCAGGACCCTGCGGATCGACCTGGACGAGCCGGTCGACATGCGGCGGATGCTGGCCAGCCTGGCCGCGATGAACACGCACGGTTACACCTTCGCGACCCCGCTGCCCACTCCTGGGGTGACGCTCGTCAGTGCCAGCCCGGAGCTGCTGGTCCGCCGGACCGGGATGAGTTTCGTGTCCCGGCCGCTGGCCGGCTCCCAGCCGCGCGGCAAGGACCCGGTGGAGGACCGTGCCAACGCCCAGCGGCTGCTGGCGTCGAAGAAGGACCAGGACGAGCACCGGTGGGTGGTCGAGGCCGAGGTCGAGGCGCTGCGGCCGTTCTGCCGGCGGATGACCGTGCCCCGCACGCCGTCGCTGGTCAGCACGCCGAGCATGTGGCACCTGTGCACCACGATCACCGGCGAGCTCGCCGACCGGAGCGTGACGGCGCTGACGCTGGCCGCGGCCCTGCACCCGACCCCGGCGGTCTGCGGATCGCCGACCAGGGCGGCCCGGGACGCGATCGCCCAGATCGAATCGTTCGACCGGGGTTTCTACACCGGCGCGGTCGGCTGGGTCGACAGCAACGGGGACGGCGAGTGGGCCGTGGCGATCAGGTCGGCAGACGTCACTGACCAGTCACTACGCCTCTACGCCGGGGCGGGGATCGTCGACGCTTCGGTGCCGGAGCTCGAGCTGGCCGAGACATCCGCGAAGTTCCAGACGTTGTTGCGCGGTATGGGACTTGATCTCACGCTGTAGCTTTGGCACATGCATCCGTATGTCGTGGCTGACGTCTTCACCGAGCGGCCGCTGAAGGGCAACCCGGTCGCCGTGTTCACCGCGGGCCAGGAGGTGCCCGCCGAGCACATGCAGGCGATCGCGCGCGAGATGAACCTCTCGGAGACGGTGTTCGTGCTGCCGCCGGCCGAAGGCGGGGACGCGAAGGTCCGGATCTTCACCCCGGCGGTCGAACTGCCCTTCGCGGGGCACCCGATCCTCGGCACGGCGTACGTGCTCGGCCAGAACCTGCCCGGCGACGAGATCCGCCTGGAGACCGGCAAGGGCATCGTGCCGGTCGCGCTGACCCGCACGGACGGCCGGATCGTGTCCGGGCGGATGACCCAGCCGATCCCGACGTGGGAGGAGTTCGCCGACGCGGCGGAACTGCTGGCGGCGCTGGGAGTCCGCTACTCGGTGCTGCCGGTCGACGTGTACACCAACGGCCCGCGCCACCTCTACGTGATGCTCGATACCGTCGACGCGGTCATGGCCCTGCGCCCGGACATGGCTGTCCTCGCGGAACTGCCGGGCATCGGCGTGAACTGCTTCGCCGGCTCCGGTTCGCAGTGGACGACGCGGATGTTCGGCCCGTCCCTCGGCGTGAACGAGGACCCGGCGACCGGCTCGGCGGCCGGCCCGCTGGCCGTACACCTGGCCCGGTACAACCGAATCCCCTTCGGCGAGGACATCACGATCAGCCAGGGCGCGGCGATCCACCGCCCCTCGACGATCCACGCCCGGGTGGACGGCGAAGGCGAGCGCATCGACCGGGTGGAAGTAGCCGGATCAGCGGTGATCGTGGCAAAGGGAACACTGAACCTCTAGCGCTCCCCTCGTGAGTGTTTGTCCGTGTTCTAACCCTGATAAACACTCACGAGGGTTGGGCTGGGGTTTTGCTCAGGGCAACTGGACGACGGTCAAGTCGTAGTTGGCCTCGTTGGTGAACGTGCCGCTGCCTCCGCGCAGAGTCAGCGTGTGCTGCCCGGGCGCCAGCGGATCGACCCGCACCCACAATCCACAGCTGTAGCCCTCCTGGGCACCTGACATCGAGTCGTACGTGATCTTGGTGGGCTCGATCCGCTCGACCGGCACCGGTTTGCCGTCCAGCAGCGCTTCGCCGTTCGCGGCCGAGAGGAACGTGGCGCAGCCCGCCGCGTCCTTCGTCATCCGCGTGGCGACCGGGCCGGCGAGCGGCAGGGCCGAGGGGACCTGGCAGTGCCTGTCCGCCGTGCCTCCCGGCGTTCCCGCGATCAGCCAGACGCCGAACGGCTGGCTGTCGCCGCAGTACTGCCCGGTCGGGTCCTCGACCGGGCTCTGGCCCGGCGCGGCCGAGCTCGCCCAGCTCCACCAGAGGGTCTGCAACCGTTGCGGGGTCAGCGGTTCCGCCCTCACCTGATCGGCCGGCAGTCCGGCGACGGCCGGTGGCGGCGCGGCCGGTGGCGGGGCCGGTTCGGACGTGCTGCCGCATCCGGCCAGGAACAGTGCGGCCACACCGAACAACACAGGGCGTCGGATCACCGGCGAATCGTATCGGGCCGCATGCAGGCTTTCAGCCGGTGTAGCCCTTCGTCGATATCGGACAGTTCAATCGCGCCATACCCGATCACCAGACCGGGGCGACCGGAAGAGTGAATTCTGAACGGAGACAAGGCGTACACGACGACACCGGCCGCCCGTGCACGCCGATAGACGGACAGGTCGTTCACACCATCGGGTAGATATGCACACAGGTGCAGGCCCGCCGCGACGGGCTGCGGTTCGAGCAGACCGGCGAAGTCACGCCGCAGCACCGTCAGAATCCGGTCATGCCTGGCCTGGTACTCCTTGCGGGTCCGCCGGATGTGCCGGGCCAGCAGGCCTTCGTCGATCAGGCCGGCGAGCGCGCCCTGGATCGGCCGGTTGGACTGCCAGTCGCCGACGTACTTCGCCGCCCGCAGCGCGGGCCGCAGACCGGCCGGTGCGATCAGGAAACCGAGCCGCAGGCTCGGCAGCAGCACTTTGGACAGTGAACCGACGTAGACCACGTGCCCGGTCCGGTCGAGGTTCTGCAACGGCTCGATCGGACGGCCGCCGTACCGGAACTCGCTGTCGTAGTCGTCCTCGACCACGACGGCCCCGGTCCGTTCGGCCCATTCGAGCAACGCGGTCCGGCGGGCCAAGGACATCGGGACGCCCAACGGGAACTGGTGGGACGGTGTCACGTAGACGACCCGCGCGGCCGGAGGGATCGCGGAGACGACGATCCCCTCCTCGTCGACGGGCACGCCGACGACGTCGGCGCCGTGCGACCGGAACAGGTGCAGCGGCCCGAAGTAGCCGGGATCCTCCACGGCCACAACGGTTCCCGGTTCGACCAGGACGCGGCAGACCAGATCGAGCGCTTGCTGGGCGCCGTGGGTGACCAGCACGTCGTCCGCGGACGCGCGCACCGCACGGGAAACGCCGACGTGCCGGGCCAGCGCCGCGGCCAGCGCGGGATGAGCCGCCGCCCCGTCGTGCGCGAGCGATCCGATGGCCGCCGGGGTGAACTGTCTGGCCAGCAACCGGCGCCACGCGGCGTACGGGAACAGCTTCGCGTCCGGTATCCCGGCGCGGAAGTCGTACCGGACCGGCGACGTGTCGTGTGCCGGGGCCCGCAGGGTTTCCCACACCGCTTTGGGACGCGGTCCCGCGCCGTGCGTGCGGCCGGGCGGCTGGGAGAACCCGGACGCCTGGACGAACGTGCCCGAGCCGGTCTTCGCGGCCACGAACCCCTCGGCGGTGAGCCGGTCGTACGCGGCGCTGACGGTGTTGCGGGACACCGCAAGCCGCTCGGCGAGCTCGCGGGTCGGCGGCAGCGCGTCGCCCTGCCGCAGCCTGCCGTCCATGATGGCGGCCTTGACCTGCTGGTAGATCTGGCCGGTCTTCTCGGTCCGGCCGACCAGGCTGACATGGAACTCCACCGCCTCGACGATAGCCGGATTGGCCCAGTCGAACTTGCCGATTTTGGCTCTTCCGGGGTGCCGCTGGGGCTTTCTAGGGTGCTTCCCGTGGACTTCCGGGAACTCGACCGCCAGGCGATGAAACTGACCAGCGAGGTGATCGGCCAGGTCCGGCCGGACCAGCTGCGGCTGCCGACGCCGTGCGCCGACTGGACGCTGCACGGTCTGCTACGGCACCTGGTCAGCGAGGACCTGGGCTTCGCCGCCGCGACGACCGCGGGCACCGGATTGTCCGATGTGGACTGGAACGCGGGCGGGCTCGGGCCCGACCCGGTCGCCGGCTACCGGCGAGCGGCGGCCGGGTACGTCGCGGCCTTCGAGCCCGGCTCGGTGCTGGACCGGCCGATGCGCATCGGCGTGTTCGGGGTGGTGCCCGGTTCGGTCGCCGTGACGATGCACTTCATCGACACGGTCGTGCACGGCTGGGACGTCGCCAGGACGATCGGCGTGCCGTACACGCCGGACGAGCGGATCGCGGCGGCGGCGCTGAAAGCCATGCGGCGCTTCCCATCCGATCGTCCTACCGCCGCGTTCGACGTTCAGGTGACGGTGCCGGACGACACGAGCGAGCTGGACAAGCTCGTGGCCTACGCCGGCCGGGATCCGCACTGGACGTGAGCCCGGCAGCAGGCTGGGGGTCTGCTGCCGGGCTCGCGCGTTTCGCCTGCGTGGGGCCATACTGTTCGCTGATCGGACAGTAGAGGAGGCTTTCGTGGCTGACGTTCCCGCGACCCGGCACCGGATCACCTGGCTGGAATGGATCGGGGTCGCCGCGGGGATCATCGGCCTGGTCGTGAGCTTCCTGCCGTGGTTCAGAGCCACCGAGCCGGTCGCCGTGGGCCTGCGCGCGCAGGGAGCGCCGACGTGGATCCCGGTGTGGGAGGGCAACTTCCTGGCGTGGTTCCCGGTCGTGCTGTTGCTGGCCGTCAGCGTGCTGCTGTTGTGGCAACGGTTCGGCAGGCCGGTGCGGATGACGTCGTCGCTGTGGCTGACCCTCGGAATGCTGGCCGTGGTGATGATCGTGCTGCGCTGGATCACGTTGCCCGCGTCGGTGGTCAGTGGGTTCGGTCTATACCTGGGGCTCATGGTCGCCGCGGGCTCCGGTGCCGCGGCGTTCCTGGCGTTTCGGCGCGAACAGCGGGCGATGCCCGCCGGCTGAGGCTATCCGCGAAGCGGAAAGGCGAGTTAAAGTCGCGTTATGGGCTCTCGGATAGTGGCTACGCCGCTGCCTGAGGAACTCCTGGACCTGGCGCGATCGCAACGGGCGCAGGTGCCGGAGTTGTCCGCGCGGCTGGTGGACCTGCTGCGCGACAAAACCGAGTGCTACCGCCGGGTGGCCGAGCAGTACCCCGAGGAGCTGCGCAAGGTCTGCGAAGCGCATCTGGACGGCGCCTTCACCTCGTTCATCGAGAGCCGCGAGGTCGAACTCGGCAACGCGCTGAAGACCGGCCGCGCGCAGGCCCGGATCGGGATCACGTTGCCGGACGCGTTGCGCGCCTACCGGCTGGCGGGAACGTTCGTCTACGAGATGCTGATCGAACGCGGCAACCCGCGTCCGCACAGCGTGACACCCGAACAGATGTTGCAGGCCAGCACCACGGTCTGGCGGATCATCGACGCCTACTCCGAAGCGCTCACCACGGCATACCGCGAAGTCGAGGCCGACCGCGGCAGGCTGGACGACCAGGCTCGGACCGCGTTGATGGACGGCCTGCTCGAAGGCCGTATCGCGCAACGCCCGGACCTGGAGGACGCGGCGGGCGTGCTCGGCCTGCCGTCCACCGGCAAGCTCGTGGTGATCGTCGCCGACGACGCGAGCGTGGTCGACGCGATCGGGTCCCGTGCCGTCTGGCGCCGCCGCGTGCACTCGTCCGGAGTGGACATGAACGTCGGCATCATGGCCGTCGGCTCCGGCGTGACCGCGTTGCGCGAAGTCCTCGCGAAGACCAGCGGGGTCGTCGGCGTCAGCACCCCGTTCTCGGACCTGACCGAAGTCCCGACGGCCTTGCACAGAGCCAGAATCGCCCGCCGGTCACTACCACACGGTGCCAACGGCGTGGTGGTCTTCGGCGATTCGCCAGTTGCCGCACTGGTCGCGGGCGCTCCCGCGCTGGCCGCCGAGCTGGCGCACGAGATGCTCGCCGACTTGCTCGCGCTGCCCCAGGCCGAGCGGGAGATCCTGCTGACCACGCTCGAAGCGTGGTACGGGCACGGCGGATCGGCCAAGGTCGCGGCCAAGAACCTCTACGTCCATCCGAACACCGTGCGTTACCGGATCCGGCGGATCGAGGACCTGACGGGCCGTGATCTGAACCGCCCGAAGTGTGTCGCGGAGCTCTACATGGCACTGCAAGCGGTCCGCCTCGGCTTGTAACTTTCTTCCCCGAGTGCGCATCGCACGCATAAGGATCGCCTCGGCGGCGGAACGCCGGTGCGAACGACAGGCGTTCGCACCGGCGCCGGGTGAGCTGACCGGATCAGGGCTTGCCGGAGATGAACCGGCTGAGTGCCGCGAAGAAGATCTCGTTGATCTTCGTCGGGTCCGCCGTGTTGAACGCCTGGCCGCCGGTGGCCTTGGCGATCGCGTTCAGCTCGGCCACGTCGACGTCCGGGCCGAACCCGATGAACACGATCGGCAGCGGCCGGTTCGGGTCCTGCAACTTGCCCAGCTCGGCGAGCAGTGCCTCCCGGGTGACGCCACGGCCGTCGTCGTCGTTCTTGCCGTCGGTCAGGATCAGCACCATGTTCAACCGCCCGGGCTCCCAGTTCTGACGCGCCGACGTGTACGCGGCCAGGGCCGTGTCGTACAGGCCGGTGCGGCCGGTCGGGGTCGCCTTGATCGCGCGCAGTTTCTCCAGCGCACCCTGCGGCAGGGACTCGTTCAGCGGCAGGACCGGCAGTACTTCCTTGTAGTCCTTCTCGCCGTCCAGCTCCGCGGAGAACACCCAGATGCCCAGTTTGGTGCGGGGGTTCATCAGCTTGATGCCGCCCTCGGACGCCTCCAGCGTCACCTGCATCCGGGTCTTGCCGGAACCGGGGATCACGCCGTTCATCGAGCCGGACACGTCGAGCACGGCCTGGATACGCGAGGCCTTGCTGATGCCCGCCCACGTGTTGAGCACCTGGTCGAGCTGGGCGGTTCCGGGCGGGGCGACCGGGCGCAGCTGGCGCACGATGGTCCGGTTGTCCGTCGGCGGCGAGCCGGGGACCCGGCCGTCCGGGAAGCGCAAACCGTTGGCCGCCAAGGCATCGCCGACGTTCTGCGACTGCAGCGCGGTCCGGAACTTCGCCGCGGCGATGGCGACGTCCTCCGGCGAGGGCAGCACGGTGTACGGGTAGTCCAGGGACGGCGACGCCGGGTTGGGGTAGACCGCGACGAGCTGCTCGTCCTTGCGCTTGGCGTTGTTGTCCAGCAGCGCGTGCTCGGAGGTCGGGAAGGCGGTGATCGGCGGGCCGCTGGAGGTCGTGCCGGTCTTCGCGAACAGCTCGGCCGCGCCGGACGCCGCGTTGGGCGACAGTTTGCGCAGCACGGCGACGTTGTTGGCGGCCGGGTCGGACGTCAGCCCGGTCACGTCACGCACCGCGATCAGCGCCGAGACACCCACGGCGTCGACGGACGGATCGACCATGCCGACGTTCAGGTCCGCGCCACCGGCGCCGATCACGTCGGTCCAGCTCAGTTGCTTCTGCGGCCAGCCACGGGCCTTGGCGGCGTCCTCGGCCAGCGCCATCACCACGGGGGAGCTGGCGATGGACGAACCGGCGTCCGGCACCTGCGTCGCGCCCTTCTCCCGGGCCCGGCGCAGCCAGACGGTGGAGTCGGGAATCCACACCGACGGCACGTTCACCGGCTTCGGCGCGGACAGCTGGTCCGCGGTGGTGGCGGAGTCGTTCACCACCATCTCGACCCGGTAGCACGTGTTCTCGTCTTCCGGGTCCAGCCCGCGCGCCACCTGGTCGACCACGGGCGCGATGTCCGGCGCGGCCACCACGTTGAGCACGGTCGGGTCGGCGCACTTGGCCTGAGCCGGGTCGCGCAGCCGGTCCACGGTGAACCAGGCGACGCCCGCCACGAGCGCTCCGACGAGCACTATGACCAGCATCAAGATCAATTTCCGCCGGTTCCGCTGCTCGATGTCGTGCCGGCCCATCTTTTCCTACCCCTCACGGTGTCGCCGGCAATTCCGGCCAATCAGGAAGACCCCTGGAATGTACTGCCTCGAATGGCGTCGACGAATAGGCCGTGTGCAGTAACACCGGGTTTCGTCAATGATTGTCGTTCCGCAAGACGTGATCGTTGTCAATTGCTTCCCTTGTCCCCGGCGGCAAAGTCAGCGTGCCGCCGGGGGTGGCGTCACAATTCGTAGCCTTATGAGTACAAGGCATCGACGTCGGCCCGGAAGTCGGCCATGATCACCGACCGCTTCAGCTTCAGCGACGGGGTGAGGTGGCCGGTCTCCGGGCTGAACTCGGTGGTCAGGATCCGGAACCGGCGGACCGACTCGGCCTTGGACACCGCGAGGTTGCCCTCGTCGACCGCACGCTGGATCTCGGCGTTGAGGTCCGGGTCGTCGACCAGGTCCGCGACGGTCGCCGACTCGGGCTTGCCGTTGGTGGACTTCCAGTAGGCGAAGTAGTCCGGCTCGATGGTGATCAGCGCGGCGATGTAGCTCTTCCCGTCGCCGACCACCATGGCCTGCCCGACCAGCGGGTGCGCCGCGATCCGGTCCTCGATCACGGCGGGCGCGACGTTCTTGCCGCCGCTGGTCACCAGGATCTCCTTCTTCCGCCCGGTGATCTTCAGGAAGCCCTCGTCGTCCAGTTCACCGAGGTCACCGGTGGCGAACCAGCCCTCGTCGTCCAGCGCGGCCTTGGTGGCCTCCTCGTTCTGCCAGTAGCCGGGGAACACCTGGCCGCCCTTGATCTGGATCTCGCCGTCCTCGGCGATCCGCACCGCGGTGTTCGGCAGCGGGTGGCCGACCGTGCCCGGCTTGAACTTGTCCGGCGAGTTCACCGTGGCCGCCGCGCACGTCTCGGTCAGGCCGTAGCCCTCGAACACGACCAGGCCGACGCCGCGGAAGAAGTGAGTCAGCCGCAGGCCGAGGGCCGCGCCACCGGAGATGGCGTACTTGGCCTTGCCGCCGAGTGCGGCACGCAGTTTCGAGTAGACGAGTTTGTCGAAGATCGCGTGCTTGATCTTCAGCCCGATTCCGGCCTTGCCGTCGGCCTCGCTGAAGGCGATCGCGGTCGCCGCGGCGGCGTCGAAGATCTTGCCCTTGCCCGCGGAGTGCGCCTTCTGCCGTGCGCCGTTGTAGACCTTCTCCAGCACGTACGGCACCGACAGGATGAACGTCGGCTTGAACGCGGCCAGGTCCTCGGTGACCTTCTTGATGTCGCCGGTGTGCCCGAGCCGTGCCCGCGCCTGCACCGCGCCGACCTGCACCATTCGCCCGAAGACGTGGGCCAGCGGCAGGAACAGCAGGGTGGAGGTCTCCTCGACGCCGAGGCCCTTGAACACCGGCGCCAGCATCTCCACGACGTTGCCGCCCTCGGAGTGGAAGTTGGCGTGGGTGAGCACGCAGCCCTTGGGCCGCCCGGTGGTGCCGGACGTGTAGATCAACGTGGCGATGTCGGACGCCTTCACCGCCTTGCGGCGTTCGTCGACCGCCTCGGCCGTCTCGTTCACGCCGGCCGCGACGACCTGGTCGACCGCGCCCCGCTCGATGTTCCAGACCTGCCTGAGCGCGGGCGTCGCCGCCCTGACGCTGTCCACTTTGGCCTGCAATGCGTCGTTCTCGGCGATCACCGCGACCGCGCCGGAGTCGGAGAGGATCCACTGGATCTGCTCCTCCGACGACGTCACGTAGATCGGTACCGGAACGCCGCCGACCGCCCAGATGGCGAAGTCGAACAGGGTCCACTCGTACCGCGTCGCGGCGAGGATCGCCACCCGGTCACCGACACCCACACCGGAACCGATCAGGCCACGCGCGACGGCGACCATCTCGTCCTTGAACTGTGCCGCGGTGACGTCCCGCCAGGTGCCGTCGACCTTGCGGCTGAACGCCACCGTGTCGGGGACCTCGGCCGCGTTGGTGTAGATGAGGTCGGCCAGTCCACCGCCGTAGGGCTCCACCAAGGGGGCGACTGCGATCTCGCGCATACCTCACTCCTCCGACCTGCTACTACTCGGTAACCAGGGTGACATAGTGCCTTCCCGCTGCGGTAACGGCCAGACCCCGCGTCCGAATCGGTACTTTCCGGGCAGGCTCGCCCGGCGCGACCCACCGTCCGGTAGCCTCGCACAGTCGGCGGTAAACGTTTCCTGCGTCACAGTGGAAAATGCGCCGACCGCATTCTTCACACGGATTTTCCTCAGCTCATCACCCGGATCTCGCCGGAGTCGCGGAACACGCGCGTGATCTCGGCGCGATCGGCTCCGGCGGACACCAGAACGTGCAGCAGAACACGTGCTTTGAACGGGTCGAGGAAACCGGCGTTGATGAGGCCCCTTGACAACAGGTCCTGTTCCGAACCCGGATATCCGTATGTCCGGGTCAGCACCGGCCCGGAACTGGTCCGCGACGCCAGCACGACCGGTTTCGCCTCGGCCAGCTCGGCCAGCAACGGCACCAGCCGGGACGGCACGTGCCCGCCGCCGAACCCGGCGATGACCAGGCCGTCGGTGTGCTCGGCGAACGGGCGCAGCCAGTCACCGTCGTCACCCAGCGCGGCGTGCACCATGCCGATCGACGTCTCCGACAGCCGGGGACTACGCGGCAGCGGATCGTACGGCCGCGGCCTGCTCAACAGGACCAGCTCCTGCTCGACGATGTGACCGATCGGGGCGGCGTTGGGCGACGTGAACGCTCCCGTGCTGGTGCTGTGCGACTTACGGACGTAACGAGCGGCGTGCACCTCGTCGGACATCACCACGACGGTGCCGAGGCCACGAGCCCGCGGATCGGCCGCGACGACCATCGCGGCCAGGAGGTTCGCCGGGCCGTCCGGGCCTGCCTGCTGCGGGTGGCGCATCGCGCCGGTCATCACGATCGGCACGTCCCCGCCGATCGTGCGGTCCAGGAAGTAGGAGGACTCCTCGATCGTGTCCGTGCCCTGCGTGACGACGATGCCGGTCGCGCCCGCCGCGATCTCCTCCTCGATCTTCGTGGCCAGCGCGGCCAGATCGGTGAACCCGATGTCCGGGCTCGGCAGCCTGCGGAAGTCGTGGGTGACCAGCTCGACGTCGAGCTCGGGCAGGGTCGAGAGCAGGTCGGCCGCGTCGAGTCTCGGTACGACCGCACCGGACGCGCTCGCCGACGTCATCGCGATGGTGCCGCCGAGGGTCAGCATCGACAGCCTGGGTTTGTCCGTCACGGCCGGGACTTTATGTCGTACCCCTGTAGTTGCATCGGTTCATGAGACGGAAAACGCTTCTCACACTGGTGACAGTGTTCGGGCTGGTGGCGACCCCCGCGGTCGCGTCCGCCGGTCAGTCCGGGGGCTGGGAAGGCACGTGGACTGCCTCGGCACACAGGCCGCACGAAGGCTTCGCGCCGAACTGGTCGCTCGAGGGCTTCGCCGACCAGACCGTCCGTCAGGTCGTCCGCGTGAGCCAGGGCGGCCCGGCGGTCCGTATCCAGCTGAGCAACAAGTACGGCACGACTCCGCTCACGGTCACCGGCGCGACGATCGCCAAGGCGACGCACGGCGCCGCGGTCGAGTCGGTGCGGCCGTTGACGTTCAAGGCCCGCAAGCAGGCGGTGATCCCGCCGGGCGGGCAGGTCGCGAGTGACACGGCGTTCCTGCCCGTGCGGCCCTTGGAAAGCCTCGCGGTGACGCTGTACTTCGCCAAGCCGACCGGCCCGGTCACGTACCACGCTGTCGCGGAGGCCACGACCTACCGCGCGGCCGGTGATCACCGCGATGACCGTGACGGCGCGGCTTTCACCGAGACTTCGCAGTCCTGGTACCTGCTTTCGGGCGTCCAGGTGATCGACCCGAACCCACGTCGCGATGTGGTGGTGGCGTTCGGTGACTCGATCACCGACGGCTTCGGCGCCGGTCCGAACACCAACGACCGCTACCCGGACGAGCTGGCGGAGCGGCTGCGTGGCCGGCTCGGCGTGCTGAACCAGGGCATCGGCGCCAACCAGGTACTGGCAGACACCGGCTTCGGCGGTGACAGCGCGCTCAACCGGTTCAAGTCGGACGTGCTGAGCCAGCCGCGGGTCCGCACGGTGATCATCCTGGAGGGCGTCAACGACATCGGTTTGTCCGAGATCGAGGTGCCGGGGCTTCCGCCGCGGCCGCCAGTGACCGCGGCGCAACTGATCGCCGGGCATCGTGAGCTCGTCCGTCAGGCGCGGGAGAAGGGCCTGCGGGTGATCGGCGCGACGATCCTGCCGTACAAGGGAGCCGCGTACTACACCGAGCGCGGGGAGAAGGTCCGCGACGAGGTCAACACCTGGATCCGCACGTCCGGTGTGTACGACGCGGTCGTGGACTTCGACAGGGTGATGGCCGACCCGAAGGACGCGGACGCCCTGAACCCCGCGTACGACGTCGGTGACAGGCTGCACCCGAACGCCGTGGGCTACAAGGCGATGGCCGCCGCGATCGACCTGAGGTCCTTGTAATACTCACCGCATGACTCAGGTTGCTGTGATCACTGGGGCCGGTTCGGGGATCGGCCGGGCTGTCGCCGTCGAACTGCTCGACGCCGGATACACGGTGGTCCTCGCGGGCAGGCGCGAGGACAAGTTGCGCGAGACGGCGGCGCTCAGCCAGGGCGAATCCCTGGCCGTCCCCACCGACGTGGCCGACCCGGACTCGGTACGGGCCCTGTTCGACCAGGTCCGGGCTCGCTACGGCCGGGTCGACGTGCTGTTCAACAACGCGGGCCTGAACGCCCCGGGAAACGTCGGCGACGTGTCCCTCGAGGACTGGCGACGGGTGATCGACATCAACCTGACCGGCTCGTTCCTGTGCGCGCAGCAGGCGTTCACCCTGATGCGCGACCAGGACCCCCAGGGCGGCCGGATCATCAACAACGGCTCGATCTCGGCCCACAGCCCGCGCCCGGGCAGCCCGGCCTACACCGCGTCGAAGCACGCCATCACCGGCCTGACGAAGTCGATCTCCCTGGACGGCAGGCCCTACAACATCGCGTGTGGACAGATCGACATCGGCAACGCGGCCACCGAAATGGCGAGCAGGTTCGTCGAAGGCGTCCCGCAGGCCAACGGGACCATCGCCCCCGAACCGGTCTTCGACGTGCGGCACGTCGCCACGGCGGTCCGGCAAATGGTCGCCCTCCCGCTGGACACGAACGTCCAGTTCATGACGATCATGGCGACAACCATGCCCTTCGTAGGCCGAGGATAACCCTCGTGAGTGTTTGTCAGGGTTAGAACACGGATAAACACTCACGAGGTGACCAGGGCGGTGCTTGGCCCATGACGGTCGTCATGGGTCAAGTCGCGACCCTCGACACTGACCATCGGGCAAGCCCACTCGTAGCGTCGAAGCATGGACACGAGCTTTGATCGAGTGAGCTACAGCTATGGTTCGGCCAAAGCCCTCACCGAAGTGACCTTCACCGTCCCTAGTGGACAGACGGTCGCCCTTCTCGGAGCCAACGGAGCAGGAAAATCCACCACGGTGGACCTGCTGCTTGGACTGAAACGTCCCGAAACCGGCACAGTCACCGTCCTCAACAGCACGCCACAGGCCGCGGTCGCGCACGGTCGCACAGGCGCAATGCTGCAAACCGGCGGCCTGCCAACGGACTCCACTGTCAAGGAGATCATCGACCTCGCCTGTCACCTCTACGGCCACCGGAGAACCGCCGACGAAGTCATCGCCCTGGCAGGCCTCGATGACTTCCGGCGCCGCAGAGCCGACACCCTCTCCGGAGGCCAGGCCCAGCGCGTCCGTTTCGCCGTCGCCATGGCCGGAAAACCCGAACTCCTCTTCCTCGACGAACCGACCGTCGCACTGGATTTCAGGGCCCGCAGGCAGTTCTGGCGCGCGGTGAAGGAAGAAGGCAACACGGTCATCTTCGCCACGCACTACCTCGACGAGGCCGACGAGTACGCCGACCGAATCATCGTGATCGACCGCGGACGCGTGATCGCCGACGGCCCGCCCCAGCAGATCAAGGGCGACAAAAGCCTGGAGTACGCACTGGTCAAGCTGACCGGGGGAACCGAGTGATGCTGGCGTACACGAAGTTCGAAGTGCTGCGCACACTGCACAACTTCCGGTATCTCGTGTTCCTCGTGCTGATGCCCGTGGTGTTCGAGTTGATCTGGGGCAAGCAGGGACAAGCGGTGACCGCGGCCATGGCGGTCTACGCCGCCACCGGCGCCGGGCTCATCGGCAGCGGCAGCGCGATCGCGGAAGACCGCGCCACCGGCTGGCTCAAACAGTTGCGAGTCACACCCCTGTCGGACAGGGCATGGCTGATCGGCAAGATCGTGCAGGGCGTGCTGACCGTCATCCCAGGCGTGCTGTTGGTCAGCGTGATCGGCGCGGTGACGACGCATGTCGGACGTTGGCCGTTACTGGTCGCGGTGACCGTGGCCGGTTCGTTGCCGTTCGTCCTGATCGGCGTGTTCGCCGGAACTCTCTTCCGCGGCAGGACGGCGACGATCGCCCTGGTGCTCGTGTTCTTCACGATGATGTTCCTCGGCGGGGTGGTCGGCGGCGAGACGATCTGGACCCTGGCGCCGACCCACAGCCTTCTCACGGCGGGTGTCGGGGTGCTGGAGAGTCGGCCGATCGGGGCGGAAGCGCTCGTCAACCTCGCTGCGTGGACCGTGGCCGCGGCCGTCGCGGTACTGCTCAGGTGGCGCCGCGCGTGACAATGGCAGGCGTGGTGGACCCAGCCGACGAACACGTCCGGGCGATGTGGAACCGGCGCAAGTGGTCCAGGTTCGCGCTGATGTACCTGGCCATGGTCGTGTCCGCGGTGTTCTACCTGTCGCGACATCCGCCCGTGTGGGAGACCGTCCTCGTGTTGCTGGTCGCGGCCGTCACCGCGGTGCTCGGCATGCGGACGACCTTCGACATCAGCCTCCCGTTGCTGAACAGGCTCTCCTCCTGGCTGTCCTACGTCGTGTTGCTCGCGCTGTGCCTGCTGCTGCCGATCTTCGCGGGCAGCGAATGGGCGTTCAACTCGATCTGGGCGAGCGCGGCGACCGGCTGGATCGGCGGTCGATGGCTGCCGCTCAGGCTGGTCGCGTACAACGCGGTGATCGGCTACATCGCCTGGTCACAAGACCTCGAGCCGGTGCTGGTCGGGTGGCTGGCGGTGGTCGGGCTGATGGTCGGCTTCTTCTGCAGGCAGTCCCGCGTTCAGTCCGACATGTTCCTGGAACTGCAGGTCAGCCGCAGGGAACGGGCCAGGCTCGCGGTGGCCGAGGAACGTGACCGGATCGCCCGCGACCTGCACGACCTGGTCGGCCACAGCCTGTCGGTGATCGCGGTGAAGACCGAGCTCGCCCGTCGCCTGGTCACGGCGGACCCGGCGAAGGCCGAGCAGGAACTCGCGGACATCGACACGGTCGTCCGCCGCGCCTTGACCGAGGTACGGCAGGCGGTCACGAACTACCGCCGGCCCACGCTGGCTGGAGAACTGGCGTCAGCCCGGCGAGCGGCCGCGTCGGCGGGCATCGACTGCCGCGTGGAATCACCCGACTCGTGGTCGCTGCCCGCGCCTGCGGACGGTGTGCTGGCGTGGAGCGTGCGCGAAGGCGTGACCAACGTCCTCAGGCACAGCCGGGCTACGCACTGCACGATCACCTTGTCGCTCAGGGACTCCCACGCGGAGGTCTCGATCGTCGACGACGGCGTCGGTCCCGGCCAGGACGGCCGGGGCAACGGACTGGCCGGGCTGGCCGAACGGGCCCGGGCGCTCGGCGGTTCGATGGACTCGGGTCCGCACCAGGACTGTGGCTTCCACCTCCGAGTACGGGTACCCACATGATCAAGTTGTTGCTGGCCGAAGACCAGACCATGTTCCGCGGCGCGATGGCCACGCTGCTCGGCCTCGAACCGGACTTCGAGGTCGTCGTGCAGCTCGGCCGGGGCGACGAAGTCCTCGGTGCGGCGCAGGCGTTCCAGCCGGACGTGGCGCTGCTGGACATCGAGATGCCGGGGATGGACGGCCTGGCGGCCGCCAGGCTGGTGCACGCCAAGGTGCCCGCCACCCGGGTGATGATCCTGACGACGTTCGGCCGTCCCGGCTACCTGCACTCCGCGATCGCCGCCGGAGTCGCGGGCTTCCTGCTCAAGGACGCACCCGTGACCGAGCTGGCCGTGGCGATCCGGAAAGTCGCGGCAGGCGGGCAGGTCGTCGACCCCGGGCTCGCCCTCGCGGCGCTGAGCGAAGGCGCAAGCCCGTTGACGCCAAGGGAAACCGAGATCCTGGCGGCTGCCCGCGGCCACGACACCATCGCGGACCTGGCCAGGCAGCTACATCTTTCCCCAGGAACCGTCCGCAACCACCTGTCCGCGGCGATCCAGAAACTCGGCGCCCGGACCCGCGCCGAGGCCGTCCACCTCGCCGAAGCCAAAGGCTGGCTCCAGAACCCCTCGTGAGTGTTTATCAGGGTTAGAACACGGATAAACGCTCACGAGGTGACCAGGGCGGCGAGCAGGTCGCGCTCGGGTTCCGGGACCCAGTCGGCGTAGTAGTCGTACAGCGCCTGCCGGGCCAGGCGGGCGGCGAGTTCGCCGTCACGGTCACGGATCGCTTGCAGGACCTCGGAATGGTGCCGCAGGTACGCGCTCATCAGCGCCTGCCGGTCCGGCGCGGCGGCCAGCCGGTCGGCGATCAGGTCGAGCACCACGCCTCGCACGACGTTGCTGCACACCACGATCAGCGTGTTCTGCGTGGCGCGGGCGACGGCGTCGTGGAACGCCACGTCCGCGTCGCTGAACTCGGCGTGCCCGGTCGCGTCCGACATCGACCGCACCGCGGCTTCCATCTCCGCGAGCTGGGCGTCGGTTCGTAACCGCGCGGCCAGCAGGTACGCGGACCCTTCGAGCACCATCCGGAACTGCAGCAACTCGGCCAGCGACATCGACTCCGCCCTGACCAGGCGGGACATCGACTTGCGCAGGTTCTTCGGCGACGCGGGCAGCACCTCCGGGCCGCGCGGGTCGCCGGCGCGGGACTGGATCATCCCGTTGCTCTGCAGGACGCGCAGAGCCTCCCGGACAGTCGACCGGCTGACGCCGAACTGGGTCATCAGGTCACGTTCGCTGGGCAACCGGGACCCGGGTCTGAGCCGGCCCGTGAACACGGCTTCTTCGATCTGCTCGACCACCCGTTCGTACGCCCGGACCGGGCTGACCGGCTCGAACATCGAGGACCGCCCCTCTTGACCGCTGCCGTGACCAAGTGCGAGTCTACTGGTCAGACCAGCGTACTAGGTAGGTGAAGCCGGTGCGGGTGTTCGGCGCGACTCTCGTCCTCGCGATGCTCGTGAGCGCCTGCTCGGCCGGGTCCTCCGTGTCGGTGCCCGCCGACCCCGACGCGATCTCGATCGGGTTCGCCGCCGAACCGGCCAACCTGGACTTCACCCGCACCGATGGTGCCGCGATTCCGCAGGCTCTGCTGTACAACGTCTACGAAGGCCTGGTGAAACTGGACGCGGACGGCCGGGTCGTGCCCCTGCTGGCTCGCGAGTGGACAGTCAGCGAGGACCGCCGGACGTACGACTTCCAGCTGCGGCCGGACGTCACCTTCAGCAACGGCCAGCCGTTCACCGCGCAGGACGTCAAGTTCTCGGTGGAACGGGTGAAGACGGCGTGGACCATCTCGCTGAAGTCCAAGATGGACGTCGTGGACCGGGTGGACGTCGTCGGCCCGCTGCACGCCCGGGTGGTGCTGAAACGGCCCAGCAACAACTGGCTGTTCGACATGACCACACGGGTGGGCGCGATGTTCAGCCCGTCCGGCGTCGCGGACCTGGCGAACACGCCGGTCGGCACGGGCCCGTACACCTTCGCCACCCGCAAGCGCGGTGACTCGATCGTGCTGCGGGCCAATCCGTCCTACTGGGGCCGCAGACCGGCGTACACCACGGTGTACCTGAAGTACTACAAGGACCCGACCGCGTTGAACAACGCCCTGCTCAGCAACGGGATCGACGTGATCTCCTCGATCACCACACCGGACTCGATCGGCCAGTTCGAGGCGGACACCCGGTTCACCGTCCTGCAGGGTACGACGAACGCCGAGGTCACGCTCTCGTTCAACAACGCGAAAGCGCCCCTGAACGACAAGCGGGTCCGCCAGGCGCTGACGTACGCGATCGACCGCAAGGCGGTGATGGCCACGGTCTCGGCCGGTCGCGGCACCCAGATCGGCAGCATGGTGCCGCCGACCGACCCCTGGTACGAGGACCTGTCCGGCGTCCACCCGCACGACCCGGCGCGGGCGAAAGCGCTGCTGGCCGAGGCCGGCCTGCGGAACATCAGCCTCCGGTTGCGAGTGGCGAACCTGCCGTACGCCGTCTCAGCCGCGCAGGTGGTCGCCTCGCAACTGGCCGACGTCGGGGTGAACGTGAGCATCGAGCCGCTGGACTTCCCGGCGGTGTGGCTCAAGCAGGTGTTCACCGACCACGACTTCGACATGTCGATCGTCCAGCACGTCGAGGCCCGGGACATCGTCACGTTCGGCAATCCCAAGTACTACTGGGGATACGACAGCCCGAAGGTGCGGGAGCTGCTGACCCAGGCGGACGTGGGCACACCGGAGAAACAGGTCCAGGCCATGAAGGAGATCGCCCGCACCATCGCCGACGACGCCGCCGCGGACTGGTTGTTCCTGTTCCCCAACGTGATCGCGGCGAAGACCAAGGTCACCGGGCTGTCGCGCAACCAGGTCAGCGAGTCGTTCGACCTGACCGGGCTGGGGCGCCGATGATCCTCGGCATCGCCCGCCGCACGGCCATCTTCCTCGTCAGTGTCCTCGCCGCGTCCATCGCCGTGTTCCTGTTCATGGCGGTCCTGCCCGGCGACCCGGCGCAGGTGGCGCTGGGCATCAACGCCACACCGGAGCTGATCGCCAGGACCAGGGCGGAGTTCGGCACCGACCGTCCACTCACGACTCAGTACTTCGACTGGATCGGCGGCGTGCTGACCGGTGACTTCGGCCGGTCGTACGTCACCCGCGACCTGATCGGCCCGCAGCTCGCCGACCGGCTCGGCGTGACGTTGTGGCTGGTCGGCGCGGCCATGGTGATCGCGGTGGTGATCGCGGTGCCGCTGGGTTCGTTCGCGGCCGTGCGGCACCGCAAGGTCAGCGGCACGGTCATCTCCGGGGCGTCCCAGCTCGGTGTGGCAGTGCCCGCGTTCCTCGCCGGAATCCTGCTGGTGCAGGTCTTCGCGGTGCAGTGGCGGTTGCTGCCGTCCGGTGGATGGACACCGCCGAACCAGGACTTCGGCGAGTTCCTCCGTGGCCTGGTCCTGCCCGCCCTGGCGCTTGGTCTGGTGCAGGGCGCCGTGCTGACGCGGTACGTCCGGTCAGCTGTGCTGGACACGTTGCGGGAGGACTATCTGCGGACGGCCCGGGCGAAAGGACTGATGCCCGGCCAAGCGCTTGTGCGGCACGGTCTGCGCAACGCCGCCGTGCCTGTGGTGACCGTACTGGGCTTGCAGCTCACGACGTTGCTGATCGGTGCGGTCGTGGTCGAGCGCGTCTTCGTGTTGCCGGGGCTGGGAAGCATGCTGCTCGACGCGGTCGCGGCCCGTGATCTGCTGACGGTGCAAGGGATCGTGCTCGTCCTGGTGATCGCCGCGCTGCTGGTCAACTTCCTGGTCGACCTGCTGTACACGGTCATCGACCCACGGCTGCGGAGGTCCTGATGACGACTGCCGCCATGAAACGCCGGACACCGACGCTGACCGTGGGCGCGATCCTGGTCGGTCTCGTCGTGCTGCTCGCGGTGATGTCCTTCCTGTGGACGCCGCACGACCCGACCCGCGTCGACGCGGCCGTACGCTTGCTCGGGCCGACCGGCGATTACCTGTTCGGCACGGACAAGTTCGGCCGCGACCTGGTCAGCCAGATCATGGTCGGCGCGCGGACAACGTTGTACGTCGGCGTGGTCGCGGTCGGCGTGGCTGCCGTGATCGGCACGCCGCTCGGCATCCTCGCCGCGATGGGCCCGCGGTGGCTCGGCGAGTTTGTCATGCGGGTCAACGATCTGGTGCTCGCGTTCCCGGCCCTGCTGCTGGCGATCATGTTCGGCGCGGTGTTCGGCGCCAGCACGCTGACGGCGATGATCGCCATCGGGATCGCGACCGTGCCGTCCTTCGCGCGGATCGCGAGGTCCGGGACCTTGCAGGTGATGAGCACCGAGTACGTGCTCGCGGCGCGTGCGGCCGGACGGTCCCGGTTCGCCATCGCGCACAGGCACGTCCTGCCGAACGTCGCGGGCCTGCTGATCGTGCAGAGTTCGGTGTCGTTCGCGATCGCTGTGCTGGCCGAGGCGGCGTTGTCGTTCCTCGGGTTCGGTACGCGCCCGCCGACGCCGTCATGGGGCCGGATGCTGCAGGAATCGCAGGAGCTGCTGGCGGTGCAACCACGGCTGGCCATCGTGCCGGGCATCGCGATCGCCATCGCGGTGCTGGGTTTCAACCTGCTCGGCGACGGGCTGCGGGACCGGCTCGACCCACGATTGGCAGGCCGTCGATGAGCGTCCTCACCGTGCACGGCCTGAATGTCTCGGCAGGCGATGCCGAGCTGGTCAGGGACGTGTCCTTCACGATCGGCAAGGGTGAACGGGTCGGCCTGATCGGTGAGTCGGGTTCCGGCAAGTCCGTGACGGCGTCCGCGGTGATGGGCCTGCTGTCCGAGGAACTGACCGCGTCCGGCTCGATCACCCTGAACGGCAAGCAGATCGTCGGCATGCCGGAACGGCAGTTGTCCCGGTTGCGTGGCCGGGACATGAGCATGGTCTTCCAGGAACCGATGACCGCGCTGAACCCGGCCATGCAGGTCGGCAAACAGGTCGCGGAAGTCATGTCGCTGCACCGCACACAACCGGACCGCCGGTCGGCCCGTGCGGCCGCCGTGGACCTGCTCGGCCGGGTCCGCCTGCCTGATCCCCAGCGGGCCGCGAAGTCCTATCCGCACCAGCTTTCCGGTGGGCAACGGCAACGCGTGATGCTGGCGATCGCCTTGGCCAACAACCCGTCGCTGCTGATCTGCGACGAACCGACCACGGCCTTGGACGTGACCGTGCAGGCACAGATCCTCGACCTGATCCTGGCGAACACCAACGACTCCGCGCTGCTGTTCATCACCCATGACCTGGCTGTCGTGGCAACCGTGTGCGAGCGGGTACTTGTGATGTACAACGGGCGGATCGTGGAATCCGGCCTCGTCCGTGACGTCTTCACCGCGCCGGAACACCGCTACACGCGGCAACTCCTCGCGTCCTCGGACCTTGAGGCGACCGACGAGAACGGCAGGCTCCGGACGGTGTCCCATGATTGAGGTCCGTGACCTTCGCCGGACGTACCGCGGACGGCTCGGCCGAAAGCCGGTGGAAGCCCTGCGCGGGGTGTCGTTCGACGTCCGCACCGGGCAACGGTTCGGGATCGTCGGCGAGTCCGGCTCCGGAAAGTCCACTATGGTCAGGCTGCTGGCCGCGCTGGACAGGCCGACGAGCGGCACGATCTCGTTCCGCGGCATCAGGATCGACGAACTGCCCGAGCGCAGGCTGAAGTTCCTGCGGGACGAGCTGCAGATCGTCTTCCAGGACCCGATGGGCTCGCTGGACCCGCGGATGCGCGTGCGCGACATCATCTGCGAGCCGCTGAAACGTTCCGGCAACCGCGAAGAACGACTGCACGAGCTGCTGGACGCGGTCGGCCTGCCGCAGGACGCGGCTTCCCGTTACCCGCACCAGTTCTCCGGTGGGCAACGGCAGCGCATCTCGATCGCCCGTGCCCTCGCGCCGCACCCGAAGGTGCTGATCGCCGACGAACCGGTCAGCGCGTTGGACGTGTCCGTCCGCGCGCAGATCCTGAACCTGCTGGCGGAACTGGTGGAGCGGTACGACCTCACGCTGGTCTTCGTTTCGCACGACCTGTCCGTGGTCCGGCACGTGTGTGACACGGTCGCGGTGATGCGTCGTGGGGAGATCGTCGAACTCGGTGACGTCGAACAGGTTTACCAGGAGCCGTCGCATCTGTACACGCGTGAGCTGATCGCCGCCGCGCCGACGTTGCGTGCCGCGCTCGCGAGATTCCAGGAAGGATGAGCATGTTCTCCCCGCCGTATCCCCCTGGGCTGCCGATCGGGCCGGACTGGGTACCGACGCCCAGCACTACTCCGGTGCTGTTTCCGTACGACGGGACTGTCGTCGCGCAGGCCCCGGTCGGCACCTCGGAACTCGCCCGGCAGGCCCTCGACGAGGCTGTCGCGATCAGGAAAGAGGTCGCCGCGCTGTCGTCGCGTGCCCGTCGTCAGATCCTGACCTCGGCGGCCGACGCGATCACGGCCCACCGTGAGGCCTTTGAACAACTGCTGGTCGCGGAGACCGGGAAGCCCTTGGTGGACTGCCGGGTCGAAGTCGCCAGGACGATCGTGACCTTGCAGGCCTCGGCCGAGGAGGTCGCACGCCTGCACGGCGAAACGGTGCCGCTGGATCTTCTGCCGTCCGGCGACGGCATGGTGGGGTACTGGACCAGGCGGCCGATCGGTGTCGTGGTGGGCATCGCGGGTTTCAACTACCCGTTGTTGCTGGCGTCGCACAAGATCGCGCCCGCGGTCGCCGCCGCGTGCCCGGTCGTGTGCAAGCCCGCTCCGGCAACGCCGTTGGCGACCTTGTGGCTGGTGGACCTGTTCCGCAAGGCGGCCGTCGAAGCGGGCGCTCCGGCCGCGCTGGTCCAGTTGGTGACCGGCGACGTGGAGGTCGGCTCGACTCTGGTGACCGACCGGCGGATCGGCGCCGTGTCGTTCACCGGCTCGTCCGCGGTCGGGCACCAGATCGCCCGCGACGCCGCACCGACCAAGACCTTGCTTGAGCTCGGATCCAACGCGGCCATGGTGGTCGCGGATGACGCGGACCTGGACGCCGCCGTCGATGCCGCACTGCGTGGCGGTTTCTACGCCTCCGGCCAGGCGTGCATCTCGGTGCAGCGCTTGGTCGTGCACGAGTCCGTGGCCGACGACTTCGCGGCGAAACTCCAAGCCCGGCTGGGCGAAGTCGTGACCGGCGACCCGCGGGACCCGCGGACCAGGGTGTCGGCGTTGATCGACGAGCGGTCCACCAAGCGTGTCCTGGAATGGATCGACTCGGCGGTTTCCGCCGGTGCACGGGTGGTCAGCGGCGGCGAGCTCGACGGCGGCGTGGTCCGTCCGACCGTGCTGGCCGACGTGCCCGCCGGTGCTTCCTGCTGGGACGACGAAATCTTCGGCCCGGTCGTCTGTTTGCGTACAGTGTCCACTATGGATGAAGCGTTCGACGTGGTGAACGACTCGCGGTACGGGTTGAACGCGTCGGTGTTCACGCGGTCGCTGGCCACGGCGCACAAGGCGATCGACACGCTGGAGGTCGGTGCGGTCGTGGTGAACGAGGTACCCGGATTCCGGTCGGACACCATGCCGTACGGCGGTGTGAAGGACTCCGGCATCGGCCGCGAGGGGCCGAGGTTCGCCATCGAGGAACTGACCGTGACGAGGATGGCGGTGATCCGGCCGGCATGACCGACTACACCAAACTGTTCAGGTTGGACGGTCGTAGGGCCGTGGTTCTGGGCGCGGGCAGCGGGATCGGCCGCGAGTCGGCGCTGGCTCTCGCCGCTCACGGCGCGTCGGTGGTGTGCGCCGACGTGAACCTGCCTGCCGCGCAGGAGACAGCGTCGATGATCGACGCCGACGCGTACGAGATCAACGTGCTCGACACCGAGGCGGTCACGGCAGCGGCGGCCGCGTTGGGCGAGGTCGACGTCGTCGTGCTGACCGCCGCCATGAACGTCCGCAAACGCTTGCTCGACTACACCAAGGCGGAGTTCGACCGCGTGGTCGCGCTGAACCTGGGCGCCACTTTCGACGTCGTGCGGGCTTTCGGAGCGCGCATGGTCGACCGCGGCACCGGCAGCATCATCGGCTTCTCGTCGATCCGTGGCACGACGGTCGAACCTGGTCAGAGTGTCTACGCGGCCACCAAAGCCGGTCTGGTGCAGCTGTTCCGCACGGCCGCGGCGGAGTTCGGCCCGTCCGGTGTGCGGGTCAACGCGATCGCGCCCGGTGTGGTGGAAACCCCGCTGACCGCGCAGATCAAGTCCAATCCCGGCTGGTACCAGGCGTACGCCGACAAGGGCGCGCTCGGCCGGTGGGCGAGACCGTCGGAACTGGCCGGTGCCGTGGTGTACCTGGCATCGGACGCCGCCAGCTTCGTGACCGGCGCCGTGATCGCCGTGGACGGCGGCTGGACCGCGGTCGACGGCCGCTTCGACCCGCCTGCGTGAAAGGACGGACATGACTGATCTCGCGGACCTGCCTGCCGTCGACCTGCTCGCCGAGTACCGGTCGGGGCTTTCGCCGGTCGAGGTGGCCGAAGCGGTGCTCGCCCGGATCGCGTCGCTGGAACCCAGGCTGAAGGCGTTCTACACGCACGAACCGGAGGCTGTCCTGGCGGCGGCACGGGAATCCGAGCTGCGCTGGCGAGCCGGTAATCCACAAGGGACGCTGGACGGCGTGCCGGTGACGATCAAGGAGAACATCGCCACCCGCGGCACGCCGGTCCCGTTGGGCACGGCCGCGACGGAACTGGTGCCCGCCGCGGAGGACGCTCCGGCCGCGGCCCGGCTGCGTGAGGCCGGTGCGATCACGCTGGGCAAGACCACGATGCCGGACTACGGAATGCTCACGTCCGGCCTGTCCAGCTTCCACGAAGCCTCTCGGAATCCCTGGGACACGGCACGAACGCCAGGCGGATCGAGCGCGGGCGCTGGTGCCGCGGCTGCGGCCGGGTACGGCCCGCTGCACCTTGGCACGGACATCGGCGGGTCGATCCGGCTGCCTGCGGCGTTCTGCGGTCTCGTCGGCCTGAAGCCCAGCTTTGGCCGTGTGCCGGTGGATCCGCCGTACATCGGTCGTGTCGTCGGCCCGATGACCAGGACAGTCGCGGACGCGGCATTGCTGATGCGGGTGTTGTCCCAACCGGACGAGCGGGACCACATGAGCCTGCCGCCGAGCGATATCGACTGGCAGTCCTTGAATTTCGACCCCGCTGGAGTACGCGTCGGGCTGCACCTCGACGCCGGTGTCGGGCTTGACGTCGAGCCGGAGATCAGGTCGGCGGTGGAGGCAGCCGCGCGGCTGTTCGAGAACGCGGGCGTGACCGTCGAGCCGATGAACCCCTTCGTCACCAGGGAGATGATCGACGGCCTCGACCTGTTCTGGCGAACCCGGCTCTGGTCGGACCTGATGACGTTGCCGCCGGAGCGGTTCGAGCGGGTGCTGCCGTACATCACGGAATGGGCACGTGCGGGCGGTGATTCCTCCGGTGTGGACGTGTATCGCGGATTCTCGCAGATCGACAGGATGACCGTGGCCGCGTTGCGGGCGACTGCGCCGTACGACTTCGTGCTCTCGCCGACGAGTCCCGTGTCCGCCTTCCCCGCCGAGTGGGCGTCGCCGGTCAACGACCCCGCCAGGCCGTTCGAGCACATCGAGTTCACCGTCCCGTTCAACATGTCCGGCCAGCCGTCGGTGTCGATCAACTGCGGGTACACCGCCGAAGGCCAGCCGATCGGCCTGCAGATCACCGGCCGCCGGTTCGACGACCCCGGCGTGCTCAGGATGGCCGCCCTGTTCGAACAGTTGCGGCCGGAGCAGCGGAGAGCCGTTTGATCAGCACATCGGTGGCCGGCGCTTTCCCGCTGTGGCGTACCTCCATGGGACTACGGGAATTTCCCTGATATCCGGGTGCGGGCCGGGTTGGTCAGCGTCGGGGGATGGAGATCGCCTGGGCGCTCGCGACCGGCCGGGTGCTGCTCGTGCGGTACCGGCCGATGTGGTCAAGGCCGAACCCGCGCCTCGGGCCGGGCCCGCGGACCTGTGTGGGCCGTGTCCTGGGCAAACCCGGCGTCCGGGACCGTGCGCAGGCGATCGTGCCGGCCTACGAGCCGGGGTCGGTCCAACCAGGACGCGGTTAGAGTGATCAGCATGTCGGAACTTCGCGGGGTGCTTGACGATCTGCTCGCCGAGGGCTTATCCCTCGACGACCTGGTGGCTTCGTTACCGGAATCCGGGTGGTCCACCATGACTCCGGCCGAGGGCTGGACCATCGCGCATCAGATCGCGCACCTGGCGTGGACCGATGACGCCAGCATCCTGGCCGCGACCGACGCGGCGGGCTTCCAGAAAATGGTCACCGAGGCCTGGCAGAACCCGGTCGGCCTCGTCGACGAAGGCGCCGAAGCCCTGGCCCGGACGCCACCGGCCGAGTTGCTCGCCCGCTGGCGTGCGGGCCGGACAGCGGTGGCGTCGGCGTTGGCGGACGTGCCCGCGGGGGAGAAGCTGCCGTGGTTCGGGCCGCCGATGAGCGCCATGTCCATGGCCACCGCCCGCATCATGGAAACCTGGGCACACGGGCTGGACATCGCCGACGCGCTGGGTGTCGAGCGCCCACCGACGACGCGGCTGCGGCACGTGACCCATATTTCCGTCCGTACCAGGGACTTCGCCTTCCAGCTGCATGGCCTGACCCCGCCCGCCGAGCCGTTCCACGTGGCGTTGACCGCGCCGGACGGCTCGACCTGGACCTGGGGCCCGGCCGACGCGGCCCAGAAAGTCACCGGCCCGGCCCTGGACCTGTGCCTCGTCGCCACCCAACGCCGTCACCGCGCGGACACCGCACTGGTGGCCACCGGGCCCGATGCCGACAAGTGGCTCGACATCGCCCAGGCGTTCGCGGGTCTGCCGGGGCCGGGCCGCAAGCCTTCTCAATGACCGTGGCCCGACATCGACACCGTGCGTGACGTGTGATCCTCGGTTCCAGGCGGGACGATCACGAACTGTCCCATCATGCCTTGGTCCTCGTGCTTGAGGATGTGGCAGTGGTACATGTACGGCGTCTTCGGATCGGTGTGCCGGCCGAACTCCACCGCGAGCCTGACTTTCGTCCCGCTGGGCACGAACACGGTGTCCTTCGGGCCGCGCAGGTGCTCCGGCGGCTGTTCGCCGTCGATGTCGAGCACGCGGAACACCACTTCGTGGATGTGGAAGTTGTGCGAGTACGTGACGTTGTCCAGCTCCCAGATCTCGCTCGCGCCCGCGGCGACGACCTCGTCGATCCGGGTCATGTCCATGTTGCGGCTGTTGATGTTGGACCCGCCCAGCCGGAACGTCCTGGTCTTCGTGGGTTTCGCCGGGGGCGCCAGGTCGGCGAGCCTGCCCGGCAGTCCGGCCGACGGCTTGAGCCGCTCCGCGGCGGTGAACTTGATCAGGTCGAAGTCGCCGCTGCCGATGTCGGAGTCACCGTCGAAGCTCTTCAGCAGCACCTGCTCGCCCGGCTGGAACCCGGCGACGATCTCGACCCGTTCCCCGGGGCTGATTTGGAACCGGCGCACCGGCACCGGTTTCTCGAGCAGGCCGCCGTCACCGCCGACGACGTGGAACGTGCGGTCGTCCGCGAACCCGATGTCGTAGACGCGCGCGTTGGAGCCGTTGAGCACGCGGAACCGGGCATTTGTGGTCGTCACCTGGAAGTACGGGCCGTAGGTGCCGTTGACCAGGATGTGATCACCGAGGATGCCGAACGTGCCGCCGGTGTTGTCGTTGAGTTCGCCGTCGTCCTTGAACTTCTTGTCCTGGATGACCAACGGGATGTCGTCGGTGCCGTACGTCCTCGGCAGCGCGACGTCCTTGTCGTCGTCGATCAGGAACATCCCGGCCAGCCCACGGTAGACGTGCCGCGCGGTCTGGCCGTGCGGGTGCGGGTGGTACCAGGTCGTGGCCGCGGGCTGATCAACTGTCCACTCCGGACTCCACGTGTCACCCGGGTTGATCATCTGGTGCGGGCCGCCGTCCATCTTCGCGGGCAACCGCATTCCGTGCCAGTGCAGAGTGCTTGCTTCGCCGAGCGTGTTGGTCACGTTCATCGCCACACGGTCACCGCGCTTCGCGCGGAGCGTCGGGCCGAGGTAGTCGCCGTTGATCCCCCAAGTGCCGACGGGCTTCCCGGGCCGCATTTCGGCGCGTCCTTCCTGGAGCCGCAACGGGAACCGCTTGACGCCGTCGGGGCCGGGTGCGGGGTCCAGCACAGGCGGGATGTGCAGGGGAGCGGTGAACTCCAGCGAGCCCACGTTGCCCTGCCCGCCGCCGCAGCCGGTCACCGTGAACGCGGCCAGTGCCGTCAGGGCCAGGAAGCTTCGCCTTCTCATGGCACTGATGGTTGCTTCGAGGCTTGGCCTGGCGCGTCGGCCCGCAACGGCAACTTGGCGTACATCTTGCGTGGTAGCGGCGTCCCCCGGCGGTATCCGTGAGTTGCGCCCGAGGCAAAACAAGCACGCTTGCTTGTTTTGCGTGCGGCTGGCATGCTGACGGCATGTCGGCGATCAGGATCGGCAACGCGTCCGGGTTCTACGGGGACCGGTTCGGCGCGGTGCGCGAGATGCTCACCGGTGGGCCGCTCGACGTGCTCACCGGCGACTACCTGGCCGAGCTGACCATGCTGATCCTCGGCCGCGACCGGATGAAGGACCCGAAGCTCGGCTACGCCAAGACGTTCCTGCTCCAGATGGAGGAGAACCTCGGCCTGGCGGCCGAGCGGGGCGTGCGGATCGTCACGAACGCCGGCGGCCTGAACCCCGCCGGTCTGGCAGACGCCTTACGGGAACTGGCCGGGAAGCTGGGGCTGGACGTGCGCGTCGCGCACGTCGAAGGCGATGACCTGATCGGCCGTGCCGCCGAACTCGGGCTCGGTCAACCGTTGACCGCCAACGCCTACCTCGGCGCTTTCGGGATCGCGGAGTGCCTCAGGGCAGGCGCCGACGTCGTGGTGACCGGCCGGGTGACCGACGCGTCAGTGATCGTCGGCCCGGCCATCGCGGCTTTCGGCTGGCAGCCGACGGACTACGACCAGCTCGCCGGTGCGGTCGCGGCCGGGCACGTGATCGAATGCGGCGCGCAGGCCACCGGCGGCAACTACTCGTTCTTCCAGGAACACGACATCCGCCACCCGGGCTTCCCGATCGCCGAGATCCACCCCGACGGCAGCAGTGTGATCACCAAGCACGACGGCACGGGCGGTGCCGTGACTGTGGGAACCGTGACGGCCCAACTACTCTACGAGATCGCCGGTGCCCGCTATGCCGGGCCGGACGTCACCGCCCGCTTCGACACCATCGAACTGTCCCAGGAGGACACTGACCGGGTCAGGATCACCGGCGTACGTGGCGAACCGCCCCCACCGTCGCTCAAGGTGTCGCTGAACACCCTGGGCGGCTTCCGCAACGAGATGGTCTTCGTGCTCACCGGCCTGGACATCGAGGCCAAGGCCGAACTGGTGAAGCAGCAGCTGACGTTCGCCAAGCCACCTGCCGAGATCAAGTGGACGCTCGCCCGCACGGACCACGTCGACGCGGCCGGTGAGGAAGAGGCGAGCGCGCTGCTGCGGTGTGCCGTCAAGGACGCCGATCCCAAGGTCGTCGGCCGGGCGTTCGCCAACGCGGCGGTCGAAATCGCGTTGGCGAGCTATCCAGGATTCCACGTGACGGCCCCGCCCGGCGACGCATCGCCCTACGGACTTTTCACGCCTGGTTACGTGGACGCGAAACTGGTCGACCACGTGGCGATTGTGGACGGTCGGACGATCCCCGTCCCGCCCGCCGCCGAGACGCTTCCCCTGGAACCGGTGGAGGAACCCCCGCTGCCCGAACCTCTGACGGGGCCGGCGCGGCGGGCGCCGCTGGGCCTCGTCGCCGGTGCTCGGAGCGGGGACAAGGGAGGTGACGCGAACGTCGGCGTCTGGGTGCGTACCGACGAAGCCTGGCGGTGGCTGGTGCACGCGTTGACCGTCGACGAGTTCCGCAGGCTGCTGCCGGAAACCGCTGCGCTGCCGGTGACCAGGCACGTGTTCGGCAACCTGAAAGCGGTGAACTTCGTGGTCACGGGCATCCTCGGCGACGGCGTCGCGTCGCAGGCCCGGTTCGACCCGCAGGCCAAGGCGCTCGGCGAGTGGTTACGAGCGCGGTACACGGACATCCCGGAGGTACTGCTGTGACGACGTTGCAGTCCACACTGGACACGGCGTCGGACGAGTACGCGGCGAACCGCGAGTCGATGCTCGGCAAGCTGGCCGAGCTGGACGGCGAGTACGCCAAGGCGATCGCCGGTGGCGGGCCGAAGTACGTCGAACGACACCGCAAACGCGGCAAACTCCTCGCCAGGGAACGCGTCGAGCTGCTGATCGACCCGGACTCGCCGTTCCTGGAGCTGTCCCCGCTGGCCGCGTGGGGCAGCGACTACACCGTCGGTGCCAGTGTGGTCACCGGAATCGGCGTGGTCGAGGGCGTCGAATGCATGATCATGGCCAGCGACCCGACCGTGCGCGGCGGGTCGAGCAATCCGTGGACGGTCAGGAAAACGTTCCGCGCCATGGACATCGCGCTGGAGAACCGGCTGCCGTTGATCAACCTCGGCGAGTCCGGCGGTGCGGACCTGCCGTCGCAGAAGGAGATCTTCATCCCGGGCGGCCGGTTGTTCCGTGACCTCACCAGGTTGTCCGCCGCGGGCATCCCGACGATCGCCTTGGTCTTCGGCAACGCGACGGCCGGCGGCGCGTACGTGCCGGGCATGTCCGACCACGTCGTGATGGTCAAGGGCCAGTCCAAGGTCTTCCTCGGTGGCCCGCCGCTGGTCAAGATGGCCACCGGTGAGGAGTCGGACGACGAGTCACTGGGCGGTGCGGAGATGCACGCCCGCAAGTCCGGCCTGGCCGACTACTTCGCGGTCGACGAGCAGGACGCGATCCGGATCGGCAGGCGGATCGTGGCGCGGCTGAACTGGAAGAAGCGCGGCGCGGCACCGGGTCCGTACACACCGCCGCTGTTCGACGAGGACGAGCTGCTGGGCGTCGTGCCTGGCGACCTCAAGATCCCGTTCGACCCGCGGGAAGTGATCGCGCGGGTGGTCGACGGTTCGGACTTCGACGAGTTCAAACCGATGTACGGAACCAGTCTGGCGACCGGCTGGGCGACGGTGCACGGGTATCCGGTCGGTATCCTGGCCAACGCCCAAGGCGTGTTGTTCAGCGAGGAGTCGCAGAAGGCCGCGCAGTTCATCCAGCTGGCGAACCAGACGGACACCCCGCTGATCTTCCTGCACAACACCACCGGGTACATGGTCGGCAAGGACTTCGAGCAGGGCGGCATCATCAAACACGGCTCGATGATGATCAACGCCGTGTCGAACTCGAAGGTGCCGCACATCTCGATCCTGATGGGCGCCTCCTACGGCGCGGGACACTATGGAATGTGCGGCCGCGCGTACGACCCACGGTTCCTGTTCGCCTGGCCGAGCGCGAAGTCGGCGGTGATGGGACCGCAACAACTGGCCGGCGTACTGTCCATTGTGGCGCGTGCGGCGACCTTGGCTCGTGGCGAGGAGTACAGCGAGGAGAACGACGCGGCCATGCGCGCGATGGTCGAGGCGCAGATCGAAGCCGAGTCGCTGCCGATGTTCCTGTCCGGCAGACTGTACGACGACGGCGTGATCGATCCCCGCGACACCAGGACGGTCCTCGGGCTCTGCCTGTCCGCCATCCACACCACACCAGTGGCCGGCGCCGACGGCTTCGGCGTCTTCCGGATGTGAGAGCGATGATCACAAGTGTTCTGGTCGCGAACCGTGGGGAGATCGCCCGGCGGGTGTTCCGTACCTGCCGGTCCCTCGGGATCTCCTGCGTGGCGGTCTATTCGGACGCCGACGCGTCGTCGCCGCACGTGGCCGAGGCGGACGCGGCCGTCCGCCTGCCCGGCAACACGCCGTCGGAGACCTACCTGCGCGGTCCGTTGATCATCGAAGCCGCCCAGCGCGCGGGCGCGGACGCGATCCATCCCGGCTACGGCTTCCTGTCGGAGAACGCGGACTTCGCCCGCGCGGTGATCGAGGCGGGCCTGACGTGGATCGGCCCGTCCCCCGAAGCCATCGGCCAGATGGGCTCGAAGGTAGCGGCGAAGCGGTTGATGGCCGCGGCGGGAGTCCCGGTCCTGTCCGAAGTGGACGACGTCACGGCCGACGACCTGCCGGTGCTGATCAAGGCATCGGCGGGCGGCGGCGGCCGGGGCATGCGCATCGTGCGCGACCTCGCGGACCTGCCCGGCGAGCTCGAAGCGGCCAAGTCGGAGGCCTTGTCGGCGTTCGGCGACCCGACGGTGTTCTGCGAGCCGTACCTGGAGACCGGACGGCACATCGAAGTCCAGATCATGGCCGACACCCACGGAACGGTCCGGGCAGTCGGCGAACGCGAATGCTCGATCCAGCGCAGGCACCAGAAAGTCATCGAGGAAGCCCCGTCCCCACTGGTCGAACGCACCCCAGGCATGCGCTCGCGCCTCTTCGCCGCCGCCCGCGCGGCGGCGAGCGCTATCGCCTACACCGGCGCCGGAACCGTCGAGTTCCTCGCGGACGAAAACGGCCGTTTCTACTTCCTGGAGATGAACACCCGCCTCCAGGTCGAACACCCGGTGACCGAGTGCACGACCGGCCTGGACCTCGTCCGCCTGCAGATCCTGATCGCCCAGGGCGCCCACCTGCCCGCCCTGATCCCCACCGGCGCAGCCCTTTCCGCAACAGCAATTCGCCGAGGGGAACCCCTGAATTCAACGTTACCGCAAGGGACCGACAGTTCCGGTGCGGCGCAGACGCCCGCCGGCGTCAGCGCAGCCCCTTCCGCAACAGCAATTCCCCAAGGGGATCCCCTTGATTCAACGTTACCGCAGGGGTCTGACAATTCCGGCGCACGCGCGGCCGGCAGCCAGGCCGCGAAAGACCGTGCCAATCTGAGCGCAGCCCTCTCCACAACAGGAATTCCCAAGGGGGAACCCCTGATTTCAACGCTACCGGAGGGGTACGACAGTTCTGGGCCGCCGCTCACGCGCGGGCACGCGATCGAGGTGCGGCTCTATGCCGAGGATCCCGCGCAGGACTGGCGGCCGCAGAGCGGTGTGGTGCATCGGCTTTGCGTGCCCGGCGTGACCACGGAGTTCGCGGTGCCCGCCGGGCCGGGGCTTCGGCTGGACAGCGGGTTGCGGGACGGCTCCGCCGTCAGCGTCTTCTACGACCCGATGCTGGCGAAGGTCATCTCGTTCGCCGACACCCGGGAGGAGGCCGCGCTCGGGCTGGCCGGTGCGCTGGCGCGTGCGGAGATCCACGGGTTGGTGACCAACCGGGACCTGCTCGTGCGCGTGCTGCGGCATCCCGAGTTCCTGGCAGGCAACACCGACACCGCGTTTCTCGACCGGCATGAGCTGGCCGTCCTCGCGGAGCCGCTCGCCGACAAGGACACCGAGGCGCTCAGTGCGCTCGCGGCCGCGTTGGCCGACGCCGCGGCACGGCGTTCCATGGACGTCCCGAGCGGATGGCGGAATGTGCCGTCGCAGCCGCAGCGCAAGGTGTACCGGACGGCGTCCGGTGATCACGAGGTCACGTACCGGCACACTCGGGCAGGCCTGGTCACCGACGGGTATCCGGACCTGCGGCTGCTCAGTGCCGAACCGGAGCACGTGGTCCTCGAGGTAGCCGGGGTGCGCCGGGCGTTCCGGGTCGCGGTGTATCCGGGCCTGGTCTGCGTGGACTCGCCGTTGGGGCCGGTGTCGCTGACGCCCGTGCCGCGGTTCACCGATCCGTCCGCCCAGACGGCGCCGGGCTCGCTGCTCGCGCCGATGCCGGGGACTGTGGTCAGGGTCGCGGTGTCCGCCGGGGACCAGGTCGAACAGGGCCAGCCGCTGCTGTGGCTCGAGGCCATGAAGATGGAGCACAAGATCATTGCTCCGGCCACGGGGACGGTCACGTCGCTGTCGGTCGTCGCGGGCCAGCAGGTCGACCTGGGGGCCGTGCTGGCGGTGGTGGCGCCACTGGAATGAGTGGGCCTAGGCCCACTGGCCGGCGGCCGTTCGCATACCAGAATGGGCGCATGAGCTCACCGCGCCCGGCACCGACCAGGCTTCAGTTGTTCGGCTGGAGCGTGGCCCTGATGGGCATGATGGCCCCGCTGATCGTGCTGCTCAGCGCCTTGCTGACGTCGATGGGGCTGATGCTGGTCTGGATCGGCTTCCCGCTCCTGCTCGGCCTGCTGGCGTTGCTGCGCAAGTTCGCCGACGTGCACCGCAGGCGCGCCGGGTGGGTCCTGGGCACCGAGATCGAGCGGCCGTACCGGGCCCGCGTGCCCGGTCAGGGCATGTACCGGCGGGTCTTCGCCCTGCTCACCGACGTGGCGACCTGGCGTGACCTGGCCTGGGTGTTCACCCAGGTCGTCGTCGGCTCGGCGCTGGCGATCACGAACTTCGCGCTGCTGGTCGGCGGGATCGCGCACATCACGCTGGCGACCTGGTGGTGGGCGCTGCCGGATGACGCCGATGTCAACCTGATCGGCCTGTTGTCGGTGAGCTCCACCGCGTCCGCGATCTTCATCGGTATCCCGGTCGGCGTGCTGTACGTCGCCGTCTGGTACTTCGGATCGTCCCATCTGATGCGGGCACAAGCCCGGCTGACCGCCGCGTTGCTGGCACCCACTGAGGCGGCACGGCTGGCCAACCGGGTCCAGCAACTGACGGAGTCGCGTGCGGACACCGTGGACACGCAGGCCGCCGAACTCCGGCGGATCGAGCGTGACCTGCACGACGGCGCGCAGGCCAGGTTGGTGGCACTGGGAATGAGCCTCGGGATGGCCGAGGAGACAGTCGCCCGCGATCCGGCCGCCGCCCGGGAACTGCTCGCCGAGGCCCGTGCCGCCAGCTCGCAGGCGTTGGCGGAACTTCGTGACCTGGTACGGGGAATCCACCCACCGGTGCTCGCCGACCGCGGCCTGGAAGGCGCGATCCAGGCGCTTGTCCTGGCCAATCCGCTGCAGACCGATGTGGACATCGACATCCCCGGCAGACTGTCCGCGCCGGTGGAGTCGGCCGCGTACTTCGCCGTCGCGGAAACACTGACCAATGTGGCCAAACACGCCGGGGCGGGCAAAGCGTGGATCCGGCTGACCTACGACGAGGGAAAGCTCACCATTCTCGTCGGCGACGACGGCCGTGGCGGTGCCGACCCGGGCGGTGGCACCGGTTTGCGCGGCATCGAGCGGCGTCTTTCCGCGTTCGACGGCACACTGGTGGTGAGCAGCCCCATCGGCGGCCCGACCGTGGTCGTGATGTCCGTGCCCTGCGAGCTGATCGCCGGCCTGCGCTAACTGTGCAACGGGGTGTTCGTTCCGTGTGGCGCCGGTTCTTAATGTGCTGCGCCTGGGTGAACCCGACATCTGTCACCCAGTCCCGCATATCAAGGAGAACTGAGGCACGTGAGCACTTACCCGACCACCGCGACCCACGGCGGGCAGGCCGTTGACGCGGCGCCGAAGAAGCCGGGCACCTTGGTCGTCGCCTGGGCGATCGCGATCCTGACCGGACTCGCCGCGGTCGCGTGCGGCCTGGTCATCCTCACCGGGGGCGTCGACCTGGCCAAGGAGGTGGCCGCCAAGGCGCTGGCCGAGGAGACCGGGATGACCGTCGACCAGGTGAAGGCCGAGGGCGGCGAGCTGCTGTTGGCAGCCGGGGCCGAGGAGATCAAGGACCAGCTGGCCGGCAGGGCGTACATCCTGATGGTGCCCGGCGTGTTGGCGTTGCTGTTCGCGCTGATGATGGGCAAGGCTGCCACCTGGAGCCGGGTCCTGGTGACCATCTTCGCCACGCTCACGCTCCCGGGCGCGTGCCTCATCGCCTTCAGGGACTACGAGGCCACCACTCTCATGCTCGCCACCGCGTGGATCGCTGTCCTGGCCGCTCTGATCACGATCGTGTTGACCTGGCTCGGGCCGAACAACCGCTATGCGCGGGCGGTCAAACAACAGCGGGCCTGATGCGTCAGCACCAGGGGAGGGTCGGACGGGCCGGGGGCGTCCGACCCTAAGGTGCCGGCACGGCAGGCGCCGGTACCACCGCGAGATTCAGCAGTAGTTTCAACAGGATCGCGGTGTTGGTGTCCCGGGGATCGCCGAGCCGGTCGGCCTCGGCACGGGCCTGTGCCGCCGCGACAACGTCGTTCTGGCAGTCGTAGGCGGCGGCCAACAGGTTCAGCGTGATCGTCGTCGCCGACGTGCTGCCCATTTCGCGGTACGTCGCAAGGCATTCGCGGAGAACCGGGATCGCGTCGCCGGCCCGGCCGTCACCGATCCAGGCCGCTGCGATCGCCCGGGTGCACGACAGTTCCCGTGGCCGCTCAGTGAGTTCCCGCGCGATGTCACGGGCTTCCCTGAAGGCGCGGACGGATTCCTCCCGCTTCCCCAGGCCGGCGAGGACCGCGCCCAACGTCCGCAAGGCTTTGGCGAGCGACGACCGCGAGCCGACCGTCCGCAACAGGGTGGTGGCCTCCTCGGCCAGCTCCCTGGCCTGCTCGAGGTTTCCTTCACCCAGCACATAGGCCCATGCCTTGTCGTGCAGCGCCATCGCCAACTGTCGTGGCTCACCGAAACTCTGGGCCACGTCAAGCGCTTCGCTCACGATGCGTGCGGACTCCTCGGTACGGCCCAACCTGTTCAGCGCCGCCAACTGGATCCGCAGCGCCGATCCGACGGCGAACGGGTCGTCGCGCAACTCGATCCGCGCCGACGCCGTCAGCTCGATCGACTCCTCGGACCGGCCGACCGCGATCAAGCACGCGGCCAGGTTGGTGTGCACCCAGGCCAGCGCTTCCCGCTCGCCCAAGGCGGCCAGTTCCGTGGCACACGCCCGGTACGCGTCCACTGCCTTCTCGTACTGTCCGCGGGCATGCCACAGCAACGCGAGGACTGACCTCGCGCGAGCAGCCACCCGTGGATTCGAGTTCTCCGCGGCGTCAGCGATGCTCTGGTACGCCACCCGCATGTCCGCGTAGAGGCCCTCAGCCCACAGGTACACCGAAAGCCGGTCCATCACCAGAATCGCGTCGGTGTGCCAGCCGAGTGCGCTCATCTTCGGGATGCCGTTGAGCAGGTTCACGCGCTCAGCCGAGAACCACGCCTCAGGATTGACCGTGAGCCGCTTGACCAGATCGCTCGCCAACGGTTGCGCCGGGATCGGACCACGCAGCCGGGGCAAGGGAATCGTCCACGGCAGCCGGCGTGCGGCGACATCGGCGATGCCGATGATCGCGTCGACGATCGTGCGTGCACTGGTGTACCGATCCCGCGTGCTGTCCTCCGCCCGCGCGCGTTCGAGCGCGAACACGCGCACCAGATCGTGCAGCCGGTACCGCGGTTCGCCGGTCTCGTCCGTGCCGGTCGGCTCCAACAGGCCCGACTCGACCAGGTCCTCGACGACGCCCTCGGTGGAATGGCTGTCGAGCAGCGTCGTGATCCGCCACTCCGGCAGGTCGACGGTGTCGATCAACCCCAGCCGGCGCAACGCCACCTGTGACGTCTTCGCCAGCGCGGCATAACTGAGCGCCAGGCTCGCCCGCACCTGAAGATCGCTGACTTCGAGTTCGTCCAGTCTCCTCCCTTCGTCCTCCAACCGGTCGGCCAGCAGCCCCAGCCGCAGGTTCGGCCGCAACGCCAGGCGTGTTCCGGCGATGCGCAACGCCAGCGGCAGGTTGCCGCACGCCCGCGCGATCCGCACGGCATCCGTTCGTTCGGCGGAAACCCTTGCCCGGCCTGCAATCCGCTCGAGCAGCCGGAGTGCTTCCTCGTCGGCCAACGGCCCGACCGTGAGCCGGGTCGCCCCAGCCAGCCCGCTCAGCCGCCTCCGGCTGGTGATCAGCACCGCACAGCCCGGTGTGCCCGGCAGCAACGGCCGCACCTGTGCCGGATCGGCCGCGTCGTCCAGCACCACCAGCACCTTGCGGTCGGTCAGCAGCCCGCGGTACGTCGCCGCCCTGGCCTGCAGGTCGTCCGGGATCGCCGGACCGCTGACCCCCAGGCCGCGCAACAGGTCCGCGAGCACCGCGCCGGTGTCCCGTGGCGAGTCCACTCCGGACAGTGGCACGAACAGCTGGCCGTCCGGGAACACCGACCGCAGCTGGTGCGCGGCACCGATCGACAGGCTGGTCTTGCCCGCGCCCGGCTCGCCACTGAGCACCACCACCGGAACGCTGTGCCCACCCGGGTTGAGCCGGCTGGTCACCTCGGCCAGTTGCCGATCGCGCCCGGAGAAATCCGCGGCGACCGCGGGCAACTGGCAGATCGGCCAGGTCGGCCGTGGCAACGGCGCGTCGTCACCGTCGCCCTGCAACAGCGAGGTGTGCAGCCTGCGTAGAGCTGTTCCCGGTTCGATGCCGAGCTCGTCGATGAGCGTGGCCCGAGTCATCCGGTACACCTCGAGCGCCTCAGCCTGCCGCCCCGAGTGTTGCAGCGCCAGCATCAGCTGACCGGCCAACCGTTCCCGCAGCGGGTTCTCGGTCAACGCCGCCTGTAACTCGGCCGCGAGCTCGGCGTGCCGCCCCACCGCCAGTTCCGCGTCGACACAGTCCTCGAACACCGCCAGCCGCTCGGACTCCAGCCTGCCCAGCTCGGCATCGAGCACAGGCACGTGCATGTCGGTCAGCGGATGTCCACGCCACTGCGCCAACGCCTTACGCAGGAACATGGCCGCCTTCTCCGGCTGCCCGGCTCGCGCCGCACTGCGCCCCGCGGCCGCGGCCTCCCGGAACACCAGGAGATCGACGTCCTCAGTGGCGACGTGAAGCCGATACCCACGCCCGGCCAAGTCGATGCGACTGCCAGGAAGCCGTGCCCGTAGACGCGACACATACGTGTGCAGGTTGGAGGCGTACGACTTCGGCGGCATGTCCGGCCACAGCGCACCGACCAGCAGGTCGGTGGTCACGGGCCGGTTCGCGTGGAACAACAGCATGGCCAGCAGGACACGCTGGTGCTCACCGCGTAATCGGACCTCACCCTCTGGGCCTGTCACGGTCAGCGGGCCAAGCACGCCGAATTTCACAGTGTCGTCGCCTTCTCCAGCAGATGAGCGGGGTGCAGCTTAACCAGCTTGCCGAGTGAATGCCCGGCCAGGTGTTAGTTCACAACGTGAAATAGCAACCTCCGCAGGTGTCGAAGTAGTTTTCAAGACGTCTCACGATGTGCCGCCCGCCCTGGTGGGGCAGGGCGGCTGGTCATCCGGCTCAGCGAGATCATCGCAGCCGGGATGCGTGAGCGGACAATGATGTCGACCGGTCGATTCGCGCGGCCCTCGTGCGGCGCCGGGACAGGCGATGGGCTGGATAAAACTCCTTTCTCTGTGCAGGCTTTCGGGGACGGGAGCCAATTGGCTCACCTGGGTTGTCGCGGGCGAGCAGTGGGCGTGAGGACAAAGTGGTTGCCCGCGACGTGGGCGGGGTGCCGGCCGGCGGCGGACTGTCTTGGTTCGTGAACGCGCTCCTTTCGACGCGGTGTCAGTGACGCGGCGCCGGTAATGCGGTGCCGGTGGGGCGATCGGTTGAGGTTCTCGCGAAGGCGGCTCCTCGGTGACCGGGCGAGGCGGGCGTGAGGTGAGTTCTGTTCGTCGGACCAAGGGCGACTCCTCGAGTCGAGGGAGATCCGGGGCCTCGTGAGGGTGCGGGCTCACGAGGATCGGTGATCACGGCGGGGGACGCGGCGCGGCGCCGGGCATCACGACGATCCAGGTGCCGGGATGAAGGCATGACCAGGCGCGTCCGGATCACAGCCGATGCGCAACAGCCGGGCGCGGATCGCTCCGGGCGTGCGGCCGAAGTGGTCGGCGAGGATCCGGCGCAGGGCGTACGAGCTGTGCGTGTCGCCGGCCGAGATCCAGCGTTCGAGCAACTCCTCGTCCTGTTCCTTGCTCCACGGCGCCTGGGCGTTCGCCGGACTGGTGGCCGACCGTCCGCTCAATGTGGACAGACCGGCGAGCACCTGGCTGATCAGTTTGCCGATCGCCGCGAGGCCGTCGGCAGGCACCGTGATCGAACCGCGTTCGGTTGTGCCGCCCGTCGAATCGTGGTCGGCGAGTGCGACTTCGACCCGTTCGTCGCCGGTGCCCGCCGGTGGCAGGGTCGCCGCCCGGACGGTGTACTTGCGGCCGTTGACCTGAACGTCCGCGCTGCAGTCCACGATCCCCATATCGGTCACCTCTTCCTTCTCGTCAGGTTCCTGGTGAACCCGGTGTGCCGACAGCTTCGCGGACGGCACCGACAGTCCGGGCGGGCCGATATGCGGAACAGTCATTTCGGATTTGGGTTTGAGCTGCGGGTTCAGGCTGGGTATCCCTCGAATGGGTGGACTTGCGGAGGCCGACATGAAGCGACCAACCATCGGCGACATAGCCCGGCGTGCCGGACTGTCCAAGGCGGCGGTGTCCTACGCGCTCAACGGCCGTCCCGGCGTGTCCGAGGAGACGAGGGAGCGGGTGTCGCGGATCGCGCACGCCTTGGGCTGGCGGGCGAACATCGCGGCGTTGGCGCTGTCGAGCGAACGGGTCGGTGTCGCCGGACTGGTGGTCGCGGGCGAGGTGCCGTGGCCGACGGTCGAAGGGATCGAGCGGGAGCTCGCGGGTGACGGCGTGGCCCTGCAGGTCGCGATCGCCAAGGACGCCGAGGAGACCTACCAGGACTGGTGGGCGTCCGGCCGGGTGGACGGCATGCTGCTGATCGATCCGCGGCCCGACGACCCGCGCATTCCGTTGCTGCACAAGCTCGGCGTCCCCACCGCCCTGATCGGCGCGAGCCATCCCGGCATGTCCGCGGTCCTGCACGACAGAACTGGGGCGTGCGAGCAGGTGACCAGGCACCTCGCCGAGCGCGGCCACACCAGGATCGGCCACGTCGCCGCTGGTCCCGACGAGGCCATAGCCGCGACACGCGACCTGGAGGACGTCACCGCGGTGATCTACGACGACCCGATGGCCGCGGCGAAAGTCGTGTCCACGTCGGGCATCCGTGTCCCGGACGACCTGGCGGTGGTCGCGTGGCACGACTCGCCGGTGTGCCGCCTGGTGAACCCGGAGATCACCGCGATCCGGCACGACCACGCCGCCGACGGCGCGCTGGCCGCCCGGCTGCTGCTCAACCTGCTCAGCACCGGTGTCCCGGAACAGCGTGAGACCGGTCTTGACGAACTGGTCGTGCGTGGCACGACCTAGTCGGCCTGACCACGGCCGATACCGCTACTGTCACGCACAGTGTCAAAGCGGTGACAAGAGGGGCGGACGTGCACGGCGAGGAGTTCGAAGCCGGCCAGCGGGCGCGTGAGTGGTTCCACTCGATGACGGTGCCACCCGGAGCATGGACGATCCTGCGAGTCGACGGCCGCAGCTTCTCGCGGTTCACCGAGCAGCGGTACGACAAGCCGTTCGACTTACGCTTCTCGCAGCTGATGACCGAGACCGCGCGGGCGTTGCTGATCGAGTTCGGCGGCCGCTACGCCTACACCGAGAGCGACGAGATCTCGGTGCTGCTCGACCCGGAGTCCCAGATCTTCGGCCGTGGCGTCGAGAAGCTGGTGTCGTTGTCGGCCAGCGTCACCGCCGCGGCCTTCACCCACGCGGCCGGCGAACCGGCGCACTTCGACAGCCGGGTCTGGATCGGCACCGGACCGGCCGACGTGATCGACTACTTCTCCTGGCGCCAGGCCGACGCGGCCCGTTCGGCCCTCAACGGCTGGTGCTACTGGACTTTGCGCAAGGACGGCCGCAGCAGGCAGGAGGCGACAAAAGCTCTGGAGGGCGCGAACGCCTCGGCCAAGAACGAGCTGCTCTTCCGGTACGGCGTGAACTTCAACGAGGTGCCGGCGTGGCAGCGCCGGGGCGTCGGCCTGTGGTGGGAGACCTACGAACGCCCCGGCTACGACCCGGTACGGGCGATGACGGTGACCGCGACCCGCCGCCGGGTGCGGGAGGAGCGGGAACTCCCGATGAAGGAGCCTTATCGGGAGTTCCTCGCCGGCCTCATCGCGCGGCCGTCCTGACTACTTCCCGAAACCCGCCCGGCGCAGGGCATCCGCCATCGAACCGCCGGCCGGTGGCTCGTTGCGGCGCTGCGGACGTTGCTGACCGCCTCGACGCGGGCCGCCGTTGTTGTCGCGGCCGTCGCGACGGCCACCGCCCTGCGGTGCGGGCTTGCCGACCTCGTCGTCCAGCCGGAGCGTCAGGCCGATCCGCTTGCGCGGGATGTCGACCTCCAGCACCTTCACCTTCACGATGTCACCGGGTTTGACCACGTCACGCGGGTCCTTGACGAAGTTGCGGGACATCGCCGAGACGTGCACGAGGCCGTCCTGGTGCACTCCGATGTCGACGAACGCGCCGAACGCCGCCACGTTGGTGACCACGCCCTCCAGCGTCATGCCCGGCCTGAGGTCGGAGATCTTCTCGACGCCGTCGGCGAAGGACGCGGTCTTGAACGCCGGACGCGGGTCGCGGCCCGGCTTGTCCAGCTCGGCCAGGATGTCGGTGATCGTGGGCAGACCGAACTTCTCGTCGACGAAGTCCTGCGGCCGCAGCTTCTTCAGCGTCGGGCTGCCGATCAGTGACCGCACGTCGGTCTTGGTCGCGTCCAGGATGCGCCGCACCACCGGGTAGGACTCCGGGTGCACGCTGGAGGCGTCCAGCGGGTCGTCGCCGTCGGGGATCCGGAGGAAGCCCGCGCACTGCTCGAAAGCCTTGGGGCCCAGGCGAGGCACGTCCTTCAACGCGGAGCGGGACCGGAACGGCCCGTGCGTGTCGCGGTGCAGCACGATGTTCTCGGCGAGGCCTTCGCCGATGCCCGAAACGCGGGTCAGCAGCGGTGCCGAAGCCGTGTTGACGTCCACGCCGACCGCGTTCACACAGTCCTCGACGACCGCGTCGAGCGACCGGGACAGCTTCCCTTCGGACAGGTCATGCTGGTACTGGCCGACACCGATGGACTTCGGGTCGATCTTCACCAGTTCCGCCAACGGGTCCTGCAACCGCCGGGCGATGGAGACCGCGCCACGCAGCGACACGTCCAGCCCGGGCAGCTCGGCCGACGCGTACGCCGACGCGGAGTACACCGACGCGCCCGCCTCGGACACCATGACCTTGGTCAGCCGCAGGTCCGGGTGCGCCTTGAGCAGGTCACCGGCCAGTTTGTCGGTCTCCCGGGACGCGGTGCCGTTGCCGATCGCGATCAGCTCGACCTTGTGCTGCTTGCACAGGACGGCGAGCTTGTGGATCGACTCGTCCCACGCGCGCCGCGGCTCGTGCGGGTAGATCGTGTCGGTCGCGACGACCTTTCCGGTGCCGTCGACCACCGCGACCTTCACGCCGGTACGGAAGCCCGGGTCCAGTCCCATGGTCGCGCGGGTGCCCGCGGGTGCCGCCAGCAGCAGGTCACGCAGGTTCGCGGCGAACACGCGAACTGCTTCCTCCTCGGCCGCGTTGCGCAGCCGCATCCGCAGGTCGATGCCCAGGTGCACGAGGATTCTGGTGCGCCAGGCCCACCGGACCGTGTCGGCGAGCCACTTGTCGGCGGGACGGCCCTTGTCGTCGATGCCGAACTTCGCCGCGATGCGGATCTCGTAGTCGCTCGGTCCGGCCGGGGGCTCGTCGTCGGGTTCCGGGTTGAGGGTGAGGTCGAGGATCTCCTCCTTCTCGCCGCGGAACATCGCCAGGATCCGGTGCGAGGGCAGCTTGGTCAGCGGCTCGGCGAAGTCGAAGTAGTCGGCGAACTTCGCGCCTGCTTCCTCCTTGCCTTCCCGGACCTTCGCGGCGAGCCGGCCACGGGACCACATGTGCTCACGCAGGTCACCGATCAGGTCGGCGTCCTCACCGAAGCGCTCGACCAGGATGGCCCGTGCGCCTTCCAGCGCCGCGGCGGCGTCCTTGACGTTCTTCTCGGCGTCGACGAACCCGGCCGCGGTGGCCTGTGGGTCCAGCGTGGGGTCGGCGAGCAGCTGGTCGGCGAGCGGCTCGAGACCGGCCTCCCTGGCGATCTGCGCCTTGGTCCGCCGCTTGGGCTTGTACGGCAGGTAGATGTCCTCGAGACGGGCTTTGGAGTCCGCGGCACGGATCTGCTGCTCCAGCTCGTCGGTGAGTTTCCCTTGCGATCGCACCGAGTCCAGGATCGCCACCCGCCGCTCTTCGAGCTCACGCAGGTAACGCAGCCGCTCTTCGAGCGTGCGCAGCTGCGCGTCGTCGAGCATGCCGGTCACCTCCTTGCGGTACCGGGCGATGAACGGCACGGTCGCGCCGCCGTCGAGCAGGTCGACCGCGGCCTTCACCTGGTGCTCGCGGACGCCCAGCTCCTCGGCGATCCGCTGGTCTATCGACAAAGTCACGCCGAGCATTGTGCCCGCAGGCCGTCACAGCACAAGGCAGGGGTGAAATATGCGCAGCTCACGGCTGCTTGGCCAGTGCGCGGGCCGCCCACAGCCAGGGCGACCCGCGCGCCATGGCACCACCCTGTCGCAGGCAGCAACAGGCTCGGTGCGTTGGTGGATGTCCTCGTTACGCCGGATGCGGTCGTTGTCGGGACCGTGCACAACACAGGTGCAGTGGCGTGCGGAACTGGTCGGCCGAGAGGCGGCCGTGACGTCCATTCTGGACCGTCAGTGCGTTGTGGCTACCGCATGGCTTGAGCCATAACGAGAGGAGATTGAGGCGGTACTGCTTAGGCTCACTCTTCCGACAGAAAACGGGCCGACAGCTCAGCCAGCTTCCGCGGCTGTTCCTGGAGCATGGCGTGTGATCCGTCGAACCGGACGACCTGGTGCCCGGCCAGGTCGGCGAGGACGCCTTCGCGCATGGCGTTGTAGAAGTCGGCGAACGGCTCCTGGGCCGTCATGAGCTTGTCGGCGACGACCGCGAGGTGCCTGGCGGTCAGGCCGTCGTACAGGTCGTGGACCGAGCCGTTGTCGATCAGTGGGCGCAGCGCCACGTGCTCGGGTGGCATCTGCTTGGCCATCTCGTCAAAGAGCTCCTTGAGCTTGGCCTTCCAGCTGCCGACCTCGGCATCGGTCAGGCCCGGGTAGGTCGACGGGTGGCCATGGCCGTCGAAGTTGACCACGCCGGGGCATTCGGGGTGGCGGTGGGCCCACTTGACGCCCAACGCCCCGCCGAGCGAGTGCCCGACGACGGCCGGGTTGTCCAAGCCGAGCCCCTCCAGGTGGTCGAGCATCGCCTCCCAGGTCGTCAGGCCGGTCAAATCCGGTGCCACGCAGCGGAAGCCAGGCATCAGCGGGATGAACTCGTCCCAGACCGACGGCTGTGCGCCCGCTCCGTGCAGCAGTAACAGGTCTCTCATCTTGGGTGTCCCCTCAGCTGGATCCGTTCCCGGATGGACGTCACGGTGACGCCCCCGTCGGGATGGCGGGCGAGCTTGTCGCGCGTCACCAGGTCGTGTACGCCCTGCCTGGTGACGCCCAACATCGCACCCGCGAGCGCGTACGACACCGCTTCGCGGCCGGGGAACCCCACCCGGAGCAGGACGACCTGCCCGAGTGGGGTCCGCCACCAGTCCGCGGGCGGGTCGAAGGCCTCGTCGCCCGGGTACAGGGCGCCGACGATGCTCGCGATCGCGTAGTTCGCCTCCGGGCCGTGCAGGCGTGCCGCCCATGCTTCGGCGGCACGCTCACATCGCTCCCGCAGATCCGTGACCGGATCGTCCAGCAGGATCTCCAAGGGATCCAGCAGCCGGTTGCTCATGATCGACATCAGCTGCTGGGCCAGTGGTCCGGTCTCGGTCATCGCCCACCTCCTTGACAGTCAGTGTCAAGTACTTGACGCGAGCTGTCAAGAGGCGACGCGGACCACCAGTTTGCCCTGGGCCCGGCCACTTTCCTGGCGCTCGTGCGCGGCGGCGATCCTGGTGAACGGGTACACCTGCTCGACCTCGACGTGCACTCGGCCCGCGTCGATCAGGGCGGCGATCTCGGTCAGCGCGTGCCCGTCCGGTTCCACCAGGAACGGGATCGCCGACACACCGCGCCGCTCGGCGGCGTCGGCCAGATCGGCGGACACGCCACCGGGGATGGCGACGACGATCCCGCCGGGCTTGGTCACCCGCACCGACCGGACCGCGTTGTCGCCGCCGATCAGGTCGAGGACGACGTCCTGGTCAGCGGTCGCGTCCTCGAAACGGGTGGTCCGGTAGTCGATCACCTCGTCGGCGCCGATCCCGCGCAGCCAGTCGTGCTTCGCGGCGCTGGCCGTGCCGGTCACGTGCGCGCCGGCGGCCTTGGCGAACTGCACGGCGAAGTGTCCGACGCCGCCGGCCGCGGCGTGGATCAGCACGCGCTGTCCGGACTTGATGTGCACGGCGTCGTGCAGGGCCTGCCACGCCGTCAGGGCGGCCAGCGGCACCGCCGCGGCCGCGTCGTGGTCCACAGTGGACGGCTTACGGGCGAAGTGCCGGGACGGGGCCGTCACGTACTCCGAGAACCCGCCTGCCTGGCGGGGGAACCAGGGCATCCCGTACACCTCGTCACCCGGCTTGAGGGTGTGCACACCGAAGCCCGCCTCCTCGACCACGCCGGACACGTCCCAGCCCAGGACGAACGGCGGCTTGCCCAGCACGTCCGCCATTCCGCCGCCCGCGCGGGTCTTGGCGTCGACCGGGTTGACCCCGGCCGAGACCACCCGGACGAGCACTTCCGTGGGCAGTGGTTCCGGGCGTGGAACGTCGATCTCGTGCAGCACTTCGGTGCCGCCGAACTCGGTCTGGCTGATCGCGCGCATGTCTTTCTCCTTTACTCCGGCTGGCGTGTGTCGAAGCTATCCCCGAGGCCCTACTTTCCCGCAAGGGCTAGTACTATCCGCCGGGAAGCATGCAGCTAGGAGGAGGTTCAGGTGACGCTTTCGTGTCCAACAGGGCAGCACGACAAGCACGACGTGTACGCCGCGCAGTGTCCCTGCCGTGGCGTGCTCGACCTGCTGGCGAACAAGTGGGCGGCGCTGGCGATCGGTGCCATGGAGGACGGCCCGCGGCGGTTCGGCGAGCTTCAGCGCAAGCTGGAGGGCGTGAGTCCGAAGGTGCTCACCAACACGCTGCGCAAGCTGGAGGACGCCGGGTTCGTCGAGCGGACGATCTACCCGGCGGTGCCGTTACACGTCGAATACACCCTCACCGACCTGGGGCGCAGTGTCGCCGAGCCGTTGGCCGCGCTGCGTTCGTGGGTCGAGGACAACCTGCACCGGATCGCGTCCCTATAGTGGGGTCGTGTGGCCTTGGTGACGATCGAGCAGGGGCGGCTCAACGGGCTGCAGGGCGACGGATGTGTTCACTGGCGCGGGATTCCGTATGCAGAGCCGCCGGTCGGCGAGCTGCGCTGGCGTGCGCCCAGGCAGGCCCCGTGCTGGGCGGGTACGTGGCCGGCCACGGATTTCGGGCCGCAGGCATTGCAACCGCAGGAGATCGGCGTCGCTCCCGCACCGTCCAGTGAGGACTGCCTGTACCTGAACGTCTGCGCTCCGCAAGGCGTGCCGCCGCCAGGTGGCTGGCCGGTGCTGTTCTGGCTGCACGGCGGCGGATACCGGACGGGCAGCGGGATTCAGGTGGGGGAGGGCGAGGCGTTCGCCCGTGCCGGAATCGTCGTGGTGACGGTCAACTACCGGCTGGGCGCGCTCGGGATGACCTATCTGGCCGGTGTCCTGGGCCCGGATGAGCAGGACGCGGGAGTCTGCACCCTGCTCGACCAGATCGCCGCGCTGCGGTGGGTACGCGACAACATCGGCGCGTTCGGTGGAAATCCGCAACGCATCACGGTTTACGGTGTATCCGCGGGCGCCAAGAGCGTGGGCAACCTGATGGCCAGCCCGCTGAGCCGGAACCTGTTCTGCCAAGCCATCGTCAGCAGCGGCGGTGACCACGTCGCGACGCCGCGGCAGGGCACCGAGATCGCCCGGCGGCTGATCGACGAACTCGGCACGCGTGACGTCCGGGCCGTGCCCGCCGAAGACGTGCTCGCGGCGCAGGAACGAATCCTGACCGGGATGGCCGCCGTATGGCTGTGGCGGCCGACGATGCACTCCAGGGCGCTGCCCGCGATGCCGACCAGGCTCATCGCGGCGGGCAGCGCGGCCGGAATCCGGCTGATGATCGGCCACAACGGCAATGAGGCCGCCACGTTCGCCGCGTTCCTCGGGGAACGGGCGACCGCGCCGGTGGATGCCGTCCTCACCGAGATCTTCGGCGACACCAGGATTCTGGACACCTACCGGGACACCCGGGGCGCGGACGCGGCCAAGGTCGCCGTCATGAGCGATGAGCGGTACGGCATTCCGACCCAACGGCTCGCCGACGCCCAGGCCTTGCACAGTCGCGTCTACCGGTACCGCATCGACATCGCGCAACCAGGCGTGCCGCAGTTCCTCGACGGCGCGCACGGTATGGAACTCGGAATGGTGTGGAACCCGCCCGAACAGGTCTCGCTGCCGAGGGAGATCACCGCCGCCCAGATCCATGAGGCGTGGGTGAGCTTCATCGAGGACGGCATCCCGTTGCCCAGTTGGCCACCTTACGGCCCGACCCGGCCGGTACTGGTCTTCGACGAGGACACCCATGTCGAGTTCGACCCGAACCGGCGGGAACGCCTGGCGTGGGGCGATGTCTCGTGGCAGCCGGGCGCGTGGTTCCCGTTCTGACCGGCCCTTGACTGGCCAAGTGGTCTGTGTCACAGTCGGCCCGTGCGTTTACCAATTGGTCAACTGGTGGCCGTGGCTCTCCTGGCCGGTTGCGGCGCGTCCGAACCCGCGGACGGCGGCCCGGTCACGGTCGACGTCTGGTTGATGCGCGACAGCACCACCGACGACTTCACGGCCCGGTTCAAGGAAGACTTCGAGAAGAACAACCCAGGTGTCCGGCTCGACATCCAGATCCAGGAGTGGGACGGCATCGGGCCCAGGGTGGTCAGTGCCCTGGCCGGCAACGACGCCCCTGACGTGATCGAGGTGGGCAACACGCAGGTCGCCCAGTACGCCGCCAGTGGCGGCCTGACCGACCTGACGTCCAAGGTGGACGACCTGGCCGGCCGGGACTGGATCCCCGGCCTGCGCGATCCGGGAGCGCTCGACGGCAAGCAGTACGGCATCCCGTACTACGCGGCGAACCGCGTGGTGATCTACCGCAAGGACCTGTTCGAGCAGGCCGGGGTGACGCCGCCGAAGACGCGTGCCGAGTGGCTCGCGGCGACCGAGAAGCTCAACCAGGGCGCCGTCCAGGGCATCTACCTGCCTGGGCAGATGTGGTACGCGCTGGCCGGATTCATCTGGGACGAGGGCGGTGACCTGGCGGTCCGCGACGGAACCGGCTGGAAAGGCGCGCTGGCGACCCCGCAGGCGCTGGCCGGCGCGGACTTCTACAAGCGATTACAGGCACTGGGCAAGGGGCCGAAGGACTCCGACGAGGCCAAGCCGCAGCAGTCCGACGTCTTCGCAGGCGGGGAAGTGGCGCAGATGATCGCGGTGCCCGGCGCGGCCAAGCTGATCACCAAGGCCAATCCGGCACTGGCGGACAAGCTCGGCTTCTTCCCGATCCCCGGGAAGACCGCCGACCTGCCGGGCGCGGTGTTCACCGGTGGTTCCGACCTGATCATCCCGGTGGCGGCGGCGCAGCAGGAGGAGGCTTACCAGGTGGTCAAGTCCCTCACCGGGCAGAAGTGGCAGACCGAGCTGGCCAGGACGATGAACTACGTCCCCAACCGCACGTCCCTGGCGCAGGCCGCGACCGACCCGGGCGCTCAGGCGATGGCCGCCGGGGCGCGAAACGGCCACGGCACCCCGAACTCACCGAACTGGGCCGCGGTGGAGGCCCGTAACCCGATCAAGGACTACCTGACCAAGATGCTCACCGGGGCCGATCCGGCGACCGCGGCACGGGAGGCGGACGCGGTGATCACCGCGGCGCTGAACACCGGGAGATGACGGCCCTGCGGACCGGGCCCGCACTCGAGGTCCCGCCAGTACCCCGAGCGCGGGCCCGCCGGATCACGATCTGGCCGTACCTGCTGGTCGCCCCGACTGTCCTGGCGACCGCGTATCTCCTGGTTTATCCGCTGGTGCGCAACGTCGTCATGTCGCTGCAGCGGTTCGGCGTCGGCGAGCTGATCAGGGGCGGAGCGGACTTCGTGTGGTTCGCGAACTACGTCGAGATCCTCGCCGACCCGCAGTTCTGGGCCGTGGTGCGGCGCACGTTCGTGTTCACCGTCGTCAACGTCGTGCTGATCATGGTGTTGTCCACGGCGGTGGCGTTGTTGCTGACGGGTTTGGGCAGGTGGGCGCGTCTGATGGTGATGGGCGGGCTCGTGCTGACCTGGGCCATGCCGATCATCGCCGCGACCACGGTGTTCCAGTGGCTGTTCGCGTCGCAGCTCGGACTGGTCAACTGGGTGCTGGTCCGGCTGGGCTTCGACCAGTTCGAGGGCTACACGTGGTTCGCCAGCGGCACCGCCACGTTCGGGATTCTGGTCGCGCTGATCGTGTGGCAGTCCGTGCCGTTCGCGGCGCTCGTGCTGTACGCGGCGATGACCACGGTCCCCGCCGAGCTCTACGAGTCGGCGAAGATCGACGGCGCGAGCGGGACACGGATGTTCCTGTCGATCACGGTGCCCGTGCTGCGGCCGATGTTCGGGCTGGTGCTGTGCCTCGAGGTCATCTGGGTGTTCAAGGCGTTCGTGCAGATCTGGGCGATCAGCCAGGGCGGGCCGGGCGAAGCGACCACCACCTTGCCGGTGTACGCCTTCCAGGTCGCCCAGGCGTTGCATAGGTTCGACCTGGGAGCGGCCATCTCGACGGTGACCGTGCTGATGCTGACGGTCGTCCTGCTGGCGTACGTCCGGACGGAGAAAGCCAGGTGACCAAACGGTTTCTCGCTTTGATCGTCTTCTCGGTGTCGGTGTTCCCGGTGTACTGGATGGTGCTGACGGCGTTCAAACCGACCAGGGAGATCCAGTCGGCCACGCCGGCGTTCTGGCCGTCGTTCACCCTGGAGCACTTCGGGACGGCCGTGTCGGCCGCCGGATTCTGGTCGTTCTGGCGCAACAGCCTGCTGGTGGCCGTCGGCGGCGTGCTGTTGTCGCTGGTCGTGGCGTCACTCGCGGCGTTCGCGGTCGCCAGGATGCGGTGGAAGGGCCGCAAAGCCTTCATCCTGATGATCTTCGTCGCGCAGATGACGCCGTGGGAGGCGTTGCTGATCCCGATGTACGTGATCGCCCGCGACACCGACATGCTCGACAAGCTGTCCATGCTCACGCTGATCTACTTCATGATCACCCTGCCGTTCACCGTGGTCACCCTGCGCGGGTTCATCGAGGCGATCCCCGCCGAGCTGGAGGAGGCCGCGCTGGTCGACGGCGCGAGCAGGATCACCGCGTTCCGCAGGGTGGTCTTCCCGCTGCTGGCGCCGGGCCTGTTGGCCACGTCGCTGTTCGGCTTCATCACGGCGTGGAACGAGTTCGCGTTCGCCAACCTGTTGATCATCAAGGACCTCGACGACCGCACCCTGCCGGTGTGGCTGTCGTCGTTCAGCAGCACGTTCGGAACCGACTGGGGTGCGACGATGGCCGCGGCCACGCTGTTCATGCTGCCGGTACTGGTGGTTTTCCTCATTCTCCAAGGCCGGGTCACGGCCGGGATCACCGCGGGCGCGGTCAAGGGGTGATGTCGATGCTGATTCCACGTCCACACCGGATGATCACCCGGCCAGGACACTTCACTGTGGACTCGGAGACCGCCATCCGGGCGGGACAGGGCACTGAACCGGCCGCGGAACTCCTCCGCGAGCACATCGCGGGCACAGCCGGCCTGTCGCCGAGGATCGTGCCCAGCGGCACGATCACGCTCGCACTGGATCCCCGGCTGACCGGGATGGGCGAGGAAGGGTACTCGCTGATCGTCAGCCGGCAGGCCGTCGTGCTGCGGGCGGCCCGCAATCCCGGTCTGCTGCACGGGATCCAGTCGCTCCGTCAGTTGCTGATGACCTCGGGGGGAAGTCACATCCCGTGTGTGGACATCAGCGACCGGCCGCGGTTCGCCTGGCGTGGCGCGATGATCGACGTGGCCCGGCACTTCATGCCCGTGGATTTCCTGCGCAAGTTCGTCGATCTGCTGGCGCTGCACAAACTCAACGTGCTGCACCTGCACCTGACCGACGATCAGGGCTGGCGGATGCCGGTCCGCCGGTACCCCGCGTTGACCGAAACCGGTGCCTGGCGGCCGGAAAGCATGATCGGTCCGGCCGGGAGCACCAGGTTCGACGGCACACCGCACGGCGGCGCGTACACCCGTCGTGAACTCGAGGACCTTGTGCGGTACGCGAGTGATCGCGGAATCACGATCATGCCCGAGATCGAGATGCCGGGACATGCGCGAGCGGCCTTGGCGGCGTATCCTGAACTCGGGAACTTCCCGGACCGCGAACTGGGCGTGTGGACCGGGTGGGGTGTGTCGGACGCGATCTTCGGCGTCCAGGAATCGACGCTGGACTTCTGCCGTGAGGTGCTGGCCGAGGTGATGGAGATCTTTCCGTCACCACGGATCCACATCGGCGGCGACGAGTGCCCGATTGTCGAATGGGAGCGCAGTCCTGTCGCGCGGCAACGGATCGCGGCCGAAGGACTGGCCGGAGCGAGCGAGCTGCGCGGCTGGTTCCTTGGCCAGATCAGCCGGTTCCTGGTGCGGCACGGCAGACAACCGGTGTGCTGGGACGACGGTGACCACAGTGGGAGCCTGCCCGCGGAGGCGACGGTGATGGCGTGGCGCGATGCCGAACACGGGTTGGCTGCGGCACAACGTGGGCATCAGGTCGTGATGACGCCGTGGCGGTCGACGTATCTCGACTATCCCCAAGCCGCGCACGGTGAACCGCCGGGACAGCCCACGGGCATCGTCACCCTGGAAGACGTGTACCGTCAGGAGATTCTGCCGTCCACTTGGGATTCCGAGTTGTCGGGTGCGGTACTCGGTACGCAGGGTCAGGTGTGGACGGAGTTCGCGGCGACAGCCGAAGCGGTGGAGTACCTGGCGTTTCCCAGGTTGTGCGCGCTCGCCGAGAACGCGTGGTCGGGACAGTGGCCGGACTTCGCGGACCGGTTGGCACAGCACGAAAGCAGGCTGAAGGAACTCGGGGTGAACTATCGTCCTAGCCTGAGGTATGATCGAACGTGAGGTGGGTGGTGATGCGGTACCGGTCCCCGCGATAGATCGACCGGGTGTACTCGATCACGCGATCGGTTGTGTCCTTCGTGGTGCGCTCGAAGAGCAGTGCCGGCGCGTGCAGCGGCACGCCGAGCAGCTCCGACTCCGTCGGGTCGGTGACCGTCGGTTCGGTCGTCTGCACGGCCTTGCTCGCGACAACTTCATATCGGATGCGCAGCAGTTCGTACAGCGAGCCGGACTCGAAGTCCGAGGGGGCGATCTCGGGCACGAGTTCGGCGGGCAACAAGATCCGCTCGATCGCCATGGGGTTGTCGTCGACGATGCGGACCCTCGTGACGGACAACAGCTCTGTGCTCGGTGAGACCTGCAGGCGCTGACCGAGCCGGGCGCCCGCGACCTGGGTGGTGAACTCGACGACGCGGCTGAACCACGTGCCGTCCGCGGGTGGCGCGTTGAACTCCCCGGTCGGCATCGGCGTCAGCTCCTGGGAGATCTTGCGCGCGCCGGTGAACGTGCCGCGGCCGTGCTCCCGGACCAACAGGCCGTCCTTGGCCAGGTCGCTCATCGCGGCCCGGAGCGTCGGCCGGGACACGCCCAGTTCCTCGCTGAGATTTCGCTCGGACGGCAGGACTTCGCCCGGCTGCCGAGAGTTGATCAACTGACGCAGCCGTTCGCGCACCTCTGCCCGCTTCACCGACCGCTCCCTTCGCCGACCCCGACGGCCAAGGGTATCAACGTGGACCAATAACTGACCACTGGATGGCGGTTCTAGCAGCGAAGGGAGATATTCCGTTTACCTCTTGACAACGTTGCCCGGGAGGTGGAGTTTACCAGTTACGGCCGGCCGGCTCTCTGCGAGGTTCCCTGCTACTCGAGGAAGAACCCATGTCCGGATCAAGAATCACCGCGGTGGTCGTGGCGCTGATCGCCATGCTCACCCCCGCGGCCGCGACGGCCTCGCCTCAGGCGAGTGCCGCGTGCGGCGAACTGTTCGACGACTTCCACTACACATCGCACACCGACCCGGCATTGTCCGCGCACGGCTGGTCCGCGCGGTCGAACGCCGGTGGCCCCGGTGTTCCCGGTGCCAGATGGGCGCCGGAGAAAATCACGTTCCCGACCGTCGACGGTGACAAGGCCGCACAACTGGCGTCGTCGACCGACGGCACTGCGAGCGGCACGACCCACACGGAGTTGCTGCAGAACCAGATGCGGTTCTTCGAAGGCACGTACGCGGCCCGGATCAAGTTCTCGGACGCGCCGGTCAGCGGTCCCGACGGCGACCGGATCAACCAGACGTTCTTCACCATCAGCCCGCTCCGGTACGACAACGACCCCCTGTACAGCGAACTGGACTTCGCCGAGTACCTGCCCAACGGCGGATGGGGTGAACCGACGTGGCCGGTCAACTTCCACACCTCGTGGCACACCTACCAGCTCGAACCCTGGGTGTCGAAGAACAAGTACGACAAGCAGGTCCGGAGCATGGCGGGGTGGCACACGATCGCGGCCACGGTGTCCGGCGGCCACGTGAAGTACTACGTGGACGGTCAGCTGACCGGGGACCACAGCACGATCTTCGTCGACGGCAAGGAGTTGAGCGTCTACCCGCGGCAGATGATGTCGCTCAACTTCAACCACTGGTTCATCGACCTCACCCAGCACAGCGGCGGGCTGAGCACGTACCACGAGCAGATCGACTGGGTGTACTACGCCAAGAACCGTGTTCTGACTCCCGCTGAGGCCTCGGCTCAGGCGTCGTCGTTCCGTAGTTCCGGCGTGCGGTTCAAGGACGACCTCGTCGGCAACTGCGGTACGCCGCCGACCGACCCGCCGCCCACCAACCCACCCGACTGCACCAACGCCCCGAACTGGCAATGGGCCACGGCGTACCTGGAGAACCAGCGCGTCAAGCACAACGGACGGCTATGGCGTGCCCGTTGGTGGACTCAGGGCTCCGAGCCCGGACTGACCGCGCAGTGGGAGAACCTGGGCCCCTGTTCGACGTGATTCCCAGGCGTGGCAGCCAGTCGCGGGGCGAACGACAACGTTTCCCGCCTGCCCCGCGCTGGCTGCCACGTCGGTCAGGACCGTGGCCCGCTTTCCGTGCCTCGTCGAGATTCCGCTGGTCGCTATGCCGAGACGTCCGACTTCAGGCCTCGGGCCAGCCGTAGCAACGCTTCACGCAGACGGGTGGGCATTTCTCCTTGGCGGACATGGGTTTCACAGAGCCACATCAGTTCGGCGACGTTGTAGGCCGTGGCGGGAGCGACCGCGGTCAGATAGTCGGCCGTGTGTGGCGCCCACAAGCCTGTGAGCACAGCGACTTCATGGTCCTCGCGGCCGCGCAGACGGATCAACGCGCCCTCCGGTACGGCGCGCCACACGCCGGGAGCGGCTTTACGGCCCAGTTCACGTAACCAGTCGGATGCCGCCCGGATCTCGTCAGCCGCTTGCCTGCTCTCGCGATCGAACACATGTTCGATCATTGGGGGTCAATGGCGCCCTGGGCAAATCGCCGTAACCCCTTCGGGGGAGAAATGGCTGCTCAGCGGCTCAGGCGTGCGAACACGGTGGTGCCGCCGCTCGCGAGGCCGGTGGCGGCCAGCGCGATGATCGTGAACAGGCCGGCGGTTTCGACGGACGCCTCGTCGAGCACGAGCGATCCGGAACGGCCGACGATGAAGCCTGCGTAGAGCAACCAGCACTGCACGCAGGTGGCGAGCGCGCCGATGACGGTGGTGATCGCCGAGACGGCGGCGACGGCCAGGGCGAGGGCGAACAGGCCGATCTCGTGGTGCGTTGTGGCGCCGGCCAGCGAGGCGATCAGACTGGCCATGATGCCTGCCGCGAAGCCCGCCGCGGATCCCAGGGAACCGGGGATCCTCGGCCATCTGGTCATGTCCTTGGCACCTCTCACTCATCGATTGACTCACGGTGATCGGCCGATGGCGCCTCGCGATGGCGAGGTTCTGACGCGTTCGGGATGTTCCTTTATGGCGTCCTGATGCCACCGGCGGAAGTCCTGGCATCGAGAACTACCCGATCGTGTGAGCGAGGACCCGGTTACGCTGGGTTCGTAGCGCTGGACTAGGAGGAGACTCGGATGAGCGTGGCCGTCGGTGACGTGGTGGAGGACTTCGAGCTGCCGGACGCGACCGGCACCCCGCGACGGCTGACGGAGTTCCTGGACAAGGGCCCGGTCGTGTTGTTCTTCTACCCGGCGGCGATGACCCGCGGCTGCACCATGGAGTCCTGCCATTTCCGCGACCTCGCCGCGGAATTCGCGCAGTACAACGCCCAACGGGTCGGCGTCAGCGCGGACTCGGTGGAGAAACAGCGCGAATTCTCCGACACGCACGGCTTCGACTACCCCCTGCTGTCCGACCCGGACAGTGCGGTCGCCGCACGGTTCGGCGTCCGCCGCAAGCTCGGCTTCGGCCCGCTGAAGAACCGCCGGATGACCTTCGTGATCGACACGAACCGCAAGGTGCTCGCGGTGATCCACTCCGAGCTCGACATGAACGGCCACGCCGACCGCGCCCTGGAAACCCTCGCCGCCCAGCACTGATCGCCCAGCCGGCTTTTCGCTGCCCGACCTGGCGGAGACCGTACGAACGGTCCGTTCGCCAATCTGGTTGTCCACAGGCGCCCGATTTCCCTTCCGCGCCAAGCCATCGCCGGTAGACTGGGTCCGGGGTCGCCCCCCGGGAGTGGTGGGGGATGCTTGGGGGCGTTGTGATGGTGGGAATGTGGTCTGGGCTGGCTGGGTGCGGTCGATGTACCCATGACGGGGGTGCGGGTCTGGGGCGTCGGCGAGCGCGGAAGACCGCTTCGGGTGGCGGTCAGCGGGGGATGAGGTCGTCGGGCGGGGTTTGTTTGCCGCGGTCGAACTCCGTGGCGAAGGTCGCCGGGCCGAGGGCGGTGCGGGCGGTTTCGGTGATGCGGTCGACGTCGCGGCGCTGACCGGGTGGCAGCGGGCGGCCGACGGATTCGCGGGCCTGGGCGGCGGCGCCGAGGAGACGGGCGGCGGATGCCGCGTTGCCTGCCAGTGCTTCGGTTCCTGCCAGGCCTTCGAGGGCAAGGGCCACCGCGCGGGGATCGTTGGCGGCGGTGGCTACGGTGTAGCCCTCCAGGTGGAGAGCCAGTGCTTTCCGTACGTCGCCGCGGTGTTCGGCGATGAAGCCGAGTTCCACCAGGATCAGCGAGCTTCCCGCCTCGTAGTGCTGTTCACGGTGCCAGGCCAGGACGTTGCGGGCGTGTTTTTCCGCCGTGTCGAGGTCACCGGACTGGCGGGCGCCCAGGGCGAGGCCGGTTTCGGCGTACATCTCCGCCGGTTTGAAGCCGTGTTCGGCTCCGATCTGGCGGGCCCGCTCGTGCAGATCCCACGCCTTGGTGTAGTCGCCACGGATCAGGGCGATCCGGCCGAGCCAGGAGAGCTGGTACGACACTTCCGGCGTGAGGTTCAGTTCCTCGGCCATGCGCAGGCCGTTGGCGTGCATCTCGGCGGCGAGGTCGTAGTCGCCGGCGATCTCGGCGAGGGTTCCGGTGCTGTAGCTGACCTGCAACTGCCCCCAGCGTTCACCGAGGCCGGCCATCAGCCGGGCGCTGCGTTGGTTGGCGCATTCGGCCGCGTCGAAGTCGCCGCAGGCCATGTACTGCGCCATCCTGTCGACCAGGACCACCGCGACGCCCCAGGTGTCGTCGAGCGCCTCGAACTCGGCGAGTGCCTGGGTGGTCAGTTCGATGGCGGTCGCCGAGCCGATCGTGGTGTTGACGTAGCCGAGGAACCACAGGGCCATGGCGCGGTCGGCGGGGTTCTTGATGTCGTGCGCCACCTCGAAGGCCTGCTCGTCGACCGGTTCACCGGCCAGCACGGCGAGGCCGACGTCCCAAGCCAGGACCGTCGATCGCAGGTCCGGCACTTCGCCCGGGACGTCGAGGGCCTGCCGGATCGTCCTGCGGGCCTCGTTGATACGGCCACGGAGGAACCAGTACCACGTCATCGCCTTGGCCAGGCGCAGCGCGAGGGCGGCGTTTCCGTGTTGCAGGGCGGTTTCCAGCGCGCGGCGCAGGTTGGCAGTTTCGAGGTCGAGGACTTCGAGCCACGGGCGCTGTTCGCTCGTGCGCAGCTTGCTGTCCGCTTGTTCGGCGAGGCTGACGTAGTACTCCGCGTGCCGTAGGCGCATCGTGTCCAGTTCGCCTGCGGCCTGCAGTTGTTCGACGCAGTACGCCACAACGGATTCGAGCAGCCGGTATCGCGGCCCTGGGCTGCTGACGACCAAGGACCGGTCCACCAGGTCGGCGACGTGCGACAGGACGTCGGCCTTGAGGACGTCACCGCCCGCGCAGATCGCCTCGACCGCGGCCAGGCTGGCGCCTTCGACGTGCACGGCCAGGCGGCGCAGCACTACCTGCTCCACGGGGGACAGCAGTTGCCAGCTCCAGTCGATCATCGCCCGAAGCGTCCGTTGGCGTGGCGGGCCGCCGCGGTTGCCGCTCGCCAGCAGACGGAACCTGTCGTCCAGGCGTGCTAGCAACTCACGCGTGCCGAGCGCGCGTACTCGGGTCGCGGCGAGCTCCAACGCCAGCGGGATGCCGTCCAGCCGACGACAGATCGCGGCGACGTCGGCCGCGTTGTCCGCGTTGAGGACAAATCGAGGGTCAGCGGCCGAAGCACGTGCGACGAACAGTTGCACCGCGCTGAACGCGCGGACGTCGGAAGCCTCGACGCTGGCCGCGCTGGGCACGTCCAACGGCGGCACGTTCCACACCACTTCACCGGCCACGCCGAGCGGCTCCTGACTGGTCGCCAGGATGCGCAACCGCGGCGCGGCTTGCAGCAGGCGGGACGCCATCGTGGCGATCGAGCCGACCAGACCCTCGCAGTTGTCCAGCACGAGCAGGACTTCCTTGGCGTACAACGACTCGGCCAGCCGGTCCAGCACGGCGCCCTGGTCGTCACGGATGCCCAGCGTCGCCGCGGTGACCTCGGCGACCATGTCCTCACGCGGGCACGACTCCGGCGTCCCGTGCTGCTCCAGACCCGCGAACTCGACCAGCCACGCTTCCGGCGTCTGCCGCGCGGTCTGGATCGCCAGCCTCGTCTTGCCCACGCCACCGGGACCGGTCAGCGTGACCAGCCGGGTCTCGCCGATCAACGACAGCACGGACTGCACCGCCGTTTCCCGGCCGACCAGCTCGGTCAACGGCTCGGGCAGGTTCGTGCGCGCCACGGACGGCAGGCCCAGCGACGGATCCTGCCGGAGGATCTGCGAGTGCAGCTCGACCAGCTCAGGACTGGGCGTCAGGCCCAACTCGACGTCCAGCACCGTGACCAGTTCACGGTAGCTGTCCAACGCCTCGGTCTGCCTGCCCGCGCGGTAGAGCGCGAGCAGTTGGAGCGCACGTAACCGCTCACGTAACGGATGCTCGGCGACCAGGTCGGCGAGCTCCACGACCAAGGAGGCGTGTTCGCCGAGCTCCAGCCGTGCCGCGGCCCATTCCTCGAAGGCGACGAGCCGTTCCTCGGTGAGCCGCTGGATCACCGGGATCGCGAACGGCTCGTCGGCGAAGTCCGCCAGCGCGGGCCCTCGCCACAAAGCCAGCGCGTCGGACAACAAGGCCGCCCGCGCCCGCGGATCGCCGACCTCACGGGCCTGCGCCACCAGTGTGCGGAACCGCGCCACGTCCACGTCGACCTGCATCACGTAACTGCCCGAACGGTGGGACACCAGCAGCCGCCCACCCGGCTCGGCGTCCTCCAGCGCCCTGCGCAGCTGCGAGACCTTGGTCTGCAGCGTGTTCACCGGATTGCCGGGCAACCTGTCGCCCCACAGGTCGTCGGCCAGCCGGTCGGCCGGGATCGGCCGGCCGTCCTGGACAAGCAGATCCGCCAGCAGCGCGCGGACCTTCACCTCGGGCACGCGCACCTCGCGCCCGTCAGCGGTCCACACGGCCAACGGCCCCAGCACCCCGAATCGCACTCTCCGAAGGTAGCGGCACCCACCGACAGTGTTTGATTGTCCTCGCTTCGCTCGGACGGGCTTGGTCGCTGGAAGCCGGTCATTTCCACCCCGCCCCACGCTGCCGACACCGCTCGGTGGCTGGTCTCCGTGGTGGGCGGGGGCGGTGTCGGGCGTGTTGCGTGGCGTAAATGACCGGCGCGACCAAGCCGTGTTGGATTGTCCTCGCTCCGCTCGGACGGGCTTGGTCGCCGAAGCCAGTGCCGGTGACGGTTTGAGGAGTCCAGGGCGGCGAATAACCCCAGCTCAGCCCTCGTGAGCGTTTATCAGGGTTAGAACACCGATAAACACTCACGAGGGGTTTGGGGGCGGCCGGGGCTTGGTCGCTGGGGAGCGGCCGTGCGTGGACCCCCAGTGGTTCGTGCGTGGGGGCGCGCAGAGTTGGGGTCATGCCAGATCTCAGCAAATCCGCAGTGACTGTTCTCGGGCTCGGGGACATGGGGTCCGCCCTGGTCAGGGCGTTGCTCAAGGCCGGATACCCGACGACGGTATGGAACCGCACTGCCGACAAGGCAAAACCACTGGTCGCCGAGGGTGCGACGCACGCCACCACGGTGGCCGAGGCGGTGGCAGCCAGCCGCCTGGTGATCGCCTGTCTGTTCGACTACAAGTCCGTGACCGACGTGCTGGACACCGCCGGTGACGCGCTGACCGGGCGGGTGCTGGTCAACCTGACCAACGGCACGCCGGGGCAAGCTCGTGAGTTCGCGGGCAGGTACGACGTCGACTACCTCGACGGTGGGATCATGGCCGTGCCGCCGATGATCGGAACGCCCGCCGCGTTCGTGTTCTACAGCGGGTCGCGTAGCGCGTACGACACGAACAAGCAGGTGCTGGAGGCGTTCGGGGAGAGCCTGTACGTCGGCACGGACGCCGGTTTCGCGGCACTGCACGACATCGGGTTGCTCAGTGGCATGTACGGGATGTTCGCGGGTGGCCTCCACGCCCTTGCGCTGGTCACGTCGGCGGGCGTCCCGGCGACGACGTTCGCGCCGCTGCTGAAGCGCTACATCACCTCGATGGCTGGCTATGTCGACGGCATGGCCGAGCAGATCGACAAGCAGGACTACACGATCAACGTCACGTCGAACATCGCCATGCAGTCCGCGGGCTACGCGAACCTCATGCTGTCGGCTGAGGAAGTGGGGATCAGCCCGGAACTGCTGGCACCGCTCGCCCCGCTGATGGCGCGCCGGGTCGCGGACGGCCACGGCCACGAGGACATCGGTGGCGTGGTGGAACTGTTGAAGAAGGGGAAGAAGTGATCACTCTCATCGGTCTCGGCCCGATGGGCCAGGCGATGGTCCGGGGCCTCCGCAAGGCGGGTCACGAGGTCACGGTGTGGAACCGGACCGCGTCACGTGCCGAAGGCCTTGACGCGACGGTCGCGCCGACGGTCAAGGACGCCTTGGCAGCGAGCGAACTGGTGATTCTGAGCCTGACCGACTACAAGGCGATGTACGACATCCTGGACGGCGAAACGCTCCAGGACAAGGTGATCGTCAACCTCAGCTCGGACACTCCCGGCAAGACAAGGGAAGCCGCGAAGTGGGCGACCGACCGTGGCGCCACCTTCGTCGCGGGCGGCGTGATGGTGCCTGCCGAGCAGGTCGCGACCGACGTCGCGTACGTCTTCTACGGCGGCCCTGAGGACGTCATCAAGAAGTACGAGCCGGTGCTCAACGTGATCGGCAGCGTCAAGTACGTCGGCGCGGATCCCGCGCTCGGCCAGCTGTTCTACCAGGCGCAGTTGGACATCTTCCTGACCGCGCTGGCGTCCTACCTGCACGCCACGGCGCTGATCGAGGCCGCGGGCGTGCCTGCTGCGGAGTTCTTCCCGTACGCCGTGGAGAACTTCAACACCGTGTCGTACTTCCTCGACGAGGCGCTGAAGAACATCCAGCAGGGCAACCACCCGGGCGACGCGGCCAACGTGATCATGATGGGTGCCACGGCCGACCACATCACGATCACGAGCAACGAGTCCGGGGTGGACCCGGTGCTGCCGTACGCGGTGAAGTCGTTGTACGACAGGGCGATCGCCACGGGCCACGGCCGCGACAGCTGGACCAGTCTGTACGAAGTGGTCAAGTCACGAAAGTGACGGCCGAGCTGCCCAGGAGCGGAGCAGGTCGTCCGGCACGGGAACGTTGAGCGCGACGAGGAACTGGACCGTCTTCTCCTCGACGAAGGTGTCGTCCAGGTCCTCGCCGTCCTCGTCCTCATCCCAGTCCTCCGCCTCGTCCTCGGCGAGGAAGTCGATCAGGTCGTCCGAGATGACGGCCGAGGCGCCGAGTTCCTCACGCCACGCGGCCAGGCCTTCCGCCTCGCGGGCCACGTCCGTCGGCGCCGAGGCTTTCTCGTCGTCGAAGTAGACCCGCGGGGTGACCCCGAGGTACGCGATTCCGGTGCCGGGCCCTGCCGGGCTGTACCTGACCGCGGCGATGTCGCTGTCGTGGATGTCGACCATCAGCCACGGCCCGGCCACGTCCGGCGGCACTTCGAGATCGTGCGGTGTCCATTTGTCACCGTCGTACAAATAGGTACCGAAGAAACCCACCGCAGCACCTTAGGGCGCCGGCTCAGTCAGGCTCAACTCCCGGGGCCGCCGGAAGTGCGTGATGCCGGACAATGCTCAGGCGCGTTGGTAAGTGCCGGGCGTGATGCCGTAGTAGCGGCGGAACCATCTGGTCAGGTGGGCCTGATCGGCAAACCCGGAGCGAACGGCCGCTTCGGCGGGCGCGGTCCCCGAGGCGATCAACCGGCGAGCGGCCCGCAGGCGCAGTAGCCGTTGGTAATCGCTGGGGGACATCCCGTAAGTCGCCTTGAACGCGCGGTACAGCGCGAACCGGCTGCACCCCGCGGCCGTGGCCAAGTCCTCGGCGCCCACAGCCGACAGGTACTCCGCGTCGAGCAGTTCACGAGCGCGGCGGACGTTGGCCAGTGGTTGCACAACGGGAACAGGCGCGGACATCGCGGCCCGGCGCACGAGCGCGGCCACGGTCTCGGCCAGCGCCTCATCCTTGGCCAGGGCGCTGGCCTCGTCAGAGAGGCTGTTGTACAGCCGGTCAAGCGCCCTGGCCAGGACGGGATCATGCAGCACTGGCTCGGTGAACAACGGCATGCCCGCCGAACGCCCGGCCTGGTCGGACAGCACGTCCGTGACCAGCGACGGGCCGATGTGGATGATCCGGTACGTGAAGCCGTGCTCGGTCTCGGCGTGCCCGTCGTGCGGCTCGTCGGGGTTGAAGGCCATCACCATCCCGGCCGCACTCGTCCGCCTCGACCCCCGGCAGCCGAACGTCTGCGCACCGAGTTCGGTCAGGCCGAACGAGTACGTGTCATGGCTGTGCATGTGGTAGCTGTGCTGTTCGAAGTGGGCGTGCATCGCCTCGACCGGGCGATCTGCCAGCCGTCGATACCGAACCCACTCCACCCGCTCATTGTGCCCCACGCACGAGCGTTCAAGACCGCCCGGCGGAACGGCAGCAGCATCGGACACGTGCGTACGTATTTGATGCTTGTGCTGGTCATGGCGTTCTGGGGGAGCGCGTTCGCCTTGTCGAAGGTGTCGGTGAACGAGGTCACACCGCAGGTCGGCGCGTTCCTCCGGTTCGGGCTCGGCGCCGTGGTCCTGCTGGTGCTGCACAGCGTGCTGGCCCGTCACCGGATCGGCGGCAAGGACCTCGGCAAGGTCGCCGGTCTCGGCATGCTGGGGATGTTCGGCTACAACTCGTTCTTCTTCATGGCCCTCTCCCTCGCACCGTCGGCCGACGGCAGCGTGATCGTCCCGGTGACGGCGCCGGTGATCACGGTCGCGGTCACGGCCCTGCTCGGCCGCCGCACGCTGACCGTCCGGGCAACCGCCGGGCTGGTCATCGCGGTCGCCGGGGCCGCTGTGTTCTTCGTGGGAATCCCGGACGGTGGGTCGAGCCGGTTCGCCGGGGACCTGCTGTTCCTCGGGGCCGCCGCGTGCTGGGCGGCGTACACGATCTGCGGCGCGCCGCTGCTGAGCAGGTTGCCCGCGTTCACAGTCACCGCATACGCCACGACAGCGGGAGCTGTGGCGTTGGGAGTGATCGCGTTGCCGTCCTTCGGGGACGTCGACTGGTCCGGTTTGGACGCCGGGTTCTGGCTCAACCAGGCCTACTTGGCAACGTTGCCCACGGCGTTGGCCTACGTCATGTACTACCAGGCGGTCCGGGCGGTCGGGCCCGCCACGGCAGCCTCGGCGATGTTTTTGGTGCCGGTGTTCGGGCTGACGGGCTCGTGGCTGGTGCTCGGTGAGTCGATCACGCCGGTGCAGGCGGTCGGATCAGCGTGCATGCTCGTCGGCGCGTGGCTCGCCACCATCACGCCATCCCGCAAGCCGAGCGCTGATCCTGTCCACGTCAAACCGCTCAGCCGCCGGTAGCGGAGCGCCCGCGGACGCCCGTTCCGCGGCCGCGGCGTCGAGCAGTTCGGCGGCCCGGGCGAGGTCCCCGCTGATCGAGTACGCCCCGGCAAGGCCTTCCAGCGCAAGGGCGACGGCTCGTCGGTCGCCGGACCTCTCCGCTTCCGCCAGGGATTTCCGGTGCAGGTTCATCGCTTTGCCGGCATCGCCTTGCATTTCGGCAACGAAGCCGAGCTCGGCGAAGATCAGGGCGTCCCCGGGCGGGTAGTCCGCACGGCGCTGCCACTCGAGCAGGCGCTCCAGGTGCGCTTCGGCGATGTCGAGCTTTCCCTCGCGGCGGGCGCCCAACGCCAGCCCGACCTCGGCGTGCACCACGCCTGGCTCGTAGGAATGCTCCGCGGCCAGGCGCATCGCCCGCTCGTGCAGGTCCCAGGCGGCACGGTAGTCCCCGGCGAGAAGCCGTAACCGGCCCAGGCCGGTGAGCCGTTCGGCGACGTCCGTCCACAGGCCGAGGTCCTCGGCGAGCCGCAGGCCATCGGTGTGCAACCGCTCGGCACGCTCGTAGTCGCCGGTGATCTCGGCCAAGGCGGCCAATGGCGACACCACCTGGGACTGGCCCCACCGGTCGCCGAGTTCCGCCAGCATCCGCACGCTCCGCCGACCGGCCTCCTCCACAGTGGACAGATCGCCACGCAGCAGAGCCTGGTCGGCGCGGACGCCGAGAGCCACGGCCTCGCCCCACGGGTCGTCACGGAACCCGGCCAGCGCACGGGAAACGAAGTCCTCGCTCGCGGGCAGCTCACCGCAGACGAACAGCGCGTAACCCAGAAACCACTGCGCCCGGGGGATACCCACGGCATCGCCGAACCGCGTGTAGTCGGCCAGCACCTCTTCGCAGGCCGCGACTCGATCGGTTCCCTGCCCGGCAAGCAGATCCAGGCCCAGCTGCCACACCCGGGCCTGGGCACGCAGCTCGGGCGAGCCGCCCAACGCCAACGCCGAGTTCAGGGCACGGGACGATTCGCTCCGCCTGCCGCGCAGGAACCAGTACCCGGTGAGCGCATTGGCCAGCCTCAACGCCGGATCGGCCTGGCCGTCACGGACGAGACCGTCCAGCGCGGCCCGCAGGTTGGCCGACTCCTGGTCGAGTGTGGCGAGCCACTGCCGTTGACGAGGCCCGTAGAGCTCGTCCCTGGCTTGCTCGGCCAATCGCAGGTACCACATCTGGTGCCGTTGACGGGTTTCCGCTGTTTCGCCGGCCTCAGCGAGGCGTTCGGCGCCGTACTGGGCGACGGACTCCAGCAGGCGATAACGCGGCTGCGGGTCATGCGTGACAACGACAAGACTGCGCTGTGCCAACGTCGCCAGCTGGTCGAGCACGTCAAGGCCGCTGACCGCCTCGGCAGCCGCCAACGTGCACCCTTCGACGTGCACGGAAAGCCGGCGCAGGACCGTCCGTTCCTCGTCCGACAACAGGCTCCAGCTCCAGTCGAGCACCGCGCGAAGCGTCCGTTGCCGAGGTGGTGCGTCGCGATAGCCGTCGGTCAGCAGCCGGAACCGGTCATCAAGCCGCGCAATAAGCTCGTGCACACCCAGCACAGGCACGCGGGACGCCGCCAGCTCCAGCGCGAGCGGAATACCGTCCAGCCGTCGACACAGTTCTGCCGCGGCAGCTGAGTCAGACAGGCTGTGGCCCAACGCTTGTACGCGTTCGGTCAACAGCTGGACGGCGTCCGGCTCGTCCAGTGGCGGCACGGGATAGCGCACCTCGCCGGGCAACCCGAGTGGTTCCTGGCTCGTGGTGAGCACGCGCGCAAGAGGAGCCGCCCGCAGCAGCCGGGACACCAACTCCGCGGCCTGACCCACAACATGCTCACAGTTGTCCAAGACCAGCAGGAGTTGCTTGTCACGCAACGCCGTCAGCACCAAATCGGCTGGCGCCAGCTCCTGGTACTCACGAACACCCAACGCCGCCAGCACGGCCTCGGCGACGGAACCGGCTCCGGCCAGTTCGACGAGCCAGACGCCGTCAGGCAGGCTCACGCGTCCTGCCGTCGCGAGCGCCAACCGTGTCTTGCCGACACCACCGGAGCCGGTCAGCGTCACCAGCCGATGAGCGTCCAGAAGCGCGCTCACGTCACTGATCGCGGCGGCGCGGCCGACCAAAGGGGACACTTCGGCGGGAAGGTTGGTGCGTGCCCTGGCCAGGCCGGTGTCCTGGCGAAGGATCTGCTGGTGCAGCCGGACGATTTCCGCACCGGGATCGATGCCCAGCTCCTCGCGGAGCGAGGACGTGAGCTCACGGAAGCTCGCGAGCGCATCACTTTGCCGCCCGGCGCGGTACAACGCCCGCATCTGGATCGCCCTTAGCCGCTCCCGCAACGGATACGTGGCCACCAGTTCGGCCAGTTCGCCCAAGTCCCAGTCGTCAAGGGCATCGAGACGGTCTTCGATCGCGACCAGCCGCTGCTCGGTCAGCCGGGTGATCGCGGGCTGGGCGAACGCCGCGTCGGCGAAGTCGGCGTACGCCGGGCCGCGCCACAAAGCGAGCGCTTGATCCAGCAGGGCGACCTTCCGGCGGGCGTCGGACGTCGCCCGGGCCTGCCCGATCAGCGACGCGAAGTCGGCGGCGTCCACATTGTCGGTGACCAAGCGGTATCCGGCGGGCGTGGACTCCACCAACGTCCGCTCGCCCAAGGCGGTCCGCAACTGAGCGACCCGGACCTGCAACGCGGCGACCGGATCACGGGGCGGCTGGGCGCCCCACAGATCCTCGATCAGCCGGTCCGCCGACACCGGCCGGCCCTGGTGCACCAGCAGATCGGCGAGCAGAACCCGGACCGCGGCCCGGGTGACCGTGACCGGCTCGCCGTGCGCGTCGTGCACGGTGAGCGGCCCGAGCACGCCGAATCGCATGTCTCCGAGAATAGTTTGGTAAGCGCTTGGTAGGCGACCACACGCACGCTCTGGCCCGTGAAGACAACTGAAGCCCGGGCGGGGGTCCGGGAATGGGTCGGCCTCGCGGTGCTGGCGTTGCCGACGTTGCTGCTCGCGATGGACGCCACCGTGGTGTATCTCGCCGTCCCGCATCTCGGCGCCGACCTGCGGCCGACCGACACGGAACTGCTGTGGATCGTGGACAGCTACGGCTTCATGGTCGCCGGGTTCCTGGTCACCATGGGCACGTTGGGCGACCGGATCGGCAGGCGCAGGCTGCTGATGATCGGTGCGATGGCGTTCGCCGCGGCCTCGGTGCTCGCCGCGTTCGCGCCGGATCCGCTGCTGTTGATCCTGGCTCGTGGGCTGCTCGGCGTCGCGGGCGCCACGCTCGGCCCGTCGACGCTGTCGCTGATCAGCACGATGTTCCCGCCGGGCCAGCGGGGGATCGCGATCGGCCTGTGGGCCACGTGTTTCTCGGCCGGGATCGCCCTCGGCCCGATCGTCGGCGGGCTGCTGCTGGAGTGGTTCTGGTGGGGCTCGGTGTTCCTGCTCGCCGTTCCGTTCATGGCCGTGCTCCTGGTGGCCGGGCCGTTCCTGCTACCGGAGTACCGCGACACCGAGGCCGGCAGGCTCGACCTGACCAGCGTGTTCCTGTCGTTGGCCGCGGTGCTGCCGGTGATCTACGGCATCAAACAGCACGGCGGGCTGGCCGGTGGCATCGCGATCGTGGTGGGTCTGGTGTTCGGGGCGGTGTTCGTGTCGCGCCAGCGCAAGCTCGCCGATCCGCTACTGGACCTGCGGATGTTCGGCCACCGGTCGTTCAGCGTCGCGCTGATGGCGCAGCTGTTCACGATGACGGCGATCGGCGGCATCTACCTGTTCGTCACCCAGTACCTGCAGCTCGTCCAGGACTTCACACCGTTGACCGCCGGGCTCTGGCTGGTGCCCTCCGCTGTGGTGCTCGTGCTCAGTTCCCTGGTCACGCCCAAGCTGGCCGGCAGGTTCGCGCCCGCGCACATCGTCGGTGTCGCGTTGGCGATGGCGGCTCTCGGCTTCGCCGTGCTGGCGGCGGCCGACGGCCTCGGCCTGGTCATGGCCGGGTTCTCCCTGGTGTACCTGGGGATCGGCCCGATCATGGCGCTGGGCACGGAGCTGGTGATCGGGACGGCACCGCCGGAGAAGGCCGGGTCGGCGGCCGCGATGTCCGAGACCGCGATGGAGTTCGGCATCGCGCTGGGCGTCGGCGTGCTCGGCGTCATCGGCACCGCTGTGGCCACGAACGGGCAATCGCTGCTGGAGACCACGTCCACGCAGTTCACGGCCGGTCTCAACGTGGTGGCGCTGCTGTGTGCCGCGATCACCGGGGTGCTGGCGGTCCTCGTGCTGCGGCTGCTGCGCCCAGCTCACCCCGGCAGGTGACACCCAATAGGATGCGGTGATGCGACTTGGACAGATCACGTGTCCGTCCGGCCACCTGGTCGTCGCCGATGGGGGTTACCTCGGGGCATGGTCCGGCGAGCGGTCGCCCGCCGAGATCGACCCGGTGCTGCTGAACATCGACGACCCGAAGCTGATCAGGGAGATCACCGGGGCGGTCGACTTCGACATCGTCGGGCCGCACGCCGAACAGGCCGCGGCGGCGTACGACCGGCAGGCCGGTGTGTTCCTCTACGACATCCCGAAGTCGCACGTGGACAAGATGCCGCGGGACTTCGCCGAGTTCTGCCACGAGCAGGGCTTCGACGCCAGGACCGAGGCGCGCGAGGAACGCGTGCCGCATCGGGAGCGGGTGCGACGGTCCGTCACCAGGGGTGACGGTGGGTTCATCATTTTCGGTGTTCCTGTCGTGGCGGTCGGCGGCCTGCCGACGGACCGTCCTTTGCCGGTCGAAGCGACCGAGCAGGACTACGGCGAGGACGGCGTGCGGCTGAAGGACATGTCCGTGCGGGTCAGCGAAGAGCCTGTGACACGCACCGAACTGCTCGGCCGCGTCGGCGTCGACTGGGCGCGCCTGTCCTTCGCCGACGCGGACGCGCTGAGCTCGTGGCGGCACCTGAAGCCCGTCGACGGCCAGGCCGATGTGGCGTTCTGGGGCAGGGACGCCGAGGAGGCCGCCGCCGCGCACGAGGCGTCGCCGCTCAGCGAGGCGGACGTGTACGGCTGGGAGAACCTCGGCCTGGAAGAGGCGATCGAGCGGTACGAGACCGTCGAGACCTGGCAGCTGGCCAACGACAAGCGGATGAAGCTGGACTTCCGGCCGCACTCGCACCACTGGCAGGTCATGCGGGACGTCCGGGCCTCGGAGACCGCGTCGGGCGTGATCGAGGTCGGTGGCGCGCAGATCCTGTTCGCCATGACGAGCTGGGGTGACGGGTTCTACCCGACGTACGCCGACTACGCCGGTGACCAGCTCGTGGCCATCCGGACTGTGCTGGACGGCCACGTCTAGGTCGTGTTTCGAATGTCCCGGTCGATGAGAGTCTGCCCCGGCCGGAGGCCGGAATCGGCTCGGTGGGGCGGTTCCTGGCGTCGCCGCGGGATCGCCGCGAATACTGGTTGTCTTTGGGCGGTCCCGCGGTGGCGTCAGGGGCCGCATCCGGCCCGGCTATCGCGATCGGGCATTTGAAACACGGCCTAGGCGTACTGGCTCGGAACGTGCCGGTCCTTCAGGTTTCGCGGGCGGCCTGCTTGAGGTAGTCGTCGAGCTGGGCCGCCGCGGCGAGCATGGCCCGGCCACGCCGGGTGAGGTGGCCGTGCCAGTCGGCCAGCGTGGCCCGCAGCGGCTCGATGCCGCCCGCGGTACGCACTTGGTCGAGCACGTCGGCGATCTGGCTGAGCAGGTACCCGCCACGCCGGAGCTGGTGCGCCAGTTGGGCGTCGCGGACGTCGGTCGCCGTGTAGACGCGATATCCGGTCTTCCGGTCGCGTTTCGGTCGCACGATGCCCGCCTTCTCCCACTTCCGGAGCGTCGCCGGGCGGAGCTTGAGCTGGTGGGCGAGTGCGCCGACGGACGCCACTTTGGACTCGTCCGGCGGGGTCATGGTCGCGAGCGCGTTCTCCACCGAGGCAAGGGTTTGCCGGTCCTTGCGGAGCTGGTCGTGGCTGTCGTCGATGAGGGCGAGCGCCGTGTCGACGGCACCTTCGTTGACCGCCTGCATGATCGCGGTCGCGGTCTGGTGGCCGTGAGCCGGGACCAGCGCCAGGAAGGCGCTCAACGCCTTCGCGTGCAGGTCCGTGTAGGTGCGGTAGCCGCTGGGTGTGCGATCCGCGGGCGGCAGGATTCCGGCGTCCTCGTAGTTCCGGACCGCCTGCGTGGACAGCCGATGCTGCCTGGCGAGATCTATCGGCCTGCTCATCGTGTTGAGGGTTTCCTCGCTAGTTCTGGCGTTTTTCCTGGTCAAAGCTTCAACTGAGAGTTCAACGATACGGTAGAACCCATGTCGATTGAGGAACAAGTGGACGCCGTCCTGGCCGGGCTGCCGGCCATTCCGCGGATCTTGGGGCTGGGCGAGCCGACGCACTGGATGGAAGCGTTTCCCCTGCTGCGCAACCAGATCTTCCAGCACCTCGTGGCGAACCACGGCTATCGTGCGTTCGCGTTGGAGAGCGACTGCCTGGCGGGCCAGGTGGTGAACGCCTATGTCGTGGACGGCATCGGATCGCTCGACGAGGTGATGCGAGACGGCTTCAGCCACGGCTTCGGTGAGCTCGAATCGTCCCGCGCGCTGGTCGAGTGGATGCGTGCCTACAACGAGACCCATCCGGAGCCGGTCAGGTTCTTCGGCTTCGACGGTCCGCTGGAGATAACCGCCGCCGCGAGCCCACGGCAGGCGATCACCGCGTTGAACTCGTACCTCGGTTCACCGTACACAGTGGACGAACTACTCGGCGCCGACGAGCGCTGGAGCAACCCCGACGCGACCATGGACCCGACCCAGTCGGTCGGCTCGTCGCCGGACGTCGAACGGCTCCGGCTGATCGTCGACGACCTCCAGGGCCTGCTCGTGGCGCGGACACCGCGGCTGATCGCGGAATCCCGTGACGAGTGGTGGTCCGCCCGGTTGTACGGCCGGACCGCCAACGGCCTGCTGCGCTACCACCAGGGCATGGCGTGGAACTCGGACGCCCGGATCGCGCACCTGATGGCCATCAGGGACGCCATGATGGCCGAGAACCTCAAGGCCATCGCCGAATACGGCAAGACCTTCGTCAACGCCCACAACAGGCACCTGCAGCGGGAGCTGAGCACCCTCGACTTCGCCGGTGCGGTGCGGGAGTTCTGGTGCGCGGGCGCGATCGTCAGCGCGGAGGTCGGCGACCAGTACGCCTTCATCGCCACGGGCATGGGGACCGCGCCGAACCCCAACGTCGGTGCGCCGGACCCGGACACCCTGGAAGGGTATTTGTCGACGTTGCCCGGTGACAGCTTCGTGGTGCGCTCGGCCGACATCGACACGACCGGCCTGAAACCGCGCACCACCGGGAACTTCAGCTACATCCCGCTTGATCCCGCCCACGTCCGGGACACGGACGGGATCTTGTTCGTCAGGAACGTGCCTCGGCTGCCGTTCGGCTAGGCATCAGCAACAGGGCGATGACGCTGAGCGCCGCGACGATGATCAACGAGACGAACACGTTGTGAGTCGCGTCGTACAGGGCGCCGCGGATGAACGAGGACACCGGGGAGTCGTCGTGCGTGCCCAGGACGAGACTGGTGGCGTCCACACTGCTGGGTAGTTGCCCGGCGACCTCGGCCGGTGGGGTCGCGAAGCGGTTGGCGAGGGTGGCGTTGGCGATCGCGCCGAACACAGCCACGCCAACCGCGCTGCCCAGGGAACGGGCGAACATGTTGGTACCGGTGGCGACGCCACGGCGTTCCCAGCCGACGGACGACTGGACGGCGATCACCGACGGGCTTGACGTCAGGCCGAGGCCGACGCCCATGATGAACGCGGCGCCCGCGGCCTGCCAGATCGCGGCGTCGCGCGGGAGCATCGCGGTCAGCACGGCACCGACGATCACGAAGACCGCGCCGATCATGGCTGTGTTGCGCAACCCGATCCGCATGTACGCGTGCCCGGACATGCTCGCGGCGATCGGCCACCCGATGGTCATGGCCGCCAACGTGAAACCGGCGACCAGCGCGCCGGTGCCGAGCACGCCTTCGACGAACGTGGGCAGGTACGAACTGAGGCCCATCATCATCGCGCCGACGATCAACGCCATCAGATTGCCGCCGACAAGCGTGCGGCTGCGGAACACCCACAGCGGCAGCACGGGCTCGTCGGCCCGGCGTTCCGCGAAGCCGAACGCGATCAGCACAACCGCGCCTGCGGCGAAGATCAGCACGCTGGGCGGCGAGTCCCACGCCCAGGCGACGCCGCCTTCCAGCAACCCGAGCAGCACCAGCGACAGGCCGATGGTCAGCAGCGCGGAGCCGAGGTAGTCGATCTTGTGCTTGCTACGGGTGATCTCCTCGTTGAACTTGCGCAGCAGCACGAGCACGGCCAGCGCACCGACCGGGATGTTGATGAAGAAGATCCACCGCCACGACACGTACTCGGCGAACAGGCCGCCCAGCGCCGGCCCGACCAGCGACGAGATACCCCACACGCTGGTCACGTAGCCCTGCACCCGGGCACGTTCCTCAAGGGTGTAGAGGTCGCCGAGCATGGTCATGCTGATCGGCTGGACCGCACCCGCGCCGATGCCCTGGATGGCCCGGGCGGCGATCAGCACCGGCATGCTCCAGGCGACCCCGCACAGCACCGAGCCGATCAGGAAAACCGCGATGCCGAACAGCAGAACCGGTTTACGGCCGAACAGATCCGCGAATTTGCCGTACAACGGAACCGTGACGGCCTGTGTCAACAAATAAATCGAGAACAACCACGGAAACTGCGAGAACCCGCCCAAATCGGCCACAACGGACGGCACCGCGGTCGCGATGATCGTGCTGTCCAGCGCCACCAGCGCGGTGGCCAGCATGATCGAACCGAGGACCGGGCCGCGTTCCGAGCGCAGCCCGACCGCGGCGCGCGCCACCTGAGTCATGTCTTTCCTCCCAGTAGACCGTCAACCATCATCTACCTGGAGCGATTCCAGTGGCGCTGTGAAGTTCGCTACTTGCTTAGGTTCAGCAACTACTCTGGTGCGGGCTTCGCCGGGTAAGGCGGAGGCGATCGCGCAAGGTCACGACCGGTAAGGTGAGGTCACCGACGACCCAGGGGGAGCGCCGATGCCGAACTTCGTCCTCGCGGTGGAACCGGACCAGGAGAGCCCGGTCTTCCCGAGCACGCTGCCCGTGGAGGTCCCGCTCGGGCTCGCGCTGTTCATCATCCTGTACCTGGTCATGTCCAAGCTGGTCGTGCCGCGGTTCGAGAAGCTGTACACCGAACGGCAGGGCCGTATCGAGGGCCGGATCGAGGAAGCCGAGGCCATGCAGGCCGAGGCACAGCAGGCCCTTGAGCGCTACCAGCGGGAGATCCACGCCGCGCAGGCCGAGGCGGCCCGTATCCGTGACGAGGCCCGTGCCGAGGGCAACCAGGTCATCGCCGAGGTCCGCGCCCAGGCCAAGGCCGAAGCCGACGAACTGGTCATGGCGACCCGTGCCGACCTGGAGACCCAGCGGGTCCAGGTCAAGGCGGAACTGCGGCCCGAGGTCTCCCGGATCGCGGTCGAGCTGGCCGCCCGGGTGCTCGGTGAGTCCACATCGGACGTCGAGGCGGACGCCCGTCGGCGCGGCACCATCGACCGGTTCCTCGCCGAACGCGCCTGATCGGCGTGATCGATCCCGACGGCGAGCTCGCCGCCTTCTGGCGGGAACGCCATCTGTGCACCATCACGACGATCCGGCCGGACGGGACACCGCACGTGGTCCCCGTCGGAGCGACGCTGGACGTGGCCGCCGGAATCGTCCGCGTCATCACGTCAGGGGAGTCCGCCAAGGCTCGCCGTATCCGTGCGGCGGGTCCTGACGGCGTTCCAGCGGCCATCTGTCAGGTCGACGGCCGCCGTTGGACGACGATCGAAGGCACGGCGGTTCTGCGTGATGACGCCGATTCCGTCCGTCTGGCCGAGGAACGCTACGCCGAGCGTTACCGCACGCCGCGCGTGAACCCGAAGCGTGTCGTGTTGGAAATCAGCATTCGCCGCGTTCTCGGCACAGTCACCATGTAGACCACGAGCAGGTACGCGCAGGGCAGGAAGTAGCTCGTGAGTGTTTATCCGTGTTCTAACCCTGATAAACACTCACGAGGGGGCCTGGTCCATATCGGACCTGGTGCCGCCTACTTGCTCACCGGCGCGAGCCAGAGCCCGGCCAGCGCGTCGATCAGCCCGTCCGCGGTGTCCCGCCAGCTGGCCCGGGGCGTCGCCGTCCCCTCGGCCAGCGCACGTTCCCGTTCCGCGAACATGTGCACCATCAACTGCCTGGACATGTCCCTGCGTTCGGCACGGACATCGGCGGGCAGCTCCGGCAGGCACCGGTTGATCCCCGCGATGATCCGCACGAGCGACGGCGACGACAGCGACTCGTCCATCATGATCTCGCGCAGCGACGGCTCGGTCATCGCCTGCGCGTTGAACCGGGCGAACCACGTCGGATTGCCCTGTTCGGCCAGATGCTCGCAGGTCGGCCGTACCAGGCACGCGATCCATGCCCGCAGATCGCCGCTGTCGCCCAGCTCGGCGAGCATGCGCTGGCGGATCTCCTCGATCTGCACCGAGTGCTTGCGGGCGATCGCCCGCACCAGATCGGCCTTGGTGCCGAAGTGATAGCCGACGGCCGTGTTGTTGCCCTGTTCGGCGGCCTCGCTGACCTGCCGGTTGGAGACCGCCAGCACCCCGTGCTCGGCGAACAGGCGCTCGGCCGCCGTCAGGATCAGTTCCCGCGTCGCACTGGCTCGTGTTGTCCTCATGTCACCACCGCACCGGCAATTCCTTCAGCCCGCCGACGACCAGCCCTTCGATCCGACGCAGGTCGTCGACGTCGACGGCGAGCTCCAGCGAGGGCAGCTTACGCACCAGCACGTCGAGCACCGCCTGCAGCTCCGTGCGGGCCAGCGGCTGACCGATGCACGAATGCGCGCCCGCACCGAACGCCAGGTGCGGGTTCGGGCTGCGCCGGATGTCCATTTCGGCCGCGTTGCCGAACACCTTCTCGTCCCGGTTGGCCGCGGCCATGCTGCACACCGCCGTCGTGCCGCTCGGCAGTACGGTGCCGGCGATCTCCACGTCCTCGGTGAGGTACCGCAGCATGCCGAAGCCCGCGTTGGCGTCCATCCGCAGCGCTTCCTCGACGGCGGGCCGCACCAGGTCCGGATCGGCGACGAGCTGTTCCCAGCGCCGCCGGTCGGCCAGCAGCATGGCGACCATCTTGCCGATCATGTTCGCCGTGGTCTCGTGCCCCGCGACGAGCAGGGCGATGCCGGTGGCGATCAGCGTCAGGTCGGTCATCTCCGGCTCTTCGATCAGCGCGCTGAGCAGATCGTCGCCCGGGTGTTCCCGTTTCGCCGCGATGTGCGCGGCCATGTACGTGCCGAACTCCACCTGGGCGGCGGTCATCTCCTCCTGGGTGAACTTCGTCATGCTCAGCAACATGTCCGACCAGCGCGCGAAACGGTCCCGGTCGGCGTCGGGCACGCCGAGCATGTCGCAGATGACCCACACCGGGAGCGGAAAGCCCAATGACGCCTTGAGATCGGCGGGCGCTCCCTTGGCGACCATGTCGTCGATCAACTGCTCGGCCATCGCCTCGACGGCCGGGCGCAACTCGTTCATCCGCCGGATGGTGAACCACTTGCCGATCATGCGGCGCCACCGCGTGTGCGCCTCGCCGTGCTGCGGCAGGATCGTGGCGATCTCGCTGTTGAACACGCCGCCCGACTCGACATCCGCGACCCGGGCCGCGTTGTCGTCCGGGGTCGGCCGGGTGAACCTGCGGTCGGACAGCACTTGCCGGACGTCGTCGTAGCGCGTGACCAGTAAAGCCTCGTCCCCGCTGGGCAGTTGGACACGCGCGACCGGGCACTGCGCACGCAGCCGGGCCCAGTCCTCCGGGGGTTCCAGCGCCGACTGGGTGGGGATCGGGTATCGCACCAGCTCCTCTGTCACCGGTGACTCCTTTGTCGTGCGGCGTTAAGTCAGTCAATTGACTTAATCTATGATCGGCATGGTACGCCGAGATGGAGGCCCTGAATGTCCCAATTCGCCGCGATCCGGCCACGACCGAACGTCGTCGTGCCGGTACTGGCACTCGGCGGGGTCGTGGTGTCGCTGATGCAGACGCTGGTGATTCCGCTGCTGCCAACGTTTCCGGCGCTGCTCGGCGCGTCCGTGGCGGACACGTCCTGGGTGATCACCTCGACGCTGCTGGCGGGAGCGGTCGCGACGCCGGTCGTCGGACGGCTCGGCGACATGTACGGCAAACGTCGCATGCTTCTGCTCAGTTTGGGCTTGTTGGTCCTTGGGTCGATCGTCGCAGCACTGTCCGACACGCTGATCCCCATGGTGGCCGGCCGAGCCCTGCAGGGCGCCGCGGCTGCCGTGATCCCGTTGGGAATCAGCATCATGCGCGACGAACTGCCGGTGGAGCGGCTCGGTTCGGCGACGGCAGTGATGAGTGCTTCTCTCGGTGTCGGCGGTGCCCTCGGCCTTCCCGCGGCTGCGTTCCTGGCCGAAAACACCGACTGGCACATGCTTTTCTGGACCTCCGCCGGGCTCGGCGTCGTGGTTTTCGCGCTGGTGCTGACTTGTGTGCCGGAGTCGAGCGTGCGGACCGGCGGACGTTTCGACCTCGTCGGTGCTGTCGGCCTGTCCGTGGCGCTGGTCTGTCTGCTGCTGGCCATCTCCAAGGGCGCGGACTGGGAAGCCGGGCTCACTTTCGGGTTGTACGGCGTGGGAATCCTCGTGCTGCTGGTATGGGGCTGGTTCGAACTGCGCATCCGGCAACCGCTCGTGGACCTGCGCACGACCGCCCGTCGCCAGGTCCTGCTCACCAACCTGACGTCCATCGTGTTCGCCTTCGCGATGTTCGCGATGTCCTTGGTACTGCCGCAGATCCTGCAGCTGCCCAAGGCGACCGGGTACGGCCTCGGGCAGACCATGCTCGTCACCGGCCTCGTGCTCGTGCCGTCCGGTCTCGTGATGATGGCGACAGCGCCTGTGTCCGCGCGGATCTCCCGTGTCCACGGCCCCAAGGTGACGTTGATGGCCGGTGCTGTCGTCGTCGCCGCCGGGTACGGGCTCGGTGTCGTGCTGATGTCCGCCGTGTGGCAGCTCGTCCTCGTCTCGGCGTTGATCGGCGCCGGAATCGGCCTGGCCTACGGCGCCATGCCCGCGTTGATCATGAGCGCCGTACCGCTGTCGGAGACGGCGGCCGCCAACAGCCTCAACACGTTGATGCGGTCGATCGGCACGTCCGTCTCCAGCGCCGTCGCCGGGGTGATCCTCGCGCACCTCACCGTCTCGTTCGGACCCACCCAGGTCCCGTCACAGACCGGCTTCCGGCTGATCATGGCGATCGGCAGTGCCACGGCGCTGGCCGCGCTGGCCATCGCCGCGTTCATCCCCAGCCGCCCCCGCGAGCGGGACGGCGCCCCCGCTGTGCCGAAGGACAACCTCGCCACCCTGCGGTAGAACCCCTCGTGAGTGTTTATCAGTGTTAGAACCCAGATCCACCGATGGGTTTTGTTGGTGATCTTGGTCGTGGGTGGTTGTGTTGGTGGGCCGGTGGTTTCTGTCGTGGGCGTGCGGGAGCCGCTGGTCTGCCCAGCTTTTCCACTGTGAGTTGTTGGGGCGGGGGTGCCTTGGTGGGTGGTCAATGCT
>NZ_JAAATY010000041.1 GCF_013280595.1 Kibdelosporangium persicum
CTCAAAGCGACCAGAAGGACCAAGAGCCACAACCCAAGGCAACCTGAAGGACCAAGAGCCACAACCCAAGGCGACCAGAAGGGGCAAGAGCCACAACCCAAGGCAACCTGAAGAACCAGGAACCACAACCAACCCACGGCGTTTCGCACCGGATTGGACCACCGGAAACGTTAAGCCTCATCCAATAACGACTGCATCTGCCGGGCACGCTGCTCAGTCAAACGCTGCCCACGTTCCTGCGCGAGCCGGACAGCGTGCGTGATGTAAACCCGTGCCTCATAACGGTGTCCCAGCGCGAGCTGCACGTACGCCAACTCGGTCAACGCTCGTGCTTCAAGCAAGAGTTGCCCACCGGTACGCAGCTTGATCAGTGCCTGCTCGCTGTACGTCAAGGCCAGCTCCGCGTCACCTGCTTCGCGGTGGGCGCCCGCCAGCCCGATCAGGATGGACGTTTCGCCGTACCGGAAGCCGATTCGCCGGGCCAGGCGCAGCGCCTCGGTGTAACCGGTGATCGCGCGCAGGAAGTGGCCTCGTCTGCTGTGGACGGTCGCGATGATCTCCAGCGCGCCGGTTTCGCTGCGCCGGTCGCCGATCTGGGTGCTCAGGCGCATCGCTTCGTCGGCGTGGGCGAGTGCCGTGTCGTAGTTCTCCCGGTCGCAGTGGATTTCGGCGAGGCAGACCAGCGTGATGAGTTCGCCGAAGCGTTCGCCGATCTCCCGGCAGTAGTCGAGCACCTGGTGTTGCAGCCGGACCGCCTTGTCGAGTTCGCCGAGGTTCCAGTAGGCGATGCCGAGTCCGTTCAGAGCACGGAAAGCCGCCGCCTGGTTTCCGGTTTCCCGGCTCAGCGCAAGCGATTGCTCGTGCCATTCCAAGGCGGTCGCCGGACGTCCTGACGACGTGTGCGCGACGCCGATGTAGTTCAGCGCGAGGATTTCCGCCAGCTGGTTGCCGGTCCTGCGGCTGGCGTCCAGTGCCTTACGGTGGCAGTCCTCGGCGAACTGGGGCCGGCCTTGCTGGATGTGGATCCGGCCGAGGTTGTGCAACGCCTGCGCGGCGGCGTCCAGGTCCGCGATCTGTTCGGCGACCGCCAGCGCCTGCTTGTGGTAGTCGATCGCCCGCTCGTAGTCGCTCAGGTTGTACGCCATCAGGCCGAGTACGTCCAACATCGAGATCTGCGCGGACGGTTCCCCGGCTTCTTGTGCCGCGCGGAATGCGGCTTCGAACGCGGTGAGTGCTTCCCGGGCGTAGCCACGAGCCTGCAGATATCCGCGCAGCACGTCGACAAGCCGCCATGCGTACGGGCGAAGCACGGGATGGGACGCGGCCCAGGTCACGACGGCGACGAGGTTGTAGCGCTCCTCGTCCAGCCACCGCAACGCGGTCGTCTCGGTCAACGGCGCGGGGTGGACGGTGGGATCGGGCAACGGCAATCGCGGTGTCGTCGGGTACAACAGGCGTGCCGCGGCATTCGCCGTGTGCAGGTAGAAGTCCGCCAGCCGGGTCAGTGCTTCGGTGGAGTCCGGTACGCGCTGCTGCGAGAGCGCGTACTCACGGATCAGGTCGTGGAACTGGTACCGCTCACCGGATTCCCGGTGCAGCAACGCGGCCGCCGTCAACCGGTCGAGCGCACGGCTGGTCTCCGGCACCGGTTCGCCGAAGAGGGCGGCGGCCGCGCCTACTCCGATGTCCGGGCCTGGGGCGAGGCCCAGCAAGCGGAACAGCACCTGGTCGGATTCCCTGAGCCGCAAATAGGAGTGGTCGAACGCGACGCGCACCGCGGACGCCTCGTCGCCGTCGATCGCGAGTTCCGGGAGCCGCCCGGACTGCTTCATCTCCTCGACGTACTCGGCGATTCGCCGATGCGGGTTGGCGGCCAGGTTGGCTCCGGCGATCCGCAGGGCGAGCGGCAGGTTCGCGCACGCCGTCACCAGGTCCAGCAGCGCGTCCGGTTCGGCCTCGGCTCGCTGGGTCCCGACCAGTTCGGTGAGCACCGCGGCCGATTCCCAGTCCGTCAGGACATCCAGCGGCAGATGGTCCGCTCCCGGGTTGACGACCAGGCCACGCAGGTCGCTGCGACTGGTGATCAGCACGTGGCAGCCGGGGTCGGCGGGCAGCAACGGCCGCACCTGCTCGGCGTCGACGGCGTTGTCAAGCACCACCAACATCCGCTTGTCGGTGAGCAGGCTGCGGTACAGCGCCGCCTGGTCCTGTAGGTCGGCCGGGATCTCGTCGCGGCCGACGCCCAGTGCGCGCAGGAAACGGCTCAGCACGGTGGCGGGAGCCAACGGCGGGTCTGCCGCGTAGCCCTGCAGGTTCACGTACAGCTGGCCGTCGGGGAAACGGTCTCGCACGATATGCGCGAAGTGCAGGATGAGCGCGGTCTTGCCGATTCCGGGCGGCCCGGACACGACCGTGATCGGGCCGCGCGTCTCCATCAGCCGGTCGATCGTGTCCTGCCTGCCGACGAAGTCGCGCAGGGCCGCCGGGAGCTGGTTGATCGGCGCGGTCGTGGCGGGCTGTCCGTCGCGGTCGATCACCGGCTGGTCGGCCAGGATCGTGCGCTGGATCTGCTGGAGCCGTGGCCCCGGGTCGATGCCCAGCTCGTCGCGGAACTTCCGGTGCACCGTGCGGTACGTGTCCAGCGCGTCGGCCAGCCGGTCGGAGCGGTGCAGCGCCTGGATCAGCTGCACCCAGAACTGTTCCTGCCAGGGGTGTTCCTTGGTCAGCTGGACCAGTTCGCCGATCACTTCGCGGTGCCTGCCCAAGTCCAGGTGCACCTGGATACGCCGCTCCACGGTGCGCAGCCGGTCCTCCGCGAGTTCGGCGACGGCCTCCCGCTGCAACGACTCGGAGGGCACGTCGATGAGTGCCGGGCCACGCCAGCACGCCAGCGCGTCGTCCAGGTTGGTCAGCTCTTCGAGCAGGTCGCCGGACCGGGCTGCCTGCCGGGCCGCCATCGTCAGGTCCCGGAACCGCAACAGGTCGAGCTGGCCGGGCCGGACGTTGATCAGGTATCCGTCCGGGCGGGTCTCGATCAGTGAGTCGTCACCGAGGATCCGCCGCAGCCGCATCACGTACAGCTGGACGCTCTTGCGCGCGGTGGCGGGCGGACGCTCGCCCCACAGCCGCTCGCCGAGCTGGTCCATCGACACCGTGGCGTTGGCCTGCAGCAGCAAGGTCGCCAGCAGAACACGCAGCTTGGGCCCGTTGACCGCGACACGTTCGCCGTCGCGGACGACCTCGAGCGGGCCCAGTACCCCGTAACGAAGTTCGGTCATCATCCCCAGCATCGCTCTTGACCCGGAAAAACGTTCACCACGCTGCGTGTTCTCGCTAGGCGGAGGGTAACGGCCGAATGGCGGAGCAGGGCGGAGATCAACGCAACAGCCGTGCAGTCGTGCTGTTGCCCGCTGGAAACCGGCGCGTTGACGGTGGCACTACGCGCGCACTGTGGCCAGCCACTGTCCGGGCGTCGTCGTCGCCAGCTCGGCCGATTCGCGGGCTTCGGTGCCGTCGATCAGCTGCCGGGCTTCGGCCCAGTGCGCCTCGGCCGTGGCCGGGTCGTCGGTGACGGTCGCGGCGGCGAGGTCACGCAACGTCCGGGCCTGCCACAACGGCAGGTCCAAGGCCGCCCACAGGTCCAGCGCCGAGCTCAGGGTCTGCCGCGCCGCGGCCGGATCGCCGGACGCCAGGTGCAGTTCGCCGAGGGTGCGGGTGATCAGTGCGACGCCGAACCGGTCCTGCCTGCGGGTGCACGTTTCCAGGGCTTCGGCCAGCGTCTTGGCCGCCTCGGCGTGCTTGCCGATCCGCAGGGCGGCCTTGGCCCACGACTGACGCGCGTACGCGGCTCCCAGGTCGTCGCCGAGCTCGTCAAGGATGGTCACGGCCTGGGCGGCGAGATCCGCCGCGGCGGCGTACTCGCCGACAGCACGGTGGCAGAGGCTGAGGCCACGCAACGACAACGCGGCACCGCGTTGGTCACCGGCCTTCTGGTACACCTCGATGCAACGCTGGAACTGGGCTGTCGCCGCGGCGATGTCGCCCTTGTCGCGGCTGATCGCGCCGAGACCGTAGTTCGCGACCGCCACGACGCCGAGGTGGTCGATCTCCTCGCCCAACACGGCCGCCGCACCCAGGTCGATGACGGCGGCGTCCGTCACCGCGAGTTCACGGTTGACGGTGCCCATGCCCACGAGGGCGGCGGCCAGCGTGGTGTCGTCGCCGATGACCGCGGCGAGTTTCGCGGCCCGCCGGAAATGGGTGAGCGCCGCGGGGAAGTCGTCCTTTTCCGCGTGCAGCTGGCCAAGCCCGGCGAGCGCGGCCGCTTCGGCCTGCTGGTCGCCCACCGCGCTGGTCACCTCAAGAGCGACCTCCTGGGTGCGCTGCCATTCGTCGAACTCGTTGCGTGCGGAGAAGGGCGTGGCCAGCGACGAGACCAGCGAGACGATCGTGTTGTAGTTGATCCGCAGCTCGTAGGCGCGTTCCACCATGCGCACGACCGCGGCGGACTCCGACTTGAGCCACTCCGCCGGATCGGCCCGGACCTCCCGCACCAGCGCCGGGTCGACCGTGATGTCCGGCAACGTCACCGGGCGCAGGGACACCGTGATCCTGGGCAGGTCACGGCCGCACTCGTTGATCAACATCATCCAGGTGGCCATCGTGCGGGTCACCGCGGCGGCCATGCCGACACCGGACTCGTGCTGCTCGGCGCCGAACAGCTGGACCAGGTCGTGCAACCGGTAACGGACCCGGCCGATCGCGTCGACCCCGGCGACTTCCAGCAGCCGCAGGTCGACCAGGTGCTCGACGATGTCCTCGGCTTCCCGCGGGGACACGTCCAGCAACGGCGCCACCGGCCACCAGCCGAAGTCCGGCAGGTCGAGCACGGACAACAGGTGGAACGCCCGGCGTTGCCGCTCGTCGAGTTCGGCGTAGTTCAGCCCGAGGCTGGACCGGATCGCCAGGTCGCCGACGGTCAGCTCGTCCAGCCTGCGGTGCTCGTCGGACAGCCGGACGACCAGCGACTTCAGCGGCCAGTGCGGCCTGGCCAGCAGCTTCGCCCCGGCCGCGCGGACCGCGAGCGGCAGGCCGCCGCACAGTTCGACGATGCGCTCGGCCTCGGCGCGCTGGCTTTCCACCCGCTCGGCGCCGATGATCAGGCTGAGCAGCTCGATCGCCGAATCCATGGCGAGGAAGTCCAGTTCGAGGGACTCGGCGTTGTCCAGCCCGGTCAGCCGGGACCGGCTGGTGACGATGACGAGGCTGCTCCGGTCGCCCGGCAGCAACGGGCGCACCTGGTGCTCGCCGCGTGCGTTGTCCAGCACGATGATCAGCCGGCGGCCGGCGGCCCTGGCTCGGTACTGCTCGATGCGTTCGTCCGTGCTGACCGGGACGGCGGACGCGGGCACCCCCAGCGCCTGCAGGAAACGCCCGAGCACTTCGTGGGCGTCGACCTCACGGCCGGTGGCGCCACGCAAGTCGGCGAACAGTTGACCGTCCGGGAACTGGCCGGTCAGCTTGTGCGCGGCGTGCACGGCGAGCGCCGACTTCCCCACGCCGCCGAACCCGGAGACGACCACCGTGCGCTTGCCCTGCTGCGTGCCTATCCGCAGGATCGCGGCGACGTCCGCGTCGCGGCCGGTGAACTCGCCGACGTCGGGCGGGAGGTTGCGCGGCAGGAGGTTGTCGTCCGGCTGGACGCCAGTCGGGGTCTCCACTGGTTACCCGAGCCCATGCGGCCGGGTGGGACGCCGTTCCCCACTGCTCGAGCGTGTGGACACGGCCCTCACGATAGCCCTCCAGCGCTCGTGCCGACCGCGGTGGCTTCGTCGAAGTTGCACACGTCGTCATTCCCCCAAGCCGGAACCTGACGCGGAATTGTCCCACAACTGGCCGCCTCGGCAACCTCCCGGTCGCGGGCGTCCGTCCGTGTATATGTACCTGACGAAAGCGTCGTGCGCCGATCTGTCGCTGACAGTTCCGGATGACGGTGGCGTTGCGTGCGCGTAAACGTTGACACATCGGTCTTCGACCATGATCCTATGAGAGCGCTCTCACGTCACTGACGGGAAAAGCGCACGTCAGCGCCCTGGAAGTACCTGCCCGGTGCCCGGCACCGCCCCTGCAGAGGGCGCTGACGAGGCTCCGACCCTGAGGAGAACAGCAGGTGCTCAACAAACGGAAAGTCATGGCGATTCTCACCGCGGCGGCGTCCGTCGCCGCCGGAATGACAGCCTTGGTCACCAGCGCGCAGGCCGTGCCGGAGACCATCCCGCTTGTCATCCAGAACAGTTCCGGGCGCAGCGATCCGGTGTACATCTACAACCTCGGAACGCAACTGTCGTCCGGGAGGCAAGGCTGGGCCGACGCGAACGGCACGTTCCACGCGTGGCCGGCGGGCGCGAATCCGCCGGCGCCCGCACCGGACGCGGCCATCCCCGGGCCGGCCAACGGCCAGACGAAGACCATCCAGATCCCGAAGTTCTCCGGCCGGATCTACTTCTCCTACGGCCAGAAGCTGGTCTTCAAGCTCGCCACCGGCGGCCTGGTGCAGCCCGCCGTGCAGAACCCCGGTGATCCCAACGTGAACATCCTGTTCAACTGGTCCGAGTACACGCTCAACGACTCCGGCCTGTGGATCAACAGCACTCAGGTGGACATGTTCTCGGCGCCGTACGCGGTCGGCGTGAAAGGCGGCGACGGTCAGGTCCGCACCACCGGCCACCTGAAACCAGGCGGGTACGCGGCCGTGTTCAACGGCCTGCGCTCGCAGGGATGGGGCAGCCTGATCCGCGACAACGGCTTGCGTGCGTTGTCTCCCGGCCATGGTGTCGGCGTCGGTGCGTTGCCCGCCAACGTGATGAGCGACTACATCGATCGCGTCTGGTCGCACTACACGACCAACACGCTGACGGTCACGCCCTTCTCGAACCAGCCGAACGTCAAGTACTACGGCCGGGTCTCCGGCAACACCATGACGTTCACCAACTCGTCCGGCGGGGTCGCGACCTCGTTCCAGAAACCGGACTCGGACAGCGTCTTCGGCTGTTACAAGCTGCTGGACGCACCGAACGACCAGGTTCGCGGGCCGATCTCGCGCACGCTGTGCGCCGGGTTCAACCGCTCCACCCTGATCGTCAACCCGAACCAGCCGGACCCGAACAACGCGAACTTCTACCGGGACTCGGTGACCAACCACTACTCCCGGCTGATCCATTCGCAGATGGTCGACGGCAAGGCGTACGGCTTCGCCTTCGACGACGTCGGCGCGCACGAATCCCTTGTGCACGACGGCAACCCGCAGCAGGCCTCCATGACGCTGGACCCGCTGAGCTAGCCGGAACCGGCGGCGGCCTGGCCGCCGCCGGTCCGTGTCGACCTCACTGGATGTCCGCCGTCAGCCTGGTTGAGATCGCCTTCACCGCGGCATGCGGATCGTCGGCCCGGAAGCGGATCGTGGTCACGCCGTCGACCGGCTCGCGGAGCACGAGCGTCACGTCGGTCTGGTTGCCGATCACGATGTTCAGCGTGTCGTCCGTGCGGTCGATCGTCGGTCCATTGTGGTCTTTTCGATGCACGCGCGCGGACCCGATCGACGACAGTGGCACGCGCAGCTCGAACATCGAACCCTCCCGCAGCACAAGGGTGTCGCCGGTCAGGTAGTGCGGCCAGGTGACCATGACCGCGCCGATACCCACGACCTGCAACAGCGTGAGCACGTCGATGACGTGGATCCACCACCATGGCACCAGCAAGCCGACCACGGCCGTTTCCAGAGTCAGCGCGCCTGTCAGCACGACGATCATCGGTATCTGCTCGCGGGCGTATCCGATCTCGACGTCCGACGGGCCCAATCCCTTCCTGCGCCGCCTGATCCACCACCACAGGCTCGCCAGGCCGTGCCACTGGGCCAGCAGAAGCCTTCTCATGACCGCATCGCCTGCCGGAGCACCTCGGCCTGCGCGGGCTTCAACGCCTCCAGCACGGCGACGCTGAACGGATGGTCCAGGTCCACCTCGGCGGGCATCAGCCCGGCCGGGATGGCACGGGCCAGGTCGGCCGCCAGCGGGGCGACGCGGGGATCGTCGGCCGGGGCGTCCGCCAGTTCCTCCAGCCGCCGGGCCAGTTCGGCGCCGAGCCGGGCGTCCGGGGCGTGGTCCCGCAACGCGGAGACGACTTCCGCCCGTTCGGGTGCCATGTCCAGCAGCGCGAGCAGTTCGCGCTCGAGTGCGGCGATCTCGCCGGGCGGTGCGGGCATCCCGGCCAGCAACGCGGTCACCTCGGGGGAGACGGTCGAGGACTGGTCGATCAGGACAGCGAGCCGGGCCCGGCGCTCGCGGATCGCCGCCTCCTGGCGAGCCAGGTCCGCGTCCAGCGCGACGAGGAGTTCGTGCAGGTCACGGCCCTGCTCGTCGGCCAGGGCATCGCGTACCTCGTCCAGGCTCAGGCCGAGTTCGGTGAGCCGGCGGATGCGTGCCAGCACGATCACGTCACGCAGGCCGTAGTCGCGATAGCCGTTCGCGCGCCGCGCGGGTTCCGGCAGCAGGCCGCGGTGGTGGTAGTGCCTGATCGCCCGCGTGGAGAGCTGGACCAGGTCAGCGAGTTCCCCGATGCGCATGCGGCCAGTAAAGACCTTGACGCTACGACAAGGTCAAACCGCCCGTCAGGCATTACCGTGGAGGAATCCATGCACCAGCGTCGGTGGTGGAGGTGCCGATGGGACTGTGGCGACTGGGACCGCGGCGAAAGGCCAGGGCGGCCGAGCCGGCAGGCGACCTGGCCGGTCGCTTGGCGGCCTTGATCGATCTGGTCGACCAGGGCATCAGGGCCCAGCCCAACGCCGAGGAGACGATTGCCGAGTGCTGCCGCCCTGGCACGCCACCGGCTGACGTCGCCCGTCGCGGCGGCCGGATCGTCAGCGAGTACGCCCGGCTGCACCGCGACGCCACGGACCTCGGCTGCGCTCCCGGCTCCTTGCAGGAGCGTGTCGCCGAGCTGTTGCTCTACCACGCCACGACTGTCGAGGACTGCATCAGGCTGGCGTTCTCCAAGTTCTGGAGCCCACATGCCCCGCGCCACGGCCACTCGCACAGCGGCCTCGGCGAGCCTGCTCGCACGCTGCGTGAATCCCGTGTCGCGCTTCAGATGTGGCTCGACGAGGTGCGAGCCGGTTGACGGGCAGCCGGTCAGGATCGCGGGCGTGCACCGAGGAAGTCGGCGGTCCGCCCGGTCCACGTCTGGATCTCCGGCACCGAGGTCGCGATGTGCAGCCGCGAGCCGGGGATCAGCTCGTGCAGCCGCCGTGCGGTCCCCACCGGGTGCAGCGGATCGGTCTCCCAGGTCGTGATCAGCGTCGGGATGCGCAGCCGCGCGACGAGCTCCTGCGGTGGCAGGTCGGACTGGCCGATGCCGCGCAGCACCGACGGCAGCAGCTCGTCCGGGATCTGCGGGGTGAGGTCGAACTTGGGGTAGTCGGCGAAGATCGGCAGCGGATCGGCCTCGGCCCACGCCGTGCGCCAGGCAGGCCCGCCCAGCCGCTCGATCTCGTCCGCGGTGTCGGAGTACCACTGCCGCGCGAGGACCGGGCCGTCCTCCCAGGCCACCGGCGGGATGATCAGCACGAGGCTGCGGAACCGTTCCGGAGCGATCACGGCCGCGTGTAAGGCCATCGCCGCGCCCCAGGAGGACCCGGCGAAGTCGATCGGCTCGTCGATGCCCGTTTCGTCCAGCAGCCCCAGCAGATCCAGGGCGACGTTGGCGAACGTGTAGTCGGCGGCGACCGGGCGGCCGGTGGATTCGCCGTGGCCGCGCTGGTCGAACGTGAGCAGGCTCCGACCGGCTGACAGGGTGTCGAAGTCGAACAAGTGCATGCGCCGCACGGCATCCCGGCTGAGGAACACGCCGTGCGCGTAGCCGAGCGGCGTGCCCTCGCCGGTGTGCTCGTAGGCGATTGTGGCGCCGTCGCGGGTGAAGTAGCGGTCCATCGGTTCCTCCCTGTTTGTTGTCATCCCATCGTCCCCAGAAAGTGGCGGGAAATCAGTGGGCGATCGGGACCATCGACGGTCAGCGGGCAGGAATTGAGACGTCCATCCTGTTGCACGATGCGGCGTTTCATGGCCTGTGCGGGTGGAGTTGGCCCACTGCCGGCGCTGTGACCTGCGGTGGGTCACCTTCGGTGGTGGACCGAGTGCGCGACTTCGTCGGTACAAGTGGCCCGTTCGGTCTCCCTGTTGTGCGAACCGGAATTTCGTGTCCTCTGTGGCAGGTCGATAGCTTCGGATTCATGGAGTGGAGCTTTCAGACGGCCGAAGAACTCGTTGCCGCGTTGCGCGCCGGTGCGGTGACATCGGTGGAACTGACCGACGAGGCGATTGCCCGTATCGAGCGCGACGACAAGGTGATCAACGCGATCTGCGTGCCGGACTTCGACCGTGCGCGGGCCGCCGCACACCATGCCGACCAGGCCCGCGCGCGTGGTGAGGACCGGCCGCTGCTCGGCATTCCGGTGACGGTCAAGGAGTCGTACAACATCGCCGGGCTGCCCACGAACTGGGGCATGCCGCCGCACCGGAACTACATGCCGGCCGAGGACGCGGTACAGGTGTCGCGGCTCAAGGCCGCGGGCGCGGTGGTGCTCGGCAAGACCAACGTGCCGTTGGGGCTACAGGACATCCAGAGCTTCAACGAGATCTACGGCACCACCGTCAACCCGTGGGATCACGGTCGCACGCCGGGCGGATCCTCCGGCGGGTCGGCGGCGGCCCTGGCGTGCGGGTTCGGCGCATTGTCCATCGGCTCCGACATCGCCGGCTCGCTGCGCACCCCGGCGCATTTCTGCGGCGTCTACGCGCACAAGCCGACGGTCGGGCTGGCGGCGAACCGCGGTATGGTCGCGCCGTCCGAACCGGCATTGCCGGTCGACCTGGACCTCGCCGTGGTCGGTCCGATGGCGCGCACCGCCCGCGACCTCATGCTCCTGCTCGACGTGATGGCCGGGCCGGACCCGCTGACGCTCGGCGTGGCGCACCGTTTGGCACTGCCGCCCGCCCGCCACGAGCGGCTCTCCGATTTCCGGGTCCTGGTCCTCGACGAGCATCCGCTCATTCCGACCGGGGCCGCCGTGCGGGCGGGCGTGAACCGGGTGGCCGACGCGCTCGTCGACGGCGGCGCCCGCGTCGAACGGCACAGTCCGCTGCTGCCCGATCTGACCGAAGCCGCGACGCTCTACATGCAGCTGCTGATTTCGGGCTCTGTCGCGCGTTTTCCCACCGAATCGCACGAGCAGTTGCGGACCCGCGTCGCCGGGCTGAGTGCGGACGACCAGAGTCTCAGCACGACGCGACTGCGCGCCATGGTGTTCAGCCACCGCGACTGGATGGACGCCAACAACCGCCGCGAGCTCCACCGCCACGCCTGGCGGCAGCTGTTCACCGAGTTCGACGCCGTGGTGTGCCCGATCACGCCGACGCCCGCGTTCCCGCACGACCACACCCCCAATCCGTTGGACCGGCGCATCGACATCGACGGCGTCGAGTACCCGTACTTCGACCAGCTCGTCTGGGCGGGCCTGGCCACCATGCCCGGCCTGCCCGCCACCGCCGTACCCGCGGGCCGGTCCCCCGAGGGCCTGCCGGTCGGCGTGCAGCTCATCGGCCCGGCGTTCGAGGACCGCACCCCGCTGCGGCTGGCCGAACTGCTCGAGCAGAAGGTCGGCGGCTTCCAGACACCGAAGTAGGGCGTACTTCGACACCTGGTCCAAGATCGGAGCGGTTCGAGGTTGCCGGTGTGGCGATTCGTGATCTGCCGGTCTTGACTTCGGGCGCGGGGCAGCCCGGGCATTGCGGAGTCCTCGCGCCGAGGGGGCGGTGGTGGTGCCGAGCGTGGTGGGGGGCGGTGCGGGAGACGTACGGGCTCCTGACGGCCGCCCTGCGCGAGCCGGTCTCGTGACCGGTTCACGATACGGGTAGTAGAACGCAGAATGATCGGATGATCAGCCGGGTTTCTTCACGGGTTTCAGCCAGACGTGAACGCCGATGCGGTGGTCACGTGATCATGGGACAATTGCGGCGGTAGCTGACGCGCCGATGTCCGCGGAACGACAGCAACTTGTCGCCCAGCGGATATCCGCCGCCGGATCATGGCGATTATCGTTCTGCCTGCCGGCACGGGGGGTGTCGGCGCACTACTCGTGTGCAGGGGGACAAGTGCTGCGCATCCATTTCACCGCGGACGATCTGGCCAGGATCAGGGTTCGCGCCGAACCGCATCCACTGTGGGAAGTCCTGCTCAGCATGCATGTGCTGCAGGCCGGTCACGGCGCGCTCGTGTTCGAGCCGTGGCGCAGGCAGGCACGGTCGTCGATGCGCCCGTCGGCGGCCGTTCTGGCCACGCTGGCGCGGCCGAAGGGCTATTCACCGGACTTCCTCACGCCTACTGTGGACAGTCCCGATCTGGAGGCCGCGCTGGACATCCTGCTCGGCACCGGCAAAGCGGCGCTGCGCATGGACATCCAGCGGCTGGCGAGCGAGACCACGCTGCCGACGTGGGCGGCCGGTATCGCCGACGGCGACGTGTCCGCCATGCGCCAACTGGCGAACAGCATCCGCCGTTACCACCAGGACGTCCTGCGGCCGCACTGGCAGACGATCCGCGCGCACATCCGGGCGGACCGCGACAAACGCGCCGAACTCACCACGGACTGCGGAATCGAGAGCATGCTGACCATGCTGCACCCGTCGATGAAGTGGCGTGCGCCGGTCCTGGAAGTGGAGTATCCGGTCGACCAGGAGATCCATCTCGACGGCCGCGGCCTGACCTTGCTGCCGTCGTTCTTCTGCTGGCAGAAGCCGATCACCCTGGCCGACCCGGACCGGACGCCGATCCTGGTCTACCCGGTCGAGCGGGAACTGGGCTGGTCCGGGCCGGTCGCCGGGCAGCGGTCCGCGCCCCGGCCGGAATCGCTGGTCGCGTTGCTGGGCCGGACCAGGGCGACCGTGCTGCGCACGATCGCCGAAGCGCCGCGCGTCAACACGTCCGAGCTGGCCAAGGCGATCGGCATCTCCGTCGCGGGCGCGTCCCAGCACACCACTGTGCTGCGCGACGCCGGGCTCGTGATCACCCACCGCTCCAACGGATCCGCCGTGCACAAGCTGTCCTCGCGGGGCGCGAGCCTGCTCGCGGTCGGTTGACGTCACTCGGGAAAAACCCGCGTTCGAGTCCGGTGTCACCCACAGGGCTCCCTTGTACCCGTTGGGGTGTCATGCGTATGCCCGGACAAAACGCGGATAAACCACACATCCTGACGGTCTTGTGCTCGCCGTCTGTGGCGGTTGCGTGGGTTGCCGACAGGTGCCGGTCCCGGCCCGGTTGCGAGCCGGCGGTGCACGGTGGACTGTGGACTTCCGAACGTTGTCCTTTATAGACACGGAAGGTGAAGCCATGGGACCGCAGGAACTCGTCGGCAGCGAGGTGTACGACACCCGCGGGGAACGCGTGGGCCGGGTCGCGACGGTGTACCTGAACGAGGAGTCGGAGCAGCCGGAGTGGGTGACCGTCCATACCGGCCTGTTCGGGCACAAGGAGAGCTTCGTGCCGCTGGCCGGCGCGCAGACGGCGACCGACGGGCTGCACGTGAACTGGGGCAAGGAGAAGATCAAGGACGCCCCCCGGATCGACGCGGAGGGACGGCTGTCCGCCCAGGAGAGCATGCACCTGTACGACTACTACGGGATTCCCATGCAGCGCGCCGGTGGGCGCGGTCAGCAGCGTCAACAGGGGCAGCAGGGTCAGCAGGCGCAGCAGCGCGGCCGTCAGGGTGACCAGACGATGACCCGGTCCGAGGAACAGCTGAAGGTCGGCAAGGAACGCGTCGAGTCCGGCCGTGTTCGCCTCCGCAAGCACGTGGTGACCGAGGAGCAGCAGGTCACGGTCCCGGTGTCGCACGAGGAGGTCCGGATCGAACGCGAACCGGCCGACCCCCGCCGGGCAGGCCAGACCGACATCGCCGAGGACGAGCAGGAAGTGGTCCTGCACGCCGAGCGGCCAGTGATGGGCAAGGAGTCCGTCCCGGTCGAACAGGTCCGCATGCACACCGAGGAAGTGACCGAACAGCAGCAAGTCAAGGGCAAGGTCCGCAAGGAACGCATCGACGTGGACCCCGCGACCGACACGCGCGGGAGGGACACCAAGCGGTGACCCCCCAATCCCGTGTCCACCATTCCGGCACCATGAAATCGCACTGAGCGAAGTCGCACCGGGACGAAGCGCACTGGGACCGGCAGCCAGGAGCGGCGAGAGAGTCCCGGGTGCCGGAATGGTGGACACGCGCGGGCGTGAGATGCGACTTATTGCCAAATAGTGGCTACTAGGTTGAGATGGCCGTATGCGTACGGTCGTCGGTCTTGTCCTGCTCGCCGCACTGGCGGTGGCGGGGTGTTCGGTTCCGCAGCAGGGGCCCGCCGGGCCGCCTTCCATCGTGATCGGCGCCGGTCAGGAGCCGGACAACCTCAACCCCATCCTCGGCTACGCGCCCGACGGCGCCGCGAAGGTCTTCGACGGCCTGGTCGACCGGGACGCCGGGCTCAGGCTGACACCCCGGCTGGCCGAGCGGCTGCCGGAGGCCACGGCCGACGGGCTGACGTGGACGGCGAAGCTCCGCCAAGGGGTCAAGTTCTCCGACGGCACGCCGTTGTCCGCGCAGGACGTGGTGTTCACGTACAAGTCGGTGCTGGACCCGAAGGTCAACTCGACGATCGCCTCCCGGTACGACGCACTCGCCGAGGTCAGCGCGCCCGACGACAGCACGGTCGTCTTCCGGCTGAAGTACCCGTACGCGCCGTTCGGCCAGTTCCTCACGCTGGGCATCGTGCCGCGCAAGGCATTCGACGGCCAGGACATCAACTCCGCACCGTTCAACACCGCGCCGATCGGCACCGGGCCGTACACGGTGGACCAGTGGCGCAAGGGCGACCGGATGGTGCTCAAGGCCAACGAGGGCCACTGGGACAAGGCCCCGGCCATCAAGACCGTCACGTTCGTCTACGTCACCGACGACAACGCCAGGGCCACCAGGATGGCGTCCGGCGAGTTCGACGCCACCGTCCTGCCGCCGAGGCTGGCCGGGACGTACACCGGCAAGGCCGGGTACAAGCTCGTGCGCAACCCGTCCGCCGACTACCGCGGCCTGGGCATCCCGTCGGCGCTGCCGTTCACTTCGGACCCCAGGGTCCGGGTCGCGATCAACACCGGGATCAACCGGCAGGCGATGATCGACACCGTGCTGGCCGGGGCGGGCAAGCCCGCCGCGACCCCGATCTCGCCCTATCTCACCGAGTGGTACGACCCGGCGGCCAAGTTCGACTTCGACGCCGGGAAAGCGGGGGCGTTGCTGGACGAGGCCGGATGGCGGCTCGGTTCGGACGGCAAGCGCGCCAAGGACGGCCGGCCCGCGCGGCTGCCGATCCTGTATCCGGCCGAGGATTCGCTGCGCAAGGACCTGGCGCTGGCGGTCGGCAGTGACCTCGCCAAGCTGGGCATCGACGCGCCGGTCGAGGCGACCACGTTCGAGCTGATGTTGCAGCGCCAGAAGGAGACCGCTGCGGTGTGGGGCGGCGGCGACCCGTACGACCCGGACAGCGCCGCCTACACCCTGCTGCATTCCCGCTACAGTGGACAACCGGGTTACGTCAACATGACTCTGTACAACAACTCCCAGGTCGATGCGGCGCTCGACACCGCACGCAGGAACCTGGACCCCGGGGTCCGCAAGCAGGCGTACCGGGACTTCCAGCAGGCGTACATGGCCGACCCGGCGTGGGCGTTCCTGGTCTTCCTCGACCACACGTACGTCATGCGCGACAAGTGGAACGGCATCGAGGAACAGGTCGAGCCGCACGACCACGGCACGGTGCACGCCGTGTGGTGGAACATCGAGCACTGGTCGCCGAAGTGAGCGGCACCGGAGTGACAAGCGGCATCGGCAAGCTGGTCCTGCGGCGGCTGCTGTTCGCCGTCCCGGTCCTGCTGGTCGTCAGCTTCGGCCTGTTCGTGCTGGCCAAAGCGTCCCCTTTCAACCCGGTCGAGCGGTACTTCGGGGTGCGGATCATCGGCGCCGATCCCGAGCGGGTCGCGCAGATCCGGGAGAACTGGGGCGTGGACAAGCCCGTGGTGGAGCAGTACACCGCCTGGCTCGGGCACGCGGTCACGGGCGACTTCGGCGATTCGCTGTCCCTGCAGCAGCCCGTCGCCCAGGTGATCGGTGATCGCCTGGGCTGGTCGATGTTGTTGCTGGCGGTCAGTTTCGGGCTGGCCCTGCTGCTCGGGCTGGCGCTGGGCACGCTGGCCGCGTGGCGGCAGGGCGGCTGGCTGGACCGGGCGATCACGTCCGGCTCGTACGTCCTCGAAGCCGCGCCGGTGTTCTGGCTCGGCCTCGGCGCGCTGTTCATCTTCGCGCAGCAGTTGCAGTGGTTACCGGGCGGCGGGCTCACCGACGCCGACCAAGCGCTTGATCTGGGGCAGTTGGTCCGGCACCTGGTCCTGCCCGCGGCCGTGCTGGCGATCTCGCAGGCGCCGTGGTTCGCGTTGTTCGTCCGGCAGAACCTCCTGGAGTCACTCACCCAGGACTACGTGACCGGCGCGCGGGCACGTGGTCTGCCCGACCGGACCGTGGTGCTGCGGCACGCGCTGCGGACGTCCCTGTTGCCGTTCATCACGTTGCTCGGTGCCCGGCTGCCCGAGTTGATCAGTGGCGCGCTGCTGGTCGAGACGGTGTTCTCGTGGCCGGGGATCGCGAAGGCCACTGTGGACGCCGCGCTGAACGTGGACTTCGCCCTGCTGGGCGGCCTGACCTTGCTGGCCACCGCGGCGGTTCTGCTGGGCAACCTGATCGCCGACGTGCTCTACGCGCTGGCCGACCCGAGGGTGGGATTCGATGGTTGACACGACTTGGCGGCGGGTCGCGCGATCGAGGATCGCGGTCGCCGCGGCGCCCGGATCGCCACGGGTACGCCTGCTTTCCTCGGCCGTCATCCTGGGCGTCATCGTGCTGGCCGTGATCGTGGTTCCGGCGGTGGTCAACCTCAATCAGCAGTTCGTGGATCTCGCGGCGGCGAACCGCCCGCCGAGCCTGGCGCATCCGTTCGGCACCGACGAACTGGGCCGGGATGTGTTGCTGCGCTGTATCTACGGGCTGCGCGTCTCGCTGATGGTCGGCATCGTGGCCGCGGTCGTGTCGACGGTCCTGGGCACGCTGGTCGGCGTGCTCGCCGGTGCCGCGGGCGGCTGGGTGGACCGGTTGCTGATGCGCGCGGTCGACACGGTCGCGTCCGTGCCGCACCTGCTGCTCGGCGTGGTGATCGTCGCGGTGCTGGGCCCGAGCCTGACCTCGGTGGTCATCTCCATTTCGCTGACGCACTGGCTGTCGTCCGCGCGGATCGTCCGGTCGGAGATCCTTTCGTTGCGCGGCAGGCCGTTCGTCGACGCCGCGATCGCCGGCGGTTCGTCCCGGCTGCGCGTGATGGGCAGGCACCTGCTGCCCAACGTGGCCCCGCAGGTGCTGCTGGCCACGACGTTGATGATCCCGCACGCGGTGTGGCACGAGACCGCGTTGTCGTTCCTCGGACTGGGGATGCCGCCGCACATGGCCAGCATCGGCAACATGATCAACGACGCTCAGCGTTCGCTGCTGACCGGAGGCTGGTGGATGTCCCTGGCGCCCGGGCTGATGCTGGTGGTCGCCACGCTGGCGATCTCCGGGCTCAGCGGGGTCTGGCGGGACCGGCTCAACCCACGACGTCGTTCGGAGTTGTCATGGTAGGTCTGACCGTCGACTCGTTGTCCGTCCGGTTCACGCTGCCCGACGCCCGGGTCGCCGCGGTGAGCGACGTGTCGTTCTCGCTCGCCCCAGGCGAATGCCTCGCTCTGGTGGGCGAAAGCGGTTGCGGCAAGTCCGTTCTGGCGAGCGCGTTGCTCGGGTTCCTGCCGGGCAACGCGGAGGTCGCGGGCAGCGCGATGCTCGGGCCGCTGGACCTGCTGGCCGCGTCCGACCAGGTGCTCAGCCAGCAGGTCCGTGGCAGGCAGATCGGGCTCGTCCCGCAAAGCCCGGCCGCACACCTCACGCCCGTGCGCACGGCCCGCGCCCAGCTCGACGAAGCTCTGCGCCACCTGCACCCCGCGGAAACCCGGCCGTCCGCGGACGAGGTCGCGAAACGGGCCGGGCTCCAGCCCGCGGACCTGGACCTGTACCCGCACCAGCTGTCCGGGGGAATGGCACAACGAGTGGCCACGGCGCTGGCACTGGCCGGCGACCCGTGGATGATCATCGCCGACGAACCGACCACCGGCCTCGACCGCGCGTTGGTGGACGCCTTGGTGGCCGAACTGCGGCTGCTGGTCGCCGACGGCCGGGCAGTCCTGCTCATCACGCACGACCTCGCGGCGGCCCGGCGCGTGGCCGACCGGATCGCGGTGATGTACGCCGGCCGTCTCGTGGAAGTCGGTCCGGCGCACGAGGTTCTCGACTCACCGCGGCACCCCTACGCCCGTGGCCTGGTCGATTCGTTGCCCGACCGGGCCTTCACCCCGATCCGAGGACTGCCTCCCGTGCTCACCGACCTGCCGCCAGGCTGCGCCTTCGGTCCGCGCTGCGACCGTGTCACCGCCGAATGCTCCGACAGTCCACAGTTGACCGTGCTGAACGGTCACGCCGTCGCCTGCCACAACCCATGCTGACCGCTTCCGGGATCACGGCGGGATACCATCCGCGCCGGCCAGTGATCACCGACGTCGACCTGACCGTCGAGTCCGGCGCGACCGTGGGCCTGGCGGGCCCGAGCGGCAGCGGGAAGTCCACTCTGGCCAGAGTGCTGTCGTTGCTGCACAAGCCTTTCGCCGGATCGGTCAGCATCGACGGGACCGTCGTCGGCGGGTTCCGGTACCGCGCGCCCCGGCAGTACCGCACGAAGATCGGCGTGCTGTTCCAGCAGCCCCGGCTGTCGGTCGACCCCCGGATGACCTTGCGCCAGGTCATCGCCGAACCGAGTCGTGCCAACGGCAAACCCGACCGTGTCGACGAGCTGTCCGGCCTGGTCGCCCTGACACCGGATCTGCTCGCCCGGCGAGCACACGAGGTCAGCGACGGCCAGCTGCAACGGGCATGCCTGGCCCGCGCGTTGGCGCTACGCCCGGCCTATCTCGTGTGCGACGAGATGACCACCATGCTGGACGCGTCCACGACAGCTGCTCTGGTGGCGGTGATCCGGGACTACCAAAGCGAGACAGGCGCGGGCGTGCTGGCCATTTCCCACGACACGGTGCTGCTGGAGCGCTGGGCCGACCGTGTCGAACAGATGCGGACCGAACGGATGCCTACCGGCTGATCGCGTCCCTGACCAGGTCGCGGACCCGGTCCATGATCGCGGTCGGCGGGCCGAGCAGCAGGTTCTGTGTGGCGCTCTCCACCCCGGGGTGCGGCCTGGTCGGCGCGACCTTCTCGGCCAGCTGCGCGGCGGTGCCCATGGTGTTGAGCCGCTCCTGGCTGAGTTCCTTGCGCAGCAGCGGGAACTCTTCCCGTTCCTCGTGTTCGGCGTGCGCCAGCACGTCCTCGCGCAGCTGCACGAGCAGGGTGTCGAAGCCTTCCCTCTCCGGGCCGACCTTGTCGAGCGTGGACAGCAGCTCCTTGGCCCGGTGCTCCTCCGCGATCCGTGCCTCCGCCACCGCCTGCCCACCCTGGAGCCGCCGGACCTCGGGGTGCACGACGACCTCCTCGGCCGCCTCGTGCACCGCGAGCAGCCGGATCAGGTCATGGAACAGCTCCTTGCGCCGCTTGTCGTCCGTTGCCGACTCGATCTCTCCGAACAGCGTGCGGATCTCGGCGTGCTGCCGCTGAAGGAATTCGATGACGTCCATATGGCCCGAGTACCCAGCGGAAACGGGCTCGAACGTGGGTGTGAGTCTTCCTATGCTGTGCGGCCATGCGCTTGCTGTTCGTCACGCTGACCGGACAAGGCCACATCACTCCCACCCTTGCGCTGGTCGCGGAGCTCGTCCGGCGAGGTCACCAGGTCGACTACGCCACCGAACACCCCGTCGGCACCGGGACGGCCTGGGTCGAGCTACCGCCGCTCCAGCCGCACGTCCCCCTGACCGCCAACCCGCTGGCCGGGTGGTTGCGGCACTACTTCCACGCGTTGCGCGCGACCTATCCGGTGCTGCTTGAGCACTGCACGCGTGAACGGCCGGACGGCATCGTCTACGACTCGACGAACTGGCCCGCTCGCCTGGTCGCCGAGAAGCTGGGCATTCCGGCCGTACGGACCATCCCGAACTTCGCGTCCAGCGCGGCCTTCCCGCTGTACGACCAAATGACCGCCGGGGTGGACACCACGGAACTGGAAACCGAGTGCGCCCGGTTCGCCGCGCGGCACGGCGTCCAGTTGGACTTCCAGGGCACGCTGGACGTCCCCGAGCCGCTGAACCTGGTGTTCCTGCCGCGTGATTTCCAGCCGGCGGCCGACAGCTTCGACGACCGCTTCCGATTCATCGGACCCCTGCTCGGCGACCGCGAGCACCGGGAGGAGTGGACACCGCGCGGCAAACCCGTGCTGTTCATCTCACTGGGCACGATCTTCACCGACGTCGCCTTCTACCGGCGCTGCATCGAGGCGTTCGAGGACACCGAGTGGCACGTCGCCATGACGATCGGCGGGACACGGCTCAGTCACGTGCCGGCGAACTTCGACGTCCGGCCTAGGTTTCCCCAGGTCGCGGTGTTGAAACAGGCGAGCGCGTTCATCACCCACGCGGGAATGAACTCGACGATGGAGGCCTTGACGTACGGCGTCCCACTCGTCGCGTCGCCGATGACGCCGGAGCAGAAGGCCAACGCGGACCGCGTGGTGGAGCTTGGGCTGGGGGAGCGCGTGAACCCCGGCGACGACTTGCGTGCCGCTGTCGAGCGGGCCCGCACCAAGGACCTTTCATGGATGCGCGCGGTCATCCGGGACAGTGGTGGCGCGGCGAAGGGCGCCGACGAGATCGAGAACTACCTCGGCGGCGCCCCGGGCGTTCAGCGTGCGTTGTAGTTGGGCGCCTCGACGGTCATCGTGACGTCGTGCGGGTGGCTCTCCTTCAGGCCCGCGGCCGTGATCCGGATCAGCTGTGCGTCCTGCAGCTGCGCGATCGTGTGCGAGCCGGTGTAGCCCATGGCCGCCCGCAGACCGCCGACGAGCTGGTGCACGACGTTCTTCAACGGGCCCCGGTACGGCGTGCGGCCCTCGATGCCCTCGGGCACCAGCTTGTCCTCGGCCAGCACGTCGTCCTGGGAGTACCGGTCCTTGGAGTACGACTTCGCCTCCCCGCGCGACTGCATGGCGCCCAGCGAGCCCATGCCGCGGTAGGTCTTGTACTGCTGGCCGTTGACCAGGATCAGCTCACCGGGTGACTCGGCGGTGCCCGCGAGCAGGCTGCCGATCATCACCGAGCTCGCGCCCGCGGCGATGGCCTTGGCGATGTCGCCGGAATACTGGATCCCGCCGTCGCCGATCACCGGCACCCCGGCCGGGCGGCACGCCAGCGAGGCCTCGTAGATGGCCGTGATCTGCGGGACGCCGACGCCCGCGACCACCCGGGTGGTGCAGATCGAGCCGGGGCCCACGCCGACCTTCACGCCGTCCGCACCCGCGTCGACCAGGGCCTGGGCGCCCGCGCGGGTGGCGACGTTGCCGCCGACGATGTCGACCGTGTCGCCCAGTTCCTTCTTCAGCCGGGCGACCGTCTCGGTCACGTTGCGCTGATGCCCGTGCGCGGTGTCGACCATGATCACGTCGACGCCCGCGTCCGCGAGCGCCATCGCGCGCTTGACGCCGTCCTCGCCGACCCCGACCGCCGCGCCGCACAGCAGCCGGCCGTCCGGGTCCTTGGTGGCCAGCGGGTACTGCTCGGTCTTGACGAAGTCCTTCACCGTGATCAGGCCGCGCAGCTTGCCGTCCGCGTCGATGATCGGCAGCTTCTCCACCTTGTGGCGGCGCAGCAGGCCCAGCGCGGCCTCGGCGGAGACGCCGACCTGGGCGGTGACCAAGGGACCCTGCGTCATCACCTCGCGCACCGGGCGGGTGTGGTCCACCTCGAAGCGCATGTCACGGTTGGTGATGATGCCGACCAGCTTGCCGTTCTCGTCGGTGACCGGCAGCCCGGAGATGCGGTAGCGGGCGCACATCGCGTCCACCTCGGCCAGGGTGGCGTCCGGTGAGCACGTCACCGGGTCCGTGACCATGCCCGCTTCCGAGCGTTTCACCGTTTCGGCCTGCCTGGCCTGGTCTTCGATGGACAGGTTGCGCTGGAGGATGCCGATGCCGCCCTGGCGGGCCATGGCGATCGCCATCCGTGCCTCGGTCACCGTGTCCATCGCCGCGGACAGCAGCGGGACACGCAGTCGGATGTTGCGCGAGACCAGGGTGCTGGTGTCCACCCCGCTCGGCACGACGTCGGATTCGGCGGGCAGTAGCAGAACGTCGTCGAAGGTGAGCCCAAGCGTGGTGAACTTGGCCGGCGCAGCGTCGAAATCGCTGGTCATGGAGCTATGACGCCTTTCTCAGGACGGTGACTCCCATCTTATCCGCCACACAGAGCGACTTCGGGGGGTGTCAGGGCGGCCAGTGGGCCGCGCCACGCCGCAAACCGATCATTCCGGACACCAGCCGCATCCCCTCGATGTCCCGGATGTCCGCCTGCACCAGCTTGGGTGAGCAAATCAGCACCGCCAGGGCCTGCGCACGGGACAAAGCGACGTTCAGCCGGTTGCGGGAGAGCAGAAAGTCCAGGCCTCTCGGCACGTCGACCGCGGCGGACGAGGTCATTGTGACAAGCACCACCGGCGCCTCCTGGCCCTGGAACCTGTCCACGGTCCCGGCCCGGGTCTCGGTGAACCCGGCGTCGTCCAACGCCCGGCGGACCACCCTGACCTGGAGGTTGTACGGCGCCACCACGAGGATGTCCGCGTCGGTCAGCGGCCGGCTGTGCGCACCGTCGACCCACGTCCGGCCGACGAGCGTCCGGACCGCCTCGACCACGGCCTCGGCTTCCTCGGGCGAGCTGGTGATGTTGTGGCTGTGGTCGACGTAGTGCGCGTACAGGCCGGGTTCGATGCCCTCGACGCGCCTGCCTTCGGCGGTCGGGTGCGCGTGCAGCAGTCCCGCGTACGACAGCCGCGACACCGGCTCGCACACGCCAGGGTGCATGCGCCGGGTCTGGTCCATGAAGTAGCCGAGGTGCGGCGGGATCACGTCGGCCTCGCCGAGAAGGTGCCCCAACGCGGACGCGTCCGCGCCCGCCGGGTGCGTGCCCTGCACGACCTGCGGCAACTGTTGCGGGTCGCCGAGCAGCACGAGGTTACGGGTGCACGTCGACACGGCGAGCGCGTCGGCCAACGCGAACTGGCCGGCCTCGTCGATGATCAACACGTCGAACCGGTTCTCCCGCATGGCCGCGTTCGAGAACGTCCACGCGGTGCCGCCGACCAGGTACCCGCCGCCCTGGTCGGCACGCCAGCGCACGAGCGACGGGTTGTCCTTCGGCTGATCCCACTCGCAGTCCTTGGCGGGCACGCCTTTCGCGCGTTTCGCGCACGGGATGGGCACACCGAGATCACGTCCCGCCGCCAGGGCGGAGCTGAGCACGTTCTCCACGGCCTTGTGGCTGTTGGACGTGACCGCGACGGACTTGCCCTTGCCGATCAGGTGCGCGATCAACCGGCCCGCGAGGTACGTCTTGCCGGCTCCGGGCGGGCCCTGTACGGCCAGCGTCGAGCCGTCCAGCGCGTCCACGGCGGAGATGACCGTGGCGACAAGGTCTTCGCCTTGCGGCAGGTCACCGCGGATGGTCTGCGGCGGCAGCCTGCGCAGCAGGTCGATTCCGGGATGCGCGGGCAGCATCGGCAGGATCTCGACCACGCCTTCGGCGAGCGCGTACACCGCCTCGTCCTTCGGCGTCGGTTTCACCGGATCGCCTGGCAGCACCGCGATCGGCACGTCGCCCGAGGTCTCGTCCGGTTTGGCGCTCTCCTCCAAGATGATCGACTCGGCGGTCTCCTCGAGGACCTCGGCATTGCGGGTCCAGTTGACCGGCGTCCCGGCGTACAGCACACGGACCTGCTCACCTGGGGCGAACGGGTGCGGCCGGTCGGGATCGCACTGGGCGTGCAGGAGGCGTTTCGCGTTGCGTACCCGGCCTTTGGGCTCCGTCCACTCTTCGGCGCGCACGGAGACCGGGACCGTACAGGCGGTGTCGGACTCCAGGTCGGACAGTGGCGCGCCGACCTGACGGAAGAAGTCCCACCACGCCGGGTTGGTCTCGCGCCGGTGATACCCGACCGCGGCCGCGAGCAAGGCGCGTGCCTGCTCGTCTTCCGTTGCCTGCGCCGGATCCTCGGGCAGGCCGGCCAGCAACGGATCGACCACGGCGGCGATCCTGGCCGCGCGTTCGGCCCGGCGTTCGGCGGCCTCGGCCTCCGCGGTCTCGTTGATCAGGACGTCCAGTTCGGACTCCTGCGGCTGGTGCGGCTCGATCCCGGCCTCGGCGCGCACCTGCAACAGGAAGCGGTACAACCGGTGCGTGGACACGCAGTCGTACTCGTTGTAGTCCTTGATGCCGTCCAGCACGGCTTCCGCTTCGGCGAGGTCGTCAGCGGCGAGCAGTGTGAGGTACTCCTCGTACGCCTCGATGCTGGACACGGCGTTGACCACGTCACCGTCCCGCTTGTCCGGCATGTACAGCGGTTCGAGGTACTTGATCGAGTACGACCGCTGCGAGACGCGAAGTCCTTTGCGTACAACGGCATACAGGTCGACCAGCGCGCCCGTCCGCAGCAAGGTGTCCACTGCTTCCTCGCGGGTGCCGTGCAGGGCTGCCAAGCGCTTGAGCGCGTTCACTTCGTAAGGCGCGTAGTGGTAGATGTGCGAGCCCGGATACTTCGTCGTGCGGTCGAGTGCGAAGTCGACGAAGTCCTCGAACGCACGCTTCTCCTGGGCCCGGCTGTGCGCCCAGAACGGCCGGAACTCCTCTCGGCCGTCGGTGACGGTGACCGCGCCGAACAGGTACTCCAGCCCTTGGCCCGCCAGGGCGAACGGGTCGCCCTCCATGTCGAAGAACACGTCACCGGGACCCGGCTCCGGCAACGTGGCCAGCACTTCGGCGGACAGCACCTCGAAGGCCACCTTGCCGACCGGGTCGTCCGGGGTGCGGGACGCGTCCTGGATGACCTGGATGGCGGCCTGCGAGCGCAGCCCGGTGAACGTGGCCGCCGACATGGTCGACGGCCGGTCCATCGCGGTCGCGTTGGCCAGGTCGTCGATCGTCGTCATGCCCGCGGCGACGAGCTTGCGCCGCTGGTCGGCACGGATGTTGGCGACCAACGACAGGTCACGGTCGTTCTCCCGGCCGCTCGCGCAGTGCTTGCCGAACTTGCAGGTGGCGCACGCCGCACGTTCGTCCGCCCACAACCGCACGGGCAACGCGGCCGGTTTGGCCAGCCGTTCCGCCAGCCGTGTCCGTAGGTCTTCCACCAACGGCAGGAAGTCGTGGACACGGTAGGTGTGGGTGGTGCCGTCGCCCAGGATCAGGTGCATGTCCGGACCCGCGGGATATCCGGCGTCCCGCAGGGCCGCTGCGTACGTGGTGAGCTGCAGGACAGCCGACGGCTTGGGATGCCGGGTGAGTTTCGTGTCGTGCGGCTCGTAACCGCCGTTGGAGTCCCTGATCAGGAAGTCCGCGCGGCCGTAGAACCGGCCGTCGTAGAACACGGCCTGGTAGATCACGGGCGCGCCGGACTCGACCGCGCGCCGCGTCTGCTCGGCGGCCTGCGTCAGCGCCTCGGGCTGCGGCGCGGGCAAATTGATCCTGACGACCTCGTGGCGCGCCGCCAGCCGTTCGAGAACCGCCTGCTCGTGCGCGATGCCGTGCTTGGCGACCAGCAGGTTCTGCGGTTCCTCCAAGTGCGGGGCGCCGTCGAGCCGCATCGCCAACGCGTGGTCGAGAACGCTGCGGTGCTCACATTCCAGCAGGTCGACAAGATCACCAGGGGAGATCACCAGACCGGCCGGAGTGACAAGCACCGACGCAGTATTACGCCATCAGTGGCCGAAACCCGGGACCGTCAACGGGCGTGTCCACCACTCCCGGCGCTGGCCCCCTCGTGAGCGTTTATCCGTGTTCTAACCCTGATAAACACTCACGAGGACGCCCAGACCTGCGGCGGGATCCGGTCGAGGATGTCGCAGCGCAGGTCGAGCGCGGCCAGCAGCGGCCCGGGGTCGCGGTGATCGTTGACCACGTCCCGGACCACCTCCAGTTGCCCGCCGCGCATCCAGAAGCCGTCGAACGGACGCGGGTCGGTCAGCAGGAAGTCGACCAGCTGCGGGCTGAGCACGGCACGGGCGAAGTCCGCGTTCTCCGCGGTGACCTGGTAGCGGGCGTCGAACTCCCGGTGCCCGATCTTCAGGTCACCGGTGCCGGTCGCCGACCCCACGGCGCTCTGCAGCTTCGGCACGGCCCGGACGTCCAGCGTGGGCCTCGGTGCCGGCGTACGCACCCAGATCGCGTACTCGGGACGTGGCCCGCCCGGCCCACGGGTGTCCATCGGCTTGTCCACCCAGAACCGGGCGGCGAGGAACGGCCTGCCACGGTGCTCGCCCGTGACCACGTCGTGCGCCTCCAAAGCCTTGGGGGACGCGGCGAAGCCGACGATCGGCTCGGACAGCTTGGGGTACCGCTCGACGTCGTCGTAGACCTGCGTGTACTGGTCCGCGCGTTCCTCGTACCGCCAGCCCAGCCGGGGCGCTTCCGCCCGCAGCCTGCCGAGGACGTCCTGCTCGGCCTCGGCGTTGGACCTGTTCAGCCAGATGATCATCCATGTGAGCCCGCCACCGACCACGATCAGGCCACCGACCACGATCGCGATGATCGCCACCGGGCTCAACGGCGCATTCCCTGGTAGATGTCGAAACCGTCCTCGTAGTCGTCGTACGTCGTGGCAGGCTGCCCCGGGACCGGAACGGGTGCCGCGCGCCGCAGCGAATGGGCGCCGGGGTCAGGCGTCGGGGCGTCGCCGAACACCTTCTCCTCCTCCGCCAGCACCCGGTCGAGCAGCTCGGTGCTGCCCAGCCCGCGCCGCACCACCTCGGCCTGCGCCCGGGCGGCCTCCGCCTGGGCCCTGGCGATGGTGTGCATCACCGTCTTGGACAGCAGTGCCGGATCGGTCGTGCGGGTCGCGTCGCTGAACGTGATCGACTTGACCGAACCGCCCGCCCCGGCCACGACGGTCACCATACCGTCGGGGGACGTCGCGGTGCCGTCGACCGCCTTGAGCTCCTCGGTCATCTGCCGGTACGACTCGGCGCGCAGCCGGTTGTCCGCCGCGGCCTGGTCGATCGCCTCGATCCGGCTGGCCAGCCGCTGCGACCACTCGGTCATCACAAGCCCCCGTTGGTGTTCAGAGCCGCTTGATCCGGCTTCACGGTGGTGAGGAACTGCTGGAAGTCGGTGATCACGCGCTCGAACTCGTCGGCCTCCGCCGACAGCACGATGTGCAGCACGGCCTGCCGCCGCGGATCCCGCACGTCCTCCATGCCGATGTAGACCTGCAGCTGCGCCACGTCGACGGGGCGGCCCCGGACGTTGATCAGCATCCGCACGGCCTGGGTCAGCCCGGGGTTCTGCTCGGTGCCGTACTCGCCGCGGTTGCCGATCTTGATCTGGCCGACCTCGTTGCGCAGCCGGGCGATCGCCTCGTCGGCGATCTGGCCGAGCGGCACGTCCGGCCGGATCTCCCCGGAGATGGTGATGTTCGAGACGAACCCGTTGACCGCGGGCGGTTTCAACGCGACGAACGCGACGTGCGGCGAACCGACCTCGTCCGGCGGGGCCGCCCGCCAGCCCTCCGGCAGCGAGAACTCGATCGGCACCGGAATAGTCGTTGCCATCCTTCAGATCTCCATCCGCTTCACAGCCCGAAGAAGTCCTTGACGCCCTTCGCGGCGTCACTGACCGTGTTGTCGATGGCCTTGCCCGCGCTGCTGATGCCGTCGCCGACCGCACCGGCCACATCGGACACCGTGTCGACGACCTTGCCCGGGTCGACGGAGAAGTCGAAGCCGACCTTGCCGCCGTAGCCCAGACCGATGCCGAACGAGCCACCGACGTGGAACTTACCGTCGTCGCCCATGCCCAGCTGCGCGTCGGCCTCGATACCGGCACCGGCCCACGCCTCACCGCGGACACCGGCGCCGATCCCGCCGACCTCGGCGCCGACCTCGCCTTCGGCCCGGGCACCGGCGAAGGCGCCGACGCTGGCCTCCGCGCCGCCCCAGCCGATGTTGGCCTCGGCCTCGGCCCGGGCGCCGACGAAGACCTCACCCTTGCCGGAGACGCTGGCGTGCTCGCCGAAGTCCAGCTTGCCCTCCGCGCCTGCCTTGGCCAGGTACGCCTCGGCGTGCGCGCCCGCGGTCAGGCCGTCGGGGCCCCATCCCGCCTTGGCCTGCGCCTCGGCGCCGAGCACGTCGAGGCTGGCCTTGCCCTCGCCCTTGACCCAGCCGGAGTCGAACTTGCCCTTGCCCTCCCAGCCCCAGACCTTGGCCTCGGCCTTGCCGGAGTCCCACTTGCCCTTGGGGATCTCGATGCCGAGCGCCTTGAGCGCGCCCTGCATGATGCCGCCGAACATGTCGCCGAGGTTGCCCTGCGGCTGGCTGCCGAACTCCCGGCCGCGGAAGCGCCCGCCCGGCACCCGCTGCCAGCCGCCGCGGTTGTTGGGGTTGGCGTTCTCCAGGCCGAAGCCGACCTCGCGGCCCTGGTGGGTGTACTTGCCCTCGCCGTCCGGCTGCATGCCGAACATCTGCGCGATCGTGCCGCCCGCGGACGCGAGCTGGTCACGGGCGTTCTGCAGGACGGTCTGTGCGTTGTGGAACGCGTCGGCGGCCGGGTCGAAGAACGGCCCGACGACACCGTTCTGGGCCTGTTCCAGGGCGCTCGCGGCCGCCGCGCGGGACGCCGCCATCGCCTCGGTGTACATCTCGATGGCCTTCTGGGCCTCGCCCTGGGCCCAGGTCAGCATGTCGCCGAAGTCGGCGAGCGCGTCGCCGGCGATGCCCATGTCCTCGACCGCCTGCATCCACTTCGGCGGTTCCTGGCCGAACATCTCCAGGAACGAGGACGCGGCCTGGCCGGTCCACTCGACGACGTCGACCGAGCCGAGGCCCTGGCCGACCGTGGCGACCTGCTTGACGTTCTCCACCAGGGCACGCAGGTCGGTGGAGATCGCCTCGGGCAACCCGGGGATCAGCTCCCGGGGGTCCATGGTCTGTCCGAGTTCGGCGGCCATCAGAACACCATCCGTCCGGGGCCGCCCGCCTCACCGGCGGAGCCGGGGTCGAGGCGTGAGGAGATCGACGGCGCGATGCCGATCGCGCCACCGGTGAGCCCGGTGCCGGAGTCCTCGAACAACTGGCCCACCTTGCCCAGCAGGTCGCCGACCCCGGTCTCGCGCTCCAGATAGGACGTGGCGGCGGTGATCAGGCCCTCGCCGTGACCGTCCGCCTTGGACCGCAGATCGTCGATCTGCTTCTTCATGTCCTCGATGAAGACCGACCAGCCCTGCTGGACGCCGGGGTGGCCGTAATCACCACTCGGCGGCTGCCAGACGGCGCTCGCGACCTTGCCGACAACGTCCCCGATCTTGCTCGCGGCATTCCGCAGTTCGTCGGGAACGGTTCCAAACCCGTTGGGCATGACGCCCCTCACCCCAGTCGTGTCCAGTGCCCGTGCGTTGGCTCCGACGCAGACCGCCTGCCCGCGGTTCCATCGAAGTTTCCGCCCGTAACGGGTGCTGTTCTACCAGACTGCGCTGCGTGGTGAAGGGCCCACCAGCGGGCCCACAACCGCCAAATGGCGGCTGACCTGCTGGTTTCATTGGAGGATGAAGCAACTGTGTCGGTGTTGTCGGACCTTTCCGGTTGACGGGAGATCAGGGGCTGCCTGCCGGCGGGGTTTTGTCGTCCGGGTCAGCCGCTGAGCTCGTCCTCGTCGCGTTCGAACGGCTCGACGTCGCGTGCCTCGTCCGCCCTGGTCGGACGGTTGGCGCGGAGCGCGCCCTCGATCTCTTCCTTCATCTCGTCGTCGACGAGTGGACTGTGCTTGTCGCTCTCCCTGTTCATGGCAGTGGCGTACCCACCGAATCCGGGCCGAATCAGCGTGATCCCCCGGGCTTGGTGGCCTGATCGCGGACCTGCGACGGCAGAGCTGGTCAAAACGTGAGCTGTCACGGCCTGGGCCTGTACAGTCCGCATAGGTCGCTCCAGGTCGAGCAGTACCTCGCGCCTGGGCCTCAGTCGGTGGTCCTGATGTCGATTTCGGAGTGCAGCGTGCGGTGCACCGGGCACTTGTCGGCGATCTCCAGCAGGCGTTGCCGTTGCCGGCCGGTCAGATCGCCCACGAGGTGGATCGTGCGGTCGATCCGGTCGAGCATGCCGGTCCTGGTCTCGCAGCCGGCACAGTCCTCGGCGTGAATCCGTGAGTGGTGCAAGTGGACCGAAACGTGCTTGAGCGGTAACTGCTTGCGTTCAGCGTACATCCGTATCGTCATCGAGGTGCACGCGCCGAGCGCGGCCAGGAGCAAGTCGTACGGCGTCGGCCCGCTGTCGTTGCCGACCGGCACAGGCTCGTCGGCGACGAAGACGTGTTCACCCACAGTGACACGCTGCTCGAGCGGACCGTCGCCGTTCTCCGACACCACCACCGTGCCCTCGGTCGGCTCGTCGGTCTTCACAGCGTAGCGGGTCACCCACGCCCCGAGCATGTGCGCGACGTAGTCGGCGTCCTCGCGTCTGGTGAGCAGGTGATTGGCACCGTCCAGGGCGACGAACGATTTCGGGTGCCGCGCCGCCTCGAAGATCCGCCTCGCGTTGGTGATATCGACGTATTCGTCCGTCGGCGAATGCATGACGAGCAGCGCGGCGTCGAGCTCGCTGATCCGCTCGGCCTGCGGCTGCTCGGCGATGTCGTCGAGGAACTGCTTGCGGATGCAGAAGGTCCGCCCCGCCAGCACCACGTCGGCCTGGCCCGTCCGCTCGATCTCGGCCGGGCTCTCGCCGAGCAGATGCCGGACGTGCGCCGGGTCGGCGGGCGCGCCGATGGTCGCCACCGCCCGCACCTCCGGCACCAGACGCGCGGCGGCGAGCACCGCGGCGCCGCCCAAGGAATGTCCGATCAGGACAGTGGGAGCGCCGGAGCCGGTCCGCAGATGGTCCGCGGCGAGCACCAGATCCTGGACGTTGGACGTGAAGGTGGTGTTGCCGAAGTCCCCGCCGGACCCGCCAAGCCCGGTGAAGTCGAAGCGCAGAACGGCAATCCCGTACTCGGTGAGCGCCCGCGAGATCCGCGTCGCCGCCACCACGTCCTTGCCGCACGTGAAGCAGTGCGCGAACAAGGCGTACGTCCGGATATCGCCTTCCGGCAGTTCCAGCCGCGCCGCCAGCGTCTCCCCGTGCGACCCGGTGAACTCGACCTTCTTGCTCCGCATCCCCCAGCCCTTCGCCAATGGTCACCCAGTATGCCTGACCTGTCCACAGATCTTCGCCACCGCGGCGCTGGCGCTGGCGGCGACCGTCGGCACGCTCGGGACGACAAAAGTCGTGTCGGCCGGATCACTGCCGAGCACGTGCACTGGTCCAGTCGCCCCGGAGTCCGGGTTCACGGCGTTCAGCACGACGTCCGCGGTCAACTCGCCGGACCCGCTGATGTGGAATCCCCTGCTGGTGGCCTCGATCCCGGGAATCCCGGCGAGCAGCCGCAGCTGCCCGGAGTCGAGCAGCCGCAGGACGATCTCGGCGTTGACGGGGACCATGGGGGAGGCCAGGCTGGTGATGGCCCGGAAGTGGCCGGTGCGCAGCATGTCGCGGTCGGCGTCGGGAAGCCGTCGCCAGGCCGCCGGTCCGAGGGTATGGATACCGACCGCCAGCATCCGGCGGCCGAGGTAGTCGGAGTCCACCTCGGACAGTTGCCGCCGAAGCCGCTCGACAGGATCTTCGGTCCGGGTGATCTCGCCGGCCAGCGGTGCGAGGTCCTGTCCATGCGTCGCCAGTTCAGCCCGCAGCAACGAGGCCAGGCCGTCGAACGTTCCCGGCAAGTTCTCCGCGATGAGGTGCTGGAATTCGAGTTTGACCGGCGTCTGTTGCACGGAAGGCAGCACGCCGTTGCGGGACAACAACGTGATCGGTCCACTGTGCCCTGTGGCCGCCAGTGCGACCGCGATGTCGACCGCGGTCAACCCACTACCGATCACGACGACATGACTGTCGGTGGGAACACCGTCCAAGGTCCGCGCGAGCGGATACGGCTCGAGCACGAAACCTTCGCGCCCGGAAAGCCCATAGTGGTCGGAAGGCGTTCCGCCGCCCACGCACACCAGAACGTGGTCCATCGTGGTCTGTAGTGCCGAGTAGTCAGTCACCCGGTCGTTGACGACCTTGACCTCAGTACCTCGTTCCCGCAGCCGCCTGATCGCAGTCAGGGCCGTAGCTTCCAGATACTCGCCATACACGGCACGCGGCACAATCGGCACTCCCAAGGATGTGTCGAGATACCCTTCGCGGTCTGCCAACCACCGCCAGTAATGCTCCCGATCACCGTGGCGGATCGACATGAGGGCTGGCGGCGCGTTCACGCGCACCGCCTCCAGGTCCGGCTGGTATGCACGCCCACGCCACATCCACGGCGAGCTCTCGAACACGGTGATGCCACTTGGTGTTGGCTCGGCCAGGGACAAGGCGTCGAGCACACTCACGCCTGCCGCCCCGGCTCCGATGATCCCGATCCGCATGCCGGAAAGGTTCACCCGCGCCGGCGGCCGGTTCCATCCCCCGTTCTCGGGGTTGTCGACCGTGGTGTCGAAGACGAAGATCGAGGTCATGAGGGCACCGGACGCGCTTACACTGTTCGCCCAAGCATCCGCGGGATTACGCCGTCAGGTGCCGTTCGACGCAGCGATCTGGCAGGCCACCGACCCGGCCACCGGACTGGTCACCGCGCCGATGCGCGCCGAGAACCTCGGTGAGGACGGCTGTGCGACCTACTGGGACTGCGAGTTGCTGACGGAGAAGGTGAACCTGTTCCGTGACCTCGCCCGTGCTGAGGTCCCAGTCGCCGCACTCCGTGAAAGCACAGCTGACGCACCGGAACACAGCACCACATACCGCCAGTTCCTCCGGCCACGCGGCTTGGACGATGAACTACGAGCCGTGTTGCGTGTCGACGGCCAGTGGTGGGGCCAGGTCAGCCTTTTCCGTGCCCGAGGACGGAAACGCTTCAGCCGTAAGGAGATCACCACCGTCGCGGACCTCACGTCGCCCCTCGCCGAGAGTCTCCGGTCGTTCGCCTTGCCTGCACCGGGACCGGCCTGCCCCGCTCGCGGTCCCGGCCTGCTCCTCTTCGACGCCACCGGCACGTTGCTGTCGATCAACGACGAGGCCCGCGAGTTCCTGGAAGCCATGCCGCCAGGTCCGTCATCCCCGGCCCAGCTGGGCATCCATGTCCCAGCATGGATCCACAGCACCGCAGCCAACGCCCTGATTGAAGACGGCACACGCATCCGTGCCCGCGACCGCGCAGGCCGTTGGCTGGTGTTCCACGCTTCCTGCCTGCGGGACGCGAACGGAACGCCCGCCCAGACAGTGGTCGTGATCGAACCCGCGAAGGCCACCGAGGTTGCCTCACTGCTGACGGCGGCGTACGGCCTGACAGACCGCGAGGTGGAGATCACGCAGCTCATCGCCCGCGGCCTGTCCACCGCCCAACTCGCCAGCAGCTTGCACCTCTCGCAGCACACCGTCCGTGACCACGTGAAGGCGATCTTCGCCAAGACGAGCGTCAGCAGCCGTGGCGAACTCGTCGCCAAGCTCTACACCGAGCACTACAGGACACTGAACCCGGACGCCCGTCTGCGAGTCTGGCACGAATAGTCAGGTGTTGATCCAGTCCAGGACGATCCTGGCGACCTCGGCCGGCTGGTCCAGCTGCATGAAGTGCCCCGCTCCGGGAATGATCCGCACGGACGAGCCAGGCGCAAGCCCGGCCTCGGCATCAGCGAAGTACTCCGGCGGAATGCACCCGTCGTCCTCACCGGCAAGGACAAGCAGCGGAATGTCCGCGGGCACCTCACTGCGCGCGGCCAGTGGCCCCAACTCCGGATCGTGCAGCGCCCGGTCGAAGTTCCCCCGGTAGATCCGCAACGCGTTGCGAAGCAGCCGAGGATCGCCGTACACGGCGTGCACCCGCTCCCGGTGCTCGCCGGGGTCAAGCCCAGGCGACCACGTCGACCACAGATAGTCGACCAGGCGCCGATCAGTCTCCAGGACGGCCTCGGCGATGTCCGGCAACTGGAAGAGCCACATGTAGAACAACCTTTGCTGCTGGGCGGGATCGCTCAGCATCGCAGGCAACGTCCTCGGCGGCGGAACCGCCATGGTCACCCCACGCCGCAGCCGCTCGGGCCAGACAGCCGCCAGCCGCCCGACAATCCCGGCACCGATGTCGTGCCCGATCATGTCGACAGGAGCATCCGGCGACAACGCCTCGGCGACCGCGGCGCCGTCCGCCGCGAGCGTGAGCCCGTCCCCATAGGGCATCTGCTCCGCTGTCGCCGGATGATGCCCACGCAGGAACGGCGCCACCACTCGCCGCCCCGCGGCGACCAGATGCTCCGCGAGCGGCCCAAACGTGGCAGGGTGGTCGGGAAAACCATGCCAGCAGACGACAACAGGCCCGTCTCCGGCGACAAGGGCGGGAAAGTCGAGCCGGTCCGTCCGGATCACGATCTCTTCGAAGTCCACGATCGAAATCTAGCGACATTCGGCTGTGGCCGTCGCGGTTCCCGCCGACTCGGCGGCCACCGGTCCCCGGGCCGATGGCCGCCGCCGAGGTCGGCCACCGCGTCCTGAGTGGTCAATTGATGGTCAACCCGGTCATTTTCGTGACTCTGCGAAGTTCTTGGCAGACAGGGCATGGACGATCATGCCAGGTTCTGCGCGGCGGTCACGACAAGACCGCTGTGCCGCGCTGACGGCATGTCGCCATCACGAAGGACAAGAGAGCCACGATGAGTGGACCCCACCACACCCAGTACAACAGCAGTAACGGCGGACCGGTATACGCCAGCCAGGGTATTCAGAACATCTACCTCAGCGAGGTGATCGATCACTTCGAAAAGGGCAGCCGTGCGTTGAAGGGCAAGCTGTACCCGAACGCGGTCGCGGAGTTCGAGGAGGCCGTCACCACGGCCGCGCGGGCCGGGCTCGAGAACGATCCAGCCGCTCAGGCCAAGATCGCGCAGGCGCACTTCTTCGCCGCCTTGGCCCTGCTGGGCGGACGCAACCCCGGTGACCGGGGGCCGGAGGAGATCCAGCGCATCGAACGGCACCTGGAGCAGGTCATGAACTACGCCGATGAGTCGTCGGTGTGTCAGGCCAAGGTGCTGTGGGCGATCGTCAACGAGGACTACTACGCCGCCTACGGCATGCATCCGGTCAAGGAGGAGGCCGCGGACTTCGGGCAGAGCCTCGAGAACCTTTCACCCGGCGACCTCGAACCGTTCGTCACCCACCTCACGCGGGTCACCGGGGCGACGTGGAACTCATTGTGTGACAGGGCAGTCGCCTACGGCATGATGCCGCCGCCCGTGGTGCAGACGGAAGTGCGGCGCGTTGTCGATCCGCATCGGCCCGTGGCTGTGAAGAAGTACTTCACCCACACTCCCCGCCACCGGAGTAGTGCCGGGTACATCGCCGCGTTCGCCGGTGCCGGGGTGCTGATCGTCGCCGGCCTGGCGATGCAGAACTTCGGGACGTTGTTGTTCGTCGTCGGTGGTGGCTGGCTGGCGAAGTGGGGATTCGAGGAACTCGGGCGGTACCGCGAGTACCTGCGCAGGTTCCGTGAGGCTGAGCCGAAACCGAGCGACCGGCAGCTCGACGAGTGGCTGCGGGAGGACATCGCGGTCATATCCCGGCGTGCCGGGGAGCGTGTCCGGCTCAACGCCGAACTGACCGCGCAGGGTGGTGACCTCGTCTACCCGATCCAGGTCGTGGTGGGAATCCCGTCCGGCAACCAGGCGGTCAGTCACCGCCTCCGAGTCCGGCCGGGCGCGGACGGAATGGTCCGTGCGAACACCTACGACGTTCTGATCATGTTCCTGACGAACAACCTGATCAGCATCTACCGCTGCATTCTCGACAACCACACGGGCGAGGCGGTGTACGAGGAGAACACCGAGTATCACTACCGGGACATCGTCGGCGTCTCGTCCCAGTCCATCCCGATCCCCGAGGTGCTGGCGGATCTGCTCGCGGAGATCGACGAGAACTACAAGAACGTGCCGCTGGCCCAGACGTTCCGGCTGTCGATCACCAGCGGTGAGTCGCTGTCGGTGGCGACCGGCTTCCGCCGTCCGGAAGACGGCCTGACCGGCGACATCGCCTGGGGCAACAACGCCAGGTCGCTGGACGTCATCAAGAAGATGATCAGAGCGAGGCACACGGCATGACGAACCCGATGCGTGCGGCCGCGCAAGCTATCGCCGGTGAACTCGAATCCGGCGCGTGGCACGCGATTCAAGCGGATGTCGTCCGGTTGTTCCCGGACGTCCCGGCCTTCGGCAGCCAGCTACGGGCCGACGCGGACGTCCTGGCATCCACGGCCGGTGGTGAGCGGCAGCGCCTGATACGCGACGTCGCGGCGGCATGGGAACACAGGCTCGCAATGGTGGTGAGCCGGAATCCCGCGCTGGAGGCCTCGGTCATGAAGCTCGCCGAGCGCGCGGCGCCCCGGACGGCCTTCACCCAGAACAACACCCCGGCGAACGGCGGCATTGTCTTCGCCAACCAGGGCGGACCGCAGAACGTCTACCGAACACCGTGACAGCACTGGTGGCCTTTGTGCCTGACCACAAAGGCCACCAGTGGGTTGACGCGCCACGCCCCGGAACGCCGGCCTTGCCCCACTGTGCCAACGGGACCGTCGCGGACGTTCGATTCCGCTGTCCGACAGGGCCTTCTGTGACTTCAGAGGCAGGAGGGATCCGGATCGTCCGGCCGGTCCGGCCGGACTTCCGGCCGGCGCGAGAAGTGCAGGTCACCAGCCTGCACAGCGAAGACAGTCCCGCCCGCGGAAGCGTTGTTGACCTGTGTGGCTCCGTGGGGCCGTGACGTGGTTGGCGGACGCTCCGGACCGGAGGCGGAACCGGTCGCGGCCGTGACGGGTTGCTGGGTCAGTACTCTGATCAACGAGGCCGCGCCGGCGGTCGTGATGTCCTTGATCTCGTAGTGGTCCGCTGTGCGTGGCTGGAGGAAGAAGGGGATTTCGTCGGCTGTGTGTCCCGGCAGCAGCACCGGGAGGACCCGACGTGTCCAGTGTGGACGGTCCTGTTGGAACATCTCCCGCAGCGCGGTGACTTCCGCCTGGGCTCCACGGTTCTCATCGGCCGCGACGTCGCCGTCGCCCACCTTCTTGTACCGTGCCGAAGCGACTACGACTACGTAGTCCGCCAACGTGATCTGGCGCTGGCCCCAGACGTACCAGTCCTTGCGTTCGTGGGTGTCCCACGCGTCGAGCCGCACGTCGAGTCCGTGCGCCCGCAGGAGGTTGGCCAGGGCGAGCACTTGGTTCTTGTGCTCTTCCGAGTCGTGGGTGTACGTCACGAACACCCGGGTAGGTCGAGCCATGCACAGTCCTCGTTCAGCAGGAATGGTGGTTCGCTGGTTGGGCGATCGAGCGGAGGCGGTCCGGGTCGATCACCCGGCACACCGCCCGGTGGATGTCGATGATCTTCTTGTCCCGGAACTCGTGCAACGCTTTCGCGACCGACACGCGGGAGGCTCCGACGGCTTCGGCGATGTCTGTCTGGGTCAGGTGCACAGCATATCCTGGTCCGGTGCCGGATCGTTCGCCGTATGTGGCGGCGTCGAGCAACCAGCAGGCGGTGCGGGTTCTGACGTCGTATACGCCGGATTCCAGGCGTCGCTGGTCGGATTCGCGCAACCGGCTGATCAGGATGTGGATCAGGTCGGCCGCCACTTCCGGCGTCCGGCCCACCAGTCGCGCGAATTCGGCGCGGCTGACCGAGACCGCCTCACCGTCCGACAGCGCCGTCACCGTAGCGGACCTGCCGTGACCGTCGATCGCGGCGGACTCGCCGAGCAGGTCGCCGGGGCCTCGGATGGCCAGGATGACGCTTTTGCCGCACGGCGCCGTCACGGTGACCTTCACGTGTCCTCTCGTGATCAGCAGGACCGTCGCGGCGGCTTCCGCCTCGCGGAACAGCTTCTCGCCGCTTGACCACGTAAGACGTGTCCCGGCGGCACGTAGCCTCGCCTGCACGTTCGGGATGTCGGGATTTCCGGCCAAGGACGGTGACTCCTCTTCACGACCCGGTGTACTCACCTGAACGGGTGAACAGCGGTGGAGTGTGTGACATGCAAACGATGTGTGGGAATTCGTCCTCACGATTCGTGCGCCGCATGGTCGCTTTTGGCCGGTGAACGGTAGATCGAGTTCATCCGGAACGATTGTCGGACGGCGTTCGTGTGACGAATCCGTGCCGCACGGCAGTGTGTCGTGTATCTGTCAGCTTTCCGGCAGTTGCCTTCCCGGTGTGCCTGGGGGAATCGTGGCAGACGTCTGGCACGCGGGCAGGAGGGTGATGAACGACCCGGCGGTTTTCCTGAGTTACACCTGGACCGACGAGGCGGCAGCCGACCTCGTCGAGCAGGCTCTGCGCGCCAGAGGACTGACTGTGTTGCGCGCGAAGGACATCCGCCTGTTCGACGGGATCACCGAGAAGCTCCGGCGCGAGCTCGGCTCGGCCGCCGTGCTGCTCGCCTTCTACTCCCGGCGGTATTCGATCCGGTACGCCTGCCAGTGGGAGCTCACGAAGGCTTTGCTGGCCGCGCGGCGGATCGGTGACCCGGACGATCGTGTCCTGGTGATCAATCCGGAGCCGGACGATCTGCACATCGCACCGGTCGAACTCGCCGAGGCCGGCTGCCTGCCTTGGCGCGGCGAACCCGACATCGATCGGATGGCCGATGCGGTGGCGGACAGGGTGAGGCGAGCGGACACTCCGTTCGGCGAGGTGACCGGCGACGAGCCACATCGTGGCGTGCCACGGAGGTTCGTGGGGCGGTACCCGGAGATGTGGGCGATCCACAGCAGACTGCTCGGTGGCCGGCCACCGCGGTCCCACTCGGTGGTGGTGATCGAGGCTCCGGCCGGAATGGGCAAGACGACGCTCGCGGAACAGTACGCGTCCGTCTTCCGGGACGCCTACCCTGGCGGTGTGGTGTGGACGAGCCTCGCCGAAGCGGATGGAGTGCCGGCACGATTCGCCGCCGCGGTCAACGAGCTGGCCCGTGAGCGTTTCGGTGTGGACCTGTCGGATATGAACGCACGGCAGGCCAAGGCGACAGTCGCGGGCAGGATCGTCGACGACACGTTGTGGGTCGTCGATGACGTCCCGGACGGACTCGACCGGGACACGCTCGAACAGCTCGTCATTCCGTCGCCAAAGGTGCATACCTTGATGGCTATGCGGACCGTGCCGTCGCAGTGGCCGTGCTCGCAGGTACGGATAACCGGGTTTTCCGTGCGGGAGGCCGAGGAACTGTTCCGGGCGAACTGGACCGTGCTCAGCCGTGACGAACGCCGGGCGATCGGCCGCCTTGTCACCCGCAGCCAGGGGCATCCGCTCACGATCTTGCCGATCGTGGACCGGCTTCGTGACGCTCAAGGCACGGGCGCCGTGGAGCGGATGGCCGACGAGCCGGTGCTGAAGCTGGAAGACGGGCTGACCGGCCTCGTGCGTGCCCGCAGCGCGCACGCCCGTGTGGTGCTGGGTTTCCTGGCCGTGCTGGGCCGGGCGCCGATCAGCGGTGACCTGGTGGCCAGGGGGATTTCGGAAGTACTGGGCGGGCGAACCCCGATTCTGGTCGCCGAGGCGCTGGACGAACTCGACCGGCACCGCCTCATCCAGCGGGCGGCCGGAAACCGGCGACAGGCGTGGCGGCTACACGCACTCGTGGCCGACGCCGTGACCGACGATCTGGATCCCACACTCCTGAGCTCGCTGGCGAGGCACGCGGCGGGAACTCTGCTCGGAAGCCTCGCGAACGCCTCGATGGATCTCTGCGCGCACGCGTTGCGGGTGGCGAAGAACGCGGCGGTTCCGTCGGCCGACAGGCTGGCGCTGATTCGCGGGGTAGTGATGGCGCACGAGGCACGCGGTGACATCGCCGCCGCCCGGGACGCCGGGCATCTCGTGATCAGAGTGGCGGCGGGGGACTGGCAGATCAGTGACGTCGCGACCGCGGCACGGCTGGCGGTCGTCGTCGGCGATGCGCTTGACGCCCTGGGGCATACGGACAAGCTGATCGACCGGGCTCAATGTCGGCGAGACGTCCGGACCGAGTTCAAAGCACGCCAGACCGCGGCCACCGCGTATGACATGCTGGGTGACTACGTCCATGCCGACGCACTGTTCCATCAGCACGACCTCCTCCGCGAGCACGGGGCCGTTCCGGTCTGGCTGTCCGAAGTGGAGCGTCAACAGGCCGAACTGGCCCGGCTGAAGGCGCTGATCCTGCGGGGCGACTACGAGGCCGCGAGGAGAATCGCCGACGGCGTCCTTCCCGCGCTCCGGCTCGCGCACCCGCATGGCGCACACAAGGGACCGTGGCCGTTCGCGACCGTGGAGCTGGCCCGGCTCCAGCTGTTGTCCGGCGAGCTCGCGCACGCCTGCGGCACGGCGAGGAAAGTGCTCGATGTGTTCGGCGCAGCCGGTCTGGTTCGGCATCGGCTGGCCCGTGAGGCCGTCGTGATCCTCACGGAGGCTGAGCTGACCATGGCGTTGACCGAGATGCGCGTCAGGCCGGAGCAGTGGTCGCACGCGACGAAACGACTCCAGGAGGCACTCGACGAATCGACGGAGTGGTACGGCCCGGATGACCCGCTCACGCTGGAGTTGATGGTCTTGCGTGGCCGGACGTTGAGCAGGGACGAAGAGCATCGGAAAGCGGTCGCGGTTCTGGCGGACGCGCACCGGCGGGCGTCCGCGGCGCTGGGCGAGGATCACCCGCTTTCCCTGCGGGCCCGGCAATGGACCGGCCTGGTGACGATGGGCAGTCAGCGGTGGGAGGCGGCCGCGGACCTCTTCGAACGCCTGTTGCCACGCCAGGACGCCGTTCTGGGACGGTGTCACCCCGAGAGCCAGTTCACCCGGTTTCACCTGGGGGCCTGCCTGCTCAGGCGGAACGACCTGAAAAAGGCGAGGCTCCTGCTCGACGAAGCGGTGCCGGTCCTGCACGCCCACCAGGGCCCGCTGCGGCAGTGGACGGTGATCGTGACGGGCGGCGACGCCTGCACCCGTGTGCCGAATCCGTTGCGGAGATTTGTCAACTTCCTGGACAAGAGCGTGGGCTGACGTGGTCCGGGGCGTCGCAACGAGGCCGCCAGCCGATCCCGTACGAGGTCGAGGGAACCAGGTCGCGGAACGTCGCCTGCACCTCACCGGCGCTGTCGGCGTGCAGCGTCTTCCGGTGTGGCACCGGGTCACTCGCTTCGAGGGGCAGCTCGCCGTCGATCAGCCAGACCCGCTCGGGAACCCGGTCGCGGCCGAACCTGATCCGCAGGCGGAACTCGTCGCAGGCGAACCGGGGAGTGCACGCGTAGAACGGCAGCAGCGACGGGACACGGACGCGGAAGAAGAACTCGTGATGATCTCCGATGGCCAGTGGCTTCGGTGGTTTCAGGACGATCTCGACCCGGTTGGAGGACAGCAACCGCGGCGGCGTGGCCATGTCGCCACCGCCCAGCACCGCGATGCCGAGGTCGGAAAGGTCGAGCGGGACCGGCGGGTTCTCGACCGGCGCGATGGTGAGCCAGTGCCGGATCTCGGTCAGGCCGTCGGCGTGGCTGACGATCCTCCGCGTTTCGAACACCTCGATCTCCGGTTGGTCGAGGATGAGGTCCACGCGCAACAGTTCGGTGTGCCACGGGTTGCCGTCCACGGGCTCCACGGCCTTGCCGGCAGGCGGCGACTGGGTCAGGGTCATCTCGGCGATCCGGTAGATGACCCGGTCGGCCCGGCGCTGCATCGTGCGGACCTCGCGGTCGACGACCTTTCCGAGATGTTCGAGCCGGGCCAGGTAGGGCAGATCGCCGGAGCCGCCGAAGCCGAACGCCGTCCGGGCGATCGTGGCGATGGCCTCGGGCAACCGTGAGATCGTGGCCGCCAGCCAGTCCGTGATCTTCTGGCGCACGATTCCGGGTGAATCGCCGTCGGTCACACCGCTCACCTGCCTGACGGCCGGGCCCGCGCGCGCGACAAGATTCGGATCCTCGACTCCCAAACCGGTGCGCAGCACTTTCAAGTCGCCGATGAGATCGTCGATCTTGGCCGGCATGGCGCCACCTTCGTGTCCCGTCATCGATCAGCGAGTCTACCCATCAACTCGGTGCTCCCGGCAGGACCGGCCGGGGGTTTCCGCTGGTTTCCACCCAGGAGGAAACCCCGCAGGATATCCGGGTCCGACCTGTTTCCGCGGAGCGTGAAACAGGCAACCACTGTCCACTCCAGGAATGCGGATCGACGATGAGTTCGCCGAAATCATTCGGCAGGGCACATCAGCCGATAACGAGGCCGGATCGGGTTTCGTGAACGATTCGCGAGAGGGGTGGAGTTTCATGCACACGCACATCATCGTGGTACTGGGCCAGCTGGTCGCGCTGTTCGGCTAACCGGTTCATGGTCCGGCCGGTCGCCGAGGGGGCGGCCGGCCGGGCCTTTCCTCGGCACGGTCAGGAAGGGAAGATCACCTCATGTCGGAGTTCGGGTCGGAGCTGAAACGCCTTCGCGAGGCCGCGGGACTGTCACTGGCGGCGCTGGCGTCGGCCATCCCGACGTCCAAGGGTTATCTCAGCAAGATCGAGAACGGCAAGGCCAACGTCAGCCGTGTCATCGCCGATGCGTGCGACAAGGCGTTGCAGGCGAAAGGCCAGTTGGCCGCTCTCGCGGCCAAACCGGCTGTTCCCGACGGCGGGTCAAGCCGTGGCTCGATCGGGCTCCCGGTCGGTACGCGGCATTTTGTCGGCCGGGTGGCCGAATTGGACAGATTGTCGTTCATGCTGTCACGTCAGGACGCCGTCGGGGTATGTGTCGTGCACGGAATGGCTGGTGTCGGCAAGACGACTGTCGCTATCGCCGCCGCCCGAGCCGCGGCGGCGGATTTCCCTGACGGCTGCCTGTTCTTCGATTTCCGCGGCCACACGCCGGGCGCGCCGCTGCTGACGCCCGCGGACAGCCTGCGCTGGGTACTCGGCTTGCTGGAGGTGCCGGGCGAAAAGATTCCGACGGACGTCAACGGCATGGCCAACCTTTATCAGTCGCTGCTGCACGGACGGCGGATCCTGCTGGTCTTCGACAACGTCCGCACCGCCCAGCAGGTCAGGCAGCTGCTCCCGGCCGAGCCGGGCTGTCGCGTGATCATCACCAGCCGCGGGCGGCTTCCCGCGCTGGACGACGCGGCGCGCATCCCGCTCGACGTGCTGTCCACTGAGGACTCAGTTGATCTTTTCCGCTCTGTGGCAGGGCACTCGGTGCCCATCGACGACGACCAGGTGCCCGTCATCGTCAAGCACTGCGGGATGCTGCCGTTGGCGATCCGGATCATAGCCGCGAGATTCGTCGCGGGCGGGTGGACCACAACGGGGCTCGCCGGCCGGCTCGCCGACGAGAACACCAGGCTGGGTTCTCTTGACGACGGTGAACGCAGCGTGGCGAGCGCGTTCTGGGTGTCCTATGACATGTTGCCGCTTGATCAGCGCTGGTTCTTCGGTTTGCTGGCACTGCTTCCGACCGCGTCGGCCGAGACGTCCGCCGTGCACGCGATGGCCGGCCTGCCGCCGGAGCAGGCGGACCTGCTGCTGGATCGGTTGCACGACGCCAATCTGCTCACGCGGGATGAGCGCGGGTTCGTCGAACTGCACGACCTGATGCGCACGTTCGCGGCCAGGTACGCCCTGCCTGAGATCAGCGCGGAGGAGCAAGCCGCGGCAGCGGGGCGGCTGGTGGACCACGCTCTGGCCAAGGTGTACGCGGCGGACGAGCTCCTTGAACCGTACCGTTTCCGGCCCGGTGTGGACCTCCCAGCGGCACGTGAGATGCCTTTCGGGTCCGTCGGCGCGGCCCTGAGCTGGCTGCGCCGGCAGTGGCCCGCGCTCGCCCAGCTGACCGAGCTGGCGTCGAAGTACGGCTGGCATCGCCGATGCTGGCAGCTGGCCTACATCCTGCGCTCGTTCTTCTTCCGTGAACGGCTCCTGGAGCCGTGGATCAGCACACACAAGCGCGCCCTCGCGTCGGCCGAGCGGAACGGCGACACCGATGGCGTCGGAATGATCTTGAACAACCTGGGCATGGTCTACCTTGAACTGGGTGACGTCAGCGGGGCGGTCGAGTGCCATGACCGTGCGGAGCTGTGCTGCAGGCAAGCTGGTGACTCGCGAGGCGCCACTGACGCGGTGTCCAGCCGCGCATGGGTGTCCCTGTCCGTGGGGGACTATGCCGCGGCGGAGCGTGACCTGACCAGCACACTGGCGACGTACCGAGAGGCGGGGCGGACCCGCAACGTCGTGATAGCACTACGTGGTCTCGCTTTTGTGCTCACCGCTACGGGCCGGTTCGACGAGGCGCTCGGCCATGCGCATGAGGCGCGTGCGCTGGCGCAACTGCCGCGCGAGGTGCTGGTGACGATCAACTGCATCGCGTGGATCCACTACCGGGCCGGCCGGCTGGACCAAGCGGAACGCCAGTACCAGGCGGCACTGAATCTCGCCGAACTCGTCGACAGTGACTACGAACTGGCGCGCGCCTTCCTCGGAATGGGAAACGTCGCCGCCCGCCGGGGCGAAGACGACACCGCCAAGACCCTGTGGGCCCACGCCGACGATCTCGGAGTGATGGTCAATCCGATCGTGCTGGGAGAGGCTCAAGCTCGTCTCGAACTCACGTGACACGACGCGAGCTGGTGGCGCACCTGACCACCATCAGTACAGACTTGGATCTCCCCACGCGAGTTCGGGTAACGCCACCGCGCCCTTCGAATCTGCCAGCAGAGGAGAAGCCGCGGCACCCGGACGGGACATTTCCAACCGCAGCCGTTGTGCGCCAGTGACGTCCACTTTGATCGTGGCGGACTTGCCCAGCGCCACCTTGCCTTCGTGCCGCGGGTCGCCGTCGACACAGACCCGGAAATGCCCCACCTGGAAGGTCTCGGCCGCGTCGTCGGGTACTCCGACCACCGAGGTCATCAAGCAGTAGGCGCCGCCGAGATCGATCTCCACAAAAGCGTGCGAGTCCGAGGTGGCCGGCGACGGCCGCAGAACGATGCTGTTCTCGTACCGCACACCGTCGATCTGCGCGCTGTCCGCTCGGATGTGCGGACTGGCAACGGTCCATCGCATTCCGTTGACGAACAACGTGCGCCGGTTGTTCTGGCCGCCCAACCACTCTCCACGCCGAGGCATGGGATGGCGGCCCACTCCCGTGATCGCGGCCACGAGGTCCTGTACTCCCTCGTCCGAGATCTCGTGGATCTTGAACCGCGTCGTGGAGTAGCCGGCGAGGAACACCGGCAGGTCTTCGACCGTCCTTCCGGGCAGCAGGACCGGCAGGATTCGTTCGGTCTCCCTGCGGATGTCCTTGGTGATGTTGTTGCGCATGATCATCGCCTCGAACTGCGCGCCGCGGCCCTCGTCCGGTGGCGCGGTCCCCTCCGCCCTCCGCCGGAACTCCGGTGAGCCGACGACCACGATGTAGTCCGCTTCGGTCAGCAGGTTCATCGCCCAGATCGACCAGTCGATGCGCTTGTTGTCGGCCCATTGGTCGAACTGCACGTCCAGTCCGATCCGGGCGCGCAGAAACGTGGCGAGACGGCGTACCTGGGCTTCGTGGTCAGGTGACTCGTGAGCGTAGCTGACGAACACCAGTGGCGCGGTCCGGTCGGGCATCAATCCCCCTGATACGTAAGGAAAGCCGGTGTGTCGCGGTGCGTAGTATTGTCGGTGATCACGCGATGGGCGTAACGGTTGTCGTCCGGATGTCATGTTTTTGACGTGTGTCCGCCACGGGCGGGAAGTGTCCACCTTTTGACATGTCCCATGTCTATTTCGGAGCCGCCTTCCCGACTTAGGATCTCCCGGCCGGGGAGACATGGTTCGAAGGAGCGATGGCACGCGTGTACGAGTACGACGTGTTCATCAGCTACCAACGGGCTGGCAACACAGTTCCTCCCTGGGTGCGTAACCACTTCTACCCGCGCCTGACCGAGCTGCTGGACGACCAGCTCGACCATGACGTGCGAATCTTCTTCGACGAGAACGTCACAGGCGGTGCGAAGTGGCCGGTCGAGCTGCAGAACGCGTTGCGGCGGACGCGCGTCCTCGTTCCGGTCTGTTCGCCGAAGTACTTCCTCAGCGAGTGGTGCATGGCGGAGTGGCACTCCATGGCCCGGCGCGAGGAACTGGTCAGCCGGACGGCGGCCACGCGCAGACACAGCCTGATCTACCCGGTGATCTTCTGCGACTCCAGGAACTTCCCCGACTACGCCCACGAGCGCCAGATGCGTGACTTCAGGAGCTGGGCCTTCCCCTACGCCCACTTCCAGGAAAGCCAGGCCTATCTGGACTTCCACAGGGAGATGATGCAGTTCGCCGAGGAACTGACCGAGCTCATCGAAGCGGCGCCGCAGTGGCGGCCGGACTGGCCGGTCACCACGCCGGGTGCCGAGCGCCCCAGGCCATCCCACCTGCCGAGGTTCTAGCGCCATGCCGGGAACAGTGGTCACTTTCTACTCCTACAAGGGTGGTGTCGGCCGCAGTTTCACCCTGGCCAACATCGCCGTCCTGCTCGCCCGCTGGGGCCGCCGGGTGCTGTGCCTGGACTGGGACCTGGAGGCACCGGGGCTGCACGACTACTTCCAGCCGATGATCAGTACTCCACCCGCCGGCGGGGTGATCGATCTGATCAGTGACTTCCTCGAAGGCCGGAGTCCGCCGCTGGATCACACCGTCCGGCTGTCCGGTGCGGGCGTTCTCGACTTCCTCGCCGCGGGCCGGCAGGACGCGGACTACGTCGGCCGGGTCCAGGGCATCGACTGGGATCACCTGTACGAACTGGGATTCGGCGACTACCTGGAGAGCTGCCGCGAGCAGTGGACTGCCGACTACGACTTCGTGCTGCTCGACAGCCGCACCGGGGTGTCGGACGTGGGCAGCATCTGCACCGCCCACCTGCCTGACCGCCTTGTCGTGTTGTTCACCGCCAACATGCAGAGCCTGCGCGGCGCTGTCGAAATCGCTGAACGCGCCGGAGTGGCCAGGGATCCGATGCCGTACGACCGGGCGAAGCTCACCATCATGCCGCTGCTGTCGAGGTTCGACACCCGTGAGGAGTACGACCGCTCGGAGAAGTGGCGGCAGACCGCTCTCAGCGAGACCCGAGGGCTGTTCGACAACTGGCTCAACCAGAGGATTCCACCCGAGCTGATCGCGCGGCACCTGACGTTGCCTTACGTGTCGTACTGGAGCTTCGGCGAGCAGCTCCCCGTTCTTTTCGAGTCCAATCCGAGCGCGGACCAGATCGGTTTCGCCCTGGAGACGGTGGCCGCACTCATCGCGCACGACTTCGACCGGACGGATCTGCTTGCGGAGAACCGAGACGCCTACGTCGCGGCGGCCCGTGCAACCAAACGGCAGTTCGTCCACGACCTCAGGGTGAGTACGCCGAGGTCCACGTTGAAGCTCGCGAACGAGCTCATCGCCGAACTGGGTGCGCTGGGTGTCCGGGCCGAGCGGTCGCTGTCGGGTGACCGTTCGCTGCTCACGAAGCTGGAGGACGACGCCCGGCACTTGTGCCTCGTCATCGACGGCAAGGTGAGCCGGTGGCAGACCGCGGAGGTCGATCTGTTCCTGCACCGGACTCTTGGCCAGGAACGGCGGATCATCCCGGTGCTGACGGCCGACGCGGATCCCAACGCGCTGCCGGGCCACGTGGGCAACCTGCGGTACGTGAAGTTCAGTCGTTCGGACGGTCCCGCCGAAGTGGCCCGTGGCCTGGCCAAACAGATCAACGGTTCGGCTCCGCGCGGCGGAGACCTCCTGGACACCCTGCGGCGGGTCGCGGGCGCCTCGTTGCCGCCGCCGTTGTGGGAGATCGTCGACGAGATCGTGCGTGCCTTGCTCGACGCGATCACAGCGCACGACGACGCGAAAGTGAGCGAGCTGGGCGACGAACTGGCCTTGGAGATCAGGCCTCGCGTCGCACGCCGGCAGGACATGAAGGCCCCGCCGGAGACCCGGGAGGTGATCGAGTGGGTCGTCCGGCGGCTTGAATCGGTGGCATGAGTTCCACGGTGGGAGGGATTTCGGATGTCCGTTGAACTGGGGCACAAGCAGATCGCGGCGATGTTCACGTTGATGAAGCTCGCGCGTGAGGTGTCCAACCCGGAGCTCGAGGAGGTGGTGGGTTTCCGGCTCACCGGCGAGGACCGCCGGAAGCTCAACAAACAAGGGCTGGTGAGCAGCCGTGAGGAACGAAGGACGCTGTATCACGAGCTGACCGATGACGGCTGGGCGTGGTGCGCCAAGGAGTTCAGCGCCAAAGAACCGCCGGGCCCAAGGCCGCGCAGTGTCCTCGGTGTCGCGTTGTACGTTGTCCTCAACGGACTGAACGACTACATGCTGCGCGAGAACCTGCGTCCGGCTGACGTTTTCGCGTCCACAGGCGAGCACGGGGAAGAGGACCTTGAGCAGAAGATCCGGCTCGCTTACCGAAAGCTGGCCGCCTCTCCGCAGGCCTGGGTCGGTCTGGCCGACCTGCGTCCGCTGCTCGGCGATGTGCCGACGGACGAAGTCGACGCCGCGCTGAAGGAGATGAGCCGTAGTGGCCAGGCGCACCTCGTGCCGGAGCCCAACAGGAAGACCCTTGACGCGGCCGATCACGCGGCCGCGGTTCGGATCGGCGGCGAGGACAACCACCTGATCTCCATCGAGGCGTCATGATCGACCAGCTCGCCGCGCTGGCGACTGTGCGTTTCGACTGGGCGGACACACCGGATCACGTGTGGCGTGACTCTCCGTACCATGTGGACGGTATGCACGCCGACGTGACCGTGGCGGTCGACGTGGGCATCCGTGATGCCATGGAGAGTGACGGGCCGAGTCCGATCGGGCTTGTGCTGCAGGGCCAGAAAGGCGTCGGCAAGACACACTTGCTCGGTCTTGTCCGGCGGCACGTGCACCTCGCCGGGGGATACTTCTTCCTCGACGACCTCACCGCGGGCGACGCGTTCTGGGAGAACACCGCGGAGGCGCTCCGTCGTGGCCTGTCCAGAGTAGACGCTTCGGGCGAGTCCCAGCTGACGAGTTTCCTGCGTCGTGTGTGTGAACGTGGTGCGGTCGACCCCAAGGCGGCCGAGGCGGTCCTGAGCGGATACAACCTGACGAAGTCCGATGTGGACGCCTTTGTCAACGGCGTGCGGCTGCTCGATCTCCAGCTGGCGAGGGAATGTGGCGACACAGCACGAGCCCTGGTGCTCTATGCGAGCGAGGACACGACGGCGAACTACATCGGGGAGGCTTACCTCGGTGGGCTGGACGAGTCGAGGGCCGGTGAACGGGTCAAGTGGGGCATCCGGCCGCGGCCGACAACCGCGCTCGCCCAGGTCCGCGACATCACCCGGTTACTGGCGTTGACCGGTCCCATCGTCATCGCTGTCGACCAGCTCGACACGCTGATAGCGCGTTCTGCCAGGAAGACGAAGGACATCGGGGACAGCGCGGACGAGGACATGCTCGTCGCGCAGATCGCCGACGGGTTGATGGGTTTGCGTGAGGTGACGCGGAGGACCGTGACCATGCTCGCCTGTCTGCCCGGCACATGGGAGCGCATCAAAGCCACGGCGACCGATTCCGTCCCGGACCGGTTCCGTGAGTCGCTGACGCTGGGCCGGGTCACCGACGCGGCCCTCGGCCGCGCCCTGATCGAGAAGCGGCTTGGCACTGTCTACGAGGCCATGGGGTTCGTACCCCCGTATCCGACCTGGCCGGTCGCCCCCTCGGCTTTCGAAGGAGAGTGGGAGGAGTTCACACCCCGCGAGCTGTTGAAGCGCATCAGCGCGCACATCGACAACTGCCTGCGCACCGGGCAGGCTCACGAGCTGACGAGCTTCGGTGACCGTGCGCCACAACCGGCGGCCGCCCCGCCGCGTCCGGCCACCACACCGGATCGGTTCGCCGAGCTGGACAGGTGGTTCGAGGAGCTGCGCGCGACCGCAGACGTCTCATCCGCCCTTGACCAGGGAGCCGAGGACAAGGTGATGCCGGAGCTGTTGTCCGCGGCTCTGCGTGCGTGGATCACCGAGGTCGGCGACGACAACATGGAATGGATGTGCGGGGCCCACGAGGAGAGCAACAACGACCTGCACGCCTGGCTCACCCACACCATCGACGAGGCAGCCGATCTCGAGGAGCACTGGGCCTTCCGTGCGATCGCCGCTCCCGATCCCCGGGCGGCGCTGAGTCGGCTCCGGAAGGCGTTGTCCGCGGCTGGGACTCGCAAAGGTGCTGACAACCGGCATCTCATCCTCATCCGTCAGCCGAGATGGTCGCCGGGTGTCAAGACCCAGGAGGCGCTGAGGAATTTCACAGCCGCGGGCGGGAAGTCGCTGAAGGTGTCGGATCCCGACCTGCGAACGTTCTGGGCACTGGACAAGATGTTCGGCCGGGGTGGTACCGAGTTGCACGAGTGGCTAGTGGACCGCAGGCCCGCCAGCAAGTCGGCGCTGTTGTCGGCCGTGTTGCCCACACCTTCGACCGGGCACCGTGAGAACGGGACACACCCGCCGCCGGTGGCCGACGCTCCGGCCGCGGGCACCGTTGCCGGTGCGATCACACTCGGTCGCACGGCCGGTAGCGGACAGCACGTTCGCATTGACCTGGCGGCACTTCGGCAGCACACCGCCGTGTTCGCCGGATCAGGTTCGGGCAAGACGGTTCTGCTTCGGCGGATCGTCGAGGAGTGTGCGCTTCAGGGCGTCTCGTCGATCGTGCTGGACCCGAACAACGACCTGGCGAGACTGGGAGATCCGTGGCCTCAGCCGCCGGACGCGTGGGGACCGGGTGACGCCGAGCTCGCGCGGCGCTATCTGGACGGGACGGACGTCGTGGTGTGGACACCGGGCCGGTCGACCGGCAGGCCGTTGACTTTCCAGCCGTTGCCCGACTTCGCCAGCGTCGTCGACGATGACGACGAGTTCAACGCGGCCGTGGAGGTGGCCATCGCGACCCTCGCACCGCAACTGCGGCTCACCGGGAGCACGGTCAAGACGAAGATCGGGATGGCGGTGCTGCGGCAGGCCGTCGTGCACCATGCCCGGACTGGTTCACGCAGTCTGCCCGGGCTGATCGACGTCCTGGCCGATCTGCCCGGGGGAGTCAGCACGCTCAACGACGCCAGGCGGATCGCCGCGGATCTGGCGGAAGCCCTCAAGGCGGCGATGGTCAACGATCCACTGTTCGCCGGGGAAGGCGAACCTGTGGATCCCGGCATCCTGCTCACGCCACGACCGGGCCGCGACGCCAGGGTGTCGGTGATCAGCTTTGTGGGCCTGCCGTCGGAAGAGCAGCGGCAGAACTTCGTGAACCAGTTGCAGATGGAACTTTTCGCCTGGATCAAACGCAATCCGGCGGGGGACCGCCCGTTGGGCGGGCTGTTCGTGATGGACGAGGCCCAGACCCTGGCCGCGTCCGGCACGATGACAGCAAGCACGCGCAGCACCATCGTGCTCGCCTCGCAGGCACGCAAGTACGGTCTCGGCCTGCTGTTCGCCACGCAGGCCCCGAAAGGCCTGCACAACCAGGTCGCCGGCAACGCGATGACCCAGTTCTTCGGCCGTCTCAACAGTCCGGCGCAGATCGCCGCGGCGAACGAGATGGCCCGCGCCAAGGGCAGTCCGGTTGCCGACATCTCCCGCCTGGAACGCGCGCAGTTCTACGTCTCCAGCGAGTCTTTCGGCTTCCGGCAAGTCACGACACCGCTCTGCCTTACCCACCACCCCGCTTCGCCACTGCGCGTCGAGGAGGTGATCGAGCGCGCCCGGAAAACCTGACGTTCCGGTACGCCTTGGCGTCGTCATCGGAGCGACGGCGCCACCACCGAGGGCAGACCGTACGAACTCATCGACCGCTATCTGGAACGAGCGATCGCTGAGGCACAGGTGCGCACTGTGCCGGAACTGAGCCGCTTCCTTTCGTTGGACCAGCCGCTGGTGGACCGGGCGGTCCGAGTACTGGCCACGATCGGGCACGTCACGTTCCCCGGAGGCGCCATCGAGCTGACTGAACTCGGCTGGCGGTCCGTTCGGGACGGTGTCTGTTATCTCACCACCGTGCAGGACCGTCGCAAGATGTACTTCGACGCCTACCGTTCCCGCCCGTTGAGCCGCAGGTACTACGACCCAGGCGTGGTCACGTTGTTGCCACTGGAGGACGTGAACGCGGCGGCTGGAGATCGCGGGGCCTCGTTCCGGATGCTGCACAGCACGTACGGTTTTCGGAAGGAGGCCTTGGCGGAGCTCGCCGGGAACCCGGATCGGGTTCACTACAACCTCCCGGCTCGCATCGAGTATCCGGAGTCGCTCGGTGAGGAACTCGTGTACCTGCCGATGTACGTGGTGCGCGCGATGGACGCCGGCGGCCGCCTGACTTACCTGGCATACACCCAAGCCGCTGACAGCGTTGATCCGGACCTCACCGAGTTGCTGCGCGACACACCGGAAATCGTGGCGCCGCTGGATGCCGAGTTCCGCGCGACGGACCCCGATCGCCAGGCGAACCGGATCGAACGATGGCTCGACAGGCACAACATGACACACTGCCGGGCCGTCCGGACCGCACACGGAACGTGGCGAGTTGTTCTTCCCGAAGCCGCGTTCGTGCCGGCTGGCACAGTCGGGCTGAACAAGGTGGGTTCCTACGTTGTGCTGGATCAGGATCTTCTGTACGTGTCGTGCGATGTGCGCAGCGTCCGGGAGCGAGCGCTGCTGGAGCGAGTTGACGCCTATGTAGCGGCTCGCAAGACCACCGCGGCGCTGGACGTCCGTGCGCACATAGCGCGGGTAGCCGCCCAGCTCGGCCTCAGTTCGGTTGGCCCGCGACAGCTCCAGCGAATGGCGGCCGCGGCCGGCATGCCGGGCCTGGCCGGTGAACTCGCGACGATCGCCGATGAGGAGAACCCATGATCTCCGACCCGAATCCGCCCGCGCGTCCGGCGCCGCACGTCTCGCCGACGGTCAGTGCTGGGGCGGGCCGAATCCTGCCATGTCGCCCGGTGACGTGGCGTTCGAGCAGGCCCGCGGCTCCGTGTTCGAGGAGCCGGGCGGTGTCGGTCGACCGGGGCAGCATCGTGTTCTCGTAGGTACGGACGGCTTCGTCGATCGTGGGCGAACCGGCCAGGGCGAGAGCGAGTTCGTAGGCGTCGAGCATGGCCAGGTTGGCGCCGACACCAAGTGGGGGCATGAGATGGGCGGCGTCGCCGAGCAGGGTGACGGTCGGTGAGTGCTGCCAGATGTGCGGGACCGGCAGGGCGAACAACGGGCGATCGACGTACGGCCCGTCGTTGTCGGTGATCATCTGGAGCATGGACGGCGACCAGTCGGCGAAGGCGTCGAGCAGCCGGGCGCGGATTCCGGCGGTGTCGTCGTTCCGCAGACCTAGCAGGTCGCGCAACTGGCCCCGGTCGATCTCCGGTCTCGACAGGGATCTCCGTGTACACCCGCACGGGTATGGAGGTCACGACTCCCAGCGGGACCGGGTCATCGAGATGGCACTGGACGGCATCAGGACTCGGAGCTGACCAGCGAGGTCAGGAGGGCAGCCGCAGGGTGAACGTCGTGCCTTCGCCCAGTGTGCTGGCCACGTCGACCGACCCGCCCTGCGCTTCGGCGAGCTTGCGCACGATCGCGAGCCCCAGCCCACTGCCTCCGGTGCTTCTGGTGCGTGACTTGTCTGCCCGCCAGAACCGGTCGAACACGTATGGCAGGTCCTCGGCCGCGATGCCCATACCTGTGTCCGCGACCGTGATGGCCACCTCGTGCCCCTGCCGCGACGCGCTGATCGCGACCGACCCGCCGGGTGAGTAGCGCACGGCGTTGGCAACGAGGTTGTCGAGAATCTGCCGCAACCGCAACGGATCGGCCATGACGACGAGGTCCTGCGGAGCTTCGGTCGTAAGCGCGACACCGGCTTCGGCGGCCCGAGCTTCGTGCGCCGCGCGGACCTGTGCCAGCACCGCGCCCGCCGCCAGTGGTTCGACGGCCAGCCGCAGCGCGCCCGCGTCCGCGATCGCCAGGTCCTGCAGGTCGTCCACGACGTGTTGCAGGACCAGGGCTTCCTTGTGCAGCAACGCGATCAGCGCCGGATCGCGATCGCTGATCCCGTCCTGGGCGGCCTCCAGCCAGCCGCGGATGTTGCTCAGCGGGGTGCGCAGCTCGTGGGCGATGTCGTTCACCATCGCCTTGCGCGCCTGTTCCAGCTGGGCACGTTTGGCGGCCATCGTGTTGAACGCCTTGGCCAGTCCGGCGATCTCGTCCTGGCCGGACACCCGGACCGGCGGGGCCTCGCCGCCGTCGGACATGTGTTGCGCCGCGGCGGTCAGCGCCCGTAGCGGCCGGGTGATGCGGGCACCGGCGAACGCCGTCACTCCCACTGCGACGACGAGCACCGCCGCCGCGGCGCCGACGACCTGCCAGCCGTTGCCTGTCACGTCGAACGCCGTGGTGGGGGTACCGGACGGGCTCATGAGATAGAGCAGAGCCGGCGGGGCCACGTAGGGCGTGAGCTGCTCCTTGCGTGAGGCCGTGACGCATGCCGCGACGGCGGGTTTGTCGGGGCCCGGGACGCCCGTGGCCGGGGTGAAATCGAGGTTGAGCTCCACCGAGGGAAGCTGCTTGCGGGTCAGGCAGGCGTCGGCGAGATCCTCCAGGGCGAGCAGCGCGGAGAAGTCGGCCGCGGTGTCCGGCGGCAGCAGGTTCTCCTGGCAGTCCTTCGTCGGCAGGCCTTTTTTCCTGGCCCGCAGGCAGGACAGCGTTTTGCCGTGATCCTCGCGGCCGCGGAAGCCCATCGGTGTCCGGAACGGTCCGAGGACACGTTCGTCGATGCGGTCCGCGGGCGCGTCCGGCACCAGCACCGGGTCGACGGCCAGCGGGTCCACCACCGCGGACGGGGTGGCGGGCAGCGGGCCGCGGTCACCTCCCACGTCCGCGAGGACGTTGCCGTCCTTGGCCACCAGCACGATCCGGCGGTTGCCGTGCCATTCGGCGATCGTCCGCACCACCTGGCCTGCTTCGCCCCAGTCGCGGTTCTGGGTGGCGTGGGTGAGCAGCGAGGCGTAGATCTGGTTGTCCGTGGCCAGTTTCTGCCCCTGGTCACGCTCGATCGACGTGCGGGTCAGCTGAGCGGCCAGCCACGCGGTCGTCGCGATCGAGCAAAGCGCGACGAGCGCCGCGACGGCGAGCAGGCGGACGAAGACACTACGGCGCATCGGAATTCCCCGCGGTGAGCTTGTACCCGATGCCGTAGACGGTGACCAGGTGGGCGGGCCGGCGGGTGTCTCGCTCGATCTTGCGGCGCAGGTTCTTCACGTGCGTGTCGATCGTGCGGTCGGTGATGTAGCGGTCGAACCCGTGCAGCCGCTCCAGCAGCTGCTCACGGGTGAACACCCGGTCCACTTCGGACGCGAGGATCGCCAGCAGGCGGAACTCGCCCGGGGTGCAGTCCACCGGTTCGCCCCGCATCGTCACCTCGTGCCGGATCGGGTCCACCACGATGGGGCCTGCCCGCAGCGACGCTCTGGGCGGCTCGATCCTGGTGCGGCGCAGCAGGGTACGCACGCGGGCGACCAGTTCGCGCGGGCTGAACGGCTTGGTCATGTAGTCGTCCGCGCCCAGCCCGAGGCCCAGCAGCAGATCGTCCTCTGTGGACCGGGCGGTGAGCATCAGCACGAGCACGTCCGACTCGGCGCGTAGCGTCCGGCAGACGTCCAGGCCGTTGATGCCCGGAAGCATCAGGTCGAGCACCACCAGCGCCGGTTGGCGCGCGCGTGCCACGTCCAGCGCCTGTCGGCCGTCATGCGCGACCACCACGCGGTGATGGTCCTGCTCCAGGTAGCGGCGCACGAGCTCGGCCTGGTTCTCGTCATCCTCCGCGACCAGGATCAAAGTGCTCATCACGTCGATGATAGGCACGCCCTCAGGCCGCACACCTGATCCACACAAGTTCCTCACAAGTCTGCTCGATGATTGCCGCGTGCAACGCAACCGCCGCCGGAAACACGGTCATCGCAGCCGGGGTGCTCGTCGTGCTCGTCGCGACAGGCGCCACGGTGGTGCTGGTCCAAGGCCGGCCATCCGACCAAGCTCCGGTGACCCAGCCCGCGGTCCGCACCGTGACCGTGCAGCGTGCCGATCTGGCCAACACCGCGTCGTTGCCCGCGAACGTCGGCTTCGGCCCGCCCCGGCCGGTGAAGGGGACCGGGACCGGGACGGTCACCAAACTGCCCGCGGTGGGCCAGGTCGCCGAGCGCGGCAAGGAACTGTTCCGTGTGGACGATCAGCCGGTGGTCGTGTTCTTCGGCGCCACCCCGTTGTTCCGCAGGCTCGAGGCACCGGGCACCACGGGCTCCGACGTCGCGGTGGTGATCGACAACCTCGCCGCGCTCGGCCATCGGGCGGGTTCCCGGCCGAAGGACGCGACCAAGGCCGAGTACACGCCCAGCGTGATCGAGGCGGTGAAGAGGTGGCAGCGCTCGCTCGGGCTTGAGCCGACCGGCGTGATCGACCCCGGCCGGGTGTTCGTGGCAGGCGGGCCGGTCCGCGTCTCCGCGGTGAAGGCGCAGCTGGGTGTTCCGGTCACGGAGGAGCTGTTCGAGGTGACGTCCACGGCTCGGCTGGTCACCGCTCAGGTGCTGAGCACGGACGCGGGACCGGCCAGGGCACAGATGCCCGTGGTGATCGTACGGCCGGACGCCAGGGAAGTCCCCGGCAAGATCACGTCGGTGACCCATCTGCCGCCGGCACAGGACGGTGCGGGCGCACCGAAGGTCGAGATCATAGCCGTTCCGGACCAGCCGGATGACGTCTCCGACCTGGACATAGCGCCGGCACAGATCAGGATCACCACGGAAAGCCGTGCGGGCGTGCTGACCGTGCCGCTCGAAGCGCTGGTCGCGCTCCAGGAAGGCGGATACGCCGTGCAACTGCCGAACGGCGAGCTCAAGGCTGTCCAAACAGGACTGTACTCGCAGAACAAGGTGGAGATCTCGGGCGCGGACATCGTCGACGGCATGCAGGTGGTGGCCGCGCAATGACGGCCGTACTCGCGTTGCGCTCGGCCAGCAAGCACTATCCCGGTGGCGTCACGGCGCTCGACTCGGTGTCCCTGCGGATATCCGCGGGTGAACTGCTCGCGATCGTCGGTCCTTCCGGCTCGGGCAAGTCGACGCTGCTGCACCTGATCGGCACACTGGACCTGCCGTCGTCGGGTGTCGTGGAGTTCGACGGCCACGACGTCTCCCAGCTGACCGACCGGCAGTTGTCGGCGTTGCGCGGCACCAGGCTCGGCTTCGTGTTCCAGCAGTTCCACCTGTCCGAAGGGCTCACGGCGGTGGAGAACGTGGCCACCGGCCTGATCTACGCCGGGGTGCGCCGCAAGGCCCGGCACGCGCTCGCGGTCGAGGCGTTGCGGCGCGTCGGCCTCGGCCATCGAGCCGGTCACCTGCCGCACCAGCTGTCCGGCGGCGAACGGCAACGCGTGGCCATCGCGCGCGCCGTGGTGAACGACCCGGCGCTGGTGCTCGCCGACGAACCCACCGGCGCGCTCGACACCGCCAACGGCCGCGCGGTGCTGAACCTGCTGACGGCGCTCAACCGCCAGGGCACCACGATCGCGGTGATCACGCACGACCGTGAGATCGCCGCGTCGCTGCCGCGTCGCGTCGAGCTGCGCGACGGCCGGATCGTCAGCGACACCGGGAGCGCCACGTGACGTTGCCGAAACCGTCCCGCCTGGCCTGGACCGACCTGATCCGCCTCGGTGCGCTCGGCCTCACCACTCGCCGGCTCCGCGCGGCGCTGTCGGCCCTGGGCATCGCGCTCGGCATCGCGACCATGGTCGTGGTCACCGGTATCCCCGCGTCGAGCCAGCAGGCGCTGATGGACGAACTGACCGCGCTGGGCACCAACATGCTGCGGGCGCAGCCCACGCCACGCGAGGAGAACCCGGTGCGGCTGCCCGAGGCCGCCGCGGCGATGGCGGCCCGGATCGGCCCGGTCACCGCGTCCGCGGCGGTCGCGAACACCCACGTCCGCGTGCGCCGGTCAGACCGGCTCGACCCCGGCCACAGCGCCGACATCACCGTCCTCGCGAGCAGCCTCGGGCTGCTGGGAACCGTCAACGGACACGTGCGAAGCGGACAGTTCCTCAGTCCGGCGACCGAACGGTTCCCCGCGGTCGTGCTGGGCCACGCCGCCGCCGGCCGGCTCGGCGTCGGCGAGGTGTCGGCGGGCAGGAAGCCCGCGGTGTTCGTGGGGGAGCACTGGTTCACCGTGATCGGTGTGCTCGGGCCCATGCCGCTGGCTCCCGACCTCGAACGGTCGGTGTTCGTCGGCTGGGAGGCGGCGCGGGCGAAGCTCGGCTTCGACGGCCATCCGACCGTCGTCTACGTCAAGGCGCACGAGGACGCCATCGAGAACGTCCGCGAAGTGCTGCCGGCGACTTTGCACCCGGAGATCCCCGGCCTGGTGCAGGTCAGCCGCCCGTCGGACGCGCTCGCCGCCAAACGTGCCACGCAGAACTCGTACACGGCGTTGTTCCTGGGCCTGGCCGCCGTGGCGCTCCTGGTCGGTGGCGTGGGTGTGGCGAACACGATGGTGATCTCGGTCCTGGAGCGACGCCGCGAGATCGGCCTGCGCCGCGCGCTTGGTGCGACCCGCGGACACATCCGCGGCCAGTTCCTCACCGAGGCCGTCCTGCTGTCGGGCATCGGCGGACTGACCGGCACACTCCTCGGCGTGCTGGGTGTCGTCGGCTACGCCCTGCTGCACGAGTGGCCCCTGGTCATCCCTCCGGCCGTGCTGACCGGCGGCGTCGCCGCCGCCGTGTTCGTCGGCATGGCCGCCGGTCTCTACCCCTCGATCCGCGCCTCCCGGCTCACGCCGACACAGGCGCTTGCCACACCGTGAAAAGGAGACGACCGATGAAGAAGCTGATGCTGGCGTGTGCGGCGCTGGTGCTGGCCGCGTGCTCCGCACAGCCCCAGGCCAGCCGCCCGGAGGTGGCGTCCCTGACCACGCCCGGCGTCGGCCCGGCGTCGGCCTCGGCCACGTCCCAGGAACAACGGCCGCGGGAGCGCCTGGACATGACGCCGGAGGACCACGCCGCGCTGATAGCGCCGTGGCTCCAGTGTCTCGCCGAGCACGGCGTGGACAAGAAGGCCCCCACACAGCCCAAGGAACTCGTCGACAAGGCGAACGCGGCGTGTGCGTCGAAGATGCCGTTGCCCCCGTGGGAGAAGGACGCCAGTAACCCGGAGGCTCTCGACTTCGCCAACCGAGTCGTGCAATGCCTGCGCCAGAAGGGCGTCCGCTACGTCGAGGTGTCCAGGGAGCCCGGCTCGGAGCAGGTCGGCGTTTCGTACGGTGGTCCCAACAACGACCAGGAGTCGATCACGCTGGGCCTGCGGTACACACAGGAGTGCGAGATCGAGGCGTCGAAGCGGTGAGTACATTCATGATCCTCGACGAGCGAGGGGAATCCGAATGACAACCGCCTACACCCTGCCTCCCGAAGACGTGCTCCGTGCCCGCGAAAAGCTGGTCCTGGACCACTTCCACGACGAAGTGCGCCAGGCTTGGGACGACGTCCTCTCGACGTTCCCGCACCCGCACTACGAGCTGATCGCGTCGATGACCGTCCACGACGGCGATCACGAGGTACGCGACTACTACCACGCCACCCGTACCGCCTTCCCCGACCAGGACCACGAGATCATCGCCCTGCGCCACAGCGCGGACGCGGTGATCGTCGAGTTCTGGCTGACCGGCACGCACCTCGGGCCACTCGGCCGGATTCCGGCGACCGGAAGCCGCCACCGCACCCGCATGACGGCGTACTTCATCTTCGACGAGCACGAGAACCTCGTCACCGAACGCGTCTACTTCGACCAGCTGACCATCCTGAAGCAACTGCTCGGCGGACTGGACCGGAAGAACCCGAAAGACCTGGTCACGTTGGTGCGCGCGGTGCTCGGCGCGCTTGGCGAGGCGGGCGGCGAACCCGACCCCCGGCTTCTCAAGTGAGACCGTGCCCCGGCCAGTCAGTGGCGTGGTCCGCGTGGCGGCCGGGGCGGCAACATGGCCGCGCAGGTGATCACCAGGGCCGCGAGGATGAGCACGGTGGTGGCGATGTCGATCAGGGTGGTGATGACCCGTTCGGTGAGCATGGTTCAGTCCTGTGGTGCGGTGGCCTTCTGGGTGGGCCGGCCGGTGCGTCGCGCGGCGCGGCGCTGAGCGCGCAGGCTGGTCAGGATGACGGTGGCCAGGACGACGACGATCACGGCCAGCGAGATCGGGGTCGGGATCTGCGGCAGGCCCGGCCAGATCCCATGGGCCCAGTGCAACACCAGTTTCACGCCGATGAAGGCGAGGATGACGGCGAGGCCGTGGTTGAGGTGGACGAGCTTGGCCAGCGCGGAGTGCAGCACGAAGTAGAGGGCACGAAGGCCGAGCAAGGCGAAGGCGTTGGTGGCGAACACGAGGTACGGGTCCTCGGTGATGCCGTAGACCGCGGGCACCGAGTCGACGGCGAACACCACGTCGGTCGCGAAGATGGCCACTGCCACGACCGCGAGCGGGGTGAGGGCGCGTCGCCCGCGCTCCCGGACGGTCAGGCGGGCGCCGTGGTAGTGGTCGGTGACCGGCATCAGCTTGCGCAACAGCCGCACCGAGCGCATCCGTGAGATGTCCCGCTGGATGCCCGCGCCGGTCAGCGCCGCACGCAGAATCTTGACCGCGGAGCCGAACAGGATCACGCCGAAGACGAGGAACGCCCACGTTCCCGCCGCCAGCAGGGCGGCACCGGCCGCGATGAAGATGCCCCTGAGGACCAGCGCGCCGACGATGCCGTAGAGCAGCACCCGTTGCTGGACGGCGGGTGGGACCGCGAAGGCGGCGAGCAGCAGCATGAACACGAACAGGTTGTCGACCGACAGGGATTTCTCCACCACAAAACCTGTCAGGAACTCAAGCGCCTGGTCGCCGCCGACGCCGAGCCACAGCCAGCCCCCGAACACCACCGGCAGCGTGAGGTAGAAGACCGACCAGCCCACGGCTTCCCGTATCGACACCTCATGCGGGCGACGGGTGACCGCGAAATCGGCCACCAGCAGTCCCAGCAGGACCGCGACACTGATCAGCCACAACCCCGTCGATCCGACGGATTCGGCGGCTGAGCCGGTCATCAGGACCTCCTCGAACATCGATGTCCGAGGTCTCCTTCACCCGCCGGGGGCGGTCTCCCGGGGACATCAAGCGGGATGTCCGTCCTGACCGGGCAGACCTTTGGGAAGTACTCCCCTCGCGCGGCCAGTATCGGCCCGCACAGCCGGAATGTAAAGCGTCTGCCAGTGCCGATCTGTCCGGCTGGGACTGTCCACCATGGAAAGAACGAACGGTCACTCTTGCCGCGGAACGGTCGTTTCTGTCCACTGTGGACAAGATTGGTGCGGGCTGGGTGTTGGCTGGGATTTGCCTGGGAACGCGAGGAATCCGCGTTTCTCCGTGATACCTGTCGAGAAAGGGGATCAGCGAAAACCGGAAAGGGGTTGACGACATGGCGGGGGAGATCAGCAGAAGAGGGGTTATCTCGGCGGCCGTCGGGGCGGCTGTGGTACCGGCGGTGAGCAGGGGTTCCGCCGAGGCGAGCGAACCGGCGCAACGGCCGAACGTGCTGGTCATACTGGCCGACGATCTTGGTTGGGGAGACTTGAGCTGTTACGGTTCGCCTCTCATCCGTACGCCGCACTTGGACCAGCTCGCGGCCGACGGGATTCGGTTCACCAACGGTTACTCGGCCGCGGCGGTGTGCTCACCGACCCGGTTCGCGTTGTACACAGGCCGCTATCCGGGACGGCTGCCCGGTGGTCTGCAGGAACCGATCGGCGGACCGAACGAGCAGCACGGCATTCCGCCGGAGCATCCGGCCCTCGGCTCGTTGCTCAAGCAGGCCGGGTACACCACCGCGATGTTCGGCAAATGGCACTGCGGTTATCTGCCGTGGTTCAGTCCGACGAAGTCGGGCTGGGACACGTTCTTCGGCAACTTCGGCGGTGCGCTGGACTACTACTCGAAGATGAGCGGCAACGGGCGTGACCTCTACGAGGGCGAGGTCCCGGTGGAGTCGCTGGACTACTACACCGACACGATCGCCGACCGGGCGGCCGAGTTCGTCCGCGCCAGGCACGACCGTCCGTGGCTGCTCAATCTCAACTTCACCGCACCGCACTGGCCGTGGGAGGCGCCCGGTGACCTGGAGGTCAGCAAGGAGCTCACCGCCCGGCTGGCGGCCGGCGACCGGCAGGCGTTGGTGCACAACGACGGCGGCACGCTGGAGACGTACCGCAAGATGGTCGAGGCAATGGACGCCGGTATCGGCCGCGTGCTCTCCGCGCTGCGGGACAGCGGCAAGGAGCGCGACACGTTCGTCCTGTTCTCCAGCGACAACGGCGGCGAGCGGTGGTCCTACGAGTGGCCGTTGAGCGGCAACAAGGGAAGCTTGTTCGAGGGCGGCATCCGGGTGCCCACCATCGTGCGGTGGCCGGCCCACGTCCTGCCGGATCAGGAAAGTGACGTTCCGGTGATCACCCAGGACTGGACCGCCACGATTCTCCGGATCGCCGGGACGCAGCCCGTGCCGACTCATCCCTTGGACGGCCGGGATCTCGTGTCCTATCTCGTCGACACGGTTGTGCCCGGCGAGAGCGATCTGTTCTGGCGCACGAGATCCGCACGTGCGTTGCGCCGGGGACGCTGGAAGTTCCTCCGTCAGGGCACGAATCCCGACGCTTTGTACGACCTGATCACCGATCCGCGCGAGCGCGCGAACCTGGCGCAGCGTTACCCCAGGATCGTGAGCGACCTCAGCGCGTCCTGGGAGGAGATCAACCAGGAACTGTTGCCGTACCCGTGATTCCACGGCCTGGTTCGCCCTGATATCACCCGTTGAACCGCCCCGGGTGTCGATCCGCCCGGGGCGCCGTACCGGTCACCGGCACAAGCTCACCGCACGGGCGATTGGATCAGTGGCGGGCGGGTTATTCGGCGAGGTCGGCCGCTTGTTGGCGGAGGGCGCGGACGACGGCGTCCGTGGACGCCGTGGTCTGGCCGGGCAGGCGAACCAGGCTGACACGGCGTCGTTCGTCAGGGACGTCATCGATGGTGACGAGGCGGACCCGGGGCGGGATCACGGACAGCAGTGTCGAGGGCACGGTGGTGATTCCGGCTCCGGCCGCGACCAGGTGCAGTTTGGTCATCCAGTCGCGGGTGGTGTGGTGGACGCGAGGCCGTCCGGGCAGACCCGGCCAGACGCCCAGCAGGGGCTCGTCGATCCCGGTCGGACTGGCGATCCACGTCTCGTCGGCGACGAACTCGGCGGTGACGCTGGTGCGGCCGGCGAACCGGCCGTCGGCCGGTACCGCCAGGACCAAGCGGTCGTCCAGCAACGGCTCCACACGCAGGGGTGGATCGTCGGTGTCCGGTGAACGGTGCGGTGGCCGGGAGGACAGCAGGGCGACGTCGAGCGTGCCGGTCCGCAGTGCCCTGACCAGTGACGGGGTGGTTCCCTCCCGGGTGGTGACCTGGATGCGGGGGCGTTCCTGGCGCAGGGTTGCCAGTGCGCGGGCCACGATCACCGCTCCGGCCGTGGGGAAGAAGCCGAGCCGGACACGGCTGGTGTCGTCCTGCGTACCGCGCAGTTCCCGGTCGGCGGCGTCCAACGCGTCCAGCGCGGTGACGGCGTGGCGCAGCAGAGCGTGTCCGGCGGTGGTCAGCCGCACACCGCCGGGATGGCGGTCGAACAGCCGGACGCCGGTGACCTGCTCCAGCGTCGCGATCTGCCGGGAGACGGCCGACTGCGTGCAGCCCACCGCTTCCGCCGCGGCCGTGAAGGTGCCCCGCTCGGCCACCTCGCGCAGGACCCGCAACCCGGCCAGCGTGAAGTCCATGAGAAAAGAGCATAGCCAGTATGCCGGGCATTCGTTGGTGGAATCCCGCTCGGGCTTCTAACGTCGGGCGTGAACGGGCAACCCGTCAAGGAAGCCGTGAGACCGGCCGTCACAGCACGACACCACCGCACAACGCGCCAGAAGGAACGACCATGCCTCTGATCAACGTCTACCTGCGCCAGGGAACCACCCCCGAGCACCGCCGCCTCGTCTCCGAGGCCATCCACAAGTCCATGGTGGACGTCCTGAACATCCCCCATGACGACCAGTTCCACGTCTTCCACGAGGTCACGCCCGACAACTTCGTCATTCAACCGGTCGTGTTCGGCCTGCGGCGCAGCGAGCGCACCATGTTCGTCCAACTGGCGTTCAACCAGCGCCCACCGGAGCAGAAGAACGACCTGTTCCGGGCGATCGTGGCCAACCTGCGGCTGTTCGCCGACGTCCCCGAGGAGGACATCATGCTGGTGGTCTTCGAAACAGCCCGCGAGAACTGGTGGGCCGCCGGCCGCGTCGTCAACCCCGACACGGGCTACGACGAACGCATGACCGAAGTTCCCACCAGAACCGCAAGCCGACCCCAGAACCCCTCGTGAGTGTTTATCAGGGTTAGAACACCCATAAACACTCACGAGGGTAGGCGGTTGACGACGATGTCGTGCAGTTCCCTGGCCAGCTCCTGGCGCCCGAAGGTACGTCTGAGCCTTCTTCGACCTGCACTTGCTCGCCAAGCCGCAGCCACTGCTGGACGGGCCGTCGGCGCGGTATCCGGAGGTCAGGTTCTGAGCGTCGAAAGCGAAGACTGTTCGTAGGACATCAGTGGCTGACCGGCCGTCAGAGAACGAGGTTGAGCACGATGGTGAGCGCGACGGAAATGAGGATCGAGAGGGCGATCATCATCAGACAGCCGAGACGGCCGCCCAGTGGCCTGATTTTCACCGGACTGCGCCCGCCGGGATCAGCGGTCGTCGGCGGATGACCGGCTGCCCGCCTTGGCGATGCCCCGGCTGATCATGTAACCGATGGCCAGGAACGTGATGTACCGGAGTGCCTGTTCCGCGTTGAAGGGGTCACCGCCGGTCTCGGCGCTGCCGTCCACGACCAGTGCCGTGATCACGACAGCGGCGACACTCGCGAGGAAGACGAAGAACTCGGTGGTTTTGAAAGAGGGCTTGGTCTCGGCGCCTGTCCGGTGGCTGGTCGTGACCTCAGTGGCGGGTCCAGTGGGCAGACGGCCATGGTGGGATCCGGAAACTCCGGAAGTGTGGCCCGCGGCGCTGGTCATGGCTCTTCCTTCCGTCTGATGTGGAAACATCCTCGGAGCACAGATACCCAGGGGCCCGGCCACCAAACGGCTCATTGCGACAGTCGCGTCAGGACGGTCGCCCGGTTGTCGTCACTCGATCAGGTGAAAGGGCAAGGGGGCGAGCTCGTCTGCCACAACGAGAAGCCGGCCGGAGTTCGCACGCGTACCGCGCGAACTCCGGCCGGCTTGCGTGATCCCTACAGCACGCGCAGGTCGATGGCATAGGCCATCGCGCGGTAACCGGCGTCGGACGGGTGCAGGTGGTCACCCGAGTCGTACTCCGGCCTGATCCGTTGCGGGTCGGCCGGATCGCGGAGCGCCGCGTCGAAGTCGACGACCGCGTCGAACACGCCGCTGGTGCGGATGAACTGGTTCACCGCCTGACGCACGCTCTCCCGCTCGTCGTTGTAGGCACGCCAACCCTTCCACGGCGTGATGGTCCCGCCGATGACACGCAGGCCCTGGGCGTGTGCCTCCGCGACGATCATCCGCATCGCGTTGGCGATGGCGACCGGGTCCGGATGGGCGAGGTTGCCGATGTCGTTGATGCCCTCCAGGAAGATCACCGTTCGTGCGCCGGTCGTCGTGACCATGTCGCGGGAGAGCCGGGCGAACACGTTGGCGCCGCCGATGCCGCCCGCCGCGGCGCTGTTCAGGATCCGGTTGCCGCTGATGCCGCTGTTGACCACGCTCAGCCGGGCCGGCCCCGGTCGCGCGGCCAGCCGGTCGGCGAGGACGTCCGGCCAGCGCACGTTCGCGTTGACCGTCGAGCGGTCGCCGTCGGTGATGGAGTCGCCGAAGGCCACCACCGCGCCACGGGCCTTCCGGGACTGGACCTCGACGCCCGTCACGTAGTACCACGCGCCGATCTGTTGCGTATAAGCGCTTCCTGACTCGTCTGCCGCATGGTCGCCGGTCGGCGTGAGAAACGATGTCTGGTACGAGCGCGGGTGTTCGGTGACCGAGCCGGACGGCTGCGGCGTGAACACGGAGACGAGCAGGTCGCCGTCCGCGGGCACGTCCAGCCGGGCCGGGTCGCTCAGAACCTCGGCGCCGACGGGGATCGTGATGTCCGGCGCACCGCCGAAAGTCAGCTGCCGCATCGTGCCGGGGACCGCGTCCGGCGCGTCGGGCTTCGCCGCCACGGCGACCGTGACCTTGCTCATCAGCACCGGCGCTGATCCGTACACATTGGACAGGCGGACGCGTGCTGTTCCGCCGCCCACGGAGGTGTGCACGACGTTGCGGATCGAGGTGTTCGCCAGTCCTCGGTCGGTGTTCGGCGCGGGGCGGGCCATGGCCGTCTGCCACGTGCTGATCCAGTCGTCGCCGTCGGAACGCGCCAGGAGACGGTCCAGGTCCACCGCCTGCGCCATCGCCTGGTAGCCGGCGTCCTTCGGATGTAGGTGGTCGCCAGAGTCATACTCCGCCTTGAGCCACAACGGGTTCGCGGGATCGCGGACGGCCGCGTCGAAGTCGACGACCGCGTCGAACACACCGCTCGTGCGGATGAACTGGTTGACGGCCGCGCGCACGCCTTCCAGCTCGTCGGTGTAGTTGCCGGAACCGCCGAACGGGGTGAGTGTGCCGCCGATGATCCGCAACCCGCGTGCCTGGACCTGCGCGGCCACCTGTCGCAGCGCGGCGATGATCTTCGAGGGCTCGCGGTGTTGCGGCTGGCCGCCGATGTCGTTGATGCCGAGCAACACGATCACCGACCTCGCGCCGGGCACCGTCAGCACGTCCCTGTCCAGCCTCGACAGTGCGTTGGGGTTCCACGTGCTGTTGAGCAACCGGTTCGAGCTGATGCCCGCGTTGACCACGCCGAGCGTCGTCGGGCCGGGTGCGGCGATCAACCGGTCCGCCAGGTAGTCCGGCCACCGATGGCTGGCGTCGCGCGTCGAGTTGTTGCCGTCGGTGATCGAGTCGCCGAGCGTGACCACCGTGCCCTGCGCGCGGCCCAGTACGTCGACCCTGCTGACGTACGGCCAGAAGGTGACCTTCTCGGTGAACGCGGCGCCCGCGTCCTCGTTCGAATGGTCACCGCTCGTGCTGAGGTAGGAGGTCTGATTGGCGACCTGGTGGTACGTGACGGGGCCGGACGCCTGCGGGGTGTAGACACTGACCAGCAGGTCGCCATCTTCGGGCACCGCAAGAGAAACCGGGTCGCTCAGCACCTCGCCACCGGGTGGGATGGTGACCGACGGCGCGCCGCCGAACGTCAGCGGTCGCATCGTGCCGGCGACCGCGTCCGGCGCGCCGGGGCCCTTGGCGACAGCGATCGTCGCGTTCATCTGCACCGGCGCGGTGCCCAGCACGTTGGTCAGCTCGACCCGTGCCTGCGCGCCGCCGACGCTCGTGTGCACCACGTTGCGGATCGTCCGGTCCACGTAGCCAGTGGCGAGGTTCGGGACCGTGCCCGTCGCCGACGCCCCCCACGTGCCGACCCAGTCTCCGTGTGCGGGCGACGGGCTCGCGCCGGACACTCCAACCGGGGACACCACACCGAACGCCACCGCCACACAGGCCACCAACGCCGCTCTGCGGAGGTAGGACATGGGACCTCCCATGATTGTGATCAGGTGCGGACGAGTGCACCGGCGAGCCCCTGCTCCGGTCAAGGATTGTCCAGTTTTCTGTCCAGTCGGTTGTCCCCGCCCGTGGCCTCTCCAGTGACCTGATCACGTCACCAAGCGGCCCGAGCACACAGCGCCGGAACTCCCGTTCGCCGGAACGGTCGGCGCTGCACAACCGCTGCCGATGCCGTTGAGCCCATCCCAACCTTGACCAGCCGGATCGCCGAGCACGTCACCACAGTGCTGATTGCTCGGATCGTCCTTGTGGTCAATGGTGATTTCGTGCGGGCAGCTGGTTAATTCCGTTGATCAAGGCTTGGGGCCAGGTGTGCCGTTCGGCCATACGCACGGGGAGGTTGCGCCAAGCGATAGGCTGCCTTGCGCGCTTTCTTGAACATACATTCTGAAGCCGTCGCTCCTGTTTTCGACGTGTACGTAGTTCGATTTTGGGCGTTCGTCGTTCAGGACGGCGAAATTGTGTTCGGACCACCACTTCATCAGCGTGTCGATTACTGCTGGGTTGTTTTCCCGGGGGATGTCTCGAAGCCAGTGGCTTCTGTTCGCCAGTACGCGACCACCCGGACCACGATCTGTCGGGTCCGAACAGTCGCCGGCCTCCTCGTGTCCGAGTGGCTCTAGTCGCGGAGCGGGTGACAGTGCCGACACCGCGTCGCGTACATACTGTTCGACACGGTTGTTCGCTTCCTGCTGAGTGATGGTGTTCACGGGTTGCTTGCCTCCGTCACTGTCACACGACGTCAAGACCAGGACCAGCATCACCACAACGAGGGCTAGACCGCTGCCCGGATGCGTTCGACGTTGTTTCATTCGGTAGGCCTCATCGTTAGCTGGCAGGCTGCCCGACGATAATGCGTCCGATGTTGGCGAGCGACCGATTCCCTGGATCCCAGTACGCGCTGTGAGCGGCTGCGCTGCCGAGCGGCCAGCTTGAAGTTCCTGGGTCGGAGGCGAATGGTTTTCCGCCAAAACGCGGATCGGCTGGGTCCGGCCCGTGAGGGTCCAGGCTTCTTTCGGTCGGATCGTCGTAACTGTGCGGGTTGTTGGTTATGTGGATGGCGTCGTGCTCGGCGACGGTCGCATGCACTTGGTCAGGCGGTAGATGAAGCTCTTCGATCTTGTCGACGCCAACTCCGGGGCTGCCGACGAATATCACGCCGTCGACGTCCAGTCGCTCGTACCGAGCGGTGTGCCCGACAACCGTCGATCCGTAGCTATGGCCCAGGACCACGTTGTGAGACGGAGGACCTTCATGCGTCGCACGTAGTCCGTCCTGGAATCGGTCCAGATCTTTCTTGGCGCCGTCGGCGTACTTCTCTGACCAAGCGTCCCAGATGGGGTGTTGCGGCGCGTCGTACCCGACCCAGGCGATGACCGACGTCGATGTTGCGTCGTCGGCTGCCTTCGCCGCGTTGACCATCCTGTCGGCCCGCGCCATCTCGCCTTCTACCTGCTCTAGTCGTGCGCCTGTGCCAGGTACGTAGGTGCACAGGTTCCCAGCGGTGTCCGGGTTACCCATGGCGATGATCGCCCGGCCAGTACCGTTCGTGTCGACACTCAGAAGGAACGCTTGTTGATGCTTGCCGTCCACCTTCCCCAACCGCTCTTCGATCTTCTCGATACCTCTCAGTTTCGCGTCAATGTCCGCCAGCCGGTCATTATCACGACCGATCCGACGATCACCGAGACTCCGCAGGCGCTCCTGTTCGGCGAGCAGTTGGGCCTTCAATTCGGTCAACCGAGTGCGATTGGCGCGGTCGCGAGCAGTGGCGGGTACGCCGTCCAACGCGCCGATCTCGCTGGCGTGCGTGTACAGCAGCGATTCCTGTTGCATCGGTGTCAACGAGTCCCACCACTTTTTCACCTCGGCCGGCGCGGTGGAACGCGGCGGGATCGCGGTCGCGGCCGCGGCGACCGTTGCCTGATCGGGGCCGGCGAAGCCGGCCGCTTCCGGCCGCAGGCTCCGTAGCGCGTAGGCCGCCTCGGCGTCTGCCCGCCGCGCTCGTTCGAGTTGGGCCGCCATCGCGTCTTCAAGCCGCCGGGCATCGGGTTCGAGGTTGGCCATCGGCGCGGGCGGCGGGCCCGGCGTCACGACCTTGCCCGCAGGGTCGAAAGCCCACCCCTGTGAGCGGGCCTCATCGACCAATCTGTTCACCTCGGCCTGCACGCCACCCAGTTGGCGTGCCGCGTCACTCAATACCGGCGGGATGTTCGCGATCGTGGCGGAAACATCCTGGTACTGCTTGCGGTGCCCAGCGAAGGTGGCCTTGGCCGCGTCGGCTGAGGCACCGGTCCACCCGTCGAGTTTCATCAGCTTCTGGTCAAGATCGTTCGCCCGGGTCGTCAGCGCGTCGGCCAGGGTCTTCCAGTTGCGGGCTTCCTCTGTGTAGGCGTTGAGGTCCAGCCGCATGACGTCGTCGTAGGTGACCACGATTCCCCCGGCTCAGTTCGGAAAGCGGCGGACGTTGCGCTGCTCGGCCGACGCGTACGCCTCCGCCGAGAGCGACAAGGTGTCTGCGGCCACCGCTAGCTTCGTGGTCATCGTGTGCAGCACCTGCTGCCACGCCGACTCGATCTCCGCATGGGCCCGCGGACTGTCGAAGACGTGCGGAGCGCCGTTCAACGCGTCCTGCGCTCCACCTAACTTGCGTGCGTCGTGATGCGCCTCGTCGGCGACATCCACGATCTCGTCCGCCACCGACCGTAAATCCTCCGGTCTGACGCGCACATGATCCGCTGGTCCAGGCATGCCCACCCCCGTAGCCTGTTACTCACCGTGAACCAGCACTCACGATAGGGCGTACAGCGTCAACGTGAAATCGAACAGCGACACCTCTACTCATTCGGGCTAGGGTTGTGACCGGGTTGGTCCGCCTGGGTGTCGCTCAGCGGTGATGGCATGCGGGTGCGCGGGGGTGCTGGTGGCCGAACCGGTGAGAATCCGCAGGCTGACGGATCAGGAAGGGCAGCGGCTGCAGCTGATCGTGCGTCGAGGCTGCGATCTACCACGCACTGGTGTGTCCTATGTGCCGCACCGGCTCGGGTGGAGTCCGCAGGTGCCGGTGCCTCGGGCCGCCGAGCACGATGCCGAGGCGGTTGCCACCTGGGCGAAGGGAACCTGGCCCGAGGTGGAACAACCGTGCGGGAGCAGGACGCGTGGCTCGTCTTCGAAAAGGTCGCACTCAACCGTCTGTTGTTCGGCCTGGCCGACCTCGCCTGCTAACGACAGAACGGTGGAGGTTGAACACTGCACCGAAGCGGCGAGTACCGAACTGGTCCGGATCTCACCCTGCCAACGCCCGATCCACGCTGGTGGCGATCTTGGCGGACAGTTGTCGCCCTGTGCGGGCAGCACCTCACCCGCCGCAGGCCGATCCGCTGGATTTTCACGATCGCCCGTGGTCACCGCCGATCTGCGCGTAAGTCGTTGATCAGGGCGGGCAGGACCAGTTCTTCCTCTACTCGTACCCCGCGCTGTTCCAACGCTGAACGCAGGCCACGATCCCAGCTGGCGTCGACCGGCCGTCCAGTCAGCTCACCGCCGGTCGCTTCCGCGGCCTGATACGCGGCGGTGTCGAACCGCCATGGCTGCCACGGGAACCGCTCACGCAAGGTGTTGCCGATCCGTACCCCGCCCCAATCGAAGTCCCCGTGATAGCTCAATCGGGCCCCGCCGGCCACGAGCATGTCCAGCAGCCGCCAGACCGCGGTCGAAGGTTGCCCGTTCACGCACACCAGCGGCGGACAGGCCGGGCCGAGCTCGTCGGCTGCCGACGCGAGCACGATGGGGTTCTCGCACATCCAGACCCGGCCGTCGCCGACCCCAAGATCCACGTCATCGCGCACCAGTTGGCGCAACGTCAGCACACACGGTTCGCCGGCTTCGCGTGTCAGGGCCAGCATCTTCCCGGTTGTGGTTTGAGCGCCACCCGGAAGCCCGAGGCACATCACAGACGACGACAACTCATCGAGGTGAACGCCCACGGCCGCCCATGCGGCGCGTCGTTCGGCTGCGGAACCGGCACCGCTCGGTAGTGAACCGGCGAGAACTCGTGCTGCCGACAGCACAAGGGTCGTCAACGGCCGCCCTTCGTCCAGACCGTGTGCGTCGCGGGTCGTCTTCGCGGCCAGCCGGCCGAGTGCGACGCCATCGGAGGGCAACTCGTCAAGAACCTTGACCACGGACGTGATCAGCGTCGACGCTGTGCCGGGATCGGGAGCCAGCCTGCGCACCATGCCGGTGGCGTCGAGCCATGTTCGCCAAGTGGCCAGGCCGGGGCGTCGCGCAACCAGTTCGTCCAATGGCGCGTACACCGCCGCCCATGCCGCGATCTCCGCCGCGCGTTCCGGCACGGTGCCGATCAGCAGCCGCACGACATCGGCAAGTCCGTCCGGTGCGGCGCCGCTGCGGCGCAACACGGCGTCCAGTTCGTCGAGGGACAGCGTCAACGAAGTGCCGGTGCCTGCCCGCCTGCCGAGCAGGCGTTCGACGGCACGCCGCTGGTCATGGGTGGCCGAAGTGAGAGTGACAACGCCACTCAGCGGCTTTCCGTTCACCAGACGTCGGCGCATGCGGTCGAGTAGCCATGCCGTGTCCTCGCGGTCAAGCAGCCTACGCAGGCGGTCACGGTCGGCTGTCATGGAACGGCGACCGGCCGATCCAGCTGCACGCGTTCCCGTCCGTCCCATCGCCACGGAGTTACCAGCACGGCGTCGATCCCGTCCCGCCGCGCGAGTTGGGCGATGGCCAGCCCTGGCACCTGCGGGTAGCAACCCCATTCGCGTTCACTGGTCATCACGACGTCGAGGTCGAACGCGGCCAGCAGGCCGAGGCACTTCGCGCGCGAGTCGTCGTCGACACCGGCGAACGCCTCGTCGAGGGCGACCAGCCGTGGCGCGTGCGGGTTAGCCGACGAGGAGTAGAACGACGAGGCCGCGGCGAACAACGGAACCGACGCGGCCAGCACCCGCTCGCCACCGGACGCAGGGCCAGTGGCAGGCCGCCACTGGCCGTCCTGGTAGCGCTGGATAGCGAACTCGTGCCAGGACCGGTAGTCCAGTGCGCGGGTCAGCTGCTCCACCCAGCCGCCGGCGAGATCCTCGGCATGCTCGCGGTTGATCTGCTCCTGCAGGAACGCGCCGACCGTCGCGCGGTCGGCCAGGCTCCACGCGTCGGCGGTCTGCCGCAGCAGCCGATCCCTCACCTGGGCAAGCCCGTCAGGCGCGGTGCGGGCGGTGCGCCACTGCAGTCTCAGGCGCATGCCAGTCGACGTCGGCCGTTCCTCCAGGTCGGCGTTGATTGCCCGGACCTGGCTCTCGGCGTTGCTGATCAGCTCCTGCAGCGTGCCCGCCACCTCGTTGATCAGGTGGTTCTCCAGGATCTCGCGTTCCTTGGCCGACAGCAGCGTCGCCCGTTGCCCGGTCTCCGCCTCCAGCGCCGCGACCAGCGTGGGGATGTCCTGAGAACGCCCTTGGAACAGCACATCGACGACGATGATCCCGTCTCGTACGGTCATGCCGACCGAATGACCGTGCGTGGACAGCGCGTCGGTGAGCAGCTTGTGTTCGGTTGAGACGCGCTGCTGGATGAGCTCCCACGGCCGGTCCGCGTCGTCGACGCCGTCCAGTGCCGCGTTGATGGAACGCGCGAGTGCGACCGCCGGATTGGGCGCCCATTCTGTTGCGGGATCAGGGAAATCCAGTTCCGGAAGGGCGGTCGTCAGCAGTCCGGTCGCCGCGAAGGCGCGCATCTCGGCAATGGCCTGATCGCGTTCGGCGACGGCGATCGAGATCGACTCGCGGAGTGTCTCGCGGCGGCCTTCTGCCTTGCCGCGCTCCACCAGTGCGCGCTGCTCCGCGGAACGCGCCTCTTGCTCGCGCTCCTGACGCTCGTCGAGTTCGGCGGCGACCGCGTCCAGCTTCCGGTACAGCTCCTCGACACCCGCGCCCGCTGTCTCCACCAGGACCCGGTGACGTTCGGTCGCGACCTCTGCTTCGGTACGGGCGGAGGTCGCGGCCTCATGCGCCTGCTCGCGGTGTTCCACGGCGGTCAGCAGTTCCTGTTCCGCATCAGCCAGATTCGTCCGCGCCCGGTCCAACGCCCTTGCCGCAGGCCAAAGCGCGGCAAGCGCCACCCGGTAGTCGCCGATCGCGGCCCGGACAACGGCAAGTTCGTCCGGGTCGGTCGGCAGGCCGACATCACCGGCGAACTCGGTCGCCCTGCCGCGAGCCTCGTCGGCCTCCTCGGTCCGTTTGCCGACGATGACGGCGGCTTCGTCCAGCCGCACGTCAACACGGCGTTTCGCCTCGTGCTCAGCCGAGAGCTTGACGTGTGCTTCACGCAGGTCGTCGTCGTTCGGCTGTCGCTGGTGCTCGGCGGCGAGGGCATCCCGGTCGGCCCGTAATCCCGTTGCGGCGTCAGCCAGTTCGGCAAGGCGCCGGTCCAGCAGCGTCAACTCTCCGCGCAGTCGCCGGATGCGGGCCCGGCGTGCGGCCTCGCGTGCACCCTCTCCGATGTAACCGGCCGATTCCTTGTGCCAGGCCCCGTTCAGCACGCCGACGGCGAACCTGCCGTCGACCGTGACCCAGGTTCCCGCCCCTTGTCCCAGACCGATGGCCCGCAACACCGAGGTGACCGCGGCATCGGTGAGCACGGCGGCCAACGGGTCGGCCCGGTCGACGGCTGGAGCAAGCACGGCTGTGAGCCCGCCCGCCGGTGCGGCGTCACCGGGCACGACGATGACGTCACCGGTGACCGTGCTGCGCAACTCGCCGTCCGGGGTGACCCAGGCGTCCAGGATTCCCGCGGCCTCCAACGCCGCTTCCAGGCCGGCGCGGTGCTCGTCGCTCACTCCCGCGACGAAGTCGACGACCTTCCACAGTGGAGCACCGGGGCGGCCGTCTCGTGCCTCTTCGTCACGCGTATAAGGCTTTGGCGGTGCGTCATGCCCGCCCGCTTCCAGTCGTTCGATCTCGTCGACGACGGCTTCCCGTGCGGCACGGACCGTGCCTTGCTCGGCTTCGATCGCGGCCTGCCTGCGCCCGAGTTCGGCGGTTGCCCGCATGACTGCGTCGTCCACCGCCGATTCCGCGGGGTTGGCGCCGTCGAGCGTCTCCACCCATGCGTCCAGCCCGGCAAGCAGACTGTCTACATCGGACACGCGGAATCGTGTCACGCTTTCCAGATAAGCACTGTAAGCAGCGACAAGCGCGGCACCGCGTTCGGCGGTCGCCATGTCGGCCGCCGCGATCCGATCGGCGGCGGCCTGCTGCTCGGCGGTGATCCGATCCACGTCGTCGCGGGCCGAACGCAGGGCTGCCTCAGCCCGCGCCGCCGCACCGAGCAGCTGCTGCAAGCGCTCGGCCGCCTTGGTCTGGCGCTCGACCAGTGCGGCACCGGCCCGTTCCTCGGCATCCGCGACGACAGCTGCGTGACCGTCGGCGACGCGCGCGGCCTCAGCGGCATTCTTCGCCGTGCTGTTGGCTCTTTCGAAGGCTTCCTCGTCGGTGGCGACGACTTGGCGGGCTCGCGTCACCTGTTCTTCCCGGCGCCGCGCGGTGTCGACAGCCGACGTGTACTCGAGTTCCCTGGATTTCGCGAACTTGCCCAGCCTTTCGGCGTCCGCACCGGCTTTCTCGAGCGCCTCCGCGTCCCGCATCTCGGGGCTGTCCTGCAGCGCGGCCCGCCGCGCCTCCAGGTGGGTTTTCGCGTCGGCCAACTCGTCGAGCAGTCGCTGTGCCTCTTCGAGTGCTTGCGTGGCAGTGTCATAGGCGGCGTCGGCATCGCCCAGGTCACGCCCCAGCTGTTCATAACGGCTGTGGGTTTGCCGTGGCGGAGCCGCGCGGCGTTTGGCCGCGATACGGGCGTAGCGCCGATAGTGGGTGAGGAACGCTTCCGCGGCCGACTTCGCCTCGGCGAGGCCGCGCAACGCTTCGCGTTCCTCGTCCAGGCCGCGAAACGCCTCCGCCACGGTCGTGATCAGTGCCGGATCGAGCGGCGGGAGCGCCTCGGTGAGCGCGCGGGAAAGCAGCTTCTCGTCCGGCTTCTTGGACAACTGTGGCTGCCGTAGCTGGATCAGCAGGTTGACGAGCGCCTCGTAGCGATGCGTTCCGAGCCCGAACAGTGCCTCGTCCACGGCACGCCGGTACTCCGACGCCGTGTCGTACACCATCCCGTGCCCGTCGACGGAATCCTTGAGCTTCTCCCTGGTCAGCGCCACCCTGGTCGGGCCGACGAGTGACAGCTCATGGCCGACCCGCTGGCTGGTGACGAAGAACCAGTGCCGCGCGATTCCGCGCCCGGCAACGGCTTTCAGGCCGCAGCCGATCGTGCGGTACTCGGCGCGACCGTCGGGCAGGACACGGCCGAACTCCAGCCACGTGTAGCCGAGACGCTCGTTGTGCGGATGCTTTCCGCCGAGCAACAGGTTCCACTCCATGCGCTTGTTGCGGTCGCCGTCCGGTTCGACCCGGTGTGCCGACAGTTCGCCGTCGAGCAGGAACGGCAGGGTCAGCGCGAGCACTTTGGACTTGCCGGTCCCGTTGTTGCCGCGCAACAACAACCGGCCGTCGTGGAAATGAAACTCCTCGACGTCGTAGTAGAAGAGGTCGACGAGGCCGGCGCGCAGCGGCTGCCAGCGGTCACGGTGCGGGACCGGCGCGGTCACTTCCTCGCCCCTTCCCGGATCGTGGGTGCTTCCAGCTTGTACCGGCCGATCGCCGGGCGGGCGAGCACCGTTTCCCCTGCCGAATCCTCCACAAGTCGCAGGGCTCGCAGCTTGTTCAACGCGATGGCGAGCAGTTCGACGTCCGCTCCCTGCTCGGTGACGCCGCGCCGCCAGTAGGACTTGTGCTCCTGAGCCATCTTCCTGACATGCGCGCGTAGCTTCTCAAGTGGCACAGGGCCGTTTTGGTTCGCCAGGTATTCAGCGACGAGCAAGGTGACGTGGCCGTCGGTGCGCTGCTCCGGCATCCGCACGTCGGTCAGTTCGTCGTCCGGGTCGACCATCGCGATGCCCTCGGCACGCATCTCGGCGACCAGGCCAGTGGCGTCCTCGATCCGCCGGATGATCGCATGTCGTTGCCCCACAAGGTACCCGCGCTCGTCGTCGGTCAACTCGTCGTAGTAGACCACCGGATCGTCGAGCAGCCGGCGGGTGAGCCGGTGACGCAGTGCACGGTTACGCAGGTCGTCGGTGTCAGCGACCGCTTCATGAGTCAGTTCTTCAAGCCTGCTTTCGAAATCGCCGGCAACGATGGTCGACGGGCCACGGCTTCCGGTCAGCATCGCGGCCAGTACCCGTCGCTGCACGTCGTACAGCACATCACCGTTGTCGCTCAGATAGGCATCCTCGTCACCGGCGACTCGTTCAAGTACTCCCCACGTGAGCAGCAGGCGTACCGCGGCGACCAGGTCCGAGCGCTCGTCGCGACGGCTGAGCGTGAATGACACACCGGCGTCCACAAGTTCCGGTTCACCCGCCGCGGCCAGCACACCTTCAGCGAGGCGGCCCAGCGTGATCTGCGCGTCGGCGCGTTCCAGCACAGCCAGCGCCAGGCACAGCAAGACGTACCTGCGCCGCCCGAACGGCGGCTTGCCCTTGCCGTCGCGAGCCGGATGGGTGTCGTCGGCCAAGGTCGGAGCGGTCTTGAACAGCCGCGCGGATTCCGCGCCGACAACGAGCCGCCAGCCGGTCTCGGTGGCCAGCCAGTTCCGCAGGTCCGACGCATGCCGCCGAACCAGCCGCAGGACTTCGTCGTCGGCTTCCGCGGTCAACAACGGCTTGGCTAGCAATGCTCGCATGGCCTTCCGCTGTTGGACGACGCTCTCCTCGGCGAGCGCGTTCACGCGATCGCCTCTACCCGGCTGCTTGCCACGAGATCCACTATCTCGATCACATGCTCCGGTCCGCGGAGCACTCCGTCCTCGGTCTCGATTCGCACTGTGCCGCCACCACGGACAACGCTCATCCGAACTTCCATGGTCCCGTCGCTCGTGGTCGTCCGGACTTCGGCGTCACCCGGTGAGCGGGCCGACAGCGCGTCGCCGAGCAAGCCGAGGAAGAGCCGGAACGCCCGGGTGTCCAGCCTGCCGAGCTGGGACAGCCGGATCGGCCCAGGAGTCGCCAGCCGTTCGCGTGCCTCGGCGACCTGCTCCGATTCCTTCGCGGCTTGTTCGGCGAGAATCCGCCGTTGCTCAGCGCGGTCGACGACCCGGTTGGGTTGGCCGCGTCGCTCGTAGGACCCCGTCCGGCGCAACTGCGGGCTGATCCGTATCCCGGGTGCGAGCCGCCACGGCGTGCTCGGCGCGGGCTGTTCTTCGTCCCATGCCGCAACGGTTTCCTGATTCAGGCTGAGATGCCGGGCGGAGTTGAGCCCGAAAGCCGCCCGCCACAGCCGATGCGCCGCGGCGTCGTCCGGCGCCTCGGCGAACCACCTCGCCAGTGTCCGGAAGTCCGCCGAGCGGTCGGACCTGCCAGAGCGGCGCTCGTTGAGCGCGGCGACCGTATCGATGAGCTGGGTGATCGCCGTAACGGCCGCGCCGCGCAGCAGCCGGGCCTGCGAGAGATGGCGGGAATCGGCCGATACGAACCAGTCGTGCAACCCGCGCCACCGGTTCCGCCACGCATCCAAGCATGCCTCAATGGCATTCTCACGAGCGTCCGGCGCGGCATCGGCCGCCTCACGCCTGGCGGCGACCATGAGCAACCGGTCCACATCGGCCTGCTCGATCCGGCCAAGAAGAGTGGCGATCTCCGCGCCCCGGTTGGCGAGGTCGGCGATGAACTTGTTGACGTAGTCGATCAACCGCTGCTTGTAGGCGATGAACGCCTCCACGTCACCATCGGCGAAGTCGATCACCCGCCGCAGCGAGGCCATGAACGCCTGCGCGTTGTCCGCCAGACCAGTGAACCGCTCGGCGAGCGCGAGCAGGAGAAGGTGCAGCTTGGCCGGATCGGGATCGTCTGTTCCCGCTGTCTCCGCCAGCGCCCGCAACTGCCCGGCGATGTCCTCCAACGCCACCGACTGCAAGGAACCCCGGCGGCCCAGCGCCTCGTCGTACACCGCGAGCGCTTCCTCAGCCGCCTGACCAACTGCTGTGAGTTGATACAGGTAACGGGCCCGATGGAAGTCCGCGACGCTGGTCACCCGGCTCGTGTCCGGATCAGCCCGCAGATTCCCCCATGCGACAAGCTGTTCCAGCGCGCCCGCGATCGCCTCGACATCGCCGTGCCGCCCCAGTTCCGTGGCGATGTCCTCGGGCCGCATGTGCACGATGAACCGGTCTCTCGCCCGCGCGAACGTCAGCAGCACATCCCGGTACAGCGTCGCGTTCTTGGCACTCAAGTGCGCGAACGGCTGCGGTTCCGTGCTCTGTTCGGCGGTCACCGCCCGATTATCGCGCGGCTCCCACAGCCCAACACGCAGACCCGCCGGGGCAGGCCAACAGCGACCCTTCGTGCAGCCCCGACGCCACAGGATGCGCAAGCAACAACGCCACGAGCCTGGATCAAGCCGGGCGCAACCATCACCGTCAGGACCTACGCAAAACGTTACGGTGTCGACCAGTCCTCGGGTGAGGGCCACTGGCAGAACCGCTCCAGATCGCACCCGCACCACGTGTCATGTCACGTGCGCTTCCTGTCACAGCGCCAACAAGCGTTTCCGCTGATCAAACAGGGTTCCCCGGCGGGAGTACCCAAGGATGGGAACAGGGCTGACCAGCGGATTCGTACCGGCAGCCTGGTAGTCTCGGCGCAATTCGCGCTGTGACGTGTCGCAGACCGGCGTGCCGGGGGCGGCCGGTGAGAAGGTTCCGGGACCGCATGACGGGCCAGGTCATCACTGGTGGCTTGGTTCGCCGTGCCCCGAACATCCGCTACTGCCGAATTGCGGATGTCCATTGAACGCTGAGGTCGTTCTTCGCGGTTACCGGTTTTCGCGTCTGTGGCGCGCTTCTCGTTCCCCTTTGGTCAAGACACGGCTGGGAGACATCGGTCTGGGATGGGCGGGCTGGCCAGCCGGGACGGGCACATCAGGGCTGGAGTGGCGGGCGACGGTCGCGGACCGGGCTGACCAATTCGAGTCGTTCGGCCAGTGCGAGGAGGTCGTGGTCGGCCCACCAGGTGCCGACGAGCTGAACGCCGATGGGCAGGCCGCGCGCGGTCGTCCCGAACGGCAGCGAGACGGCGGGCAGGCCGGTGAGGTTGAAGGGCACCGTCGCCCGCATGACGTTGCGGGCCGGTACTTTCTGCCCGCCGACAACGTAGCTGGATCGCGCATGCGGCGGCGCCGGGATCGTCACGACCGGGCAGACGAGCACGTCGTAGTCCTGGAACCAGCCCGCGAACACCGACCTCAGCTGTTCCACCTCGCGCTCGGCGGCGAGGTAGTCGGCGATCGTGACGTCGGGGGCCTGGAGCGTCCGCGCGATCACCGGGTGCAACTCCGCCTCCCGGCCGGCTGTGATGCCGCGCAGGTAGGGCAGCATCTCGGCGGTGAACAGCGTCGCGG
>NZ_JAAATY010000042.1 GCF_013280595.1 Kibdelosporangium persicum
TACTACCGGCTGGTGGACGACGACCGCCGGTTCTACATGGACTACACCGGCACCGGCAACTCGCTCAACGTCCGCAACCCGCACACCCTCCAGCTGATCATGGACTCGCTGCGGTACTGGGTGACCGAGATGCACGTCGACGGGTTCCGTTTCGACCTCGCCGCCACGCTGGCGCGTGAGTTCTACGACGTGGACCGGCTGAGCGCGTTCTTCGACATCGTCCAGCAGGACCCGGTGATCAGCCAGGTCAAGCTGATCGCCGAGCCGTGGGACGTCGGCCCTGGCGGCTACCAGGTGGGCAACTTCCCTCCACTGTGGACCGAGTGGAACGGCAAGTTCCGGGACACCGTCCGGGACTTCTGGCGCGGTGAACCGGCGACGCTGGGCGAGTTCGCGTCCCGCATCACCGGTTCGTCGGACCTGTACCAGGACGACGGCCGCAGGCCGTTCGCGTCGATCAACTTCGTCACCGCGCACGACGGCTTCACGTTGAACGACCTGGTGTCGTACAACGACAAGCACAACGAGGCCAACGGCGAGCAGAACCGTGACGGCGCCAACGACAACCGGTCGTGGAACTGCGGAGCCGAAGGACCGACCGACGATCCCGAGGTGCTGGCCCTGCGGGCCCGGCAGCGCCGCAACATGATCGCCACGCTGATGCTGTCGCAGGGCGTGCCGATGCTGCTGCACGGTGACGAGATCGGCCGCACCCAGAACGGCAACAACAACGCCTACTGCCAGGACAACGAGCTGTCCTGGGTGGACTGGTCGGCGCTGGACGAGCACCGCGACCTGCTCGACTTCACCGCCGCGGTCATCGATCTGCGACACAGCCACCCCGTGTTCCGTCGTCGCCGGTTCTTCGCCGGGCGGCCGATCCGCAAAGGGGAGGAACTGCGCGACATCGCCTGGTTCACGCCGTCCGGCGAGGAGATGACCGAACAGGACTGGGAGTCCGGGTTCGGGCGGAGCATCATGGTGTTCCTCAACGGTGACGCGATCCCCGACCTGGACGCCCGCGGGCTACAGGTGCGGGACGACTCTTTCCTGCTGTGTTTCAACGCCCACGACGGCGAAATCGCGATGACCGTCCCCGGCGACAGCTACGGCCACGAGTGGTCCGTCGTCCTCGACACCCACACGGGTGAAGTATTCGCTGACTCGGCCAGTGGTGTGCTGATCGACGTCGTGGCCGACGAGCAGCTCACGACGCCCCGCACGCTGACCGGCGGCGAAAAGCTCACAGTTCCCGAGCGTTCGCTGATCGTGCTGCAGCGTACACAGAACGGCGAATGACTCGGTTTTGATCAACCCGTGCGGGGTAGCCGAGCGCATGGACGACAAGACTCGGCGCGACGACAGCGACCAGGATCTGACGGCTTCCCTGGCCGAGGACAGCGACGACCCGACGGAGGAGAACACCACTCCGGGACGTGCGCAGGTGATGGGCGACACCGGCCGAGAGGCCAATCCCACCGGCACCATCGGCCAGAACGACTACCCGGTGGAGTAGGCACAGGCCATGGGACACCGGATAGCCGACGAGTCGTTGTTCTTCGTGGGCAACGCGACCGCGGTGCTGAGGCTCGGGCCGTTCACTGTGCTGACCGACCCGAACTTCCTGCACCGCGGCCAGTGGACCCACATCGGTCAGGGCGTGGTCTCCCGCAGGCGCACCGAACCGGCGATCCAGATCGGTCAACTGCCCGGCCTGGACGCCGTGGTGCTGTCGCACATGCACGGCGACCACTTCGACCGGATCGCCAGCCGCGAACTGGACCGTGATCTGCCGATCCTCACCACACCGCACGCAGCACGACGACTGACCAAACGCGGCTTCCGTGCGCCTGTGTCCCTGCGGACGTGGTCGGACTTCACGATGACGAAGGACGGTGCGACGCTCACCGTGACCTCGCTGCCGGGCAAGCACGCGCTGGGCTTCGCGGCACGGGTGCTGCCGCCTGTGATGGGCAGCATGGTGGAGTACCAGGCCGCCGGCGACCCGGGCCCGCCGTTGCGCATCTACCTCAGCGGCGACACCCTGGTGCACAACGAACTACGCGAGATCCGGGAACGCTACCCGCGGATCGACCTGGCCATCGTCCATCTCGGCGGCACGAAGGTGCTCGGCCTGTTGCTCACCATGGACGCCAAGCAAGGGGTGGATCTGGTGGAACTGCTGGCGCCCCGGCACGTGATCCCGGTGCACTACGACGACTACGGCGTGATGAAGTCGCCGCTGTCGGACTTCGTGGTCGAGATGACCGAACGGCGGCCGTCCGCCGAGGTGACATACCTCTACCGCGGTGACTCGTTTCCCTGGGCCCGGCTCTGACCGGCCGACCACGGCGGACAGTTCACCGGCTGGCCGGGCGCGGTGACCGTTACGTTGCCGCACACGAGGGTTCCCGTCGGTCCATCGTCCGAACAGGACTGTGCGCCGCCCGGAACCGACCGAGCACCCACGCCGGCATACCGCGCCGTCACGCTTCGAAACATCGTTCGGAAACAGCATAGGGACACCGGCCACGGGTATCCGATGACTGGCCAGCGGACCGAAATGGTGACCGGGGATCGAGCCAATGCAGAGGCACGAACACGGAGGACCACTTCCGGCACCCCTGCGGGCGTGGGCGGCCACCCTGCCCGATCTCGCCGGGGACGTCGTCACCGACGCCGACTTGTCCGAACCGTACCTGCACCTGTCGGCACCGGCGACGCCATCCCAGCTCGCGCCGATCCGCGACCGTGTTCTGGAATGGACTTATGCGGTCCGCCTGCTCGAGGACGAGCGCCAGGACATCGTGATGGCCACGGACGAAGCCGTGTCCAACGCCGTCCGGCACGCCTATCATCACGAGAGCGGCATGGTCACCGTGTTCGCCGCGTGTGATCGCCTGGCACGCGCTGTGCACGTGGTCGTCTCGGACGACGGCACCTGGTCGGCGCCGTCCGGCACGGGCAACGGCGGGCGTGGACTGGAGATGATGGACGCGCTGTCCGACGTGTTCGACCTGCACCATGACGCCCGAGGGACCACAGTGGTACTGCGCTGGGCTCGACGCGCCAACGCCTGAGCGGGATCAACGCCGGTCCATCGGTCCCCATTCGGGTGAGTTCTGCTCTTCCACCAGGCGTTCGGCCGCATGCAGGACCGTGTCGGCGACCCAGGCCACGGGCCGGTCGCACTTCACCAGCGGTTCGTTGTCCGGTCCACGCGCCACCTCGATGCCGCGCAGCACCCATGGACGGACGCCAGGGCCGCGCAGCTCAGGCAAGTGACGGTAGTCGTACAACCGCCTGGCCAGCCACAGCCGCAATGACCGATCCCACCACGGCTCGACACGCAGCGAACTCGCCGACAGCCCGGGCAGGGCGACACCGGTCAGCCCGTCCCGGCTGGACTGACCGTGGGCGAGGTCGACGTCCGGCCCCAACGACCAACGGACGTACAGGTCCCCGCCGTTCTCGGCCGCCACCAGCGCGGCGAGTTCGTCCAGACTGACGATCGTCCGGGTCAGCGAAGCGTCATCCGGTGCGCGGTCCACACCACTCGAATGCCCGGTCCGCGTGGGGTTCATGCGGCCCGCCGCACTGTCCATCCTGGATGAATCAGCCCGAGGCCGTCTCGACCTTGAGCGGCAGGTCCTGGAGCTGCACGACGGTGGCCTCCGGGCTGTCCGGTACCACCAGGTCCACCGGCGCCCCGAGCCGGCAGTGTTCCCCGCGCGGCGGGAAATGGTCCAGATGCGCCCACAGCCGCATCGGCTGGGCGGAACCGAGCTCGATCGTGCCGCCGGGCTGACGGACCGTCGCGACGATGTCGGCGACGAGCAGCATGTCGAACTGCGACGACGACGCCCGCAGGTGGCCGATCGACTTCGCCTCGGTGTCCTTCAGGCGCACTTCGATGGTGCCGCCGTCCTCGGCGCCGCCCGCGTCCGGCAGCTCCGCCTTCAAGGCTAAGGACGGGAGTTCCAGCGTGATCCCGTCCGCCGTCTCCCGGGCGCCGGCCCGCACCGTGCAGTCGCCGGTGAAACGCACCCGCACCGGCCTGGCCCGCAGGGTGAGCTCCGCGTCGGGCGCGTCACACCGGATCCGGAACTCGTCGCCTTCGGACGGAAGCGTCGTACTCGGCATGGTTCTCCCTCACTGCGATCTTTCCTCACCGCGCTGTTCTCACAGCGTTCTTTCTCACTGCGAAACGGGCCAGCGCGACCACACCTCGATATACCCAGACGCCGTCGATCCAATCGCCGGCGCCGAGCGACTGTGATCTTGTAGTTTTCGTTCCCTGTAGTCAGACCGAAGGAAGGACACCTATGGTCACGCGCCCGGCCGTTGTCCGGCTCGCGCTCGCCGTCGTACTGCTGCCGACACTCGCCGTGCCGGCCGCGGCGCAGGACAGCGCCCTGCCCGCATGCCCCGCTGTGTTCGCACACGGCGGCTATCCGACCGGGCCGAACGCATGGGAACGCGATCAGGTGCGGCAGCCCAACAACCCGACTGCGTTACAGGACTACAAGAACAAGGGCGCGAGCGGTGTCGAGGCCGATCTGCAGCTGACCAAGAACGGCACGAAAGCCGTTATGTGGCACAACACCTCCACCCTCCGGCTGACCGGCTCGAAGGCCGACGTCAACACGCTGTGGTGGAACACCGGCAGCGACAAGCTGAACGGCCGCACCATCGAGGTCGGCCCGTACAAGGGCGAGCGTGTGCACACCTTCCGCGAGTTCCTCGACGCCGCCAGGAGAATCGGCATGGTTCCGCTGGTGGAGATCAAGGGGGAGGCCAAACAGTCGCTGCTCAACGCCGACCCGGCGATCAGGAACACCGGGTGGGCCGAGGTGATCGCCCCGGTCCGGGAGCGCGTCGCGACCCAGGAAATCATGGTCTACACCCATGACGCGGCGTTGAAACCAGAGCTGACCACCCGCTTCACCAACGCGGGACTGGCGGCGGTGATCGCGGGCGGTGCGCACCGGCCGGTCTGGCCGGACACCGTCGCGTGGGAGGAGCCCCCGCCGTCGTGGACCGGTAACCAGGCGTCCTGGCAGGCCGCGCTGGACAAAGGCCCGCGGCGCATGGCGACCAGCTGGCCGCAGCAGATGCGAACCTGGCTGAACGGCCGCTGCACGGCCTGAATGTGCTAGCTTCCGGTGAATGCGCACAGCTTCGACGCGACGTCGTGGAACTGTCCCATTCACCGGCATATTCGCTGTGGTGCTCGTGTTCTCACTGCTCGGTTCCGGGCCGGTCGCCCAGGCCTCGCAGGGTCGCGAGTGCGAGACCCCGTCGATCGATCGCCTCCAACAGTGGATCGCCAGCGGCGAGGGCACCACGGTACCGCCGACCGGCAGCCTGCTTGTCCGCGAAGGCAAGCGGTACGCGGCGAAGGTGACGTTCCTCAACGCCGAGTGGCACGTGGTGGTCGTGTGGCTCGCGAACCAGTTCGAGGCCCAGGCCGACTTGTCGAAGTCGTCCGGTTTCTGGATGACCTACAGCTCGACGGACGACGTCTACGTCCAGCTGCGCCCGGCGTCGCACTGGAGCGGCGGCGACAAGTGGCTGACGCTGGTGCCGTCGACGGGCGGCAAGCTCGTCCGGAAGTTCTTCAGCTTCTCCCCCAGGAACTGGACCTCACTTCCCGAACTGGGCACGCCGTCGTACCCGTTCGCCACGGCGTTGCGGGAGGCACGCGGCCTGGTTTTCGTCGGCAAGACGCCGAACAAGCTGGAGTTCCGCGGCCTGCGCATCGACGGCTACCGGCCACCGTGCCTGTGAGCCGGACGACCACTCCACTTCGGACGCACCTAATCAGTCGTGTGAGTCGACCGGGCCGTATGGTTCCGGTGTGTCGCTGCGAGAGCTCGTCGTGCTGGGAACCGCCAGTCAAGTACCGACCAGGCAACGCAACCACAACGGCTATCTGTTGCGCTGGGACGGCGAAGGCATTCTGTTCGATCCGGGCGAAGGTACACAGCGGCAGATGCTGATGGCGGGTGTCGCGGCGAACGACATCACCCGCATCTGCCTCACGCACTTCCACGGCGACCACTGCCTTGGCGTACCAGGCGTTGTGCAACGCCTGTCCTTGGACGGCGTGCGCCACAGGGTTTTCGCGCACTACCCGGCGTCCGGCCGGCAGTACTTCGACCGGCTACGGCACGCCTGTCCGTTCCATGAAGTGGCCGAGATCCACGAGGAACCGGTGGATCGGGATGGCCCAGTCGCGGCGGGTGCGTTCGGCGTGCTCGAAGCACGTCGGCTGGACCACACCATGGAGGCGTTCGGCTACCGGCTGGTCGAACCCGACGGCAGGCGTATGGTGCCCGAACGTCTGGACGCGTTCGGCGTGACCGGTCCGGCCGTGGGCGAACTGCAGCGCAACGGTGTCCTGGACGTCGACGGCCGTACCGTGCGAGTGGAAGACGTCAGCGTGCCGAGGCGGGGACAACGATTCGCCTTCGTGATGGACACCCGCCTGTGCGACGCGGTCCACGAACTGGCCGAGGGTGTCGACATGCTGGTGATCGAAGCGACCTTCCTCGCCGAGGACACGTCGTTGGCGACCGAGTACGGACACATGACCGCGGCGCAGGCAGGCCGCGTCGCCCAGGAAAGCGGTGTCCGGCAGCTCGTACTGACCCATTTCTCCCAGCGGTACGACGAGCCCGCGCGGTTCCACGCCGAAGCCGCCGAGGTGTTCGACGGCGACATCGTCGTGGCTGAGGACCTGATGCGGATTCCCGTGCCGAAGCGCCGCCCGTGACGCCCGTCGAGCCCGTGGTCACATGTTTACCCGTTCGGGTGGCCTCAGCGGGCGTTCAAGTGGGTACTTGACATGGCGCCGAAGGGAGGTAGCGATGGGAAGGCACCGATTCGACGAGAACGACGAGGCAAAGTGGGGCGGACCGGATCTCGTCGCCCATGAACGCCAGCAGTCCGTCACACATTCAGGCACCGGCCGGAACCTGTCCTCCTGGCGACCGGCCGCACATGACGATCAAAGCAGTGCCGACACCGACCCACCTGCAGGCACCCCCTCGTGAGTGTTTATCAGGGTTAGAACACTGATAAACACTCACGAGGGCTGACCAGCGCGAAGGGGGATCACCAGCGCGTGTGCCGGTGACGCACCGGCCGCTGGGGTGGCGTGCGCTCGCGCCGGTTTACCCACGAGTCGAACGCGACAAGCAGGCCGGTGAGGACAGCGGCCACCAGGCCCCACAGCACCACGCCGTTGAGAAGAAGCACGATCGCCACGCTTCCCAAGGCCGCCGCCGGCAACGTGACGTACGGGTCGATCGGTCCGAAGAAGTTGCTCACCACGACCTCGTCAGCAGACCGCTTCGTTGACCGCCGCCGCCACGGCCTCGAGTTCCGCGGACGGTGGGCAGCTGATCAGCACGAGTTTGGTCAGCGCGTCGCGGATGTCGGTGCGTGGGGTCAACGTGCCGGAGTGACGCTGCGTCGTGATCGCGACGGTGCCGCCCCGGGCGAGCAGGTCGAGTGCGTTGAGCACCGACCTGGCCGGCAGGATGATGTCGACATCGAACCGGACCGGCGCCTTGGCCCGGACGGACAGTTCGAGCAAGGCGTGCCGGGGATCGATGATCGTCCAGTGACACCGGGCCTGCACGACCGAGATGCGATCGAGGTGCTCGGGCCGCTCCAGCAGTTCGTACAGCGGCAGGACACCCGGGTCCTCGTCAGGTTCGCGCTCGCCGAGGACCACCGCGAACACCGGCCAGAGGTCTGCTTCCTGGACCGTGGCGGCGGAGACCGCGACCCGTCGGGGCCACAACAGCAGTGCCTCACGCGCCACCAGGTTGGGCCGGACGGTGATCTGTCCGTGGTCCGCGTCCATGGTTGTCGGCATGTCATCCATCCGTGGGGGTGGTTGCTTGCTGCCCCACAGCTTGGTCAGCTCATGTTGAGACGACCTTGGTGCCTTCTTTGCGGTTGTATGACGCTCAGTCGTCGATGCACGGCAGCGTGACGGTGAACCGCGCTCCGCCGCCGGGACGATCTGTGCACCGCACCCGGCCCTCATGGGCGGCGACCGTCTCCGCGACCAGGGCCAGCCCCAGTCCGGTGCCGGACGTGCCGCCCCGGGCGGTGTGTCCGGTGGCGAAACGCTCGAACACCCGCTCGCGTTCGTCCACGGGAACACCGCGGCCCGCGTCGTCGACATGGATCACCACGTCGCGGCCGACTCGCTGAACGGTCACTCCGACCAGTCCACCGCCGTGACGGTCCGCATTGTCCATCAGGTTGACGAACGCGCGCTCCAAAGCGAGCTTGCGGCCGTTCACCCTGCAGTCGGCCGCCACCACCAGCAGCTCGCCCGAGCGGTTCGAGTCCGCCATGGTGTGCGCCAGCAGTTCACCCATGGACAACGGCTCCGGCGGATCATGGTGCAGGCCGGCCTCGGTCCGAGCCAAAGCCAGCAGGTCGTCGAGCAGACGGCGGAGGTGGTCGACCTCGTTGACGACCAACCGCAGCGCACGCTGCGAGCGCTCCGGCATGTCGTCGCTGTACCGGTCAAGCACGCCGACACCGGTCACGAGCGTGGTCAACGGGGTGCGCAGTTCGTGGCTGACGTCGCCGAAGAACCGGCGTTCGCGTTCGATGCGTCGCTGCAGCGAGTCGACCATGCTGTTGAACGATTCGGTGATGGTGGCCAGGTCACGGTCATGGGTCCGCTCCAGCCTGGTGTCCAGTTCTCCCCCGGCGATCTGCGCCGCGGTACCGGCGACGTCTCGCAACGGTTGCAGGACCCGGCGGCTGGCCCACATGCCCAACGCGGCCGCGCCGAGAGTGGCCGCGATGCCGCACGCCGCCAGGACCGTGCGCAGAATCGCGAGGGTGGTCTGGAGCTCTTCGAGCGGCGCGATCTCGAACAGGCCCGAGCCACCGGGCAGCGGGATGCCCACGGCAAGGAAAGGCCGCCCGTCGTGGTTGAGCGGCAGCGTCGTCTGGGTGCCCGATGTGACGGCAGGTACCAGGTCGGCGGGCAGATCGCCTGGCCCGACCGAAGCCTGCGAGGTGAACCACTCCCCCTCCCACCGCAACAACAACGCCGTGTTGGCCGGCGGGTCCAGCGCCGTCAGCACCTCCTGTGCCGACGCGCCCGGCATTGCCAGCCGTCCCCGCATGAAGTCCGCGTCGGCTGATGCCTGCCGCTCGGCCGAGCGCTGCCGTTGCACGTCCAGGTAGCCCCGGCTGATGGTGTAGACCGACACCGCCAGCACCAGGGAGACCAGGCCCGCGCCGAGGGCGAAGGTCAGGATCACCCGGCCGCGCAGGCCAAGACCGAGGCGCTTAACGCTGGGCATCGAGCCGGTAACCGAGCCCGCGCACGGTCACCACGATCCGGGGATCGGACGGATCCCGCTCGATCTTGGTACGCAACCTGCGGATATGGACGTCGACGATGCGGTCGTCGCCGAAGAAACCGCGGTCCCAGACCCGCTCAAGCAGGCTGCTGCGGCTCAGCACCCGGCCCGGCTCGCTCGCCAGTTCGCACAGCAGCCGGAACTCCGTCAGGGTCAGGTGCAGTTCCTGGTCCCCACGCCGCACCGTGCCACCGGCCGGTGACAGCACCAACGGACGTTGCGGATCGGCGTCAAGCAGCATGTCCCGCGGTTCCTGCGGTCCAGGCGTGCGGGCTCGCCGCCGCAACGCCCGCAGGCGAGCGGTGATCTCCTTGATCTGGAACGGCTTGGTGACGTAGTCGTCGGCGCCCGCCTCAAGGGCCGCGACGATGTCGTGGGTGTCGTCTCGGGCGCTGACCACGATGATCGGCACGTCGTGGTCGTAACGGACCTGCCGGATGCAGCTGAAGCCGTCCATCTCGCCCAGCATCAGGTCCACGATCATCACGTCCGGCGGTCCGTGGCGGCGCAGGCCGGCCAGCGCCGACTCGGCGTCCGGCGCCTCGGCCACGTCGTAGCCCTCATCCTCCAGCGCCAGCCGCAATGCCGCTCGAACCCGATCATCGTCCTCAACGACAAGCAGTTTCGCGCCCACGGGGTCTCATGCTGCCAAACGCCCCGGGCGCCCGCCGGGCAGGCGCGGCGAGTCGTCACACAACCGCAAAGTGACAGCCAGTCCCACCTCAACGTCGGACGGTCATCGTGAACCCGCGGACCACGCCAATCCGGGGAGTTACTGCATGTCAGCGGCCACGCACCGACAAGGCTTCCAGCCGCCCGGCCGCCGGTACCTGCCCGGCGCCGGCCTGGTCATGGCGGCCGGAGTGTGGCTGGTGATCGTTTCGGCCAGCTGGACCTACGGCGACGTCGACAGTTGGCTCGACGCGCGATGGAACGACGCCGCCGCCGGATCGGTCCTCGCTGTGGTGGGTATGGTCCGAATCGTCCGGCCGGTGCTGACGAACGCGGCACGGCTGCTGTCGATTCTCGTCGGCAGCTGGCTGATCATCGCGCCTTTTGTCGTGGGTTACGGCTTCGGCGCCGACTCCACCCCGGCAACGGCCAACGACGTGCTGATCGGGGCGGTGATCACCGGCATGGCCGTCTTCGGACGGATATGACAACAGTTGGTTCGGGCACTGTTCCGTGGCTTGTGGATCATGCGGTTCGCCTGGCGAATGTGAGGCCCGAACGACACGGCCACACTGTTGGCCAACGCAAGAGTTGCGCATGCCATGTTTTTTGGCGATGATGCCGCCTCGGTCCCCGCGACACCCGGAACAAGGTGGCACTGCATCGAATGACTGCGATCCCCCCACACGATGACGTGTCGAAGCTGACCTTGGTCTGCGACGGGTGTGGCGACAGCGTGTCGGAAAACAAGCCGTCCGCCGACTATCGAGCCGCGTGGTTACTGCTGTGGCAACAGGCTGTGCACGCTTCATGGAAGGGCAACGCGCGGCCGATCGGCCCACACTACTGCCCGGAATGCGAAGCCTGAACTTGATCTTTCCGGGTGTCTCCCGAACAGAGGCAACTGTTGCATCGCGCAAGATTAGCCAGTTGAATTGCCGGACCGTGCGACGCGACGACTATCGAGAAGGACATGACGGCACAGCCCAAAAACCATCACTCGGACTCACGGCTCGCCCTGGTCTGCGACAGCTGTCAGACCACGCGCAGCACCTCGACCGAATACCTGACCTTTCGCGGCGCGTGGCTGCAACTGTGGCAGCACGCGACCAACGAAGGATGGCACGGCACCGATCAGCCGACCGGACCACACCGCTGTCCCTCATGCGTTTCACGGTGACCGAGGTGGACAAACGCCACGCCGGATCGCGCAGGCCGACGTTCCGGCGGTGTGCCGAGCCACGGGGAGCCGGATGAGGTACAACTACACATATGGCTCGCGTTCTGCCCACCTCCCAGGCTCCTGACGACGTCGACGCCGTCACCGACGCGGTGTTGGCCGCGTCCCGGCTGTTGGTGACCGTCTCGGCTCGGTCGATCGCGGCGGTTGACGACACCATCACGATCCCGCAGTTCCGGCTCCTGGTAGTGCTGGGCAGCGAAGGCCCGCAGAAACTCACCTCGGTGGCCCAGGCTCTGGGAGTCAACCCGTCGACCGCCACGCGCATGGTCGACCGTTTGGTCACGGCGGGCCTGATCGACCGGCAGCCCAATCCGGCCTCTCGGCGTGAACTGGTGGTCGCCCTCACCAGACGGGGCCGGACGGTCGTCAGCAACGTCACCAAGCGCCGGCGCGCCCAGATCGAACAGATCGTCGGGCAGATGTCCCCGACCTCCCGGCGCGGACTGGTACGGGCACTGTCGGCGTTCGCCGCCGCAGGCGGGGAATCGACCGGCAACACCGAGATCTTCTGGGTCTAGGCTCCAGCGCGCAGGCCGGAATCCGGCCGGTGTTCCGGTCCCATGCCGGGTATCACTGCATTGGGCACGTATCCGCGCCCAGCTTGGTCATCCCGAGTGACCACGGCCGTCAGTATGGGTCAGTTGGGATGCGCGTATGTAGAGGTACTTCTGCTCAGGAAGACTGGCGGTCAGCCGGGCCGCGCGGAGGTAGTCCTCTTGGGCTTCCCGGTTCCTGCCGGCCATCTCCACTGGTCGGAGCGACACGGGTCTGGCGGACATGCCGTGTTCACGTCTCCAGGCAGCGGCGGAGCCGGTCAAGGTCGGCGCTGATGTTCTTGTGCACCTGTTTGGCCAGCAGAGGCGTCGCCCATCGGAAAAACCACCCGGGCCGGCCCGTGGCGTGGATCGCGACCTCGGTCCCGCCCTCGACGTCGGCCAGTTCGTAGCGAACGGTCATCGGAAACGGTCGCTCGACCTGAAGCTCGACCAGCCGGTCGGGCTCGTGCTTGGTGACAACGTATCGGTACGTGAACGAGCGGCCCAGAAAACGCGCCGTGCGCTCGACCTTCGCACCGGTGACGAGCAGTCCTGGTCGAGCGGGAACACTGGAGGTGATCCCACCCGTCCAGCGCATGTCGTTCGCCGGATCGAACATGAACGCCGCGACATCCGCCCTCGTTCGGCGGACGCGCACCACGGGACGGACATCGACAGCCATATCGGCTCCCTCCACACGGACTCGTGCGGGATCAGTCCATCACGAGAGGTCTCTTCGCGCAGCTGGAAACCCTCACGAGAGCCGACGGACCGCACGTCCCGGGGAACGCGGTCTCGGGGGCAGGAAAGCCCAGCAAGGTGCCGTCGCGACGCAGGGAGATGGCCGTTAATCATGGAACGTACGGTCGAGGTGATAGCCCAGCACCGCAATGGCTTCCGCCGGCGTGCGTTGTCCGACCAGGACACCAGTACCGAGTCCATGGCTCACCGCGAGCAGGCGTGCCGCTTCGGTCGGAGCATCGAGATCGGCGGGCAACTCGCCTGTCGCCTGCGCCCGAGCCAGCACATCGCCGAGTTGTCGTTCCAGTCGTTTCGGACCCTCGACGAACGGTTGCTCAGCCAGTTCCCGGTCGGTCATCGCCAGTACCGCGTACGACGTCCACATCAAGTGGAACGTGCGACTTCGCTCGTCGGTCGGCAGAGCCTCGGCCAGCAGCGCCTCGACGAGAACACGCGCTGGCACCGGATCTGGCAGTTCGGCCAGCCGCGCGGCCCACCGGTCGCGGCTCTCACACTCCAGATACTCGAGCGTGGCGTGCATCAGACGCGCTTTGGACTGAAAGTAGTGCTGAACCAACCGCAGAGAGACCTCCGTCTCCGCGGCCACTGCTCGCATGGTCACCGCATGCAAGCCCTCCCGCACGGCCACCCGCAGCAGACCTTCGATGATCTGCTTCCGGCGAACAGCGTGATCGACGACCTTCGGCACGTTTTTATGATACACGTGTATAACAAAAAAAGGGGGTGCTTCCCGTGGTACTGGCGCTGGCGTGCGTGGCGCAGTTCATGGTGGTGCTGGATGTGTCGATCGTGAACGTGGCGTTGCCGTCGATCCAGCGCGTGCTCGGCCTCGGTGAGTCGGGCCCGCAGTGGGTGGTGAACGCTTACGCGCTGGTGTTCGCCGGCTTTCTGTTGCTCGGTGGGCGGTTGGCTGACCTGTACGGGCTGCGGCGGGTGTTTCTGTCCGGCCTCGTCCTGTTCGGCGGAGCCAGCCTGGCCGGCGGTCTGGCCGACGACGCCGGCCTGCTCATCGCGGCACGTGCCGCACAGGGCCTGGGTGCCGCGATCCTCGCCCCCGCGACGGTGACCGCACTCACCACCACGTTCCGGGAAGGACCAGAGCGAACTCGCGCGTTGGCGATCTGGACCGCGGTCGGCCTGGCGGGCGGCACGGCGGGCAACCTGATCGGCGGAGTGCTGACCGAGTACCTGTCATGGCGGTCGACGTTGCTGATCAACGTCCCCCTGTGTGCACTGGCTGTCCCTCTTGTCCTGCGCGGTCTCGCCCCTGCTCCTGTTCGTCGAACCCGGTCCCGCTTGGATCTTCCCGGCGCGGTGCTCGCCACGAGTGGACTGGCGGCACTGGCCTACGGGTTCGCGCACAACCCGGCCGCGCTCGCGATCGGCGTCGCTGCTCTTGCGTCATTCGTTGTGGTGGAAGCGAGATCCACGGCCGTGCCGCTGTTCCCGTTACGCTTGCTGCGGTCCCCGGCAATCCGGGTGGGCAACATCGCCATGCTGCTCGCCGGAGCGTGCCTCAACCCGATGTGGTACTTCCTCACCCTGACCATGCAGAACCTCCTGCACTACCCGGCTTTGCTCACCGGACTTGGCTTTCTGCCGCACACCGTGGTCTCGATCGCCGTCGGGATGTTCCTCACACCAAGACTCATGCGACACGTGGACAGCCGCATCCTGGTCAGCGTCGGCGCACTGATCGGCGCGGCCGGATTCTGGTGGCAGAGCCGAATCTCCCCGGACAGCGACTACCTGTCCGGCATTCTCGGCCCAGCAGTGATCATCTCGTTCGGCGGCGGACTGCTCAACACACCGATCACCACCATCGTCACCTCAGGTGTCAACGCGGCGGATGCCGGTGCGGCGTCAGGCTTGATGAACACGACCAAACAGATCGGCGGCGCGCTGGGCCTCGCCGTTCTGGTGACTGCCACGGACACGTACGCCGAGGCGTTTCTCGCGATCGGCGCGGTCCTCGTGGTCGTCGCCATATTCGGTCGTGTGCTGCCCGCACGCCGCTGCGACGAGAAAGCGTAACTGTTTGTGTCTCGTCGCCCGAAGCCGTATGTCAATGCGCGTCGGCGAGCCGTCCGGACAGCTTGCTGTGCAGCTTTTCGCTGTGCGGGTTCAGGCCGGTGATCTCCGCCGCGATGCCGCGGGAGGCGAACTTCGCCGTGACCACGTCCAGTGTGGCCACTGCGGAACTGTCCCAGACGTGGGCGCCGGACAGGTCGATGACGACCTTCGAGACGGATTCGGAGTAGTTGAACGAATGCATGACGAAGGCGAGGGCATCGCGTGGGCGAGCACATGCAGATCGGCGAAGTGGCCGAACGCACCGGCCTGTCCCTGCGCACCATCCGGTACTACGAAGAAGTCGGCCTCGCGGTCCCCAGCGCCCGCAGCCAAGGCGGATTCCGGCTCTACACACAGTCGGAGTTGGACCGGCTGAACCTGATCAAGCGCATGAAACCCCTTGGCTTCCACCTGGAGGAAATGCGGGACCTGCTCGCCGTCCTCGACCCTGACAAGGCCTCCGGCAAGCGGCTGACCGCCGGTCAGCGCCGTGCACGACTGCGCGAGTACACCGAAACCGCCGAGGAACGGTGCACAGAACTTCGAGCAACCCTCGCCACAGCCGAGGAGTTCGCCGACATGCTCCGCGCCCGCCTGCACGATACGGAACCCGTGAACAACGGCAAGTAGGGCGTTCTCTTCCCTGGTCGGCAGATGCGGCCGGCGCCGTTCGCTGCTCACTCCCGGCTGACCTGGGACACCTACCTTGACCAGCGGACCTGGTCGAAACGTGCCAATCGGCGTTCCTCACCCGTTCCCACTCCGGGCATGCCACCGGTCGATCACCGCGGGCAGCTCGTTCATCAGGTACGTGTAGAAGTCGCGCATCTCGACCAGGCGCTGACCGGCGACACTGTGCTCGCCGACCGCGTCGATCCCCTCGTTGGCCGCTTCCTGCATGACCTTGACGATCTCGTTCTGACTGGACATCAGGATGGCCCAGGCGCCGGGCCGGAACCGGAAGTGTTCCCGCCTGCTGCCCGGGGCGGGCACCCGCTCGATCAGCCCGACCGCCGTGAGCGACTTGATCGCCGTGGACACCGTGCCCGGGCTGATGGTGAGCCATTCGGACAGCTCGCCCGCGGTCACCGTCTCCTGCTCGGCGAACAGCAGAGCACACATCACCCGCGCGGTCATCCGCTGCATCCCACCAGTGGTCAGCGTCAGCGCGAGCCGCTCAGCCGCCTCCATCCGCCCGTCCATCGGTCTCCTTCCCAGATCCTGACGCGATCTTAACAGTACCGAATCTTTGCAAATCTGCGAAAACTCGATACTGTTCTGGCATGACCGTCATCGAGGTCGACGACCTCACCTTCACCTATCCCGGCAGCGCCGAACCGGCCGTGCGCGGCATGGACTTCACCGTCGGCACGGGCGAGATCTTCGGGTTCCTCGGCCCCAGCGGCGCGGGCAAGTCGACCACCCAGAAGATCCTCATCGGCCTGCTGACCGGCCACGGCGGCACAGTGTCGGTGTGGGGCAAGGACCCGGCCGCCTGGGGACAGGACTACTACCAGCGCGTCGGTGTGTCCTTCGAACTGCCCAACCACTACCAGAAACTCACCGCACTGGAGAACCTCCAGTTCTTCGCATCCCTGTACGACAAGTCCACACTGGACCCGATGGAGCTGCTCGACTCCGTCGGCCTCGCCGAGGACGCCCACACTCGCGTCGGCAGGTTCTCCAAGGGAATGCAGATGCGGCTGGTGTTCGTCCGCGCCCTGCTGCACGACCCCGACCTGCTGTTCCTCGACGAACCCACCTCCGGGCTCGACCCGGTCAACGCCCGCAAGGTCAAAGACATCGTGCTGCGCGAGAAAGCCCGCGGCAAAACCATCTTCCTGACCACCCACGACATGGCCACCGCCGACCAGCTCTGCGACCGCGTCGCGTTCGTCGTCGACGGCCGGATCGCCGCGATGGATTCGCCCCGTGAGCTCAAAGTCGCCCGTAGCCAGCGCGAAGTGCGCGTCGAGTACCGCAACGAGTCGGAATCGTTGACCGCCACGGACTTCCCGCTCGACGGACTGGCCGACAACCCGGACTTCCTCGCCGTGCTGCGTACCGAACGCGTGGAAACCCTGCACAGCCAAGAAGCGAGCCTGGACGACGTGTTCGTCGAGGCCACCGGCCGGAGCCTGACATGAGCCGCCTGACGGCCGCGCTGAAGCTGGAGATCACCCTCCAGCGCCGGTACAAGTTCCTGCACGCCGCGGTGTTCTCCGGTGTGCTGTGGCTCGCCCTGCTGCTGCCCATGCCCAGCGACCTGCGCTCCACAGCGGAGCCCTACGTCATCCTCGGCGATCTGATGATCGTCGGCTTCTTCTTCGTCGCCGCCGCCGTCTTCTTCGAGAAAGGCGAACGAACCCTGCACGCACTGGTCGCCACACCATTGCGGTTCCGGGAATACCTCGCGTCCAAAGTAGTCACACTGACCACGTTATCCGTTGTGCTCGCGGTGTTCGTGGCCACCACCACACACGGCGTGCACTACGACCTGCCGTTGCTCGTGCTCGGCGCCACACTGGGAACCATCTTGATGCTCCTGCTCGGCTTCCTCACCGCACTGCCGTTCACGTCCGTCAGCGACTGGTTCATGCCCTCGGTGCTCCCGATCGCGCTGTTCAACCTGCCGATCTTCCACTACTCAGGACTGTCGGACGCGGCCTGGTTCTTCCTGATTCCCACCCAGGGACCGCTCATGGTCCTCGGTGCCGCCTTCGACCAGAAAACCCTGACCGCGTGGCAGTTCGCCTACAGCGTGGGCTATCCAGTGCTGTTCGCGGCCGGGATGTGGCTGCTGGCCCACCGGATGTTCGACAAGTACCTCGTGGCCAAGACCGGAGGAGCCTGACATGACCAACGCCTTCGCCGCATTCGGCCGCAACGACCTGCGTGGCGTCGGTCGCGATACCCTGCTGGCCGGCATGTTCCTCGCACCGCTGGTCTGGATCGCCATGGTCCGGTTCGCCACCCCACCGGTCACCCGCCTACTGGCTGAGAACCAGGTCGACCTGAGGCCGTACTACCCACTGATCCTCGTCGGCTTCCTGTTGCTCACCAGCGCGATCATCGTCGGCGGCGTCACCGCGCTGATCGTGCTGGAAGAGCGGGACGCCAACACCCTGGCCGCGGTGCGGATCACCCCGGCGTCCCTGGGCCGCTACATCGGCTACCGGGCGATCATCGCCGTCCTCCTCACGACGGTCTACGTCATCGGCACGATCACCGCCAGCGGCCTGTTCCCCGCCCGTCACCTACCCGCGCTGATCCCGATCGGCCTGCTGACCGGCTTGTCCGCGCTCGTGATCGCACTGGCCATCCTGGCCGTCGCCAAGAACAAGGTCGAAGGGATCGCCGCGATCCGCGCACTGGGCATCGTCGTCGCCGGACTGCCCCTGCTGCCCGCGTTCATCGATTCGAACTGGCAGCTGGCCTTCGGAGTGCTGCCCACCTACTGGCCCGCCCAAGCGTTCCTGACCGCGAGCGACGGCGGCACGTGGTGGCCGTACCTCATCGGAGGCATCGCCTACCACGCACTCGTCGTGTGGCCGCTGTACCGCCGCTTCATCCGCGCGCGTTAGCCGGAGTTGCGCGTCGAACCAAGCAACAGTCCTTTGTAGACCCCGGTGGAGCGGGATCTGGGGAACCCACCGAAGCACTTGCTGGGCGCGAGTGATGTCGGGACGCCGGACCGAAGGGTCGTCCACGGGCCGGTCGACGAACCGAATCGAACTGCGGCACCGGGTCAGGTCGCGGATCGTATGGGCCAGTTCGAGGATACTGGTCTCCGCTGTGTTGCCGATGTTGATCGGCCCGCTGTCGCCTGAGGCGGCGAACAACAGGATTCCGTCCACTGTGTCGTCGACAAAGCAGACCGAGCGAGTTTGACTGCCGTCCCCGGTCACTGTGAGAGGCTGGTTTGTCAGCGCCTGACGGACCAAAGTGGGGATGACACGCCCGTCGTCCAGACGCATGCGAGGTCCATAGGTGTTGAAGAGGCGCGCGATTCCGGTATTGACGTCGTACGTTCGGCGATACGCCATTGTGAGAGCCTCGGCGAAGCGTTTCGCCTCGTCGTACACGCTCCGCGGACCGACCGGGTTGACGTTGCCCCAGTACGTCTCCGGTTGTGGGTGGACCAGTGGATCTCCGTAGACCTCGGAGGTGGAAGCCAGGATGAAGCGTGCCCGTTTTGTCCTGGCCAGGCCGAGGGCGTTCAGCGTCCCGATCGATCCCGCCTTGAGGGTGTGCACCGGCAGCCGCAGATAATCCACGGGAGACGCCGGTGAAGCGAGATGAAATACCAGGTCCACCCGCCCGGGAATCCCTATCCGATCGGTCACGTCATGTCTGATGAGCTGGAACCGCGGGTTGGCCAGCAAGTCGCCGACGTTCGCCGCGGTCCCGGTGAGGAAGTTGTCCAGGCAGATCACTTCCGCCTGCCGGCCCAGTAACCGTTCGCACAGGTGCGAGCCGAGGAAACCCGCACCTCCGGTGACCACGACACGCCCTACCGAATCAGCCATCGTCACACTCTTCCCTCGACGAGCAGTCACACGCACTCGGCGATGACCGTCGGAATGCACGCCGCCAGGTCGTCCAGGAGATCACATCGCCCTGCCACTTCCGCGGGCAACTCGAACGACAACGACAGTTCGCGCAGCACCACCCAGTACATCGCTGGTTCAAGGATTTCACGCCGCAAGCCGCCGCACCCGGCTTTCCTGGCCGCCTGGTTATATGCGGCGACGAACCGTATGCAGCGCGCCCACTCGCGAGGACCGGCAAACCACGGCGGGCCCGAGAAGTAGAGCGCGGCGTAGGCCACGTCCTCTTCCGGCCAGCCAGGTCTCATGAAGTCGAAATCATGCACCAGGCGAATCTCGTCGCGGATCACCAGGACGTTCTCGGGCCGGAAGTCCCCATGCAGCACGGTTGCGTCCTGGTCCGCCGGCGCGAAGAAGCCCGGAAAGCGGCGGGCGATCTCATGCGACGTTTCTTGGGCTTTCTGAAGCCTGTCCCGTGTGTCGGGCGAGTCGGTCGTTCGAATCGACTTCTGCCAGAGCTGGTCCGACTGAGCGATCCACCGTGCCGGCGACTGTCTGCGGACGAGTGAACTGTCCGCCGCTCCGTTGCTCTCAGCAAGGATGGCCTGCCCGACGCGGTGCAGTTCACAGAGGACATCAGGCCCATGGTCCGCGAAGGCCGAGTGCGGGTCCGTTGCGCTCGCACTGGCGAAGTCGCTGCACCACGGGTACACCATGACGGTATAGCCCGCGCAGCGCGCGGCATAGCGTCCTTCGTGCAGTCGCACTGGCGGGAGTACATAGGGGTAGCCGCGCATTTTGAGGGCGGCGAGAGTCCGGCCGATGACGTCGAGTTCGTCCAGTGTCCACCGTACGGCCACAGTGGCCTCATTCATCACCTTGACGCAGTGGGATCCCACGCGAAGCAGGGCGTTCCACGACGAGGTCGTCACCGGCTGGACAGTGGAGACGTCGATGTCGTGGGGTAGCTCGCGACAGATGGCCGCCGCGTTCGACGTGACGCCACGCTTCCACTCCGACAGCGTGGGAGCGTCCGGTGTGGACATCCGCGTTCATCCTTCCGGCCGGCTTTCAGCAGTCCCCGGACACTCCGAGGGGTGCCGCCGACATGGCCGCCTGGCTTCGTGGAGGAACTCCGATCTCCTGGCCAGGCCCGCTGAACGCGGCGTACTTGAACGCGGAGAAGCGGCCCACGATGTGCGCGGGGAAGGCTTGCAGCGTCGAGACCATCTCCCGCGCGCGGCGTGCGGACGTCCTGTAGTGATCAGTCACCAAGTCGCTCACCTTCGCCAGGTCGCCTTCGCTGCCCGCAGCCAGTGCGCGGACGAAGAAGTCGTAACCGTCACGGTTCTGGCTCATGATCTTCGTCTCGACCGCCGCGTTGATCTCGTCGGCGATCTCCTCCGGGTGGTTGCGGTACACGGCGGGTACGTCGATCATGCGCAGCCTGCGGAAGAAGTCGTCGACCTCGACCCATTGCTTGTCGCCTGCCTTGTGGAGGACGTCAGCGAGTTCTCCGATGCGCGGCTCCTCGTAGCGGTACTCGCGATACCCCGACTTGTAGTTGAAGTCGGACGGCAGCAAGCCCTTCTCGATGAGCTGGCTCGCGATCGGCGTTCCCGGATAGGCATACAGGACCTGGGACATGTTGGTGTAGAGGTAGGTCTCCTCGATGTCCTGGAGGAAGTCGGCGTCGATCCGGAGGTCCTCCCAGGAGGTGAACGGGTCGAACATGATGAAGCCGACCTGCAGGCCGATGCGGTACTTGCGGACCAGCGAGACCGCCCGCCGGTACACGTCGGGATTGGTGTGTTTGTCGAGGTACTCCAGCCGCCTGGGGGAACCGGACTCCAGTCCCATGTAGGCACACGTCAGGCCGCTGTCGGCCAGCGCCTTCATCAGTTCTTCCTGCCCGTCCACGGAGTCCGCCCGCATCAGGACTCGGTAGGTCACGCCCAGCTTCGCCTCACGCAGGACTTCGGCCAGCTCGAGGGCCCGGAACCGGCTGCGCCTCGACGGCAGGGTGAAGTTGTCGTCGCTGAACCAGAAGTGGTCGATACCGAACTCGTCACGCAGGTACTTGATCTCCTCGACGATCTTGTCCGCGGACCGGTCACGCCAGCGGCGAAGGTAGCCCAGAGCGGGGTACACGCAGAAGGTGCACCGGAACGGGCAGCCTCTGCTCGTGTAGATGCGTGCGTCCTTGATGGCGACGTCCCGGTCGAGGAGCTCCCGCAGGGTGTCCCTGGCGGGGAAGGGAAGGTCGTCGATATCCGGCTCGGGCGGGTTGGACGTGAGCCTGATCTGCAGCAGCGGCAACATCCCCGCGGACTCGTCGACGTCCCGGTACCACAGTCCGGGCACAGTGGACAGCGGTTCGCCGCGCTCCAGGGCCTCGATCAGTCTGAGCATCGGTATCTCACCGTCGCCCGCGACGATCGTGTCCACATAGGGCTCTCGGCGCAGGATTTCCTCCGCGCAACTGGCGGCCTGATGACTGCCCCAGCACACATGCAGGTGGGGTTTGCGTTGCTTGATGGCGGTGGTCACGGTCAGCGCCTGGCCTATGGTGAGGCCGGTGACGGAGATTCCCACGATCTCGGGGTCGTAGCGCAGGATCCGCTCGGTCACCTCCTCCGGCGTGCAGACCGCGTCGAAGACCGAGTCCTCGACCTGGAAGTTGAGTATCGTGACCTCGTGCCCGAATTGCCGTAGATAGGCCGCGATCGATCCAAGCCCGAGATGTTCGCCACCAGCCAAAGAGGTGGGGGACGAATTCCGATATCCACTGCCCGGAAGCACGAGAGCGACGCGCATATGATCACCTCTTGTGTGAGCGCGGCTTGGACGAGCGGGCCCTGCGAGGACTCTAACAGAGTGGTGGATGACAGGCATACGCACCAAATTGGTGAACGTGACGCCGCATGCTCACTGAATGTGTTCCCAACTCCGGGCTCCGCACACGCGATCGATCAATTGCCCACCAGAAGACGCGCGCAGGCACCGTACCCATGATGGCGCGTTCAGTTCCGGCGAAACAACAGGACACTGCTGAAGAAGGCTTTTCGCTTGACGACCAGCAGGCCGACGGCGGCGAACAGCGCGGTGGTGATGATGCTCGGAAACAGCGCGCAGTGCGCAGCAATTCCCGGCACCGAGTTCTTGTAGTGGTTACGTGTGAGAACCGCCGACCGGACGATCTGCAGGACGTACAACACGTAAGGGGCGAGAAACACCGGCCACACCGTGCCCTGCCACGGCGCGAGCATCGCTGCGATCACCATCACGTAGTACTGGAACTCCCACATCACGTGGTACGAGTAGATCGATATCTTCTCGTTCCAGTCTTTCCTCGATCTCGCCGTTCTGACCTGCATCGGGATATGCTGAATCGTGCCGAGGGTCCACCGGACGCGCTGCAGGAACAAGCCCCGGATCGTCTGGCGCTCGACTTCGCGGGCGAGTACCCGGGGAAGAATCCGAACCTGACTCCCCTCGCTGACCGCGCGGTACGTGGCGGTCAGGTCCTCCAGGAACCCGTGTTCGAGCAGATCACGGTATTTCTTGTAGTCGACCAGTTGCAGTCCGCCGGGAAAGTTCGACATCCCGAACCGGTTCCTGACGCTCTGCAGAACGCTCTGCCGATACAGGCGGTTGTTGCAGACGACATGGGAGACGAGAGTTCCTCGCCGCTCCTGAAGCGGCAGAATGAGGCACGCCGTGAAATCGGCGTTCGACTCCTGGTGGAATGTCCACAGCTCCTGCAAGGCTGTTGGTTCGAGCACGATATCGGCGTCCAGGAGCAGCGCCGTTTTGGTGTCGATCTTGGAGCCGCCGTACAGCAGGCCGGCGACCTTTCCGGAGGTGTCGGCAGGCAGGTGCTCGACCGCCATCTCGACGCCTGCCGCGGCGAAAGTATCGACGAACGACTTGGCGATCAGCTCCGAGTCGTCGGTACACCTGTCCAGCACGACCACGACCTTCGCACAAGAACACAGGTCGCTCTGGCTCAGCGAGTGCAGACAACGGTAAAGGGTTCTCCCCTCGTTGAACACGGGGATCACCACCGAGATCTGTCGTTGCGACAGGGTGGGCTGCCCGGTGCGGACAGCGGGCCGGGGATCTGTCCGCACGCCGAACGAGTGGATCAGATAGAAGAGCTGGAAGAAGGCGATACAGCCGACGGGCGGCAGGAGAACCCAGCCGATAATGCTCAGACCGGTCACCTGCGTACCTCCGCTCAGGGTTGTCGTGCGACGGCCAGTCTCGACTCCATCTGGCGGAGCTCCTCTCCGGACATCCACGGATAGAACAGCCAGTTCGACCGTTCTTCGACGTAGAAATCCGGTTTCATCGGCGAATATGTCTTGACCTGGAGAGTCGCCACCCGCACCGCGGCGGCGCCCGCCCTGAAGACTTCCTCGACGACCACACTGATGCTCGCCCCGGAGTCCAGGACGTCGTCCACGACCAGCACGCGCTTGTCCTGGAGGTCCACCGCGTTGAGCGGAACGACCACCGTGGCGGGTTCGGCCTCGTAGGCCCCGTTGCCCTGCCCGGCCCCCGTCACCTGCCCCGCTTGGACGACCTTGATGCCGAGGACGATGTCGATGGCGAGAGCGTTGGCCAACACGACTCCCGGCACGGCGCCTCCGCGCAGCACGCAGACCACCGAGTCGAACACCTCGCCTGAGTCACGGACAATGCCGGCAAGACGCGCGCAGAGCTGGTCGACGTCTTCCCAGGTGTACACATCGATGTCCGGCATCGATCACTCCAGATAGCCGTTGTGGACTTCCCAGTCGATCGTGTTCCGCATGCTGACGTCGTAGATCGTGCCGGCGTCCGGATACTTCCGGTAAAGCTTCCCCTCGTATTCGGCCAACGCTGTGATATCGGCGACGGACGGCTGTGGGCGACGCGCCATGGCGGTTCCCGGATCGGCATGGAAGACGTTGGTCGCGAGACCGATCCGGCGATCGAGAATATCCTCCATGCCTTCCATACTGCTTTCCACGGGTTCCAGGCCCCAGATGATGCCGCAGTACACCTGGTAGTCGCCGAACACATCCCGCGCGTACGCGAGCGCGTCCCACCATTTGTCGTAGCCGTACAGCCTGTCCTTTCCCGGACAGATCGAGGAGAACAGCTTCCGGTCGTAGATCTCGATGTTGAAGGCGATCGAGGACACCCCTACCCGCTTGAATTCCTCGATGATCGAGAAATCCTGCGGCGGATGGGTGAGCAGATGCATCTTGATCTTCGGATCACAGGCGTCGTGGATGGCCTTCAGCGGTTCGAGGATCGTATGCCTGATATCCTCGTCGTCCACCGGCGTGCCGGTGGTGTTGGTGATCATCGGGATATGCCACCCGGAGTTCTGAATGTGACGAGTCGCCTCCATGATCCGCCGCCGCGGGAAATCGGTGACCAACGGCTTGGCGATGGTGCTCCGGGCCGCCCGCAGCGAACAGAAACGGCATTGCGCCCCTTTGTCGAAGTAGTGGCAGTCCGGGTAGAGGAAGAACCCCGGCGTGACCGCGCCGTAGGCCGAGATGACGTCATCGGTACGGACTCCGTCGGTGAGCGTCTTGCCGAAGAAGGGAAGCGCCTCGGGCAGGCCGACGGACTGACGCCACTCGCCGTCGTAATAGAGGTTGAGCTCGTCACCGTCGTACCGGAGGGTCCACGGCGAGTTGTCTCGCCGGAGAACCGAGACGACAAGCTCGTCGCCGAGAAGCAGGACCTGCGGCAGGCGATGCCGACGCTGCGCGCCACGATTGGTAATACAGTATCCATAGGTATTCTCGTAATACCTTTCCGCGCTCGACTCGAACATGTCCAAGTCGAACCGCAATCCATGCGAGATGATGGATATCTTGTTCACCAAGGAGCTGCGCACACTGTTCTCCTTACCGGCCCGGAACGCCAGCCAGGCAGGCCGATCCGCCTAAGAACAGAAAATAGTCTTCCCACGGAGAGTACTCGCGGCCCGTTGAATGGTTCAAGGTGCCGGTTGGGTGAACGATCCTGATGTTCACCCGGACGGTGGACGTGACATCCAGAGGCTTGCCCGCCCCTCAAGAAGTGGCTTTACTCGACAGACGGCCTTGCCCGGCTTTCGTGCGGAGATGATGATGCGACAAGATCCGATTGACGAGGCACCGGCGCGTGCAAACGCGCCGCCGAACACTGTCTGATTCTCTCGGAGTCGCAGGCCTGCGAGATGCGTTGATCCTAATGGTACGACGCCGTCAGAGTGGCGCCACCGGATTTCTTGCCGCCCGGCTGTCATGGTGAAGACCGTCGGGCGTACGGGCGATCCTCGTGGTCCGAACAGGTCAGCTTTGCCGGTGCCGAAATATGCGCGAGATGCGGGCCATCACCTCTTCGGAGAGCAGCGGGACGACAGCGACCGCATCCAGGTTCTGCCTGAGTTGCAGCGGATCGCTCGCCCCGGTGATCACGGTGGACACCGTCTTGTTCGCCGCGCACCAGGCGATGGCCAGCTGCGCCGTCGTGCAGCCGAGGTCTGCTGCCACCACGGACAGTTCATCGACCTGCCGCGCCGAGTCGCCGTCCGTCAGCTTGCCCAGGAACGATTCGTGGCCGGCCAAGGCGGCCCGGGATCGGGACGACACCCCGTCCCGGTACTTGCCGGTCAGCATTCCCGAGGCGAGTGGGCTCCACGTGGTCAACCCGATTCCCAGCTCGCTGACCAAGGCGTGATACTCCTCGTCCACCCAGCGTGTCGTGAACAGGTTGTACTCCGGTTGCTCCACCACAGGCTTACGCAAGCCGTACCGGTCGGCGATCGACCACGCCGCGCGTACCTCGCTCGCCGACCACTTGGAGGTTCCCCAGTAGAGCGCCTTTCCGGCCCCGATGATGTCCGACATGGTCCAGACGATCTCCTCCACGGTCGTGTCGGGATCAGGACGGTGGCAGAACAGCAGATCCACGAATCCGGTCCGCAGCCGCGTGAGACAGCCGTCGATCGCGTGCAGAAGATACTTGCGGTTCAGCGTACGCCGCAGGTTCACCTCATCGTGGATACCCCAGTAGAGCTTGGTGGACAGCACGTAGGTCTCCCGGCTCCAGCCCAAGTCCTCGATCGCCGCCCCCAGCACCGACTCCGACCTGCCGTTGCCGTACACCTCCGCGGAGTCGAAGAAGTTCACGCCGGCCTGCCGCGCCACCTCCAGGCACTCCCTCGCCGCCGCACTGTCCATCTGGTCCGAAAAGGTCACCCAAGTGCCGTAGGACAGCACGCTGAGCTTGAGCCCGGCACGGCCAAGCCTTCGGTACTCCATGTCCCCTCCTCCGTCTGCGAGGAATCAGCCTGGTCCACCCGAGGAGGAATGTGAAGTGGGGACTCTGCCCATAGTCCATTCACCCTGGAGCGCACGGGAAGCACGAACCCTGGCCAGAGAGGGCTTCTCGAAGGAGGGGCACGCCTTCCGGGCCGCCGTCCTCGGCGCGCTGCGGTCCCCGGCGTGCTGTTGCCTGCTGCGAACCACCGGTTTCCACGAGTTCGGCGACCCGGCGGACACCCAGGCCTTCGTCACGGCGCTCACCGGCTTGCTCGGCCAGGTGTCCGACGACAACCGCGGCACCACGGGAAACTACGTCGACAGGGTGGAGCCCACTGACCCCGACGGGTCCGACATCACCGTAGGGCTGGGCGAATGCGAAGCACATTCGGACGAAAGCTCGAAGCTGCTCCCCGAGGACATCGTGATCCTGTGGTGCGTCCGGCAAGCAAGCGCCGGGGGCGCGAGCCGGATCTGGGCCTCTCCCCGCCTTCGGCCACACCTGGGCGACGCCGAGGCCACGCTGCGAGAACCGGAGTTCCTCTTCGGCGGCAACGGCCGGGTGCCCGGGCGGGTCGTCAAGGCACCGGTCCTCTATGGATCGGACGGAATCCGCTTTCGCCTGGGCGCACTCCGGTCAGGGCACGAGGTCTGCCACCGTCCACTTCGTCCAGACCAGGAACAGGCCGTACAGCGCCTCATCGAGGCGTTCACCAAGGTCCAGCCGACCGAACTGCTGCTCCAGCCAGGCGAGGCACTGGTCATGCTCAACCGTAGAGTCCTGCACGCGCGCACGTCGTTCTCCGACCGAAGACGGCTCCTGCTGCGGACCCGCTGCTTCAATCCGGAGATGTCCAACAGCCAGCACGACCAAGCACGGTGGTACCGGTCTGGATGAGGTCGATGCGAGGTCGTCGCCGGACTTCAGGTGCTGCACTTCTCCCGGATGCGGGCGGCCCGGACTGTGTCGGGGTGCTCCTCGCCGAGGGCGAGGCGCATCCGCGTCCAGGTCTCGTCGGCCAGTTGACGGGCGTGGGTCGGCTGTCCCGCCTCATGGAGTGTGATCGCCAGGTGGTAGGCCGCACGCAGAGTGTCCCGGTGATTCACGCCCAGGACGTGACGGCAGCGGGAGAACGCGGCTTCGCCCAGCACGCCGGCACGTTCGTAACGTCCGAGGGCACGGAGTGTCGCCCCGAACTGGTAGGCCGAGATCAGAGTGTGGGGGTGTTCTTCACCCAGGACACGCCGCTGGTGGATCAGCGTGGCCAGACCCAGGTCATATGCCTGTTCGCACTTTCCCGTTTCCCGATGGACGACTGCCAGGATGTAAGCGGTTCGCAGCGTACGAGGATGGTGCTCGCCCATCACCCGACGCATGCGGACGAGTGTGTCCTCGGCCAGCTCTCGCGCCCGGTCGTGCTGGTGCAACTCGCGCAGGTACACACTGACGCAGTAGGCCGCGCGCAAGGTGTCGGGGTGATCGGCGCCCAAGGCCTGCCGTTGCCCGACGAGCGTCTCCGCGCCGAGGTCGAGTGCCTGGTCGTAGTGCCCCAGTTCACGGTAGGAAAGCGCGAGGACGAAGGCGATGCGCAACGTGTCGGGATGTGCGTCGCCGAGATCTCTTTTCATGCGAATGAGAAGGCCGTCAGCCAGCGCCCTGGCACGCTCGTAATGACCTGCCTCCCACAGGGTGTAAGCCTGATCGACAGCGGTTTTGTAGTGGTGTCCGTCCACGGTCCCAGCGTCTCAGGCAGGCCCGAGTCCGAGTACACCTCCATGCGAGAGTTACCCGTTCGGTCGACGAAAAAGCGTTGCCCAGACCATCTCCGCCCAGGTTGGGCGGCGGAACCGGATGAAACGAGTTGCCATGGCCAGCAGTGTCGCCGAAGCCGACGACAGCCTGTCGCCCATAGTGATCCTGGCATCAGGTCCTCGATGTGGAAGTACGCTGCTGCAACGGTTGTTGTGTTCGCACTCCCGTGTCCTGGTGTGGGGCGAACAGGACGGCGCCCTCCGCAGTCTGTTCGGTTTCGTGCGCCGCTTCAACGACTGGAAGTGCAGGTGGTCCGAACGAGTCGACCGGGAGATCACCGACTTCGGCTACGACGGGTTCATCGCCAACCTGATGCCCCCGACGGAAGCGCTCCACGATGGGGTCCGGGCGCTGATGCTGCGCCTGTTCGCCGAGCCGGCGGCCGCCCTCGGAAGACCGCGATGGGGCCTGAAGGAGATTCGGTACGGCCAAGCCGAATACCAGGACATGCTGTCACTTTTCCCTGCCGCGAAAGCCGTTCATCTCACCCGTGATCCCCGTCGCGTGCTCACCTCCCTGGCCGGCTGGCAGCGCGGCCACGCGTGGACGGTCGAAGCCGCCCGGACGGCGATGCGACGCTGGGTCGACATCAACGAGAGCTTCATCCGCACACCGATGCCGTCGTGCCTCACCATCCGATATGAGACCTTGATCGCCGAACCGCATGCGGGCCTCCGCCGAATCGCCCACTGGTTCGACATCGATCCCGCCGAGCTCGACCACAGTGTTTTCGACCGCCGGGTTCACCAGATCGGCGGCGCGGGGAAGGGCGCGCGCGACCTGGTGACGTTCACCGAGCTGCACCCTGACATCCGCCGGCTCGTCGCCGACGATCACCTGGCCGAGATCGCGCACTACTTCGGTTACGGCACCGCATGAACCTCCTGCGCGGCCTATGAGCAGAAGTTCGCCGGTTGCGCCCTGCCGGAACAGTCGAGACCACACCTGGAGGCACGAATGGAACCGAAGGTGCTCCTGCGGCTCGCCGAAGAGAACCGCAAGATGTCCTCTTTGGACCGTCTAATCCACATCCACTGGGTGGTACGGCACCTGCTCACCTGTGGCATTCCTGGGCATCTGGTCGAAGTGGGCTGCCACGCGGGCGGCACCAGCGTGTACCTCAAGATGCTGATCGACGAGTTCGACCCGACCAGGGAGTTGCACCTGTACGATTCGTTCCAGGGCATGCCGACACCCTCCGGAATGGACAGCCGACTGTCCGAAGGAGACTATCGAAGCAGTGTGGACGACGTCCGTGCGGTGTTCGCGCGATGGGAGGTCGAGCTGCCGTCGGTGCACGCCGGATGGTTCGAGGACACGCTGCCGCGCGAACTGCCGGACAAGATCGCTTTCGCCTACCTCGACAGCGACTTCTACGACTCCATCGGCGTGAGCCTCGCAGAGGTCTGGCCACGCGTGGTCGCCGGCGGCATGGTGCTCGTCGACGACTACGGGGACCGCAGCCGCAACCCGCACTCATGGGAAGGACTTCCCGGGGTCAGGAAGGCGGTCGACGAGTTCTTCGCCGACCGCGTCGAGAAGCCGTTCATGCTCGCCGGTACAAGCGCTCTCTCCATGGTGTGCGTCGAAAAGAAGGCGGTCGCGATGTGACCGGCAGGACCGCGGCCACGGCATCACCGGTGTTCGCCGAAAGTGACCGGCAGTCCTGCGGCGACAGCGCCTGTCGACTACGGTGATCAGCGTCAAACCGGACAAAACGGAGGTAGTGTGCTCGAGATCAGCGGACTGACCTGGGCGATCACTATCGGCCTGATCGTCGTGTTGCTGGCTGTGGATCTCATCCTCGCCACTGTCCGGCCACATCGGGTCGGCTTCCGGGAGGCGAGCCTGTGGTCGGTGTTCTACGTCCTGGTCGCGGTCGCCTTCGGCGTCTGGTTCGCGGCGGTGTACGGCGGCGGAGCCGGGGCGGAGTACTTCGCCGGATACATCGTCGAGAAGAGCCTGTCGGTCGACAACCTCTTCGTCTTCGTCATCATCATGACCACGTTCGCCGTGCCGGAGGAGCACCAGCACAAGGTGCTGACGTTCGGCATCGTCCTCGCCCTGATCATGCGAGCGATCTTCATCGCGCTCGGTGCCACGCTGCTCGCGTTGTTCTCGTTCATGTTCCTGCTGTTCGGCCTGCTGCTGATCTACACGGCCGTCCAGTTGTTCCGGCACCGCGACGAGGACCCCGACATCGAGAACAACGTCGTCGTGAACACCGCCCGCAGGGTCGTGCCGGTCACCGACGAGTACGTCGGCAGCAGGATCTTCACCCGTGCCGACGGCCGCAGGGTGGCCACGCCCCTGTTCATCGTGCTGGTCGCCATCGGCGGCGTCGACCTGCTGTTCGCGCTGGACTCCATTCCGGCGGTGTTCGGCGTGACCGAAGAACCCTACATCGTCTTCGCCGCCAACGCCTTCGCCCTGCTCGGCCTGCGCGCCTTGTTCTTCCTCGTCAAAGGCCTGCTCGACCGGCTGGTGTACCTCTCGACCGGGCTTTCGGTGATCCTGGCCTTCATCGGCGTGAAACTGATCCTGCACTGGGCCCACGTCGACATCGACGAGCGGGTACCGGAAGTACCCACCCCGCTCAGTCTCGGCGTCATCATCGGCATCCTGGCGATTGCGACCGTGGCCAGCCTCGTCAAGACCAGCCGCGATCCCTCGGCCAAAGCCCATGCGGGCTCGCTACGAGCCCACCACCCGGGCAAACCCCAGGACACCGCCAACGAGTGACTTCGGCGCGCTCAGCAGGCCAGCAGTCCCCGTTTTTCCCGTCCTGGGGCACAAACGTCAGGTGGGTTCGACGGTGAGGTCCTGGGTGCCGAGGACGGCGAGCAGTTCCAGCTGCTCGACGGAATCCGTGCCGACAACGGGAGTGAACCACAGCAGCCGCTGCCTGCCGTCTTCGGTGAACAGGCTGAGGCAGTTGACCTCGATCACGCCCAGGCTGGGATGCACGATGCGCTTCCGGTCGCTGCGCCTGACCGCCACGTGGTGTTCTTCCCACAGCTCGGTGAACTCGGGGCTCTGCCGCAGCAGTTCGGCGACCAGCGCGTTGGCCTCCTGGTCGTCGCCGCCACGCCGGGCGACGGCGGCGCGCAGGTCGGCGACGAAGGTCCGGGAGTGGTAGGCGTGGTCCGCGTCCGGGTACATGGAGCGCGTCGCCGGTTCGGCGAACCAGCGGTAGACCAGGCTCGCCCGCATGCCGGTCGTCGCGGGCGGAGCGCCGCACAGGGCGACGGCGAGGGGGTTCTGCACGAGCGTGACGTGCAGGTCGGTGATCACCTGGGCGGGTGTGGTGGTGAGGCGGCTGAGCAGGTCGAGCATGCCGGGGTGGACGTGTGTCGCGGCGCTGCCCGGGCGCGGGAGCGGGCGCCCCGCCAAGTGGTAGAGGTGGTCGCGCTCGTCCAGGCTGAGCCGCAGCGCGCGGGCCAGGGCTGCCAGCATCTGCTCCGAGGGCTGTGCGCCGCTGCCGCGTTCGAGCTCGATGTAGTAGTCCACGGATGCGCCCGCGAGCTGGGCGACCTCGTCACGGCGCAGCCCGGGAACCCGTCTGCGCGGGCCGTGCGGCAATCCGACGGTGGCCGGCCGGATCCGGTCCCGCCGTGATTTGAGGAACGCGCCCAGTTCAGTCAGGTTCACCCGGCCAGTGTCCACCTGGGCGCCCCTGCCCAGCCAGGGGATGATGTCCCCCCGGTCAGCAGCATCTGGTTGCCCCCGCCCGCCGGTCGCACAGTGGAGTCCTCACTGAAGGACTGGAGTTCCACGATGACCGGAGCACAACCCAGGGTCGCCGTCGTGACGGGCGGTTCGCGCGGCATCGGCCGCGCGATCGTCACGCGGCTCGCCGCCGACGGCTGTGCTGTCGTGGTCGGCTACGCCGGGCACGGAGATCTCGCCGACGAGGCGGCCGCAGCGGTACAGGCGGCGGGCGGCCAAGCTGTCGCGGTACGCGCCGACGTCACCGACGAGCGCGCGGTCGCCACCCTGTTCGACACCGCCCGCGAGACGTTCGGCGGCGTCGACGTCGTGGCGCACGCTGCCGGGCAGCTGAGGCTGTCCCCCGTGGCCGATCTCGATCTCACCGCCCTCGACGAGCTGTACCGGACCAACATCCGCGGCACGTTCGCCGTCGCCCAGCAGGCCACCCGCGTGCTGCGCCCCGGCGGCGCGCTGATCACGTTCTCGACCTCGGTGGTCGGCCTCGCCTTCCCCCACTACGGCGCCTACAGCGCCACCAAGGGCGCGGTCGAGGCACTGACGATGGTGCTCGCGCGCGAGTTGCGCGGCCGGGACGTCACCGTCAACGCGGTCGCCCCTGGCCCGACCGCGACCGACATGTTCCTCGACGGCAAGGACGAGCAGACGATCGCCCGGCTGGCCGCACAGCCGCCGCTCGAACGCCTCGGCACACCCGCCGACATCGCCGAGGTGGTGGCTTTCCTGGCCGGGCCCCACGGGCGCTGGGTCAACGGTCAGGTCGTCCGCGCCAACGGCGGGATCATCTGATGGAGGCCGCGGTGCCGGCGACCAGAACGTCACCAGCGCCTCCGCGGCGACAAAAGCGTTACCCGACCGGCCTTCCGCACCCACATCGGTCCACTTTGACCTGAGGACCACAACCACAAGGAGAAAAACGCCATGCCGTTCGCCAACTTCAAGGTACCCGCGGGCACCCTGACCGCCGAGCATAAGGAAACCATCGTCCACCGCACCACCGAGCTCTACGTCGAGATCTACGGCGAGCGTGCCCGCCCCACCACGATGGTCCTCGTCGAGGAGGTCCCCGACGGCGGCTGGGGAATCGGCGACCACGTGCTCACCCTCGCCGAACTCCAGAACAACGGATGACCGGAACCCGATGACCAGCGCGCGGTCCGCGGTTGGTGAGCGGACCGCGTGTGGCACAGGAACATCCAGCGCTTGGCGACCTGCTCGCCGTGCCCAGGCAAGACCTTCGACGGATTCGTCCCCGCTGAGCTGAGTGTGGAGCAAAGCATGTACCACAAACGATTTGTCGCCGCTCTGTTGGCGGCCGCGCTGGCCGTGCCGACCGGCGTCGCGCACGCGCACCCTGGCCACGGAGGCCCCGCCACCGAAGCGCCCGCGGTGAATCCGCTGTACGGCAATGGATGGCAGCGACTCGCTCCGATCGCGGGCGGCCCGCGTCAGGAGCACAGCGTCGCCGCGATCGGTAAGCACGTGTACGTGATCGGCGGCATCCGCCCGGACGGCAACGGCGGTTTTGTCACCGTGCCGGATGTCGAGGTCTACGACACCATCAGGAACACGTGGCGGCACGCCGCCCCGCTGCCGGTTCCGATGAACCATCCCAACGCCGTCGCCGTGGGAGGGAAGCTGTACGTCCTGGGCGGGCTGTCAGGCGGCGCGTCGTGGCAGGCATTGCGCGACAGCTTCGTCTACAACCCGGTGACCGACAGGTGGACCGCCCTGCCGCCGATGCCGGTCGGCATCGAACGGGGCAGCGCCGCGATGGGTGCGTTCGGCCGGCGAATCTACCTCGCGGGTGGCATGCGCACCCTCACGCCCGGCCCTGGCGGCCTCCAGGACACCGTCGCATCAGTCCATTCCTACGATGTGCTCACCCGTCGCTGGACCACGCTGCCCGATCTGCCGGAGGCTCGTGACCACGTCGGCGGCGCGGTTGTCGGCCGCACCTTCTACGTGCTCGGCGGCCGTGACCGGGGACAGGTCAACGTGCGGGACACCACCTACGCCATGGATCTGCCCAGTGGCAAGTGGACCGAACGCGCACCGATGCCCACGCCGCGCGGAGGCATCGCCGCGGCCGCGGTCGGTTCCAAGATCTACACGTTCGGCGGCGAAGGCAAGATCGTGAACGGTGCGAACACCGTCTTCAGCGAGACCGAGGCCTACGACGTCCGCAGTGACCGCTGGGAGAAGCTGGCACCGATGCCGATCCCCCGGCACGGCACAGCCGCCATCGCGGTCGGCGGCACGATCTACATCCCTGGTGGCGGAAATCTCGGTGGTGGCGCGCCGCTGGACGTTCACGACGCCTTCCGGGCGAAGTGAACGGGTAACCCGCCCGCGGTCCGAACCATTCGCCCAGCGAGCGTGATCAATGTGCTGATCAGCTCACAGGAGCCTGCAACAGTTTGCCTCGGCACTGTTGCAGGCTCCTGCCGAGGTGCCGGCCAACACGGCGATCCGGCGGACGTCACGCCGTGACGTCGACCAGGACCTTGCCGACGGCGCCGCTCTCCACCGCTCGGTGCGCGTCGGCGGTGCGGTCGAGCGGAAAGCGGACCAGCGGCAGACCGTGCTCCTCGCCGACCGGCAGCGCGCCGTCGCGGATCGCGGCGACGACGTCCTCGACGGCCGCGGCGATCAGCTCCGGACCGACCGTGTAGAGCACCAGGAACTGCAAGCGCGTGTTGAGCACCATGTTCTGCAGTACGTCCAGTTCGACCGGCTTGCCACCGTCGTTGGCGTAGATCGAGATCGTGCCGCGCGTCCGCAGCACGGCCATGTCCAGTGCGAGGTTCGCGCCGAGCGCCACCTCGGCGATGATGTCGACACCGTCCGGGGCGATCTTGCGGATCTCGGCGGCCGGGTCACCCTCGCGATAGTTGATCACGTGGTGGGCCCCGGCGGCAGTGGCCAGCCTGCCCTTCTCGGGACCGCTGACCGTGCTGATCACGGTGGCGCCGGCCCATCGGGCGAGCTGGATCACCGCGTGCCCGACCGCCCCGGCCCCACCCGCGGCGAGCACCACCTTGCCTTCGAGCGTCCCGGGCCGCAGACGGCGCGGCCCGTCCTCCGCAACGGTGAGCGCGCGGTGAGCGGTGATCGCGGGGACGCCGAGTGAGGCGCCGATGTCGAAACTCGCCTCGTCGGGCAGCGGCGCGACCCGTTCGGCGGGCACGACGGTGAACTCGGCGGCGGTACCGGTGGGCCGCCCGGCGGCGGCGAGGTACAACCAGACCCGCTCACCGACCCGGCTCTGGTCGATCCCCGCACCGACGGCGTCGATCGTGCCTGCGCCGTCGTGGTGCGGGGTGACCTCGGGGAACTGCTTGGGTTGGCCGGCGCCGGAGCGGGCCTTCCAGTCGGTCGGGTTGACGCCGGACACGGCGACCCGGACGCGAACCTCGCCCGGGCCGGGCTCCGGCAGGTCACGGTCGACGAGCCGGAGAACGTCGGGGCCGCCGTTGTCGCGGTAGGTGATGGCCTTCATGATCCGTCCTTGGAGCCTGCTGAAGAAGGGTGCCGGGCGTGGGTCAGCCGATGGAGATTTCGCTGGAGCGGGACTCGATGGCATCCAGCTTGGCGAGGGTCGCGGCGTCAAAGCTGATCTTGCCTGCCGCCACGTTGTCCTCGAGGTGGGCGGCGTCGGCGGTGCCGGGGATGAGCAGCACGTTGGGGGCGTGGTGCAGCAGCCAGGCGAGGCCGACCTGGGTCGGTGTGACGCCCAGCGACTCGGCCACGGCGTGCACGGCCGGCTCGTCAGTCGCCTTGGGCAGTCCCGGGAAGGCCCCGCCGAGCGGGAAGTACGGTACCCAGGGGATGCCTTCGGCCAGGCACAACCGCAGCATGTCCTCGTCGGCGCGGGAGACGACGCTGTAGGCGTTCTGCACGCAGGCGATCCCCGCAGGCAGAGCGCGGCGCAGGCCGTCGAGGGTGACGCTGCTCAGGCCGATCGCGCCGATCTTGCCCTCGTCGCGCAGGGCGATCATCGCCGCGAGCTGGTCGTCGAGGTCGACCACTTGGTCGCCCTCAGGACGCAGGCCGGGGCCGGAGTCGAGGCGGCGGAGGTTGACCACCGCGAGCTGGTCGACGCCGAGGCTGCGCAGGTTGTCCTCGACGCTGGCGCGTAGCTGCTCGGGCCGTTGCGCCGGACGCAGTGGCAACCGCCCGCCCGGGTTGGGGTCGGCACCGACCTTGGTGACGACCAGGACGCCGTCCTCGGGGCGCAGCGTCTCGCGGATCACGTCGTTGGCGAATCCGAAGCCGTAGAACTCGGCGGTGTCCACGTGGTCGACGCCCAGCTCGACCGCGCGGCGCAGCAGTGCGACCGCCTCGCTGCGACGGTCGTGCAGGCGTTCGAGCTGTAACGCGCCGTAGCCCACCCGGGACACGGTGCGGTCGGCGAACGTAGCGGTCAGGGCGGTCATGATGCTGTCTCCTCAGTCGGTGATCGCAAGGCGGCGTGTAGCAGTTCGGCGAGGTAGAGGGCCGACACGCGGTCAGCGATCGGGGTGGCCTGTTCCCGGGCCTCGGCGGGATCGTGGTGCTCGACCTTGACCAGCCACGCTGTGACGCAGTCGTGCAGCATCGCACGCATCCGGTCGATCATGTCGACGACGACGCCGCGGATGACCGGGTCGGTCGTCGCCTCACCCCAGGTCTGCACACCGACCCGCGCTTCGACGGGGTTGATGTTGGCGATCAGCCGGGCCAGCAGTTCGTCGGGATCGGGCGGAGTGTCGCCGGCGGCGTACTCGCCGAGGACTTCGGCGCGCTTGGCGAGCACCGCGCCGGCGGCGGCCCGGACCAGGTCGGCCTTGCTGCTGTAGTGCGTGTAGATCGATCCAGTCGAGAGGCCGGACTCGGCCGTGATGTCGGCGATCGAGGTCCGCTCCAGGCCGTTGCGGCCGAAGCAGCGGACGGCGGCGTCGGTGATCTGGGCGCGCCGGAGTTCCTTGCGCGCGTCGGTGAGTCGCGGCACCACACCCCACAAAAAGAATCGCCGTTCTGCTTGTGGCTCACACTAACAGAATCGTGATTCTGTTTGCTGTCTGATGTGCGGCACGCTGTCAGCCAGACGCAGGGCCGGTACGCCTGACCTGGGCCGTAGTACCGGAGGCGTGGCACATTTCAGCCATCCCGCATCCGAGTCGTCGCTCGGGTCTACGAGATGGCCACGTCAGCCGCCGACGGCCCTACTACGCCTCGAACTGCTGCGTCAGCAGTCGCAGTGCGTCCGCCGAACTCGCGTCGTTCGGTGTGTAGATCTCCAGCCGGTGGTCAGGGCTGTCGGGCTGCAGCCATACCTGGTAGTCGACGTTCAGCGCGCCGACAGTCGGGTGCTGCAACCGCATGGTCCCGATGGTGCAGTCGGCCACGTCCCCGGTCGCCCACATCGCCGCGAACTCGTCGCTGCGCATCGTGAGCTCACCGATCAGCTCGGCCAGGCGCGCGTCCGTGGGGTACCGGCCCGCGGTGAGCCGGAGGAAGGCGACGTGGATCCGGGCGACCTCGTCCCAGTTGCGGTGCAGGTCCCGAGTGAGCGGATCGAGGAAGAACATCCGCGGGATCGACGGCCGGTGCGCCGGATCTTGTGGCGCGTCGAAGGGAAGGTGCTCGGCCTTGAGCGCGTGTCCGGCACGGTTCCACGCGAGCACGTCGTCACGTCTGCCAAGCACGATCGCCGGTGTCCGGTCGCCCAGCGATTCCAGCAACGCGAGAACACGCGGGTGCGGATGCTCCCGCGGCGGCTCGGAAAGCCCGGGACTCGCGGGCTGCCGCGCGAGGTTGTGCAGGTGGACGGTCTCAATGTGATCGAGTCGCAGCACTCGCGCGAGAGCGTCGAGGACCTGCTCGGACGCGGTCTCGGCCTGTCCCTGCTCCAGCCGCGTGTAGTACCCCGCGCTGACGCCCGCGAGCTGGGCGAGCTCTTCCCGGCGCAGCCCAGGAACCCGGCGGGCGGTCCCGTAGGTGCGCAGTCCGATGTCGGCCGGGGTGATTCGATCACGACGGTTCTTCAAGAAGGCGCCAAGGCTCTCCACGACACCGAGCCTATGTCGCTCAACCACGTCGCTGGGTGTACCTGCTGGGTGTACCCACGGCTCGGGGATGGCTGGCGAACGCGTCCTGCCGGACTGTGCACGACATGTCTCGACAGCACTCCCCCGGCCTGCGGGCCTGGCTTGGCCTCCTGGTCCTCCTCGGTCCCGTCCTGCTGGTCTCGATGGACGGGTCGATCCTCTTCCTGGCGATGCCCCGGATCAGCCAGGCCCTCACCCCGACCGCCGGCCAAGCCCTGTGGATCCTGGACAGCTACGGTTTCGCCGTCGGTTCCCTGCTGATCGCGTTCGGCGCCATCGGCGACCGGTACGGCAGGCTGAGGCTGCTGATGGTCGGCGCGACGGTTTTCGGCATCGGCTCAGTCGCGGCGGCGTTCGCGCCGAGCGCGGAGTTTCTCATCGCCGCGCGTGCCCTGATGGGCGTCGCCGGCGCGACTCTCCTGCCGTCCGCGCTGGCGGTGTTGAGCGAGCTGTTCGCCGATCCGCGGCGACGGGCGCAGGCCATCGGTATCTTCGCGGCCGCGTTCGCCGCCGGGTTCGCCATCGGCCCGGTCGTCGGCGGTGTCCTGCTGCGGACGTTCTGGTGGGGTTCGGTTTTCCTGGTCAACCTGCCGGTGATCGCCTTGTTCCTGGTCCTCGCGCCGGTCCTGCTGCGTGAGGTCCGCGCGACGCGGCCAGGCCGAGTCGACCTCACCAGTGTCGTGCTGTCCGCGGTCGGCCTGTTGCTCGCGGTCTACGGCCTCAAACACGCGGCCACCGAGGGCCTGTCAGTCGACTCCGTTGTCATCGGGATCGCAGGCGTGATCCTGCTTGTGTGGTTCGCGCGACGGCAAAGGCGCCTCGAGCACCCGTTGATGGAGTTCTCGCTCTTCCGTGATCGTGTCTTCACGATCGCGATCATCACCGGGCTGTTGCCGTTGGCGGCGTGGTCGGCGACCGCGTACCTGGCGGGGATCTACCTCCAGTCCGTCCTTGGCTTGTCGGTCCTGGCCGCGGCGTTGCTCGCGCTTCCTGGCGCCGCGGTGCTCACCATCACCTGCATCGTCACGCCCTTCGTGGTCGACCGCGTCGGTAAGCGAACCTCGCTCGCCATCTGTCACCTCTCGATCGCGGCAGGCCTGCTGTTCCTGCTCGCCACCACGATCACGGGCGGGATCGGTTGGTACATCGCGTCCACAGCCGTCGCAGGTGTCGGCTACGGCATCTCCTTCGCGGTTGTCGCCGACACCGCGGTCGGTGCCGTGCCCGTTGAACGAGCCGGTTCGGCCGGAGCGATCGCCGAGACCAGCAACGAGATCGGCAACGCACTGGGCATCGCGTTGCTCGGTTCTCTTGCCGCCCTGGTGTTCCGGATTTCCGGACCGGACTTGGCCCCCACTCTCGACGAGACGCTCCAGCTCCCCGGCCTCGTGCCCGCGCTGGCCGAGGAAGCGAAGACAGCCTTCGTCACGGGCTTGCACGTGGTCGCCGCAACAGCCAGCGTCCTGCACACCGCGCTCGCCGTGCTTGCCCTGCGCTGGATACCGGTGCCGAGCCGGACCGTCCCAACCCGGACTCTGGGACCACAGGGACCACGGTGAGTGCAGACCTCAGTGCCAGACACTCCCGGCTGTCTCGGCGGCGCACATCACGTCCACCAACTGCCGCAACTCCGCCAAGCATTCGAGCACAGTGGTGTGGTCCGTGCGCAGGTGCAGTTCGGCAGCATCCGGCGGTTCGTACGGGTCGTCGATCCCGGTCAGTCCCCGCAGCTCGCCGCGGCGTGCCTTGGCGTACAGGCCTTTGACGTCGCGGTGCGCACACACCTCGACCGGGGCGTCCACCCACACTTCCGCATAACGCAGACCGGCGTCGATGTGCAGCTGCCGGACCCATTGGCGGGCGGATCGGTACGGCGCGATCACCGGGACCACCACGACAACTCCATGCGCGGCCAGCATCGCCGCGAGCCGACCGGCACGGCGGACGTTCTCGATCCGGTCCGCCCGTGAGAAACCCAGCTCGGGGAAGAAGTCCTTGCGCAGCAGATCACCGTCCAGCACCTCGGCCCGGTGGCCCAGCCGCGCGGCCAGCTCAGTGGCCAGTGTGGACTTCCCTGAGCTGGGCAGCCCGGTGAACCACAGCGTGCAGCCCGTCCGCATGCCGCTCACGCCTTCGCCGGCACCTTCGCGGATTCCTGGCCTTGCAGGTCACGCACCGCCCGCAAGGGGCTCAGCAGGATGCACAGCACCGAGACAGTCGCCATGACACCGGCGATGACGAGGCTCAACCGGACGCCGACGGTGCTGCCGAGCACACCGGCGAGCACGCCACCGAACGCCGCCATGCCCCACACCACCGACAGCGCCGCGCCGTTGACCCTGCCGAGCATCTCGACCGGCACCAAGGTCTGGACCAGGCTCAGCACGTGGATCTGGTAGACCGAGTAAGCGAAGCCGAGCAGGAACTGCGAGACGATCAACGCCACCAGCGCGAGGCTCACGCCGGCGATCGGCAGCACCAGGATGGCCACGCCGACCATCACGATGGAGAGCGCCAGCGCTCCGCTGACCGTCACGATCGCGGCCACCTTCTTGGCCAGCACGCCGCCGAGGATCATGCCGATGCCCGCGCCCGCGAACGCGATGCCCACCTCGACCTGGCTCAGCGAAGCCTCCTGGTACGCGTACAGCAGAACCAGCGGAGTCGCCACCCCGGACGCCAAGTTGACCAGCGTGGTCGACAGCATCAGGTTGCGCAGCCTGCCGTCACCGAGGACCGTGCCGAACCCGTCCCGCATTCCACCGAGCACGCCACCGCCCTTGGCCCCGGGCGTCTTCTCAGGCTCCGGCTCCCGGTGTTTGATCAGCACCACCGCGACCAAGGAGACCAGGAAGGACAACGCGTCCACCAGCACCGCGACGGCGTTGCCCACCGCCTGCATCAGGCCACCACCGGCCGCGGCGCCGCCGACGGTCGCCATGGATCGGCTGATCTGGAGCTTCTGGTTGCCTTCCATGATCGCGTCCCGCCCCACCAGGGAGGGCAGGTACGCCTGGTAGGCCACCTCGAAGAACACGGTCAGGATCGCGGTCAGGCCCGCGACGACGAACAGGTGGGCCATGCTGAGCACGTCCAGCCAGTACGCCACCGGCACGGTCGCCAGGACGACCAGCCGTCCGAGATCGGCGAGAATCAGCACGGACCGCCGGGAGACCCGGTCGATCCAGGCGCCCGCGATCGGGCTCAGCAGCAGGAAGGGCAACGCGCCGAGCAAAGCGAGCACGCCGACCTCGAAGGCCCCGCGGTGCAGGTCGACGATGGCGATGGTCGGCAGCGCGATCCGGGAGATCCGGTCGCCGAAGTTGCTGACCGTCTGCCCGAACCACAGCTTGGTGAAGTCCGAATGGCCGCGTAGCCGGCTCTCTGCCATGGCTGTCTCCGCTCGGTGGTGGTTGGTTTCAGTGGAGGCCGGAGAGTTTCCGCCCGACCTCGTCGTTGTCCATTGTGGATAGACGAGCGCGCAGCAGCCGCTCGACGTGTGCCGCCTGGCCCGCGACCGTGGGATGGGTGAAGAGGTCGGCCACCGAGACGGTCAGTCCGAAGACGGCCTCGAACTGGAAGGCGAGCTTGGCCACGGTCAGCGAATGGCCGCCGAGCGCGAACAGGTCGTCGTCCGACCGGACCGGGTCGTGGCCGAGTTCCCGCCACAGGTCGGCGATCTGCTCCTCGATCGCCCCGGTCGGTGGCCGGGTGGCCGGCTCGGCCGAACGCCGCTGATCCGGCCCGGAGCCGGCTGCCGGGCCGATGCCGGTCGGCGCGGGCAACTCACTCAGTGGCAGGTCCGGTTGCGCGACCGCCGCGGCCAGACACGCCTGGAATGCCCTGGCCAGACTGGCAACGGTGTCGCGGTCGATGATTTCGTCGTCGTACGCCCAGTGCACGGTCATCGCCGCGCCATCGCGGACGACCTTGACCTCCAGGTCGTTCTGGGACACCGCGAGCCCCAGGTCGACCTCGCTGACGACCAGCCCAGGGAACGGAGGAACCGACGATTCCGTTGGCTCGTAGGAGAAGACGACGTTGAGAAACGACATCGGCCGGGCCAGCCGGCGCGCCAGCAGCGCGTAGGGAAGGTCTTGGTGATCGTACGCCTCGACGACGGATTCCCTTTCGCCCGCCAGAAACCGGCGTACGGTCAGCGTGTCGTCGACAGGATGGCGCAGTACCACCATGTTGATCAGAAAACCGATGAGCGCCTGCGTCTCCGGACGGGTCCGGCCGGTCATCGGTGTGCCGACGAGCACGTCCCGCTCCCCTGTGCCGCGCCACAGGACGACCCGCAGGACGGCGAGCAACAGCATGAACGGTGTGACGCGTTCGATCTGGGCCAGCCCGAGCACTCCGGCGGACTGATCGGTGGTCAGTGGCGTGGCGAGGAACTCACCTCGAGTGGTACGCAACCGCGGCCGCGGCCGGGATCCCGGCAAGGTCAGCGGCCGAGGCGGCTCGGCCAGCCTGGCGTCCCAATAGGACAGCAGGCTCTCCAGTCGCTCGCCGGTGAGGTACTTCCGTTGCCACACAGCGAAGTCCGGGTACTGGACGGCGAGTTCGGGCAGGACGGCGGGTGTCCCGGTCACCTCGGACCGGTACAGCTCAGCCAGTTCGGCCAGGAACACGGCGTCCGACGAGGCATCGACGAGGATGTGGTGCCGTGCGACAAGCACGAACGTGTCGTCGGCCGCGCGGCGGTACACCCTCGTGCGCAGCATCGGACCGGTGCGCACGTCGAATCCTTTGGCCAACTCCTGGCGCGCCTGCTCAGCACATTCCTCTTCGCTGTGTCCCAAGAGGTCGACCACCGCGAAGTCCATGAACGGCGGTGGATGGACCTCCTGCATCGGCTCGCCGTCGACCATCGCGAAGGTCGTCCGCAACGCTTCGTGCCTGCCGATCAGGGCCGTGACCGCACGCCGCAGCGCCTCGGTGTCGACGGCGCCCTTGGCTCGCAGGAACAACGGCGCGGCGCCGACGACGGACGGGCCCAACAGCTGATCGACCAGCCACATCTGTTCCTGGGCATAAGACTGGGGAACGAAGACCTGGTCCGCGGACCGCGGCCGGAGAACCGGCGCCCCGGAACCGGACTCGGCACGGCCCGCCCGCATCTGGTCGACGAGAAGCCTACGTTCGGCCGACAGACGTCCCATCTGAACCATCGATCCTCAGCCCCCGTCCATCGGCAGTCATCCACGGACGTTCACTATAGTTATGGGGCTGATTACTCATGTCAAGACATAGTGGGCGCCAAGGCGGGATGTCGACGTTCTCGCCCGCGCGCCGATTGGAAGGTCAGGAGCGCGGACGGTCCGCCGACTCCCGCAGCTGATCGATCCGGCGCCAGGCTTCAGCGGCATGCCGGAAGCTACCCAGCCGCTCACTCTGCACGGCCGTCCTGCGCAACAGGTCAACAGCCTCGTCATACCGGCCAAGCTGGGCCAACGCATCGCTGTAACCGACCTGCGCCGTCACGAGGTCAAGCCCGGTCAGCGCGTTCTTTCCACTGGTGACCGCACCGAACAGCTCGGCAGCCGCCGCCGGGTTCCCCGACGCCAACTCGTACCGGGCACGTTCCCGGGCCGCGGCGGTCTGCTCGACCACTGACCCGGTCAGCCGGGCGGTCAGCTCGGTCACCTCGAGCCATTCCGCGGCCTGGGCGAGGTCGCCGGCGTCGAGCAGGATGGACACCGTCGAGCGGCAGAACCGCAGCCAGTCACTGGTCGGCATCGCCGCGTACGACAGCGTGGCACGGGCCCGCGCCAGGTGGTCACGGGCGAGGTCGAACTCGCCCATCCGGGCGTAGGCCATGCCCGCCGCCCAGTGCCCACGACCCAGCACACCCGGAGCGGCATCGGGGCCCAGACCGTCCGCGATGGCCAGCATCTCCGTGAGCAGGGGGCGTGCCGTGTCGAACTCGCCCAGCTCACACAGGATGGAGACGAGCACGCCCAGCAGGCGGACGTGGTCGGCGCCGCCTCGGATGTCCGACTGTTCCAGTACCGTCATCGTGCCGTAGCCGGCCACCCGGGCATCCCAGAGCCTGCCGAGTTCACGCAAGGTGGCGACCCGGTCGATGGCGAGCGACACCTGGATCTCGACCGCGGCCCGCACCTCCGGCAGCGCGGTCAGCTCGTCGAGCAGTTCCAGCCGCTCGGCCTGCATCGCCAAGGCGGCGAGCACGCCGGAGAGCTCGATCCCCAGTTCGAGGTACTGCTCCCGGTCGCCGGACTTGCCCAGCGCCGAGCGGCGCTCTTCCAGCATCTTCTTGGCCCGCGCGAAATCGCCCATCGCGACCAGCCTGCGAGCCTCGAACCGGTCGACGATCCGGTTGTGACCACCCTGTTTGGCCGGTGTGAGGCTGTCCCACGACTCGTCGCCGAGCAGGTCGCCGGGTGTCGTGTCGAGCGCGGCGGCGAGGTGGACGACGACGTCGAGCGTCGGCACCCGCTCACCGTTCTCCAGCAGCGAGATGTAGCTCGGGGCGACGACGCCGCCCGCGATGTCCTTTTGCGAGAGCCCACCGGCCATCCGCCGCGCACGCAGTCGCTTCCCGAACTCGGGCTGGTCCACCTTCACCGGATCCACGCTCGCTCTCAACAGAGTGAGTACACTGAAGTCACCATGTTGATGGTAACAGCAGAAAGATTGCAAGCGGGGACACGTGGGCCGGTTCTTTACTGGTGTGCACGTGGCTGCTAGCGTCACCGCCGTGTCTCTCGAGGTTCACCCGGCCACCGCCGACCGCTTCGACGATGTCGCGACGCTGCTGCGGCCGCGCCGAGAAGACGCGCCTGCCTGCTGGTGCCTCTACTACCGGCTGACGTCCAGCGAGTTCAACAAGCTCAAGGGCAAAGAGCGCCCGCAGCACATGCGGGACCTGTGCGAGCGGGAGCACTCTCCGGGCATGCTCGCCTACGTGGACGACACCGTTGTCGGCTGGTGCGCACTGGGACCGCGGACGGAGATGGGACGGCTACAGCGCTCCCGCACGATCCCCAAGCTGGACGACCGTCCTGTGTGGAGCATTGTGTGCTTCGTGGTACGGGCGGGCTACCGGCGCAAAGGCGTGGCCCGCGCTCTGCTGAACGGCGCCATCGACTACGCCCGTGACTGCGGGGTGGAGGCCCTCGAGTCCTATCCCGTCGACACCGACGGCGCACGGATCAACGGCTCGTTCGCCTACGTCGGCACCGTGGGAATGTTCGAAGCAGCGGGCTTCGAACGGGTGCTGGAGACTGCGTCCCGCCGCGCCAACCTGCCCCGCTGGCTCATGCGGCTCGAACTGTCCTGATCACTCCGCACGCCACCGCGGGTCACGTTTCTCGACGAACGCCCGCGGTCCCTCTTCGGCGTCCCGGCTGCGCATCCGGATGTCCTCCCAGGGGTACCGAGTCGTGAACGCCTGCGCCAGCGGCAGGTGCGCCGACGCCGCGGCGGCTTGCTTGATCGCCCGCACGGCCAGCGGAGCGCACCTCAGGATGTCGGTGACCCAGCCGGCCACGGCGGCGTCCAGTTCCTCTGCCGGAACGACTTCGTTGACCAGACCCAGGTCGTACGCCCGGCCGGCGCTCAACGACCGGCCGGTGATCAGGTGCCCGATGGCTGTCCGGTACGGCAACTGCCTGGTCAACCGGAAAACCCCGCCGGCGCCCGCGATCAGGCCAAGACGTGCCTCGGGCAGAGCGAACGTGGCGTCCGCCGAGGCGACGATGACATCGCAGGCCAGGGCGAGCTCGAACCCGCCGCCGAGCGCGTATCCGTTGACCCTGGCCACAACCGGCTTGGACAAGTCGAACCGCTCGGTCAGGCGTGGCCAGCCCGGCTTGCCGCGGCTGCCGAAGCTGGCGGCCGGGGTCCCGTTGCGGACCAGTTCCTTCAGGTCCTGCCCTACCGAGAAGGCACGGTCACCGGCCCCGGTCAGAACCGCCACCCACACGTCGTCGTCCCGCTCGAAGTCGTCCCAGATCTCCGCCAGTTCCTCGTGAGTACGCAAATCCATGGCGTTCAGCACGTGCGGGCGCGACAGCGTGACGTACCCGACTCGGTCCCGTTTCTCGTAACGGACACGCTTTTCAGCCACGTTCACCGTCCGCCTGGGACTGGAGGGCGAACCGTGCGGTCTTGGCAAGCACGTCCGCGTCGTGGATCCGCAACGCCTGGGCGAGCGCGAACTCCGCGAGGTACTCGCGGAATCTGTCGCCGGGTTCGGCCGCGAGCCGGAGCATCCGGCGATTGGCCACCACCGCGGGGCCGTTGAGCCGTCGCACACCCGATTCGATCGCGGCCCGCATGTCCTGGGGTTCCACGACTTCGTCGCAGAACAACCCGCCATCGGGTTCCTGCGCGTGAATCGTGCGGCCACCGAGAACGAGCTGCCGCGGCAACCGTCCCCAGCCGGACCGGGCCAGCCGCAGGTTGGCCAGGCCGGGGATGATTCCCTCGTTCGCGGCGGGCAGGCTGAAGAAGGCCCGTGACTCGGCGATGACGTGGTCGACGACCAGCAGCAGCTGCGCGCCACCGCCGATGGCGAACGAGTCGACCGCGGCGATCCACGGCTTCTCCAGTGCCGGCCGCGGCCAGGTGTCCGCCACCAGACCGCGAGCGATCTTGTTGAGCGGACCGAGTTCACGGCGGAGCAGGAAGTCCACAAAGGATATCCGGCCCGCGTTGAGGTGCTTGAGGTTGATGCCCGCGCTGAACACCCGCTTGCCCGCATGCCGGGGATGCGACATCTCGCCGCCGCGCAGGACCCCGACGCCGACCTCGTCGTCCAGCAGCACGAGGTCCACCGCTGTCTCCAGGTCTTCGGTGAGCCTGTTGTCCTCGGCGTTGAGGGTGTGGTGGTTGCGGAAAGTCACGTGCGCGGCGGCGTCGTGGCGCTCGATCAGGACCGTGCCCAGATCGAGCCGGCCGAAGCACTGGAAGTCGGCGAGCAGCGCCAGTGCCCGGGGCGTGGGCTTGCGCATCACGTCAACGAGATGCCGCCCCGGGCCTGGTGCCGCGAGCACGGCACGGAAGAAGATCGCCTGGTCGATCTCCCTGCCTTCCTTGCCCGCCTGGTCATGTCCGGCCTCCGCGGCCATCTGCGCGCGTGTCGGCACCAGGCCGGGAAAGGCATCGGCCACCGCGAAAACCAGCTCGGCCAACCGGAGATCGGCTGTCCTGCCGTCGGTCACGGTGTCGTACACGACCGTCGCATGGGCTTGCAGGAACCGGGCGCGTGCGGCACGGCAAGAGTGATGGATCCGATCGGCGCGATCCTGCTCCTGACGGCCGCGGCTGGGTTTGGCCGCCAGACCGGCCAGCAGTTCCTCCCCGGTGGTGACATGTCTCGTCAACGCGGTCAGGTCGGCGGTCAGCTCGCCGGTCACAGCAGGCTGGGCGAGGATCGTGTCGTCCATCGCGTCAGTCCGGACGGGTCTGTCGCAATGCCCGGTCACAGGCCGCGAGATGAGCGCCGAGGGCGTCCTCGAAGCTCATCGTCGCGGCGTCGAGCAGCAACCTGCGGCGTACCGCCACGTCCACGCCCGCGTCGCCACTGAGCGCCGCCGACCTGGTCCGCACCGCCTCGACCGCCGCGTCGCGATCGTCCACGAGTTCGTCGACCAGGCCGACCTCGAGCGCCCGCTGCGCGGAGAACGACTGCTCGAACAACAGCACAGCCCGGGACCGGGCCACCCCGAGCTGGTTGGCCAGCCGGTACAGGGCCATGCCCGGCCATGAGCCACCCGGACCGACCGGCACCGCCAAGCGCAGGTCACGCAGCCCGATCCGGTAGTCACCGGCGAGCAGCAGTTCCAGTGCCGGGCCGCCGCAGTTCCCGCCCGCCACGGCGATCGACGCCGGACCGAGCCGCTCCACCCGCCGCAACGCCTGCTCCCATTTGCCGACCAGGTGCACGTTCACCTCGCCGGGCCACGGCCGTCCGGCGCCGGGCTGGTCGGTGCCGTTGACGCGGAGCACCGCGACCAGACCGGCAGCGAGGTCCTCGACGCGGTCGCAGAACGCGTGCACTGCCGCCACCAGTTCAGGCGACAGCGACACGTCACTGTCCACGTCGAGGACGAACTCGGTGTCCATGCCGAGTGTCACTATCCACCGCCTCTGCCAACGAGCCGCGATGTCCCTGGCCGCTCAATAGCGCACCAGCGCGGCTTCGATCGTCGATCCGGGGCCCATCGTCAGGAAGACCCCGTGATCCCCTTCGTTGATCGCGCCCTCTTCGAGCAGCCGTTCGTAGGAGAACAGGAAAGATCCGCTGGAGAGGTTGCCGAAGTCCTCGAGGACGCCGACCGTGTGGCGCACGTCGTGCCGGCTCAGCCCGAGGTTCACCACCATCGAGTCGATGACTTTCCGGCCGCCGGAATGGATGGTCCAGTGCCGGATGTCGCTGCGCCGCAGGCCCGTGCCGTCCAGCAGCCGGTTGACGATTCCCTCGGCGTTCGAGCCGACCACGTAGGGAATGTCCCGGTCCAGGAAGAAACTCAGCTTCCCGTGGTCGTCGTCCCAGTCGAACCGCATCGCCTCGATGGCGTCGGGAATGAGGCAGCTGGCGAATTTCAGGATGGTGGCGCCGGGACCGGTGCGCTCCGGCCCGGCGACCAGGGCGACCGCCGCCGCCCCGTCGCCGAACAAGCTGTTCACCACGGCCGTGCGCATGGTTCCGTCGACCACGTACGCCGCTGAGCAGGCCTCGATGCACACCATGACGGCCACCTGGCCCGGGTGGGCGCGGGCCCACGAGGCGACCGCGCTCAGCCCGTTCAGCCCGGCGTTGCACCCCATTCCCACGATGTCGATGCGGCCGCAACCGTGCCAGAGACCAAGTTCGCGGATCAGCAACGCGCTGAATCCGGGAGTCAGAAACCCGGTCGACGAGACACAGCACAGGTACTGCACCGCGTCGAGGGTGAGTTCCGCGTCCTTCAGGCAGGCCTGAAGGGCCCTGGCGCCCATGTCGATACCGGAGTCGCGGTGTTTCCTGACCAGTTCTCCCTGGGTCTCCACATACCTCGTGCCGTCCGGTCCCGCACCGGGCAGGTTCAGATACCGGCGTTTGATCGCACTGTTGTGGAATACCGAACGGATCCGTTCGTCGTCGATCCGGTAGATGTCCAGCAACTCGTCCTGGGTGTAGGAGAACGCCGGAACCGCCGTGCCGACTCCGCGTATTCGCGGGGCCGTTGTCACCGCTGTGCCGTGACTGTCCACAACCACCCCTCGGCTCGATGGCGATGACACAGGCACTAGCTGAACATGGCTTCCATGGTCTCGTGGGTCTGCGTCTTGAGCCGGTCGGACTCGCTGCCCCAGCAGGTGTTGAGGATGATCCGCGTCTTCTCCTCGTTGAGCGGGACCGTCCGGTGCAGCGTGGTGTCCGAACGCAGGAAGTACAGGTCACCGGTCTGATGCGCGTACGTCTTGATCGGGTGGTTCACGAGGTACTCGTGTACCCGCGGGTTCTCCTTGTCCCAGTCGGTGTGCGGTACGCACTGCAACATGCCGCCGTACTCGAGCGCGGGCGCCTCGATGATCCAGATGACGGTGAACGAGAAGTCACCCCAGTGCCAGCCGTGCGTGTCGCCCTTCTTGTGCTGGCGGATGATGACGTACTTCTCGTCCTCCCACGGGCACTCGACCACCGGCTGGGCGGCCACCTGCGACAGGAAGCCGGTCAGCACCTCCGACTGGTACACCGCCGGGATGAGGTGGCCGTCCTCGGCGATGGACTTCTGGCTGACGGTGCTCATGTACCTCGGCGAGCTGCCGGTCTCCTTCATCAGCAGGTCGATCCGCCGGGCGTGCAGGTCGATCAGGCTGTAGACCTCGTCGGACACCTGCCTGAACAGGTCCTCCGGCACCAGGCCGGTGAGCTTGACGTAGCCCTCACGGCGGAAGTGCTGGGACAACGCGCGGACCGAGTTCGGATCGCGGTAGCGCTCGGCGATGTGCTCGGCGAGCCGGTCGTCGAGCTGGCTGGGTGTAATGGATTGCACGGACAACGTTGCCTCCACTGGTCCACGCCGCCTTGCCGCGTCCGTTGCCGGCCGCGGAGTCGGCGAAACTGATCACCGGCAACGTAAGTTCGCCGCAGTGACGAAGCGGTTATCACCGGCCGGGGCTCAACACATCGTTGACCAGGAGATCAGCGGCCGTGACGATGCACCGGACCTGCGGATCCACAACGCTGTTCCTCGTGGAATCACTGACATCTCCCGCTCCGCGCCCGATCGATCGCACCGACTGGCCCTGGTGACCGTCCCGCCCGGCGCCACCGGGCCGCGAACCACCCCATCGACGGCACCGGAAAGGTGACACCAGTGATCGTCTCCGGAACCTCGTACGGCCCGGAAGCACCCGCCACGGTGTTGCCTGCGCAGCTGGAGACCTGGTTCGCCGAACAGCTGGCCGGGACTACCGCGGTTTTCCACCGCGGCAAGGCTTTCCGGTTCCTCGGCCGGGTCGACGCCGACCGCCTCGCCGCGGCGATGACCCACGTCATGCGCAGGCATGAGGCGCTGCGGACGACGTTCGAGAGCGTGGACGGAGTCCCCCTGCCGCGCCGGTCCGACCTGAGGGCCGACGTCGTGGTGGTGGACACGGACGGGCTCACCGACCGGCAACGTGCCGCGTTGGCCCGTGCCCAGGTGTCGCACCCGTTCGACTTACCGCACGGTCCGCTGGTACGAATCCGGCTGTACCGGTCCGGCCCCGAGGACCATCTCCTTGTCCTTGTCGCGCATTCGATGGTGTGCGATCTCGAATCCCTCGACATCGTGCTGGCCGATCTGTGCGCCGCCTACACGTCGGCCTCTCCCGGGCTTGTCCGTCTGCCGGCTCCGGCCGGGCCGTCCTGGTCGGCGGCCGCGGCCGCGACCCGGGAATGGCTCGGCACCGGCGCGGCACTGGATTCGCTGTCGTACTGGCTGGCCCGGCTGGCCGGCGTGCCCGATCGGGTGGCGTGGCCACGGGCCCGGCCCGGTGGTCAGGCCGTCACCGTGTGCCGTCCGGTCGGCCCCGGCCTCGCGGCAGGCGTGGCCGGCCTGGCCGCACGGCACGGGACGACGTCGCAGACGGTACTGCTCACCGCGCTCCGGGTGCTGCTGAGTCGGTACACCGGTCAGCCGGACCTGCTCATCGCGACGCCGATGACCATGCGCACCGACCAGACGGCCGGTGTCGTGGGTCAGCTGGGCAATCTGGTGGTGCTGCGCAACGACCTCCGCGAGAATCCGAGCTTCGCCGAAGGGCTCGCGGACGAGCACCACGGCAGCAGCCGCGTGGGGCAGGCCGGGAAGTTCCCGTTCGCGTTGCTGGCCACTGCCCTGAAACCCAGCACCAGCCCGGCGTCCGGCTCCGTCGTGCAGGTCCACTTCCACGACGAGCCCGCGCCTTCGGCGGGCCCGGCATGGCCCGGCGTGCGGGTTGACCAGGTCGCCCTGGACCTGCCGACAACGATGTGCGATCTGTCCCTGACCGCACGCACGCATCACGACGGCACAGTCCGGGAACTGGTCTGGGCGAGCGCCACCGGCGAACTCGACGACGTGAGTGTGCGCGATCTCGCCGACCGGTTCGTGATCCTGCTTCAGGACGCGATCACCAACCCGGAGAAGCGAGTCGCCGAGCTGCGTGTGCTCTCCCCACGCGACGAGAGGGCGCTCGACCGGTACAGCAGCCCGGCCCCGTTGCCGGTGCCGGAGCAGGCGACACTGAGCCTGATCGACCTGGTGTACCACTGGGTCGGCCGTTCCCCGGACACCGTGGCGATCCGCTGCGGCACGGATGCCTTGACGTATCACGAGTTCGGTGCGCTGAGCAAACACATCGCCCAGCGAATCACCGACCTGCGCCTGCCACTGGAGACCCGGGTGGGGGTGTTGCTCAGCCGAAGTGCGGAACTTCCGGCCGTGTTGCTCGGGGTGGCGCAGGCAGGCTGCACGGTCGTGCCGCTCGATCCCACGCACCCACCAGACCGGCTGGCCTATGTGCTGCGCGACTCGGGCGCCCGGGTGCTGATCACCGACGGCATCGTGGACGGGCTGGTCATCGACGACAGCGTCCGGGTGCTGCCGTTGGCCGCGCTGCGCACCGGGATCACCGAGTCTGTCGACGGACCCATCACCTGGCCGGCGGATCTGCTCGACCGGGCGGCATATGTGCTGTACACGTCCGGCTCGACCGGGACGCCCAAAGGCATCGCGGTGACGCACCGAGGTCTGGCGAACTGTCTGCTGGCCACCCGTGAACTGCTCGGTTTCCAGCCCGGGCAGAGCCTGCTCGCGGTCACCACGATCTCGTTCGACATCGCCACGCTGGAGCTCTACCTTCCGCTGATCTCCGGCGGCCAGACGGTCGTCGCGGGCTCGTCGGCCGCCCGCGACGGCGACGCGCTCAAGGACCTGCTTGCGGCGGTCAGGCCGGACTTCATGCAAGCCACGCCGATGACCTGGCAGATGCTGTTCCTGTGCGGCTGGCCCGGCGACCCTGACCTGGTCGCGCACGTCGGTGGCGACCTCGTCACGCCGGAACTCGCGGCGCGGCTGACCGCCTGCACCAAAGCCATGTGGCACACGTACGGGCCGACCGAGGCGTCGATGTACATGGCCTGCGAACCTGTGCCGCGAGGACCACAGCCACCAGTCCTGCCCATCGGCAGGCCGATCGGGGGCGCCGGTGTCCTCATCGTCGACCGGTGGCTGCAGCCGGTGCCGCCGGGAACCGTGGGGGAACTCTGCATTCGCGGGGTGTGCCTGGCTCGCGGCTATCCCAGCATGCCGGGCTTCACCGCGACACGGTTCATCCCGGACCCGTTGCGCCCCGGCGAGCGCGTCTACCGCACCGGTGACCTCGCCATGCTGCGCCCGGACGGCCGCATCGAGTTGCGTGGACGCAACGACCGTCAGGTCAAGATCCGAGGACACCGCGCGGAGCCGGGCGAGGTCGAGACGATTCTCGGCAGGCACCCCGACGTGGCCATGGCCGCGGTGGTCATTTCGGGAACCGGTTCGGACAGCTACCGGATCGTCGCCTACCTCCAGCCCACGGAAGAGGCCGGCGAGTCCGTTGTGGACAACGTGAGGGAGTACGCGAGCCGCCTGCTGCCCGCGTTCCTGGTCCCGTCCTCCTATGTCGTGGTGAAGTCCATGCCCCTCAACCCGAACGGGAAGACCGACCGGGCCGTGCTCGCCCGGTTGTCGGCCTGGCCTCCCGCGGTCGACCACAGGCCTCGACGGCAGAGCCGGGAGGAGGAGTGGGTCACCACCACGTGGTCGGCCGTGCTCGGTACCGCCGAGGTGTCGGCCGCGAGCTTCTTCCGGCAGGGCGGTGACCTGGTGCGGGCCGCCAAAGTCGTGGCACGGGCCAAGCAGGAGCTCGGGATCGACCTCGCGCTGGAGACAGTGGTGGAATCGCCGACCATCCCGGCGCTGGCGCGCCGCATCCGGTGCGCCATGGTGCGTGGCGGCAGCCCTCGCGCGGACGTCACGAGTTCGTGGCTGGCCGAGTCCGCGGGCCGCCTGCCGCCGCTGGTGTTGCTGACCCGGCCGGACGATCCTTCGGACTACACCGGCCTCGCGGCGGCCTTGGAGCCCGGCCGCGGAATGTGCCGGATCGACGTACCCGACGAACACGGTCTAACCACCCGGGAACAGTTGTCAGGCCTGCTGACCGTGATCGGGTCCGACTCGGTCGTGCTCGCCGGACGCGGCGACGGCGGCAGGCCCGTGCTGCGCACGGCCTGTGCGCTGTACCAGGAAACCGGACTGCTGCCGCCGGTGCTGGTCCTCGGTGGCGCACCGCCCGACCGTGACGCGGTCGCGGGCTACCGGGGCTCGGTGTACTGGGTCGCCGACGTCCATTCGATCCGGACGACCGGCCGCGACCTCGGCCGCAGACCGTCGGTTGTCGCCCTTCCCGGCGGCCCCGAGGAGCTCTTGGGCGACGCGAACTGCACCCGTGTCGCGGGGGTCGTCGCCAGCATGACCTGACGGAGACGAGAGGCATGACCGACGACCTGTTGACCCGTTTCCTCGCCCTGTCCCCCGCTGACCGCCGCCAGTTGCTGTCCGGCGACGCCGGTCCGACCGGCCCGCGAGCCAGCCAGATCCCCGCGGCCCCGCGTGGACCATGGCCCGTCCGCTTGCCTGTCTCGCCCGGCCAGCAAGCACAGTGGATGATGTGGCGGATGGCGCCGGACAGCGTCACGTACCACGTGCCCGCGTGTTACGAGATCACCGGCCCGTTGGTGCCAGCACTGCTGATCAAGGCCGTCAACGCGGTCGTGGCCCGTCACGAGATCATGCGCACCACGTACGCCCAGGAAGGCGTGCGGGTGATGCAGGTGATCCACCGGGATCTGCCCGCCGACGTGCGGATTGGCACGGCGGGTTCGCGCGAGGAGGCAGTGGCGCTCGCGGCCGTGGCCGCCCGTGAGCCGTTCGACCTGCGTAACGGTCCCCTCGTACGGGTTCGGCTGTGGCGTTTCGCGCCGCGACGGCACTTGCTGCTGCTCTTGCTGCATCACATCACCGTCGACGAGCGTTCGTCGCGAATCCTGGAGCGCGAGCTCGCCGTCTATTACCGCGCCGCGGTGTGCGAACAGCCGGCGGCGCTTCCGCCGTTGCCGGTGCAGTACGGCGACTACGCGGTCTGGCAGCGCACCCTGGACTCGGACGCCGACCTGGTTTACTGGAGTAAACAGCTACGCGGCGCGAAGGACATGCGGCTGCCATCCGATCATCCGTGGCCTGCCGTGAGCACGTTGCCGGGCGCGACCGTGCAACTGCCGCTACCCCATGGCCGGGAGGCACTGGCCGACCTGTCCGCCCGGCTCGGTGGCACGCCCTTCACCGCGCTGGCCGCGGCGTTCGCCGTGTTCCTCGCCGGGGAGACCGGGACGGACGACGTCTTGTTCGGCTGCCCCGTGGCCTGCCGCACCGACAGCGCGATCGCCGAGTTGATCGGATACTTCATGAACTCCGTGGTGTTGCGGATTCGTACGGCGCCGTCAGTGACCTTCGCCGAGCTGGCGACCGAGGCCCGTGATGTGGTCGGTGGCGCGCTACGCCATCAGGCCGCGCAGTTCCACGACGTCGTCACCGCGGTCGGTGCCAAACCGGGCGCGTTCCACAATCCCTTGTTCGACGCCATGCTCGTGTTCCTGTCGGGCGACCAGACCGGCCACCACGCCTCGCTCGCGCCGGATCTGCCGATGCGGCCGGTCATCCTGCCCATGCCCAACGCGCACCGGTACATCACCTTCACCGTTGTGGAGGAGCCTTCGGCCGCGACGCTGACCGTGCATTACCCGAGCGAGGCCTACACGAGCAGCACCGTCGAACGCTGGGCAGGGCGGCTCAGCCGTGTCATCGCCCGCGCCGCGGCCGAGCCCACGAAGACGGTCGCCGACTTGGTCTCCTCGCCGGGGACCCTTGAGCACACCGGTCGATAACTATAGTGTGTTTACTGTAGTTATTTTGACGGCAGAGGTGTGCAGGGAGATGCCATGCTGCAGGACGGTGCACCACCAGACCAGGGCCGAGGCACCACGGTGAGAACCCTCGGCCAGTTCAGCGTCGTCATCAACGGCATCAGGATCGAGCGCTGGCGCGCGGGCCGGGCCCGCCAGTTGTTCCAGTGCCTGCTGACCGAGGCGGGAAAGCCGGTGTCCAAGGCGACCCTGATCGACTCGGTCTGGGGGGATTCGACCGCCCGGTCCCCTGACGTCTCCCTCAAGGTGGCCGTCTACCACCTGCGTAACCTGATCACCGACGCACATCGCCGCGGCCACGGCAGCGGGCGGCCCCAGTTGTGGATCGACCTGCACCGCAACGGTTACTCGTTGACCGCGAGCGAGGCCGTGATCGACGTCGACGATTTCGAACGCGCACTCGACGCCGGCGCTCGTGCGGCGAAGGCGGGCCGTGAACGCGAGGTCCGCAGGCACTACCGCACCGCCGTCGATCTCTACACCGGCTCCTATCTGCCGGAATGCCAGGACGTCTGGGCGATGGTGCGCCGTGAGCAACTGAAGGACCGCCTGCTCGGCGCCATCGACGAGCTGACCCTGCTGGCACGGCGGGACGGCGACCGGACCGTCATGCCCGAGCTGCACCAACGGATGCTGCAGATCGATCCGTGCCGCGAGGAGAGCTACCGGGAGCTGATGCGCTGGCACGCCGGGGCGAACCAGCCGTCACGCGTGATGCACTGGTACTTCACCTGCGCCAACCAGCTGCGCACCCAACTCGGCATCGAGCCCGACCGCAGCACCAGGCAGCTGTTCTACGACGCCGTCCGTGGCGATCTCGCCGCCAGGACCGGTGGGCCGGCCGAGCGATGAACGGCTATCGAGGCGCGCGGCGGCTGATCGACGCCGTCGAACTGGCGGCGACTGACACACCGGACGCGGTGGCCGTCACCGCGCCGGACGGAACCTTCACCTTCGCCGAGGTGCTCACCCGGGCCCGGCAGCTGAGCGGCGCCCTCGCCGACGTGCGCGGCGAGGAGTCGGTAGGACTCTACCTCGGCCGCTCGCGGCACATGGTGCCCGGCCTGCTCGCGGTGTGGCTGGCCGGCGCGTCAGCCGTCCTGATGGACCCGGCCCACCCGGCCGAACGCATGAAGTTCCTGCGGGAGGACGCCAACCTGCGGCTGGTCGTCGCCGAGCGGCCGCCCGACGGATTGGCCCCGACCACAACGCTCATCAGCCCGGACGCCACCGGCCCGCTCTCGGCACGTCGCCCTGTCCATCCGGAGAACCGCGCTTACCTTGTGTACACCTCCGGCACGACCGGTCGGCCGAAGGGCGTCGAGACCAGCTACCGGAACCTCGACACGTTCCTGGACGCGCTGGCCCTGCTCCGGCTGGAGCGTGGCGGGCTCGGTCTCAACGCGGTGTCCCCCGCCTTCGACGGCTGGCTCTGGTGCACGTTGCTGTACCTGTTGCACGGCAAGGGTGTCGCGATCGTCGACCCGGCAGGCGACCAGAGCCTGGACGCCACGCTCGCGACACTCCGGACCGACACCGTGAGCCTGACCCCATCGCTGCTGGCCACCTTGAAGGCACCGCTGCCGACGACCAAAGTCCTTGTCGTCGCGGGTGAAGCGTGCCCACCGGCGATGGCACGGCGATGGCAGGCCGGCCGTCGCCTTCTCAATGTGTACGGCCCGAGCGAAACGACGATCGCGGCAACCTGGGCGGACACCGCCGCCGGGGACGACCCCACCACGATCGGCCGGCCGATGCCGGGCTACCGCGGGTACGTGCTGGACGAACGGCTCGAACCGGTGGCCGCCGACGAGATCGGTGAGCTGTACGTCTCGGGCCCGGCGGTCGCCCGTGGCTACCGCAACCGCCCCGGCCTGACGGCGAGCCGGTTCCTGCCGGACCCGTTCGCCACGGGGAGCCGGATGTACCGCACCGGCGATCTGGTGCGGCTCGACGAGCACGGACGGCTGCATTTCCTCGGCCGGGCCGACAACCAGGTCAAGCTGCGAGGTTTCCGGGTCGAGCTCGGCGAAGTCGAGCGAGTGGCCGCCCAGGTGGCCGGGGTCGCCGCGACGGCCTGTTTCGTCGCGACGGCGGGGGATGTGCTGGGGCTGGCGTTCGTGGCCTTGGCCGGCCATGATCCAGCCGTTGTCGCGAAAGCGATCCGTGCACGCTGTGCGGAACTCCTGCCCGACTTCATGTGCCCGGCCACAGTGGACGAGGTCCCCGCGCTGCCGACCGCCCACACCGGCAAAGTCGACCGGACCGCGTTGGCCAGGGCACTGGCGTACTCGGATTCGGGACGGTCACCCGGCGACGGCCGCCCGCCGAGCACTGCGCGAGAACACCAGGTGTGCGAGGTGTGGGCCAACCACCTCGGCAGGCCGGTGACGGACGTCGACGGGAACTTCTTCGAACTCGGCGGCCATTCCCTGCTCGCCGCCCGTGCGGTCGCCGAACTGCGGCGCAGGACCGGCCTGCCGGTGTCAGCCCGTCACCTGCTGTCGAACCCCACAGCCGCGGATCTCGCCGGCGAGTTGGACCGTCTTGCCGCACAACACGAGATGTCCGCGCCATGACCGGCTCGTATCTGGTGTCCTGGCAGCCCGACGATCCCGGTCGGCCACTACTGCTGTGCTTGCCGCCCGCGGGTGCGGGCGCCGGGCAGTTCCGGGTGTGGCAACAGCGATTCGGTCCGGTGGTGCAGGTCGTCGGGGTGCAGCTGCCGGGCCGGGAATCACGCTGGCCGGAACCCCATCCGTCCTCTGTGGACGCCATGGTCGGCGACGTGCTCACGGAACTGCTGCCAAGGCTGCCTGCCGGACGCGGCCTCACGGTCTACGGGCACAGCTTCGGCGGGCTGCTCGGCTACGAGATCGTCCGTGCCCTCGGCGACCGGCACGGGCTTCGGCCCACGGCACTGGTCGTGGCCGCCTGCCGGCCACCGCACATGTGGGTGGACGCCGGGCACACCTTGCTCGACGACGTGCAAGAGGTGAGCCGGCTGCTCGAAGCGCGCCCGGGCATGGCCGACATCGAGGAGGAGGACCGTGAGCTCTGGCTCGACCTGCTGCGCAAGGACGCCGTGTTGTCGCTGTCCTTCACCGGCCCCGGTGACGTTCCACTGAGCTGTCCCATCCTGGCCTGGGCCGGGGACGAGGACAGCATCGCCGACGCCGGGCAACTCGACGGCTGGGGCGGCTACACGGCGAGCACGTTCCACCGCACCACGTTCGCCGGGAACCACTACTTTCCCGACACCCAGCTCGATCTGATCCTTGACCGGCTCGGCGAGCTCGCCGGAGGGCCGGCGCTGACCGAGGGAGCACGAGACCGCAGTGGCTGACAAGGCTTTCGACGAGTGGACGGTCCTGATCAACGACGAGCAGCAGTACGCCCTCCACCCGGCCGGACACGGTCCGCCGCCGGGCTGGCGCCCGGCCGGATTCACCGGGTCCGAGGCTGACTGCGTGCGGCACGTCGACGAGCACTGGACCGACATGCGGCCGCTGAGCCTCCGCAAGGCCATGGACGGCTGAGGAGGTGAAGCGGTGCACGTGGACCTGAAGGATCACAGTCTGTTCGCGGCCAACCGGCACCTTCCGGTACTGGACTGGCTACGGAAGAACGCACCGGTGCACTGGCACGAGGACCCGGCCGGGGGCGGTTTCTGGGTGCTCACCCGGCACCGGGACGTGACCAGGGTGTACGCCGACCACGAGACGTTCAGCTCCCGGCACGGGATGCGGCTCGACAGCGACCCGGACGCGGTGAAAGCCGTGTCCCAGCGCATGTTGATCGTGTCCGACCCGCCGACGCACACGGCGTTGAAGAAGGCGGTCGGTGCTTCGTTCGGACCGGCTGAGCTGCCCCGGCTGGAACTCCTCGTCCGGCAGGTGGTCCGGGAGGTGCTCGACGACGCCCTGGTGGACGGCCGGGTCGACCTCGTCGATGTCGTGAAGACGATCCCCAACCACGTGGTCTGCGCGATCATGGGGCTGCCCAGGAGCGACTGGGCCTGGATCGGCGAGATCACGACCGGCGCGTTCGAGTCCGGTGACGAGTCGGAGCGAGCGGGTGCGCACGCGGAGATCTTCCTGTACTTCTCCGAGATCCTCGCACGTCGCCGGGCGGACCCCGGCGACGACTTCATCAGCAGAGTCGCGTGTGGACAGTCGGGCAGCCGGGCGCTGAGCGACGAAGAGGTGGTGTTCAACTGCAACGGCGTGCTGGCCGGGGCGAACGAGACCACCCGGCATTCGGCGGCGGGCGCGGTGCTCGCGTTCATCGAGCACCCTGACCAGTGGAACCGGCTGCGCGAAGGCGGCCCGGCGGCGATTCCCGCCGCCGTCGAGGAGATCCTGCGCTGGACCACACCTGGCGTGCACGCCTTGCGGACAGCGACCCGGGACACCTCGGTCGGCGGGGTGCGGATTCAGGCCGGTGATCAGGTCACGGTGTGGAACGCCGCGGCCAACCACGACGACGAGGTCTTCCCCGAACCCGGCCGGTTCGACATCGCGCGTACGCCCAACCGGCATGTGACGTTCGGGCACGGCAGGCATGTCTGCGTCGGCGCTCGGCTCGCCCGGCTCGAACTGGCCGTCTACCTCGAAGAGCTGATCGGCCGGGTGGCGGCGGTCGAGGGATGCGGTGCGCCGGTGTTCACCGCGTCCAACTTCACCTGGGGCCTGCTCAGCCTGCCGGTTGACGTGCGGCTGGCGGCCAGGCCGGGACCATGACAGTGTCCGTGCGGCAGAAGGAGAGATGGCATGACGAGAGCTGGCAACCGGCGGATCCTCGCCTTGTGGAGCGCGCCGCGGTCGAGGTCGACGGCGTTCCTGCGGATGATCGTCGAACGCGGCGACTTCGAGGTACTGCACGAACCCTTCTCCGGCCTGGCCGACTTCGGGCAGGCCGTGGTCGCGGGCACCACGGTCGTCACCGAGCACGACCTCATCGCCGCCATCCGGTCGCGTGCCGGCCATGGGCCGGTGTTCTTCAAGGACACCACGGACTTCCACTACCCCGGCCTGCTGGCCGACGACGAGTTCCTGCGCGAGGCGACACACACCTTCCTGATCAGGGACCCGGCCGAGGTGATCGCGTCGCACTACGCGCTGAACCCGGACGTACGGCTGGAGGACATCGGATTCGGCCGGCTGAGTGAGATCTACGACGCTGTCGCCGCCCAGACCGGCGAGCCGCCCGTGCTGATCACCGCGGAAGACCTCGTGGAGCGTCCCGCGGAAACTGTCCGGGCGTACTGCGACGCCATCGGTATCCCGTTCGTCGCGTCCGCCTTGGCCTGGCGGCCCGGCGTGCTGAACGAGTGGCGCAGTGCCCAGCGGTGGCACGAATCCACCAGCCGCACCAACGGTTTCACCGGAACCCGTGCGTCCTATCCGGACACGGTGACGAACAACCCCGTGCTGGCCGGGTTTCTCGAACACCACCGCCCGTACTACGAGAAGCTCCGGCAACGGGCGCTGCCCGTGCCGGGCTGAGCCGCTCAGCCCTTGAGCTTCCGGCGCATGATGACCCGGCTGCCTGTCGAGGGCTCGCGGTAGACCGAGAACCCGGCCTTGGTGAACAGGTCGATGGTGCCGGCGGAGAGCACCGACTTCTTCTTGGGGTTGGTGCCGGCGATGGGATAGCCCTCGATGACGGTCGCGCCCTGCGCGCGAGCGTGCTTGACGGCCGCCTCAAGCAGGTTGCCCGCCACCCCGGCGCCTCGGCTCTCCTTCTTGACGTACACGCAGACCACCGACCACACGCCCGCGTCCTCCGGGTCGGCCGGTTCTAGGCCTTTGGTGCGGAACACCCGCTTGTACACGGTGCGTGGCGCCACCGAGCACCAACCGACGGGCTTGCCGTCCTGATACGCCAGAACGCCCGCCTGGCCGCCGGAACGCACCACCTCCTCGAGCACGGCCTGGTTGTCCGCCGGGGTCTTGCCGTTGGCCTCCTGGTTGGTCAGCCGCCAGAACGTGCACCAGCAGCCCGCGCTGCCACCGCTGGGTCCGAACACCTCCGTCACGTCGTCCCAGCTTGTGGAGTCCACGGACCGGGTCCGGATCGCCATCGGTCACCCTTCCTGTAGTTCACGAGAACGTGGGTCGTCAGCCTGCCGACAGCCGGTTCAGCGCCGCCGAGACCTCGTCGGCGGAATACTCCCCGATCTCGTCGTCGAACAGCCGGTCTACCAGAGCCGCCTGAGCCGTAACGGTGTTGTGGGTGAAGAACTCGGCGACCGGGATGACGATGCCGAACAGCTCCTCGACCCGTGCCGCCAGCCCGGTCACCACCAGTGAGTTGCCGCCGAGATCGAACATGCTGACCTCGGTGGGCGGGTGGTGGACGTCCAGCAGTTCCCGCCAGATGTCGCTGATCTTCCGCTCGGTCTCGGTCAGCTCACGCTCGGTCGACTCCGCCGGCTGGGCGTCCTGGGCGGGGACGGTCCGCGCGAGGGCCTTGCGGTCGACCTTGCCGCTCGGGGTGAGCGGGAAGCGGTCCACAAAAAGGAACCGTGCCGGGATCATGTACTCCGGCAGTGTCCGGGCCAGCCGGTCCCGCAGCTCGCCCGCGGACAGCCGGGCATCGTTCGCCGGCACGCAGTAGGCGATCAGCCGTGGCCCATGCCCGTTGGCCTCCGGCCCGTCCTGCAGGACGACCGCGGCGTCGGCGATCCGTGCCTCACCGCAGATCTGTGCCTCCACCTCACCGAATTCGACCCGGTAGCCCCGGATCTTGACCTGGTCGTCGGTCCTGCCGATGAAGTCCATCCGCCCGTCCGGCCGTTTGCGACCGACGTCACCGGTCAGATAGACCCGGCCGGTCGCCAGCTCGGGGAACCGCTCCGCGGTCAGTTCCCGCCTGCCGAGATAGCCCTGGGCGAGACCACAGCCGGACACGCAGATCTGGCCGGGAACACCCACCGGCAACGGCCTCAGCCGGGCGTCGACCACGTCGATCGCCGCCCCGTCCCTGGCGAACCCGATGCTCGGCAACGCGGGCCATCCGGCCGGGTCCGGGTCGAGCAGTTCGGCGCTGGCCGGATGGGCTTCGGTGGGCCCGTACTGGTTCTCCAGGCTCGCCCCGGTCCGCGTGAAGAACTCGCGAATGGCCGGCGTGACCCGCAACTGCTCGCCCGACGTGATGACCTCGCGAAGCTGCGCGGGGTAGCGACCGAGCCGCACCGCCGTCTCGGCGAGCATCCGCAGCGCCACGAAAGGCACGAACAGCCGGTGAATCCGGTGAGCGTCAAGATAGTCGAGCAACTGGCGCGGATCGCGCCGCGTCTGTTCGTCGACCAGCACGATCGTGCCGCCGGTCGCCCAGGTGGAGAACACCTCCTGGAACGAGGCGTCGAAGCTGGCCGGGGAGAACTGCAGGGTGTTCCAGCCGGGTCCGGCCGCCGAACGCCGGGCTTGCCAGCCGAGCATGGTGGCCACTGGTTTGTGCGGCATCGCGACACCCTTGGGGCGTCCGGTCGAGCCGGACGTGTAGATGACGTACACGAGATCCTGCGGGCTCACCGCGGGAGTGTCAGCGGATTCGGGCGTGCCCTGGGGAACACCGTCCAGGCTGATCACCCGGCAGCCGGCCGGGACGGTCAGCCGGCCGCTGAGGTCGGTGTCCTGGATCAGGACGTTCGCGCCGCTGTCGCTGAGCATGAAGTTCAGCCGGTCGACGGGGTACGTGACATCGAGCGGCACGTAGCCGGCGCCTTGACGCAGTGCCGCGAGCATGGCCACGACGAGATGCGGGGATCGACGGCAGTGCAAGGCGACCAGCCTGGCACCCGCCAATCGCGGTGCGAGCGCGGCCGCCGCCTGCTGCACCTCGCGGTAGGTCAGCCGGCCGCCCGGCCAGGACATCGCCACGTCGTCCGGCCGTCGCCGGGCCGTGTTCTCGAAAAGCTCGTGAGCGAAGGTGGTGTCGGCATGCACCTCGGCCGGTTCGGCGATCCGGCCGGTTTCCGCCTCGGTCGGGCCGATGTCCAGGTCGCCCACGCACTCGTGCGGCCGGGCGACGGCGTCGGCCAGCAGAGCGCTGAGGGCGGTGGTGATCCGGGCTGCCGTGTCCGGGCCGTAGAGGTCGGTGGCGTACTCGATCGTGCCCTGATAGCCCGCGCCGACGGCGGTCAGGGTGATGGCCAGGTCGGTTCCCGGCCATCCGGTTGTCATCTCGACGATTTCCGTGTCCGCATCCCCCAGCCGTGGCGCGGTCGTCTGCTCGTCGTCGAGCCGCACCAGCACCCGGAACAACGGCGACCGGCCGAGGTCCGCTTCAAGCGCGGCCGCCGAGCCGACGGCGTGCTCGAGATCAGTGACCTGCTGGGCGGCGGCGCGCCGGGTGAGCGTGGCGAACGATGCCTCGGGGTCGATCCGCTGTGCCAGAACGACTGTCCGGGTCACGTTCCCCACCACCCGGTGGGCGTCGGCGCCGACCCGGCCGGACACCACGGCACCCACCGCGGTGTCACAGACTTCGCCGGCCTCCGGGCTGACGCGGGCCAGCAGGACTCGGACCGCCGTGGCCAGCACGGCGAGCGGCGTGGTGGAGAACGCCGACGCGTGCCGTCGAAGCGCGGTCGCCACTTCCGCCGAAATCTCGAACCGATGGACGCCGCCGGACCGGGGCGCCGGATCGCCGCCCGCCTCCGCCTCGGCGATCTGGTCTTGCGGCCACGTGCCCGCTGCCGGGAGGTCCGCCAGCCGCTCTTCCCAGTATCGCGAGTGGGTCGTCTGGTCGGGCGGAACCGGGGCAGGCGCGGGCTCCAGCACGCCCTCGGCGTAACCACTCTGGAGATCGGCGCACAGAATCCGAGCAGAATGTCCATCGAGGACAGACGGGTGGGTGGCGATCGCGAGCAGCCACTGGTCTTGGCCGGTGGCGAACAACGCGCAACGCGCCAACGGACCGTGCTCGTCGATGGGCTGCCGCAGAAATGCCTGTATCGCGGCGGATTGGTCGTCGTCAGCCGTGGTCGGCCGGATCACGTCCAGCTCGCCGCCGCGCAGTGCGGGATGACGGTCCATTGCCGCGGCTGTCGCCTTGCCGAGCCTCTCGACGTCCAGCGACCCGCTGACGCGCAGGACGATCGTGGAGTTGGCCGTGGCGACAGGGGATTCGACGACCAGCGGCCGTTGGCGTTCACTCGTCCCGACCGGACCGGCGACCTCGACAGCGTCGTCCTTGGCCACTGTCGCACTGTGCAGGATCCGTGCGACGTCGAGCACGAACGGTGGGCGCAGGAGTCCATAGTGGTCAATGGGCAGCTCGGTCACCGTGAGCTCGCCGGTCACCACCTGGCGCCAGGCCTTCGCGGAGTCCGGGCCGTGCCAGACGGTGGCGCGGATGAGGTGGACGGGATGGTCGTAGGTGCCTGGCTGGTAGTCGTCCAGCGCCAGGGTCGCGTTGCGGTACGTGCGATAGCGGTCTTCCAGGTCGGCCGGGGTGAGCCCGAGCGTGAACCCCCGGGCCGCCATCTGGGCCTCGGCCACGGTGAGCGCCACGGTGGCCGAGCGCTGCCAGATCTCCGCGTCGAAGTCGAACTCCGCCGGGTCCCGGCCGGCCGACCGGATCAGGTCGTGCACGAAGAACTCGACAAACTGGGCATCGGTCCGGCTTTGGCCTGCGTAGATCGCCGGTTTGGTGGTCGAATCGATCAGCACCACCGGCGGCGGTTCGACGGTCTTCGCCACCTGCCTGGCCATCTCGTAGGCCAGCACGCCGCCCATGGACCACCCGGCCAGCACACCCGGCCGCAATCCGGCGGCATCGAGCAGCCCGAGGTAATGGGTGGCCAGGTCCGGCACGGTCGGCGCCTCGGCTCCGCTGAGCAACCGGTCGGCGGTCACCGCCACGCACGGCGCGTCACCAGGGAGCTGTTTGACAAGGTCCACGTAACAGAGGACCTGCCCGCCGACCGGGTGGATGAGCACGATCGGGTCGCCAGTGCCCGGCCGCAGGCGCTCGAGCGCGCCGTTGTCCACCTGTTTGCCCCGGTCGGCCAACAGCAACGACAGCAGCCGGCGCTTGCGGTCGGACAGTGCGGCCACCCTGGGCTGGTCGAAGGGCTCGGTCGGCATCGGTGACCCTCTCTCGCGCGACTACTTACCCCAGTAACTGACATCAGTTACAGTAGTGGAGCACTGTGGGTAACTCAAGTCACTACGGGACGAGGAGCGGGATGAGCGAGCTGCGAGACCTTCCCCCGGCGGAGCGCGGAAAACTGCTCGCCATGCTGCGCTCGCAGCGGGACAGCTCACGACAGGTCCGGCTGCGTGCACGCGGTTCGGGCATCGAGGCGCCACTGTCGGCCGCCCAGCGCACACTGTGGTTCCTCGACCGCCTCACATCCGGCACGAACGCGTACAACCTCGTTCACTACTACCAGATCAAGGGCGAGGTGAACGTCGACGCACTGCGCGAGGCACTGCGGGCCGTGGTCCGCCGTCAACAGATCATGCGGACGTGCCTGCGGGACAGTGCAGGCGGGCCGATCCAGATCATGGTGCCCGAGGTGCCGGTCGAGCTTCCTCTCGTTGACCACGCCGGGAGCCTGGTCGACTGCCTTGAACGTGCGCGGCGTGAACTCGCCGTCGACCGGATTCCGTTGGATCACGTGCCGTTGTGGCGGACGAAGCTCTATCGCTACGGGCTCGACGAGTACCTGTTCGTGTTCACCATCCACCACGCTGTCTATGACGGAGGCTCGGAGCCGGTCTTCTGTGCCGAACTGGCCGAGCTCTACCGGGCCCAGCTGACCGGAACCCGCCCGATGCTGCCGGAGCTGACCGTGCAGTACTCCGACTACGCACACTGGCAACAGGAACGCCTCGCGGGCGACGAACTCGACGAGCTCACCGACTTCTGGCGCGGGGAACTCGACGGCGCACCCGAACTGCGGCTGCCCCTCGACCGGCCAAGGCCCGCGGAGTTCGGTTACCGCGGGCAATCCGTGGAGGGCCCGCTGCCCGCCGGCGTGCCCGATGCGGTGCGCGGGCTCGCGAACACCCTGTCCACCACCACGTTCGTGGTGTACATGGCGGCGTTCTGGGTGTTGCTGCACCAGTACTCCGGTCAACGCGACCTGGTCGTCGGCACTTCGATCTCCGGCCGAGGGCGTGCCCAGCTGGCGAACCTGCTCGGCTTCTTCGTCAACGTGGTCGCCTTGCGCGGCCAGTTGTCCGATGACGCCGGCTTCCGCGACACGATCCGGCAGGCGGAGACGAAGCTGCGGGCGGCCATGGCCCACTCGGATCTGCCGTTCGAGCGCGTGGTGCACGCCGTCGCGCCAGAACGCACCTTGTCCGGCTCGCCGCTGTTCCAGGTGACCTTCGTGACCACACCGGACATTCCCGCACCCAAACTGGCCGGAACGCAGGTGCAGCAACTGTTCCTCAACCACGGCATCGCCCGCTTCGACATGAGCTGGGTCGTGGTCGAAGGCGGCCAGCCGGGAACAGCCGTGCAGTTCAGCACCGAGATCTACGACCCGTCCACGATCGCCGCGATGATCGAGCACTATGGCCGGCTGGTCGGCTGGCTCGTCGAAAACCCCGACAGGCCCCTCCACGAAGCCCCCACCCCCTCGTGAGTGTTTATCAAGGTTAGAACACGGATAAACACTCACGAGGGGGGTTCCTACGAGCCTAGGCGCTGCCGGACCTCGTCGTCCGACAACAGCAGCACCTGCTCGATCGACGCCGCCAGGTCCTCGGCGGCGTCCGGCCCGCCCAGCCGCGTGGCGACCTGATCGGCCATCGTGGCCGGGGTCGAGGCGGTGAACAGGGCGCTGACCGGGAGTTCGACGTCGAAGACCTCCTTGACCTTCGCCAGCAGCCCCACTGCCAGCAACGAGTGGCCGCCGAGGTCGAAGAAGTCGTCCTTGGCCGTGACCGGCCTGCCGTCGAACAGTTCGGACCAGATCGCCACCAGCAGGCGGATCAGCGCAGTGTCCACAGTGTCCATTGGGGACACCGGCTCGGCCGTCGCACGCAGGCGTTCCCGGTCCACGCTTCCGTCGGCCGCCAACGGCACCGAATCGATCGTCACCACCGCCGTCGGCATGGCGTACTGCGGCAACCTGTCCACGAGGAAAGCACGCAGTTCATTCAGCTCGATCGGCTCTGCCGCAACGACATAAGCGGTACGGCCGGATTCGTCGGGGAACACCACGACATCCCTGACCAACGGATGGTCCGCGACGGCCTCCTCCACGAGGCGTGACGCCACCCTGGCGCCGTCGACCAGCGGCACGTCAGCCACCGGACCGAGGTAGATCACCGAACCATCGCCTACCGCACGCACGAGGTGGCCGGTGCGCTCCATGAACCCGCCGGGGGCGAACGGGTTCGGCATGAACCGTGCGTCAAGGTGCGCCGCGGCGAGGTAAAGCTCGCCGCACACGCCCGGCGGCACCGGACGCAGCCTGCTGTCGAGAACGTAGGCGCGAACGCCCGGGACCGGCCGGAGCACAGCACTGTCGCCGGTTCCCACGGCGGCCAACGGAATGGCGTTCGAGGAGAACACGATCCGGTCAGTACCCCGACCGGTCGCAGGCGAAGCGCAGCCGGTGATGAGCCGGGTCCCGGCGAGCTCACGGGCCAGTGCCGGCGTCACCCGCATAGGCAGCCACGCCGCCGTGGCCCCGGTCCTGGCGACGAACTCCGCCGCATCGGCACCGGTTCCCAGACAGCACGTCGCCCCGGCCGCCAAGGCGGCGAACAGAATCGGGTACTGAAGCGCCGGGCCCACCAGAGCCAGCCGTTCACCGCGACGCAGGCCCAGATCAACGGTCGCGACGGCCGGGTCTTCCGCGGCCAAGGCGGTGACAACGGGATGGTCACCCCGAGCGTCGACGGCCGCCACCAGTTCGGCATACGTCAGCTCGCGCTCCCCCTCGACCAGGGCGACCAGCGTGGGGTCAGCCGCGGCGTGCTGCCGGAGCAGATCGACGAGCCGTGGCGGGGCGATATCGGCGGGAGGGGCGGCGAGCACGCTCATCTCGTTGCCCGACAACATCTCCAGCCGGTCGACGGCGACGTCCGGGTGCCGCGCCACCTGGTGCCAGAGCCGTGTCACGTGATCGCCGAACCGCGCCATCTGGGCGTCGTCGAACAGCGCCGCGTTGTATTCCATGGTCACTTCGATCCGGCCGTCGTGACTCAGACCGGTGAACGAGAGATCGAACTTGGAGTACCCGGACAGCAGGTTCTCCCCCGCTTCCAGCGTGAGGTACGCCGACTCGACATCAGCCACCTCCTTGGGCGTCAGACCGCAGCCGATCTGGAAGATCGGGTTGTAGGACATGCTCCGGTCCGGCGCGAGCACGTCGACGAGCCGTTCGAACGGCATTCCCTGGTGTTCGTAGGCGTCGAGGACCACATCGCGGACCCGGCCGAGCAGATCACCGAACGCCGGCTCACCGGACAGGTCCGTGCGCATCGGCACGACATTCGCGCACATGCCGACCACGCCGGCCAGCTCGGTCGTCTCTCGGTTGGCCATCGGTGTGCCGACGACAATATCCGTCCGGTCGCTGTACCGTGCCAGCGCGATCTGGAGAATGGCCACGTACGCCATGAACAGGCTGCAGCGGCGCTCCGTAGCCACCCGGTGCACCCCGGCGACGGCTTCCTCGGGGATCACGAAGCGGGAAACACCACCGACGTGCTGCTGTGTGGGCGGCCGCAGCGGGCCGCTGATCAGTTCCAGCACGCTGGGCGCTCCGGCGAGCTGATCACGCCAGTAGCCGAGCAGCTCGGCACCCCAGCTCCCGTCGAGCTGGGCCCGCTGCCAGTCGGCGAACCGCCGGTACTGGGGCGCCGGCGGCAGCTCGGGCCGCCTGCCCTCGGCCAGGTCGTCATAACACGTGAAAATCTCGCGCAAGAAGATTTCCGCCGAGATCCCGTCGAATACAATGTGATGAACGAAAAGTAAAGCAACGTGGCATTTGTCTGCCAACCGGACCAGTCGCATGCGCAACAACGGCGGCCTGGAGAGATCGAAACCCGTACGAAACTCCCGGGCGATCGTGTCGTTCAGCATCGCCTCACGCCGGGTCACCGAAAGATGCCGAGCGTCGTCATTGACGACCTCGATGGCGAGGTGCGGAGTGATCCATTGTACCGGACGCCCGTCCTGAATTCCGAAACTCGCCCGCAATGCCTCGTGTCTGCCGATCAAGATATTGACGGCATCGACAAAAACCGACGAATCGAGCGCGCCGCGGATCACCCAGCGCCACGCCGCCGTGTACACCGGGCTCGCGGGCAGCACCTGGTCCATGAACCACAGGCCGCGCTGGGTCACCGACAGCTCGCGGAGCTGCGGCGGCGCCGACGCCGCCATGCGCCGCTCGAGCAGCTTACGCCGTTCGGGTGACAATGCCGCAATTCGTCGCCGAAATTCCGCGTCGTTCAATTCGCGCCCCCGCTCGCCACCGACGGTCACGTTCCTCGCGACCGACCGTACCGGTCCACGGGCCGCACGGTCATCGTTGTTTCACGCAGCCGGCCGTCAACGGAATAAGGAGAATGCATCCTAGCAGCACGACGGTAAACAGAATGTCGATCCGTCCCCCGTCGTCCTGTCTATGGTTGCTCCGGTCCGCACCCTGATAGCGTCGGTCCGGGGCCACTACCGGGCCCCATTGGGCCAGGAAGGCGGATCATGGCGGCCCTTTCACCAGAACAGCTGGCGTGTTGGTTCCTGGAACAGTTATCCGCAGGCAGGCCCTTGGGGACCGTTTCGGCCGGAGTACGGCTCACCGGATCATTGGACGAAGAGGTGCTCCGGGAGGCGCTCGCCACCGTGGTACGACGCCACCGGGTGCTGCACACGTCCTTCCGCGAAGGCCCTGACGGCGAACCGATGGCCGCGGCCGGCACGACGACGCCGGAGTTCGTGATCACCGACCTCACCGGGACGCCACCGGTCGATCTCGCGGCACGGGCCGAGCAGGCCGCGACGGACTTCGCCGTCCGCCGGTTCGACCTGGCATCGGGCACGTTGGTACGCGCCAACCTCATCAAGCTTGGCGACACTGAGTCCGTACTGCTCCTCTGCATCCACCGGATCGCGGCGGACGAGACCTCGATCGGGCCATTGCTGGGCGAGCTCGCCGCGACCTACGCGGGCGCTGAGCCCACGGACGCGCCAATCCCCGCATGGACACCGTTACCCGGCGACGAACACGCCCGGCGTGTCGAGTACTGGGCAACTCGGGTGCACCCGCCCGTCGATCTGCCCGCGGATCGTCCTCGGCCCACCGGCCCGGCCGGACGGGCCGCCGTCGAGTCCCGCCTGCTCACCCGCGCGGTCACGGCGGGCCTCGGCCAGTTCGGCGCGGATCCGGCCGTGCCGGTTCTGGCTGGTCTGCTGACCGTGTTGGCCCGCTACACCGGGCGGACCGACCAGACCGTCGGCGTGCCGCCACGGTCCGCGGGCGGTCCGGTCGATCTGGTGCCGTTTCGCATCGACCTCACCGACGAGCTGTCCTTCGCCGACCTGGTACGTCGGACGGAACAGACATGGCGAGAAGTCGCCGCCCATGCCTTGCCGGTCACGGCGCTCACCAACGCCGGGCCGCGCGATCTGAGCAGGCACCCCCTCTTCCCCGTCGCGATGACGGTCATCGACGCCGGAGAGTGCGACAGGTGGCCGTCACACATGGAGGCGCGGGTGACAGCGGGGCCTGCGGTGGCCACCCCGTACGACATCCGCCTGACAGTCGTCACAGGTCAAGATGCCGTCGAGGTGTCCGTGGCGTACCAGAACGCCCTGTTCGACCAGACCCGGATGGTGCGTCTGCTGGACAACCTGGAGATGCTGCTGGCGGCCGCCATCGCCGACCCGGCGCGGGCACCGTGGGCACTGCCGATGATCCCCACCGCGGAACGGGACCGGCTGTTGTTCGGCTGGCAGGGCGAGGCGGTCCCGGCCGGGCCAGAGCTGATCCACCAGCAGTTCCGGCGCCGGGCGCAGGCCGATCCAGACGCGTTGGCCGCCCGGATGGACGGCAAGGACCTGACCTACGGCGACCTGGACCGGCGCAGCGACACGCTCGCGCGGCGGCTTCGAGCGCTGGGCGTCGGCAAGGAGGAGATCGTCGCACTGGCCCTCAATCGCGGCCTCGAGTCGTTCGTCGCGATGATCGGCGTGTTCAAGGCCGGGGCGGCTTTTGTCGTTCTCGACCCCGCCCATCCGGCCAACCGGCTGGAGTTCGTGGTCGCCGACACCGCCGCCCGAGTCGTGCTGACCACGTCCGGCCTGCGGCCCGCCCTGCCTGACTTCGCCGGACGGTCGGTGCTCTGCCTGGACACCGACCTGCCGGACACTGGGCCGGACACGGGTTTGGCCGAGTGGGCCGACCACGACAGCCTCGCCTACGTCCTGTACACGTCCGGCTCGACGGGCAGACCGAAGGGCGTGATGATCGAACACGGCCAGCTGCTGCACTACCCGTTGTGGCTGTCGAGGGTGTTCGACCTCGGGCCAGGGGACCGGATGCTCCAGCACATGGCGCTGAGTTTCGACTTCTCCGAAGGCGAGATGTTCGCGGCGCTGATCTCCGGTGCCGCGATGGTGATCATTCCCGAGGCGCAGCGGGCGTCCGCGCAGGCCATGGCGGATCTGATGCGGGCCGAGCGGGTCACGTACATCGGCGGTCCCCCGCCGCTGCTGGCCAAACTGCCCGCGGACGGGCTGCCCGGCCTCCGGTACTTCCTGACCGGCGGCGACCTGCTGCACGGCGACCTGGTCACCCGGTGGATCTCGGCGAACCGCCGGTTCGTCAACGCCTACGGCCCGACCGAGGCGGCGATCGGTTGTGTGTACTACGAATGCGAACGTCGAGAATGGACAGTCCCACCGCCGATCGGCCGGGGCATGCCCAACCGGTACCTCTACATCGTCGACCCGTGGGACAACCTGGCCCCGGTCGGGGTGCCCGGCGAGATCCTGATCGGCGGCGCCGGAGTGGGCCGCGGCTACCTCAACCGGCCGGAGCTGACCGCCGAGAAGTTCACGCCCGACCCGTTCCGGCCGCACGGGCGCGTCTACCGGACCGGCGACATCGGGGTGTGGGGCGAGGACGGCCAGATCCGGTTCATCGGCCGGATCGACACCCAGATCAAGCTGAACGGGACCCGCATCGAGGTCGAGGAGATCGAAGCGGTGCTGCTCGGCCATCCCAACGTGTCCGAGGCCGTCGTGACCGCACGGCGCGGGTCAACGGGCCGCGAGCAGTTGGTGGCCCACCTGGTCGCCGACGGTCCGGCACCGCCTCGGGATGAGCTCCGCCGTTACCTCGCCGGTGAACTGCCCGCCTACATGGTGCCCAGCCAGTTCTTCTGGCTCGACGCCATGCCGCTGACCACGGCGGGAAAGGTGGATCGCACGGCCTTGCCGGACTCCGCCGAACCTCGCCGTCCGGATACCGCGGGCCATGTCTGGCAGACGGCCGTGGAGCGTCAGCTGGCCACGGTGTTCGCCGAGGTCCTCGGCCTTGACCGGATCGGCCCGCATGACGACTTCTTCGACCTCGGCGGCGACTCGCACGCCGTGCTGCGCGCGGTGAGCCGTCTGCGCCGGGTGTTCGGCCCGGTGATCACCGTCGCCGGGTTCTGCGCCACACCGACGGTCGCGGCGCTCGCGGCAACGGCGAGCCACCCGGATCAGCCCGCCACGCCACCGCCCGGCGCGGTCACCGGAGCCCAGTCGCCGTGGGTCTGGCTCGAAGAGATCGAATCGCTCAGCGAGGAGGAAGTGGCCACTATGTTCGACGCACCCGGAAACCAAGGTGGTTCGCCATGAGTGACGCCACCGCCGCGGCGGGAACGCCGTCCGGGTCACCCCAGGCGACCGTGACAGCCATCCGGCCGGGCGGATCACGTCCGGCACTGTTCTGCCCACCACCGGTCTCCGGCTCGATCTACTGGTGCATGCCCCTGCACCGGCTGCTGCCGGCCGACCAGCCCCTGTACGCCTTCGACGCCCCGGGCCTCGACGGCGTGGCCGAGCCGCTGACCACCATCTCCGACTTGGCCGGCTGCTACATCGAGGCCCTTCGGCGGACCCAGCCGCACGGCCCGTATCTGCTCGCCGGGTATTCGATGGGCGGCGCCATCGCGTACGAGATGGCGGTGCGGCTCGCCTCGGCTGGGGAGGCGATCCCGCTGACGATCCTGATCGACACCGCGCTCCCGGAGCCTGATCCCGGCACGGAACTCTCCATCACCAAGAGGTTCGTCAACGACGTCGCGGGAGCGCGTGGCCGGACACTCGACGACGTCGCGATCGAGTCGGTCTTCGAGGCGCCGAACGCCGACGAACGGCTGCGCAGCCTGTTGTGCGCGGCCGATCTGATGCCGGAGTCGGTCGACGTCGAGCTCGTGGCACGGCGGTACCGGTTGTTCCGCGCGAACACCCACGCCTACCTCGCGTACCGGCCAAGCCGTTACAGGGGGCGAGTGGCCCTCGTCAACGCCGAAAGTTCCCGGAACACCACCGAGGAATGGCGAACTGTCTGCGACGGCCCGGTCACCCACATGACAGTGCCGGGAGACCACCATTCGATGTGGTTTCCACCGCACGTGGAAAGGCTGGCCCTCAGTCTGGACATGCTTGTGGCGAGCCTGCATGATCAATCGACACTGGTGACCGCGGTCCCAGACGACCCCGGCACACGCGTGTGAATGGCCCGGAATCCATACGGACGAGTGAATTCCAGCGTGGGGGGAAGTCATTTTGATTCGTGTACAACTGTGCACCCAACAGCCGCTCGCAGTGGCCGGGCTGCGCAACATCCTGTTGGGCGACGCCGGGATTCAGATCATCGAGCAGCCTGGGGACATCGCGGACGTCATCCTGCGGGGACGCCCGTCCTGCGCCGACGTCGCCATCGTGCAGTCCGAGCCGAAAGTGTTGAAGTACCTCAGGTCGGCGTCGGCGGGCCACGCCGTCGCGGCGACGTACCCCATCGTGGTGGTCACCGGGCCGTTGTTCGAACACGCTGTCCTCGGCGCCATCAGCGGCGGGATACGCGGATTCGTCAGCGACCGGGCCGTCGACGAGGAACTCGTGCCCGCGGTGCGGTGCCTGGCCGAAGGCCGTGCCTTCCTGTCCCCGCGGATCACCAACGGACTGCTCGACTGGCTGGCCGGGCAGCTACCGGCCGACCCGACCCGCTTCTCGCGGGCGAACAAGGTGCTCACCGAACGGGAACGTGAGGTGCTCATCGAGCTCGGGCTCGGGCATTCCAACGCGCAGATCGCCGAACGGTTCGTGATCTCCCAGACCACGGTCCGGTCGCACGTCTACCACATCCTGACCAAGCTCGGCCTGCCCAACCGGACCCAGGCCGTCCTGTTCGGCTACCAGTACCAGCTCATCACCCGGGTGGCGTGACCACACCCCGGTGATGAGCCGGTCCGGTCATGCCATGTGCAACCGCAGTGGCAGCGATGTGATGCCGTTGACGAAGTTGGACGCGAGGTGCCGCACCGGTCCGGTCTGTTCGAACCGGTCCACCCGCGTCGCCAGCTCGGCGATCATCGCGGCCAGCCCGGTACGGGCCAGATGCACCCCGATGCAGTGGTGCGGCCCGAAACCGAAGGCCAGATGGGGATTGGGCGAACGCCGGGGATCGAACGCGTACGGGTCGGCGAAGACCTTTTCGTCCCGGTTCGCCGACGCGATCCACGCACAGACCAGGTCGCCCGGCCGGATGGCGTGCCCGCCGATCTCGGCGTCCCCGGTCGCCAGCCGCAGCAGGTGGTTGACCGGTGCGGACCAGCGCAGAGCCTCCTCCACCGTACCGGGCCACAGTGACCGGTCGGCCCGGATTTCCCGCCACAGACCGGGATCTTCGGCCATCACGAGGGCGAGGTGCGAGATCACCTGTGGGGTGGTGATGCTCGCCCCCATCACGAAGGCGTAGCTGTTGACGATGACTTCGTGGTCGGTGAGCCGTGCGCCGTCGGCTTCGATCGTGGTCAGTACCGAGATGAGGTCCTCGCCGGGACGTGCCCGGCGGTCGGCCATCAGCTCCGTGAACATCGTGAGCAGCTCGACGTGCGCCTGGGCAAGCGTCTCGGTGACACCGCCCACGGCGTAGGCCGGGTCGGCGGGCGCGACACTCGCCATGGTCCACCGGGCGGCGTGTGCCCAGTCACCGGCCGGGATGCCGATCACGTCACCCGCGATGACCATCGGCATGATCGCCAGTTCGGCGGCCATGTCGACATCCTGCCGCCGCGCCCACGACGCGACCAGCTCACTGACCCGTTGCCGCACAACGTGTTCACGCTCACGCATGACAGCGGCGGACATCTGCCGCAGTGCGGGTACGCGCAATGCGCTGTGCCGGGGACCGTCCACGAGGTTGATCGCCTGTCCTTTGGCGATGTCGCCGCCCAGCGCCGAAAGCATGGTGCTGTGTTCGGAGGTGAACCGCGTGGTTTCCCGCAGTACCCGCTGCACGTCGCGATAGCGCGTGACCGACCAGAACTCCGCGCCGGTCGGGGCCGCCTGACGGCAGACCGGCGCCTCGGCGCGGAGCTTGTGCCAGGCGGCGTGCGGATTGCCGGACACGTAGATACCCGGCTGGTACAGGTCGACGTCGGTGACCGGCTCGGCCGGCGGCCGTGTCATCAGCATGCGCTTGGGTCTCCCTGGTCAATGCGTGGCGGACGGTGCCACCGTGCGCATCAGGCGGCGGTGGTAGGCGACGTAGCGCCCGACGGCCTCGTCACCTGTCGGCGCGGACACCATCCCGTTCTGGGCACGCAGCACCGCCGCCCGTGCCGTGGAGAAGACCCGGCTGCCGTCCTGGAACATCGTGGTCAGCTCGGCGAGCAGGGTCGCATCGTCCACGTCGGCCCCGGCGGCAGGCACCGCGGCGAGCAGCCGGGTGTAGACCGGATCACCGGTCTGCGCCGCGTCCTCCAGCATGGTCCAGAACTCGCGGTAGGACACCGTGCGCAGGTCGAACTCCCGGCTGAAGCTGTCCAGCAACTCGTTGAGGAGCATCGCCTGCGGGGGCAGGACATGGAACACGCCGCTCGCGCCGGTCGTGACACCTGCGGTGATCATCTGCCCGACGTAGTCGATCGGCGTGTAGTCCAGCACCACCGGGCTGGCCGGGGCGACGCCGAGCCGCAGGCACGCGCCGACCAGCATGTCGGGCAGGCTCCTCGGGTTCGGCACACCGGTTCCCGAGTGCGGCATCACCTCGCCGAGCCGGTACACGGCCAGCGGCACGCCCCGCTCCCCTGCCGCGACGACGAGTTGTTCGCCCACCCATTTCGACAGGCTGTAGCCGTCCGGCGGTGGCTCGATGTCCGGGGCGGGCAGTTCCGGGATCGGCATCCGGCCGGCATAGGCGGCCGGGCCGAACACGCTGAGCGTGGAGATGTAGTGCACCGGCTTGGTCCGCCTGCGTGCCGCGAGCCGCAGGATCTCCCGCGTCCCGTGCACGTTGGCCTTGCGGTGGTACGCGTAGTCGAGCACCAGGTTGACCACGGCGCCGCAGTGCACGATGACGTCGACCGTTTCCGCGAGCATCTCGTAGGTCTGCTCGCCGATGCCCAGCCTCGGTTTGGTCAGATCGCTGGGCACCACCCGCATCCGGTCGAGCGGGGTACGGGAGATCAGCTGGTACTCCGCCAGCGTCTCGCACAGCCGCCGACGCCCTGAGGCGACGTCCGGTGCACGGACCAAGCAGTGCACGTTCGCGGACGTGGTGGTCAGCAGATCGTGCAACAACTGCGCCCCGACGAACCCGGTCGCGCCGGTGAGCAGCACGTGCGCGGGAGGGCCCGGCAGCGGTGGTGCGGCGGCCCGGATGTCGTCGGGCAGTTCGAGGTCCCTGCCCGGCGAATCCCCGGCGGCCGCCCCGCCTCCGGCGATCCGGGCGGCCAGGGCGGCCAGATCGGGCGCCCGCACCACGTCACGGATGGAAATGCCTACGCCCAGCCGTTTCTTCACAGCCAGCACCATGCGCTGGGCGCCGAGCGAGTCGCCGCCGAGCGCGAAGAAGTTGTCCGAGCGGGTGACCGGGTCCATGGCCAGCAGTTCGGTCCAGATCTCGGCGAGGGCACGCTCGGTCGCGCTGATCGCGTCGCCGTTCCGGGCCGCGGGCGCGGGCGTACCACGGTCGGAAGCGCGCCTGGCCAGCTCGACGCCGTCCAGCTTCCCGTTGGGCAGCAACGGCATCGCGTCCAGCACGGTGATCCGGGCCGGGACCATGTACGCGGGCAGGGTGGCTCTGGCGTGGTCGAGCAACTCGGCCGGGCCCACCGGCCCACGGGTGGTGACGAACGCGATCAGCCGCTTGTCCTCGGCCTCGGTGTGCACGACCACCTTCGCCTCGGACACCTCGGGGTGGGCACGCAGCACCGTGCCGATCTCGCCGAGTTCGACCCGCAGCCCGGCGATCTTGACCTGGTCGTCCTGCCTGCCGCGGAAGCCGATGAGCCCGTCCTCACGCAGGTACGCCAGGTCGCCGGTGCGGTAGAGCCGTCGGGTTCCCAGGCCCGCGAAGGGATTGTCCACGAACGCCGCCGCGGTCTTGGCCGGCTCGTTGAGGTACCCACGGCCGAGGCATTCGCCGCCGATGTAGAGGTGGCCGACCACACCCGTCTGGACCGGCCGCATGTCACCGTCCACAATGGCCGCACAGGTGTTGTCGATCGGCAGGCCGATCGGCACGACCTCCTGGTCGGCGTCACGGACCTCGTGGAACATCATCCCGATGGCCGCCTCGGTCGGCCCGTAGGTGTTGGTGATGCGCACATGCGGGACCAGGGCACGGAATCGCTGCACCGCGGCCGCCTGCATCTCCTCGCCACCGATCACCAGGTCACGCACGGAACGCAGGTGCGCGGCCATCGACGGCTCCGCGTCGATCATCTCGACCAGCACGTTGAACACCGAAGGGACCAGGTCGGTGATCGTCACCTGGTGACGTTCGATCACCTCGATGATCGACGCGAGGTCGATCAGGCCGGTCGACCTGGGCACGACCGTCCGGCTGCCGTTGGTCAACGGCCACAACAGCTGCCACAGCGTGGGGTCGAAGACGTGCGTGCTGGTCTGCAGCACGACTTCGCCCGCCCGCTCGGGGAAACACTTGTTCATGTAGAAGAACCGGTTACGCAGTCCACGATGGACGTTGAGCGCGCACTTCGGTTTGCCGGTGGACCCGGACGTGTAGAAGCCGTACGCCAGGTCGTCGAGACCGGCCGGGGGGCCGAGGTCGCCAGGGTCGCTCTCAGGCAACGTGGTGGCGTCGACGGTGATCACGGCGGGCAGTTCCGCGGGCGGCGTCCCACCGGCGCACAGCACGACCGGTGGCGCCATGGCCCTGACCATGTCCATGATCCGGGCCGCGGGCCAGTCGACGTCCATCGGGACAAAGGGAGCGCCGAGCTTCATCGCGGCGATCATGCCGATCGGCACCTCAAGGCCGCTGGTCATCAGCAACGGCACGAAGTCGCCGTGCCCGGCGCCCGCGTCCCGCAACTGCCCGGCGAGCGCGTTGGCCCGCCGGTCCACCTCGCGGTAGGTCAGCGTCACGTCGCCGAACGTGATCGCCGGGTCGTTGGGCACCCGAGCGGCCTGGGCCTCGATCAGCCGCACGACTGTCCGTTCGTCGCCGAACTCCACCTTCGTGCCACGCACCAGCGCCAGCCGGGGGCTTTTCGCCGTGGACGACATCGGGTCTCCTAGGTCGTGTTTCGAATGTCCCGGTCGATGAGAGTCGGGATCGGGGCGGTTCCTGGCGTCGCCGCGGGATCGCCGCGAATACTGGTTGTCTTTGGGCGGTCCCGCGGTGGCGTCAGGGGCCGCATCCGGCCCGGCTATCGCGATCGGGCATTTGAAACACGACCTA